>NZ_JAPWHW010000010.1 GCF_028369135.1 Roseovarius sp. ZX-A-9
ATCGAGAACCCGCTGTTCTACAAGGAAAACACCCGCATGTTCTACGGCGACGCCAAGGACAGCATCACGAGCCTGCTCCCAAAACTCGACTGAGTAAGGCAGGGCCAAGCAAGCCAAGACCAGATGAAATCGGGCAGCCCTTGGGCTGCCCTTTTTTTGTACAATCTGCCCAGCCGGTGGTTCGGTATGCCGCTGTCTACCGTTAAGTCATTGATGTGACGATATAATCCATTTCCTTTTGGTGCAACTTGAGTAGATTGAGCGCAAATTGCCAGGAGCCCGCCCCGTGCCGCCCATCGAAGACCATCCATTGCGTTATCAATTGTCGAACGAGTTGCACGCGCGGCCGTTTCCGTCGCTCAGCGCACCTGCAACTGCCGTCTACCTGGCGATCAAGCGCACCGAGGGCGCTGCCGCGCGAGATCTGGATGCCGACCGGGCGCACCTGATTGACCTGCTCGACCGGTTCGGCGCACCGCACCCGCGTCCCGATGCGAATCACTATTCCGGCGAAATCGGCCGGAACCGGCTGAAATGGGAAAGCCATACTGAGTTCGTGACCTACACCATCTTTCGCGACGGCATCTCTGATCGCGCGTTTGACCCGTCGGAATTCGATGTCTTTCCTGCCGACTGGCTTGAACGGGCGCCGGGCGCGCGGATCACCTCTGCGATCATCCGTCTGGCCGAGCGGCCCGAGGACGCCGTGTTGCGGGCCCAGAACGAGGATTGTTTTGTCGCCGAGAGCCTCGCGGTGGCACGGGTGCTTGATGATGCCGCGGTCGTGGCGGGGGATTTCCGGATCGATCCGGCGGGCCACACCCGCTTTGCCGTCAGTGCATCGCCTGGCACGGGGCCGCGGCGGTTGGGCCGGATCGTGCAGCGTCTGTGCGAGATCGAGACTTACAAATCCATCTCGATGCTGGGGTTCGCGCGGGTGCGCGGCATGTCGGCACGCATGGCCGAGATTGACACGGAACTGACCCGCCTCATCGCGGAAATGAGTGCGGCCGACCAGCCTGCCGAGGATACGCTGAAGGCTCTGCTCGTCGTCTCGGCCGAACTGGAAGCGATGGTGGCGGAATCCTCGTTTCGGTTTTCTGCGACGGCGGCCTATCAGCGGATCGTTCACCAGCGCATCGAGGTGCTGCGCGAAGAGCGGTTCGAAGGCCGCCAGACCTTTGCCGAATTCATGATGCGTCGCTACGCCCCCGCGATGCGAACCATCGAGGCGACCGAACAGAGGCTTGGTGCGATGGCGGATCGTGCGATGCGGGCCGGTGACCTGCTGCGTACACGTGTCGACGTGGAGCGTAGTGCGCAGAACCAGGCGCTGCTGGAGAGTATGGACCGGCGCGCCGATGCGCAGCTACGCCTGCAGCGCACGGTTGAGGGGCTCAGCGTTGTCGCGATCAGCTATTATGCAGTCTCCCTGACGGGGTATCTGCTCTATCCGGTTGCCGCGAAACTCGGGGTCAGCGGTGGCGTGGTGACCGCTGCTGTCACGCTGCCGGTGATTGGTGTGGTCTGGTGGGTGATCTCGCGGATTCGCAAATCGGTGCATTAAAGCGCTTCGAGATTTAATCGAGGCATGAAGACAGTTCGAGGCGCTTTGGCGCTATCGCAAATTCCGCGGATCGCCACGGTCGCGCAGGCCGTCGCCGACATAGACGATGGCCAGCACCGACAGGGATATCAGGGCCCCGGGCCAGAGTGCGCGGCCGGGGTAATCGCTTAGATAAGCGGTGCCGTCAAAAAGCAGCCGCCCCCAAGTGGCGAAATCGGGCGGGAAGCCCAAGCCGAGAAAGCTGAGGGTGCTTTCGGTGATGATCGCCGCCGCGACGCTGAGCGTGGCCGAGACGATGATGGCCGAGCGCGTGTTGGGCAGCACATGGCGGGTGGCGATGGTCACACCCCTTGTGCCGGTGCTGCGCGCCGCCATGACGTAGCTGCGCCCCATCACGCTCAGCACTTCGCCGCGCACGACCCGCGCCGTGGGCATCCAACTGGTCGCGCCGATGACGGTCACGACAAGCACGAAAATGCTCGTCTCGGGCCCGAACGCGGCGCTGAGCGGCGCGCGAAAGAGCGTGATCGCGATCAGCACCAGCGGCAGCAGTGGCAGCGACAGGAAAAGATCCGTCAGCCGCATGAGCGGCCCATCGAGCCAGCGCACCATGCCCGCCAGCACGCCGATCGCCGTTCCGAGCGCGACCGAGACAAGCATCGCCAGCGCACCGACGCCCAGCGAGATGCGCCCGCCCGCCAGCACCCGCGCCAGCAGATCCCGGCCCAGTTGATCGGTCCCCAGCGGATGCGCGGCACTGGGCCCTTGGTTGCGCGCGGCGAGGTCCATCTGATCGACAGGCAGCCCCCAGAGCATCGGCCCCAGAGCCGTGCTCAGGACGATGAGCCCTAACAGCCAGGCCCCGAACCACAGGGCGAGAGGGCGGCGCGCGTTAGTCATAGCGGATCCTCGGGTCGAGCGCGCCATAGGCCAGATCAGCGATCAGATTGCTGACCACGATCAACGCCGCCAGAAGCACGGTTATGGTCTGTACCGTGGGCAGGTCGTTGGCCTGGATCGAAGTGATCAGCAAATGCCCCACGCCGTTCACACGAAATATTTGCTCGGTCACGATGGCCCCGGCAAAGATCTGCGGCAGTCCCAGTGCGATCACGCTGACCACCGGCACCAGCGCATTCGGCAACACATGCCGCAGCAGCATGCCGCCTTCGCTGACGCCGCGTGCGCGTGCTGCGCGCACATAGTCCTGCCCCAAATGGTCGAGCATGGCACTGCGCATGTAGCGGCTGATCTGCGCTGTGGTCTGCAGGCTGAGCACTGCGACGGGCAGGGCCATCTGCCTCAGCTGTTGGGTAAAGCTATCCCAGCCAGAGACCTGCAGTGTCGTGTCATAAACCGACGGGAGCCATTCCAGATGCACACTGAACAGCAGGATCAGCAAAACGCCCGAGAAAAACGGCGGCACGGCAAAGCCGATGATGCTGACCCCGGTGGCGATCTGGTCAAACGCGGAATACTGACGGTAGGCCGACCAGATGCCGATGGGCAGCGCCAGCATCGTGCCAACAAGATAGGCCAGCCCGACTACCCAGAGCGTCTGCGGCAAGCGCTGGCCGATCAATTCCATCACCGGGCCACGGGTCTGCCAGCTTATCATCCGGGTCTGCCCCTCGGCCAGAGCTGTACCGAACAAGTTGTCGATCCACACCGACGGCTCGACCACGCCGAGCTGCCAGAGCCATTTGCCAAAGCGCACATGGCTGGGGGCATCAAGGCCAAGCGCCTCGCGCATCTGCGCCTTGACTTCGGGCGAAATCGACAGCGGCAGCCGGGCCATCGGGTCGCCGGGTGCCAGTTCCATCAGGGCGAACACGATCAGGCTGATTGCCAGCAATGTCGGCAAGGCCATGGTCAGGCGGCGGATGGTGTAGTTCAGCATTGTGGGCGCCTATCGGGGAGCGCGGGCTTTTTGGGCTGCGCGCGCCCGATCCCGTCAGTTCTTGATACGGTGCCAGTCGGCGATATTCCACAGTTCGCTGTCCCAGGCATTGATTGCGACGCCGCCGAGATCGTGGACAAGCGCAGATACGCGGCCGCGATCCACAAGCGGCAGCACGACACCGTTCTCCACCAAAGCGTCACTCATCGCCTTTGCCAGCGTGGTGCGGGCGTCGATTCCGCCGGTGACGGCCATTTTCGCGGCCATCGCGTCATAGGCCGGATCACACCAGCGGCTGACATTGCTGCCCTGCCACTGGTTTTCTGGCGTCGGGGCCTTGCCGCAGGTCCAGCTGGCCAGATAGTTCTCGGGATCGGTGCCATCATAGGCGCCGGCGAACATCTGAACATCGGCATAGAACCTCTGCATCGTGTCCGGGCTGCCCGGATCGGTGCCGAAAAATACCGACGCATCGATGTTGCGCAACTCCGTCTCGATGCCGATCTGGCGCCACCATTCCTTGATCACCGCCTGAAAATCCTGCCGCACGGCGTTGGTGGATGTCTGGAACACAAGGCGCAATTTGGTACCGTCCTTGTCCCGCACGCCGTCGCCATCGCTGTCCACCCAACCCGCCTGATCCAGCAGCGCCCGCGCGCCTTCCAGATCCTGTTGCAGGCAGGCGGGGTCAGTGTCACCGGCGGCGAAGGGGAGCAGATTGCAGGCGGGGCGCCCGGCGGGGCCATAACCGATCTCGGACAATAGCCGCCGGTCCAGCGCCATCGAAAGGGCCCGCCGGACGGCCGCATCGCTGAGCACGGGGTTGGGATGCGCCGCCGTGGAGCGCGCGGCGCCCAAGTTTGGGTCGGGATCGGAGAAATTCACCGCGATCCGCTCGACCAGCGAGCCGAAAGCGCTGATCACCTTGCCTTTGCCACGCGCCTGCTTGCGCAACAGCACATCGGGGCTGAGTTGCAAGTTCCAGGCGTAGTCGAACTCGCCCGTTTCCAGCACCGCGCGTGCCGCGCCCTCGGCGGTGCCGCCACCCTTGATCGTGACCGTGGCAAAGCTGGGTTTCCACGGATCGCGGTATTCGGGGTTGATCTCGTAGACGACAACATCGCCCGGCCGGAATTCCTTGACGCGGTAGGGACCGGTGCCGATGGGCGCAAAGTTCGCTTCGGTACAGGTGGGGGCGCGCGTCCCGAGGCAATCCGCGAATTGCGCGGCCTGCAGAATCGGGGCCTGCGCCCCGACAAACGGCCCGTAGGGGAACGGCTTGGGCTTGGAAAAGACCACGGTGGCGGTTCGTGGATCGGGCGTTTCGACATCCACCACATCCGTGAATTTCGCAACCTGGGCACAGCCGCCGCCCTCTGCGGTGCAATATTGCCAGCTAAAGCGCAGATCGGCAGAGGTCACGGCAGTGCCATCAGACCAGCGCAGCCCGTCTTTCAGCCGCCAGGTGATACGGGTCTGGTCGGCGCTGACGCCGCCATTTTCCAGCGTCGGCAGCTCGTCAACCAGCCAGGGGATCATCTCGCCGGTGGGATCATATCGCACCAGCGGTTCCAGTATGAGGCTGGCAGCGTCGTTGTCCTTGATCCCACCCGACAGATACGGGTTGAGCGTCGTTGGCGACTGCCAGTACAGGATTCGTACCTCGCCATCCGCGCCGCGTTCGGCGGCGCCGAGCGGCAGCGCCATGAGCGTGCCAAGCGCCATTCCCGTGAGCGTGGTGGATAAGGTCATTTTGCGTCCAACATTTTGTGTGAAAATCCGTATCGCGCGAATGAATCGCAATTGCACGGTTAAATCAAACATAGCATCGTTTGTGGGTACAGTTTTCGATTTGTCGCAGTTTTAAGCCACACCGGGCATGTGCCGCAGGCTTGTGATTTGACACCGGCGGGCGGCAGACACTAGCGTGCAAGGCCCGCCGCGAGATCATCCAGAGGCATTTCTTGTCCACACCGCCGATTCTGAGCCTGCGCAACGTCAGTGTTGCCTTTGACCGCGGTGCCGCTGGCCCCGTCATGGCCCTGCGCGGACTGTCGCTGGATCTGTACCCCGGCGAGGCGCTCTGCCTCGTGGGGGCGTCGGGGGCGGGCAAATCCATTTTGAGCCTGGTGGCCCTGCGGCTGGAAGGGCATGACGGGGCAGTGCTGACCGAGGGGCAGATCCTGCTCAATCAATCAGGCGGGCAGGTGGATTTGGCCCGTGCAGATGCCGCGCAGCTTCGTGCGCTGCGCGGCGCGCGGATCGGGCTGATTTTTCAGGACCCCTCGACGGCATTGAACCCAGTGAAGACGATCGGCGCGCAACTGATCGAAGTGCTGGCGCTGCATCGCGGGATGGCACGCAGCGCGGCCCGCAGCGAGGCGGCGGCATTGCTGCGCGAGGTGATGATGCCCGAACCCGAAATGCATCTGAGCCAGTATCCGCATGAATTGTCCGGCGGGTTGCGCCAGCGTGCAATGATCGCGATTGCCCTGGCCGGAGAGCCGCGAATCCTGATTGCCGACGAGCCGACGACCGCGCTTGATGTGTGCGTGCAGGCCGACATTCTGGCGCTTCTGGACCGTCTGCGCAGCCAGCGCGGCATTGCCTTGCTGCTGATCACCCACGACATGGGCGTGGTCGCGCAGATCGCCGACCGGGTTGCGGTGATCGACGCCGGGCGCATCGTCGAAGAAGGACCGGTGCGCGAGATTTTTCAGGCACCGCGCCATGCGGAAACGCAAAGGTTGTTGCGCGCAGCGCAGCTCGGACAGAGCACACCATCCCCGCCTTTGTCCCCGGCAGAACCTGTGTTGGAGGTGCGTGGCCTCAGCCTCGGCTATCCACGCCGCAGCGGTCTGATGCGGCGGATCACCGGCCGGACAGAAGCAGTGCGTGATGTCAGTTTCAGCATCGACCGCGGCGAAACATTGGCGCTGGTTGGCGAATCTGGCAGCGGAAAATCCTCGGTGGCGCGGGCGCTGATGCAATTGGAAGGTTTCGACGCTGGCGAGGTATTGCTGGAAGGCACGGCACTGACCGGGTTGCGCGGTGCAGCACTGCGAAACAGGCGCGCGCGCTTGCAGATGGTGTTTCAGGATCCGGCGGACGGTCTTGATCCGCGTCTGACGCTGGGCGCCCAAGTGGCTGCCCCTTTGCAGAATTACGGGATAGGCAAGCGGCGCGAACGGCTGGACCGTGTCAATGCGCTGTTCTGCGCGGTCCAGCTGGATCCGGCCCTGATGCAGCGCTACCCGCATCAGGTTTCCGGTGGGCAGCGTCAGCGTGTGGCGATTGCCCGGGCGCTGGCGCTGAATCCGGCGGCGCTGATCGCGGACGAAGCGGTAACCGCGCTCGATGCACCGGTGCGGGCAGAAATACTGGAGCTTTTCGGCAGCTTGCAGCGCGAACTCGGCCTCGGCATTCTGTTCATCAGCCATGACATCGGCACGGTCTCAAGGATTGCGCACCGGGTCGCGGTGATGCATCGCGGGCGGATCGTGGAACATGGCCCGACGCCCGCCGTGCTGGAGCGTCCGGCCCATGCCTATACACGTGCGCTGTTGGCCGCTGTCGTGCATCCAGACCCCGAAAAACGCCTGAATCGCGGGCCGTTGCAGGATGCCGCATGGCCCGAGATCCCGTCCGGTTCCGACTTACCGATGCAGTATAGTCGGGTGGGTCCAAAGCACTTTGTTCTGTCGCCGCAAACCGGATAACAAAGACCCGAATTGATACAGAGGAGCGCGTTATGCCTGTCAAGAATCGCTTTGCAGAAATGCACGATGAAATCACCGAATGGCGCCGCGATATCCACGCGCATCCCGAACTGATGTTCGACACACACCGCACCAGTGCACTGGTCGAGGAAAAGCTGCGCGCGTTCGGCTGCGATGAAGTTGTCAGTGGCATCGGTCGCACCGGGGTCGTCGGCGTCATCCGGGGGCGTGAAACCACCTCTGGCAAAGTGGTGGGCCTGCGCGCAGATATGGACGCTCTGCCGATCCATGAGGCTACTGGGCTGGATTATGCCAGCAAGACACCGGGGAAAATGCATGCCTGCGGTCATGACGGTCACACTGCGATGCTGCTGGGGGCGGCGAAATACCTCTGCGAGACGCGCAATTTCGATGGGACGGCGGTCGTCATCTTCCAACCCGCCGAAGAGGGTGGTGGCGGCGCCAAGGTGATGTGTGATGACGGGTTGATGGACCGGTTCGGCATTCAGGAAGTGTATGGAATGCACAACTGGCCCGGTGTCCCGTTGGGACAATTCGCGATCCGGCCCGGCCCGTTCTTTGCAGCGACCGATATGTTCGAGGTGACGCTGAACGGGCGCGGTGGCCATGCGGCCAAGCCTCACGAGACGATTGATCCCATCGTGATGGCCAGCCAGATGGTCATGGCGCTACAGACCATCTCCAGCCGCAACGCCGATCCGACCGAGCAGATCGTGGTGTCGGTCACGTCGATCGATTCCTCCTCCACCGCGTTCAACGTCATCCCGCAATCGGTGCTGTTGAAAGGCACCGTGCGTACGCTCAACCCCGAGATACGCGATCTGGCCGAGACGCGGTTTGCAGCTATTTGCGCGCATACCGCACAGGCGATGGGTGGGACGGCAGAGGTCAGGTATGATCGCAACTATCCGGTTATGGTGAACCATCCGGCGCAGACCGAATTCGTTGCCGACGTGGCGCGCCGTGTCAGCGGCGATTGCGCCGCGGCGCCGCTGGTCATGGGGGGCGAGGATTTCGCCTATATGCTGGAGGAACGCCCGGGGGCCTATATCCTTGTCGGTAACGGCGACACGGCGATGGTGCATAACCCCGAATACAATTTCAGCGATGCCGCCATTCCCGCCGGGTGCAGCTGGTGGGCCGAATTGGTCGAACAGCGCATGCCGGTCTGAAACTCAGCCTTCTGACCACATCGCCTCATAAACCGCGCCGATCCCGTCCGCCTCGCGCTGGATGCTGAAATGGATCTCGGCGGCGTCGCGCGCAGCGCTGCTCATGGCGGCGTGGCGTGCGGGGTCGCTCAGCAGCATCCGCAGCGCATCAGCGGTGTCTTGCGCATCGTCGGTGGTGATTAACCCCGTGCGGCCCTGCGCCGCAAAGCTACGGTAATAGCCCGCATCGGTGGCGACGAACGGCACGCCGCTGGCCATGCCTTCCAACGGGGCCATGCCGTAGCCTTCGTAGCGTGGCAATTGCACCACGGCCGAGAGGCCGCGCAGCAGCGCAGGCAGCGCCTCGGGGGCGACTTCGCCGGGAAAAAGGATACGGTCCGACAAGCCCGCGGTTGCGATCTGATCCTTCAGGTTTTGCAGAAACGCCTTGTCGGCTGTGGCGGCGCGTCCGATGACCAATGCGGTCACGTCCGGCTGATCGGGCAGCAGGCGTAACATCGCAGCGACAAAGCGGTCGGTGCCCTTCTCGGCGCGGATGCGGCCGATCGTGGCAATCCCCCGTGCCCCGGGAAAGCCGGTTGCAGCCCAAGCCTTGTCACGGTCGGCGGCGGGAAAAAACCGTTCCGTGTCAACGCCGTGCGGCACAACCGCGCGCACATGCGGCACAAATTCCGCAGCCCGGTCAGTGGTGGCGATGATCGCATCCATGCGCGAAATCAACCAGCGCGGCACCAGTGAATGCCGCCGCTGGGCCGCAGAGGTAAAGACGATGCGCACCGGCAGGCGCAGCACATCGCGCGCCCAGAGCGCCTTGCGCATTTCTGGGTTTCGCCGCACATGCCAGAGGATGAACGGACGCCCCGAGGGGACTGCACGCGATAGCCGCAGCGCCACAGCGGGCGAGATAGGGTCGGGGCAGCCGGGCAGCGCGTGACCGGCGAGCGCCAGATCGTAGCGGCTGGCCTGCTGGCGCACCACGCCGGCCGCAGTGGCCGAAACACCGGTGAAATTGCGGTTGAAATTGGTGACGATCAGCTCTGGCACGCGGCTGGCCCTTGCAGTGGTTCCAGGAGGTTCTATCGCAGGCCGAGCGCCCGAGAAAGGGTGTCGGACAGTGTGCCCAGCATATCCTCTTGCGCTGCGGCAAACCGGCTGGATTGCGTGCAAAGGGCGCGCAGTTGGTCGGGCTGGGTTAGCAGGCGGCCGATCTCGTCTGTCAACGCTGCGGCGTCGGCGATCTCGACCGTACCACCCGCGCTGGAAAATTCGGCGTAAGCGCCCGCGAAATTGGCATAAAGCGGACCGTGCAGGACCGCCGCCCCGGCATAGGCGGGCTCATACGGGTTGTGCCCGCCCACCGGTGTGAACGATCCGCCTAGGCACACGATGGGGCTCATGGCGTACCAAAGCCCTGTTTCGCCCATTGTGTCAGCCAGATAAACCTGCACCCCGGGCCCAGGCGCCCCGCCCGTGCTGCGCCGGGCCTGTGTCATGTTGCGCGCCTCGATGAGTTGCTGCACTTCGTCGCCCCGTTCCGGGTGGCGCGGCACCACGATCAAGAGCAGATCGGGATGCGTGGCAAGCAATGCCTCATGCGCGTCCAGTATGATCTCTTCTTCGCCGGGATGGGTCGAACTGGCCACCCAGTTCGGCCGTTCGGCAAGAGTTTGCCTGAGTGATTGCAGTTGCTCTGCGTCATAGGGCAGGGGACCGGACGCCGATTTCAGGTTCTGCCCGGTGACGGCGTGGGTAAGGCCAAGATCGTGAAAATGCCGGGTCGTGCGCTCATCCTGTGTATGGATCATTGCAAAGAGGCCAAGCAGATAGCGCGCGGTGCGCCCGAACCGCTTCCACTGGCGGGCGGAGCGGTCGGATATGCGCGCGTTCAACAACGCCAGCGGTACACCTGTGCGATGCGTCTCGCGCAGCATGTTCGGCCACAGCTCGCTTTCGACGAACACCGCCGCATCGGGGCGCCAGTGCGCCAGAAACCGGCGCACGGCACTGCGGCTGTCCAGCGGGGCGAACTGATGCTGGCAGCGCGGCGGCAACCTGCGCGCCAGCAATTGCGCCGAAGTGGCGGTGCCGGAAGTGATCAGGAACGACAGCGTCGGCTGCTCTTCGCCCATATACTCGATCAGGCGCAGCACCGACAGGCTCTCGCCGACGCTGGCGGCATGAAACCACAGCAATTTACCGTCGGGCCTGGCGGCGGTCGCCCGGCCCATACGTTCAGGAAATCTTTTGGGATCAATATCCTGGGCCTGAAGTCTGACGGAAATTCGGCGATAGGCCAACGGTGCGACCAGCCCTGCGAGCCGCGCATAAAGACGCACCAGACCGGGCGGCGCGGGCTGGCGCATCAGCCGCCTGTATGGCTCATGTGGCGGGTGACACGGCCGTCGACGCTTTGACGGGAATAGTCGAAATCATGCCCTTTGGGTTTACGCGTAATGGCATTGCGGATGGCTTCCTGCAATGGGGCCGTGGTGGTCGGAAAGTTCCGTAGCGGTGCCCGCAGATCGGCCATGTCCTCTTGTCCGAGGCACATGTAAAGCTCGCCTGTGCAGGTCAGCCGCACGCGATTGCAGCTTTCGCAAAAATTATGCGTGAGCGGCGTGATGAAACCGATTTTCTGCCCGGTTTCCTCCAGCCGCACATAGCGGGCAGGGCCGCCGGTGCGCTCTGCCAGTTCGGTCAAGGTGTAGCGCTCCGCAAGGCGCGCGCGCAGATCGGTCAGCTTCCAATACTGGCCCAGACGGTCCTCGTTGCCGATATCGCCCATCGGCATGACTTCGATCCATGTCAGGTCGATGTCGCGATCCGCGCACCATTCGGTCATGCTGACAAGCTCGTCCTCGTTGAACCCTTTCAGCGCGACGGCGTTGATCTTGACACGAAGACCGGCCTTTTGCGCGGCGTCGATTCCGCGCAGAACCTGTGGCAGGCGGCCCCAGCGCGTGATGTCGGCAAATTTTTTCTCATCCAGCGTATCGAGCGACACGTTGACCCGGCGGACTCCGACGACGTGCAACTGATCTGCGAACCGCTCCAACTGGCTGCCATTGGTGGTCAGCGTCAGTTCCTTGAGCGCGCCACTATCCAGATGTCGGGTCATCGCGGCGAAAAACGTCATGATATCACGCCGCACCAGCGGCTCACCGCCGGTAATCCGCAGTTTTTCAACGCCCATACCGATGAAGGTGCTGCACATGCGGTCCAGTTCTTCGAGGCTCAGCAACTCTTTCTTGGGCAGAAAGGTCATGTTTTCCGACATGCAGTAGACGCAGCGGAAATCACAGCGGTCGGTGACCGAAACGCGCAGGTAGTTGATGGCGCGATGGAAGGGGTCGATGAGGGGTGCAGACATGTGCGGGAGTCTAGTCCTCGGCCCCGGTAGGGGCAAGGGTGATCTTGGGATTGAAGCGCGCGGGGGCCCCCCCTAAACTCCGGGTCATGAGATACATTTTTTCCATGACGGCGGTGCTTTTGGCGACAGGTTGCGGCACGCTGGGGCTGGACGGTCAGTTGCGCCGTTCCGAGACGGCAGAATCCGCGCCAGTCACCGCGAATACGCCAACTGCCGAAACCCTGCGGCCAGAGGCGCGACCGGCCGCTGCTGGTACGTTTTCGGGCGGCACGGCGCAGACTGCTGAGGCGCTCGATACCACATCGGCGGCGGAAAAGGCGGCGGCGCAGGCCGCATCGGGCGGCCGCGATCTGGGTGTCACGATTGCGTCACTGGGGGCACCGGCAGAGCCGGGCTTCTGGCTGAAGACGCCACTGGTTCGCGAACCCGGCAAGGGCCGGGTCCGGCATGGGGCGACGGGGAAGTCGGTTCAGGTCGATCTGATCCCGATCGACGGGCCGAAAACGGCGGGCAGCCGGCTGTCACTGGCCGCGATGCGCCTGCTGGGCGTGCCGTTGACCAGCTTGCCGGAACTGCGGGTCTACCAGACCTCGCCCTGAGGGCGGTTATTCCACCGTCACCGATTTGGCCAGGTTGCGCGGCTGATCCACGTCCGTGCCCTTGGCCACGGCCGTGTGATAGGCCAGCAACTGCACCGGTATCGCATAGAGGATCGGGCTGAGGACCGGGTCGATCTCGGACATGATGATGGTCTGCCACACGTCTTCTGAGACCTCGTCCGCGCCGGCCTGATCGGTGATCAGGATGATTTTGCCGCCGCGAGCGATGACCTCCTGCATGTTCGAAACAGTCTTGTCAAAGAGCGCGTCGCGCGGCGCCATGACGACGACCGGAAGCTTTTCGTCGATCAGCGCGATCGGGCCGTGCTTCAGCTCTCCAGATGCATAAGCTTCGGCGTGTATGTAGCTGATTTCCTTCAGCTTCAATGCGCCCTCATGCGCCATAGGGTACATGAGGCCACGCCCCAGGAACAGGACATCGCCCACATCTCTCAGCGATTGCGCGATGGTTTGCACCGAGCCTTCGATTTCCATGGCATTGTTCAATGCTGCGGGCAGCCCGCGCATCTTGGACAGCATGTCGGCCAGGCCATCGTCATCGAGCCGTCCGCGCATATGCGCAGCCTTCAGCGCCAGCAGCAGCAGCACGGTCAGCTGACAGGTGAATGCCTTGGTCGAAGCGACGCCGATTTCGGCCCCGGCGTGGATCGGCAGGGCCAGATCGCTTTCGCGGGCGATTGAGCTTTCGGGGACGTTGACGACCGACAGGATCTGATCCGCCTTGCCCGCGCAGTAGCGCAGGGCTGCGAGCGTATCTGCGGTCTCGCCCGATTGGCTGACAAACAGCGCGGCAGTGCCTTCTGTCACCGGCGGTTGGCGATAGCGGAATTCAGAGGCGATATCGACCTCGACCGGCATGCCAGCCAGTTGCTCGAACCAGTATTTTGCCGTCATGCACGCATAATACGCCGTGCCGCAGGCGACCATCGTGAGCCGGTTCAACGCCGTGAAATCAATTCCGTCCCCGGGCAGATGGATTTCCTTGCCCTCGTTTGAGAGGTAGAAATTGAGCGCCTCGCCGATCACGGTGGGTTGCTCGGCAATCTCTTTGGCCATGAAATGCTTGTGCCCGGCCTTGTCGACACGGGCGTTGTCGATCCGGATCGTTTTCATCTCGCGGTTGGCCAGCGTGCCATTTGCGTCGCGGATCGTCAGTGTCTTGCGGGTGATGACGGCGCTATCGCCTTCTTCGAGATAGGTGATCCGGTCGGTGAGCGGTGCCAGTGCGATCGCGTCCGAGCCGACATACATCTCGCCGTCGCCGTGGCCGATGGCCAGCGGGCTGCCTTTGCGGGCGGCGATCAGCAGGTCGGTTTCGCCCTCGAAGAGAAAGCACAGCGCATAGGCGCCTTCCAGCTTGGCGATGGTCTGATGTGCGGCCTCTTCGGGTGTGGCCCCTTGATCGATCATGTGTTGCGCCATCAGCGCGACGGTTTCGGTGTCGGTCTCTGTCCGGTGGGTGATGCCGCATTTGGCCAGTTCGGCGCGCAATTCGCGGTAATTCTCGATGATGCCGTTATGGACGACGGCGACGCGGCCCGCACGGTGCGGGTGCGTGTTGGTCAGAGTTGGCGCGCCGTGGGTCGCCCAGCGGGTGTGGCCGATACCGGATTTGCCGGCCAGCGGTTCATGCACCAGCAGATCGCCGAGGTTGACCAGCTTGCCCACAGCACGGCGCCGGTCAAGGGCGCCGTCATTGATGGTGGCGATCCCGGCACTGTCATAGCCGCGGTATTCAAGACGTTTGAGCGCTTCGACCAGGATGGGTGCAACTTCGTGTCGGCCAAGGACCCCTACAATTCCGCACATTTCATGCCTCTCTATCGCGTTTTTGTTTTTTAAATTTTAGAATTTCGAACAATTTGCGGGCCATGCCCACTTTATTGATTTGCCGCGCACGCCCCAATGCCAATGCACCTGCGGGCACGTCCTGCGTGATCACCGATCCCGATCCGGTCATGGCATCGTCGCCCACCGTCACCGGTGCGACAAGCATGGTGTCTGACCCGATAAAGACCCGCGCTCCGATCTCGGTATGATGCTTCATCACGCCATCATAGTTGCAGGTGACGGTGCCTGCACCCACGTTGGTGTCCGCACCGACATGCGCATCACCGATATAGCTCAGGTGGTTGATCTTGGCACCTTCGTCCAGCACCGCATTCTTGATCTCGACAAAGTTGCCGACTTTCACCTTTTCGGCCAGTTCGGCCCCCGGACGCAAACGCGCATAGGGGCCAACGACGGCACCGCGGGCGACATGGCACCCTTCCAGATGTGAAAACGCCCTGATGTGGCTATCGTTCTCGATCGTGACGCCGGGCGCAAATACCACGTTCTGTTCAACCAGCGTGCCGGGGCCGATCATCGTGTCATAGGCGAAATAGACGCTGTCGGGCGCGTAGAAGATCACGCCGTTCTCGACCGCCTCGTTGCGCGCGCGTGCCTGAAAGAGCGCCTCTGCCTGCGCCAGTTCGGCACGCGAGTTCACCCCGAGCGTTTCAGCCTCGTCGCAGGCCACTGCCGTGGCGCTGAGGCCGCGGTCGCGCGCGATACCGATGATATCGGTCAGGTAGTACTCTCCAGAGGCGTTGTCATTGCCGACGGCCTCGATCAGATCGAACAGGACCTCGGTTTTCGCGGCGATGACGCCACTGTTGCAAAAGTCGATTGCCCGGGTGGCCTCGTCCGCGTCCTTGAATTCCACAATCCGTTCCAGCATGTCGCCTTGCATCACCAATCGACCGTAGCGGCCCGGGTCGGCGGCGGTAAATCCCAGCACGACCACGTCATGGTTCTGCCGTGCCTCGACCATCCGTTCCAGGGTTTCGGGTTGGATAAAGGGCGTGTCGCCATAAAGCACGATGGAATCGCCCTCGTGGCCTTCCAGCGCGGTTGCGGCCTGTTTCACCGCGTGGGCGGTGCCCTCTTGCGTGGTTTGCAGGACGATCGTGGCGTCAGGGTCATGATCCAGCGCAGCGGCGCTGACGGCTTCGGCGCCGTGGCCCGCGACGATCACCGTCCGGTCCGGCTCGAGCGTGGCGCCAGCGCGCATGGCATGCACCAGCATAGGCGCGCCCGCTATGGGATGCAGCACCTTCGGCAAATCGGATTTCATCCGCGTGCCTTTGCCAGCGGCCAAAATGATCAATGCAATGTTCATTGGATTCTCTTTGCCTTCAGATCGTGTCTCTTTTATCTGCTGTTGAAACTTGTGCAAGGCGGGCGTGCATCAATTGACATTGCCGAATGTGTCAGAACTGCGCGGAAAAACGCCCGTTTTGGCGTTAGGGATAGGAAATCAACAGCATGCGGACAGTTGTATTCGATCTGGATGGTACATTGGCCGACACCAGCGGCGACCTCATCGCGGCGGCGAATGCCTGTTTCCGGCAGATGGGAGAGGGCGACATCTTGGTGCCGGAGACCGATGCGGCCACGGCGCTGCGCGGCGGGCGCGCGATGCTGACGCTCGGGCTGACGCGGCTGGGACAGGCAGCCGAGCCGACTTTGCTGGATCGGTTTTATCCGGTGCTGCTGGACGCCTATGAGCAGGCGATTGACACGCATACGGTCTTTTACCCCCGCGCAATGGAAACGGTCGAGGCGCTGAAACGCGACGGGTACAAGGTGGCGATCTGTACCAACAAGCCGGAATACCTGGCCCGGCTGCTGATGGATCGGTTGGGCGCGCTGGACAGTTTTGGTGCGCTGATCGGTGCCGATACCCTGCCGGTGCGAAAACCTGACCCCGAACCGCTGCGCGAAGCCGCGCGACGGGCGGGCGGCGATCCGGCGCGGGCCCTGCTGGTGGGCGATACGGTGACAGACCGCGAGACATCGCGCGCGGCAGGTCTGCCGTCGGTGCTGGTCCGTTTCGGGCCGGGGGATGATGCGCTGGACGATCTGACGCCCGAGGCGATCATCGATCATTTCGATGAATTGCCCGACGTGGTGCGCAAATTGATCGGATAGGTGGCGTTTTCGGTAGCGGGTCATTGACCCGGGGCCGCCACCGCGTAGATGCTGCGCATATGACAGAAATATTCACAGGAAGTTTCACCCAGCAGGAGCCGATCCCCGAGGAGGGGATTGCGGCGGCGCTGGAGGTGATGCGCTCGGGCCGGTTGCATCGGTACAATCTTGCGCCGGGCGAAGTGGGGGAGGCGGCGCTTCTGGAGCGCGAATTTGCCGCCTACACGGGGGCCAGATATGCGTTGGCTGTCGCCTCGGGGGGCTATGCCATGGCCACCGCGCTGCGCGCCATCGGTGTCGGGCCGGGCGAAAAGGTGCTGACCAATGCCTTTACCCTGGCGCCAGTGCCGGGGGCCATCGCCAGCGTGAACGCGGTGCCGGTGTTTGTGGGCGTGACCGAGGGGCTGACCATCGACCTCGATGATCTGGCGGCCAAAGCGGATCAATCCAGCGTGCTGATGCTGAGCCATATGCGCGGGCATCTGGCGGATATGGACCGGCTTTTGCAGATATGCAAAGCGGCGGGCATTACCGTGATCGAGGATTGCGCACATACGATGGGCGCAGCGTGGCGGGGTCGCCCGTCGGGCCGCGACGGGCTGATCGGCTGCTATTCGATGCAGACCTACAAGCATGTCAATTCCGGTGAGGGCGGATTTCTGATTACCGATGACGCCGAGGTGATGGCGCGGGCGATCATGCTGTCGGGGTCCTACATGCTCTACGGGCGCAACGGCACCCCGCCGCCGGAAGAGGTGTTCGAGCGGGTGAAGTATGTCACGCCCAACGTGTCGGGCCGGATGGACAACCTGCGCGCGGCGATCCTGCGCCCGCAACTGGCGCGGCTGGATACGCAATGCGCGGCGTGGAACGCGCGCTATCGCACGGTTGAAGAGGGGCTGCGCGGCACTCCGGGTTTGCGGATCGTCGAGCGCCCGGAAGAGGAAACCTATGTCGGGTCATCTATCCAGTTCCTGCTGCTCGATTGGGGCGATGATGCAATCGCCGACGTGATCGCGCGGTGTCTGGCGCGCGGGGTCGAGCTGAAATGGTTCGGCGGCGCTGAGCCCACCGGTTTTACCAGCCGCTACGACAGCTGGCGCTACGCCCCGTCAGAACGGATGCCCGCGACGGACCGCATCCTGAAGGGGATCGTTGACATGCGCCTGCCGCTGACCTTCAGCTTGGATGATTGCGCGCAGATCGCGCGCATCATCCGCGCCGAAGTGGGGGCGGTCTGGCAGGCGCGAGCGGGCTGAGGCACGGCCATTACTTGCCGTCGGCGGCGCCTTGCGGGATCGGCACCGTCGAGATGGATACCTTGGCCGAACCTTGGGTCAGTTCACGCGTGTGGGCGACGTAGATCAGCGTATGATTGGCCGCGTCATAGATGCGTTTGACCCTCAAGGATTTGAGAACGATCGACCGGCTGGTGCGGAACACGTCCTCGCCCCCTTCGGAACGGTCGATATTGCCCAGCGTGATTGGCCCGGTTTGCTGGCACTCAATGGCGCTGTTCGAAGGATCTTCGAACCAGTTCCCGTTGGCCAGCCGATCAATAACGCCGCGACTGAAATAGGCCAGGTGACAGGTGACTCCGTTGACCTTGGGATCGCGCACCGCTTCGATCACGATATCGTTGCCTGCCCAATCCACGCCAATTTCACCGATCTGATCTGATAAGGCGGCGCGGGGGAGCGCGGCAATCGCGACCACCCCGAGCCAAAGGCCGATGCGTCCCATCAAAAGCGCAACTTTGCGTGGTCGCCCAGATCGGGCGTCTCGTCGGTAACGGCAGCCTTGGCCAATTCGTAAAGCGCCCTGGGTTTGCCGTCCGTGGCCCAGATCTCGGCCTTTTCGGGCGTGAAGCGAACAAGGCAAATATCCGCATCCTCGCGCCCGTCATCAAACCAGATGGCGGCCATCGGCGACCAGAGTTCGTCAAGCTTTTCGTTGTTGGCCTCAACGCTGAGCCTGCCGTCGATCGCGGCATAAAGCTGACCGTGCGCGCAGGCGAGGATATGCTGCGCCTTTGACCCGGCGCGCGCCGCATCGGCAATGTCCGTACCTTGCGCGGTGATGAACCATAGCGCCTTATCGTCTTTGCTGACTTGATGCGCCATCGGGCGGGGCGGCGCGTCGGCGGCGGACAGCATTCCGGCGGTGATCTTCTCGGCGCGGTTCCAGAATTCGTCCATCATCATGTCGGTCATGTCGATTTGCTCCTGTGCAGGTTGGGTTTGCGGGCTTAACGTGTTGGGTGAGCCGGTTGTTCCCTGCCGGTGCCCCGATCCGCTGCAATGCCGGGATTGACCGGTATGGGCGCGGTGGTATATAAATGAACAAGTGTTCAATAAATCCATTCCGGGAGATATGGCCGATGTTTAACGCCGCGATGCAATTCGATCTGGGAGAGGACGTGAACGCGCTGCGCGACATGGTCCATCGCTGGGCACAAGAGCGGGTCCGGCCAATGGCGGGCGAGATTGACCGCGAGAATGTCTTTCCGCACGCCTTGTGGGCCGAGATGGGCGAGTTGGGCCTCTTGGGGATCACTGTGCCGGAGGAATTCGGTGGTGCGGGGATGTCCTACCTCGCCCATGTGATCGCGGTAGAGGAAATCGCCCGCGCCAGTGCCTCGGTCTCGCTCAGCTACGGGGCGCATTCCAACCTCTGCGTGAACCAGATCAAGCTGAACGGCACGCCCGAACAGCGGCAGAAATATTTGCCCAAGCTGGTCAGCGGTGAACATGTCGGTGCTCTGGCCATGTCCGAGGCGGGGGCGGGCAGCGATGTGGTCAGCATGAAACTGCGTGCCGAAAAGCGCAACGACCACTACCGCCTGAATGGCAACAAATACTGGATTACCAACGGACCCGACGCTGACACGCTGGTGGTCTATGCCAAGACCGACCCGGAGGCAGGCAGCAAGGGTATCACCGCCTTTCTGATCGAGAAATCGATGACGGGTTTCAGTACAAGCCCGCATTTCGACAAGCTGGGCATGCGCGGCTCGAACACCGCCGAGTTGATCTTCGACAATGTTGAAGTGCCGTTCGAGAACATCCTCGGTGAAGAAGGCCGGGGCGTGCGGGTTTTGATGTCTGGCCTCGACTACGAACGCGTCGTGTTGGCGGGTATTGGCACGGGCATCATGGCGGCCTGTCTGGACGAGGTCATGCCATACCTCGCCGAGCGCAAGCAGTTCGGCCAGCCGATCGGGAATTTCCAGCTGATGCAGGGCAAGATCGCGGACATGTATACCGCGATGAATTCGGCCCGCGCCTATGTCTACGAGGTCGCCAAGGCATGTGATCGGGGCGATGTCACGCGTCAGGACGCCGCTGCCTGCTGCCTCTACGCAAGCGAGCAGGCGATGGTGCAGGCGCATCAGGCCGTTCAGGCGATGGGCGGCGCGGGCTTTCTGAACGACGCGCCGGTCGCGCGATTGTTCCGCGATGCCAAGCTGATGGAAATCGGCGCAGGCACGTCCGAGATCCGGCGTATGCTGGTCGGGCGCGAACTGATGGGGGCGATGAGGTGAATCGAACCATGATCGCAACCCTTTTGCTGACGGCGCCCGCCACGGTGGCCAACCTTTTGCCCGCGGCGGCGCGCCAGTCGATCCATCTGTCGAATGCCACCCGCTATTGATGCCCTGCCAATGTGCGAAAAAGGAGTATCACGTGACTCGTTGCCTTGACTTCTGCCGTGGGCGTGAGAGCGCATGCTGAAGCCCACGGATAGCTACGACCGGCTCTGCGATGGTTTTACCTGGGATCTGCCGGCACGCTTGAACATGGCCGATCAGGTGCTGGCTCAGCCTGCGGATAAAACCGCGATCATCGACCTGACCGCCGGGCGCGAGGATGTCAGCTATGGCGATCTGACGCGGCTGGCAGACGGGCTTGCGCGGGCATTGCTGGAGCGCGGCGTGACGCGCGGCGACCGTGTGGGTGTCTTGCGCTCGCAGGATAAATGGTGCGCCGTTGCCCATATCGCGATCTGGAAAATAGGCGCAATATCAATCCCCTTGTTCAAACTGTTCATGCAGGACGCGCTGACGTCGCGGGTTACGGATGCAGGTGCGCGGTTTGTGATTACGGACGGTGAAGGTGCCGAGATGCTGAGGCCGCTCAGTAGCGTGACACCGCTCTTGCCAGAAATGATGCCCCTGGACGATGCGCCCTTTGCTGCCGTGCAGACTGGCCCGGATGACCCTGCCGTTCTGATCTACACCAGCGGCACCACCGGCAGCCCCAAGGGCGCGCTGCACGGCCATAGGGTGCTGACCGGCCATCTGCCCGGCGTTGAGATCAGCCATGATTTCCTGGGGCAGAAAGGTGATTGCCTGTGGACGCCGGCCGATTGGGCCTGGATCGGCGGGTTGTTCGACGTTCTCATGCCGGGATTGGCGCTGGGTGTGCCGGTGGTTGCCGCGCGCATGGTGAAATTCAGCGTCGGCGAATGCTGCAAGATCATCGCCGAAGCCTCTGTCAGAAATGTCTTTTTTCCACCTACGGCGCTGCGGATGCTCAAGGCTGAAGATGCATCCATCGGCGGGCTGCGCAGCGTTGCGAGCGGCGGCGAGCCGCTGGGGGCGGAAATGCTGGATTGGGGGCGCCGGGCCTTTGGCCTGACGATCAACGAATTTTACGGTCAGACCGAATGCAACATGGTTGCCTCGTCCTGCGGGGCGCTGTTCGCCCCCATGCCGGGCTGTATCGGTAAACCCGTGCCGGGATTCGATATTGCCGTGCTGGATGCATCTGGCCAGCCCACGGATGCCGAAGGCGACGTCGCGATCCGGCGGGGCACGGCCAGCATGATGCTGGGCTACTGGAACCGCCCCGAGGAAACCGCGCAGAAGTATCACGGCGACTGGATGCTGACCGGCGACAAGGGCATGTGGCAGGGTGATTGCCTGCGGTTTGTCGGGCGCGAGGATGACGTGATCACCAGTGGTGGCTACCGGATCGGCCCGGCCGAGATCGAAGATTGCCTGCTGCGTCACGAGGCGGTCAGCACCGTCGGTGTGGTTGGCAAGCCCGATCCGCTGCGCACCGAGATCGTCAAGGCCTATGTGGTGTTGAAACCGGGATATGCAGGGGATGCCGCGATGGAAGCGGCGCTCCGGAATTTTGTCAAAGAGCGGCTTGCAAGGTATTCATATCCAAGAGAAATAGGCTTTGTTGATGCGCTTCCGATGACAGTGACAGGCAAGGTGATCCGCAAGGCGCTGAAGGCGCGTGCGGCGGGTGAAGGGGGGCAATCGTGAGGCTTCACCATACACAGAAACGGGCCTGCCTTTGGGCAGACCCGCAATCCGTCACACCTATTCAGGCTTTGGATCAAACGACGTCAGAACCGGTGGACATAGGCCACACCAAAGACCAACGGATCAATCTTGACTTTGCCTTGTTTGACACCGTTGATTTTCAGGTCGGATTCGATGTCGATGTAGCGCACATCAAGACGCAGCGCGCCGCGGTCACTGACCTTGAAATCGACGCCGGCATGGGCGGCAAGGCCCCAACTGTCACTCAGATCCACCGCAGAGGCGGCCAAGGCGCCGACCCCCTGTTCATCAAAGAAGTGGGTGTAGTTGATACCGACGCCAACGAACGGGGTCATCGTCGAGTTGTTCACGAAGTGGTATTGCAACGAGATTGTGGGCGGCAAATGCTTGGTCGTGGCGACTTTGCCGGTGCCGACCAGATTGATATCATGCTCGAACGGCCAAGCGGCCAGCACCTCGATGCCGATCCTGTCAGCAACAAAGTATTCAAAGGTCAGCGTCGGACGCGCGTTGTCCTCGACGTCGATCAGGCCCGGGGTCGTGGCGCTGTCGCCCCCTTGGGGCGAGACATTGTGAATACCGAAGCCAAGCGTCCAATCACCCTGGCTTTGGGCAAGGGTTGGCAGCGGCGCGGCGATCGCTGCTACAAGGGCGATGGCGGAAACAGTTCTGGTCATGGTCGTCTTCCTTTGGTCGTTTCGCAAATCATATGCTGCATCGCAGCGGCGCGATTTGACCTGAGTCAAAATCCTGCAACAAAAACAGTCCGCAGGACAGGAATTCACCCAATCCCCCGTATGGAGAATAAGCAATGAAACTGAAGTCAACGGCATTGCCGTCCTCCGAAGCGTTTCAGGCCAACCGGGCGGGGCATCTGGAGGCGCTTGAGGTTGTACGCGCCGCGGCGGAACTGTCCGCGGCAGGCGGTGGCGAGGGGCCGCGCGAGCGGCATCTGGCGCGCGGCAAGATGTTGCCGCGTGACCGGGTGGCGGGGCTTCTGGACCCCGGCAGCCCGTTCCTGGAGGTGGGCGCGACGGCGGCACATGGCCTCTATGGCGGTGCCGCGCCATGCGCGGGGTTGATTGCCGGTGTGGGCCGCGTGCACGGACGGCTCTGCATGGTGGTGTGCAACGACGCCACGGTGAAGGGAGGTACCTATTACCCCATGACGGTTAAGAAACACTTGCGCGCGCAGGAGATTGCCGAAGAAAATCACCTGCCATGCCTCTATCTGGTGGATAGCGGCGGGGCGAACCTGCCCAATCAGGACGAAGTGTTTCCCGATCGCGACCACTTTGGCCGGATATTCTATAATCAGGCCCGGATGAGCGCCAAGGGCATCCCGCAGATCGCCGTGGTCATGGGGTCGTGTACTGCCGGTGGCGCCTATGTGCCCGCGATGTCGGATGTGACGATCATCGTCAAGGAACAGGGCACGATCTTTCTTGCCGGGCCACCGCTGGTCAAGGCGGCGACGGGCGAAGAGGTGAGTGCGGAGGATCTGGGTGGTGGTGACGTGCATACGCGCCTCAGCGGCGTGGCGGATTATCTGGCCGAAGATGACGCGCATGCGCTGGCGCTGGCGCGGCGCGCGGTGTCCAATCTGGGCGGGGCGCAGTCGGCAACCGTGCAAATGCAGAGCCCTGAAGAACCGGCCTATGATCCCGAAGAATTGCTGGGCGTCGTGCCCGCCGATCTGCGGACGCCATATGACATTCGCGAGGTGATCGCGCGGGTGGTGGATGGCTCGCGCTTTGACGAGTTCAAGGCGCGGTTCGGTGAAACGCTGGTCTGCGGGTTTGCGCATCTCAAGGGCTGCCCGGTGGGGATCATCGCCAATAACGGCGTGTTGTTCTCGGAATCGGCGCAGAAGGGCGCGCATTTCGTCGAACTGTGCAGCCAGCGGCGCATTCCGCTGCTCTTTTTGCAGAACATCACCGGCTTCATGGTCGGGCGCAAATACGAGGCTGAGGGCATCGCGCGGCACGGCGCCAAGATGGTGACGGCCGTGGCGACCACATCTGTGCCAAAGATCACGATGGTCGTGGGTGGCTCTTTTGGCGCAGGAAATTATGGCATGTCCGGAAGGGCTTATCAGCCGCGATTCATGTGGTCTTGGCCGAGTAGCCGGATTTCGGTGATGGGCGGTGCGCAGGCGGCAGGGGTTCTGGCGACGGTGAAACGCGATGCGATCGAGCGCAAGGGCGGCAGTTGGAGCGCCGAGGAAGAGGCGGACTTCAAGCAGCCGACGATCGATATGTTCGAGCGCCAGAGTCATCCGCTCTATGCCTCGGCCCGGCTCTGGGATGACGGTATCATCGACCCGCGGAAAAGCCGCGACGTGCTGAGCCTCAGCCTGCAGGCCGCGCTTTGTGCACCGATAGAAGAGACGCGGTTTGGCGTCTTCCGGATGTAGAATGGAGCATCGGCATGATGTCGGTATCACGTCGGTATCGTGTCGGTGGGCCAGCACCGGCGACAAGTTGACCGGATGATGGCTGCAAAACGCGGAAATGTGGCGTCTGAGGAATTGGACAAAGAAGAATGCCGGGCAGCGCAGGTACGGCCCCAGGATGGAGAGACACAGGTATGTTTGACACGATACTGATTGCCAACCGGGGCGAGATCGCCTGCCGCATCATAGAGAGCGCGCGGGCGATGGGGGTGCGCACGGTCGCGGTCTATTCGGACGCGGACCGGGCGTCGCGGCATGTGGCGCTGGCGGATGCGGCGGTGCATATCGGTGGGGCGGCGCCTGCTGACAGTTACCTGCGTGGTGATGCGATTATCGCGGCGGCCAAAGCCGCCGGTGCGCAGGCGATTCACCCCGGTTACGGTTTTCTGAGCGAGAACCCCGATTTCGTGGATGCCGTCACTGCGGCGGGGCTGGTCTTTATCGGGCCATCGTCACGCGCGATCCGGGCCATGGGCCTGAAGGACGCGGCCAAGGCGTTGATGGTCGAGGCTGGCGTGCCGGTGGTGCCGGGCTATCACGGCAAGAACCAGGATGACGGGTTCCTGGCCGAGCGCGCCGCCGAGATCGGGTATCCGGTGCTGATCAAGGCCGTGGCAGGCGGCGGCGGCAAGGGTATGCGGCTGGTCGAGAAAGCGAATGATTTCGCCGACGCGCTGGAAAGCGCGCGCAGCGAAGCCGCCAAGGCGTTCGGCAATGACGCCGTGCTGGTCGAGAAATACATCCAGCAGCCGCGCCATATCGAGGTGCAGGTGTTCGGTGATGGCCAGCGCGCCGTGCATCTCTTTGAGCGGGACTGCTCGTTGCAGCGGCGTCATCAGAAGGTGATCGAGGAAGCGCCCGCGCCGGGCATGACCGAAGACGTGCGCGCGGCGATGGGGGCGGCGGCGGTGCGCGCGGCCGAGGCGATCGGCTATAGCGGGGCGGGTACGGTAGAGTTCATCGTCGATGGGGCCGGCGGGCTGCGGCCGGACGGGTTCTGGTTCATGGAAATGAACACGCGGTTGCAGGTGGAACATCCCGTCACGGAGGCGATCACCGGCGTTGATCTGGTGGAATGGCAGTTGCGCGTGGCCAGCGGGGAGGCCTTGCCCGTCGCCCAGGAGGATCTGAGCATCACTGGCCATGCCTTCGAGGCGCGGCTATATGCCGAGGATGTGCCCAAAGGCTTCCTGCCTGCCACCGGCACGCTGGCGCATCTGCGCTTTCCGCCCGATGCGCGCGCGGATACCGGCGTGCGGACAGGCGACGAGATCAGCCCGTTCTACGATCCGATGATTGCCAAGCTGATCACCCACGGCCCCACCCGCGAAGTGGCCCTGCGGCGGCTGTCGGCGGCGCTGGAGGTCTGCGAGGTGGCGGGGACGGTCACCAACCTGGCATTTTTGGGCGCGCTGGCGCGGCATGACGGATTTTCGCGCGGTGAGGTCGATACCGGGCTGATCGCGCGTGATCTGGACGCGCTGGTGGTGCCTCCGGAGCCCACGCCGCAGGATGTCGCGCTGGCGGGGATGGCGGCGCTGGGGCTGCTGGAAGGCGGTGAAGGCGAGATCGGGTTCACGCTCTGGACGCCGCTGGAACGCGCACAGGTGCTGCGCCGTGGCGAAGAGGAGATCGTGCTGCGGGTGCGGGTGCTGTCGGCGGATGCCTGCGATGTGCTGCTGGGCGCGCAGACCGTCGAGGCGCGCCGCATCGGCGGGCGCTGGCAGCTGGACGGGCAGATCGCACCGGAGGTGGTCGTGACCGGCTCTCTGGTCACGGTCTTCGCGCAATACGGGCTGAGCTTTGAGATCGTTGACCCGTTGGACCGTGCCAGTGCGCGTGGCGGCGACAGTGCGCTGATTGAGGCACCGATGCCGGGGCTGGTGAAGGCGGTCTTCGCCAAGGCGGGCGAGGCGGTAAAGGCAGGCGACCGGCTGGCGGTGCTGGAGGCGATGAAGATGGAGCATGCATTGTTGGCCGCGCGCGACGGTGTCGTGGCGGAGGTGCTGGTCACCGCCGGTTCGCAGGTCGCGGCGGGCGCGGCATTGGTGCGGCTGGAGGCGGAAGAGGCGGAGGGAGAGGCGGCCTGATGGCGCAGGTGCTGCGTCTGACGGGATATGGCCCGAGCGTCTATACATGGGCGGCGCGGCTGGCACTGGCCGAGGCGGGCGCGGCATTCGATTTTGTCGATGTCGATCCTTTTGCCGAGGCCGGGCAGGCGCAACTGATCCCGCTGCATCCCTTTGGCCGGGTGCCGGTGCTGGAGCATGGCGCGTTTCGGCTGTGGGAGACGGCGGCGATCCTCGATTATGTCGATGCCGAGTTTGCAGGCGGGCAGATGACCCCCGGCACGGCGCGGCCAAGGGCGCGGATGCGGCAGGTGATCGGGATCGTCGATGCCTATGGCTACTGGCCCTTGGTGCGGCAGGTCTTTTCGCAGCGGGTGTTTGGCCCGTTGCAGGGCGAGGCGGCGGATGAGGCCGAGATTGCGGCGGGGCTGGACCGCGCGGGGCCGGTTCTGACCGCGCTCGAGGCGATTGCGGCAGAGGGGCTGGTGCTGAACCCGGGGCGCGTCACCCTGGCTGATTGCCATCTGCTGCCGATGCTGGCTTATTTCGCGCAAGCGCCGGACGGGGCCGAAACACTTGGAGCGTATCCGGCGTTGGGGGCATGGTACGCGGCGATGGAAGCGCGCCGCACCGTCCGGGATACGATGCCCGCCCTCGGGGTGGAAATGACAGGAGAGACAGGATGATTACGCTGCACCATGTGCCGCAAAGCCGCTCGATGCGTGTGCTTTGGCTGCTGAATGAACTGGGCGAGGAGTTTCGTCTGGTCGAGCATGCGTTTGACCGCAGTCTGCGCAGCCCGGAGTTTTTGACGTTGTCACCTGCCGGGCGGGTGCCCGCGCTCGAGATCGACGGCGAGCGCATGTTCGAGAGTGGCGCGATGGTCGAGTACCTTTGCGAGCGGTTCCCCGAGCGCGGGATGGGGCGCGCGCCCCGCGACATGGACCGGATGGCCTGGCTGGTCTGGGTGCATTTCGCCGAAACGGTCAGCCAGCACGTGGCGGCGCTGACCCAGCAGCATGTGCTGCTGTATGAGGATTCGATGCGCAGCCCGGTGGTGATGAAGCTGGAGGCTGCACGGCTGCGCAAGTGCTATGCGGCGATCGAGGCGCGGTTGAGCACGCCGGTGGAAAACCGCGATTACCTGCTGACGGGCGGCTATTCGGCGGCAGATATCTGTGTTGGTCAGGCGGTCTACATGGCGCAGCATTTCGCGACGCTGGAGGGCTTTCCCGAAACCGCCAAATGGTTCGCACGCCTGACCGAGCGGCAAAGTTACCAGGATGCATTGCCCGGGCCGGACAGCAGCCGCATCTACGACCGGGATTTCTATCCGGCATGGGAAGAATGAGTATTTTTGGCAAAATGAAGGGGCAGGGGGCATGAGCCGCGGTGTCGAGATTTTCGAAGTGGGGCCGCGCGATGGTTTGCAGAACGAGGCGCGCGACATCCCGGCGGCGGAAAAGATCGCGCTGGTCGATCTGCTGAGCGGTGCGGGGTTTTCTCGTATCGAGGTGGCCAGTTTCGTCAGCCCGAAATGGGTGCCGCAGATGGCCAGCTCTTCCGAGGTGCTGGCGGGTATCGCACGGGCGCCGGGTGTGCGCTATGCGGCGCTGACGCCCAATATGCGCGGTTTGCAGGATGCGCTGGCGGCGAAGGCCGATGAGGTGGCGATCTTTGGCTCGGCGAGTGAGGGGTTTTCACGTGCCAATATCAACGCCACCATCGCCGATAGCCTGGAGCGGTTCGCCCCGGTGGCAGAGGCGGCGCGCGCGGCGAGCGTGCCGGTGCGCGGCTACGTGTCCTGCGTGACCGACTGTCCCTATGACGGGCCGACGCCGCCGGGTGACGTGGCGCGGGTGGCGGCTGCGTTGCATGACATGGGGTGTTACGAGATCAGCCTGGGGGACACGATCGGGCAGGGCACGCCCGAGCGCGTCGCAAAGATGCTGGCGGCAGTGCTGGAGGTGGTTCCGGCCGCACAGCTTGCGGGGCATTTTCATGACACGGCGGGTCGTGCGCTGGAGAACATCGAAGTGTCGCTGGAACACGGTCTGAGGGTCTTTGACGCCGCCGTGGGCGGGCTGGGGGGCTGTCCCTATGCACCGGGAGCGGCGGGCAACGTGGCGACCGAGAAAGTGCATGACCGGCTGGATGCGCTGGGCCATGTCACAGGGCTGGACCGCGATGTGCTGATGCGGGCGGCGGATATGGCGCGGGCGATGCGGGGCGCTTGATGGATTTCTATCGCAGGGCGGAACGGCTGATGGCGATGGACGATGCGACCTGGTGGCGGCACGCCAATCCGTGGTCGGGGTCTGGAACAATCCGCGCATATTCGCGGAGCCTGCGCGATTTAACGGCTGGATGTAACGCGGTTTTTGGCATGCTCCTGACGATGCTGCCGGAAATCTGGTTCGTGGACCGTATGGTCTGGATTTTTCATGACTGGCGGTAGATGGACCGCCTTGTACCGGGGATAACTGACGATGAATTATGAGACGCTGAGTATCGAGATGGACACGCGCGGCGTGGCGACGCTGTGGCTGGACAGGGCGGAGAAGCACAATGCGCTCTCGGCGCAGATGATTGCCGAACTGACCCGCGCTGCGGGCGAGCTGGGCGGTGACCCGGCTGTGCGCGCCGTGGTGCTGGCCGCGAAGGGCAAGACGTTCTGCGCGGGTGGCGATCTGGGCTGGATGCGCGAACAGTTCGATGCCGCCCCTGCCGTGCGTTCGACCGAAGCCGCCAAGCTGGCATATATGTTGCAGGCGCTGAACACCTTGCCGAAACCGCTGATCGGGCGGCTGCATGGCAATGCCTTTGGCGGCGGTGTCGGCATGGCGAGTGTCTGCGACGTGGCGATCGGCGCGGACAGTATCACGATGGCATTGACCGAGACACGGCTAGGCCTCATTCCAGCGACCATCGGCCCCTATGTGGCGGCGCGCATGGGCGAGGCAAAGGCGCGCCGCGTCTTCATGTCCGGGCGCCGGTTCGACGCCACCGAGGCGGTGCAGTTGAACCTGCTGGCGCGCGCGGTGCCGGCGGATGATCTGGATGCTGCTGTCGAGCAGGAGGTCGTGCCCTATCTCAGCTGTGCACCCGAAGCGGTGGCGCGCTCGAAGGCGCTGTTGCGCCATCTGGGGCCGCGCATCGACGAAGAGGTGATCGCGCATACGGTGGGCGAGCTGGCCAAATGCTGGGACGGGGCCGAGGCCCGTGAGGGAATCGGCGCGTTCTTTGACAAGCGCAAGCCGCGCTGGGCGCAGGGATAGGCCGGTTGGCTACACCTCGGAAAGGGGTGCGGTAACGGGCGGCAGGCGGTAGCCCGACAGGTTTGACGCAGGTGTGTAATGGCGCGGCGCCCCCGTGGGTTTCGGGGGGCCGTTTTTGCGCGGCGCTGGTTGACCCCAACTTGGGGCAGGGGTAGACACAAGATCAGTCAATTTTGCCACTTGACCGCGCGCGGAGCGAACCGGGTGCAGAAAAGGAGCCGCTCTTGGAAGAGATGTTGAGGGAATACCTCCCAATTCTCGTGTTTTTGGCCATTGCCATTGGGCTTGGCGTTGTTCTGATCCTCGCTGCCGTGATCATTGCCGTGCGCAATCCGGATGCGGAAAAGGTCAGTGCTTATGAATGCGGGTTCAACGCATTCGATGATGCGCGCATGAAGTTCGATGTGCGTTTCTATCTGGTGTCGATCCTGTTCATCATTTTCGATCTTGAAATTGCGATGCTGTTTCCCTGGGCCGTGGCCTTCAAGGATGTCAGCATGGTCGGGTTCTGGTCGATGATGGTTTTCCTCGGGGTGCTGACCATCGGGTTTGCCTACGAGTGGAAAAAGGGAGCGCTGGAATGGCAATAGCGACAGGCGTCAACCATGCGGGCGCGGACCGCGAATATGCCACGCAGGAGCTGAATCGCGATCTGCAGGACAAGGGCTTTCTGCTGACCTCGACCGAGGATATCATCAACTGGGCGCGCACCGGCAGCCTGCACTGGATGACCTTTGGTCTGGCCTGTTGCGCGGTCGAGATGATGCACACCGCCATGCCGCGCTATGACGTTGAGCGCTTCGGCTTTGCCCCGCGCGCCAGCCCGCGCCAGTCGGATGTGATGATCGTGGCCGGCACGCTGACCAACAAGATGGCCCCGGCGCTGCGCAAGGTTTATGACCAGATGCCCGAGCCGCGCTACGTGATCTCGATGGGGTCCTGCGCCAATGGTGGCGGCTATTACCACTACAGCTATTCAGTGGTGCGCGGCTGTGACCGGATCGTGCCGGTCGACATCTACGTGCCCGGCTGCCCGCCGACCGCCGAGGCGCTGGTCTACGGTATTCTGCAGTTGCAACGAAAAATCCGCCGTACCGGCACGATCGTCCGCTAAGGGCGGACCCGTGCATCGGACAGGCGAGGGGGATAGAGAATGAGTGACGCGCTAAACGAGCTGGGCACGCATATCGAACTCAAACGCAGCGATTGCGTGCTGGGCTGGAGCGTCGCGCATGGCGAGTTGACGCTGGAAGTGGCGCTGACCAACCTCGCCGGGCTGGTCGAGTTCCTGAAGACCGATCCGACCTGCCGGTTTTCGACGCTGGTGGATATCACCGCCGTTGACCATCCCGAGCGGGCCAAGCGGTTCGATCTGGTTTATCATTTCCTGAGCATGTACCAGAACCACCGCATCCGTCTGCGCGCCGCGGTGCGCGAAGAGGACATGGTGCCGTCGATCGTGGAGGTGCACCCATCGGCCAACTGGTTCGAGCGCGAAGTGTTCGACATGTATGGCGTGCTGTTCTCGGGCCATCCGGACCTGCGCCGCATCCTGACCGATTACGGCTTCCGCGGGCATCCGCTGCGCAAGGATTTCCCGACCACGGGCTATACCGAAGTGCGCTATGACGAGGCGCAAAAGCGCGTGGTCTACGAGCCGGTCAGCCTTGTGCAGGAATATCGGCAATTCGACTTCATGTCGCCGTGGGAGGGTGCCGAATACATCCTGCCGGGCGATGAGAAGAAAGAGGAGGCGAAGGGCTGATGGTTTTATTTGGCTTTGCTACCGTGGCAGGTGTGGCGCTGATCGTGTTCGGACTGGGCGAGGCGCGGATGCGTTTGGCACGGGCTGAAGCGGCGCGAAAGGATCACAAATGATGGACGGCTCCAAAGGGTTCGAAGACGCCGTGACCGGCGAACAGAAGATCCGCAATTTCAACATCAACTTTGGCCCGCAGCACCCGGCGGCACATGGTGTGTTGCGGCTGGTGCTGGAACTGGACGGCGAGATCGTCGAACGGTGTGACCCGCATATCGGCCTGCTGCACCGTGGCACCGAAAAGCTGATGGAGAGCCGCACCTACCTGCAGAACCTGCCCTATTTCGACCGGCTGGACTACGTGGCGCCGATGAACCAGGAACATGCCTGGTGTCTGGCCATCGAAAAGTTGACCGGTGTGGAAGTGCCGCGCCGCGCCAGCCTGATCCGGGTTCTGTACTCTGAAATCGGTCGCATTCTGAACCACCTGCTGAACGTGACGACGCAGGCAATGGACGTGGGCGCGCTGACGCCACCGCTCTGGGGTTTCGAAGAGCGCGAGAAACTGATGGTATTCTACGAGCGGGCCTGTGGCGCGCGCCTGCACGCGGCCTATTTCCGGCCCGGCGGTGTGCATCAGGACCTGCCCGACGATTTGCTGGACGATATCGAGACCTGGGGCAAGGCATTCCCGCAGGTGCTGGATGATATCGAATTGCTGCTGACCGAGAACCGCGTGTTCAAGCAGCGCAACGTCGATATCGGCGTCGTCACCGAGCAGGAAGCGCTCGACTGGGGATTCTCGGGTGTCATGGTGCGCGGCAGCGGCATGGCGTGGGACCTGCGCCGCGCGCAGCCCTATGAATGCTATGACGAGTTCGAGTTCCAGATCCCCGTCGGCAAGAATGGCGATTGCTATGACCGCTACCTTGTCCGGATGGAGGAGATGCGCCAATCGCTGCACATCATCCATCAGGCAATCGAGAAGTTGCGCGCGCCCGAGGGGCGCGGTGATGTTCTGGCCCGGGGCAAGATCACGCCGCCCAGCCGCTCGGACATGAAGACCTCGATGGAATCGCTCATCCATCACTTCAAGCTTTATACCGAAGGCTTCCACGTCCCTGCGGGTGAAATCTATGCCGCGGTCGAGGCCCCCAAGGGGGAGTTCGGCGTCTACCTGGTGTCGGACGGGAGCAACAAACCCTACCGCGCCAAGATCCGCGCACCGGGGTTCCTGCATCTGCAGGCGATGGATCATGTCGCCAGTGGCCACCAGCTGGCCGATGTGGCTGCGATCATCGGCACGATGGATGTCGTGTTCGGGGAGATCGACAGGTGAGGCGACTGGGAATGATGACTGCGCTGGCTGTGTCGCTGGCCGCGCCCTCCTACGCCGTCGATGCCGCGCGGATGGATGCGCTGCTGGAAGTAGCGCGCGCGCAGGGCTGTGTCATTGCCGATCTCGACGCAACGCTTTCGGCCGCAGGCTTTACCGATGCGGGCGAAGCCAGCGCCATTATCGTGGCCCTTGAAGACCAACAGAAAGCCAGCCGAGTCGGCCCCGCCTTGCTGGTGCGCGGTGACGCCTGTCTGCAGGGCGCTGGCCCGACGGATCGCGAGCGGTTCATGGCTGTCATGGGGCAGGGCGACAATTGCGCGCAACCCGTGGACGGGCTGACCTACAAGATGGAAGGCTACGGCCTGAGACCGGCCCAGGTGGCATTGCTGCGCGAAGAGCTGGAAGGCAATGGCGAGCTGACGGTGACGCCCGACGGGGCGAGCCTGCAGATCGAGGCGGCCCAATGTGCCGCCGCGCAGGATCTGGCCCGCAAGATCACACCGGACCCCGAGCAGGCGTTTCTGGCCTTCATGGGCGCGCATGACTGCCGGATGGGCAAGCGCGACCAGAGCCAGGCGATCGTCAATGCCGGGCTGGATCCGGTGGCGACCGATATCGTGATCGAAAAGCTGGTGAGCGAAGGGGCGGCAATCTATTACGGCCCGGATGAGAGCCTGATCGTATTTGACGGTCATTGCCGGTAACGGCAGCAAGAACATGCGCCTCGGTTCGATGGGGCGATGCGGAAATGACATTTTGCGGGTAAGCGCCTTGCGCGGCGTGCCCGGCCTAAACAGGAGACTGCGCTAGATGCTTCGCCGTCTGTATCACGACCAACCCGAGAGCTTTGCCTTCACGCCTGAAAATCAGGCCTGGGCCGAGGCGCAGATCACCAAGTTTCCCGAGGGCCGTCAGGCCAGCGCGATCATTCCACTCTTGTGGCGTGCGCAAGAGCAGGAAGGCTGGCTCACCCGCCCCGCGATCGAAGGCGTGGCCGAGATGCTGGGCATGGCCTATATCCGGGCACTCGAAGTGGCGTCGTTCTATTTCATGTTCCAGCTTCAGCCAGTCGGATCGGTTGCGCATATCCAGGTCTGTGGCACCACGTCCTGCATGATCTGCGGCGCCGAGGACCTGATCGGTGTCTGCAAGGAAAAGATTGCTGAGAAGCCGCATCAGCTGAGTGCCGATGGCAAGTTCAGCTGGGAAGAGGTGGAATGCCTCGGGGCCTGTGCCAATGCGCCGATGGCGCAGATCGGCAAGGATTACTACGAGGATCTGACCGCCAAGCGCATGGGCGAGATCATCGACGAGCTGGCGGCGGGCAAAGTGCCCACGCCCGGCCCGCAGAATGGCCGTTACGCTGCGGAACCACTGAGCGGGCTGACCAGCCTCAAGGAATTCGACAGCGGCGTCACCAAGTACAATGCCAGCGTGCAACGGGCGCATGATCTGGGTGAAACGATCAAGCGGATTGACGGCACCGAAGTGCCGTTGCTGACACCGTGGCATGACAAGGGCGCCCGGCATAAGCCCGCCGCGCCGTCGGTCGCGCTGAACGAAACACCGGTGGAGATTGTCGCCAAGGGCGCGCGGCTGGACAAGGATGACGCCGCCAAGGGCGATGCCGCCACCTCGAAGGGCAAGCCGAAGCAAAGCCCGGCCGCCGCCCCGAAAGACGCGGCCAAGCCCGTGAAGGCAGCAAAGCCCGCCAAGACAGCCAAGGCCGCGGCCAAGCCTGCAGCCTCGGAAAAGGCGGCGCCGAAGGAGGCCGAAACTGCCGCAACGTCGGAGACCGGCACCAAACCTGCTACGCTTGAGGGCGCGCGCGGGGGCAAGGCGGACGACCTGAAGATGATCAAGGGCGTCGGGCCGAAGCTGGAGCAGTTGCTGAACCGGTTGGGATTCTACCATTTTGACCAGATCGCGAACTGGTCCGGCGACGAAGTGGCCTGGGTTGACGAAAATCTGCAAGGCTTCAAGGGGCGGGTCAGCCGCGATAACTGGGTCGAACAGGCCCGTATTTTGGCTTCTGGCGGCGAGACCGATTTTGCCAGCCGGGTAAAGAAGGGTGACGTCTACTGAAGCGTTTCGCCCTGCATTTGATGCGGGCAAAGTGATGAAATGCGGTAATACCTATGAATGATGTGGCTGCTTCACGATCGATCCCTGGCCCAGATTGAACGCGGAACGGCTTGAAATCAGGGCGATGACGACGCGCCCGCCATAGGAAGAGAGTACGGGATGATGACGGACGAGGAAATGAGCTGCGGCAGGAGATGCTGGGCGATGGCTGCGGCAGCAGGCGTCGTCGTTGCGACGCTGTTGCTGGTCGTCATCGGCCTGAACTGGTTGGCCAGTATTCTTCTCGGGGGGCTGGTCTTTGTGATCTGCGGCTATGTCTTTCCGGGGCTGTTCTGCAGCAGCGCGACGCCGACTGCGGCAGAGCCGAGCCCGGCACCGCGCCCCGCAGCGCCAACGCCCGCGCCTGCACCGGCGAAAGATGACGCCCCGGCCGAAGCCGTGCCGGCGGATGCCGCACCCGCAGTGCCTGTAGAGGTTTCGCCCGCCGCGCCCGTTGCGGCCCCGGCGGCTGGGGAAAAGCCCGAAACGCTGAGCGCTGCGCGCGGTGGCATGTCGGATAACCTCAAGCTTATCAAGGGGGTCGGTCCGAAACTGGAGCAACTGCTGAACCGCATGGGGTTTTACCATTTCGACCAGATCGCCGCGTGGTCGGGCGGGCAGGTGGCCTGGGTTGATCAGAACCTCGAAGGGTTCAAGGGCCGCGTGACCCGCGATGGCTGGGTCGCGCAGGCCAGAACGCTTGCCGCCGGTGGCGAGACGGAGTTTTCCAAACGCTCCAAGGGCAAGAAGAAGTAAGGACGCAATGACGTGACGCAAGGCACCGGACATACCGAGCAGATGCAAGGGCGGCGCGCCGCGCTGGTGATTGCCGGCACGGCGGTGCTATGGGTGCTGGCGACGTTTATCGGTGGCCGGATGGGCCTCAGCCCGCGGATGTTGGCGCTGGCCGACATGGCCGCGCTTGGCGGTTTCATCTGGGCACTTTGGATGGTTTTCAATATTTGGCGTTCGCGCCAGGACAATCAGGGGTAGTGGCGGAATGCTGAAAGATCAGGACCGTATCTTTACCAACCTTTACGGCATGCATGACCGGACCCTCAAGGGTGCGCAGATGCGCGGCCATTGGGATGGAACCGCGAAGATTTTGCAGAACGGGCGTGGCTGGATCATTGACCAGATGAAGGCCAGCGGCCTGCGCGGGCGCGGCGGTGCGGGTTTCCCCACCGGGCTGAAATGGTCCTTCATGCCCAAGGAAAGCGACGGACGCCCGAGCTACCTGGTGGTCAATGCCGACGAATCCGAGCCGGGCACCTGCAAGGATCGCGAGATCATGCGCCACGATCCGCATACGCTGGTCGAAGGCTGCCTGATTGCCAGTTTCGCGATGCAGGCCCATGCCTGCTATATCTACATTCGCGGCGAATATATCCGCGAGCGCGAGGCGCTGCAGCACGCGATCGACGAAGCCTACGAGGCCGGGCTGATCGGCAAGAATGCCTGCGGGGCCGGGTTCGATTTCGACCTCTACCTGAGCCATGGGGCCGGGGCCTATATCTGCGGCGAGGAAACCGCGCTTCTGGAGAGCCTCGAAGGCAAGAAGGGCATGCCGCGGATGAAGCCACCCTTCCCGGCGGGAGCGGGGCTTTATGGTTGCCCGACCACGGTCAATAACGTGGAATCCATCGCGGTGGTCCCGACGATCCTGCGGCGCGGACCGGAATGGTTTGCCGGATTTGGCCGCGCCAACAACAGCGGGACCAAGCTGTTTGCGATTTCGGGCCATGTGAACAACCCCTGCGTCGTCGAAGAGGCGATGAGCATCAGCTTCGAAGAGTTGATCGAGAAACATTGCGGCGGCATCAGAGGCGGCTGGGACAACCTCAAGGCGGTCATTCCCGGCGGCTCTTCGGTGCCCTGCATTCGCGGCGAGAACATGCGCGATGCGATCATGGATTTCGATTACCTGCGTGACCAGCGGTCTGGTCTGGGCACGGCGGCGGTGATCGTGATGGATAAGGATACCGACATCATCAAGGCGATCTGGCGGCTGTCGAAGTTCTACAAGCACGAAAGCTGTGGCCAGTGCACACCCTGCCGCGAGGGCACAGGCTGGATGATGCGTGTGATGGAACGTCTGGTGAGGGGCGATGCGGAGGTCGAGGAAATCGACATGCTGCTGGATGTCACCAAACAGGTCGAAGGCCACACGATCTGCGCCCTTGGCGATGCGGCCGCCTGGCCGATCCAGGGCCTGATCCGCAATTTCCGCGACGAGATCGAGGACCGGATCAAGCACAAGCGCACCGGTCGTGTCAGCGCGGTGGCAGCGGAATGAAACCTCTGGCGATCTTCGTGGCCCTGGGGCAGACGGACGGCCACATGGGCCATGATTTCCTGTGCCGGACCGGTGGATAAGGGGCGCGAGGCATGAATGAATTTGCAGCATACGGACACGCGATCGTCGCGATGGCGCTCATGGGTGTAATAACCCTTGCGCTCAGCCCCTTGTCGGCGATGCGCAAGACGGCGGCCGGGCTGGCGCCGGGCGCGACACCGCCGCAGGACTATGCTGATGCCACCTATCGCTTGCACCGCGCTTACAGCAATGCTGCCGAAACCGTGGGCACTTTTGCTCTGGTTACGCTGGCGGCGATCCTGGCGGGGGCTGCACCGTTCTGGGTGAACCTCTATGCCTCGGTCTTTTTCATCTCGCGGGTGGTGATGTTGATCATCCACCTGCGCGGCGGCAAGGCGGACATGGGCGCGCGCTCCTTTGCCTATGTGCTGGGCTGGCTGATGTGTCTCTTGCTGGCGATTTCGGCGATTTTGGCGGTTTTTGGAGGTGCGGCATGACAGGAAAGCGGATCATGATCGGGGTGCTGGCCGCTGTGCTGGTGCTCGGAGCCTGCGCCAAGCCGGGCGATCGCGAAATGTTCGACGGTAAATTCTATCCCGCCAAAGCCAAGAAGGACGGCGACCGGCGCGAGGATTTCGTCGTCTCGGTCCGCCGTGTGGGGCAGGGGATCGAAGGCGCGCGCAAGGCCGGGCGTCACGAGGCGATCCGTTACTGCATCAAGGCGTTTGGCGATTCCTCGATCGAGTGGCAGCCGGGGTCTGATCCCGATGCCGCGACGGTCACGACCGAGGGCGATGCCTTGACGATGCGTGGAAGTTGCGTGGAATGGTAGGTTTGTCGCAGAAATCAGCAGATTTTCGCCCGTGTTATTGCATAACACATAGGCCGGACTCCATTTGCATCGCTGAAGGATCTGCATTGTTTGCGGGTCTCTCGGCATGCACCAAGAGGAGTATCAACATGCGGATGATAACCACTGCCATTCTCAGCTTCACCCTGTTTGCGTTTGCCGCTCAGGACGCCCGGGCAGAGCTGCGCGAAGAGCAGGACATTAACGCGGGTCTGCTGGCGATTGCGGTTGCCGACAAGATCCGGCGGTCCTGTGACGAAATCTCGGGCCGGCTCTGGACCGCACGGTCCTATCTTAACGGGCTCAAGAAGATGGCCGCCGAGCGCGGCTATACCGACTCTGAAATCGACGCCTATGTGAGCGATTCTGACAACAAGGCCGAGATGCGCAAATTGCGCAACGCCTACTTCCATTCGAAGGGCGCCAGCAACCTGGACCATGCCAGCCTGTGCAAACTGGGCCGTACCGAAATTGCCGCGCAGACGCAGATCGGCGCCTTTCTCAAAGCAAAGTGAACGAAAATGACTGACCTTCGCAAGATCATCATCGACGGAACCGAGGTAGAGGTGGACGGGGCAATGACCCTGATCCAGGCCTGTGAAGAAGCAGGCGTGGAAATTCCGCGTTTCTGCTATCATGAGCGGCTCTCGATCGCGGGTAACTGCCGGATGTGTCTTGTGGAGGTTGTCGGCGGCCCGCCGAAACCGACCGCGTCCTGTGCGATGCAGGTCAAGGATCTGCGTCCCGGCCCCGAAGGCCAGCCGCCGGTCGTGAAAACCAACAGCCCGATGGTCAAGAAGGCCCGCGAGGGCGTGATGGAATTCCTGCTGATCAACCACCCGCTGGATTGCCCGATCTGCGATCAGGGCGGCGAATGCGATCTTCAGGATCAGGCGATGGCCTACGGCGTCGATTTCAGCCGCTATCGCGAGCCCAAACGCGCCAGCATCGACCTTGATCTGGGGCCGTTGGTTGAAACCCACATGACCCGCTGCATTTCCTGCACCCGCTGTGTGCGCTTCACCACCGAGGTGGCCGGTATCCAGATGATGGGCCAGACAGGCCGCGGCGAGGATGCCGAGATCACGACCTATCTGGGCGGGACGCTGGACAGCAACATGCAGGGCAACATCATCGACCTGTGTCCGGTGGGCGCGCTGGTCAGCAAGCCTTACGCCTTTACCGCACGCCCCTGGGAGCTGACCAAGACCGAGAGCATTGACGTGATGGATGCGCTGGGTAGCAACATTCGGGTTGATACCAAGGGGCGCGAAGTCATGCGCTTTTTGCCGCGCAACCATGACGGCGTGAACGAAGAGTGGATTTCCGACAAGACGCGGTTTGTCTGGGACGGGCTGCGCCGCCAGCGGCTGGACCAGCCTTATGTGCGCGAAAACGGCAAGCTGCGCCCGGCCACCTGGCCTGAGGCTCTGGCGGCTGCCGCCACCGCGATGAAGGGCAAGAAGGTCGCAGGTCTGGTTGGCGATCTGGTCCCGGTCGAGGCTGCGTTTGCGCTGAAAAACCTGATCGAAGGTCTGGGTGGTCATGTCGAATGCCGCACCGACGGGGCAAAGCTGCCCGAGGGCAATCGCTCGGCCTATGTCGGGACGGCGACCATCGAGGAAATCGATACCGCCAAGACGATCCTGATTGTCGGAGCCGATCCGCGTGTCGAGGCGCCTGTGCTGAACGCGCGCATTCGCAAGGCGTGGCTTGCGGGCGCCCGTGTGGGCGTGATCGGTCCGAAGGTCGATCTGACGTTTGATTACCATCATTTCGGCGCAGGCCGCGATGCGCTGACCGATCTGGTCGGCAAGGTCGAAGCCAAGGACGACACGATCGTGATCGTCGGGCAGGGCGCGCTGCAAGAGGCCGATGGCGAGGCCGTGCTGAGCCAGGTCATGGCCTATACCGAAGGAGCGGGCGCGAAACTGCTGGTGCTGCACACCGCCGCCGGGCGCGTGGGCGCGATGGATGCGGGATGCACCACGACGGGTGGCATGGAGGCCGCGCTGGACGGGGCCGAGGTGGTCTATAACCTCGGGGCCGACGAGATCGACGTCAAGGCTGGCCCATTCGTGATCTACCAGGGCAGCCACGGCGACCGTGGCGCGCACCGTGCCGATGTGATTCTGCCCGGTGCCGCCTATACCGAGGAACAGGGGCTGTTCGTGAACACCGAAGGGCGTCCGCAACTGGCGCTGCGCGCCAGCTTTGCCCCTGGCGAGGCCAAGGAAAACTGGGCGATCCTGCGGGCCCTTTCGGGCGAGTTGGGCGCGGCACTGCCTTATGACAGCCTGCCGCAGTTGCGCCGTGCGCTGGTCGAGGCCGCTCCGCACTTGGCGCAGGTCGATATGGTGCCGGAGAACGAGTGGCAGCCGCTGAAGGTGACCAAGCCGGGCAAAGCCGATTTCCGGCTTGCGATCGGAGATTTCTATCTGACCAACCCGATTGCCCGCGCCAGCACCCTGATGGCCGAGCTGAGCGCCGGCGCCAAGGCGCGCCGCGCCGAGCCGGTGGCCGCAGAGTGATGCTGCACCGCGCGCCCATATCCCTGAGCGTTTGCGCGCTCATCGCCACCGGTGGTGTCGCGGGATGCGAGCCTGCGGGGCCGGAGACCAACCGTTTCGCGCCCGATTATCGCGGCGTCGAGACACAGCTGCTGGATGGTGACCTGGTGAATTTCCACGTCGTGATGGCGGGCGCGCGGGCAACCAGCGATGTCGACCGCTACGCTGCCTGCGCCGCGGCGCAGTATGCGCTTATCCGAGGATACGGTTTTGCCCGGCATTTGCGCACGAATATCGTGGAAGAGGGTGGCATCTGGCGCGGTGATGCGGTTTATACGATCTCACCGGCGCTTCCGCGCGGGCTGAAGACAATCGACGCCGAAGTCGTCGCCGCCGACTGTGCGGAAAACGGAATACCGATGGTGTGAGGACCTGATGGCTGAATTCTTTGCAACACCTTTTGGCACTCTGGTGATCATTGCGGCGCAATGCCTCGCGGTTCTCGGGTTTGTCATGATCTCGCTGCTGTTCCTGGTCTATGGAGACCGGAAAATCTGGGCCGCGGTCCAGATGCGGCGTGGCCCCAACGTGGTGGGCACCTTCGGCATCCTGCAATCGGTGGCCGATGCGCTGAAATACGTGGTCAAGGAAGTGGTGGTGCCCGCAGGCGCCGACAAGGCCGTGTTCATGCTGGCCCCGCTGATCAGTTTCGTGCTGGCGGTGATCGCCTGGGCGGTGATCCCCTTTGCCGATGGCTGGGTGATCAGCGATCTCAATGTCGCGATCCTCTATGTCTTTGCCGTCTCCAGCCTGGAGGTTTACGGCGTGATCATGGGCGGCTGGGCGTCGAACTCGAAATACCCGTTCTTGGGTAGTTTGCGGTCCGCCGCGCAGATGATTTCCTACGAGGTCAGCATCGGTCTGATCATCATTGGCGTCATCATTTCCACCGGGTCGTTGAATTTCGGGGAAATCGTGATGGCGCAGGACACCAATTACGGCTTCTTCGGCTGGTACTGGTTGCCGCATTTGCCGATGGTCGTCCTGTTCTTCATCTCGGCGCTGGCCGAAACCAACCGTCCGCCCTTTGACCTGCCGGAAGCGGAATCCGAACTGGTGGCTGGCTACCAGGTGGAATATTCGGCGACGCCGTTCCTGCTGTTCATGGCGGGCGAGTATATCGCGATCTTCCTGATGTGTGCGCTGACGACGCTGCTGTTCTTCGGCGGCTGGCTGTCGCCCATTCCGGGCCTGCCTGACGGCGCGCTGTGGATGGTCGGCAAGATGGCGTTCTTCTTCTTCCTCTTCGCGATGGTCAAGGCGATCACGCCGCGCTACCGCTACGACCAGTTGATGCGCATTGGCTGGAAAGTGTTCCTGCCGCTGTCGCTGGGCTGGGTCGTGATCATCGCATTCCTGGCAAAATTCGAAGTATTGGGCGCGTTCTGGGCGCGCTATACAATGGGGGGCTGATCCTTTGGGGATCGACTATGTTCTGTTTGATCGGCTCGTTGAGCTGAGCACCCGCTTCCGGCCCGAGGGCCGGACGCTGATGCTTGGCCGGCAGAGTTTCGGCATTCAGACCAAGCACCGCCAGCTATACGAGAAGACGCTGCAGCGCTACGGGATCGAAGGCAAACGGTTCGATTTCCTGCAGGATGACGGCTTTGCCGAGACGCTGATGGCCAAGCTGGGCTTTGGCCAGATGGAAACGATGGACTTCTCGAATTACGAGGGCGCCGATGTTCTGCACGATCTGAACAAGCGGCCCGCCAAGAAGCTGGAAAACAAGTTTGACCTGATATTCGACGGTGGCACGGTCGAGCATGTGTTCAACGTGCCGATGGCGCTGGAGGGATTGTTCCGGATGCTCAAGCCCGGCGGGCGGCTGGTCAGTGCCAATGGCCTGAACGGCTGGTACGGGCATGGCATGTACCAGTTCAACCCCGAGCTGGTCTGGACCTTCTGGAAGCGGGCCTGCAACTGTAACGTGATCGATTGCCGCGCTGTCCCGGTAGAGCCCGAGGATGGTTTCGGCCAGGTCGAGTTTCAGGATCCGGCGCTGACCGGCGTGCGGCTGAAGCTGAAGAACAAGATCGGTCCGGGGCGGACCTATCTGTATTACGAGATTGAAAAGACCGAGGAGTCGCACCTGCCGGACTTCGCGTTGCAAAGCGACTACGAGACCCGCTGGAACGGGCATGAAAATGCCGGTAAGACCCACCTTGAATCAGACGTGAGGAGCTGAGCGGATGGCGAATGTAGATTACGGACGCGCGGCCTGGTATTTCCTGCTGGGCGATTGGATTCTGGGCTTCAAGGTGGGGTTCAAATATTTCTTTGGCCCCAAGGCGACGCTGAACTATCCGCATGAGAAAGGCCCGCTGAGCCCGCGGTTTCGCGGCGAGCACGCGCTGCGCCGCTATCCCAACGGGGAAGAGCGCTGCATTGCCTGCAAACTCTGCGAGGCGATCTGCCCGGCGCAGGCGATCACCATCGACGCGGAACCCCGCGACGACGGCAGCCGCCGCACCACGCGCTATGATATCGACATGACCAAATGCATCTATTGCGGCTTCTGCCAGGAGGCGTGCCCGGTGGATGCAATCGTCGAGGGGCCGAATTTCGAATTCGCCACCGAGACCCGCGAAGAACTGTTTTACGACAAGGACAAACTGCTAGCCAACGGCGACCGCTGGGAAGCCGAGATTGCCCGCAACCTCGAACTCGACGCACCGTATCGGTAAGAGGTGAACGCATGACCGTTTCAACCAACCCTTTTGAGCAGATGTTGCGCCAGGCGCAGGAAATGGCGAAGTCGTTTCCCGCGATGGAGGCGTTCACGCCCAAGGGTTTTGAAAAAATGATGGGCACCATGCCCAAGGACATGATGGAAATGATGTTCGGCAACACGCTGAACGAAGGTGGGCTGGACGCGCGCACACGTATGTTGCTGATGGTGGCCGGGCTGACCATGCAGGGCGCACAAAGCGATGTTGCCTTTCGTCAGGCAGTGCGGCATGCGCTGGAGGCCGGAGCCACCAAGCAGAACATCGTCGAGACGATCGGCCAAATGTCGATGTTTGCCGGGTTACCTGCGATGACCCGGGCGCTGGAACTGGCGCAACAGGTGCTCGATACGCAGGAAGAAGAAGGAAGAGACACATGACCGTCATGGCACTGGCCTTTTATCTTTTCGCGATTTCGGTCGTGATCGGCGGACTTTTCACCGTGATCAGCCGCCACCCGGTGCATTCCGTGCTGTGGCTGATCCTGTCATTCATCAGTGCAGCGGGCCTGTTCGTGCTGCTGGGGGCCGAATTCGTCGCGATGCTGCTGGTGATCGTCTATGTCGGCGCGGTGGCGGTGCTGTTCCTCTTCGTAGTGATGATGCTGGATGTTGATTTCGCCGAGTTGAAGGCGGAAATGGCAAGATACATGCCTCTGGCGCTGCTCATCGGGCTGGTCCTGCTGATGCAGCTGGGCATTGCTCTGGGCGCATGGGAAGTGGCCGAAACCGCCGAGGCAGCGCGGCAGGCCGTGCCCACAGCCGGCACGCATAACACCGAAGCCCTTGGCCTTGTGCTCTATGACCAGTACTTCCTGCTGTTCCAGCTGGCGGGCCTGATCCTGCTGGTGGCGATGATCGGGGCCATCGTGCTGACGCTGCGCCATCGCGAGGATGTCAAACGCCAGAACGTGCTGCACCAGATGTGGCGCGACCCGGCCAAGGCGATGGAGCTGCGCGACGTGAAACCGGGGCAGGGGCTATAGCGTAACACCCGCCCCGGACCTTTCCGGGGAGGCGCGTGGGACAGAACGACCCGGCCCACACGCCGGACAAAGATTGAAGAGGTGCCGGATCAAACCCGGCACCGAGACAAGACAGACAAGACGGGCAATGACCCGGAGGGACAGAAATGATCGGACTTGAACATTACCTGGCTGTGGCGGCGGCACTTTTCGTCATCGGCATTTTCGGGCTTTTCCTGAACCGCAAGAACGTGATCATTCTGCTGATGTCGATCGAGCTGATGCTGCTGGCAGTCAACATCAACCTGGTCGCCTTCTCCAGCTATGCGGGCGATCTGGTGGGGCAAGTCTTTACCCTGTTCATCCTGACTGTCGCCGCCGCGGAGGCCGCTATCGGCCTTGCGATCCTTGTGTGTTTCTTCCGTAACCGTGGCACGATCGCGGTCGAAGACGTCAACGTGATGAAGGGCTGAGCTCATGGAAAAGATCATCCTTTTCGCGCCCCTGATCGGGGCCATCATCGCAGGCTTCGGCTGGCGGGTGATCGGCGATGCGGCCGCGCAGTGGATCACAACGGGTCTGCTGTTTCTGGCCTGCGTGCTGAGCTGGGTCATTTTCCTGGGCCATGACGGCACCACGCAATACATCCACATCCTCGACTGGGTGCAGTCGGGCCACTTGGACACCGCCTGGGCGATCCGCCTGGACCGGCTGACAGCGATCATGCTGATCGTGGTCACGACCGTGTCGGCGCTCGTGCATCTCTATTCGATGGGCTACATGGCCCATGATGCCAATTTCGGCGAAAACGAGAGCTACCGCCCGCGTTTCTTTGCCTATCTGTCGCTTTTCACCTTCGCGATGCTGATGCTGGTGACCGCCGACAACCTGGCGCAGATGTTCTTTGGCTGGGAAGGGGTCGGGCTGGCGTCCTACCTGCTGATCGGGTTCTACTATCGCAAGCCGTCGGCCAATGCCGCCGCGATCAAGGCCTTCGTGGTCAACCGGGTCGGCGATTTCGGCTTTGCGCTTGGTATCTTCGGGCTGTTCTACCTGACCGACAGCATCAAGTTTGATGACGTGTTTGCCGCCGCGCCGGGACTGGCGCAGACGAATATCACCTTCCTCTGGGCCGATTGGAACGCGGCGAACCTGATTGCCTTCCTGCTGTTCGTCGGCGCGATGGGCAAATCGGCGCAGCTTTTCCTGCACACATGGTTGCCGGACGCGATGGAAGGCCCGACACCTGTGTCGGCACTGATCCACGCGGCAACCATGGTGACGGCGGGCGTGTTCCTGGTCTGCCGCATGTCGCCGCTGATGGAATACGCGCCCGAGGCGATGATGTTCGTGACCTTCCTTGGCGCAACAACGGCTTTCGTGGCAGCGACCATCGGTTTGGTTCAGAACGATATCAAACGGGTCATCGCCTATTCGACCATGAGCCAGTTGGGCTACATGTTCGTGGCCGCAGGCGTCGGCATGTATTCGGTGGCGATGTTCCACCTGTTCACGCACGCGTTCTTCAAGGCGATGCTGTTCCTTGGGGCCGGCTCCGTCATCCACGGGATGCATCACGAGCAGGACATGCGTAACTATGGCGGGCTGCGTCACAAGCTGCCCTATACGTTCTGGGCGATGATGATCGGCACGCTGGCCATTACCGGCGTCGGCATTCCGCTGACACATATCGGCTTTGCCGGTTTCCTCAGCAAGGACGCGGTGATCGAGAGCGCATGGGCCGGCACCAATGGCGGCTATGCCTTCTGGATGCTGGTGATCGCGGCGCTGTTTACCAGCTTCTACAGCTGGCGGCTGATGCTGCTGACGTTCTTTGGCACGCCGCGCGGCGACAAGCACACCCACGAGAACGCGCATGAAAGCCCGATGGTCATGCTGGTCCCGCTGGGCGTTCTGGCGCTGGGGTCGGTCTTTGCCGGGATGGTCTGGTATGGCAGTTTCTTTGGCGATCATGCGCAGGTGAACAAGTTCTTCGGTATCCCCGAGCATCATGCCGAGGCGAGCGAAGGCGACGCCGAAGTTGCCGCAGAAGCGGGCGAAGAACATGCCGCTGCTGCCGTGCATTCGGGCGAGGCACCCAAGGGTGCGATTTACATGGGGGCGGACAACCACGTGATGGAGGATGCACACCATGCCCCCACGTGGGTCAAGGTCAGCCCGTTCATCGCCATGCTGATCGGCTTGGTCACGGCGCTGTGGTTCTATGTCTGGGATCCCAGCATGCCGCGCAAGGCTGCCGAAAGTCAGCGGCCGCTCTATCTCTTCCTGCTCAATAAATGGTACTTCGATGAAATTTACGATGCACTCATCGTCAACCCGGCCAAGCGGCTTGGCGCCTTTCTGTGGAAACGCGGGGATGGCAGCGTGATTGACGGGACGATCAACGGCGTGGCCTTGGGCATCGTGCCCTTCTTCACTCGGCTCGCAGGGCGTGCGCAGTCTGGCTATATCTTTACCTATGCATTCGCCATGGTGATCGGGGTCGCGGTCCTTGTCACATGGGTCACGATAGGCGGGGGGACACACTAATGGATAACGTCCTGTCGATCGTTACGTTTCTGCCGTTGATCGCGGCTGGGATCCTCGCGATTTTCCTACGCGGAGAAGACGAGGCAGCGCAGCGCAACGCCAAGTGGGTGGCGCTGGTGGCCACGACGGTCACTTTCCTCGTGTCGCTGTTCATCCTGTTCGATTTCGACCCGAGCAACACCGGCTTTCAGTTCGTGGAAGAGCGCCAATGGCTGCTGGGCCTGAAATACAAGATGGGTGTTGATGGGATCAGCGTCCTCTTTGTATTGCTGACCACCTTCATCATGCCGCTGACCATTGCCGCGTCGTGGAACGTCACCGTGCGGGTCAAGGAATACATGATCGCGTTCCTGATCCTCGAGACGCTGATGCTCGGCGTGTTTATGGCTCTGGACCTGGTTCTGTTCTACGTCTTCTTCGAGGCGGGGCTGATCCCGATGTTCCTGATCATCGGGATCTGGGGCGGCAAGCAACGTATCTATGCCAGCTTCAAGTTCTTCCTCTACACCTTCCTCGGCTCGGTGCTGATGCTGGTGGCGATGGTGGCGATGTTCACGGATGCGGGCACCACGGACATCCCGACGCTGATGACACATGAATTCGCCTCCGACGGCTTCAGCCTGCTGGGCGTTTACATCGTGGGTGGCGCGCAGACGCTGTTGTTCCTCGCGTTCTTTGCCAGCTTTGCGGTCAAGATGCCGATGTGGCCGGTTCATACCTGGCTGCCGGATGCGCACGTGCAGGCGCCGACCGCTGGCTCGGTCGTGCTGGCTGCTATCATGCTCAAGATGGGCGGCTACGGCTTCTTGCGCTTCAGCCTGCCGATGTTCCCGGTGGGGGCAGAGGTGCTGACGCCGCTGGTCCTGTGGATGTCAGCGATCGCGATCGTCTACACGTCGCTGGTGGCTCTGGCCCAAGAGGACATGAAAAAGCTGATCGCCTACAGTTCCGTGGCCCATATGGGCTATGTCACGATGGGCATTTTCGCAGCCAACCAGCAGGGGATCGACGGGGCGATTTTCCAGATGATCAGCCACGGCTTCATCTCGGGCGCGCTGTTTCTGATTGTCGGTGTGATCTACGACCGTATGCATACCCGCGAGATCGACGCCTATGGTGGCCTGGTGAACCGGATGCCGGCCTACGCGCTGATCTTCATGTTCTTCACCATGGCCAATGTCGGCCTGCCGGGGACCAGCGGGTTCGTTGGCGAATTCCTGACGCTGTTCGGCGTGTTTCAGGTCAACACCTGGGTCGCTTTCGTGGCGGCGACGGGTGTGATCCTCAGCGCGGCTTATGCGCTCTGGCTCTATCGCCGGGTGGTGATGGGCGACCTGATCAAGGAGAGCCTGCGCAGCATCACTGATATGACCAAGCGGGAACGCGCGATCTTTGCGCCGCTGGTGGCCATGACCTTGCTGCTGGGGGTTTATCCCAGCCTGGTGACGGACATCATCAGCCCCTCGGTCGAGGCACTGATATCCAACTACGAAACTGCTCTGGCGGACGCGCAAACCAATGCTGTCAGCCAGACCGCAGCGACATTGCATTAAGGGGCATCGAAGATGATCCAGTCTGATCTGAACATAATCCTGCCCGAGATCGTCATCGCGGTCTATGCGATGCTGGCTCTGCTGGGCGCGGTCTATACCGGCAAGGACAAGATGGCCGGCATGCTGGTCTGGCTGACCGCCGCGCTGTTTGTCGCGATGGCCTTCTGGATCGGCGCCACCGGCGACGGTCAGAACCTCGCCTTCGGCGGCATGTTCGTCGAGGATGATTTCTCGCGCTTTGCCAAGATCATGGTGCTGCTCGCCGGGGCGGCGATCCTGCTGATGAGCCAGGAATACATGACCCGGATGGGCACATTGCGCTTCGAGTATCCGATCCTGATCGCGCTCGGCACTGTCGGCATGATGACGATGGTCAGCGCGAACGACCTGATGACGCTCTACATGGGGTTGGAGCTGCAATCCCTGTCGCTCTATATCCTTGCTTCGATGCGGCGCGAGAGCGTGAAGTCGACCGAAGCCGGGTTGAAGTATTTCGTGCTGGGCGCGCTGGCGTCGGGCATCCTGCTCTATGGCGCGTCGCTGACCTATGGCTATGCCGGAACGACGAATTTCGCGGGCATCATTGCGTCGGCCGAGGGGCAGGCGCCCGTCGGGCTGCTGCTGGGCATGGTCATGGTGATGATTGGCCTGGCGTTCAAGGTTTCGGCGGTGCCGTTCCACATGTGGACGCCGGATGTCTATGAAGGCTCTCCGACGCCAGTCACGGCCTATTTTGCCACCGCACCGAAAGTGGCGGCGATGGCGCTGCTGGCGCGGACCTTGCATGATGCCTTCGGTGGCGTTGTCGGCGACTGGCAGCAGATCCTGGCGGTGCTCAGCGTGCTGTCGATGTTCCTGGGCAGTATCGCCGCGATCGGCCAGCGCGACATCAAGCGGATGATGGCCTATTCCACGATCGGCCATATGGGCTTTGCCCTGATGGGGTTGGCCAGCGGCGGCAGCTTCGGCGTGCAGGCGATGCTGATCTACATGGCGATCTACGTGGCGATGGATATCGGGGCATTTACCTTCATCCTGACCATGCATCGCGATGGCCAGCCGGTGACCGAGATTTCCAGCCTCAACAACTATGCAAACAGCCACCCGACGCGTGCGCTCGCCATGCTGATCCTGATGTTCAGCCTGGCCGGTGTACCGCCCTTCCTGGGGTTCTTCGGCAAGCTCTACGTGCTTCGTGCAGCCTATGACGGGGGCCTCGCATGGTTGGCCGTGGCTGGCGTGATCGCCTCGGTGATCGGTGCCTATTACTATTTGCGGATCGTCTACCTGATGTATTTTGGCGCCGAGGGCGAGACCCTGGATGCGCCGCGCTCGCCGGTGTTGTGGGGGATCCTGATGGCCTCGGCGGCGGTGATGGTGATCGGGGTGATCAACCTCTTTGGCATCGAGGGCATGGCGCAGGCGGCCGCGGCGACACTGGTCAACTGATCGGTTTGCTGCTGCACGGGTTGTGTCAGGAGGGTGACGCGCCACGGCGCGTCGCTTTCATTTTTTGCCCGCCTTGCAGGCGGGTGCCTTCGGCAAAGGTATTTTTGGAAAGATGAAAGACCCTGTCTGGCCGATCGGATATGCGCGCGACGTCATGGCGGAGGTGGACAGCACCAATGCCGAGGCGGCGCGTCGTGCCGCGACGCTGACAGCGCCGACATGGATCATGGCGCATCGACAGACGGCCGGACGCGGGCGGCGCGGCCGGCCATGGACTGACCCGCAAGGTAACCTTGCTGCGACGCTGGTGTTGCACCCGAACGAAGCGCCGGGGCAGGCGGCCTTGCGCTCCTTCGTAGCGGCACTGGCGCTGGATGATGCCTTGGTGGCGGTGACAGGGCGGCCCGAGAGTTTTGCGCTCAAATGGCCGAACGATGTGCTGCTGCATGGCGGCAAATTGGCCGGCATCCTGTTGGAGAGTGCCGGCGCTGGCGGGTCCCTGGGCCATCTGGCCATCGGCATTGGCGTTAACCTGAGCCATGCCCCGGAGCAGGTGGAAGCGGGCGCGCTTCGCCCCGTTTCGCTGCGCGGCGAAACCGGGACAGAGATCAGCCCGGAGGACTTTCTGACCTATCTGGCCGCAGCCTATGCGCGGCGCGAGGAGCAATTTCTGATGCAGGGATTTGCCCCGATCCGCACCGCGTGGCTGGGGCGGGCCGCACGTCTGGGGCAGATGATGACCGCGCGCACCGGCCGGACCGAGACCACAGGCCGGTTCGAGACAGTGGACGAAGACGGCAATCTTGTTCTATCAACCGGCACTGGGCGGCAGGCCATCGCCGCCGCAGAGGTGTTTTTCGACGAGACGGAGACAGGCCATGCTGCTGGCGATTGACTGCGGGAATACCAACACCGTCTTTGCGATCTGGGACGGCACCAAGTTCTTGTGCACGTTGCGCACCTCGACTCATCATGCGCGCACCGCGGATGCGTATTTTACCTGGTATTCGACGCTGGTGAAACATTACGGGCTGGATGTGGAGATTGACGAGGTGATCATCTCGTCCACGGTGCCGCGCGTGGTGTTCAACCTGCGGGTCTTTGCAGACCGGTTCTTTGGCTGTCGCCCGATGGTCGTGGGCAAGCCCGATTGCGCGCTGCCGGTCGAGCCTCGGGTCGACGCGGGCACGATCGTGGGACCGGACCGTCTGGTGAACACGGCAGGCGCCCATGACCGGCATGGCGGCGATTTGATCGTCGTGGATTTCGGCACGGCAACCACCTTTGACGTGGTGGCGGCTGACGGTGCCTATGTCGGCGGGGCGATCGCGCCGGGCGTGAACCTGAGCCTTGAGGCGCTGCACATGGCCGCCGCCGCGTTGCCGCATGTCGATGTGTCCGTGCCAGCCAAGGTGATCGGCACCAACACGGTCGAATGCATGCAATCGGGGGTGTTCTGGGGTTATGTCGGCCTGGTGCGGGGGATTTGTGGCCAGATCCGTGACGAATATGCCCGCCCCATGAAGGTTATTGGTACGGGCGGGCTTGCGTCGCTCTTTGCGCAGGGGCACACCCTCTTTGACGAGATCGAAGATGATCTGACGATGCACGGTCTGACCGTGATCCACGCGCACAACAAATTGAAAGGTTGAGGCCGGATGAGCGAGAACCGAGTGATTTACCTGCCCCTTGGCGGGGCGGGCGAAATTGGCATGAATGCCTATGTTTACGGCTACGGAAAACCCGGCAAGGAGCGGCTGATCCTCGTGGATCTGGGGGTGACCTTCCCTGACATGGATGGCAGCCCGGGCGTGGACCTGATCCTGCCCGACATCAGTTGGCTGGAGGCACGCAAGGGCGATCTGGAGGCGGTATTCGTCACCCATGCGCATGAGGATCACGTCGGTGCCGTTGCGCATTACTATGATCGTCTGGGCGCGCCTGTCTATGCACGCGCCTTTACCGCCAATATCGCGCGGCGCAAGATGGCCGAACATGGCCACCCCGAAAAGGCCGTGCGGACCGCATCCGCCTGGCCCGAAACGATCACGGCGGGGCCCTTCACGGTGGGATTCGTGCCGATTTCGCATTCCATTCCGGAAAGCTCGGGTCTGGTGATCGACACGCCCAAGGGGCGGCTGGTCCATACCGGTGATTTCAAGATCGACACGTCACCGGGCGTGGGCGAACCGTTTGACCACGCGATGTGGGAAGATATCGCGAAGGACGGCGTGCTGGCGCTGATGTGCGATTCCACCAACGTCTTCAGCCGCCACGAGGGGCGCTCGGAATCCACTGTCGGCCCCGAGATCGAGAAGCTGGTGGCCAGTGCCAAGGGCATGGTTGCGGCCACGACATTCGCCAGCAACGTCGCGCGTGTGAAAACCTTGGCCGAGGCCGGTGAGCGGGCGGGGCGGTCGGTCTGCCTGATGGGGCGTGCCATGCGGCGGATGGTCGAGGCGGCGGTCGAGACCGGCGTGCTCAAGGATTTTCCCAGCACGGTCAGCCCCGAGGATGCCAAGAACGTGCCGCGTGAAAACCTGATGCTGATCGTGACCGGCAGCCAGGGCGAGCGGCGCGCGGCCAGCGCGCAGCTGGCCAACGGGAAATACCAGGGGATCAAGATGAAGGAGGGCGATCTTTTCCTCTTCTCGTCCAAGACGATCCCCGGCAATGAGCGCGGCGTCATTCGGATCATCAACCAATTCTCGGAAATGGGGGTTGATGTGGTGGATGACGACAGTGGACTCTATCATGTTTCCGGCCATGCCAACCGGCCTGATCTGGAGGCGATGCATGAAATCATCCGCCCGCAGATCGTGGTGCCGATGCATGGTGAGCACCGGCATCTGCGCGAGCACGTGAAAATCTGCAAACCCAAGCCGATGAAGGGCGTGTTGGCCGTGAACGGCACGATGATCGACCTCACCGCAGCGACGCCCACCGTGGTGGAGTATGTCGAGACCGGGCGGACCTATCTGGACGGGTCGGTAAAGGTTGGTGCGTTGGACGGCGTTGTGCGCGACCGGATCCGCATGGCGCTGAACGGGCATGTCAGCGTCAACGTGATCCTCGACGACGACGCCGAGCTGCTGGGCGATCCCTGGTGCGAGATCAAGGGTCTGGCCGAGGTGGGCCAGAGCCGTGCGCCGCTGGTCGATGTGCTGGAAGAGGACCTGAGCCAGTTCCTGGGGCGCGCCGGAAGCAAGGTGCGCGCCAATGATGAAAAGCTGGAAGAGGAACTGCGCCGCGTCACGCGCCACTCGGCCAATGCCGAGATCGGCAAGAAGCCCGAGGTGACGGTGATCATCAGCCGGATGAGCTGAGCCTGATCAGGCGGCCGCGCGTTCGATCTGTGCGACCGTCTCGGTCAGGCGTTCTGCCAGCGGGCCGGGACGGCGCACCGTCAGCGTCTCCGCGAGGGCGCGGTAATACCACAATGTGCCGTCCTGCCGTCCGGTGAAACGGTCGAACACCGCTGTGCCGACGGATTGCAGGTCATGCAGGATCGTCGTCGCGTTGTGCAGCTTGTCGCAGGCGGTGACCAGCACCGCATCGTCCGATTTCTCGGCGATCCCGTCCAGATACGCTTCTTTGCGTTCGCGCCACGGGGCCTTGTCGTGGCCATCATTGTCCGAGCATTCCAGCACGATCCGCGCGACGCGCGGCCCGTAGCGGGCCTCGATCTGGCGTGCGGCTTCCATGCCGCCCTGATCCTCTACCGCGTCATGCAGCAGGCCGGCGATGGCCTGATCCTCGTCGCCGCCATATTCGATCACCAGCGCGCAGACTGACAGAAGGTGAGAGATATAGGGTATGTTCGCGCCCTTGCGCCGTTGGCTGCGATGCAGCCGCGCGGCAAAGCTCAGCGCATCGTCGAAACGATCTGAAGTCATGGGTTTTCCCCTCATGTTTGGAAAGTGCAGTTGTATCTGCAAGGGGGAGCGTAATTGGCGAATCGGGGGCGATCAATGACGTCGTGACCGGAAAATGCAGGGCGTGGCAAAAAATCGACAGGCGATGTGTCGTGAAACGGCGGGACGCGGGCTGTGCCTGTCTCGTTTGATGGGGCTGCACCATATGGAGGCCGCCATGACCCAAGACGCCAGCCAGATGATCAATCTGTCCCTCTATCCCATCCACCGGCACGGGCCAGAGCGCGACGCGGTGCTGGAAAGGGTGCGGGCCGATCTGGCCGAGGATGGCTGCGCGGTGATCAAGCGGTTTCTGACGCCCGCCGGGATTGCCGCCCTGACGGCAGAGGCCGATGCCGTGGCGGAGAAGGGGCACCGATCCTTCAGCCGCACGAACCCGTATTTCACGCAGGATGATCCCGCTCTGCCCGAGGATGATCCGCGCCGGCAATTTTACGACCGCTCGAACGCGTTCATCCCGGCGGATAATTTCGCCAAGGGCGCCCCGCTGCGGTCGATCTATGACTTCCCGGGTTTCGATGACTTCATCCGCGACTGCCTGCAGGAAGAGGCGTTTTTCCGTTATGCCGACCCGTTGGCGGATGTGATCGTGAATATGGCCGAGGCGGGCAACGGGTTTCCCTGGCATTTCGACACCAACAATTTCACCGTGACGCTGGCGATCCAGAATGCCGAAAGCGGCGGTGCATTCGAATATGCCCCCGGTATTCGGGAGGGCGACGAGAATTTCGAGGAAGTCGCACGCGTGCTGGCGGGCAGCTCTGATCGGGTCAAGGTGCTGGAGCTGGAGCCGGGCGATCTGCAACTGTTTCGCGGGCGCTATTCACTGCACCGCGTCGCGCCGTTGGAGGGCGCGCGGCGGCGCTATGTGGCGATCTTTTCCTATGTGCAGGAACCGGGCATGGTCGGCGCGCCGGAACGCACGATGCAGCTTTATGGGCGCACACTGCCGATCCATCATGAGCGCGCGGGGCAGCGCGGCGACGCCTATATCGACTGATCAAAGAAAACGCCCGCAACCTTGAAAGGCTGCGGGCGTTTGGAAATTTCACTTGGTCAGGCAGGGTGCAGCATTCTTCAGCTTGCGCTGCGATCCTCAAAGCTAAGGGCGATGAAGCTGGGCATATGATCGCCCATGCCCACGACCTTGTTGCCGTTGTCCGAATTGTCACGACCCCTTCCACCACGTCCGCCGCGCGATCTGGGCTTGGTCTCTTCGCGTGGTTCGGGCGCGCGCTGCTCTTCGGGGGCAGGTTTTGCTTCGGGTGCCGCCTGCACTTCGGGTGCCGGTGCGGTGACAGGCTGAGCCTCGGCCTTGGCAGGGGCCTCTTGCACCGCTTGTGGCGCGTCATCGGGTTTGCGACGGCTGCGGGTGCGGCGCGGCTTGCTCGGTTGCTCTTCCGCTACCTCTGCTGCGTCCGCTTGTGGCGCGGGTGTGTCCGACGCCAGCGGGTTGTCGAGGCGCGGGATAGGCTTTTGAACCAGCGTTTCGATCGCGGCGAGGTTCTTCTCGTCACGCGGATTGCAGATCATCATCGCCTTGCCTTCGCGACCCGCACGCCCGGTGCGGCCGATCCGGTGCACGTAGTCTTCGGGATGGCCCGGCACGTCGAAATTGAACACGTGGCTGACCGCAGGCACGTCGAGACCGCGCGCGGCCACATCAGAGGCCACGAGAAAGCGCAGCGAGCCTTCGCGGAACCCGTCGAGGGTGCGCGTGCGCTGACTTTGGTCCAGATCGCCATGGATCGGGGCCGCGTCATAGCCGTTTTTCTTGAGGGATTTCGCGACGATATCCACATCTGTCTTGCGGTTGCAGAAGATGATCGCGTTTGTGCATTTCTCGCCTTCATTGTCGATCAGCGTGCGCAGCAGCTTGCGCTTTTCACTGGCTTCGCGGTCGCGGCGCGAGCCCTTGAACATCACGACCACCTGTTCGATGGTTTCCGAGGCGGTGGCCTGACGGGCCACTTCGATCCGCGCGGGCGCGGAGAGGAACGTGTTGGTGATCCGCTCGATCTCGGGCGCCATGGTGGCCGAGAAAAACAGCGTCTGGCGGGTGAAGGGCGTCAGCGAGAAGATGCGTTCGATATCGGGGATGAACCCCATGTCGAGCATCCGGTCGGCCTCGTCCACCACCATGATCTGCACGCCGGTCAGCAACAGTTTGCCGCGCTCGAAATGGTCGAGCAGGCGACCGGGTGTCGCGATCAGAACATCGACGCCCTTGTCGATCAGCTTGTCCTGTTCCTTGAACGACACGCCGCCGATCAGCAGCGCCTTGGTCAGTTTCAGGTGCTTGGTGTAGGTGTCGAAGTTTTCGGCCACCTGTGCAGCCAGTTCGCGCGTGGGGCATAGCACAAGGCTGCGAGGCATACGCGCTCTTGCCCGGCCGCGCGCCAGCAATGTGATCATCGGCAGGACGAACCCGGCGGTCTTGCCGGTACCGGTCTGGGCAATGCCCAGAACGTCGCGGCCTTCGAGCGCAGGGGGAATCGCCCCTTCCTGGATGGGTGTGGGGCTTTCATAGCCCGCCTCTTCAACGGCCTTCAAGACCTTCGGATTGAGGTTGAGTTCAGAGAATTTGGTCATGCATATCCGTGGTTTACGGACACAATCTGGCCCGTACGTCTGATTGGGTCCAGAGCCACATCAGCCCCGTGGTTTTCCACATGAGAAGACCCTTGGGCGGCGATATAGCGCTAAATCGGGCTCAGGGCAATGCGGCATGCTGTAACGTGACCAATCCCACGGAAGTTGCGCGAATTGTTGCGAAATTGGCAACAGTTGCCTGTGGGCGGCCTGACGTCAGCCGAAATCGGGGAAATGTCGCGCGCGTTTGCTGTCCAGATCGAGCGAAACGCGGTGCAGCAGGTCATGTTCAGCCAGACGCGCCCGCAGGTCCGGCGAGGCGGTGCAGACCTCGTCGTAAAAGGCCCGCAGGGCGCCTTCGCCGCCTTCGGCCTCGATCAGGGAAAAGAGGGCGTTCATCGTCGTCGCATTGCTGCCCGAGGCTTTCAGGCCGACGCGGTAGGATCCGCGCTCCAGCCGGTAGCGATAGGCGCGCTGCCAGCCTTCCCAACTGGGGGCGTGGAAATGGCAGAGCCGGGTCTGCGGCAGGTCGAAATCGTTCGGGATCTGTGCGCCGTCCAGAAACGCATTGTGAATACGAAACTTTATGCCCTTGGTGCCGGTGCGCACGAAAATCTTGCCGGTCACGTGGCTGAGAAAGCCGCCGTTGAGATGGGCGCCAAATGTCGGATAGATCTCTTCGGTCTGGCGGTTGCGGACTCTCTGGCGCGCGGCGCAGCCCTTGAACCAGGTCTGCGTGGGGTCATCGCCGGGCAGGGGGGCCAACGCCTCGATCGGGCGCATGCGCGCGGTGCGCGCCGTGTCGGGCAGATCGGCCAGTTGTTCGGCGATGGGGCATTCGGGCCAGAGGAATTCATCGACATCAATATGCGCCAGCCAGTCGACGCCGGGGCGGCGGCGATAGGCGCGTGTTGCGTTCATCGTCTGGCGTGCCTGATGCGCCTCGGGACGGTCGCGGCGGTGCGCGGCCCAATAGGCTTCGTCCGTGAGGATGACATTGCAGCGCGGATGCGCCTCCAGCGCGGCACGCGCCTGCGGGCAGTCGGCATCGAGAAAGATGTGCAGCCGGTGGGCCCCGAGGTCGAGGTGGTGGGCGGCAAAGTTCAGGATGGCGCGGGCATCGGCCTTGATGGTCGCGACAAGCCCCCATTTGGGCAGGGTGGTCATGGCGTGGCACCGGGATGTGTCGCGGGGCGGATCATGGCGCGACAATGGCCGCTGGTCCGGGCCTGTGCAAGCGGCGTTTGCCATGCGTCGCAGGGGCCGGGCGCGGCTCTTGGCGGGAAAGGCAGGGAAATCCGGGTGATCCCCATCTTGCAGAGCGCGTCTGTGCGTTCTACATCGGGGTGAGATGCAAAGGAGGGCTGATACATGGCCATTCTCGCCACCGACATAGAAGAGATGATCCGCGAGGCGTTCCCGAGTGCACAGATATCCGTGCAGGGTGACGACGGCGCGCATTTTTCCGCCGAAGTGATCGACGAAAGCTTTCGCGGCAAGAACCGTGTGCAGCAGCAGCGTGCCGTCTATGCCGCGCTGAAAGGCAAGATGGACGGCTCGGCCGGCGAGGTGCACGCGCTCGCATTGACCACGCGGGCCCCCGATTGATCACGTCCGGCATCCGCCCGGAAATCCAGGAAGGCAGATAACATGACAGACGCAAACACCCAGATCGCAGAGACCGTGAAAGCGCACGATGTCGTTCTCTTCATGAAGGGCACCAAATCCATGCCGCAATGCGGGTTTTCCTCGCGTGTGGCGGGCGTGCTCAACTTCATGGGAGTGGAGTTTACCGACGTGAACGTGCTCGCCGATGAGAGCCTGCGCCAAGGGATCAAGGACTATTCCGACTGGCCGACCATTCCGCAGCTCTACGTCAAGGGCGAGTTCGTGGGCGGCTGCGACATCATCACCGAGATGACCCTGTCGGGCGAGCTGGACACGCTGCTGGAAACCAACGGCGTGGCTTATGACAAGGCCGCCGCCGACAAGATCCGCGAAGCCAACGCCTGAGAATACCCAGGCCGGGAACGCTGCGGCGCTGAGCCCCGCGAGGGGGCGGGCGCCTGCGGCGTCTGTTACCCCGAACAAACGTATTTGGACAAAGAAGAAGCCCGGGAGCCATCAGCGCTGTCCCGGGCTTCATTTTTTAATACTCAAGGCGATGGCCCCGCCGGGGGCTATCGTCCGAAGTCAGGCGAAATGCTCGGCAAAGCTCTCGCGATAGATCGTGGCGAGATCGGCCAAGGGGGCAGAGGCCGCGCCGAAGGTCACGTTGCTGCCGGTAAAGCGCCCGACGCAGGAGATCGGCACGCCCGCGCTGGCAGCGGCACTCATCAGCGCCTCGGCCTGATCGAAATTGCACGCCACCAGATACCGCGCCTGATCTTCGCCAAAGAGGGCGGCGGTGTCGTCCGTGTCGAGCGTCAGGCCGACGCCTGCCGCCTCGGCCATCTCGAATGCCGCAAGTGCCAGACCGCCATCGCTCAGGTCGGTGCAGGCACGGATCATGTCGTGATTGGCGCGGATGAACTCACCGTTGCGCTTTTCGGCGTCCAGATCGACCTGCGGTGCGTCGCCCTCGGCGCGGCTGAAGACTTCGGCCAGCAAGGCGGATTGCCCCAGATGCGCACCGGGCTCGCCGATCAGCAGGGCCATATGGCCTTCGCGGGCAGTGCCGGTGATGGCCGCGTCCGCATGTGCGATCAGCCCGACCGCGCCGATTGTTGGCGTCGGCAGGATCGCGGTGCCGTCGGTTTCATTGTAGAGCGATACGTTGCCTGACACGATGGGCATGTCGAGGGCTGCGACGGCTGCGCCGATGCCTTTGATGGCGCCGACGAACTGGCCCATGATCTCGGGCTTTTCGGGGTTGCCGAAATTGAGGTTGTCGGTGGTTGCCAATGGCGTGGCTCCCAGTGCCGTCAGGTTGCGGTAGGCTTCGGCCACCGCCTGTTTGCCGCCCATTTCGGGGTTGGCCTGCACATAGCGCGGCGTCACGTCCGAGGTGAAGGCCAACAGTTTATCGGTGCCATGCACCCGGATCAGCCCGGCCCCGAGGCCCGGCCCGCGCGCTGTGTCGGCCATGACCATCGAATCATATTGCTGGTAGACCCATTCGCGGCTGCAATAGTTGGGCGATGCGATCAGCATCCGAAGCGCATCAATGGGATCGACCTGTGGCACTGACGTGGGGTCGAGCGGTGCGGGCGCGGGCGTTTCCACCCACGGGCGGTCGTATTCGGGGGCCGTGCCGGAAAGTGCTGCCAGCGGCAAATCGGCCTTCACTTCGTTATTGTGCAGGATCAGGAAGCGGTCCTCGGCGATGGTTTCACCGACGATGGCGAAATCGAGGTCCCATTTCTCGAAGACGGCCCGTGCCTCGGCTTCCAGCGAAGGCTCCAGCACCATCAGCATGCGTTCCTGGCTCTCCGAGAGCATCATTTCGTAAGCGGTCATGTTCGCTTCGCGTTGCGGCACGGCCTCAAGGTTCAGCTTGACGCCAAGGTGCCCCTTGTCGCCCATTTCCACGGCCGAACAGGTCAGGCCCGCGGCCCCCATATCCTGAATCGAGATCACGGCACCTGTCGCCATCAGCTCCAGCGTCGCCTCCATCAGGCGCTTTTCGGTGAACGGGTCACCGACCTGCACTGTGGGGCGTTTTTCCTCGATCGTGTCGTCGAATTCGGCCGAGGCCATGGTGGCACCACCGACGCCGTCGCGACCTGTCTTGGCGCCGAGATAGACCACCGGGCGGCCGACGCCGCTGGCGGCGGAATAGAAAATCTTGTCCGTATCGGCCAAGCCTGCGGCGAATGCGTTCACCAGACAGTTGCCATTATAGGCCGGATCGAAGCGCAGTTCTCCGCCCACGGTGGGCACGCCGAAACAGTTGCCATAACCGCCGACACCCGCGACCACGCCATGCACCAGCTGGCGCGTTCTGGGGTGGTCCGGCGCGCCGAAGCTGAGCGAATTCATCGCGGCAACGGGACGGGCGCCCATGGTGAACACGTCGCGCAGGATGCCACCCACACCGGTCGCCGCCCCTTGATAGGGTTCGATGTAGGAGGGGTGGTTGTGGCTTTCCATTTTGAACACAACGCATTGGCCGTCGCCGATATCGACGATGCCGGCGTTCTCGCCGGGCCCGCAGATCACTTGCGGCCCCTCTGTCGGCAGGGTGCGCAGCCATTTCTTGGACGATTTGTAGGAACAATGTTCGTTCCACATGGCCGAGAAGATGCCCAGTTCGGTAAAGGTGGGCTCGCGGCCGATGATCTCCAGGATGCGTTCGTACTCGTCCGGTTTCAGCCCGTGTGCTGCGATCAGATCGGGTGTGATGTCCGGTTCCTGCATGGCTCGATAAATCCCCAAAGACGGTTTCGGCGCTTCCATAATGGGTTTTTCGCCCAACATGAAGTGCTCAGTTGACGCGCCATCCATTAGGCCACCCGAGCGCGCAGGGGAAGGGTCGATCGCGACGCAGTGCATGCAATGCTTGACCGGGGCCGGATTGCCCGGTCCTATGCGCCCACTGACCGGAGGGATCATGAACATACTTGAAAACCCATGGCGGGGAACAGGCCTGCCTGTGGACGTGCTGCATGGCGCACCGGCTCCCAGCATCGATGCAAATGCACCAAGGGCACTCTTGGCGAAATGCCCGGTGGCGGTCGCTACACCCTTGGTCAGGGTCGACGGGTTCGGCGCGGAAGTCTGGGTCAAGGACGAGCGCGCGCGCATGGGGCTGGGCAGTTTCAAGGCGCTGGGGGCGGCCTATGTGATCGCCCATGCCGAGGTTGAGATGGGGGCGGATGACCTGCGTACGGCCCTTGCGGGGCGCACTTACATCACCGCGAGCGCGGGCAATCACGGCCTGTCGGTGGCGGCGGGGGCGGCGATCTTTGGCGCGCGCGCTGTGATCTACCTGGCGGATACGGTTCCCGACAGCTTTGCCGTCCGGCTGAAAGCCAAGGGGGCCGAAGTGGTGCGCGCCGGATCGGATTACCAGCAAAGCATGGATGCGGCGATGCACACGGCAGAGCAAGAGGGTTGGACGCTGTTGTCGGATTCATCCTGGCCGGGTTACTTCGACATCCCGCATCGCCTGATGGAGGGATATCTGGCGCTGGCGGCAGAAGCGACGGACGCGATGCCGGGTCCGCCCACGCATATCATGCTTCAGGCCGGGGTCGGCGGTTTGGCCGGGGCCGCAGCTGCCTATTTTCGCAAGGTCTGGGGCGACGCGCCGCGGATTATAGTGGTCGAGCCTGACGCAGCCCCTGCATTGCAGGCCAGCATCAAGGCGGGCCATGCTGTCGATACAGTGGGGCCGGTTTCGAACATGGGACGGCTCGATTGCAAGGCACCGTCATTGATCGCGCTGCACGGATTGGCGCGTGATGCGGATGCTTTCGCGCTGATCAGCGATGCGCAGGCCGCAGCGGTGTTGCCGCAACTGGCACAGCAGGGTCTGGCCAGCACCCCGTCGGGCGCGGCGGGGCTGGCAGCGCTCGCGCTGATGGACTTGGGCCCGGATGCACGGGTGCTGTGCATTCTCAGCGAAGAATCGGACGCATGACGCGCGGATTTGACCGCGCCGAGTTCGCCGCCAGACTGGATGCGGCGCAGGTGCGGATGGATGCCGCCGGGTTGGGCGCGATCCTGCTGACCACCGAGGCCGATCTGCGCTATTTCAGCGGCTTCCTCACCCGATTTTGGGAGAGCCCGAGCCGCCCGTGGTTTCTGATCCTGCCGCGCGCGGGCGTGCCTGTCGCGGTGATCCCGTCGATCGGTGCGGCGCTGATGCGGCAGACCTGGGTGGAGGATATCCGCACCTGGGCCGCGCCGGATCCTTGGGATGACGGTATCAGCCTGCTGGCGGACGCGCTGCGCGAGGTTGGCGGTCCGATCGGGCTGCCCTCGGGGCGCGAATCGCATCTGCGGATGCCGTTGGACGATTTCGAACTGCTCAAGGCGGCAAGCGGGCTGCATTTTGTCGATGATCACGGGATTGTCGCTGCGCTGCGCGCGGTAAAATCCGAAGCCGAGATTGCCAAGATCGCAAGGGCCTGCGGCATTGCCGGGCGCGCCTTTGACCGGGTGCCGGAAATCGCCCGCGCAGGCGTGCCATTGGACCGGGTGTTTCGCGATTTTCAGCGGTTGCTGCTGGACGAGGGCGCGGACTGGGTGCCGTATCTTGCGGGCGGCGCGGGGCCGGATGGGTATGCGGACGTGATTTCACCCGCCGCAGAGACGCCGCTGGCGCCCGGTGATGTATTGATGCTGGACACCGGCGCTGTCTGGGACGGGTATTTCTGTGACTACGACCGAAATTTTGCAGTCGGATTACCCAGCAACTCCGCAAGGGACGCACATGCGCGTCTGATCGAGGCGACGGCGGCAGGGCTGGATGCGGCGCAGGTCGGCGCACAGGCCAGCGACGTTTACGCCGCGATGGCCGCGATCACTGGCGGCGGCGAGGGTGCCGGGCGGCTGGGGCATGGTCTGGGCATGCAACTGACCGAAGGGTTGTCGCTGTCGGCCAAGGATGACAGCGAATTGCGCGCAGGCATGGTGATCACGCTGGAGCCGGGGATTGAAGTCGCGCCGGGGCGACTGCTGGTGCATGAGGAAAACATCGTGATCCGCGCCGCAGGACCAGAGCGGTTGACCCGGTTTTCGGGGCCCGAGATGCCGGTGATCTGATATCCGGGTCGTCGGTACTCAGCGTTGCTTTTCTTCCGCTTTGCTCTGGTCCCAGAGCGCATCCATTTCGGCCAGATCGCTATCCTGCGGTGTTTTGCCCTGTGCCGCCAGCAACGCCTCGATCCGCTCGAATCGCCGGGTGAATTTGGCGTTGGCACGTCGCAGGGCCGCTTCGGGGTCGATCTTCATGTGCCGCGCGAGATTGGCCATGACAAAGAGTAGATCGCCGAATTCCTCCTCGGTGTGACCCACGTCGCCGCTGGCGGCAGCCTCTTGCAGCTCGGCCATTTCCTCGGCGATCTTGTCCAGCACCTGCGATGTCTGCGGCCAGTCGAACCCGACCCGCGCTGCGCGTTTCTGCAGCTTGACCGCCCGCAAGAGCGCCGGCAGGCCAAGGGCCACTCCGCTCAGCGTGCCGGTTTCGGCGCGGGCGGCGCGTTCGGCGGCCTTGACTGTCTCCCAGTCGCGGGTCTGCTGCTCGGCGGATTTGTCACGGCTCTCGTCCCCGAAGACATGCGGATGGCGCGCCACCATCTTGTCCGAGATGGCATCGGCGACGCTGGCAAAGTCGAACAGGCCCTTGTCCTGCGCGATCTGTGCGTGAAAGACGACCTGTAACAGCAGATCGCCCAGTTCGCTGCGCAGTTCATCCCAGTCGGCGCGCTCGATCGCGTCTGCGACCTCGTAGGCCTCTTCGATCGTGTAGGGGGCGATGGTGCCGAAATCCTGTTCGATATCCCACGGACAGCCGGTTTCGGGATCGCGCAGGCGGCGCATGATTTCCAGCAGGCGCGGCATGCCGCCGCGCGGGTCGGTGATGAGAGAGGGATCAGGCATTGCGCAAGGGTCCAGTTTGGGGTTGAGTGCAAATTGCCGGGCAATGATGGGGGAGTCCACCCGTGGCCGTAATCAATCGTATCGCAGGCTTCGCCGATGAAATGACCGTCTGGCGGCGGCATCTGCATACGCGGCCCGAACTGGGGTTCGACTGCCACGAGACGGCGGCATTTGTCGTGGAGCAGCTACGAGCCTTTGGCATCACCGAAATCGAGACGGGGATTGCGACCAGCGGTGTCGTCGCGATCATCGAAGGGCGCCGCGCGGGGCCGACCATCGGGCTGCGCGCCGATATGGACGCGCTGCCGATCATCGAGGCGACCGGTGCGGATTGGGCCAGCCAGACGCAAGGCGCGATGCATGCCTGCGGCCATGACGGGCACACCACGATGTTGTTGGGCGCGGCGCGCTATCTGGCCGAGACGCGCAATTTTCGCGGACGCGTGGCGCTGATCTTTCAGCCAGCCGAAGAGGGGCCGGGCGGCGGGCGTGTGATGGTCGAAGAAGGTATCATGGACCGCTACGATATTGCCGAGGTCTATGCGCTGCACACCATGCCGGGCCTGCCCTTGGGCACGTTTTCCACCACGCCGGGGCCGATCATGGCGGCGGTGGACACGTTTCATATCGACATCACCGGGCGCGGTGGGCACGGCGCCTATCCGCACGAGACTGCTGACCCGGTCGTGGCCTGCTGCGGGATCGTGCAGGCGATCCAGACCATCGTCAGCCGCAATCACTATGCGCTGGATGATCTGGTGATTTCCGTGACCCAGATCCACACCGGCAGCGCCGAGAACATCGTGCCGGATACGGCCTATATAAACGGAACAGTTCGCTGCTTTGACAATGACTTGCGCGCCTATGTCAGGACAAGGCTTGACGAGATCATCGCGGGGCAGGCGGCGTCATACGGGGTTACGGCCGCGCTGCGGATCGAGGTGGGCTATCCGCCGACCGTGAACCATGCTGCACAGACCGAATTCGCCGCAGCTGTGGCGCGTGAAATCTCGGGTGATGCGGCCGTGATCACCGACCGCACCCGCGAAATGGGGGCCGAGGATTTTTCCTACATGCTTGAGGCGCGCCCCGGTTCCTATCTCTTTCTGGGGCAGGGCGAGGCCGCGGGCCTGCACCACCCGAAATTCGATTTCAACGATGACGCCGCGCCCATCGGGGCGTCGTTTTTTGCCCGGCTCGTGGAGCGGGCGCAACCGGTGGAGTGACGGCGCAGAGCGCGCCGCCCGCCGAAACGAGAAGGGATGAAGAATGTCACTGAATGATGCGAGTTCCCAGGTGGATCAGGCATTTACGCGCAAATCCTTGCGCGGCCAGACCTATGAGAACACCTTTGGCGGGGCCACGTCATTCCTGCGCCGCCGCTATACCAAGGATCTGAACGGCGTCGATATTGCCGTGACCGGCGTGCCCTTTGATCAGGCGGTGACCAACCGGACCGGCACGCGGCTCGGGCCGCGCGCAATCCGCGAGGCCAGCGCGCTGCAAACCGCCGATGCGCCGTACGGCTGGGGCTATGACCCGATGGAGGCGCTCGATATCATCGACTACGGCGATCTGGCGTTCGATTATGCGATGGTGCCCGAGTTTCCCGGCCGTCTGACCGATCATATCCGCACCATTCTGGCCGCCGATGTCGCCAGCGTCGTGCTGGGCGGTGATCATTATATCAGCTTTCCGATCCTCAAGGCCTATGCCGAGAAATACGGACCGATGTCGTTGTTGCAGTTTGATGCCCATACCGACACCTGGGAAGACGACAACATGGAGCGGATCGACCACGGCACGATGTTCTACAAGGCGATCAAGCTAGGGCTGATCGACCCGGCCCGTTCGGTTCAGGTTGGCATTCGTACCACCGTGCCGGACCCGATGGGCATGAATATCATCGACGCGCGCGAGGTCCATGAGCGCGGCCCGGTGGAGGCGGCCAAGAAGATCAGGGCGATACTGGGTGATCATCCGACATATCTGAGCTTTGATATCGATGGGCTGGACCCGGCCTTTGCGCCGGGAACCGGCACGCCCGTCTGGGGCGGGCTGAGCAGCGGGCAGGTATCAATCATCCTGCGCGATCTGGCGGGGATCAACATCAAGGGGGGCGATATTGTCGAAGTGTCGCCGCCCTTTGACACAACCGGGGCGACGGCTATCGCGGGCGCGCATGTGGCGATGGCACTGATCTGTCTGCTGGGCTGGGACAAGCGCGACCGCTGACTCCCGGTGGGGGCGGTTACCGCATTTGGGAGGCGTTGAAAAATGCGGTGGACCAGATGGCTGGGGCTAGTGGTTCTGGTCGGCATCATTGCGATCGGCTGGGTGCGTTTGGCCCCGTCCGATCCGGAGCGCTGGCACGAGATGCCGCAGACGCTGCAGAACCAGGATCTGGCGGGCGGCGCGATACGTTTGGCAGAGCTTGGTCCCGACGGGCTGGCGTGGCTTGATACCGTGATCCGCGCCACGCCGCGCACCTCGGTGCTGGCGGGATCGGTGCAAAGCGGGATGATTACCTATGTGACCCGCACGAAAGTGGTCGGATTCCCCGACTACACCACGATCCGTCAGAGCGGCGACCGGATCGAGATATACGGGCGGTTGCGCTACGGCATCTCTGATCTAGGAGTCAACGCTGCCCGGATTGACGGCTGGCTGAACGCTCTGGGGGCGCAGGTTCTGGGGCAGGGAAGACGACAGGCACCCGTCCGAAATCTTGCGCCACATCGGTACGTTGAGCGACATCTGGCACTGGGCCATGAACATTTTGCCATCGACATGCAGGCAGGTCATTTCGCCCAGTTCCACCCGCGAGCCGGTCTTGTCGGTGCAATAGCAATCCACGGTCTTGCCGCCGATGGTGGCATCGGCCAGCGCGGGTGATGCGACGAGTGCAAGCAGCAAAAACTTTCTCATACACATGATTATAGCATGGCACCGGGCCTTGACCAATTGCTTGTGATAATGGACACCCGCGCGCATGGTTCCAATGGACAGACTTCAACAGATCGCAGAGCGCTTCGAGTATCTGGAGGCCAAGATGGCAACCGGCGATGGCGATATTGCCGCGCTGGGCCGCGAATATGCGGAATTGCGCCCGGTGGTCGAGGAAATTCGAACCTACCAGGAGATGCTGGCCGCCATCAAGGGGGCCGAGGACATGCTGGCCGATCCCGAGATGAAGGCGCTGGCCGAGGAAGAGTTGCGGGATCTGCGCGAAAAACTGCCAGCACTCGAGGCCGCGCTGCAACTGACGCTCTTGCCCAAGGACGAAGCGGATGCCCGTCCGGCGATGATCGAAATCCGGCCCGGCACAGGGGGCGAGGAGGCGGCGCTGTTTGCTGCTGACCTGCTGCGCATGTATCAGCGCTACGCCGAGGCGCGCGGCTGGCGCTTTGACATCATCGAAGAACAGCAGAGCGAGCTTGGCGGCATTCGCGAGGTTGTGGCGCATGTCAAAGGTGCCAATGTCTTTGCCCGGCTGAAATTCGAAAGCGGCGTGCACCGCGTCCAGCGTGTGCCCGAAACCGAGAGCGGGGGGCGCATCCACACGTCGGCCGCGACCGTGGCCGTGCTGCCCGAGGCCGAGGACGTGGATATCAAGATCGACCCGAATGACCTGCGGATCGACACGATGCGCGCATCGGGCGCAGGTGGCCAGCACGTGAACACCACCGATTCGGCGGTAAGGATCACCCATATCCCGACCGGTCTGGTGGTAACGTCATCGGAAAAGTCGCAGCACCGCAACCGCGAGATTGCAATGCAGGTGCTGAAAACCCGGCTCTATGACCTGGAGCGCAGCCGGGTTGATGGAGAGCGCTCGGCCAACCGTGCGGCGCAGGTCGGAAGCGGTGACCGCTCCGAGCGCATCCGCACCTACAACTTCCCGCAGGGCCGCATGACCGATCACCGGATCAACCTGACACTCTACAAGCTGGATCAGGTGATGGGGGGCGATCTGGACGAGGTAATCGACGCGCTGACAGCGGATGCGCAGGCGACCCTGCTGGCCGAGATGGGCGAGTGAGCCACGCAGGCACGGTCGGCGCGGCAATCCGGGGCCTGGCCGCCGCATTGGGGCAGGCCGGCATCGACGCCCCGCAGCGCGAGGCGCGATTGATCGCGGCGCATGTGCTGGGGGTGCCGTTGGCGCGCCTGACTTTGGCCGAGCACGACCCGATTGACCCCGAGATGCTGCAGACGCTGCATGAGGTCGCCGCACCGCGGCTGGAGCGGCACCCGCTGTCGCATATCCTGGGCCGTCGGGCGTTTTTCAAGCATGAATTTCTCGTCAGCCCCGACGTTCTGGACCCGCGCCCCGAGACAGAAGCGCTGGTAGTTGCGGCGCTGGAGTACAGGTTCGGGACGGTGCTGGATCTGGGCACGGGGTCGGGGGCGATCCTGCTGTCTCTGCTGGCCGAGCGCGGTGATGCGCGCGGAGTGGGTACCGATCTGTCACCGGCAGCGCTGCGGATTGCAGAGGCGAATGCGGCGCAGCTGGGCATCGGCCCGCGGGCGCAGTTCGTGGCATCGGACTGGTTCGGGGCGGTCACGGGCCAGTATGATCTGATCGTCAGCAACCCTCCCTATATCGCCGTGGACGAGATGGCGGATCTGGCCCCGGAACTGGCGCACGAGCCGCGCATGGCGTTGACCGACGAGGGCGACGGGCTGAGCGCGTACCGGATTATCGCGGCTGACGCTGCGGCGCATCTGGTGTCCGGTGGCTGGCTGTTGCTGGAAATCGGACATCTGCAAGGTCCCGCGGTCGCCGCGCTCTTGCACGATTCTGGCCTCGCTGAAGTGCAGATTCGCCTCGACATGGATGGTCGGGACCGGGTGGTGATGGGCCGAAAACCGCCGCAAACCCCGTGAAAAACCGACGGGATGCGGATAAAATGGTGAAAATGCCCGCTTTTCTCTTGCAGGGATGGGGCTGGCGTGTTTATTGAAGGTGTCGCTGCGGTGGATACCCTTTCTGGGTGGTCCCGCGTGACGCCAAGCCAACAATTGCCGCGATCCGGTTCCATTACTCTGGCGCATAGGGCGCCCCTCGGGTCAAACCACGGCACATAAGACAAGGCTGAACAGCATCAATATGAGATCATCGAAGTCACGTTCGCGCAATAAGCCGAACCGCAATCGCTCAAACTCTGTCGGCAATGTCGTCAACCGCGTGTTTGACAGTTCCGGCCCCGAAGGCAAGGTGCGCGGTACGCCGCAGCAAATCATAGAGAAATACAATCAGTTGGCGCGAGACGCGCAACTGGCCAATGATCGTGTCGCTGCCGAGAATTTCCAGCAGCACGCCGAGCATTATCTGCGCCTGTTGGGGGCCGCCCAGAAGGAACTGGACGCGCGCCGCGAACAGCAGGAGCGCGAGAACCGTGAACGCCAGGTCGAACGTGACCGCGAGCGGGCGCAACGCCAGGAACGTGAAGGCCAGTCGCCGGAGCACGAAGGCAAACCCCAGGGCGAAGATGCCACTGCAAGCGATCAGCCCGATGTGGTCGAGGCCGTCAGCGAAGATGCGGGCCTCGTCGAGACCCCTGAGAACCCGGTGCCGGAAAAGCCCAAGCGCGCGCGCAAGCCGCGCCGCAAGCCCGAGCCCGAGCAAAAGGCGGACGACGCGCCGGCCCCTCCGAAGGTCGCGGAATAATCGACACCCGATGAAAACCACTTCTGGTTGAGCAAAGCGCGTGCGCTTTGCGGTGTCACGATTCAATTTAACGGAACAGATCCACGCCCGACCAGCGTTGCGGGCGTTTGCCGTCGATTCCCGGCCGGGAATCGCATGAGAGACGCTGAACCTGCGGGGATACAGAACCTGCCTGTTTTTTCGGCGGCGCGTCGGTGAAGCGTATATGTTTCGTGCATTTCCCCAAAAAAAAGGCCGAGCATAAAGCTCGGCCATAGTCCAACAGGGAGGTATGACGGTATCGTCTAACGACGTTACCGTCACGAATGCACTTAGGCAGGCGGGGTCGGGTGATCAAGATAAATCCGCCCTAAGGGGTGGCATGTCCGCTATGCATTTTTTGCATGTCTCGCCCAGAAATCAGCTAGCAGATTGTTCTCTAAGAGTTTTCCTGTAAGCAAAAATTTCTTCCTGAACGAAGTCACGAAAGGCGGCGATGCGCTGTGAATGGCGCAATTCCTCGGGGTAGGCGAGGAAAACCGGCACTTCCACCGACTCAATCTCAGGGAGAACGCGCACGAGATTCGGGAAGTCCGAAACCAGATACTCCGGAAGCACCCCGACGCCGAGATTGTGCAGCACGCCCTGCAGCACGCCGAAGTAGTTGTTCACCATCAGTTGAGCCGGGATATCGTTGGCGATCAACTCGCTGACCAACTGCGCGCCGGCGCCGACCTGTGCGGATCGTGGGTTTTGACAGATCAGCCGAAGCTCTTTCAGCTCGTCGATGGTTTGCGGGGTGCCGTGTTTCTCCAGATAGGTTTTGGAGGCGTAGAGGCGCATTTGCACGCTCATCAGGCGCTTGCGGATGAGATCGGCCTGACTGGGCTCTTTCATGCGGATGGCCACGTCAGCTTCACGCATGGGCAGGTCCAAGACGCGCTCTTCGAGCATCAGGTCGATCTTCAGGTCCGGGTATTTGTCGTAGAACTGCGGCAGGCGCGGCGCCAGCCAGAGCGTGCCGAAACCGATGGTGGTGGTCACCCGCAATTCGCCGAGCACTTCTTCTTCGCTGTCGCGGATGCGCGCGGTCGCGGCATCCAGACGTTTCACCATCGCGCGCGTGGCATCGAACAGCAACTCGCCCTGCTCGGTGAGAATCAGGCCGCGTGCGTGACGGTGAAAGAGAGTCGCGTTCAGCTGCTCTTCCAGCCCGCGGATCTGGCGGGATACCGCCGATTGCGACAGGTGCAACTGATCGCCGGCATGGGTCAGGGAGCCCGCATCGGCGACAGCATGAAATATTCTGAGCTTGTCCCAGTCCATAGGTGCAACTTTCTGTTCCTGTCACGCGCTCCGGACGCAATAGCAAAGAAACCATGCAAAAGACACCACCGAACCAGATAGGGGGAACGAAAAATATGTTGTTAGGTCATAATAATTGACCTATTATCGCTCTAGGTTGAAGGACGTCCGCTGACCCAAATGTCCTGACCGATGGGAGGTTCAAGATGAGCAAGCACAAGGTTTCGCTGAACGATCGGTTTGATCTGAACAGGCGACAGGTTTTGCTGAACGGCACGCAGGCGCTGGTGCGTTTGATGTTGACGCAGGCGGCCCGCGACAAGGCGGCAGGGCTGAACACAGCGGGATATGTGACCGGCTATCGAGGCTCGCCCTTGGGGGCGGTTGATCTGCAGATGACCCGCGCAGAAAAGATCCTGGCGGAGTCGAACATCAAGTTTCACGAAGGGCTGAACGAAGATCTGGCCGCCACGGCGCTCTGGGGCAGCCAGCAGGCCGAATTGCGCGGTGAGGGCAAGTATGACGGCGTCTTTGGTCTTTGGTACGGCAAGGGGCCGGGTGTGGACCGCTCCGGCGACGTGATGCGCCACGCCAACATGGCCGGCACCAGCAAGCATGGCGGCGTGCTGATGGCGATGGGCGATGACCACACCGGCGAGAGCAGTACCGTGCTGCACCAGTCCGAATGGGCGATGGTTGATGCCTATATGCCGGTTGTCAGCCCCGCAGGTGTGCAGGAAATCCTGGATTACGGCATATACGGATACGCGCTCAGCCGGTTTTCCGGGCTTTGGGTCGGCCTGAAGACGATGAAAGACACGGTCGAGGCGACGTCGGTTGTCGATGGCAGTGTGGATCGGATGCAACTGGTTGTGCCAGAGTTTGACATGCCCGAGGGCGGGCTGAACATCCGTCTGGGCGACACGCCTCACGCGCAAGAGGCGCGGGTGATCGACTACCGCCGTTTTGCGGCCGAGGCCTTCAGCCGTGCCAACAAGATGGACAAGCGCATGCTGGGCAAGCGCGGCGCCAAGATCGGCGTTGTCGCGGCGGGCAAGAACTGGCTGGACGTGGTGCATGCGCTGGATTTGCTGGGGATTGATGCGGCAGAGGCCGAGCGTTTGGGGATCACCGCCTACAAGATCGGTCAGACCTTTCCGCTGGACATGAAAGGCTTTCACGACTGGGCCGAGGATCTGGACCTGATCGTTGTGGTCGAGGAAAAGCGCAAGCTGATCGAAGTGCAGATCAAGGAGGCTCTTTTTGATGATCCGAATCGGCGCGTCTATGGCTGGTTCAAGGGCGGGGCCGGCGGGATGCATCGCGAAGAATTGTTCCCGACGCGCGGTGCGCTCGACCCGATCATGATTGCCGAGAAACTGGGCGGCATCCTGATCGAAGAGGGCCGGGGCACCGACCGGATCAAGGCCGGGTTGTCCCGGCTGGCCGAAGCGCGCGCCGGAGACAACGCCGAAGAGATTGCCAGCCGTCTGCCGTATTTCTGCTCTGGCTGCCCGCATAACAGCTCGACCAGGCTGCCTGAGGGCAGTCGCGCCTATGCCGGGATCGGCTGCCATTACATGGTGCAGTGGATGGACCGCGAGACCACCGGCTTTACCCATATGGGGGGCGAGGGGGCCAACTGGATCGGCGAGGCACCGTTCTCCACCCGCGATCACGTGTTCCAGAACCTTGGCGATGGCACCTACAACCATTCGGGCGTGCAGGCGATCCGCGCGGCGCTCGCGTCGGATGCGAACATTACCTACAAGATCCTCTATAACGATGCCGTTGCCATGACCGGTGGCCAGCCCAACGAGGGCGGGCTGGATGCGCCGCGCATCGTGCGCGAGATCAAGGCGATGGGCGTCGCGGAACTGGTCGTCGTTTATGACGAAAAGGAAGACGTTGATTTCAAAGCCTTCCCACAAGGCACTGAATTCAAGGAACGGGCCGAGCTGATGGATGTGCAGAAACGCATGTCCAAGGTCAAAGGCGTTTCGGCCATCGTCTATATCCAGACCTGCGCCGCCGAGAAGCGCCGCCGCCGCAAGCGCGGCCTGTTTCCGGACCCGGACAAGCGCGTGTTCATCAATACGGATGTTTGCGAGGGCTGCGGTGATTGCGGGGTGCAATCGAACTGCGTGTCCGTCGTTCCGGTGGAAACCGAGCTGGGGCGCAAGCGGGCGATTGACCAGTCGTCCTGCAACAAGGATTTCAGCTGTCTCAAAGGGTTCTGCCCCAGCTTTGTCACCCTGGAAGGTGCCAAGATCCGCAAGGGGGCGACGACAGAGTTGAAACTGCCGGATATGCCTCTGCCCGAACTGCCAGCGATCAAGCGCACCCATAACGTCGTGATCACCGGCGTCGGCGGCACCGGTGTCGTGACCATCGGCGCGGTATTGGCGCAGGCCGCACAGATCGACGGCAAGGGGGCGGGCATGATGGAGATGGCCGGCCTGGCCCAAAAGGGCGGCGCGGTGCATATCCATTGCCGTATTGCCGAAGACCCGGACGATATCAGCGCGATCCGCGTTGCAACGGGTGAGTGCCACGCGCTGATTGGTGGCGATCTGGTGGTCTCTGCCGGGGCCAAGACGCTGGGCCTGACGGCACGCGGGCGCACCGGTGCTGTGGTCAATAGCCACGAGATCATCACCGGCGATTTCACCCGCGACACGGCGTTCAAACTGCCTACTGACAGGTTGACCTTGGCGCTGGAGGCGCGGCTGGGCAGCGATGTGCAGCTGTTTGATGCGTCCGAGCTGGCCAAGGCGGTGATGGGCGATTCGATCTTTTCCAACATGATGATCTTTGGCGCGGCATGGCAGCGCGGCCTGATCCCGATCAGCCACGACGCGATTGCCGAGGCGATCGCGCTGAACGGCACGGCGGTCGAGAAGAACCTGCGCGCCTTTGAGATTGGGCGCTGGGCGGCACTCTATCCGCAGGATGCGGCCCGGATCGGGGCGCCGAACGTGATCGAGATGCCCAAGACACTGGAAGACAAGATCGCGTATCGCGCCGATCAATTGGTGGCCTACCAGGGCAAGGGACTGGCCAAGCGGTATCGCAAGCTGGTCGATGGCATCACGGACAAGGCGGTGCGCGAGGCCGTGGCTTTGGGCTATCACAAGCTCTTGTCCTACAAGGACGAGTACGAGGTCGCGCGCCTACTCTTGAGCAGCCGGGACAAGGCGAAAGCCGAATTCGAGGGCGATTTCAACATGCGCTTTCATCTCGCACCGCCGTTTATGGCCAAGATGGGCAGCGATGGTCGCCCGCAGAAGCGCGAATTTGGCCCGTGGATGGAGCGGCCCATGCGTCTGCTGGCAAAGCTGCGCAAGCTGCGCGGCACCCCGCTGGATGTTTTTGGCTACACCAAGGAACGCAAGATGGAGCGCGCGCTGATCAAGCAATACGAGGCTGATATGGCCGAGGCGCTGCCCAAGCTGACGGATGAGACCCGCGATCTGATCGTGGCGCTGGCCGAACTGCCGTTGCAGATCCGTGGCTTTGGCCCGGTGAAGGCGAAAAACGAGGCCAAGGCTGCAAAGTCCCGCGAGGCTCTGCTGTCTGCGATCCGCGCCGGTGGCAGTGATTCGAGCATCGCGGCGCAGTGATCCGGGCACGTGATGCGGCGCGCACCAATTCGGGCGTAACCGTGCCGGGGGCGAAATCCGGGATGGAATTCCCACAGGTGACGACGTATTAGCTGTGCCCAGGACCGATTGACCGAACGGGCATCGGTCAAAGGTGGAAACAGGACCGACAGGCGCGCCGGTCCAGGGGCGGGCAAAGCGATGGCAGTTGGTATTTTCGACAGTGGATTGGGCGGGCTGACCGTGCTGGACGCAGCGCAGGCGCGGCTGCCGGATGTGCCGTTTGTCTATCTGGGTGACAATGCGCATGCGCCCTACGGGGTGCGCGATGCGGAGGATGTCCATAACCTGACCCGTGCCAATGTGCACAGGCTGTGGGACGAGGGCTGTGATCTGGTCATTCTGGCCTGCAACACCGCCTCGGCCGCTGCCTTGCGGCGCATGCAGGAGGCCGGCGTGCCGCAGGGCAAGCGTGTGCTGGGTGTCTTCGTGCCGCTGATCGAGGCATTGACGGAACGGGAATGGGGCGACAATTCACCGCCGCGCGAGGTCGCGGTGAAGCATGTGGCGCTCTTTGCCACGCCCGCGACGGTGCGCAGCCGCGCGTTCCAGCGCGAGCTGGCGTTTCGCGCCATCGGCGTGGATGTCGAGGCGCAGGCCTGTGGCGGCGTGGTCGATGCCATCGAAGAGGGTGATCTGATCCTTGCCGAGGCACTGGTGCGCAGCCATGTGGACGCGTTGAAGCGCAAGATGCCGGAGCCGCAGGCGGCGATTCTGGGATGCACGCATTATCCGTTGATGGAGCAGGTCTTTCAGGCGGCGCTGGGCGAGGGCGTTTCGGTCTATAGTCAGGCGTCGCTGGTGGCCGAAAGCCTGGCCGATTACCTGACGCGTCATCCGAACATGACCGGCGCGGGCACCGAGAGCCGGTATCTGACCACCGGGGATGCCAGCCGCGTGTCGGACCGCGCAACGCAATTCCTGCGACGACAGATCACGTTTCAGGCTGCCTAAGCGGCCGCTTGTCAGGCTCTTGCGGGTGTTCTTCGCTCTGGTTGCGCCGTCGTTCCCCAATTCCCATGAACAAGAACGGGATACTTACCATGACACATTCCATCGCCATCCTTGGCGCATCGGGCTACACCGGGGCCGAACTGGTCCGGCTGATTGCCACCCATCCGAACATGCAGATCAAGGCGCTGGGTGCCAATTCCAAGGCAGGCCAGTCGATGGCGGACGTCTTTCCGCATCTGCGCCACCTTGATCTGCCGGACCTCGTGACCATCGACGAGATTGATTTCTCCGGCATCGACCTGTGCTTTTGTGCGCTGCCCCATGCCACCAGCCAGGCGGTCATTCGCGACCTGCCCAAGACGTTGAAGATTGTCGATCTCAGCGCCGACTTCCGGCTGCGCGATCCAGACGTCTACGCCAAGTGGTACGGCGGGGCGCATGCGGCGCTGGAGTGTCAGGCCGAGGCAGTTTACGGGCTGACCGAGTTCTACCGCGAAGACATTCGCGGCGCGCGTCTGGTGGCGGGCACGGGGTGCAACGCGGCGACCGGGCAATATGCCCTGCGGCCTTTGATCGCGGGCAAGTTGATCGATCTGGACGATATCATCATCGACCTCAAGACCGGGGTGAGCGGCGCGGGCCGCAGCCTGAAGGAAAATCTGCTGCATGCAGAGCTGTCAGAGGGCGCGCATGCCTACGGCGTGGGTGGCACACATCGGCACCTTGCTGAGTTCGATCAGGAATTTTCCGCTATTGCAGGGCGCGAGGTGAAAGTGCAGTTCACGCCGCATTTATTGCCTGCAAACAGAGGGATAATTGCCACTGTTTACGTGAAGGGCGAGCCTGAGGCGATCCATGCGGCGCTGGCTGGCGCCTATGCGGACGAGCCGTTTCTGCAAGTGTTGCCCTATGGCCAGACCCCAAGCACGCGGCACATCCGGGGCAGCAATTTCTGCCATATCGGCGTCAGCGGCGACCGCATCCCAGGACGCGCCATCGTCATTGCTGTACTGGATAACCTGACCAAGGGCTCCAGCGGACAGGCCTTGCAGAACGCCAATCTGATGTTAGGTGAGGAGGAGACCGCCGGGCTGATGTTGGCTCCGGTTTTCCCGTAACGTGACCGGACCGCAGGCCGCCCGATGAAATCGCTCAAGAAACAGCGCCGCATTCAGATCATCGCCCTGGCCGGGGTGGCGTTGATCCTGTCGACGGTGCTGATTGGCTACGCGATGCGCGACGGCATCAACTTCTTTCGCAGCCCGAGCGAGGTCATTGCGGCTCCGCCAAGCCCGACCGAAGTGTTTCGGATTGGCGGGCTGGTCGAGACCGGCACGCTGCAACGCGGCCAGGGCGAGACGGTGCGCTTTTCCGTGACCGATGGCGGGGCGTCCATTCCGGTGGAATATACCGGCGTCCTGCCTGATCTTTTCGAGGAGAATCAGGGCATGGTGGGGCTTGGCCGCTATGACGGTGCGATTTTCACCGCGACCGAGATCCTTGCCAAGCATGATGAAAGCTATATGCCCAAGGAAGTGGTGGATGCGCTGAAAGAGCAGGGCGTCTACCAGGAACCGTCCGATGGGTAAACGCGCCCTTAACGGCTAAGGCGCAGCCTTTCTCCTCGCAAGTCGAGGGCAAAGGGGCCGCCAGATGAAATCAGTTGAACAGATTGCCAGTGAAATCGTCGCCCGCGAGGGGGGCTTTGTCGACGACCCGGATGACCCGGGTGGGGCGACCAAATACGGCGTGACCATCCATACGATGCGTCGCCTTGGTCTGGATCTGACCGGGGACGGAAAGATCGACACCAGCGATGTGCGCGCGTTGAGCCGCTCGCAGGCCGAAACGATCTTTGTCCGGCACTACTTTGAACGGCCCGGCATCGGCAGACTGCCCGAGGTTCTGCAGGCCAGCGTGTTCGACATGTATGTGAATGCCGGAGCCAATGCGGTGAAAATCCTGCAACGTCTGCTGCGCCGCATGGGCCATGACATCGCCGTGGACGGGGCCATCGGCCCGCAAACCATCGCTGCTGCGGCCCGCGCCGCTGCCGATGCGCCCGATCACATCGCCGATGCCTACGCGATCGCGCGGCGCAACTATTACTTTCACCTCGCCGACAGCCGCCCGGCCAGCCGCAAATATGCCCGCACCCGCTCGGGCGGCAAGGGCGGGTGGATCCGGCGCGCCGAAGAGTTCATGTCTCGCCGCTATCACCTGAGCGCGGCCGAGTTCAATGAAAGGGTCGCGGCATGGGACTGATCGAGAGAGTGTTGGCCATGGTGTTCGGCAATGGCCGCAACGTGGTGGTCGAGGCGGCAGAGGTGTTTCGCGAAAACGCCGAAGCCGGTGCGAAGCGGCGCACTGAAGAGCGTGCGCAGGCACTGGAACAGTTCGCCGCAGAGTTCGCGGCCCGCCAGCGGGGCGGTTTCGATCGTTTCATGGATGGTGTGAACCGCCTGCCGCGTCCGGCGCTGGCGATGGGCACGCTGGGGCTCTTTGTCGCCGCGATGGTGGATCCGATATGGTTCGCCGCGCGGATGCAGGGCATCGCGTTGGTGCCAGAGCCGTTATGGTGGCTGCTGGGCGTGGTCGTGTCGTTCTATTTTGGTGCGCGGCATCAGTTCAAGGGACAGGAGTTTCAGCGATCCATCGCCAGCACGCTGGCACAGACGCCGCAGGTGATCGCCAATATTGATGCGCTGGAAAGGCTGGATCGCAGGGCCGCAGAGGCGGGCGATGGTATTTCGATTGCCGATGCAGGCGACACCGAACCGAACGCGGCGTTGGAGGAGTGGCGGCGCAGCCGACGCGCTTGAGAACGCCCAGCCCGCGACAATGTGTTCACCCCGGCGCGCCGATTGCGATTGGCGCGCCGGTGCCTTCGGCCTATGATAAGCGCATGATTACAGAGCTTGGCCATTTTGCCCTGATCCTCGCCTTTTGCGTGGCCTGCGTTCAGGCCGTTCTGCCGCTGATCGGTGCACATAAGCGTTGGCCCGGCTGGATGGCGGTGGCGGCCCCGGCGGCGACCGCGCAATTCCTGTTGACCGCCGCAAGTTTCGCGGCGCTCACTTGGGCATTTGTCACTTCGGATTTCTCGTTACGGCTGGTGACGCTCAACAGCCATTCGGCCAAGCCGCTGCTTTACAAGATCACCGGCGTCTGGGGCAATCACGAAGGCTCGATGCTGTTGTGGATCCTGATTGTCACGCTCTTCGGGGCTTGCGTGGCCTGGTTCGGCACCAACCTGCCTCCCAGCCTGAAGGCGCGTGTGCTGGCGGTGCAGGCGATGATCGGTGTGGCATTCCTTGCCTTTCTCATCTTCACGTCCAACCCCTTCCTGCGTCTTGTGGTGCCACCCTTTGACGGGCAGGATCTCAACCCGCTGTTGCAGGATCCCGGCCTCGCGTTCCATCCGCCGTTCCTCTATCTGGGCTATGTCGGCCTCTCGATGACTTACAGCTTTGCCATCGCTGCCTTGATCGAAGGGCGCGTCGATGCCGCTTGGGGGCGCTGGGTGCGGCCCTATACGCTGGCGGCGTGGATCTTCCTGACCATCGGGATCGCACTGGGCAGTTGGTGGGCCTATTACGAGCTGGGTTGGGGCGGTTTCTGGTTCTGGGACCCGGTCGAGAATGCCAGCTTCATGCCGTGGCTGATCGCGGCGGCGCTGCTGCATTCCGCCATCGTGGTGGAAAAGCGCGAAAGCCTGAAAAGCTGGACGATCCTGCTGGCCATCATCGCTTTTGGATTCTCGATGATCGGGGCGTTCATCACCCGGTCGGGCGTTCTGACCAGCGTACATGCCTTTGCCAATGATCCTGAACGCGGGATGTTCCTGCTGGCGATCACGGCGCTGTTCATGATGGGCGGGTTAACCATGTTTGCCGCGCGCGCCAGTGCGATGCAGGCCAAGGGTGTTTTTGCCGTCAAAAGCCGCGAATCGATGTTGGTTCTGAACAATCTGCTGCTTGGCGTGGCCTGTTTCATCGTCTTTGTCGGCACCATCTGGCCGCTAGTGTCCGAGCTGTTCTTTGACCGCAAGCTGTCGGTCGGGGCGCCTTTCTTCGATCTTGCCTTCACGCCTTTCATGGTGTTGCTGGGCCTCGTGTTGCCGGTGGGTGCGATGCTGCCGTGGAAACGCGGATCGTTCGGGCGCATCCTCCGAGCGTTGGCCCCGGCATTCGTGCTGGCCATTGCGGCGGGGTTGCTGGCCTTTGCGATGCAGACCGGACGCAGCGCGCTTGGGCCGATGGGCCTGTTTCTGGCGGCGTGGCTGGTGGGAGGATCGGTGACCGACCTGTGGACGCGTACCGGACGCACCGGGGATATCAGGGACCGGCTGCGCCGTCTGACGCGCCTGCCGCGCGCCGACTGGGGCAAGGCGGTGGCGCATGGCGGTCTGGGGATCACGATGGCCGGCGTGGCCGCGATGAATGCTTGGGCGACCGAGGATATCCGCGTGGCGCAGGTCGGCGACAGCATTGACCTGGCAGGCTATACCGTGACGCTCGACGATGTGCGCCGGGTGCAGGGGCCGAACTATATCTCGACCACCGGCGATTTCACCCTGACACGCGGCGACGATGTGATCGGTGTGCTGCATCCCGAGAAACGGTTCTATCCGGTCGCGCAGATGCCGACCACCGAGGCCGGTATCGATAACGGGTTTTTGCGCGATATCTACGTAGTGATCGGCGACCCGCAGGATGGTGGTGGCTGGGCGGTGCGTACCTATCACAAGCCGCTGGCCAACTGGATCTGGGGCGGCGCGATCCTGATGGCGTTGGGCGGCATGCTGTCGCTGAGTGACCGGCGCTACCGCGTGGCCGCCGGCGCGCGCAAAGTGGCACCGGTGCAAGGGGTGCCTGCGGAATGAGGCGTCTGATCCTGCTGTTATGCCTGATCGCGGCGCCGGTTCTGGCCGTGCAACCAGACGAGATGCTGGATGACCCGGCGCTGGAGGCGCGGGCGCGCGAAATTTCGTCCGGGCTGCGCTGCCTTGTGTGCCGCAACGAGAGCATCGACGATTCCAACGCCGAACTTGCTCGCGATCTGCGCCTGCTGGTGCGGGATCGCCTGACCAAGGGCGATACGGACAGCGAGGTGGTCAGTTTCATCGTTGACCGTTACGGCGAATATGTTCTGCTGAAGCCGCAGATGGGCGGCAGCAACGCCGTCCTGTGGCTGGCAGGACCTGCGATGCTGCTGCTGGGCGCAGGCATTGCCGTGCTCTATATTCGACGCCGCGCCCGGGCAGAGCCCGCAGGGCCGGGTGCCCTGACCGAGACCGAAGAGGCGCGGTTGCGCCAGATTATGGACGAGTGACGCACGGTTTCGCTTTTCCTCGGGGCGCAAATCGCGTCCAATCAGCGCCAATTCACAGATCAGGGAAATCGGCGCCGTGAAAGACTATTCCACCATCACCTTTGACATCACCGACGACATTGCCGTGCTGCGTCTGAACCGCGCGGGCAAGATGAATGCGCTGAGTACGCAGATGCGCGCCGAGATCACCGATGCAGCCCGCGAGGCCGGGCGCCGCGCGCATGTGCTGGTGATCACCGGCGAGGGGCGGGCGTTCTGCTCGGGGCAGGATCTGGGCGACGGAGGCAGCGCCGCCTCGCTGGATATCGAACGGGTGCTGCGCGAGGAATACGTGCCGATGCTGCGCGCGATCATGGAATGCCCGGTGCCGACGATCAGTGCGGTCAACGGTGCGGCCGCCGGGGCGGGAGCGAACCTTGCGCTTGCTGCTGACGTGGTGATCGCGACCGAAAGCGCCGTGTTCCTGCAGGCATTCACCCGCATCGGCCTGATCCCCGACGCGGGCGGCACCTATTGGCTGCCGCGCCAGATGGGGGCGGCCAAGGCGATGGGGGCCGCGCTCTTTGCCGAGCCGGTCACAGCTCGGCAGGCCAGCGACTGGGGCATGATCTGGGAGGCGGTGCCGGACGCCGATTTTGACGCCCACTGGCGCGCCCGCGCGGAACATCTGGCACGCGGGCCGATGCAGGCCTACGCGCATCTCAAATCGGCCATTCGCAGCAGTTGGGACAACAGCCTTGATGCGCAACTGGAACTGGAGGCAAAACTGCAGGGTGAATGCGGCAAGTCGCGCGATTTCAAGGAAGGCGTGGTGGCCTTCATGGACAAACGCGCGCCGAAATTCGAAGGGCGCTGACAGCGGCCGCCATGTCGACGGGGCGCATTGCGCGACAGGTTTTCCGAGGCAGAAACAAAGGCGGCGACAGTGATCCTGTCGCCGCCTTTTGAACTTAACGGTTTTCGATATCCACGTAATCGCGCCGCGTCTCGCCGACATAGAGCTGGCGAGGGCGGCCGATCTTGAGTTGTGGATCGGCAATCATTTCCTTCCACTGCGAGATCCAGCCAACCGTCCGGCTGACGGCAAAGATCGGCGTGAACATCGACGTGGGGAAACCCATCGCTTCAAGGATGATGCCGGAATAGAAATCGACGTTCGGGAACAGCTTCTTGTCGACGAAGTAATCGTCCTCAAGCGCCTGCTTCTCCAGCTCCTTGGCAACCTGCAAGGTCGGGTTGTCTTCGGTGCCGAGCAGTTCCAGAACTTCGTCGGCGGACTGTTTCATCACCGTCGCGCGGGGGTCGAAATTCTTGTAGACGCGGTGGCCAAAGCCCATCAGGCGGAACGGATCGTTCTTGTCCTTGGCGCGCGCGATGAATTCGGGGATGCGGTCCACTGTGCCGATCTCGCGCAGCATTTCCAGACATGCCTGGTTCGCACCGCCATGTGCGGGGCCCCAAAGGCAGGCGATACCGGCGGCGATACAGGCGAAGGGATTCGCCCCCGAAGATGATGCCAACCGCACGGTAGAGGTCGATGCGTTCTGCTCGTGATCCGCGTGCAGGGTAAAGATACGGTCCATCGCGCGCGAAAGGATCGGGTTTACCTCGTAATCTTCGGCGGGCACGGCAAAGCACATGCGCAGGAAATTCGACGCATAATCGAGATCGTTGCGCGGATAGACGAAAGGCTGGCCGATCGTGTATTTGAAGGCCATCGCCGCGATTGTCGGCATCTTGGCAATCATCCGGACCGAGGCGACTTCGCGCTGCCAGGGATCGTTGATGTCGGTGCTGTCGTGGTAGAACGCGCTGAGCGCACCGACCACGCCGACCATGATCGCCATCGGATGCGCGTCGCGGCGGAAGCCACGGAACAGATATTTCATCTGCTCGTGCAACATCGTGTGATTGGTCACGCGGCTCTCGAAATCCTCCAGCTGGGCAGCCGATGGCAGTTCGCCATAGAGCAGGATGTAGCACACTTCGAGGTAATGGGATTTTTCGGCCAACTGATCGATGGGATAGCCACGATGCAGCAATTCGCCCTTGTCACCGTCGATAAAGGTGATGGTGCTGTCGCAACTGGCGGTCGAGGTAAAGCCGGGATCGTAGGTAAAGACGCCTGCTTGCGCGTAAAGCTTGCGGATGTCAATCACATCCGGGCCGGCGGTGGGCGAAAAGACTGGTAGTTCATAGTCCTTGCCGTCGATGCTCAGTTTTGCACTTTTCTTGCTGTCGGCCATACGGCGGTCTCCCTCTGTGGCCCCGGGGTGTTTCGGCACCAGGGGCGTCTGTTACGTCTGGCTGCGCGGACGAATGATCCGTCGGGTCAGCCGTCGCCCTGTGCGGCGTCGCCGAGCCGGGCCAGTGTCTCTTCCTGTCCCAGGATCAGCATCATGTCGAACACACTCGGTGTGGCGCTGCGTCCTGCCAAAGCTGCCCGCATCGGGCCTGCCAGCTTGCCGAACTTCATTTCTTTTTCGGCGGCGAACGCATTGGCTGACGCCTCGAGGTTTTCTCGGGTCCAACTAGCATTTTGCAGGTGCGGCGTCAATTCTCTCAGTATACCGCGGGATACATCAGTAAGCTGCGCCGCGGCCTTCTCGTCTGGCACAATTGGCCGGTCTGCCAGAATAAACTCTGCTTTTTCAAGCAACTCCGGGTAGGTGCGCGCGCGCTCCTTGAGGCAGTACATACCGCTGAGAAGGAGGGCATTTTTTTCCGGGCTGAGCGCGGGCAGGTCGACCGCGCGCCGGAACTCTGCCAATTCATGCAGCAGTGCAGCATCGTCTGTCGCGGCGATGTGGTGCCCACAGATATTTTCCAGTTTCTTGAAATCGAACCGGGCAGGGGATTTGCCGATGCCGTCCAGGTCGAACCATTCCTGCGCCTGCGCGTCAGTAAAGAATTCGTCGTCGCCGTGGCTCCAGCCCAGCCGTGCAAGGTAGTTGCGCATCCCCGAGGCGGGATAGCCCATCTGCTGATATTCGACAGTACCGAGCGCGCCGTGGCGTTTGCTCAGTTTCTTGCCGTCCGGGCCGTGGATCAACGGGATATGGGCATAGACGGGCAGGGGCCAGCCCATCGCGTCATAGATCATCATCTGCCGGGCCGCGTTATTGAGGTGATCGTCGCCGCGGATCACATGGGTCACGCCCATGTCGAAATCATCTACCGCCACGGCCAGCATGTAGACTGGCGTACCGTCCGAGCGCAGCAACACCATATCATCAAGCTGGTCATTGCGGATCGTCACGTCGCCCTGCACCGCGTCGCGAATGATCGTGGCGCCGTCGCGGGGGGCCTTGATCCGCACCACGAAGGGCGCATCGGGATGCGTGGCCGGATCCGCATCGCGCCAAGGGCTGTGATAGAGGGTGGAGCGCCCTTCGGCCCTGGCGTTGTCGCGAAAGGCCTGAATCTCTTCCTGCGTTGCAAAGCATTTGTACGCCTTGCCAGCCGCCAGCATCCGATGCGCCACTTCGGCGTGGCGGTCGGCGCGTGCGGCCTGGCTGATCACATCTCCGTCATGATCCAGTCCCATCCACGCCATTCCATCCAGAATCGCCTGCGTTGCCTCCGGTGTCGAACGCGCCTTGTCCGTGTCCTCGATCCGCAGCAGGAAGCGGCCGCCACGCCCGCGTGCAAACAGCCAGTTGAAGAGCGCCGTGCGTGCGCCACCAATATGAAGATAGCCGGTCGGAGACGGGGCAAAACGGGTCACGACTTGTTGCGACATGGGCGGAATTAACCTTTCGGTAAGGGTGGCAGGGCTAGCCTGAAGGTCTGTTTATCGGCCTGCATGGGGGGAAACAAGTGCCCCGGACGCTTGGATATCTGCGCGCCGTGCTGTTGATGCAGCGCGGTCATCTCTTTGTCTGGGTGCCGGTCTGTCTCGGGTGCGGTATCGGCCTCTATTTCGCGCTGAAGTTCGAACCGGATGCCTTTACTTTCACCTGCACCGTAATGGCTTGTGCGGCGTTTGCCATCCTGTCCCGCTTTCTGAACGAGGCGATATCGCCGCTCGCGGTCGGTGTTGCGCTGGTGCTGGCTGGGGGGATGATCGCGGGCGCGCGCGCCCATTGGGTCGAAGGGCCGGTGCTGGGCTGGCGCTACTATGGCCCGGTAGAGGGACGGGTGGTCGGCATCGACCGGTCGGCCAGCGACAAGGTGCGGGTGACGCTGGACCGCGTGGTGTTGCGCGATGTAGCCCCCGAGCGCACGCCCAGACGCGTGCGATTGTCCCTGCACAGCCCGATCAAGGGCAGTGATCCGGTGCCCGGACTGAGGGTGATGACAACCGGACATCTGGCACCGCCGAGCGGGCCGGTGGAACCGGGCGGGTTTGATTTTCAGCGCCATGCCTGGTTTCTGGGTGTTGGTGCCGTGGGCTATACCCGTGTGCCGCTGCTGGCACTGGCGCCGCCCGATGGCGAGCAACGGCTTTTTGCAGCGCGCATGGCGCTGTCGGCACGTGTACAGGCCGAATTGCCGGGCGAGGCCGGGGCCTTTGCCGCAGCGATCATGACCGGGGACCGCGCCGGAATGGGGCAGGAGACGCTGACAGCGCTGCGGGTGACGAATCTGGCGCATCTGTTGGCCATCTCGGGGCTGCATATGGGGCTTTTGGCGGGGTTCGTCTTTGCCACCTTGCGGATCGCGCTGGCGGCGGTGCCGTGGATCGCCCTGCGCGCGCCGGTCAAACCGCTGGCAGCAGCCATCGCGCTGGCTGTGGCAGCCGTGTATCTGGCGCTTTCGGGGGGCAATGTGGCGACCGAACGCGCCTTTGTCATGGCGGCGGTGGTGCTGGTGGCCGTGATGTTGAACCGGCGCGCCTTCAGCCTGCGCGCCGTGGCGTTGGCGGCGATCATCGTCCTGTGCTTGCGCCCAGAGGCACTGCTCGGCCCCGGTTTCCAGATGTCCTTCGCCGCGACCACCGCATTGGTGGCGGTCTTTGGCTGGATCAATGCCCGCGAAGCCCTGAAGGGGCCGCGCTGGCTGCGCCCGGTTCTGGCGGTGGTGATATCCTCGACGGTGGCGGGGCTAGCGACCGCACCGATTGCCGCGGCACATTTCAACCAGTTCGCGCATTACGGCCTGATCGCCAATCTGCTCAGCGTGCCCTTGATGGGGGCCGTGGTGATGCCCGCAGCGGTGTTGGCGGCGTGCTTGCTGCCCTTCGGTTTCGAATGGATCGGACTGACGATCATGGGGCTGGGGCTGGACTGGATATTGGGCGTGGCCCATGTGGTCTCGAATCTCGAAGGAGCGCGCGGCACGGTGGTCAGCCCCGGGTCCGCTGTGCTGCCGTTGCTGGCGCTTGGCGGGCTGTTCCTGGCGCTATGGCAGGGGCGCTCGCGGGTGTTGGGGGCGGTGCCAATGGTGTTGGCGCTGGTGCTCTGGTCGCAAACAACACGGCCCGATGTGCTGATTTCCGACACCGGCAGCCTGGTCGGGGTGATGACGCCCGACGGCCGCGCGCTGAGTGCCGGGCGAGGAGCGGGCTTCATCGCGCAGAACTGGCTGGAGAATGACGGCGATGCGGCCGAACAGGCGCAGGCCGCAACACGCTGGACGGATCCGGCCCCCGGTGGCGTCAAGATCGCGGCGCTGCGCGGCAAACGCGCGGCAGAGGCCTTGACCGGGTGCGGCGGGGCAGAGTGGCTGGTGCTGAACACCGCGCCGACCATCGCGCCCGGAGGGCTGCCCTGTCAGATCGTGCATCCCGGCACGTTGCGCCGCACCGGTGCGCTGGCGCTCTACAGCAGTGACAAGGGGCTGCGCATGGTCAGCGCGCGCCAGGTCACCGGCGCGCGGCTGTGGAACACCCGCCCGCGTTGAGCGCTCAATATGTGCGGATCAGCCCGACGAGTCGGCCCTGTACCTTGACCTTGTCGCTCGGCAGGACGCGGGTTTCGTAGGCGGGGTTGGCCGCCTCCAGCGCGATGGCACTGCCCCGGCGAAAGAACCGTTTCAGCGTTGCTTCCTGATCTTCGACCAGCGCCACGACAATATCGCCATTCTCGGCCACGTTCGTCTCGCGGATCACGACGATATCACCGTCGTTGATGCCTGCGTCGATCATCGAATCGCCTTTGACTTCCAGCGCGTAATGCTCGCCGGGGCCTTTGATCATCGCACCGGGCACGGCCACGTTATGCGAAGCGTGCTGAATGGCCTCGATCGGCACACCGGCGGCGATCCGGCCCATCACCGGCAGTTCCATTGCATGCACCGCCTCGATGGGGAGGGCATTGGCGGGCTGCGGTGCCGAGGGCTTGTCGCCGTCGATCACCCGCGGGCTGAAGCCGGTCGTGGGCGCCCCGCCCAAGGCTTCCGGCAGCTTCACGATCTCGAGCGCGCGGGCGCGGTGCGCAAGGCGGCGGATGAACCCGCGTTCCTCCAGCGCAGTGATCAGCCGGTGAATGCCCGATTTGGACCGCAGATCAAGCGCCACTTTCATTTCGTCGAAACTCGGGGGAACGCCGTCGCGCTGAACACATTTGTTGATGTATGTCAGCAGATCGAGCTGTTTTTTGGTCAGCATCTGGTGGGTCCTTTGGCTGCGTCGATTTCCTTTTGTTCTACGCATGTTCCCGTTTTGTGTCAACAGCCGGGCACGATCCCCGTTCTCTGGGTCAGAGTGGGATATACTGCATGACATCGCCTGCCTGGCGGGGCTTGTCGCCGGGCGGCCGGACCAGAAGCGCGTCGGCATCCGCCAGAACCGACAGCAGCGCACTGTCCTGTTGTGTCGCTGGGTGCAGGCCGTCGGGGCCGATCTTCGCGCGCATGTAATGTTCGCGTGGCCCGTTAGCGGGCATCGCCACTGCCAGTGCTGCCTTTTTACGCGGGGCAGGGGCCGCGCCCAGCCCCAGCATCGCGCGTAATACGGGCAGGACAAAGACATGCCCGCAGACCATCGCCGAGACCGGATTGCCCGGCAACCCGATCATCGTGGCATCGCCCATGCGTCCCGCCATCAGCGGTTTGCCGGGCCGCATCGCGACCTTGTAAAAGCTGCGCGCCATACCCTGCGCCTGTGCCACCGAACCGACCAGATCGTGATCGCCGACCGACGCACCGCCGATGGTGATGATCAGGTCCGCCCCCTGCGCCAGATCGAAAGCGGTCTCGAGCGCGGTCACGGTATCGCGTGCAATCGGCAGCAGATGCGCCTCGGCCCCGTTCGCGTCCAGAAGCGCCTTGAGCCCGAAAGAGTTCGAGGCGATGATCTGATCCCGACCCGGGGTTTCGCCCGGCATGACCAGCTCATCCCCGGTGGCGATCACCGCCACGCTGGGTTTGCGGTAGACCGGAACTTCGGCGATGTTCATCGCGGCCAGCAGGGCGATATCCTGCGGGCGCAGCAGGCGCGGCGCGGCAAATTCGCCACCCTCCCGGAAATCACCACCGGCGGGGCGCACATGCCACCCGGAATCGAGCTTGTCGCCCAAGGTGATCCGGTCACCTTCGCGGGTCACGTCCTCTTGGATGATGACCCGGTCGCAGCCCTCGGGCAGCGGCGCGCCGGTAAAGATGCGCACGGCCTTGCCCGCGGGTACGGTGCCGGCATAGCCGTGCCCGGCCGCGGCCTCTGCGATCACGTCGAACTGCGCGCCGGGGGTGGCATCGGCGCCGCGAAGCGCATAGCCATCCATCGCCGAGGCGGCAAAGGGGGGCTGATCGCGCAGGGCCTGCATGGGCCGCGCCAGCACGCGCCCGGCGGCCTGCACCAGCGGCACGGTTTCGACCTGCATCGGGGATGTCAGCGCAAACAGATGGTTCAGAGCGTCATCGACCGAGATCATTCCGCGCTGTACCGCCCTGATTTTCCGCCATCTTTCAGCATCACGCGCAAGCCGCCGACCTGCATGGCGCGGTCGACAGCCTTGACCATGTCATAGACCGTCAGTGCCGCCGTGGCGGCGGCGGTCAGCGCTTCCATCTCGACGCCGGTCTGGCCTGTGGTCTTGACCGTTGCTTCTATCCGCACGCCGGGCAGATCCGCATCTAGGGTCAATTCCACGGCAACAGAGGCGATCGGCAGCGGATGGCACAGCGGAATCAGATCGGGCGTCTTCTTGGCCCCCATGATTCCGGCGAGTCGTGCCACGGACAGGACATCGCCTTTCTTGGCGCGCCCTTCCGATACGATTTCGAAGGTTTGCGGCGCCATGGTGATGTGGCATTCCGCCACCGCGATCCGATCCGTCACCGCCTTGGCCGAGACATCGACCATATGCGCGTCGCCCTTGCCGTCGAAATGCGTAAGGCCGGTCACTACATTGCTCCGCTGGTCAGCGGGCTGGCCAGGATGGCGCGGGTCGCAGCGGCCACGTCATCGGCGCGCATCAGCGTCTCGCCGATGAGGAAACAGCGTGTGCCGTAGCGGGCCATGTCGGCCAGATCCTTGGAGGTTTCCAGCCCGCTTTCGCAAATCAACAGCGCATCGACAGGGGCGATGCGGGCCAGATGGCGCGTGACATCAAGCGATGTTTCGAACGTATTCAAATCGCGGTTGTTGATCCCGATCAAGGTCGAATTCAGCTGTTCCGCGCGCTTCATCTCGGCCTCGTTATGGACCTCGATGATGGAATTCATGCCCCAGCGTTCGGCGGTGGCCTCCAGTTCGGCGGCCTCTTCATCGGTCACGCTGGCCATGATGATCAGGATGCAATCTGCCCCCAACGCGCGCGCCTCGCTCACTTGATATGGGTCATACATGAAATCCTTGCGCAGCACCGGCAGGCTGCACGCGGCGCGGGCAAGCGTCAGGTACTCCTTGGCCCCTTGGAAGCTGGGCGTATCGGTCAGAACGCTCAGGCAGGACGCGCCGCCTTCTTCGTAGGCCACAGCCAGCGCCTCGGGGTCGAAATCCTCGCGGATCAGCCCCTTGGACGGGCTGGCCTTCTTGATCTCGGCAATCAGGCCATAGCCCTGTTTGCTGGCCTGTGTCAGCGCCTCCTGGAAATTGCGCACAGGGGGGGCAGCGATGGCGCGCTCGTGCATCTCGTCGGGCGACACCTCCTGCTTGGCTGCTGCCACTTCCTCGAGCTTGTAGGCCTTGATCTTTTCCAGGATGTTGGGGGTAGTCATTTGGTCTCCGATGTCACTTGGGCGAGGGTTTCCAGCCGTGTGCGGGCGGCCCCACTGTCGATACTCTCTCGGGCCTGTGCAACCCCCGTCTTGAGGTCGGGCGCATGGTCGGCGATTACCAGCGCTGCGGCGGCATTGAGCAGGACCGCGTCGCGGTAAGCGTTCTTTTCCCCGTTCAGCAGGGCCCGGAAAGCGATCCCGTTCTCCTCGGGTGTACCGCCGAGAATATCCTCGAACGGATGCACCGGCAGGCCGAAATCCTCGGGGTGCAGTTCGCACTCCTTGACGCTGCCATCAGTCTCAAGCGCGGCGACCCAGGTGACGCCGGTGATGGTCATCTCGTCGGTGCCGTCGCTGCCATGCACCAGCCAGGCGCGCTCTGATCCCAGCAGGCCAAGCGTTTCGGCCATCGGGCGGATCAGGTCGCGTGCGAATGCACCGGTGAGTTGGCGTTTGACGCCCGCAGGGTTGGTCAGCGGCCCGAGGATGTTGAAGATCGTGCGCGTGCCCAGCTCGGTCCGGGTCGGCATGACATGGGCAATCGCAGGGTGGTGCATCGGCGCCATCATGAAGGCGATACCGGCCTTTTCAAGCGCCTTTTCAGCAACCTCCGGGCCGACCATCACGTTGACGCCCATCTGGCCGAGGGCGTCGGCGGCGCCCGACTTGGAACTGAGGTTGCGGTTGCCATGCTTGGCCACGGGCACACCCGCCCCCGCGACCACAAAGGCCGTCGCGGTCGAGATGTTCAGCGTGCCCTTGCCGTCGCCTCCGGTGCCAACGATGTCCATCGCGCCTTTGGGGGCGCGCACCGGTTTGCACTTGGCGCGCATGACAGCGGCGGCGGCGGTATATTCGTCTACCGTTTCTCCGCGCGTGCGCAGCGCCATCAGCAACCCGCCGATCTGGCTGGGGGTCGCCTCGCCTTCAAAGAGGTGGTCAAAGGCGGTCTCGGCTTCGGCGCGGGTGAGCGGGCGGTCGGCGGCGATGCCGATCAGGGGTTTGAGGTTGTCACTCATGCGGGAACCCCGGCTTTCTGCGGCATCATGTCGAGGAAATTCTTGAGCAGCGCATGCCCATGCTGCGAGGCAATCGACTCGGGGTGGAACTGAACGCCGTGGATGGGAAGGCTCTTGTGTTGCAGTCCCATGATCGTGCCATCCTCCAGCTCTGCGGTTACTTCCAGCACCTCGGGCAGGCTGGCGCGCTCGACCACGAGGCTGTGATAGCGCGTGGCCTCGAACGGTGATGGCAGTCCGGCAAAAACGCCTTTGCCCCCATGCTTTACCTGTCCCATCTTGCCATGCACGATCTCGGAGTGGCGCACCACTTTGCCGCCAAAGGCCTGTCCGATGGTCTGATGCCCCAGGCAAACGCCCAGCAACGGAATGCCCGTTTCGGCCGCAGCCGCCGTCAGCGCCAGACAGATCCCTGCCTGATCCGGGTCGCAGGGCCCCGGTGACAGCACGATGCCATCCGGGCGCAACGCCATCGCCGCCTGCACATCCAGCGCGTCGTTGCGCCTGACCAGCACCTCGGCATCCAGTTCGCCCAAATAATGCACGAGATTGTAGGTAAAACTGTCGTAGTTATCTATCAAGAGCAGCATTTTGCGCCTCGTGCGAATGGGGGGTGGAGGCCGGGGCCTTGGTCGCGATATACATGTTCAGGGTTAGCTGGCACCGTCAAGAGGCGCAAACAGCGGTAGGGATGAATTAGAGATGGCACAGGGTTTTTTTGGAGGGATAATCGCCGGCACGGTGGTGGCGGCTCTGGGGCTGGGAACTGCATCCGTGCTGACCGGGAAGCCGCAACGCGCGGCGCCCGAGGCGGCGGTACTCCCCGAGGCGGCAGCACTCGAGGTGCCCGCAGGATCACAGTTCAACCAGGGGAGAGAGGACGAACCAGTGGCGTTGACCTCGCAGCCTGATGCGGTGCCACGAGTCGAAGGCGCCCCGGAGGTGAGCAACTCGGTGCCCGACGATCTGAGCGAGATCAAGGATGAGGACATGCAGCCCGCCGCGGTCCCGCAGACCGGCACCGCGCAGGCCAACCTGAGCGCGCCGCAGGTCGCGACAGGTGGCAGCGCCGTGGAATTTGGCGAGGACGCGGCCGTGCAACCCAGCCCGCAAGCCGCGGCGCCTGATGCACCGGAGGGCGGCGACGACTCGATGTCGATTTCGGTCGATCCGGCCCAGCCGATGCAGCCCACGGTGGATGTGGACCCCGCCGCCTTCCCCGAAATGGAACCTGACGCGCCCGGCGCTGATGCCGCGCCCGATATCCGGGCTCAAGTGCCCACGCCCGACGCGGAAGCCGCGACCGAAGCTCCGGCCGATGCGATTGCTGCGGTGCCATCGAAGACCATCGGCGATCTTGCCGAGGATGTGGCCACCAACCGCCTGCCATCCGTTACTGACACTACTGGGGCTGCCGAAACGCCTGCCGAGGAGCGCGATGCGTCCGAAAAGGCGCTACCGGCCATAGAAGCCAACGCCGTGCCGTTTCAAAACCCCGAGGGAAAGCCGCTGATGGCCATCGTGCTGATCGACGACGGCACCAGCCCCATCGGGTTGCCCGCCTTGTCGAGCTTTCCCTATCCGTTGAGTTTTGCCGTCGATCCCACCTGGGACGGCGCGGCAGAAGCGATGCGGCGGTACCGCGATGCGGGTTTCGAAGTGCTGGTGATGGTGGATTTGCCAGAGGGCGCCCAGGCGAGCGACACTGAAATTGCCATGCAAATGGTGCTGAACGCCGTGCCCGAGGCGGTCGCGGTGCTGGAAGGCACGGGCACCGGCCTGCAGTCCGGGCGCGCCGCCGCCGAGCAGCTCGCCCCGATCCTGTTGGAGAGCGGTCACGGGCTGGTTCTGTTTCCCAATGGGCTGGATACCGCGCGCAAGCTGATCTCGCGCGAAGGCGTGCCAACCGGCAGCGTGTTCCGCGATTTCGACGCCAAGGGACAGAACGCTACCGTGATCCGGCGCTTTCTGGATCAGGCGGCGTTCAAGGCCGGGCGTGGACAGGGGGAAGTGATCATGCTGGGCCGGCTGCGCGCCGACACGATCAGCGCGCTGTTGCTCTGGGGGCTGCAGGATCGCGCCAGCAGCGTCGCGATTGCGCCGATTTCTGCAGTGCTGACAGAGCAGCGCTGAAGCTCAGCCATCACGCCATGCGCCCTGTGCGATCCCGTCCAGCGCCCAATCGCCGATCCGCCAGCGAACGAGGCGCAGTGTCGGGTGGCCGACATGCGCGGTCATGCGTCGCACTTGGCGGTTTCGGCCTTCGGTGATGGTGATCTCCAGCCAGCTGTCGGGCACGGATTTGCGGTAACGCACGGGCGGATCGCGCGGCCATAGATCGGGCGGCGCGATGCGGCGCACCCCGGCAGGGCGGGTCGGTCCGTCCTTTAGCATGACGCCAGATGCGAGCGCGTCCAGCGCGGCCTCATCGGGCAGGCCTTCGACCTGGACCAGATATGTCTTGGGCTGTTTGAAACGTGGATCGGCGATGCGCGCTTGCAGCTTGCCGTCATCGGTCAGGATCAGCAGGCCTTCGCTGTCGCGATCCAGACGCCCGGCAGGATAGACGCCGGGCAAATCGATATAGTCCGATAGGGTCGCGCGCGGGCTGCCCTGAGTGCCCTTGTCGGTGAATTGCGACAGCACGCCATGGGGTTTGTTGAAGAGGATGAGGCGGGTCATCTGCGCAGTCTGTCCTGAAATCAGAAAATTTTTGACACAGATTTTTCGCGAAAAATCTGGCGCGTCAGGTATTGCCGTCGCCGGTGAACCGGGCGGCATCCGCTGCGGCCCTGCGGATCGCGTTCGATTTGTGCACCGTTTCCATGTATTCGGATTCGGGGTCGCTGTCGTAGACGATGCCGCCGCCGGCCTGAATGTAGAGTTTTTGGTTCTTCACCACAGCCGTGCGCAGGGCAATGCAGACATCCATGTCGCCGCCCGCGCTGAAATAGCCGACACCGCCACCATAGACGCCACGCTTTTCCGGCTCCAACTCGTCGATGATCTCCATCGCGCGGACCTTGGGCGCACCGCTGACCGTGCCAGCAGGCAGCCCGGCCAGCAGCGCTGACAGCGCGTCTTGATCCTCGGCCAACTCGCCCACCACGTTGCTGACGATATGCATGACGTGGCTGTAACGCTCGATGATGAATTTTTCCGTCGGGCGCACCGTGCCGATTTTCGACACCTTGCCGGTGTCATTACGCCCCAGATCGAGCAGCATCAGGTGCTCGGCCAGTTCCTTGGGGTCGGCCATCAGATCGGCCTCGTTGGCGCGATCCTCTTCCGGGGTCGCCCCGCGCGGACGCGTGCCCGCGATCGGGCGGATTGTAACTTCGTTGCCAAAGACCCGTACGAGGATTTCGGGGCTGGCGCCCACCACCTGGAAGCCGCCGAAATTGAAATAGAACATGAAGGGCGACGGATTCGTGCGCCGCAAACTGCGATAAAGCGCAAAGGGGGGCTGCGTGAACGGCTGGGTCCAGCGCTGCGAGGGCACCACCTGGAAAATGTCGCCTGCGCGGATGTATTCCTTGGCCTTCTCCACCGCGTCCTTGTAGGCGGCTCGGGTGAAGTTCGACACGGGCGGCGCATCCTCGTGCGCCTCGCCCATTTCGCGGCTGGCGCGGGGCAGGGTGCGTTCCAGATCGCGTACGGCATCCATGACCCGTTCAGCGGCCTGCGCGTAAGCGGCGCGCGCGGATTGTCCGTTGCCTGTCCAGGCCGGGGCCACAACGATCACCTCGCCCTTGACCCCGTCCAGCACCGCAATGACCGACGGGCGCAGCATCACCGCGTCCGGCAGGCCCAGCGGGTCGGGATTGACGTTCGGCAGGTGTTCGACCAGCCGGATCATGTCATAGCCAAGATAGCCAAAAAGGCCGGCACTGGCGGCTGGCAGGCCTTCGGGCAGGTCGATGCGGCTCTCTGCGATCAGGGCGCGGAGATTGGCCAGTGGATCACCGTCCTGGACCTCGAAGGCTTCGCCGTCGAAACGGGCGTGCCGGTTGATCTGGCTGGTGGTGCCGTGGCACTTCCAGACCAGATCGGGTTTCATCCCGATGATCGAGTAGCGTCCGCGCACTTCGCCACCGGTGACGGATTCGAGCATGAAGGCGTCTGGTGCGGCGCCTGTCAGCTTGAGCATCAGGGACACCGGCGTATCGAGATCGGCGGCAAGGCGGGCATAGACCACCTGCGCCTCTCCGGCGTCAAAGCGCGGGGCAAACGCGTCGAATGCGGGGGTCAGTTCCATCCCGTGTGTGCCTTACTGAAAGTTCGCGTGCACGGCGTTCAGCGCCTGCTGATCCAGCGTGATCCCCGCGCGATTGCGAATATCGTTGGCGACCACCTGATAGAGGTCCTGGGCGATGTCGTTGGCAGCCTGATCGGTCAGGCCCCTGCGCAGCTGTGCCAGCTCGGGATCGTCGTCGTTGGGCGGCGCGACCCGGTCGAGACGCAGCACGAACAGGCGCTCGTTGCCGTCGACCAGTGTGACATCGCCTTCGTTCATTCCGAAAACGGTTTCGATGAATTCGGGTGGCGTGCCCGGCTGGAAGCCACGGCGCGTAAGGCCGGTCACGGCCTCGCCGTCTAGGTCTGCATCTGGAAAACTGTCCCCATTTTCCAGCGCCGTCACCTGGTCTGCAACCTGGGCGCGCAGCGCGTCGGTAACCGATTGCGACACCCACGCCTCGCGCACTGCTTCGCGCACCTCTTCGAGTGGCATGATCTCGGGTTCGGTGATCTCGTCGAGGCGCATGGCAAAGATCGAGCCGTCTTCCAGAGTGGCAACCGAAGGATAGTCCGTCGCGGTGATCGCGGCGGCGGCCCGGCGAAATTCGGGATAGGCGCCGATGCCTTCCACGACACCGTCATGCCATTCGATCTGGCCCAGTTCGAGATTGGTCTCGCTCGCGACATCCTCCAGCGTGGCGCCGCCTGCGAGCAGGTCGTCGACCGAGTCGATCTGGGCGTCGATCACGCGGCGGGCACGGTCAGCAGCGAGCATGTCGCGCAATTCCGGCTCGGCCTCTTCAAAAGTGGTCTTGCTTGCCTGCAGGACAGCGTTCACGCGGAAAAGGGCAGGGCCGATGGGGCTGTCCAGCGGCCCGACGATGTCACCGGCATCGGCGGCGAAAACGTCTTCGCCGGCGCCTTCCAGATCGCCCTTTGACACATCGCCCATGTCGACGTCACTCAGTTCCAGACCGCGCTCCAGCACGAAATCCTCAAAGCTGCGGGTTCCGGCGTCGATTTCGGCCTTGGCGGCAGCGGCGGCGGCGCGGTCGGGGAAGGCGAGCCGTTCGACCAAGCGGTGTTCGGGGCGGTCGAATTCAGCCAGCCGCGCCTGATATGCCTCGCGCAGGGCGGCCTCGTCTACTTCGACCTCGTCGATGATCATCTCGGGCGTGAGCCAAGCATAGGTGATCTTGCGGGTTTCGGGCGTCGTGAAGTCAGGCAGATGTGCCTGGTGAAAGCTGCGCAGGTCCTCTTCGGTCGGCTCGGGCAGGCCGGTGGCCAGATCGCCGCGCGACAGCGTCGCCAGCGTGACATCACGCACTTCGCCTACATAGGTAAGCAGCGTGTCGGTATAAGCGAGCGGGACGCTGACGCCCGAAATGATCGCCCCCTGCAGCAATGTGCGGGCGGCTTCGGTGCGCACATCCTCTTCAAAGACGGCTTCGCTCAGCCCGGCCTGATCGAGCGCAAAGGAATAGGCTTCTCGGTCAAATTCACCGTTAACGCCCCGAAAACCCGGAATATCCAGGATCTGATCACGCAGATTCTCGTCACCGATGGACAGACCCAGCTGTGCGGTTTCGTGGTCGAGCGCGGCCTCGGCAACCAGACGTGACAGCACCTGTGTGTCAAGCCCCACGGCCTGCGCCTGCGCGAATGATACCGGCTCGCCGCGATCTGCTTCGAGGGCGCGGATTTCGGCCTGCAGCGCGCGGGCATATTTGTTGAGGTCGATTTCGGTGTCGCCGACCGAGCCGACACTGTGAATGTTGCCCGAAAGGTTGGTGACACCAAAGCCGCCGAGGCCGAGGATCAGCAGGGCCATCAGGACCCACATCGCGGATTTGGAAACGTTATTGCCTTTCATCGGGCCCTCTTTGGTGTGCTTGGGTGCCTTGACTGTGCCTGCCGCAGTGGGCAGGTCCGGAACTGTCTACGCGTTGGTCCGGTCCGGGGCAAGGGGCCAGCCCAGGCCGGACAGCCGCCCGGCCAGAGCGCCGATCCCGGCGCGGTCGACATTGGCAAACGCGATGCGGACCGTGCGCGCGCCCAAAGGGTCGCCCGCGGGTGTGAACATGGTGCCGGGCAACAGCAGAACGCCTGCCTCGCGCACCAGTTTCGGCGCCAGCGCGGCAGAGCTTTCTGCGAAGGGGTGCCGCAGGTAAGCGAAATAGGCACCGCATCCCATCAACTGCCAGCCTTCGGCCTCCAGTGCGGGCATGTTGTCCTCGATCGCGGCGCGCCTGTCGAGGATTTCGGCCCGCTCACCCGCCAGCCATTGCGTGAGGTTCTGCATGCCCCAGAGGGCGGCGATCTGGCCCAGCTGGTTCGGGCAGATGGTCACGGTGTCGAGAAATTTCTCTGCTTCCGCAAGGCGTTGCGGCGAAGCGACCATTGCGCCAACCCGGTGGCCGGTCAGGCGGTAGGCCTTGGAGAACGAATAAAGCTGGATCAGCGTGTCGGCCCAATCGGGATCGGTCAGCAGATCGTGCGGTGCGCCACTGCGCGCGTCGAAATCGCGGTAGGTCTCGTCCACGATCAGCGTGATGCCGCGCGCACGTGCCAGATCATAGAAGGCGCGCACGAGGTCTGCTGGGTATTCCACGCCGCCGGGATTGTTGGGCGTGACCAGAACAATCGCGCGGGTGCGCGGCGTGATGAGCGCGGCGGCCTCTTCGGGGTCGGGCAGCAATCCGGCGCGTGCGGGCAGCGGCAGCGTGCGCACGCCGTTCATGTCGAGCCACATTTTATGATTAAAGTACCAAGGAGTTGGCAGGATGACTTCATCCGCTTCTCCGCAAAGCGCGGCGATGGCGGCGCAGAACGCCTGGTTGCAGCCGGAAGTGATCGCGACGTTTTCGGGTGTCAACGAGCCGCCGTAAGCGGCGCTCCACTGGGTGGCGACTTCGCTGCGCAGGGTGGGCAGGCCGAGCACCGGGCCGTAGAGATGTGCCTGTGGCTCTGACAGCGCCGCATCGGCGATGGCCTGGCGCAGCGGCTCTGGCGGGGGATCGACGGGGGCGGCCTGGCTGACATTGATCAGCGGCCACTCGTCGGAGAATGTGACTCCGTCAAGCCAGCGGCGGGCTTCCATGACGGGTGGGAAAAAGGTGCTGGCGGTACGGGTCATGAGGGTCTCCGGCGGGGCGGCTCATCCGATCGGATGGGCATCTTCCCGGTGGTTTATCGGCGTCGGTATCGTGTCGGTATTGCGTCGGTACTGCAACGGTGTCGGGGTCAGGCGCCGCGATAGGGCTCGACATATTGCAGGGCCATGTCCCAGGGGAAGAAAATCCAGGTATCCTGGCTGACCTCGGTCACGAAGGTCTGCACCTGGCTGCGCCCCTTGGGCTTGGCATAGACGGTGGCGACATGGGCTTTGGGCATATGCGCGCGCACCACTTCGAGGGTGCGGCCGGTATCGACCAGATCATCGACGATCAGCACGCCGGTGCCATCGCCGATCACGTCCATGTCTGGGGATTTGATCACCCGAGGCTCGGACTGAGTCTGGTGGTTGTAGCTCTTGACGCTGATCGTATCGACGGTGCGGATGTCCAGCTCTCGCGCGACGATCATCGCGGGGGCCATGCCGCCACGGGTGATTGCCACAACCGCGCGCCAGGCGCCGTCGTCAGGCCCGTGCCCATCCAGCCGCCAAGCCAGAGCGCGCGCGTCGCGGTGCAGCTGGTCCCAGCTGACGTGAAAGCCTTTTTCATGGGGAAGGGGATCAATCATCGTCGGCTATCCTTGTTGTTTTTGTCTCAGGTCACGATCCGCAGGGCCAGCGCCCCGAGCACGAGGGCGGCACCCTTGTCGAACCGGGTTTTCATGGCGATATAGGCCCGGCGCATCGGCGCGGTGGTCAGCACGAATGCCGCGAACCCATACCACAGAAGTTCGATGGTAAAGTGGTTTGCAATCAATTGCACCTTGGCGGTTACGGGCAGTCCGGCAGGGACCACCGTCGAGAAGATCGCGGCAACGAAAAAGACCAGCTTGGGATTGGCCATGTTGGTGATCAGGCCGAGGCGAAATCCGCGCCCGAAGCCGGGCGGGACGGTCTCGACAGGCCGGTCGGCATGGCGCCAGAGCGATACGGCCAGCCACAGCAGGTAGCCTGCGCCCAGGATTTTCAGCGCGACATAGGCCGCAGGCACGGCGAGAAAGACCACCTGCAAACCCAGCACTGCCAGTATTGACCAGCAGACAGCAGCAATAGACAACCCCAGCCCGGTCAGCAGCGCGGCGCGGCGTCCGCCTGCGAATGCCGACCGGATCATGACGATGAAGGCGGGCCCCGGACTGGCCAGTGCGCCAAGAATGGCGAGGTTGAACAGCAGGACCGTTGCGACGTCCATGCGGGGACTCCTGGTCTCTGCGCCTATTTGGTTGCGTCGATATCGGGGGCGTCCACGGCCTTCATCCCGACGACGTGATAGCCCGCATCAACATGCAGGTTTTCGCCGGTGACGCCGCTGCCCAGATCACTGAGCAGGTAGAGCGCGGATTTGCCCACATCGTCGATGGTCACGTTGCGGCGCAGGGGCGAGTTCAGCTCGTTCCATTTCAGGATATAGCGGAAATCGCCGATGCCGCTGGCGGCCAGCGTCTTGATCGGACCGGCGGAGATCGCATTGACGCGGATGCCGTCCTTGCCCAGATCCTCGGCGAGGTATTTCACCGATGCCTCAAGCGCGGCCTTGGCCACGCCCATGACATTATAGTGCGGCATGACCTGCTCGGCACCGTAATAGGTGAGGGTCAGCATCGAGCCGCCCTCTGTCATCAGTTTCTCGGCACGTTGTGCGACGGCGGTGAAGCTGTAGCAGCTGACATCCATCGTCATCAGGAAATTGTCGCGGCTGGTGTCCACGTAGCGGCCGCGCAATTCGTTCTTGTCGGAAAAGCCGATCGCGTGCACCAGAAAGTCGATCTTGCCCCAGACCTTTTCGATCTCGGCAAAAGCCGCGTCGATCGAGGCCGGGTCGGATACGTTGCAATCAAACAGTTGCGTGACGCCCAGTTGCGCCGCCAGCGGCTCTACCCGCTTCTTGAATGCGTCGCCCATGTAAGAGAATGCCATTTCGGCACCCGCATCGGCGCAGGCGCGGGCGATGCCCCAGGCGATTGATTTGTCATTGGCCAGGCCCATGATCAATCCGCGCTTGCCCGCCATCAGTTGATTTGACATGTCCTGTCCCCGCCTCGAATTATTTCATTTTGTTCCTTTAGGCGATCACCGGGGGTGCATCAAGCCTCGCTCGCCTTTGTGATCAAGCCGGAGATGCGCGGAGGCATGCCTGTCGCGAATGTGTTATGATTTGCGCATTTCATGTTGCCCGGCTTCTCGATATGCGTTCGAACAGTCTGGAAGCTGGACCGTGGCCGGAGAGAGTGAAGATGGTAAAACGAACAGGTATATTCGCTGGGGACGATCCGTTTGCGATCGCGCAGCGCTGGTTGACCGAGGCCGAGGCGAGTGAGCCGAATGACCCCAACGCCATTGCGCTGGCGACTGTGGATTCGCGCGGGCTGCCCAATGTGCGCATGGTGCTGCTCAAGGAGATCAGACCGGGTGGCTTTGTCTTTTACACCAATTATGAAAGCGCCAAGGGCAAGGAGCTGGCGGCGTCCGGGCAGGCCGCTTTCGTGATGCATTGGAAGTCGCTGCGCCGTCAGGTGCGGGTCCGCGGACAGGTGGTGCGGTTTGACGGACCAGAAGCGGATTCTTATTATGCGTCGCGCTCGCTCAAGTCGCGTTTGGGGGCCTGGGCCTCGCAGCAGTCGCGTCCCCTGAGTAGTAGAGCGGCGCTGATGGCGGAGGTGGCCAAAGTCTCGGCGCGGCACGGCACCAATCCGCCGCGCCCGCCGTTCTGGGGGGGATTCATGATCACGCCGGTCGAGATTGAATTTTGGGCCGATGGTGATTTTCGCCTGCATGACCGTTTTGTCTGGCGCCGCGAAGCTGCTGAAAAACCTTGGGAAATTGAGCGACTGCAACCGTGACACTCACGTGACGTGGGTTGCAAATGTCTGAAATATAATCCGTTTTCTGCTTGCAAGTGACATGGGTTTCTACGAGGGTTGTAGTGGGGTGAGGCGGGACCTGAATAGGAGTTAAGGACTGTTGAGCCGGTCGGAAGAAAGTGTAGCGACGCCAATGGAAGACACAGTTCGCAAAGTGCGCGGGCGCGTGAAGTGGTTCGACCCCGTCAAGGGGTTCGGATTCGTTGTGGCAGACGAAGGTGGTCCTGATATCCTGCTGCATGCAAACGTCTTGCGCAATTTCGGGCAAAGCTCGGTTGCGGACGAGGCGGGTGTTGTGCTGGACGTGCAGGATACGGAGCGCGGTGTGCAGGCGGTCGAGGTGTATGAGATTCACCCGCCGCGAATCGATGAGTCGAGCGGTCTGGCCGATCTTGATGAGATCGACCCGGAGCTGATCCGTGCCGCGGTGCTGGAACCTGCGCGCATCAAGTGGTTCGACAAGGGCAAGGGCTTTGGCTTTGCCAATACCTTTGGCTCCGGCGAGGACGTATTCGTGCATATCGAGGTGCTGCGCCGGTCTGGCCTGGCCGATCTTCAGCCCGGCGAAGCGCTGGCAATCCGTGTTATACAAGGTAAGCGTGGCCGTATGGCGACGGAGGTGTGTGGATGGGAAAGCGCGGTAAAATCGGGAAAGTAGCGACGGCGCTGATTCTCACGCTCTGGAGCGGCATGACCGCGGCCGGGGAATGCCGCGACGACCAGGTGTTGCTGCGGGGCGATTGGGGGCAGGCGCGGTTCACGGTCGAACTGGCCGATGACGAGGCCGAGCGCGCCCAGGGGCTGATGCACCGCGAAAGCATGCCGCAGAGCGCCGGGATGCTGTTTGTCTATCCCGATGAGCGGCGCGTGGGATTCTGGATGAAGAACACGCTCATTCCGCTCGACATGATCTTTATTGATGCGACTGGCACCGTGCGAAAGGTGCATCACCGTGCCAAGCCGCATGACCTGTCTCCGATCATGAGCGGCAAAGATACGCAGATGGTGCTGGAGATCAACGGCGGGCTGGCCGAGCGTCTGGGCATCGTGCCCGGCAGCGAAATGCAGCACCCTTCGGTGGCGTCTGACCGGGCCGCGTGGCCTTGTTGAACGAGAGGTCATCAAAAGGGCTTTTCAATCCTGGAATTCGCAAGTAGACAGCGCGCATGGTTCGGGGCGTGGCGCAGTCTGGTAGCGCACCTGTTTTGGGTACAGGGGGTCGTAGGTTCGAATCCTGCCGCCCCGACCATTTTTCATCAAACTTGAAATCCGTGTGGTTCGCCCCTTTGGGGGCCGCGCGAACTGTTTGTGTACTGTTGCATTCTTGCGCCGCTTCGGATGGGCGGGAAAAAAAATAATTCGCGTTAACCTTTCTTAATTTTTCAAGCGGCCCGGCTGGGGATGACGCAGGCAATGTCTCAGCTGCTTCTTGCACAATGGCGGCTAAACGCGCCGAAAACTTGGGCTTTCAAATGCTGCGCTGCCGCAGCATTGCGGGCGCAGCATCTGTGGACGGTTGTGGGGATGAATCGGTACGCGTTGAACGCGGGGCGACAAACCGGGAAGGTCAACAGATTTTTGGTTATCATTTCGTAAAATTCCCGTTGACGATCTATGCCTAGATACGCCAGTTTGTGCAGGCCGGTGAGTGGACACACCATATATAGTGTCGCCCGCCTCGGCAGGGGCAATTCCCACCAATACAACCGGGTGCCAAGCACCTGGCGGTTCCTCCCGCATGACGATCCATGTGGCGAGGGGGGATTTTCCTTGTCGCCGGCAAAATGAGGGGTGCGGCACCGCAACGCCGGAAAGCGCGCCGAACAAGAATGCTGGATCATGGGGCAGCGATAAAATGAAAATCGAAAGAAAATTCACCAAGGCAGGCCAGGACGCTTACGCGGCGCTCCAATTCAAGACCACTTCTTCGGAAATCCGCAACCCGGACGGCACGACCGTCTTCAAGCTCGACAATGTCGAAGTGCCGGCCGGCTGGAGCCAGGTCGCAAGCGACGTGATCGCGCAGAAATATTTTCGCAAGGCCGGCGTTCCCGCCAAGCTGAAGCGCGTCAAGGAAAAGGGCGTGCCCGAATTCCTGTGGCGGTCGGTCCCCGATGGCGACAATGTTGCAAAAGGCGGCGAGACCAGCGCGCGGCAGGTGTTTGATCGTCTGGCCGGTGCCTGGGCCTACTGGGGCTGGAAGGGTGGCTACTTCACCACCGAGGCGGACGCGCAGGCCTATTTTGACGAAATGCGCTATATGCTGGCCGAGCAGATGGCTGCCCCCAACAGCCCGCAATGGTTCAACACCGGGCTGCACTGGGCCTATGGCATCGACGGACCGGGGCAGGGGCATTACTATGTCGACTACCAGACCGGCGAGCTGACCAAATCCACCAGCGCCTATGAGCATCCCCAGCCGCACGCATGTTTCATCCAGTCGGTTTCGGATGATCTGGTCGGCGACGGCGGCATCATGGACCTGTGGGTGCGCGAGGCGCGTCTGTTCAAATACGGTTCGGGCACCGGCACCAACTTCTCGTCCCTGCGCGCGGCCAATGAGCCGCTGTCGGGCGGTGGCAAATCGTCGGGCCTGATGGGCTTCCTCAAGATCGGTGACCGTGCGGCGGGCGCGATCAAGTCGGGCGGCACCACGCGCCGCGCGGCCAAGATGGTGATCTGCGATGCCGACCACCCCGATATCCAGGAATTCATCAACTGGAAGGTCAAGGAAGAGCAGAAGGTCGCCAGCATCGTCGCGGGCTCCAAGATGCACGAGATGAAGCTGAACGAAATCTTTGCCGCGATCCGCGCATGGGATGGCAGCAGCGAAGATTCGGTCGACCCGAAAAAGAACGCGCAGTTGAAAGAGGCCATTCGCGGCGCCAAGAAGAGCGCGATCCCCGAAACCTATGTGAAGCGCGTACTTGATTACGCCAAGCAGGGCTATGACAGCATCGAGTTTCCGACCTATGACACCGATTGGGACAGCGAAGCCTATGCAAGCGTGTCGGGCCAGAACTCCAACAACTCGATCCGGGTCACCGACGCGTTCCTGAAGGCCGTCAAGGATGATGCCGACTGGGCGTTGCTCAACCGCACCGACGGGTCGGTTGCGAAAACCATCAAGGCGCGCGACCTGTGGGAAGATGTGGGGCACGCGGCGTGGTCCTGTGCCGATCCGGGCATTCAGTACCATGACACCGTGAACGCCTGGCACACCTGCCCCGAAGATGGCGAAATCCGCGGGTCCAACCCGTGCTCGGAATACATGTTCCTGGACGATACGGCCTGTAACCTGGCGTCGATGAACCTGCTGGCCTTCTACAAGGACGGCGAATTCGACGCAGAGGCCTATATGCACGCCTCGCGGCTCTGGACCGTGACGCTGGAAATCAGCGTGATGATGGCGCAGTTCCCGAGCAAGGAGATCGCGCAGCGCAGCTATGATTTCCGCACGCTGGGTCTGGGCTATGCCAATATCGGCGGCCTGCTGATGAACATGGGTCTGGGCTATGACAGTGACGAGGGCCGCGCGCTCTGCGGGGCGCTGACGGCGATCATGACCGGTGTCAGCTATGCCACCAGCGCCGAGATGGCCGGAGAGCTGGGGCCGTTTGCGGGCTATGAGCGCAACAAGCAGCACATGCTGCGCGTCATCCGCAACCACCGCAAGGCGGCCGATGGCGCCACCGAAGGCTACGAAGGGCTGGCGGTGAAACCCGTGCCTCTCGACCAGGCCAACTGCCCTGACAGCCGTCTGGTCGATCTGGCGATGACCAGCTGGGACGAGGCGCTGAAGCTGGGCGAACAGCATGGCTATCGCAATGCGCAGGCCACCGTGATCGCGCCGACCGGCACGATCGGTCTGGTCATGGATTGCGACACCACCGGGATCGAGCCGGACTTTGCACTGGTGAAGTTCAAGAAGCTCGCCGGCGGCGGTTACTTCAAGATCATCAACCAAAGTGTTCCGGCAGCACTGGAAAAGCTGGGCTACGGCTCTGCCCAGATCGAAGAGATCATCAGCTATGCGGTCGGCCACGGCACCATCGGCAACGCGCCGGGGATCAACCACACGTCGTTGATCGGGCATGGGTTCGGGGCCAATGAACTGGCCAAGGTGGACGCGGCGCTGGGGTCGGCTTTCGACATCCGCTTCGTGTTCAACCAGTGGACGCTGGGAGAAGAGTTCTGCACCAACGTGCTGGGCATTCCCGCCGCCAAGCTGAACGATCCTACCTTCGATCTGCTGGCGCATCTGGGCTATTCGCGCGCTGATATCGACGCGGCCAACGATCACGTCTGCGGGACGATGACACTGGAGGGTGCGCCGCACCTGAAGGAAGAGCATTACCACATCTTCGACTGCGCGAATCCCTGCGGCAAGAAGGGCAAGCGTTACCTCGGCGTGAACAGCCACATCACCATGATGGCGGCAGCCCAATCGTTCATCTCGGGTGCGATTTCCAAGACGATCAACATGGCGAACGACGCCACGATCGTCGATTGCCAGGAAGCCTATGAGCTGAGCTGGTCGCTGGGTGTGAAGGCCAATGCGCTCTACCGGGACGGCTCCAAGTTGAGCCAGCCGCTGGCCGCAAGCCTCGTCGAGGATGACGATGAGGCCGCCGAAGTGCTGGAAAGCGGCTCAGCGCAGGAAAAGGCCGCCGTTCTGGCCGAGAAGATCGTCGAGAAGATCATCGTCAAGGAGGTCGTCAAGACCACCCGCGAAAAGCTGCCTGAGCGGCGCAAGGGCTATACCCAGAAGGCGATCATCGGGGGCCACAAGGTCTATCTGCGGACCGGTGAATATGCCGATGGTCAGCTGGGCGAGATCTTCATCGACATGCACAAGGAAGGTGCGGGTTTCCGCGCGATGATGAACAACTTCGCCATCGCGGTGTCCGTGGGCCTGCAATACGGCGTGCCGCTGGAAGAGTTCGTCGATGCCTTTACCTTCACCAAGTTCGAGCCGGCCGGAATGGTGCAGGGCAATGACAGCATCAAGAACGCCACCTCGATCCTTGACTACATCTTCCGTGAACTGGCGGTCAGCTATCTTGACCGGACCGATCTGGCGCATGTCAAACCCGAGGGTCACAGCTTTGACGATCTGGGGCGCGGCGAAGAGGAAGGCGTCAGCAACATCTCGGAGATGAGCGAGGCGGGCGCGTCAAGATCGCTGGAAGTGCTCAAGCAGATCAGCTCTTCGGGCTACCTGCGCAAGCGGTTGCCGCAGGAACTGGTGGTGCTGAACGGGGGCCAATCGGTCGGCGGCATCTCCTTTGACAGGTCAGCCGATCCGGTCTCGACGCTGGAAACGCTGGTACCCGAGACGGCGAATGTCACCGCGGTGGCAACCAGCACGGTGAGCATGAGCAGCAGCATGTCGGTTGATGCGCGCACCAAGGCCAAGATGCAGGGCTACGAGGGCGAGGCTTGCAGCGATTGCGGCAACTACACGCTGGTGCGCAACGGCACCTGCATGAAGTGCAACACCTGCGGCTCGACCAGCGGGTGCAGCTGAGGAGGGGATGTTTGATGGTCATCGTTAAGAACTGCAAATTTTCTCACGCTGAGATTGGAGTAAGCGCTGGCGGTACAGTACATGTTGACGGCCTAGAAATGGACAATGTCGATATCGGTGTGCATGTGAGAGAAGGCGGCGAAAACTCGGTATTTAACAATGTCAGTATAAGCCACACCAAAATCGCTTTTCTCATGGACGACCAAGTCGGGGTGAAGCTTAACGAAGAGCAGAGCAAGGAGTTGTCCGAGATCGCGGCAAATTCGGTCAATGAACGTGATTTTTCCGACAAAGTTGCTCGATCTGCTGTTGGGCGGTGGATAGCAAATCAGAAAGGGATTGAGTGGGCAAATTGGGGTGCCGTTATCTGGAAGTTTCTGCAAAGCGGACAGTAGATGGGATTAAAGGCTCACAATTGACAGAAGTCTTGTATCTGCTCAAACGCGCAGTCCGACCGAAGTCGTTTCCAGTATAGTCCGGTTCTGTCCGGGCAAAGAACAAGATCCGGGGCGAGTGCGCTTGCCTCTGACGCTAATCGGGCCGCAGGCAAAAAACATACCGAGCGGTGAACCAAATGAGCCCGGTCACGCGAAACTCGGGGCGCCCTTGCGGCGCCCCTTTTTCGTGGCTGCGCCCCGGGGATGCCCCGAGGCGCTTTCCATGGCGAAATCAATGATTAACGCGGTCTTGTTCGCGTGGGGCGGCGGGATCAACCCCGCACGCGTTCCAGCCCCGGATCATATGGCCCCATCGGGATCACCTGCGCGCTGACCATCTGCCCGATGATGTCGATCTCGACCTGCGTGCCGGTCGCCGCCAGGGCCGGTTCGACAAAGGCATAGGCCAGGTTCAGGCCCGTCCGGTGGCCCCAATCCCCTGATGTGACCGTGCCCGCAACGCGGTCCTCCACCATCACCGATGCGCCGCCATGGGCGGGGGCCTCGCGGCTATCGATCGACAGGCAGACCAGCTTGCGGCGCGGCCCATCGGCGTGGCGCGCGGCAAGGGCTTCCTTGCCGATGAAATCCGGCTTGTCCATTTTGACAAAGCGATCCAGCCCGGTTTCGAACGGGTCGAATTCGGTCAGCAGGTCCGCTTTCCAGTGCAGATAGCCCTTTTCCATCCGCATCGAGTCGACCGCGCGCGCGCCGAAGAGCCGCAGCCCATGCGCCGCACCTGCCGCCCGCAGGGCGAGATAGGCGGCGTAAAGCTGGTTGTTGGGCACATGGATCTCGTAGGCCAGTTCGCCCGAGAAGCTGACGCCCATCACCGTGGCAGGGGCGATGCCGATGAAACAGTCCCGCACGCTGAGCCAGGGGAAGGCCGCCGCCGACCAGTCGGCGCGGCTGACCGCCTGCATCACGGCGCGGGCCTTGGGGCCGGCCAGAACGAGGATCGTGTAATCATTGGTCAGCGAGCGGAGCTGCACGTCCTCGTCCGCACGCAGATGCGATTGCAGCCAGTCCATGTCGTGCCATTCGGCCGCTGCCGCAGAGCCGTACCAGTACCGGTCCTCCGCCAGCTTGGCGAGCGTCGCCTCGGCCTTGACCATGCCGTGATGGTTCAGCAGATAGCCCAGCCCGACGCGGCCCACTTTCTGCGGCACACGCCCGCAGAGCATCCGGTCAAGGAAAGCCCCGGCATCGGGGCCGGTCACTTCGATCCGGTTGAACCCGTTCACCTCGCACAGGCCGACCGCGTTCTGCACGGCGGCAACCTCGGCTGCGATCACGTCGAAGGTTTCGGTAAAGCGGAAGCTGTGGGTTTCGTGAAACTCCGGGGTGGGTTTGAAGAAATCCGCGCGTTCCCAGCCGTTTACGACGGTAAATTCAGCCCCTTCTGCGGCCATGATCGGGGTCAGCGGCGTCGTTTTGGCGGGGCGCCCGGCGGGCCGGTGTTCATGCGGGAAATGAAAGCGGAATTCGTTCTGGTAGTCCTCGACCGCCTTGAGCGCGGTCAGTTCCACATTGGCATGTCCGGTGAAGCGGCGCGGGTCGATCGGCCAGGTGTCATAGCACGCCTCGCCATGCACGACCTGCTGCGCCAGCAGCCAGCCATGCCCGCCACCTTCGCCAAGACCGGCGCGCAAGCCGATGATGCAGAAGGCATTTCTCTTGCCCGGTATCGGGCCGACCAGCGGCGCGCCATCAATCGTGTAGGTGATCGGCCCGTTGACCACCGTGTGAATGCCCACCTCTGTCAGCGCGGGCATGCGGGCGAACGCGCCCTCGAGCACGTCGGTGACACGGTCCAGATCGTCCGGGCAGAGCGCGTTCACGAAATTCGGGTCGATCCCGTCCATGCCCCATGTCTTGCAGTCCTGTTCGTAGAACCCCACCAGCAGGCCGTTCTTCTCTTGGCGGCAATAATAGTCGCTGATCGGGCAGCGGATCAGCGGCATGCGGTGGCCCGCGTCAATGATCGCCTGAATCGGTTCGGTCAGGAAATACTGGTGTTCCATCGACGTGACCGGGTGCTGCACCCCCATCATCGCGGCAACCTCGTTCACCCGGTAGCCGCAGGCGTTGATCACCACTTCGCAATGGATACCGCCGTGTTCGGTATGCACGGTCCAGCTGTCGTCGCGGTGCTGGGTCAGCCCGGTGACAGGCGTGTTGCGATAGACCTCGGCCCCGGCAAGCCGCGCGCGGCGTGCCAGCGCCTGACATAGCTGCGCCGGGTCGATATCGCCGTCATGCGCGTCCCACAAGCCGCCCACGAGGTTGTCGGTAGAGATCAGCGGATGGCGTCTTGCGCATTCGGCGGCGTCGATCACTTCGAACTCCACGCCCATGCCGCGCGCCATCGACGCGAAATGGCGGTAGCCCTCCATCTGCGCCTCGGTTCCTGCCAGTCGAATGCCGCCATCGCCGTGATGGTAGTTTATCGGGTATTCAGGATCGTTGGCCAATTCCTTGTAAAGGTTTATGGAATGCGTCTTGAGCCCGACCATCGTCTGGTTCATGCCGAAATTCGTGACCTGCGCGGCAGAGTGCCATGTGGTGCCCGAGGTCAGCTCGTTGCGTTCGACAAGAACAACATCGGTCCAGCCTTCCTGCGTCAGGTGATAGAGCGTGGAACAGCCTGCGATACCACCGCCGATCACGACGGCCCGGGTTTGCGATTTCATGGGATACTCCAGAATGATGTCTGCGGTGCTGCTGCAATGGTCGCAAAGTGGGGAAGCGCGTCAATCATCGGAACATAGGTTCGAATAATTCGCATCTTGTTTCGCAATAGCCGCGTTGAGCGGTGATGGCGCTTGCGGCAACGGCACTGGGTCCCTTCCATAGGGGCAACCAACCGGGCCGGTCGACGGCCCCCAGACGGAGCACCGCAAATGACCGAGGAAACCACCACCGCGCCGCGCCGGTCGGGTCGTCGCGCCCGCATGGCCTTGCGCGCGGCCCCGCCGGTGATCAACCCCGCGCCGCCGGGGCAGTTGGGTGGGGCGTACAAGCCGCTGGCCGATCATGAGCTGTCGGCGATCTATGCCACCGCCCTGCGCCTGCTGGAGCATCTGGGCATGGGCGAGGTGCCGGACCGTCTGGCGCAGCTGTTGCTGGCGGCAGGGGCGCGGCAGATGCCGGGGGCGCGCATCTCGATCCCGCCCGCGCTGGTCAATGCCGCGATTGCCAGCACGCCCAAGACATTCACGTTGCACGGGCGCGATCCGGCGCGCTCAATCACCGTTGGCGGGCGGGCGGTGCATTTCGGCACCGGCGGAGCAGCGGTGCAGACGCTCGATCTGGACACGCAGCTTTACCGGGCGTCCACCTTGCGCGACCTGCATGATTTCACCCGGCTTCAGGATACGCTGACGAATATCAGTTGGTTTACCCGCTGCTGCATCGCAACGGACGTGCCGGACGAATATGCGCTGGATGTGAACACGGCCTATGCGTTGATGAAGAATACGACCAAGCCTGTCGCCACCGCCTTTACCCTGGCCGAAAACGTGGCGCCCATCGTGCAGATGTTCGACATCGCGGCGGGGGGCGAGGGCGAGTTCGCCAAACGCCCCTTCGTCAAGGCACATATCAGCCCGGTGATCTCGCCGATGCGCTTCGGTGCGGATGCGGTTGACGTGGTCTTTGAATGCCTGGCACACAATATCCCGGTGTCGTGCATCACCGCCGCGCAGGCGGGGGCGACGGCACCGGCGACGCTGGCGGGGTTCCTGGCGCAATCGCTGGCCGAGACGCTGGCCAGCCTCGTCATGGTGCATTGCATCAAGCCGGGCCATCCGATGGTTTTTTCCAACTGGCCGCTGGTCATCGATCTGCGCACAGGGGCGTTTGCGGGCGGCGGTGGCGAGATCGCGGTGCTCAACGCCGCCTCGGCGCAGCTTAGCAACTGGCTGGGGCTGGTGTCTGGTGTGGCGGCCTCAATGACCGATGCCAAGGCGATCGATGCGCAATATGGCGCGGAAAAAGGTCTGACCTCACTGGCGGCGGCGTTGGCGGGGGGCAACCTGATCTACGAAAGCTCGGGCATGACAGCCTCGCTGCTGGGCGCAAGTTTCGAGGCGTTCATCCTCGACAACGAGATGCATTCGGCCACCTATCGCGCCCTGCGGGGGATCGAGGTGAGCGAGGAAAACCTTGGCTTTGAGGCGATCTGCGCCGCGGTGCTGGGCGAGGGGCATTTTCTGGGCGGGGCGCAGACCTTGCAGGCGATGGAGCGCGATTACGTCTATCCGGCGCTGGCGGATCGCGACAATCCGCGCACCTGGGCGGACAAGGGCGGGCCCGATGCCTGGGGGCAGGCGCGGCTGCGCGCCCGGGAGGTGCTGGAAACGCATCAGCCGGCTTATCTCAGCCCGGCACAGGATGCGGCGATCCGCGCCGCGTTCACGATCCTCTGAAACGTTCCGCCCTTACCTGACGCCTCGGGTCAAAGGCGAAACGCTTTGGCGGTCTGATGCTCTTCCGACAGGGCAAAGGCCCCTTGCAACCACGGCATGCGCTCCACCGCCGGATCGACCGCGCGGTTCTGGATCAGACGCCGCAAGGTGCCGGTGACGGTGCTGGTCACGGCCGCGCTGTGAACATCGCCGGTGAAGACAGAGATGTAGCGCGCGAACCCCTTGCCGGGGAAGGCGATCAACGAGATCTGCCGATGGAACCGATGCGCGCGCATGTAGTTCAGCGGCGTGGTGATCGCCCAGCCGCCGCCCTCGGCGATCAGGCCCATGATCGACTGGTTGCTCTCGAACTCGAACTGTCGGGGCAGATCGATGCGCAGGCGCCGCAGTTGCGCCTCGATCTGGGCGCCCATGATCTGGGACTTGGCATATCGCAGCAGCGGCAGCGGACAGCGCCCCGTCAGATAGTCCTCGGGTGCGATCTGCTGGGCGGCAGGCACGGCCAGCACATAGGGGTCGCGGAGCAGGGGGTGTTCGATCAGATCGGGTGGATCTGACTGCGGCCGCGTGGCGATGCCGATATCAATCTCGCGGTTGTGCAACAGCCCAAGTATCTCGTGGCTTGGCCGGGTCAGGTGGCGAAACTCGCAATTGGGCATCGCACCGGTCAGAATGCGGGCCAGCTCTGGCGCGATCTCGCTATCGAAATCCTCGATCAAGGCCAGCGCCAGCGCGCGGGTTTCGGGCAGGGTGCCGGATCGTACCTCAACCTCGGCCTTGCGCAACAGTTGCAGCGCCTCGTCCACGGACCGTACGAACAGCGCGCCTGCCGGTGTGACGACCATCGGACGGCGCCGGTGATCCAGCAAGCTGACCCCCAGCGCCATTTCCAGCGCGCGGATGTGATGCGACACGGTGCTGACCGACAGGCCGGTTTCCTCGGCCACATCCCGGATGGAGCCCGAGCGTGCGGCAAGCTGGAAAACTTCCAGCCACTTGAGGCTGAGTGATGAACGTTTCATGGGGTTGATCCTCACGGTTTTCACGTGCTGTGCAACATTTCTCGCCGGATCACCACGAATCCCGAAAAGGGCTTTCCACTTGCCCGAAATATCACGGGGTCCGGGGCCGCGCCCCGGGCTGCGTGCGGGCAAACTGACATGCGCGCGCGACACGCACGCAGCCCGGGATCAAGCCATGCTGACGGGAAAGAGAAAACCCCGCCGGAGCGGGGTTTGTCGGTCTCTCTTCAGGTCAGCTTAGCTGCGACGGCGGCGCCCGCCAACGCGGCCAGCCCGGCCACGGCCTTCATGCCCGGCCTTGGGCGCGACCTTGTTGAACTCGATCCATTTGCCACCATGCGGATCGTTGTTGGTCAGAAAGTTGGCGGCGTAGATCGCTTCCATTTCCTTGCCCGCCCGTGGCTTGGTGCTGCCCAGGCCGAACAGTTGGCAGAAGGTCTCGTCGTCCATATCGTCGGGCAGGATCAGGCCGCTTTCGGCAACCTCGGCCTTTTTGGCGGCGATCTCGGCCTGTTTTACGGGCAGGGCGATCGGATTCATGATGGCGCTGGTCATGCCGGCGCCCATCGCCATGGGCAGAAAGGCGTTGTTGATGCCGTGGCGGTTGGGCAGGCCAAAGCTGATGTTCGAAGCCCCACAAGTGGTGTTCACGCCCAGTTCCTCGCGCAGGCGGCGCACGAGGGCAAAGACCTGAAGCCCGGCGGTGGCCATCGCGCCGATGGGCATGACCAGCGGATCGACCACGATGTCATGGGCGGGAATGCCGAAATCGGCGGCGCGCTGGACGATCTTCTTGGCCACTTCGAAGCGTACGTTGGGGTCTTCGGAGATGCCGGTGTCGTCATTGGAGATGGCAACGACAGGCACGTTGTATTTCTTGACCAGCGGCAGCACGAATTCCAGCCGGTCTTCCTCGCCGGTGACCGAGTTCAGCAGCGGGCGGCCATGTGCGGCTTTCAGCCCGGCTTCCAGCGCCGCCGGAACGGAGCTGTCGATGCATAGCGGCAGGTCGACCAGCCCCTGCACCAGTTCGATGATCTTGGTCATCAGCGGTGGCTCGGTCTCGTTCGGGTTGGGGTTGGAATTGTAGACCACGCCCGCGTTGATATCGAGCACGGTCGCGCCCGCCGCGGCCTGGGCGATGGCGTCGGATTCCACGGTCGAGAAATCGCCCGCTTCCAGTTCCGCGGCAAGTTTCTTGCGGCCCGTCGGGTTGATCCGCTCACCGATCACGCAGAACGGTTCGTCGAACCCGATCACGGCTGTTTTCGTTTTGCTTTCGACGATCGTGCGGGTCATGCAGGTATCCTTTGGCAATGCAGAAGTTGAGAGCAGGCGCGCGCAAGCGCGGCCTGTCAGCGAATTGGGTGGTCAGGTTGCGGCAGGTCGGGTCTTAGCCCAGCCGTTGGCAACGGGTGTCGACGACCGCGCCGGAATCCGGGCTTTGAAACCGGTTGCTGAGGAATTGCGGATCGCCGGTGGGTCGTGCGTAGACGGAGAAGATGGCATGGTTGCCATCCTGCGGATGCATCTGGAAGTGGAAGAGATATTCTGACGAACTCACATCGGGCGGGCTGAGCAGCCAGCGACCGCCGCCGCGCACGTTGTAGATGCCGCTGGTCTGCGCGTAGATGATCGTGCCCTGATGATAGAGCGACTGGTCGGGGTAGATCTGCAGCTCCAGATCGATGGAATAGATCGGAGAGTTGACGACGCAGCGCCAGTACCCTGCCGGGTTGGTGGGCTGGATCTGGGCGGCCAGACCGCTGGGAAGAATGAACGCGATAAGGCATAAAAGAAGCTGTTGGATACGCATGGGCTCCGCTCCTGCATGATGTGGATGCAGTCACCTTAGCGCGCAGGCACGGTTTTCTCCAAAGCACTTTCATGCCTGCGATGCAGCGTCTTTTGCCGGAACAGCGGCTGAACCGCCATGCTCGATTGCCCATGTGGCGTTCGCCTTGATCCCGCCGAGCGGGAAGAAGTGCACGTTGGTCACGTTGAAATCGGGGTGCGCGGCCTTGTGCGCGGCCAGTTCCGTCAGCACGTCGGTCGGCTCGTAGGGCAGCAGCAGCTTGGTCACGTCCATGGCGCGCTTTTGCAGCACTTTCAGCGACGGGCCGACGCCACAGGCGATAGCGAACTTGATCAGCGTCTGCAGTTTCGCGGGGCCGGCGATGCCGATATGGATGGGCAGGGTGATCCCGGCCGCGGCAAGGCTGTCGGCCCATGCGATGATCGGTTTGGCGTCAAAGGCGAACTGGGTGGCCAACGCCATTTCGGCATCGGTGGTTTCGCTGAATTTCTGTTTCCAGCGCAGGGCGTCATCCACGTTTTTCATCGATCCGTCCGGGTCGATGTCGCGGTTGCCCTCGGGGTGGCCTGCGACGTGCAGACGCTTGAAGCCGGCCTTGTCGAATTCGCCGCTCTCCAGCAACTGCATCGAGCTGTGGAAATCGCCATGGGGCTTGTCGACGCCGCCTGCCAGCAGAAGCGCCTGTTTCACGTCTGCTTCGCCCTGGTAGCGGGCGATCCAGTCGGCCAGTGTCGCGCGATCGCGGATGATGCGGGCGGGAAAATGCGGCATTACCGGGTAGCCTTCGGCATTCAGGCGCTTGGCGGTTGCCACCATTTCCTCGATCGGAGTGCCTTCGATATGGGCGATGTAGACGCGCGTGCCTTCGGGCAGCAGATCGCGAAAACTCTCGATCTTCTCGGCGGTGCGCGGCATCACCTCGATCGAATAGCCCTGCAGCAGCGCCTCGACCTTGCCATTGACCGGCGGCGTGCCGGATTTCTCGCGTTTTCTGAAGTTCAAAAGCGCCATTGCGGCCTCCCAAATACCCGAAGGTGTCATGCAGTTTGATCGTCGGAGCGGTGATCCGGTTCCCAGCCGTTATTGGCGATCAGGGCCTTGATCCGGTCCTTGTCGTATTCGGCATCAATCCGCGCGGCTTCGGCATCGGCCACCGCGTCCGGGTCGCCTTCGACGGGGTAGGGGGCGGCCTTGCGCCATTCGGCAAGGTAGTCATCCGTCCCACCCGCGCCTGTTTTCATTGCGGCACGGTCGATGGCCTGCTCGAACCGCTCGGGCAATTGCCGCTTTGAGCCACGGCGCCCCTTGCCGACGATGATCTGCGCGGGAATGTCGCGCCAGTAGACTATGATGACATCAGGCATTTCGTGATTCCCCGGTTGGTCGCTTCTCTCTAATGCATGCCGTTGGCCGCATACGGCCTGATTTCGACATGACGGACGCATGGAGCGACGTTGCCTTTTCTAAGTGCTGTGGCGGTGTTTGACCACAGCCGCCCATTCCCGAAATTCTCATCATCAAGATGAGCCACGGCAATGCTTGCGCAACCATCGCGAAAGTCATACCTTGAGAGCAACTCGAAATGGAGGGCGTATCGTTATGACGCCCAGGCGTCCCGAAGGTGCGGGCGCGTTCCCGGAACCGGTAGAGAGCCCCGCGCCGAAACCGCCCAGTCGTGGCCCGTTATACGCGGCCCTCGACCTGGGGACCAATAGTTGCAGGATGCTGATTGCCGAACCTCGCGGCAATCAGTTTCGAGTCGTGGACAGCTTTTCGAAATCGGTGCAGCTGGGGGCGGGGCTGGAAATGTCCGGGCGCCTGTCGCGCGCCTCGATCGGACGCACGATTCAGGCGCTCAGGGTTTGCCAGCAGAAGCTGAAACGCCACAAGGTCGAACGGATGCGCCTGGTCGCCACCGAGGCATGCAGGCGGGCCGATAACGGTGATGCCTTCATGGAGCGGGTGCGGCGCGAAACCGGCCTCAAGCTTGATGTCATCTCGCCGTTGGAAGAGGCGCAGCTGGCGGTGGTGTCCTGTGCGCCGCTGGTCAACCGCAACACCGATCAATTGCTGGTGGTGGATATCGGCGGCGGCTCGACCGAGCTGGTCTGGATCGACCTGCGCGGCGTGCCGCACAGTGACCGCCCGCGCGCGATCATGCGGCTGCATGGCGGGTTTCACACGGTCGAGGATCAGGTGCCGCGCGCTCGTGTCGTGGACTGGATCAGCGTACCGCTGGGCGTGGCGACACTGCGCGATCAGTTTCAGGACGTGGAAGACGACGCGGCACGCTTTGCCCTGATGAGCTGGTTTTTCGAAGAGAACCTGGCAGAGTTTGCCCCCTACAAGCGTGAGCAGACACGCGAAGGATTTCAGATCGTGGGCACCTCGGGAACGGTCACGACCGTGGCGGCCAGCCATCTGGGCCTGCGCCGCTATGATCGCAACCGGGTCGACGGGCTGCAAATGAACTCTGACGAGATCGACGCGGTGATCCGGTCGTACCTGGCGCTGGGGCCGATCGGGCGGCGGCGCGACCCGCGCATCGGTCTGGACCGGCAGGCGCTGATCATGTCCGGTGCCGCGATCCTGCAGGCGCTCTTGCGCTGCTGGCCCACCGATCGGCTGTCAGTGGCGGATCGCGGCCTGCGCGAGGGCATGCTATATGCGCTGATGTCGGCGGATGGTGTTTTGACGGATGGGAATGCGAGATGAACAAGGGGCCGGACGGCAAGAACACATCGGGGCGGGGTCAGCGCGATCTGACGGTCAAGGTCAAGACCGCGCGCGGGCGTCGGGCGTCTTCGACCCGTTGGCTGCAACGGCAGTTGAATGACCCCTATGTGAAACGTGCCCAGAACGAGGGATACCGAGGCCGCGCGGCCTTCAAGATCATGGAGCTTGACGACAAGTACCGCTTTCTCGTGCCAGGCGCGCGGGTGGTCGATCTGGGCGCCGCTCCGGGGGGCTGGGTCCAGGTGGCAGTGCCGCGGATCAATGCGCTGGGAGAGAAGAGCGGCAAGGCCGTGGGCCGGATCATTGGTGTCGACCTGCAAGAGATGGAGCCGGTCCCGGGGGCCGAGTTGCATGTGCTCGATTTCATGGGCGAGGGGGCCGAGGAACAGATCAAGGTCTGGCTGGACGGCAAGGCCGACGTGGTCATGTCCGACATGGCCGCATCCAGTTCCGGCCACAAGCAGACCGACCACCTGCGCATCATCTCGCTGTGCGAGGCGGCGGCATACCTCGCGTTCGACGTGCTGGTAGAAGGCGGCACCTTCGTCTCCAAGGTTCTGGCGGGCGGGGCCGAGGGCGAGTTGCAGAAACTGCTGAAACAGCGCTTTACCAAGGTGGCCAACGTGAAGCCGCCCGCGTCGCGGTCCGACAGTTCAGAGAAATTCGTGGTTGCCACAGGGTTTCGCGGCTGAGGTCGGGTGGCTCAGCGCAAGGAGCGCTGGGCGTGGTCCAGAAACATCGAGCAGCTGCGGGCGTCAAGCTCTGCCGTGCCCTTGCAGTGGGCGCCGACCTGCGTTGCGAAATCGCACTGGCGGATCAGTTCGAACAGGCGCGCATGGCGCGGTGGTGCGGGCGAAAAGGGGCGTGCGAACATGGCGGCCTCGCGGGATGATGACGCGTATCAAGGCCATACCATGCCCTGGAAATGCGACATTTCCAGAGCGTTCCGGGTGCGGAATAGGGGCAATTTCGCTCCATGCGGCTGTTTCAGCGAGCGTTGGCCTCGACGCCGACCGCTTGATTGTGGGCATCCCTGAAGTCTGTTTTATACGATCTTCCTTGGGTCACTTGGAAGCTAACTGCTCCGATTGCTGCGAAGCACCGGAGTCGTTTGAAACTTCTTCGCCATCAAGACGATTTAGCATATTGACGATAAACGTTGTAAAGGCTTCGCCCCATTTTGTTGCCCGTTCCATTTCTTCGACCGGAACTGCGTCAACGGCCAAGCCTTCTTGACCCGTTCGCTCAAATATTGCGAACACGACATAGTTGTCGTCGGCCAAAAGATACCCTGCGCAATGCCCGTGGGCTATTTTGTTCCTCGGCTTAGAATGGCGTTCATAAAGCCTTTTGTGCTTCTTTAAGAACTTGATGGCTTTTTCAGCAGAATCCAGCTGTTTGATCAGGCGGATCATTTCGGCGAGTTTGCCCGAACCGCTCTGCTTGCCGATGTTGTCGGCGGCTTCGTGGTATGGTACCCGCATGAGATGCGCCAGAAGCATCGCTAAAGCGCCGTCAAGCGTTCCCCATGCAAGAACAAGGTCTAGCATCGCTTCGCGGTGGAACGGCTTTAGCGCTGGAGTGTAGTTTCCGGCTTCCAGTTCATGGTTGAGCGTTCTTTCGTCCATGCTTGGCCCTTTCGACCTTCACGAATTCGTGAATAGTTCGTGCGGCTTGTCATTTTTTTCAGCCAATCCCGTGACATGTAATGCAACAAGCAAAGCGACAATCGTCCTTCAAATATTACATCAAAAAAAATGATTTAAAGGGGATTGTGGCGGAGAGACAGGGATTCGAACCCTGGGACCCCGTGAAGGGTCAACGGTTTTCGAGACCGCCCCGTTCGACCACTCCGGCACCTCTCCGCGGGGGTCTGGAGGCCAGCGTTTAATTGCCTTTTGCGGGCGAGACAAGGGGTTTTGCGTTGTTTGCCACGAGAAATCCAATACTCTGGCCCTGGCGCGTCCGAGCGGGGTTGCTGGCGGCGCGATGGGGGAGGAATATGGTGCTGAGATCACTGCGGAAAATTGTCGGCCCGGCGAGGCTTGTCGGGGTCTTGCTGATCGCGCTGGCCGGGGCTGCGATCGCTGTTGAGGGGGCTGATCGCCCCCGGCTGGAAGCCTTCCTGAAAGTGACAGGATTCGACGTGGCGCTGGAAAGCATTGCCATGTCGGCCAAGGACGCGCCGGAGATGCTGGGCATGTCGGCCAGCGACTTTGGCGCCGACTGGTCGCGCACTGCCGAGACCGTCTTTGCCAAAGAGGTATTGCACGAAATTGCGCTGGATATTCTGGACCAGACGCTGAGCGACGATTTGCTGACGGCGGCGGCTGAATTCTACGCGTCGCCCCTTGGCGTGCGGCTGGTGGCCGAGGAAAACGCGTCTCATATGATCGAAGACACAGAGATGAAGCAGGCCGAGGGGGCTGCATTGCTCGAACAGGCGGAGCCCGGGCGGGTGGCGCAACTGATCCGTCTGACAGAGGCGGTGGACAGTGGCGATGTGGCGATTTCGTCAATCCGCGAGGTGCAGGTGCGGTTCCTGATGGCGGCCTCGGCGGCAGGGGTCATCGACCGCGAGATCGACGAGGCGGCACTTCGGCAGATCCTTGGCGCGGGCGATGCCGAGCTGCGCGAATCGCTGAAAATCTCGGCGCTGAACGGCGCGGCGCATACCTATCGTTCGTTCAGCGAGGACGAACTTGCCGCCTATGCCGATGCGCTGGAAGCGCCAAAGATGCAGCAGGTCTATCAGCTTATGAATGCCATTCAGTTCGAGATCATGGCCGAACGGTTCGAGGTGCTGGCGCTGCGCATGGCCGATCTGGGGCCGGGGCAGGCGCTATGATCGCGCGGCTGGCGGTCTTGTGTGCTGCCCTCTGGGCGTTTTGCATGCCACTCGGGGCGCAAGAGGCGCGCGAGACACAGTTACGCGAACTCTTCGAGGTGCTTGATGTGAAGGGCACTGTGGCCGTGATGCAGGCCGAGGGGGCCATCTACGGTGCCGAGATTGCCGAAGAGATGCTGCCCGACGCGGACCAGAAGGGCTGGGAACGCACGGTTGCGCGCATCTATAGCCCCGACCGGATGCAGCGACTGGTCGAGGCGGAGCTGGGCAAGGCGCTGGAGGGTACCGATCTGGACCCGTTGCTGACCTTCTTCGGCTCGGACCTGGGGGCGAATGTGATCGCGCTGGAGCTGGCCGCGCGCCGTGCCTTGATGGACCCCGAGATCGAGGAGGCCGCGATGGTCAGGTCGGCGCGCCTGCGGGCGAGCGAGGATCCGGTCGTGGGGCCGATCGAGATGATCATCACCGAGGGCGATCTGATCGAGCTGAACGTCGCCGGGGCGCTCAATTCCAACATGATGTTCCTGCGCGGCCTGGTGGATGGCGGCGCGTTTGAAATGACCGAAGACGACATCCTGCGCGATGTGTGGGCGCAGGAGGAGGAGAGCCGCGCCGAGACCGAGGATTGGCTGCATGCCTTCTTGCTGCTGGCCTATGATCCGCTCAGCTTCGATGATCTGGCGGCCTATGCGGCGCTTTACCGAAGCCCCGAGGGGCAGGCGCTGAACATGGCGCTCTTTACCTCGTATAACCGGATGTATGACGAATTGTCCTATCTGCTGGGGCAGGCCGTGGCGGCGCATATGAACAGCGAGCCGCTCTGAGAGGCCTTGCGGGTATTGCAGATGACGGATTTCGGCGGCCAAAACCGCTTGACTCGGGGGTGTGATCGCCCGATAAGCCCGCATCTCGGCGGGGGTGGTCCCCGATCCGTGTTTGATATCTATACGCCGAACAAGGCGCGCCGTCCCAGGTGACCTATCAGGTCGCGAACACCCGCAAGGGGGCCGAAGGACGCGGAGAATGCGAAGGAAAACAAGATGTTTGCGGTTCTGAAAACCGGCGGCAAGCAGTACAAGGTCCAGTCGGGCGATTTGCTGCGTGTCGAGAAGCTGGCGGCTGATGCCGGCGAAAAGGTGCAATTCAACGAGATTCTGATGCTGGGTGGCGATGCCCCCGTGATCGGTGCTCCCCTGGTCGACGGCGCTGCCGTTCAGGCCGAGGTGATTGACCAGGTCAAGGGTGACAAGGTCATCCACTTCGTCAAGCGCCGCCGTAAGCATGGCAGCCAGCGTACAAAGGGCCACCGCCAGCAACTGACGCTGGTGCGTGTGTTGGAAATTCTCGAAAAAGGCGCGGACAAGTCCGGCGTCAAAGCGGCGATCGGCGCAGGCTCTGCTCCCGCAGCGGCTGCGGCACCTGCCAAGAAGGCAGCCCCCGCCAAGAAAGCAGACAAGGCCGAAGCGCCCAAGAAAGCTGCAAAAGCTGACGCTGCTGGCGATGATCTGAAACAGCTGTCGGGCGTTGGCCCCGCGCTGGAGAAGAAGCTGCACGAAAACGGCGTGACCTCCTTTGCCCAGATCGCGGCATGGACGGATGCGGACGTTGCTGATATGGACGAGAAACTGTCGTTCAAAGGCCGGATCGAGCGTGAAGGCTGGATCGAACAGGCCAAAGAATTGATCAAAGGCTAAGGAGAGACCAAATGGCACATAAAAAAGCAGGCGGTTCATCCCGCAACGGTCGCGACTCTGCAGGCCGTCGCCTTGGCGTCAAGAAATACGGCGGCGAAGCCGTAATTCCCGGCAATATCATCATGCGTCAGCGCGGCACCAAGATGTGGCCGGGCGAGGGCGTGGGCATGGGCCGCGACCACACGATCTTTGCCACCGTCGAGGGCAACGTGACCTTCCGCAAGGGTCTGAAGGGTCGTACCTTCATTTCGGTCGCGCCAATCGCAGAGGCCGCTGAATAGCCGGATCTGGACAGGTTCTGAAAAAAACCAGGGGATCGGCACACTGGCCGGTCCCCTTTTTCTTTACCCAAAAGGAACCGGGGTCGGCCCATAGTCAGCGCCGCAGGCGTGTGATCTGACAAGATTGAGTGGACCATTGTAATGTTTGTCACCGGGAATGATCTGCTTGATCCGGGTTCCGCCTTGGGGAGGCGATCAGCGACGGGCGCGCGGTTCGGGATGCGCGCGGCGCCAGATGGGTCTCTGGCCGGGTTGATGATGCACCCGCTGAATCTGATGGCCTGGGCGATGATTTTCTCTGGTTTTCCCAATTTCGTGACACCTGGTACCCCGGCCTTGCAGGCGACGGCGGCGATCGCCATCTGCCTTCTATCGCTCCAGGTCATGTTGCACCCGATCTGGACGCTGGCCGGGGACCGGATCGCGCGGACCGTCGCTGGCAGCACTGCGAAAAAAATCTGATGTGGACCCTCGCAGCGCTCACGGTGCTGTCGGTTCTCTTTGTGCTCTTTGGAGGAGAAAGCGCATGATGCTTGAGAAGGTAAACAATCAACCGGCAATCGAGACCGCCCGGTTTGATCTTCGGCCCGTCCGCCCGTCGGATGCGGGGCTGATCGAGATGTATATTTCGGATCTTCGGGTGGCGCGCAACACCTCGTCGATCCCGCATCCCCTGCCGCCCGGGCTGGTCGAGGCGTATATCGACCGTGTCAGCGCCGCAGACCGGGTGGAGGATGCCTGGGTGATGGACGGCACGCGGATGGGCGGCGGCGAGGTCATGGGAGTGATCAGCCTGACGCGGATCGATGTGGGGCAGTCCGAAATCGGCTATTGGGTCGCACCCGCGTTCTGGAATTCGGGCATCGCGTCCGAATCTGTGGCAGCGCTTGTCGCGGCCAATCCACATAACTGCCGCACGATCTTTGCCACCGTGCACCAGGGCAACGCGGCCTCCGCGCGGGTGCTGACCAATAGCGGGTTCTGCTATCTGGGCGATGCCGAGACCTATTCGGTCGCGCAGGGCGCCAAGGTGCCCACATGGACCTATAGCCGCAAACAGGATTGAGAATTCCGCCGTCCCCGCGTAAGGAACGGTTGCAGACAAGGGGCTTTGCATCTGGTCTGATATTGAGATCCGATGCAAAACGCCCACGGGCACAAAACAGACGTGGGCCTTTTCCGCTCTCCGGAATGCAGGAAAACGCAAAAGGCTCCAAGGACAGAACATGAAGTTTCTCGATTTCGCCAAGGTTTACATCCGCTCGGGCGGCGGCGGCGGCGGTTGCGTCAGCTTCCGGCGCGAGAAATACATCGAATATGGCGGCCCCGACGGCGGTGACGGCGGGGCAGGTGGCTCCGTCTGGGCCGAGGCCGTTGATGGCCTGAACACCCTTATCGATTTCCGCTATCAGCAGCATTTCTTTGCGCGCAGTGGCCAGCCCGGCATGGGGCGTCAGCGCACCGGCAAAGACGCCGAGGACATCGTGCTGCGCGTGCCCGTGGGTACCGAGATACTTGACGAAGATCAGGAGACTGTGATTGCCGATCTGGCCGAACTGGGCCAGCGCGTGCAATTGGCGCGCGGCGGCAATGGCGGCTGGGGCAACCTGCATTTCAAATCCTCGACCAACCAGGCCCCGCGCCGCGCCAACCCCGGACAGGAAGGTGTGGAGCGCACGATCTGGCTGCGGTTGAAGCTGATTGCCGATGTGGGCCTTCTGGGTCTGCCCAATGCGGGCAAATCGACCTTTCTGGCAGCGACCTCGAACGCGCGGCCCAAGATCGCCGATTACCCCTTTACCACGCTGCACCCCAATCTGGGGGTGGTCGGCGTCGATAACGTGGAATTCGTCGTGGCCGACATTCCGGGCCTGATCGGCGGGGCGAGCGAGGGCAAGGGCCTAGGGGATATTTTCCTGGGGCATGTCGAGCGCTGCTCGGTTCTGTTGCATCTGGTCGACGGCACGTCCGAGACGATTGCCGAGGACTACCAGACGATCCTCACCGAGATCGAATCTTATGGCGATATTCTGGGGGTCAAGCCGCGGATCGTGGTGCTGAACAAGGTGGATGCGCTGGACGACGAAACGCGCGCCGAAGCACTGGCTGAGTTGCAAGAAGCCGTCGGCGGCCCGGTCATGACCATGTCAGGTGTTGCGCGCGAGGGGCTCACCGAAGTCCTGCGGGCACTGAAAGAGAATATCGCGGCTGATAAACTGCGGCACCGGACAGAAGAGACAATCGACGAAGAGCCTGAGCAGTGGCAACCGTAGCCGACGCGAAACGCTTGGTGATCAAGATCGGCTCGGCCCTTCTGGTGGACCGGGTCACCGGTGATCTGCGCGCCGATTGGCTGGAGGCGCTGGCCGATGACGTGGCGCGGCTGAAGGCGCGTGGCGCGGACGTGATTTTGGTATCTTCGGGATCCATAGCGCTTGGGCGTGCGGCGCTGGGGCTGCCCGCGACCGAGCTTATGCTGGAGCAATCGCAGGCCGCGGCCGCCGTGGGGCAGATCAAGCTGGCGGGTGCCTATGATGCGGCGCTGGCGCGGCGCGGGCTGCGCGCGGCGCAGGTTCTGGTGACGCTGGAGGACAGCACCGACCGGCGGCGCTATCTCAATTCACGCGCGACGCTTGAGGCATTGCTGCGCTTTGGCGCGGTGCCCATCGTGAACGAGAACGACACCGTGGCCACCGACGAAATCCGCTATGGCGATAATGACCGGATGGCCGCACAGGTCGCCGTGACCGCCGGCGCCGATCAGCTGATCCTGCTGTCGGATGTGGATGGGTTCTATACCGCCAATCCGGCACAGGATCCTGCCGCCACCCGGTTTGACGTGATTGACCAGATCACACCCGAGATCGAGGCGATGGCGGGCGACGCGGCTTCGGGGCTGAGCAAGGGCGGGATGAAGACCAAGCTGATGGCCGCGCGGACCGCGACGGCGGCGGGCTGTGACATGGCGATCACCGAAGGCTTTGTTCTGCATCCGATCACCGCGCTGGAAAACGGTGCGGCGGCGACGTGGTTCCGCGCCCAGGGCACGCCGCAGCAGAAGCGCAAGGCCTGGATCGCGGGAATGAAGGCCAAGGGGCAGGTCACTGTCGATGCGGGTGCCGTGCGCGCGATGGAGCGGGGCAGCAGCCTGCTGCCTGCGGGGGTCACGGCGGTGGCGGGCCGCTTTGGTCGCGGCGATCCGGTGGAAATCGTCGGCCCGGACGGGCGGGTGCTGGGCCTCGGGCTGACCCGTTACACGGCGGCGGATGCGGCCTTGATCAAGGGGCTGCGCTCGGGCGCGATCGAGCCGGTTCTGGGCTACCCGGCGCGTGCCGCGCTCATCCATCGTGACGATATGGCGTTTTGACGCCGCGCTGCTAAACTCTACCACCGGATCATTGTTCAGGGACGTGCCGCGATGAAAGACCACACCGATATTCCCGCGCTGATGGCGCAGATTGGCGCCTGTGCCCGTGCCGCCGCTTCTGAACTGGCGGTTGTCAGCGGTGAGCAGAAGGCCGCGGCGCTGACCGCTGCTGCCGATGCGATCATCGAGCGCAAGGACGCAATCATCGCCGCCAATGCCAAGGATCTCGACTATGGCCGCGAAAAGGGCCTGTCGCCAGCGATGCTGGACCGCCTGATGCTGGACGGTCCGCGCATTGACGGCATCGCTGCCGGGTTGCGGGCGGTGGCGGCGCAGCCCGATCCCGTAGGCGAGGTGCTGGCCGAATGGGACCAGCCCAGCGGATTGAACATCCGCCGGGTGCGCACGCCGCTGGGCGTGATCGGCGTGATCTACGAAAGCCGCCCGAACGTGACGGCGGACGCGGGCGCGCTCTGCCTGAAGGCGGGCAACGCGGTCATCCTGCGCGGTGGATCGGAAAGCTTTCATTCTTCGCAAGCGATACATGCCTGCTTGCAGGCGGGGCTGCGCAGCGCGGGCCTGCCCGAAGAGGCCATTCAACTGGTGCCGACCCGCGACCGCGCGGCGGTGCAGGAAATGCTGACCATGACCGGCCAGATTGATGTGATCGTGCCGCGTGGGGGCAAGGGGTTGGTGGGGCTGGTGCAGCGCGAGGCGCGTGTGCCGGTCTTTGCCCATCTCGAAGGGATCGTGCATGTCTATGTCGATGCCGCCGCCGACCCGGACAAGGCGATGCGCGTGGTGATGAACGCCAAGACGCGGCGCCCCGGCATCTGCGGTGCCGCCGAATGCCTGCTGATCCACCGCGATATCGCCGACGGGTTGGGCGCGGACCTGATCCGCGCGCTGCTTGAGGCGGGGGTCGAAGTGCGCGCCGACGAAACGCTGGCCCAGATTGAGGGCACGGTGCCTGCCAGCGAAGAGGATTGGGGGCATGAATTCCTTGATATGATCATTGCGGCGCGGGTGGTGAATGACGTCACCGCGGCGATCGGCCATATCGAGAGGCATGGCTCGCAGCATACCGATTGTATCGTGACCGAGGATGACGCGGCGGCGCAGGCGTTCTTTTCCCATCTCGACAGCGCCATCCTGATGCGCAACGCCTCGACCCAGTTCGCCGACGGAGGCGAGTTCGGCATGGGGGCCGAGATCGGCATCGCCACCGGGAAGCTGCATGCGCGCGGGCCTGTCGGCGCGGCGCAGTTGACCAGTTTCAAGTATCTGGTCGTGGGGGACGGCGCGGTGCGTGGCTGACGTTACGCGCGCCTAGAATTGCAGCCTGACCGAATGCGCTGATCGCTCGACCGCGAGGTTGCGTCGCAGCTTTGACAGCACCTCTGGCAACAGGGCGAACTGAACCCGTGCTGCCGACAGATCGCCCGGCGCGCGGTGCTGCGTCAGAATGTGCCAATGATCGTCTTCAGCGTTCAGCCGTTCGCCGCGGGCTGTCAGGGTGATTTCTTCGGGCGCGCCGCCGATGGTGATCTGCCCGCCATGGGGCAGGGCGACCTCAAGGCACATCAGGGCCAGGAATGCCGCCTGCGCAAGGGGCCGGCCGAGCGCGCCCTGTATCTGCCAATCCACCGCGATGTTGCCGGTGAATACATCGCCGAGGATTGCAGTGATATCGGCTTGGTTCATCATCTGGCCATCGCTGGACAGGCCAAACGCAACCCGGAAGAAACGCAGGCGCGCATTGGCGTGATCCGCGCTGGATTGCAGCAGGTGCATTTCCGGCCCGTTCGGGGCGCCGGTCAGGGTCAGCAATTCGAGCCCGTTCGAGATGGCACCTACGGGGTTGATCAGATCGTGACAGATCCGCGACCCTACCAGAGCCGCCAGATTGCGGTTAAGCTGCGGATTACCTTGTGCGTCCATCACGCGCCCTCTTGCAGGATTTGACCGATGCCAGACATGTCTGCCTTTCTCGAACCCGGGATGCGGGTAGAACATCCGGGCCAGCCCGACTGGGGCATCGGCCAGATCCAAAGCTGTATCGCGGGCAAGGTCACTGTTAATTTCCCCAACGCTGGCAAGGTGGTCATCGACGCGACGCGGGTCGAGCTGCGGCCCGTCCTTGATCCATGAACTTGGTTACCAAAAGCTTAACACAACCTTTACGGGCGTAAAGTGCTGCCGACTTGCTCTGTTGCCAACCTGCCGGTGCGACCCTAAAAGCGGGCAAAGGACGGCAGAGGCAGATGCAAGCAGACGGACCACCGCATTTCGAGGTCAAACTGGCCGAAACCGATGCCGAGCGCCGTGCGGCACAACGGCTGCGTTATCGCGTGTTCATTCAGGAACTGGGCGGCACCGGGCCGATGGTCGATCACGAGGCGGGGCTGGAGCAGGACCGCTTTGACGCCTATTTCGATCACCTGATCCTGACCGATGCGACGCTGGACTGCCCGCCAGAAGACCGGGTCATCGGTGTTTACCGCCTGCTGCGGGATGATCAGGCGCGGATCGCCGGGCAGTTCTATTCCGAGGACGAGTACGATCTGACGCCGCTGCGCAATTCCGGGCGGCGGCTGTTGGAGCTGGGGCGCTCCTGCGTCGATCCCCGCTATCGCGGTGGCGAAGCGATGTATCATCTGTGGCAGGGGCTGGCAAAATATGTCGCCGATCACGGGATCGAAGTGCTCTTTGGTGTTGCCAGCTTTCATGGCACGGATATCGAGGCGCTGGCGCAGCCCTTGTCGCTGTTGCATCACCGGCATCTGGCGCCCGAGGCCCTGCGCGCCCGTGCGCAGCCAGCGCATTTTCAGTGCATGAACCTGGTGCCGCTGGACGAGATTGACCGGCTGGCGGCGATGCTGCAGGTGCCGGCATTGATCAAGGCCTATTTGCGGCTGGGCGGCTATGTCGGGGAAGGGGCGTTTGTGGATCAGGCATTCAACACCACCGATGTCTGCCTGATCATGGATACCGCCAACCTGAATCAGAAGCGCAAAGGTATCTATAGCCGGGGGCTTGGGGCGTGAGTTTCACATGGGCGCCCGATGATGAGCCGCCCCCGGTCCGCATCTCTGCCTTTGGCTGGATTCTGGCCGCGCTGCGTGCCTCTTTGCTGATCGTGTTGCTGCTGTCGGGGCTGGCCCTGCTGCTGATCCTCCGCCTGATCGAGCGACCGCTCTGCGGTCCACGGCGCCCGGTAACGCCTTACATCACTCAGGCGGTGTGCCGGATGACCTTTGTTATTCTGCAGATGCGCTACCGGGCCGAAGGCCAGCCAATGACAGAACGCGGTGCGGTGGTTGCCAACCACGCGTCATGGCTTGATATTTTCACGCTCAATGCGCGCAAGCGTATCTATTTCGTCTCGAAATCCGAAGTCGCCGGGTGGCCGGGGATCGGGATGTTGGCACGCTCTGTCGGGACCGTGTTCATCACCCGCGACCGTAGCCAGGCGCGGGCGCAGACGGCGCTCTTTGAAGAGCGGTTGCTGGCGGGGCACAAGCTTCTGTTTTTTCCCGAGGGCACATCGACGGATGGAATGCGCGTTTTGCCATTCAAATCAACGCTATTTGCAGCGTTTTTGACACCAGCCCTGCGCGATGAACTGCATGTGCAGGCGGTAACGGTGATCTATACCGCGCCGCCCGGACAGGATGCGCGGTTCTATGGCTGGTGGGGAGATATGGATTTTGGCACACATATGCTGAAAGTGCTGTCGACCTGGCGCCAAGGCTCGGTACGGGTGGTTTTCCATCCCCCCGTGCGTGCCGCCGATTTCGCTGACCGCAAGGCCTTGGCGAGATATCTGGAGGTGCAGGTGCGCGGCGCGATGCCGCCCGAGAGGCAGCGGCTGTGATGCGGGCCTCAGCCCATCGCGGCGATCAGTGACCCCAGTGCTGCCACCGGATCGTCGGTGCGCCAGATTTCGTCACCGATACCAAAGAAATCGGTGATTGCCGCGATTTCGGCGATGCGCTCGGCGTCCAGCGCGCCTTCGGCGACCACCGGCAATTCGATCACCTCGCTCCACCAGGCCAGAAGCTCGGTTTCGACCTGTGCGCCGTCGTCAAGCAGGCTCGGGCCGATCGGTCCGAAACTGATGTAGTCGGCGCCGGCCTCACCCGCGCTCAGACCGTCATGGCGCGACTGGCCACACCAGGCACCGACGATGGCATCGGGCCCCAGCGTCTTGCGTGCCTTGCGCACAGAGCGTGCGGCGTCTGTCAGGTGTACACCGTCGAGGCCCAGCCGTTCGACCAGCGCGATATGGTTGCTGATCACCAGCGCCACATCGCGGGCATGGGTGATTTCGCGGCAAGCATCGGCGGCGCGGGCGACATCGTCTTCGTCGCGGGTCGACAAGTCCAGCCGTACGCAGGCGATGGGATGTGCATCCAGTACGGCGGCCAACTGGTTGCCGAAACTGCTCAACTCGATCTCGGGCGGGGTGATGAGATAAATCTGTGGTTGCTCGGTCTCGGACATATCGGGACGCTCCTCGGGGTCTTTGGGGCTGCTATAGCGCGGAATATCCGCCAGCGCCATGCCCCTAGGGCGGCGGGGAGCAGAGGATTTCATGCCTTTGGCGGGAGTATTTGACCCAAGAAGAAGGCCGAAGGGCTTTAATGGTCGCAAGCCATGGCGTATCAGCGCGCAAACGCCGCGAGGAGAGAGTGATGCCGACCGACAGACCGCAACCGGATTTCGTGCTGGTGCGCCCGCAGATGGGCGAAAACATCGGTGCGGCGGCGCGTGCGATGTGGAATTTCGGACTGGACCGGATGCGGATCGTCGCGCCGCGCGATGGTTGGCCGAACCCGGCGGCGGGGGCGATGGCCAGCGGCGCGGGGCGGCTGCTGGACGAGGCGATGCTGGTCGATACATTGCCCGAAGCGGTGAGCGATGCGCATTTCGTCTTTGCCACCACGGCGCGCAGCCGCGACATGACCAAGCCGGTCATGAGCCCCGAGCGCGCCATGCAGCTGACGGCCGAAAAGATCGCGGACGGTCAGCGGGTCGCGGTGCTCTTCGGGCCAGAGCGGGCCGGGCTGGAAAACGCCGATGTGGCGCTTGCGAACGCAATCATATCGGTGCCGGTGAACCCCGAATTTGCCAGCCTCAACCTGGCGCAATGCGTGTTGCTGACCGCCTATGAATGGCGCCGCGCCAGCGAAGAGGTGCAGGCCGAGACGGTCGAGATGTCCGACACCGAATGGGCCAACCAGCGCGATATCGAGGCCCTGGCCGCTCATTACGATGCGCGGATGGACGAGGCCGGTTTTTTCTTTCCCGAGCACAAGGCCGAGAGCATGCGCCAGACGCTGCGCAATTTCTGGTCGCGGATGCCGCTGACGACCGCCGATACGCGGCTGTTGCACGGTATCCTGCGGCAGATGGTCCGCTGGAAGGATCGCGGGGGCTAAGCCCGCTTGAAGAGGTGGCAGGGGCACACTAGTCTGCCGGCGAAAAAGGCCCCGAAACAGGCAAGGAGCGGCCCCCTATGAGCCAGAAACGAAAGCTTTTCGAAGAGGTGGGCGAGACCCCGTCACAACGCGAGGTTACGGGCCCGAAAGGTGGCATGATCGACAGCGGGCGCGGTGGTGCGCGGCGCGCGATCCGGTTGTGGCTGTTCGTGCTTTTTGCGCTGGTGGTTCTGATGATCGCGGTGGGCGGGCTGACACGGCTGACCGATAGCGGCTTGTCGATCACTGAATGGCGGCCAGTGAGCGGCGCGCTGCCGCCGATGTCCCACGCCGACTGGCAATCGGAGTTCGAAAAATACCAGCAGATCCCGCAATTCCAGATCGAGAACAAGGGCATGACCCTGGCGGAGTTCCAGTTCATCTACTGGTGGGAATGGGGTCACCGGCAACTGGGCCGGGTGATCGGACTGGTCTGGGCATTGGGTTTTGCAGGCTTTCTGGTGGCGCGCAAGATCCCCGTCGGCTGGACCTGGCGGCTGTTGTTGCTGGGGGCACTGGGCGGGGCGCAGGGCGCGATCGGCTGGTGGATGGTCAGCTCTGGCCTGACGGGCGATCGCACGGCGGTGGCGTCTTACCGGCTGGCGGTGCATCTGGGGCTGGCCTTCGTGATCCTCGGCTTCATCGCCTGGTACGCGATGCTGCTGGCGCGGCCCGAGCGCGAGTTGATGCAGGCACGGCGCGGTCACGAGGCCAAGCTGTTCAGCCTGTCTACAGGCTGGATGCATTTTGCGTTTCTGCAAATCCTGATCGGCGCGTTGGTGGCCGGGATCGACGCGGGCCGGTCCTATACCGACTGGCCGCTGATGGGGGGCAGTCTGGTCCCGCCGCAGATGCTGGTGATCGAGCCGTGGTGGCGCAATTTCTTCGAGAATCCTGCAACAGTGCAATTCATCCACCGGATGACCGGTTATCTGCTGCTGGTATTTGCGGTGATGGTCTGGCTGCGCGGGCGGCGCAGCGCCAACCGGGCAACGCGGGCGGCCTTCAACGCGGCCTTTATCGCGTTGCTGGCGCAGATCGGCATGGGCATATTCACCATCGTGACCGCCGCGCCTTGGCAGGTTGCTATCGTGCATCAGCTGATGGCCGTGGTGCTGTGGGTGATGATCTTGCGGGCAAGGTTCCACAGCCGTTACCCGCTGCCCCAATCGGTAAGAGGATGAGCGCCATGACAGCATTTTCAGACCTGATGGCGTTTCAGCGCGAAACAGAGGCTCTGGCACAGGTGGCCGGGCGGCTGGGCTGGGATCAGGAAACCATGATGCCGCGCGGAGCTGCCGCGCAGCGAGCCGAGGAAAGCGGTGCGATGCAGTCGGTTCTGCATGCCCGCCGGATCGATCCGCGCATCGCGGAGTGGCTGGACGCCGCAGAGGCAGAGGCGAGCGACGATGTCAGCCGTGCGCAGCTGCGCCATATCCGGCGCGACCATGACCGGGCTGTGCGCGTGCCGGGTGATCTGGCCGCCGCGATCGCGCGGCAGGCCGCATTGGCACAGGGGCAATGGGCCGAGGCCCGCGCGGCGGATGACTTTGCCGCCTTCGCGCCGGTTCTGGCCGAGATCGTCGCGCTCAAGCGCGAGGAGGGTGCCGCGCTGGCGGCAGGCGGTGATGTCTACGACGCGCTGCTGGATGATTACGAACCCGGCGCCAAGGCCGCCGATCTGGATGCCATGTTTGGCGCGTTGCGGCCGGGTCTGGTGGCACTGCGCGAACGGGCACTGGGGCAGGCGGGGCCAGCGGCGTTGGACAGTCGGTTCGCGCCGAACAAGCAGATGAAACTGGCGCGCAAGCTGGCCAAAACCTTTGGCTATGACATGACGCGCGGGCGGCTGGACAAGGCGGTGCACCCGTTCTCCTCCGGGTCCGGCAGTGACGTGCGCATCACCACCCGCACATCCGAGAGCGATCCGTTCAACTGCATCTATTCCACGATCCACGAGGTCGGCCATGCCTGCTATGAGCAGGCGATTGATCCGGCCTATGCGCTGACGCCGCTGGGGCGCGGCGTGTCGATGGGTGTGCATGAAAGCCAGAGCCGCATCTACGAGAACCAGCTGGGCCGCAGCCGGGCCTTTACCGGATGGTTGTATTCCGAAATGCGCGCTGCGTTCGGGGATTTCGGCGTGGCCGACGCCGATGCCTTTTACCGCATCGTGAACGCCGTGGAGCGCGGCTTTATCCGGACAGAGGCGGACGAGGTGCAGTACAACCTGCATGTTCTGCTGCGCTATGATCTGGAGCGCGCGTTGATCGCGGGCGACCTGAATGCGCGCGATCTGGAGGCGGCGTGGAATGACCGCTTTGCGGCGGATTTCGGTTACCCCGTTGTGCGCCCGTCAGAGGGATGCTTGCAGGATGTGCACTGGTCCGTGGGCCTGTTTGGCTATTTTCCGACCTACTCGCTGGGCAATGTCTATGCGGGATGTCTGCATGCCGCGCTGCGAGCGGCGGTGCCCGATCTCGATGAGCAGCTGGCGCGTGGCGATCTTGGCCCGGCTACCGGCTGGCTGCGCGAGAATGTCCAGCGTCACGGTGGCCTGATGTCGCCGCGCGACCTGATCAGCGAGGCCACCGGACAGGCCCCGGATGAGGCTCCGTTGCTGGCCTATCTCGAAGAGAAGTTCGGTGCGCTCTACCCAACCTGACGAACAGGGCCGATTGGGCGGGTCGGGCAATCTTCGTAGCCAGCCTGCGGCAACTTCAATGCCGATTCGGGGATGACGGTCAGATCGGGGCGATCCGAACTGGTCGAAATGCTGATACGGCGCGGGCGGATCGGCTGCGGGCGCGGCGTGACCAGGGCCACTTCGTTTCGGTCGGACTGATGTGCATAAGAGCTGAGCACGGCGCAGACCATTGCCAGATCGCGCCAGAATTCCGAGATATTGCCGGGGGCGAAGTTGACGAAATTCTGTGCCAGCGACGAGGTGATGACGAACACCGCTAATGACAATGCCGAAATGCGTAGCCCAGCACCCATCATGAACCCGATTGCAGCCGCAAGCAGTAAGGCAGAGCCCACCAGATCGGCCACCGGGTAGGGCATCATTGGTGCAAAGAGCGCCGCCGGATCGAATCCGTGCGAAAAGTCGAGGGCCACAGCGGCAAAATACGAACCGACAACGATTCGGATCAGGTTGCGGCCGGTCTGGTTGAACCAAGATTCATCTTGATAGGTCACAGCAGGGGTTTCCGTCTCTTTTTCTGCCAAATTACGTACTCGCTCATACTCAAACCTACGGCCATGGGCCATTACAGGCTCAGGTTGCATTTGGAAGCGGGCGGAATTCGCCCCAATTTATGTTCAAATCGGGGCGAACGCAGAAAAACGGTATGTTTGCGAAGGTTTATCAGGTTTCGGCGTCGGTTTCGCCGCTATCGGCACTTTCTGCCTCATCACCCTGGTCGGCAATCCGGGCGACGCTGACAACTTCTTCGCCTTTGCCAGTGTCGAAGACCTTGACGCCGCCGGCATTGCGGGACCGGAACGAGATACCTTCGACCGGCACACGGATCGACTGGCCCTTGGATGTGGCCAGCATGATCTGATCCCCCAGTTCGACGGGGAAGGAGGCGACCAGATCGCCACCGCGCATGGCCTTGTCCATGGCCTGAACGCCCATGCCACCACGTCCGCGCAGCGGGTAGTCGTGGGACGAGCTAAGCTTGCCTGCACCCTTCGCCGTGATGGTCAGGATCAGGTTCTCGGCCGCCGACATTTCGGCATAGCGTTCCTGGGACAGGGGCATGTTGGCATTGCCGTCTTCCTCGTCTGAGGTCTCTTCGGCATCGTCGGCAATCCCCGCCATCGCGCGGCGCATCTTGAGATAGGCGGCGCGCTCGTCGGCTTCGGCCTTGAAGTGGCGGATGATGGACATGGAAACGACCTTGTCCTTGCCAGTCAGGCGGATGCCTCGCACGCCCACGGAGTTGCGGCTGTTGAAGACCCGCACATCTGTCGCGGGAAAGCGGATTGCCCGGCCCGAAGACGTGACAAGCATGACGTCGTCATCATTGGATGCGATGCGCGCGTTGATCAGCGTGGTGCCTTCATGCTCGCCCTCGAACTTCATGGCGATCTTGCCGTTGGATTTCACATTGGTGAAATCCGACAGCTTGTTACGGCGCACGGTGCCTGCGGAGGTCGCGAACACGACCTGCAGATCGTCCCATTCGTCCTCGTCCCGGTCCACCGGCATGATCGCCGCGATGGAAACGCCGGTCGGGATCGGCAGGATGTTGACGATCGCCTTGCCCTTGGAGGTGCGTCCGCCTTGCGGCAGCCGCCAAGTCTTGAGCTTGTAGACCATCCCGTCGGTGGTGAAGAACAGGAGCTGGGTATGCGTGTTGGCTACAAAGAGGGTGGTCACCACGTCCTCTTCCTTGGTGGCCATGCCGCCGACGCCCTTGCCGCCGCGTTTCTGGCTGCGGAAATCGGCCAGCACGGTGCGTTTGATATAGCCGCCGGAGGTTACGGTAACGACCATGTCCTCGCGTTCGATGAGGTCTTCGTCCTCCATGTCGCCGGACCAGTCCACGATCTCGGTGCGGCGCGGCACCGCAAAGAGGTCGCGCACTTCGGTCAACTCGTCGGCGATGATCTGCATGATCCGCTCGCGAGAGGCGAGGATGGCGAGGTATTCCTTGATCTTGGCGGCAAGCTCTTGCAGCTCGTCGGTCACTTCCTTGACACCCAGCTGTGTCAGGCGTTGCAGGCGCAATTCGAGGATCGCGCGTGCCTGTGCTTCGCTCAGGTTGTAGGTGCCATCGTCGTTGGCCGTGTGGGTCGGATCGTCGATCAGCGCGATGTATTCGAGGATGTTCCCGGCAGGCCAGCGGCGCGCCATCAGCTTTTCGCGCGCATCGGCGGCATCGGCCGAGGCGCGGATGGTGGCAACCACCTCGTCGACATTGCTGACAGCGACGGCCAGACCGCAGAGGATATGGCTGCGTTCGCGCGCCTTGCGCAACTCGTAGGCGGTGCGGCGCGCGACGACTTCTTCGCGGAAAGAGATGAAGGAGGTCAGGAACCGGCGCAGCGTCAACTGCTCGGGGCGTCCGCCATTGAGCGCCAGCATGTTGCAGCCGAAATAGGTCTGCATCGGGGTAAAGCGGAACAGCTGGTTCAGCACCACCTCGGCGGTTGCGTCGCGCTTCAGTTCGATCACGACCCGCACACCGTTGCGGTCGGATTCGTCCTGAACATGGGCGATGCCTTCGATCTTCTTGTCGCGGGCGGTTTCGGCGATCCGCTCGATCATGGTGGATTTGTTCACCTGATAGGGGATCTCGTCGATGATGATGGCCCAGCGGTCCTTGCGGATCTCCTCGACGCGGGTCTTGGAGCGGATGATGACGCTGCCGCGCCCTTCAAGATACGCCTTGCGCGCACCTGTCCGGCCCAGCATGATTCCCCCCGTGGGGAAATCGGGGCCGGGAACATACTCGATCAGTTGCTCGGAACTGAGATCGGGGTCCTCGATCAGCGCCAGCGTCGCATTGATCACTTCGCCCAGGTTATGCGGCGGGATGTTGGTCGCCATGCCGACGGCGATGCCGCCCGCGCCGTTGACCAGCATGTTGGGAAAGCGCGAGGGCAGGACCGTGGGCTCACGGTCCTTGCCATCGTAATTGTCCTGAAAGTCGACCGTATCCTTGTCGATATCGGCCAGAAGATAGCCCGCGACCTTGGCCATGCGGACCTCGGTATAGCGCATGGCGGCGGCGTTATCGCCGTCCATCGAGCCAAAGTTGCCCTGACCGTCCAGAAGCGGCAGCGACATCGAGAAATCCTGCGCCATGCGCACCAGCGCGTCATAGATCGCGCTGTCGCCGTGGGGGTGGTATTTACCCATCACGTCGCCAACCGGGCGGGCGGATTTTCGGTAGGGTTTGTCAAAGGTGTTGTTGGTTTCGTGCATCGCGTAAAGGATGCGCCGATGCACCGGTTTCAGCCCGTCGCGCAGATCGGGAATCGCCCGGCTGACAATCACCGACATCGCGTAATCGAGATAGGATGTCTTCATCTCTTCCGAGATGGAAACGCTCGGCCCGTCGTACTGCGGACGCTCCGGCGTATTTTCTTCCGTATCTTCAGGGGTTTGTGGCGTATCGGTCAACTTGAACCTCAATCATCGCGATTTTCTATATCTTGTGGGGCAAGGTATATCAGACGGCGGATATTGGGTGCAATGCCACAAACCCTTTGCGTCTGGCAGCCACGGCAGGACAGTGCCAACATATTGTTTTTATTGATAAGTAATTTATTTTCTGCATCATGAGAGTCACGAGGAAAGAAGGAGCAGAGACATGGCAATGTCCGAGACAGAAATGATGCTGAAGGGCTATGGGCTGACGACTGCCGAATTCTTTTACGGCATGCCCGACTACGTGCACGTTCTCAACAGCTTTGTATGGCAGGAATACGATGTGGCGCCGGATCATCCGCGCCTGTTCGAGTTCATCGAGTTCTGGCAGCGCGAGCTTGACGGACCGTTGCATTCGGTGCGCTTCAATCACCGCAAGATGATCGGGCCGGGCGAATGGCGCAATGTCGTGGGGGAGTTCACGCTGCACTGATCGCCGCCGCGCCGCGATATTGCTGCGGGCCGACGTGAAGACGGCCCGCAAGGATACAACAAGTCGCGTGTCAGGGAATGATACGCGAGTATTTCATGCCTTCGAGAGATACGCCCGCCAGCAACCCTGCCTGGCCAAAGATCACAGCAACAACCGGGGCGATTGATGTGGTCGTTTCGGCGCGCAGGTTCTCGGCCACGTCCTTGAACACGTATTCTATATCCGCGCCAGCCGCCCAGCCCGAGGAGCGGCGGAACCGCGACAGCGCGTCTTCGGTCATGAAGAACAGCACATGCGCAAACTGTTGCGCGCCGATCTGTAGGCCGACGCTGCCCTTGGTGGCCGAATAGTAATCCACGGTCGAGCCGTTGATCCGCAGCGCGCCACGCCCGTAACCGCCGCCGATACCAAGCCCGGCTTCTGTCACCAGTGGCATCACCAACATACCGGTGGATTTATCTGCCAGCGACCGCGTGCTGGGGTAATTGTCGTAGAGGTAGTTGAGTGTCGTGTCGACGCGCGCGTCGATGGTCTGCGGTCCCTTGCTGCCGATGCCGTTGCCGCAGGCGGCAGTGAGGCCTGCTGCACCGAGTGCACCCAGCGTGAATCCGCGTCTGGAGAGAATGCTCATGTCATTTGCCTGTGTGTTGCCTGAATAACTGCCGGTCGTTTCATCAACCGATCTGGGCGCCACTATAGGCGGCGTATGGCGAAGTGTCACTAGCGGTCGCATATCTGGGCAGTTTACCGCGCGGATTATCCTGCGGAGGGGACACAAGGACAGGGCGGGCGGCGCGTCCGGCCTAAGCCAGTGCGCGCGCCATCGCCGGGGCAAAATAGGTCAGGATACCGTCGCAGCCCGCGCGCTTGAACGCCATCAGGCTCTCTGCCATTGCGCGGTCGCCGTCGATCCAGCCGTTTTGCGCGGCTGCCATGATCATCGCGTATTCGCCCGACACCTGATAGGCGAAGGTCGGTGCGCCGAACATGTCCTTGGCCCGGCGGCAGATGTCGAGATAGGGCATGCCCGGCTTGACCATCACCATGTCCGCGCCTTCGCTAAGGTCGCGCTCTATCAGGCGCATCGCCTCGTCCGAGTTGGCGGCATCCATCTGGTAGGTGCGTTTGTCGCCTTTCAGTGCGCCGGATGCGCCGACCGCATCGCGGAAAGGCCCGTAAAAGGCGCTGGCGTATTTCGCGGCATAGCTCAGCAGCAGCACATCCTTGTGTCCCGCGCTTTCCAGCGCGCTGCGGATCGCGCCGATCCGGCCATCCATCATGTCGGACGGGCCGATGATGTCGACGCCCGCCTCGGCCTGCGCCAGTGCCTGCTTTACCAGCGCCTCGACGGTTTCATCGTTCACGATCTCGTCGTCCCGCACGAACCCGTCATGGCCGGTATCCGAGTAGGGATCGAGCGCCACGTCGGTCATGATGGCGATGTCGGGCACGGCGGCCTTGATTGCGCGGGTTGCCCGGTTGCTGAGGTTGTCGGGGTTCCACGCCTCGGCGCAATCGGCGGTGCGCCCCGCCGCGTCGGTATAGGGAAACAGGCAGATCGCGGGTATTCCCAGATCGGCGGCCTCGCGCGCGGCCTCGACCACGCGGTCGACGCTGCGGCGCACCACGCCGGGCATCGAGGGCACCGGTTCCTCGATATTCTCGCCGCTGCGCACGAAGACAGGCCAGATCAGATCGCCGACACCCAGCGAGGTTTCGGCGACCAGCGCGCGCAGTCCGGGAGTCCGGCGGGTGCGCCGCAGACGGGTGGCGGGGAAGGGGGCTTGGGTCGGTCGCATTGGCATCGTCTCGCTAAAGTAGGGCTCTGCGATGGGAGTGACACGGAAATTCCACCATCTCAAGGGTAGGAATTGCCGCGTGGCGGCGCTAAGAGGGGCGGCACAGGTGATTTCGGGGCTTTCAAGTGGATTGGTACACGAGCGTTTTTGAGCTGATCGACATGCGCAGTTTCAGCAACCTCTGGTTCTGGATCGCGCTCGCGGTGCTGTGGTCCACAGCCAGTCACTGGGTGCTGGGCGTGCCGTGGGACCTTGTCCTGCGGGCGGGCAAGTCCGAAGGCCGGACGGTATCCGATATGGAAGTATTGGTACGCATCAACGGCGACCGGCTGCTTTTCATTGCCCGTGAGTCGGGCCTGCTGATCACTGGTTTCGCCGGTTTCCTGATCACCGCGTTGTTTCTGCTGGGATTCGTCTATCACCGCGAGTTCGCCCAGGCTTTGTTTCTGCTGGGCACGCCGATGGGGCTGGTCTGGCTGTTGTCGGTCAACACGGCTGCAAAGGTGCAGCGCCTGGAATTGTCCGGTACCGATCTGATCCGGCAACTGACACGGTTGCGGCTCTACATCCGTATCATCGGCGTGATCTCGATCTTTATCACGGCGACATGGGGCATGTGGCAGAACATGTCCTCTTCCGTGTTGGGCGGCTGAGCGGGTGGCGCTGGGCTGATGGCTTCGAGCCCGCATATCACCGTCAGTGGCGCGCCCGAGGGCTTCGACGCGCGGCTGCTGCTTGACGAGTTGGCTCGCTCGGGTGCGCCTTTGGTGCATGTCGCGCGTGATGACAAACGGCTTGCGGCGATGGCGGCGGCGTTGCGGTTCTTTGCGCCCGACATGCCTGTTATGGCCTTTCCCGGCTGGGATTGCCTGCCGTTCGACCGGGTTTCCCCCAATGCCGATATCAGTGCGGCGCGCATGGCGACGCTGGCCGGGCTGGTGCACGGGGTGCCCGGGCAGTTCGTGCTGCTGACCACGCTCAACGCCGCCACGCAACGGGTGCCCGCGCGCGATGTGCTGAAGGATGCGGTGTTTCGCGCCGATGTGAACTACCGCATCGACGAGGCAGCGCTGCGCGATTTTCTGGTCCGCATGGGCTTCGTGCAGTCGCCCACCGTGACCGAACCGGGCGATTACGCGATCCGTGGCGGTATCATCGACATCTACCCGTCCGGCGCCGCTGGCCCGGTGCGGCTTGACCTGTTTGGCGATGTTCTGGACGGGATCCGCCGGTTCGATCCCGCCACCCAGCGCACCACTGAGAAGCTTGACAAGATCGAGCTGGCGCCAGTGTCTGAAGTGATCCTCGACGAGGCGGCGATCACCCGATTCCGGCAGAATTACCGCATCGAATTCGGCTCGGCGGGCACCGATGATCCGCTCTACGAGGCGGTCAGCGCGGGGCGCAAGCATCAGGGCGTGGAGCATTGGCTGCCGTTCTTTCACGAGCGGCTTGAGACGGTTTTCGACTATCTGCCAGAGGCGACAGTCACCCTTGACGATCAGGTCACGCCCAGCCGCATTGCCCGCTGGGACAGCATAGCCGATCAGTACGAGACCCGCCGCGAGGCGCTGGGCAACAAGGCGCGCGGCGATACCGTCTACAAACCCGTGCCGCCCGGACTGCTGTATCTTGATGATGCCGCCTGGCAGGCCGCTCTGGGGTCGCGCCGCGTGCTGCAACTGTCGGCGCTGCCGCAGGCCACCGGGCCGGGCGTGATCGACGCGGGCGGGCGGATCGGACGCAATTTCGCGCCAGAGCGGCAACAGGAAAATCTCAGCCTGTTCGGGGCGTTGAAGACCCATGTTGACGCGAAGTCCGCAGAGGGACCGGTCTTGCTGGCCTGTTATTCGGAAGGCGCGCGCGAGCGGCTGGAAGGGTTGCTTGAGGATGAAGGGCTGATTGGCGCCGTCACCGTGAAGGATGCCACGCGGCTGGGCAAGCGCGGGCTGCATCTGGCGGTCTGGGCGCTGGAGCACGGCTTTGAAGGGCCGCACGCAGATGGGCAACTGACGGTCATTGCCGAGCAGGACATCCTGGGCGACCGGCTGATCCGTGCGCCCAAGCGCCGACGGCGTGCCGACAATTTCCTGACCGAAGCGCAGAGCCTGAGCCCCGGTGATCTGGTGGTGCATGTCGATCACGGTGTCGGGCGTTATCACGGGCTGGAGGTGATCACCGCGCTGGGCGCCGCCCATGAATGTCTGGCGCTGGAATACGCCGAAGGCGCGCGGCTTTACCTGCCGGTAGAGAATATCGAACTGCTCAGCCGGTTCGGCCACGAAGAGGGGCTTCTGGACAAGCTCGGGGGCGGTGCGTGGCAGGCCAAGAAGGCAAGGCTGAAAGAGCGCATTCGCGAGATGGCCGACCGGCTCATTCGCATTGCCGCCGAACGCGCGCTGCGGCGTGCGCCGGTGCTGGAACCCGAACATCACGCATGGGAGGCGTTCTCGGCCCGCTTCCCCTATGTCGAAACCGACGATCAGCTACGTGCCATCGAAGACGTCATTGCCGATCTGTCGGCTGGCACGCCGATGGATCGGCTGATTTGTGGCGATGTGGGCTTTGGCAAGACCGAGGTGGCGATGCGCGCGGCCTTTGTCGCGGCCATGTCGGGGATGCAAGTGGCGGTGATCGCCCCCACGACTCTGCTGGCGCGGCAACATTACCAGGGGTTTGCCGACCGGTTCCGCGGTTTCCCGATTACCGTCAAACCGCTGTCGCGCTTCGTGGGCAGCGCCGAAGCCGCCAAGACCCGCGAGGGGCTGTCGCGCGGCACCGTGGATATCGTTGTCGGCACCCATGCATTGCTGGCCAAGAGCATCCGGTTCAAAAATCTCGGCCTGCTGGTCATTGACGAAGAACAACGCTTTGGCGTGGCCCACAAGGAACGGCTCAAGGCGCTGCGCTCGGACGTGCATGTGCTGACCCTCACCGCGACGCCGATCCCGCGCACCTTGCAGCTCAGCCTGTCGGGCGTGCGCGACCTCAGCATTATCGGAACGCCCCCGGTCGACCGGTTGTCGATCCGCACCTATGTCAGCGAATTCGATGGCGTCACGATCCGCGAGGCGCTGTTGCGCGAGCATTATCGCGGCGGGCAGAGCTTCTACGTGGTGCCGCGCATCTCGGATCTGCCCGAGATCGAGGATTTCCTGAAATCGCAACTGCCGGAACTCAGCTATGTCGTGGCCCATGGCCAGATGGCGGCGGGCGAGTTGGACCAGCGGATGAATGCCTTTTACGACGGCAAATATGATGTGCTGCTGGCTACCACCATCGTCGAATCGGGTCTCGATATCCCCACGGCGAATACGATGATAATCCACCGGGCCGATATGTTCGGCCTCAGCCAGCTTTACCAGATACGGGGCCGGGTCGGCCGCTCGAAAACCCGCGCCTATGCCTATCTCACCACCAAGCCGCGGATGAAGCTGACTCCGGCTGCCGAAAAGCGGCTGCGCGTGCTGGGCAGCCTCGATACGCTCGGCGCAGGCTTCACGCTGGCCAGTCAGGACCTCGACATCCGTGGGGCCGGCAATCTGTTGGGCGAGGAACAATCGGGCCAGATGCGCGATGTCGGCTACGAATTGTACCAATCCATGCTCGAAGAGGCGATCGCCAAAATCAAGGCCGGCGAGATGGAGGGGCTGAGCGAGGCGGATACCCAATGGGCACCGCAGATCAACCTGGGCGTGCCGGTGCTGATCCCCGAAAGCTACGTGCCCGATCTCGACGTGCGGCTGGGCCTGTATCGCCGTCTCAGCAGCCTCCAGACCAAGGTCGAACTGGAAGGCTTCGCTGCCGAGCTGATCGACCGCTTTGGCAAGCTGCCGCGCGAGGTCAATACGCTGATGCTGGTGGTGCGGATCAAGGCGATGTGTAAACGCGCGGGTATCGCCAAGCTTGATGGTGGTCCCAAGGGCGGAACGATCCAGTTCCATAATGACAAGTTCGCGTCGCCGCAGGGCCTCGTGGAATTCATCGAGGCGCAAAAGGGCCTGGCCAAGGTGCGTGACAACAAGATCGTCGTGCGCCGGGACTGGCGCAAGGACAGCGACAAGATCAAGGGGGCCTTCGCCATCGCTCGCGATCTGGCGGAAAAGGTCGCCGCTGCGCGCAAGAAATCCGGAAAATAAAGCCAATGGCATCTTCTGGCGGGAACGTTCCCGCCAGATGCAGAGGTACGGGCGCAACGCAGCGCGTCGCAGGGGCCATGCCCGTTGCCCTGCCAGAGGCGGCAAACAAATGATCAGCGCGCCGAAGGCGCTCGATCAGGTCACGCTACGTCGCGTCGGCCTGCTTTGCCTTGTGCGCCTTGACCTTGGCCAGCAGGATCTGGCGCGCCTTGATATTGGCGCGCCGGACCCGCACGGCGGTCAGAAACGCTTCTTCGGCGGTCTGCGATGTGGCGCCCATGACCTGCGCCAATTCTTCCACCAGATCCTCGTCGCCTGTCAGCTCGATCGCTTTCAGGACGTCCTGCGCCAGCGCATCGGCCAGATCCTCCGTCACGCCCATGGGTCTAGCGTGTCCCTTCGGTCAAGCGGCGCTTCACATAGGACGTGACCGTGCTGATCATCGTATCCATGTGCGGTTCTTCGAAGAAATGGCCCGAATCCGGGATTACGTCGTGCTGGACGGTGATGCCCTGTTGCTCGTGCAGCTTGGCCACCAGTGCCGCCGTGTCCGCGGGCGGTGCCACGCGGTCATTGCTGCCGTTGATGATCAGGCCCGAAGACGGGCAGGGCGCCAGGAATGAGAAGTCGTACATGTTGGCAGGCGGTGACACGCTGATGAACCCGGTGATCTCAGGGCGACGCATCAACAGTTGCATGCCGATCCACGCGCCAAAGGAGAAGCCCGCGACCCAGCAATGCTTGGAATTGGCATTCATCGACTGCAGGTAGTCAAGCGCAGAGGCGGCATCAGACAATTCGCCTACCCCCTGATCATATTCGCCCTGGGACCGCCCCACGCCACGGAAATTGAACCGCAGCACGGTGAATCCCATGTTGTAAAAAGCGTAATGCAGGTTGTAGACGACCTTGTTGTTCATCGTCCCGCCGAACTGCGGATGCGGGTGCAGCACGATCGCGATGGGGGCGTCTTTTTCCTTTTGCGGATGGTATCGGCCTTCGAGACGGCCTTCTGGGCCGGGAAAGATTACCTCGGGCATGCAGGTCCCTTTTTTACTTGCGTTGTCTTGTCATTTCGCAGCCCGGGGTATTCTTGACGAAACCCGGTCTGCACATTAGAACCGTTCTAAGCTGTGGCCCGGGATCGGACGGGCCGATCAGGCTGCATGCGAGATAAGCGCTGTGCGGCCCGAGGTCAATCTTTTCAAGGGAGATGGCAGATGAAGCTTAGCACAAAAGGGCGCTACGCGATGGTAGCGCTGGCCGATATCGCATTGCAACCTGCGGGAACGCTGGTCACGCTTGGCGAGGTGTCGCGGCGGCAGGACATCTCACTGCCCTATCTGGAGCAGCTTTTCGTCAAGCTGCGTCGCGCCGATCTGGTCACATCGGTGCGCGGCCCGGGCGGCGGATACCGCCTGTCGCGCCCGGCCTCCGAAATCCGCGTGGCAGAAGTGCTGACGGCCGTGGATGAAACGGTCGACGCGCTGCACAAGGGGGCGGGTGCGTCCGGCGGCGCCTCTGGCAGTCGTGCGCAATCCGTGACCAATCGGCTCTGGGAAGGGCTGAGCGCGCAGGTCTACGTATATCTGCACCAAACCCGTTTGAGCGATGTGGTGGGCAACACATTGGCACCGTGCCCGGCGGTGCCGACACTCTTTGCCGTCGTGGACGAAGAGTGAGCACGCGCGCATTTGCGCTGCCTGTGGCATTGCCGCTATCCCTGTGGGGCGATTTTCCCGGGAACGATGAAAGGATCGGAGCGCAATGAGTGGGCGCGTCTATCTCGACTACAATGCCACGGCTCCGCTGCGCCCCGAGGCGCGGGCGGCGATGGTGGCGGCGATGGATCTGGTCGGCAACCCGTCGAGCGTGCATGCCGAAGGCCGTGCTGCCAAGGCGTTGGTGGAGCGCGCGCGCGCTCAGGTGGCGGCGGCCTTCGGGGCCGAGGGCGCAGACGTGATCTTTACCTCCGGTGCGACAGAGGCAGCGGCGCTGGCCTGTGCCGGGCGCGATCTGCGCGGTGCCGCGGTAGAGCATGATGCGGTGGGGGCCTGGGTAGACGGGACGCTCGACGTGGATGCACGCGGGCAGGTTCGTGTCGATGCGCCGGAGATGACGGCGTTGCAGCTGGCCAATTCGGAAACCGGGATCATCCAGGACCTGCCACAGGGGCTGGCGGTCAGCGACATGACCCAGGGGTTCGGCAAGCTGCCGGTCGCCTTCAACTGGTCGGGCGCGGAAATGGCGCTGATTTCGGCGCACAAGCTGGGCGGACCAAAGGGCGTGGGCGCGCTGGTCGTGCGGCGCGGTACCGAGGTGGCAGCGCAGATCCGCGGCGGGGGGCAGGAGATGGGCCGCCGGTCGGGGACCGAGAACATTATCGGCATTGCGGGATTCGGAGCCGCCGCCGAGGCGGCAGCGGCCGATTTGGCGCAGGGCGTTTGGTCACGAGTTGAAAAACTTAGAAACATTCTAGAAAAGACCATTGCGGCCTGCGAAAAAGAGACTATTTTTGTCGGGAAAGAGTGCGCGCGCCTGCCGAACACGTCTTGCCTGCTCGTTCCGGGGTGGAAAGGCGAGACACAAGTGGTGGCGATGGACCTTGCCGGGTTTGCGATTTCCGCAGGCAGCGCCTGCTCCAGCGGCAAGGTGCGCGCCAGTCGGACGCTGATGGCGATGGGCTATTCGGCGAATGACGCGGCCTCGGCGATTCGGGTCTCATTGGGGCCCGAGTCGACAGAAGATGATGTAATGCGCTTTGCCGAAGCCTGGCTGAAGCGCCTTGAAAAACACCGCGCTCGCGCGGCGTGAAGGAAAGGAAGTGACGCATGTCAGCTTTGGATGATGGTCAGGTCAAGGAAGGCGTCGATCAGGAAACGGTCGATGCAGTACGCGAAGTCGGCGGCGCCTATAAACATGGCTGGTCCACTGATATCGAGATGGAATATGCGCCCAAGGGCCTGAACACTGACATCGTGCGGTTGATCAGCGAGAAAAATGAAGAACCTCAATGGATGACCGACTGGCGGTTGGAGGCCTATGCGCGCTGGCTGACCAAGAAAGAGCCCGAGTGGGCGATGGTTGATTATCCTGAAATCGACTTTCAGGATCAGTTTTACTATGCGCGTCCGAAGTCGATGGAGGTGAAGCCCAAGTCGTTGGACGAGGTCGACCCCAAGCTGCTTGATACCTACAAGAAGCTCGGCATCCCATTGAAAGAGCAGATGATCCTTGCCGGTGTCGAAGGTGCCGAGAATGTACCCGCCGAAGGGCGCAAGGTTGCGGTTGATGCGGTTTTTGACAGCGTGTCAGTCGGCACGACCTTTCAGGCCGAGCTGAAGAAAGCGGGCGTGATTTTCTGCTCGATCTCCGAAGCGATCCGTGAACATCCCGAATTGGTCCGGAAATACCTCGGCTCTGTGGTGCCGGTATCGGACAATTTCTATGCGACGCTCAACTCGGCTGTGTTCTCTGACGGCTCGTTTGTCTATGTGCCGCCCGGTGTGCGCTGCCCAATGGAGCTGAGCACCTATTTCCGCATCAACGCCGAAAATACCGGCCAGTTCGAGCGGACGCTGATTATCGCCGACAAGGGCAGCTATGTCAGCTACCTCGAAGGCTGCACCGCACCCGCACGCGATATCGCACAGCTTCACGCGGCGGTGGTCGAGATCATCATCGAGGAAGACGCCGAGGTGAAATACTCGACCGTTCAGAACTGGTATCCGGGCGACGAGAACGGCAAGGGCGGGATCTACAACTTTGTCACCAAACGCGCCGATTGCCGGGGCGACCGGGCCAAGGTGATGTGGACGCAGGTCGAAACCGGATCAGCCGTGACGTGGAAATACCCCAGCTGCATCCTGCGCGGCGACGATTCACAGGGCGAATTCTATTCCATCGCCATCGCCAACAACATGCAGCAGGCCGATACTGGCACCAAGATGATCCATCTGGGCAAGCGCACGAAGTCGCGCATCGTGTCCAAGGGGATCAGTGCAGGCAAGGCGCAGAACACCTATCGCGGCCTTGTGTCCATGCACCCCAAGGCCAAGGAATCGCGCAACTATACCCAGTGTGACAGCCTGCTGATCGGGGATAAGTGCGGCGCGCATACGGTGCCCTATATCGAAGTGCGCAACAATTCGAGCCGGGTAGAGCACGAGGCGACCACGTCCAAGGTGGATGACGACCAGATGTTCTATTGCCGTCAGCGTGGCATGGACGAGGAAGAGGCCGTGGCGCTGGTGGTAAACGGGTTCTGCAAGGACGTGCTGCAGGCGCTGCCGATGGAGTTCGCGATGGAAGCGCAGCAACTTGTGGCCATCTCTCTGGAAGGCTCCGTGGGCTAAGCAGATGTGCGGGCCGTGCATCATAAGCGCACCTCGGAGGTGCGGGGATGAGTGACATCGTGATGCCGCTGCCCGAGCGAACGGGAGAGGCGTATTTCGATCTTGATGCCGCGCGGTCCGCGCTTGCGGCCGGTACGCCCGTGGCGTTTCCGCCGTTCGAGGTCGTGCACCTGCCGCAGCCTTGCCTGACGCTCTGCCTCAACATGGCGCGCGATCCGATCCAGAATGCATGGCGGCGTGGCGAGTTCTTCGAGCAGGAAGAGCTGGCGCTGCTGTCAGACCATGTAAAAAGTGGCGCGCATGTGATTGATATCGGGGCGAATGTCGGCAATCACGCGCTCTATTTCGCGACCCGGATGCAGGCCGCACGCGTCGTGGTGGTGGAACCCAACCCGCTGGCGCTGGCGCCGCTGGTCGCCAATGTGGTGGTCAACCGGCTTACGGATGTGATCGACCTCGGCGCGTTGGGCGTGGGCCTGTCGGATGCCTCGCAGGGCGGCTATGGCATGAAGCGGCACGACCGAAATCTGGGCGCGACCAAGATGTTCGAGGGTCGTGGCAGGTTGGAAGTGCATGCCGGCGATGACCTTTTTGCCGATGAGACGCCGGATCTTATCAAGATCGACGTGGAAGGCATGGAAATGAAAGTGCTTTCCGGGTTGGAAAAGATCATTTCCACGCACCGCCCGGTGATCCTGATCGAAGTTGATGGCGAAAATGACGACGCCTTTCAGGCATGGCGCAGCGCGCATCGCTACGAGACTGTGCAGACCGTTCGCCACAGCCGCAAGAATTGCAATTACCTGGTGAAGCCGGAGGGCGATGCATGAGCGACGCAGCCCTCATACCCCGGCCCGAATTGACCCTGCCAGAGGCCGAATCGGCCCATGTCGCGCAGGCTTACGCGGCAGCGTCGGTGATCCTGGAATATGGCAGCGGTGGCTCGACCGTTCTGGCGTCGGAGATGCCGGGCAAGACGGTGTTCTCGGTCGAGAGCGACGAAGACCTGGGCCGAGATGATGCGCGGCTGGTTTGCACAATCTCCCGCCGCCGCCGGCACCGAAATCGAGGTAATCTGGTCCGACATCGGACCGACGCGCGAGTGGGGGTATCCCGAGACAGACGCCGGCTGGCAGCATTATGCGCGCTATCCATTGGCGGTCTGGGACAGGAAGGGCTTTCGGCAGCCCGACGTGGTGTTGGTCGATGGACGTTTTCGCACCGGATGTGCGATGGCGACGGCCTTCCGGACAACGCGGCCGGTACGGTTACTGGTGGACGATTACAAACGCCGCAAAGGCTATCACCGGATCGAGGAATTCCTCGGCGCGCCACGCCTGATCGGGCGCATGGCAGAGTTCGAAGTGACACCGATGGCGGTCCCGGCGGACCGGTTGTTGACGATAATACAGATGATGACGCGGCCCTGACGGCCGCAGGAACAGAATAGTAGATGGAGGCATTAAATGCTTGAGATCAAGAACCTGCATGTCGAACTTGCAGAAGAGGATAAATCCATCCTGAAGGGCGTGAACCTGAGTGTTGGCGCAGGCACGGTGCATGCGATCATGGGCCCTAACGGCTCGGGGAAGTCGACGCTCAGCTATGTTCTGGCGGGTCGTGACGGCTATAAAGTAACCCAAGGCAGTGCGACGCTGGAGGGGGCCGATATCCTGGCGATGGAGCCTGAAGAGCGTGCATCGGCTGGGCTTTTCCTGGCGTTCCAGTATCCGGTCGAAATTCCGGGTGTCGGCAACATGACCTTCCTGCGCACCGCGGTGAACGCGCAACGCAAGGCCCGCGGCGAAGAAGAGATGAGCGCGACAGAGTTCCTCAAGGTGATCCGCGCCAAGGCAAAAGACCTCAAGATCGATGCGGACATGCTCAAGCGGCCCGTCAACGTGGGCTTTTCCGGGGGCGAGAAGAAGCGCAACGAAATCCTGCAAATGGCGATGCTGGAACCCAAGATGTGCATCCTTGACGAGACCGATTCCGGTCTTGACGTGGATGCGATGAAACTGGTTAGCGATGGCGTCAACGCGCTGCGCGATGCCGGGCGCGGGTTCCTTGTTATCACGCATTATCAGCGGCTTCTGGACCACATCAAACCTGACGTGGTGCACATCATGGCCGATGGCCGTATCGTCAAGACCGGCGGGCCGGAGCTGGCGATCGAGGTCGAAACGAACGGCTATTCGGACATTTTGTCGGAGGTGGCATAAATGGCCCTGCCTGAAGCAAAACAAAGCGCCACCGAGGCGCGGATTGCGGCATTAGACCTGCCTTCGGGCGCAGGCTGGGCCAAGGCCGCGCGCGAGAGCGCGCTGGCGCGTGTGGTTGCGATGGGCCTGCCGGACCGGCGGGACGAATACTGGAAATTCACCCGGCCCGACACGCTGGTGCAACCAGTCGCGCCAGAGGCCGCGCTGTTCGATCCGCATGAAACACCGATCTTCGACACGCTTGATCGGCTTCGGATCGTCTTTGTCGACGGTGTTTTCGACCCCGAGGCGAGTGACGACCTGACATTGGAAGGGGTGGCGATCGAACCGCTGGCGGATGCCACGCAGGCCGATATCCACTGGGCGCGCGACCTTTACGGTGTGCTTGAAACCCGTGGTCAGGATCCGGTTGCCCGGACGCTGGCAGCGCTCAACACCGCGGCGGCACCGGACGGGATCGTCCTGCATGTCACGGGTAAGGTCAGCAAGCCGGTTAATCTGATTTATCATCATAAATCAAAGACGTCGGACGCGATGCTGCACCATCTGGTCAAGCTGGATCCGGATGCCTCACTCACCTTGCTGGAGACTGGCCCGGGGGCGGCGCGGCTGAACACGGTGACGGAGGTCGATGTGGCCGACCGGGCCGCGTTTCACCACGTGCGCGTGCAGGGGCGCGACCACGAGCGGCGGGCCGTGACCCATCTCTTTTCCCGGCTGGGCGAGGAGAGCGCGTTCAAATCCTTCACCGTGACTGTCAACGGTATGCTGACGCGCAACGAATGCGTGATCGAGCTGACCGGTGATGACGCAGTTGCCCATGTCGCCGGTGCGGCGATGGGAGACGGCGATTTCCAGCATGACGACACCGTGTTCGTGACCCATGATGCTGAACGTTGCGAGAGCCGGCAGGTGTTCAAGAAAGTCCTGCGCAACGGTGCGACCGGCGTGTTTCAGGGCAAGATTCTGGTCAAGGCGGGCGCACAGAAAACCGACGGCTACCAGATCAGCCAATCCCTGCTTCTGGACGGGGATAGCCAGTTTCTGGCCAAGCCCGAGTTGGAGATCTACGCCGACGATGTCGTTTGCTCTCATGGCTCGACCTCTGGCGCGATTGACGAAGAGGCGCTGTTCTACCTGCGTGCGCGTGGCGTGCCGCATGAAATTGCAACAGACCTGCTGACGCTGGCGTTTCTGGCCGAAGCCGTCGAGGAGGTCGAGGACGAGGCATTGCGCGAAGAGGTTGTCGGGCATCTGACCGGCTGGCTGGAGCGGCGGCGCGGCTGATGCCGGTCACACGCGATATCGTCGCCACCTATGGTGGCCCCCGGCGCGCGATCCGGCGTCAGCTGGCGCTCGGGCCGCGCGAGGACCGCGCGCTCGCCGTGCTGATGGCAGGCTGCGTTGTCGTGTTCATTGCCCAGATGCCACGGCTTGCCCGGCAGGCACATCTCAGCGGCGAGGAATTGAACCCGCTTCTGGGGGGCACCCTGTTGGCGTGGGTGTTCATTGCGCCACTGCTCCTTTACGCGCTGGCGCTGGTCAGCCATTGGGTGGCGCGTGCCTTTGGCGGCAAGGGCAGCCCTTATGGCGCGCGAATCGCGCTTTTCTGGGCGCTGCTGGCGTCGGCGCCACTGATCTTGTTGAATGGCCTCGTGGCCGGTTTTATCGGGCCGGGACCGGCTCTGACGCTGGTCGGGGGCGTGTGGCTGGCAGTCTTTGGCTGGTTCTGGTGCAGCGGCCTCTACGAGGCGGAATGGGGTGTGTCATGATGAGCCGCGAGTATTTCATTGGGCTTGCCCGCGAGACGCTGTTCGCGCCGCGCAGTGCTGCGGGCCGGATTCTGGCGCTGAACCTGCCATCGCAGGGCCTGTGGATGGCGCTGGTGCTGATGACGATCCTCAACGCGATCGTCTATTCGGCGACGATCCACCTGTCGCCGACGAGCGATCCGACAGCCTTGGCGATGGTACCGCCGGTATTCCTTTCGCCGCTGCTGTTCTCGGTGGCATTGGGGGGCGCGCTGGTGCTGACCGTTTTCGCGCTGACCTGGGTCGGGCGGGCGATGGGCGGCCTCGGGACCCTCGTGGATGTTCTGGCGCTGATCACCTGGCTACAGGTGCTGCGCCTTGCGCTGCAACTGGCGGTCACGGTGCTGATGCTGATCGCGCCGTTTTTCGGTGGTTTGCTGGTGATGGTGGCCGCAGTCTGGGGGCTGGTCATTCTGGTCGCGTTCATCGACCGGGCGCATGGATTCGGAAATCTTGTCAAGGCGGCTGGCGTGCTGATCGTTGTCGTGGTGGGCATCGTGATCGGTTTGTCGCTGATCCTCGGCGTCCTCGGCGCCGCCGTTTTTTAAGGAGTGAGCTGATGCTCGATATCGCCAAAGTCAGAGCCGATTTCCCGATCCTTTCCCGAGAAGTCAACGGCAAGCCGCTGGTTTACCTTGATAATGGCGCGTCTGCACAAAAGCCGCAGGTGGTGATCGACACCATCACCCAAGCCTATTCGAACGAATATGCAAATGTGCATCGCGGGCTGCATTACCTCAGCAATCTCGCAACCGAAAAATATGAGGGTGTCCGCGACATCATCGCGCGGTTCCTGGGGGTCGCGGACGAGAACCAGATCGTGCTGAACTCGGGCACCACCGAAGGGATCAACATGATCGCCTATTCCTGGGCGATGCCCCGGTTCGAGCCGGGCGACGAAATCGTGCTCAGCGTCATGGAACATCACGCCAATATCGTGCCGTGGCATTTCCTGCGCGAACGCCAGGGCGCAGTGCTGAAATGGGTGGACGTGGACAGCACCGGCGCACTTGACCCGCAAGCGGTGATTGATGCCATCGGGCCAAGGACCAAGCTGGTGGCGATCACGCATCTCAGCAATGTGCTGGGCACGGTGGTGGATGTTAAGGCGATCTGCGACGCCGCCCGCGCACGCGGTGTGCCGGTGCTGGTCGATGGCAGTCAGGCGGCCGTGCACATGCCGGTCAATGTGGATGATATCGGCTGTGATTTCTACGCGATCACCGGGCACAAGCTCTACGGGCCATCCGGGTCCGGGGCCATCTTTGTTCACAAGGACAGGCTGGCCGAGATGCGCCCCTTCATGGGCGGCGGTGACATGATCCGCGAAGTGACAAAGGACACGGTCAGCTACAACGACCCGCCGATGAAGTTCGAAGCGGGAACGCCCGCGATCGTGCCGATCACCGGGTTGGGAACGGCATTGGAATACATGATGTCGCTGGGCATGACGAACGTGGCGGCACATGAAGCGCGGTTGCGCGACTACGCGCAGGCCCGGTTGGGTGGGCTGAACTGGTTGCAGGTGCAGGGCCATGCGCCCGGCAAGGCCGCGATCTTCAGCTTCACGCTTGATGGCGCGGGGCATGCGCATGACATTTCCACGATTCTCGACAAGAAAGGCGTCGCGGTGCGTGCCGGTCATCATTGTGCGCAGCCGTTGATGGAGCATCTTGGCGTGACGGCGACCTGCCGGGCATCCTTTGGGCTTTATAACACCGAAGCCGAGGTCGATGCGCTGATCGACGCGCTGGAACTGTGCCACGATCTGCTGGGGTGAGGGCGCAGGCGGGCCTTCCGGCCTGCCGGTGTTGATTTGACGTTGCGGGCCGGGCCGGGGCGGTCTATATCGCGGCGCAGGCACCTGTAGCTCAGCTGGATAGAGCGCTGCCCTCCGAAGGCAGAGGCCATAGGTTCGAATCCTATCAGGTGCACCATTCTTTCGATTAGTTGGCTTATCGTTGCGACGTGTTGTAGCGCCCGGATGATCGCCGCTTGCTTCGGGACGCGCGGCGCGACGCCAGATGGGCCCAACCCGATGCCCTGCGCAGGCGCCGGAGCCACGGTCAGCCTCGCTCAGAGTGGGATTTCCTCACAGGCAATCGGCAAGAACATAGCCCACGAATCTGCGCCGACGATGAAATCGTCGAATATGAGTTATCCCAAGAAACGTTTGATCAGGCCGATCAGCCGCTTTACCCGAGCCGTGTAGGGCGGAAAGACCAGCGGCAGCGCCGAGAAGTGGTTTGTCAGGACCGCGCGCTCGTGACTGAAAGCGCGAAAGCCGTACTCCCCGTGTGCGGCCCCGATTCCCGATGTGTTGACGCCGCCAAATGGCAGGCCGGTATGGGTGAACTGGGCCACCGTCAAATTCACCCCGACACTGCCCGAGCTTGTGGCGGCGATGATCCGGTCGATCTGTGGCCGCGCCTTGGCAAAGACATAGAGTGCGAGCGGTTTGGGCCGCGCGTTGATCTGGTCGATGACTTCATCGATGTTGTCATAGGCAATGATCGGCAGGATCGGGCCGAAAATCTCTTCGCTGCTGATGTCCATTTCGGGGGTCAGCGCCTCGATCAGGGTCGGCCCCAGGTCACGCCCCTGCGAGGGGCTATCCATAGTCACTTGTGCGCCCTTGCCGACTGCGTCCTGCAGCAGGTCCGAGAGCCGCTGCGCGTGCCGGTCATTTACGATCCGGGCTAGGTGCGGGCTGGTGCCAGCGGTGCCGTAAGCCTTCGCGATCCGGTTGCGCAGGACGGCAAGGAAACCGTCCTTGACCGCGCGATGGACGAAAACGTGGTCCGGGGCGATACAGGTTTGGCCGGCATTGGCGAATTTGCCAAACACGATCCATTTGGCCGCATTTTCCAGATCTGCGTCAGGCCCGATGATCGTGGGCGATTTGCCGCCCAGCTCCAGCGTGACGGATGCCAGCGTGCGTGACGCCGCCGCCATCACGACCTTGCCCACGGCAGGGCTGCCGGTAAAGAAGATATGATCGAAGGGCAATTCCAGCAGGGCTTGTGATGCGTCCACGCCGCCTTCGATGACTGTCACGAGGCTTGGTGGAAAGGTCTCTTGAACGAGTTTCGCAATCAGCGCGGATGTGGCCGGTGTCATCTCGGACGGTTTGATGATCGCGCTGTTACCAGCCGCAAGTGCCGAGACCAGAGGCCCGAGTGCAAGGCTGAACGGGTAGTTCCACGGTGCGATGATCAGGCAGACGCCGCGTGGCTCGGGCCGGATGCGTGCAGAGGTGCCGAGCGTGGCGAGTGTCGGGGCCACACGGCGCGGACGCATCCAGCGCCGAAGGTGGCGCGACGCATGGCGGATTTCCTGCATCACGGGCAAGAGTTCGGTCAGAATGACCTCGGCCTCGGGTTTGCCGAAATCCGCGGCCAGAGCGGTGACAAGGGGCGCCTCATTATGCCGGATCGCTGCCGCAAGACGGGCAAGTGCCGCGCGGCGTTCCGTAAGGCCAAACTCTTGCCGACGCGCGGCAACGCCTGCGCTTTGGCTCTCGAAGGCTGCTGCAGCGGTAGTGGCGATCGAATCCATCGTTCTGCACTTTCTGTTCATGGCGTCCGTCCTGATCCAAAATCCGTTCTGAAGTGGATTTCGGCGCGATTAAGACGACCCTGTGGCAAAAGCCTCGTCCCGGATGTATCGGTTCAGAACTTTTGAACAACCGCCTTGTTCCGATTGCAAGCCGATGATGACCCTTCAGGCATGGCAGATCATCCGCGTTCTGCGCGTTTTGGCGCGGCGCAGTAAATCGCTGGCAAGAGAACGGCTGCCAGAATTGCGCAGCAGGGGGCCTTGCTTTATCTCAGCAGTCCCACCTCCACCGCGTCGTCGATATACGGGTTCTCCTTGCGGCTGGCCTCGTAGCTCTCTGGCTCGATTTCCGCGTAGAGCAGCGCGTCACCCGTCTGCGGTGCCGCGGCGAGCACGGCGCCATCGGGGGCGGCGATCGACGAACATCCCTGAAAGGTAAACGCCTCGTCGCTGTCCGCATGGTTGGCGTAGGCCACGAAAACCTGGTTCTCATAGGCACGTGTGCGGATCACATGCTCGGCGATGAAGGTACCGGGGGCACCGAGGGGCAGGGCGGTCGGCACTGCGATCAGCTCCGCACCGGCACGGGCGAGGCGGCGGGCGTTTTCGGGAAATTCGATATCGTAGCAGATCAGCACGCCGACCCGCAGACCATCCAGTTCGGCAATGACGGTCGAGGGGCCGGGGCTCTGGAAATGCGCTTTCTCGTAGTCGCCGTAAAGACATCCCTTGCGGTAGATTACCGGCGGCTCATCACGGGTCGCATCGATCACCATCGCGCTGATATGGCGCGTATCGCCCCATGTTTCGGGAAACCCGGCAATCAGGCTGATGCCGATCTCGCGCGAGGCCTGCCCCAGTTCGGCGGCCCATGCGCCATCCGCAGGCTCTGCCAACCCGGCAAAGCCCTCGCGGCGCCCATAGCCCGACAGCGCAAGCTCGGGCGCGATCAGCAGGCTGGCACCGTGGTTGGCGGCTTCGCGCATCGCGGCCTTGATCCGGTCGGTGCGCCCCGCGTGATTGCCGCCCTGTGCGGACATCTGGAAAACGGCGAGTTTCATGTTTGGGCCTCCTTTATGCCTACACCTGATGTCACAACGAAAAGTCGATGCAAAGCCGCCCGGTCACCTCGCCCCGTTTCAGCCGGTCAAGCGCATCGTTGACCTGTGACAGCGGCAGCGTCTGGATGTCGATGGGCAGTGGCCGCTTGGCGGCGAAGTCGAGGAAATCGATCATGTCCTGTCGCGTGCCGACGGACGAGCCAAAGACACGGTGGCCGCCATCGATCAGCCACATCATCGACAGGTCCACGGGCTCGTGCACCATGGCGACGGCGACCACCGCGCTCATCGGGTTGACGGCGTCGCGGATGGTGGACCAGACCGCCGGGCTGGGCGCGAAATTGACGGTGACATCCGCACCGCCTGCGGCCTTGACCGCCGCACCCGCGTCAGGGCCTGCGGGGATGATGTGATCCGCGCCAAGCGCCTTTGCCGTATTCAGCTTGGCAGGGTCCATGTCGATCACGAAGACCTGCGCGCCGCGTGCGCGTGCGATCATCACCGCATATTGCCCCAACCCTCCCGCGCCGATGATCAGGACGTTGCTGCCGGGCTTGACCTCGGCGCGCGCCAGCGCCGACCAGGCCGTGAGACCCGCACACAAGAGCGGGCCGCCCTTGACCGGGTCGATGCCGTCGGGAATGGGGATGGTGAACGCCGCAGGCGATAGGGCGTATTCTGCGAAAGCGCCGTTTTTCTGCACGCCACGCGCAGTCTGGCTCTCGCAATATGTCTCCCACCCGCTGCGGCAAGGCTTGCACGCAAGGCAGGTTTCATAGAGCCACGGCAGGCCGACGCGGGTGCCGATGGCCGGAGCGCCGGGCGTGTCCGGGCCGATCTGCACGACGCGACCGATGCCCTCGTGACCGAAAATCACAGGGTAGTACTCCTCCGGCAGGTTCTCTTGCCCGTCGCGCAGATGCAGGTCCGAATGGCAAACGCCGCAGCTTTCCAGCTTTACCAGCACCTCGCCGCGGCCGGGTTTGGGTGTTTCCACCTCGCGTAGCTCAAGGGGTGCGCCGGGGCCGTCGCAAAGCGCGGCGATCATCGAGGCGGGCGGAGCGGCTGTCATCTGGGTGTCCTCATACAATACGCGGACAGGCCATGCGCCCGCCGGTTGCAGGGACGATAGGCGACCTGCCAGCGCGCGCATATACGCCATTGCAATTCGATACATTTGCCGCTTTCAATGGAAGCATGAAAGTAACCGGTTCTGACATCCATTTACTGAGCGTTTTCGACAGTGTCGTGCGCAATAACGGGTTCTCCGCGGCGCAGGTCGAACTGGGCCTGAGCCAGCCGACGATCTCGAACCATATCACCGCTTTGGAGGAACGGCTGGGCGTCAAGCTGTGCCAGCGCGGACGACGCGGTTTCCTGCTGACCGAAAAGGGGCGGATGGTGCATGAGATCGGGGTGGCGATGCTGGACTCGCTCAACACCCATTCGGCGCATCTGGCGGAACTCCGGGGCAATCTGGTCGGCCAGCTCAAGATTGCCATGGTAGACGCGATCACCACCGATCACGACTGCAAGCTGCCCGAGGCGATCCGCCAGTTCACCCAGAAGGCGCCGGCCGTGCGGATCGAACTGGCCATCTCGAACCCGCAGGACATCATGTCAGGGCTGCTTGATGGCAGTTGCCACATCGGCTTTGGCAGCTTTGACAACTTGGTTTCAGGGCTGCATGTGAGTGATCTCTATGTCGAGCCGCATGCGCTCTACTGCGCAGATACGCATCCATTCTTTGCCCGCGCCGATGCCGATATCCCCGACGCCGAAATCGAAGCCACGCCCTGGGTGCATCGCGGCTATTGGAGCCAGCAAAGGCAGAAGTCCTTTGGCCTGTCCGATGCGGACAGGATCGTGCGCCATATCGAATCACAGCTGATGATGGTTCTGAGCGGTGCCTATATCGGGCTGCTGCCCGAACATCTTGCAGCGTCCTTTGAGGCGGAAGGGCGGCTGCGTCGGATGGCCTTCGAGAAGTACAATTTTGGCTGCCAGATGCAGCTGATCCGCCGCTCCGGCGCGGTGCCGAAAGTGATCGGATTGTTCTGGAAAACGCTTCAGGAGTGCTATGTCTGAGAATACATTGGCATCTGCAAATGTAAGGTTTTGGCGAATGGTATATGTGAACGGTGCGAAGGTTCATAGGTTGCGCGGGACACATCCACAGCGGAACCACAGGAGGCGGCCAGATGCCAAATGATCCCAACACAGCCCGGTTCAATCAGCCACTGGGCGGCAATGACATGCCTCGCTTCGGTGGCACGACAACGATGATGCGGCTGCCCTCGCAGAAAACCGCAGAGGGTTTGGATGCTTGTTTCGTTGGCATTCCGATGGATATCGGCACATCGAACCGCGCCGGCACCCGGCACGGCCCGCGAGCGATCCGGGCCGAGAGCGGCATGATGCGGCCCTTCAATATGGCCACTGGCGCAGCACCTTTTGCAAAGATGCAGGTGGCCGATATCGGCGATGTGGCGATCAACACGTTCGACCTCAAGAAGACGGTGGATATCATCACCGCCGCCTATGACCAGATCCTGCAACACGACACCGTGCCGTTGACGCTGGGCGGCGATCACACGCTAAGCTACCCGGTGCTGCGCAGCATCGCGAAAAAGCACGGGCCGGTGGCGCTCATCCATATCGACGCGCATGCGGATACCAATGACGAGATGTTCGGCGAAAAGATCGCCCACGGCACACCGTTCCGCCGGGCCGTCGATGACGGGCTTTTGCAGAACGACAAGGTGTTCCAGATCGGCCTGCGCGGCACTGGCTATGCACCGGATGATTTCGACTGGGGGCGCGATCAGGGCTTTACCGTGATCCCGGCCGAAGAATGCTGGCACAAGTCCATGACCCCGCTGATGGCCGATATCCGCGACAAGATCGGCGATGCGCCGGTATACCTGACCTATGATATCGACAGCCTCGATCCGTCGATCGCGCCCGGAACCGGCACCATGGAAATCGGTGGGCTGACCACCATCCAGGCGTTGGAGATCGTGCGCGGCTGCAAGGGGCTGAACCTGGTCGGCGCTGATCTGGTCGAGGTTTCGCCGCCCTATGATACAACGGGCGCCACGGCTATGCTCGGGGCCAACCTGCTCTACGAGATGCTCTGCGTTTTGCCCAAGACCTGGGCCTGACCAAAAACCAACAAGGAGAGAACTGATGAAATCAACATTCACTCGCCGTCGCTTCATGGGCACAGCCGCCGCCACTGGCGTGGCCACTCTTGCTGCGCCGTCAATCCTGCGCGCCGCTGGAGAGCCGATCAAGGTCGGCACCTATGGTGGCTTCTTTGAATCGAGCTTCAAGGAGTTCATCTTTCCCGAGTTCACCAAGGCCACGGGCATCGAAGTCAATTCCGTCGCCGTGCCTACGGGCGAAACATGGCTGGTCCAGATCAAGAACGCCGCCCGCGCCAAGACCGCGCCGGCGGATGTCTCGCTGATGGCGGGCATTCCGCGCAACAACGGCGCGCGGCAAAAGTTGTTCCAGACGCTGGATGAATCGAAGCTTCCGAACCTCAAGAACATGCCCGACCGGTTCCAGGATCGCTACGAAGATGGTGGGCTTTACGGTGTGGGCGGCGTGTCGTGGTACATCACGCTGTGCACCAACTCTGACGAGATCCCCGTCGCACCCGAGAGCTGGGCGGCACTGTGGGATAGCCAGTATGAAGGGAAGATCGGGCTTCTGGGGCTGGCGACGAACTCGTTCCTGCTCGAAGTGACGGCCACCACCTTCTTTGGCGGCACCGACATTCTGGACACCAAGGAAGGCATCCAGAAAGTCTTCGACAAGCTGAGCGAAGTCGTGCCCAACGTGCGCCTGTGGTACAAGGACGAGGGATCGTTCCAGCAACAGTTGCAGGATGGCGAGATCCCGATGGGCCAGTACTATCACGACGTGGCGGGCCTTGCCGCTGCCGAGGGCTTCCCGGTGGTCTCGACCTTCCCCAAGGAGGGCGGCATTCTGGACAGTGGCTACTGGATCGTGCCCGAATATGCCAACGCGGTGGATGAAGTGCATGAATTCATCAATTTCATGTCGACGCCCGAAACCCAGGCGCTGCTGTCGCGCAATGTCGGCACGGCGCCGGTGATCAACACCGATCTGATGGACCTCAGCGAGGCCGAACTGGCGGCCGTCGCCAGCCCGCTGGAGCCGATCATCCCGCGTTATGACATCTATCAGGAACATGCCGCCTGGATTTCGGATACCTGGAACAAGATGATCGCAGGGTAGGGCCGGACCCTATCCCTATCCACAGGCCCGCCCGGCAATGGGCGGGCCTCTTTGCCACACGAAGCCCAGGAGAACGCGTGCCATGTCTGGTCTCATCATCGAAGGCGTCACCAAGAAATTCGGCAATGTCACCGCCGTCGAGGATGTGAACCTGCATTTCAAAACCGGCGAGATGATCTGTTTTCTCGGCCCGTCGGGCTGCGGCAAGACCACGCTCTTGCGGATGATCGCGGGGCTGGAAGAGCCGACGCAGGGCAGCATCTCTTTCGAGGGAAAGGACCTGACCCGCGTCCCGGTGCACCAACGTGATATCGGCATGGTGTTCCAGTCTTTCGCGTTGTTCCCGCATCTCAGCGTGGGCGAGAATATCACCTATGCCATGCGCATCCGCGGCCATTCGCGGTCGGAACGCGAGGATCGCGCGAAAGAACTCCTGGACATGATGCACCTGCCGGGGGTGGCGGACCGGCGCATTTCGCAGCTATCCGGCGGGCAGCGACAGCGCGTTGCCATTGCCCGGGCTCTGGCCCTCAACCCGCAGATATTCCTGTTGGACGAACCGATGTCGGCGCTGGATGCAAACCTGCGCGAGGCGATGCAGATCGAGCTGCGCAAGTTGCAGCAGGAGCTGGGCATCACCACCGTCGTTGTCACCCACGATCAGACCGAGGCGATGACCATGGCCGACGAGATCGTGGTCATGGGCCGTGCGCGGGTACTGCAGACCGGATCGCCGATGGAGATCTACAAGAAGCCGGTGGACAAGTTCGTCGCCGGTTTCATCGGCACCAGCAATCTGTTGCCCGCCAAGATGTCGGGCGAAAACGCAGTGCGTGTGGGTAGTGCGGAATTACGCGTCGAGCACGGTGCCGTGGGACAGCCCGCCGGTACCGATGTGCTGCTGATGACGCGGCCTGAAGAGGTCTTTGTGCGTCCCATTGGCGCAAGCGCCCCGGCCAATGCCGTCACCGGCAAGGTCAGCTTTGTCCGTGATATCGGTGCGACAATCGAAATCCTGGTGGATTGCGACGGGCACGAAGTGATTTCGGTGCTCACACCCAAGGACTGGCCGGATGTGCGGATCGGCGATGCGGTGACGGTGGAGATGCCTGCGGGCGCCTGTACCGTTCTGGCGGCCTGAGGGGGCGGGGGCATGCAAGAGGGCACCCGCTTGACCCGGTCCATAGGCCTGATCCCGTCATCCGTGATGATCGGCATCTTCTTCATGGTGCCGTTCGTTCTGATCCTGCTGACCAGCGTTTCGGTCCCCACCGCTGACGGGGACTACCAGCTTGGCTTCAGCCTGGAGCATTTCGACCGGTTCGCGAGCTGGTTCTATATCGAGCGGGCACTGTTCTCGGCCGGGCTGTGCGCGCTGATCGCGCTGCTGAGCCTGCTGATCGCCTTTCCGTTCACCTATATGCTGACACAGTTCGGGCCCCGCTCGCAGACCGTCTGGCTGATCTATATTCTGGCGCAGCTGTCGCTGTCGGAAGTGCTGATTGCCTTCAGTTGGCAGATTCTGCTGTCGCGCACGGGCGGTATCGCCAATATCCTGGTCTGGGTCGGGCTGGCGGAAAAGAGCTTTTCCATGGCGCCGTCCGCAGGGGCGGTGCTGGCGGCGCTGGTCTACCTGGCGGTGCCGTTTTCGGTGCTGCTGCTCTACCCGGCGCTCAGCCGGTTGGACCGCAGCCTGACCGAGGCCGCACGCACGCTGGGCGCGTCACCACTGCGCACGTTTTTCACGGTGGTCGTGCCGGTCACGCGGCCTGCGATCATCTCTGGCGGGGTGACGATATTCGTCCTGACACTTGGTGCGATCATCGTGCCGCAGGTGTTGGGCAAGCCCGAACACTGGACATTGTCGGTGCTGATCACCGATCAGGCGATCTTCAATTTCAACATGCCGTTTGCCTCGGCGCTCGCGGTTGTGCTGCTGGTTATCAGTGCCAGTGTCATCTACGGGGTCACGAAATTCTTTGGAGGCAAGTCATGAACATCCTGCGCCGCCTCTACCTGGCAATCTTCGCGATATACCTGATCGGCCCGATCATCGTGATCACTGCCGTGTCGTTCAACGAAAAGCGGTTCCTTGCCTTCCCGCCGCGCGGGTTTTCCTTTCGCTGGTATGCCGAGATTTTTGTCGCGAATGACTGGTTTGCCGCGCTGATGAATTCGCTGGTAATCGCGTTGGCCGCCGCCACGCTGTCGGTGCTGATCGCGCTGCCGGTGGCCTATACTGCATGGCGCTACGGTCTGCGCTATGCGCGGGCGCTTTTCGGGCTGGGGATCGCGCCCTTTATCCTGCCGCCGGTGATCATGGCGTTGGGGTTCTTGCTGCTGTTCACCAGCACCGGCTTTCACGGGCTGATGATCAACGTGATCATCGCGCACGCGATCTTTCTGCTGGCGTTGCCGCTGGTCACGATCTCGCTGGGGTTGGAGAGTGTCGATAAATCCCTGATCGAGGCAAGCCAGACCATGGGCGCCAGCAATGCGGTGGTCTTTCGCACCGTGATCCTGCCCATCGCGGCGCCTTTCGCCTTTGCCGGGTTTGCCTTCTGCTTCGTGCTCAGCCTCAATGAATATATCATCGCGCTGATGACCGTCGGCTTTACGGTCGAGACGCTGCCGGTCAAGATTTTCAACGCGCTGCGCTATGGCTATTCGCCGGTTATCGCTTCTATCGCGGTGGTTTTCCTGCTGATCAATATCACGGTGTTCAGCCTGATCGCCCGGTTTTCGAACCTCACTCGCATCCTGGGCGCGCAGGACTAGCGGGCTCGGGTGAGGGCGCGCCGGGAGTGCGGGCTAATTATTCGATACCGGATGTCTATGCCGCCTATCTGCGTGATCCCTTCGGCAACAAGCCGGAGGCAGTGCATAACGGGTTCTCAGATTACGAAGCGGCGTGAGGCGGCGTGCGAAGGGCGCCACGGGCCGATTGTCGGGCCCGTATCATACTAGCTTTGAGCCAAGGCACACCCGAGGCGCGCTTGCGCCTCGGGGCCGAGGGTCTGGCGGCAAGGTTCAGTCAACGCCTGCCGGGTTCTGCACATCGCGGCCCAATGCAGCTAGATCGGAATACCGGTCACCGATCCTGTGATGCGGACGTCCACCGGTCGCCGCCCCCAGCGCCACGACCACTTCGTCATGTGCGGGCGCATCGTAGATCGAGAACTGCACCGTCAGGTAATGCGATCGCCGCCCGGTGTCGTGCTTGTCCATCAGCGGCACCTGTATTTGGGTGTTTGCAGGGCCGCGCGTGTTGGTGAAGCCCAGATAGCTCTTGGCACCCACGGCCTCGCGGTAAAAATTGCCGAATTGCAGCGTGTGGATCAACGCCGAGGCATGTTCCAACTCGCAATCGGTGCCTGCAATGCAGGCTTTGCCGTAGGCCTCAATGGCGTCACCTGATCCGGCCAGCGCGATCAGTCGGTCGGTCAGGACCTTGCCTAGTGGTGGTGCCAGGCGCTTGATCTCGGGGGCCAGATCCTCGACATAGCCCAGCCCGTGCCACGGATTGCGCAGCACGGCGGCCACGCCGATCATTCGCAGCACAGGGTCGGCGGCACGTTCCCCTTCGCGGTGGATGTCCTCGTCGAAAGTCACGATTTTGCGCAGTTCAGGAAACATGAATTACCTCTTGGATCATGGTTGAAATGTCAGACGTCATCGGGCGCTGCATAGTGCCTGACGGTGCCGGTGGTCTCGTCGCCCAGATAGATGCCAAAGCTGCCATGGCGGAATTCTTCGCAGTAGCGGGTCAGCATGCTGCGTTCGGCCGCGCTGGGCAGTTTCGAGAGCGGGATTTCGTCGAGATCGAAAAACTTGTGCCCCGGTGGCGTATAGCCCTCGGCGGTGCCGTGATAGTAGATGCCGTGATGCCCGCTGCTGCTGTCCTGATAGACCGCATAGAGGAAATCGAGCCGCGCCTTGATCCGCAGCTTTTCCAGATGTTTCTTGAGCGCGGGCAGGCTTTGGCGCGGCGTATCTGCCGAGGGCACACCGATCACGCCGTCAGCGCTGACGCTGAGCAGCAATTGTCGCCCGCGTGCCAGTAGCGCACCGATCTTGACCGGACCGGCCTGCGACGCAGCCGAGACCAGTTCTTCTTCTAGGCCGAAGGTGAAATAATTGCCCTTGAAATAGCCCAGCGGGGCGGCCCTGCGCGCGGCAAAGTCGATCACCCGGCCCAGCAGGATCACGTGGTCACCGGCATCTATCAGCCGTTCACGGGTGCAGACGATCCCGGCCAGCGCGCCATCGATCACCGGCATTCCGGCGGCCCCGCCGCGCCAGTCGCACTTGTCGAACTTGTCGGGATCGCGCGACGCAAAGAGGTTCGAGACCGCCTTTTGGTCTTCGCTCAGCACGTTGACCGCGAAATGCGGTGCCGCGCAGAAGGTTTCGCAGCTATGGGCCGTCTTGGCGATGCATACCAGCAGCAGCGGCGGATCGAGCGATACCGATGTGAACGAATTCGCCGTGAAGCCGCGCGGCGTGCCGTCCGCCTGCAATGTGGTCACGATGGTGACGCCGGTGGCGAATGTGCCCATCGCATCGCGCAAAGCGCGCTTTTCGGTGTCCGTCATCGGTAATGCGGGCATTTCCGACAGGTAGGTATCGGTGTCGTGCCCCGGAGGGGGCGGGGCCTGCGGTGCGCGCGCGGCATGGGCAGAGAATGCCAGCGCGCCAGGCGTCTCGGGCGATGACGGTGCCGTGATATCGACGCGCTGCCCCTTGCCGGTGGCCTCGGCCTCGCGCAACGCCGCCATCACCCCGAAGGCAAGCATCGGGCCAGAGTCCGGCATGTCGTCATCCGTTGCGGGAAGATGAGCATGGACAAGCCGTGGATTGAGAGCCGCCAGCGTGTCATCGTCCAACTGCAGAGCCTGCAACCTGCCGGGGGGCAGATCGCTGACAAAGGCATCGGCACTGCGCAGCAACGTGCGAATCCCGTCCATGCCGTCCGGCGTGGACAGATCGAGCGTGACGCTCTTCTTGTTGCGGTCCAGCGTCGGGCTCCCGGCTGCGACTGTGGCGCCGGGCATGGGGTGGATACGGATCACCTCGGCCCCCTGATCGGCCAGCAGCATTGCGCCGCAGCGCCCAGAGGCGCCGCTGCACAGATCAAGGACGCGGATACCGTCGAGGATGCCGCCGCTCATGCCGCTGCCCCGTTCATGTGACGCTCCAGAAAGCCGAGCAGCAGCCGGTTCATTTGGGCGGGGTCCTCTGCCAGTGCCATGTGGCGCAGCCCGCGAAGGATGTGGGTTTCGGCACCTGCGATCTCGGCCGCGATGGCCTGCGTCATTTCGGGGCCGTTGCCATGATCCTCCTCGCCCGTGACCACCAGCGTGGGGGCGCTGATCGGCGGCTGTGGCGCGGTGATTTCGTCGATACCATCGGCGAGCACGCGATAATTGCGATGATAGATGGCGATGTCATTGGCTTGCACCCAACGGCGCACCAGATCCATCATGTCTGGGTTGTCGCGGCGAAACCTTTCGGTGAACCAACGTTCCAGCGCCGCCTCCACCGTGGCTGCGGGCCCGTGAAGACGGGCCTGTTCGACGCGGGCCAGGATGGCCGCTTGTGCCTCCTTGGTGCGCTGATGCGGTGAGTGCAGGATCACCAGCGCCGCTGCTCTGTCCGGGTGATCCTGGGCAAAGCGCCGGGCGATCATGCCGCCCAAGGAAAACCCGACAATCGCCGCACGCTTGATGTCGCAAGCGTCCATAACGCCCGCCAGTTGGTCCGAGAAGAGAGTCAGCGACGGTTCCGTTGCGGGGGGCGCGCTGTCACCGTGGCCCGCGAGGTCATAGGTGATGACGTCATAACGTTCAGCCAGGGCGGGCTGCTGCCATTGCCAGACCTGCCTGCACAGGCCGAGCCCGTGGATCAGCACCACCGCCGGTGCGCCTTTCGGGCCGGAACGATCGAAACATGTGCCATCTGCTGTATGCGCCATCGGGGCCTCCGCTCTGGTGTCTGCGCGCTGGCCGTCTGTTTGCCGCACGCTTCGTAGTGTCCGTTTTTCTAACGTGTCGCACTCGCGGTGGGTGCGGTTGTCTTTAACCGCCAAGAATTGTCCAAAAATCGCAACCCTCCAAATGATGAGGCGTCAGTATGGGAATCAGATGTGCAGAAGAGGGGCGGCCAGATGGCAAATATCACAAGTTACCAGATGCTGATTGACGGGGCGTGGTGCCCGGCCTCGGACGGGGGGCAATTCGACAGCATCAATCCCGCCACCGGCGATGTCTGGGCACGTATTCCCGAGGCGACCGCCGATGACGTTGACCGCGCCGTGCGCGCCGCGCACCGCGCCTTTCTGACAGGGCCATGGGCCAGGATGACGCCGACTGAGCGTGGCAAATGTCTGCGCAAGTTGGCTGATCTGCTGGCCGACAAGTCCGAGGAACTGGGGCGCACCGAATCCGTCGACAGTGGCAAGATGCTGAAAGAGACCCGCTGGCAGGCCAAATACATTGCTGAATTTTTTCACTTCTATGCAGGCTGCGCTGACAAGATCGCGGGGGAAACCCTGCCCATCGACAAGCCCGACATGTTCGTTTTCACCCGGCGCGAACCGCTGGGCGTCGTGGCGGCCGTGGTGCCTTGGAACAGTCAGCTGTTTCTTGTGGCGGTCAAAATGGGGCCGGCGTTGGCGGCGGGAAACACCATCGTGCTCAAGGCGTCCGAACATGCCAGCGCCGCCATGCTGGAATTTGGTAGATTGATCGAAGAAGCGGGGATTCCGCCCGGCGTGGTGAACATCGTCACTGGACATGGTGATCCCTGCGGTCGGGTGCTGACGTCGCATCCTTTGGTGGCGCGCATTTCGTTCACCGGCGGGCCGGGGGCCGCGCGGCATGTGCTGGAGAATTCGAAACAGAACTTTGCCGAAGTCAGTCTGGAACTGGGCGGAAAATCCCCCTTCATCGTCTTTGATGACGCCAATATCGAAAGCGCGGTCAACGCCTCGATCGCGGGTATTTTCGGCGCGACGGGCCAAAGCTGCGTGGCGGGGTCACGGCTCTATCTGCATGAGGATATCGCAGACGAGTTTCTGGAGCGGATGACTAAACTGGCGCGCCAGATTGTCATCGGTGATCCGCTGGCGGAGGAAACCCAGATGGGGCCGCTCTGCACGCAAGGGCAGCTGGATCATATCAAGTCCGAGGTCGCGCACGCGGTAGAGGAGGGTGGCACGGTTCTGGTGGGCGGCGCACAACCCGAGGGTATGGCCGGGCTGTATTTCCTGCCGACGATTATCGACTGTCCGCGACAGGACATGCGGATTGTCGACACCGAGCTGTTCGGCCCGGTCCTGTGTGTCCAGCGGTTCCGCACCGAAGAGGAGGTGCTGGCGCTGGCCAACGATACCGAGCATGGGCTGGCCGCAGGCATTTTTACCCGCGACAGCGCGCGCAGCCTGCGCATGTCAGCCGCCGTGCGGGCCGGGATCGTCTGGGTGAATACCTACCGCGCCGTGTCGCCCATCGCCGAATTCGGCGGCATCAAGGGGTCCGGTTACGGCCGCGAGAGCGGGTTTCAGGCGATGTATGACTATACGCGCCCCAAGACCGTGTGGATGAACACATCGGATGAACCCATCGCAAACCCGTTCGTGATGCGGTGAACGATCATGTTGGCCCCGAAACCGTGACACGCGCGGTGACACAAGCAGCAGAAGGTAACGACAGATGAAATTTCAACTCGCGATCAATCTCGAGCGGATCGACGACAGCCTCGACATGAAGGATGTGGCGCGCCACACCATCGAAATGGTGCAGATGGCCGAAGAGGGCGGCTTTGAGATCGTATGGGCCGCCGAGCACCATGCGCTGGAGATGACCATCGCGCCGAACCCGTTCCAGATCCTGACCTGGTGGGCCGGTGAAACCAGCAAGATCCGGCTGGGCACGGCTGTTGCCACCGCCGCCTATTGGCACCCGATCAACCTGGCCGGAGAGGCCGCGCTGCTGGACCTGATCAGCGGCGGGCGGCTGGAGTTTGGCATCGGCTCGGGCGCCTATCAGCGTGAGTTTGACCGTATGCGCCCGGGGCTGAAACAGTCCGAAGCCTACCGCTACATGCAGGAAATGCTGCCTGCGGTCCGCGCGCTCTGGCAGGGCGACTATGCACATGACGGCGAGTTCTGGCAGTTCCCCACATCGACCTCGGTGCCGAAACCGCTCCAGAGCGATATGCCCGTCTGGGTCGCGGCGCGCTCGCCGATCACCTATGACTATGCGGTGCAGAACAAATGCAACATCAATTGCTGGCCATTGACCCGCCCATTTTCCGAAGCCGAACTTTACAAGCAACAACTCGACGACGCGATCGCCAAAGCCGATAACGGCTGGACCCCGCGCTTTGCGCTGATGCGGCATGCCGCGATCTACGACAATGATGCGGATCGCGATGCGGCGCTGCGCGCCATTCGCACCGTGCTGAGCCAGTTCGAGAACCTCTTCCGCAATGCCGGTGACGTGAAGAACGGCTTTCCTGCCTCGATCCCGCTCGATCAATTGGCAGGACGCGAGCAGTACGATCCGGCGATGCTGGAGGAAAACCTGATGTTCGGCTCGCCCGAGACGGCGATCAGGAAACTTCAGGGATACCGCGATCTGGGGATAAACGAATTCATCTATTATGCGTCGCTGGGCCTTGGGCATGCAGAGCAGAAGCGTTCGCTCAAGCTGTTCTGTGACGAGGTGATGCCGGCACTGCGGTGACGCGTTTCACCCCCCTTGCGCGCCGGCCATCTGCTGATTGATCCGGCGGCGCACTTCGTGCGTGTCGAGAAACGCATGCAATGCGCCGGGCCAGTGCGGCTCGGGTTCGATGTCTGGCTGTGCGGAGCGAAAGGCGCTGGCCGGCCTGCCAAAGCATTTTCTGAACGCATGGGCGAAATGTGACAGTGAATTGAACCCTGTCGCAGTGGCGACCTCGCGCACCCCCAGCCCGGTCGACATCAGCAGGACACGGGCATGTTGCAGCCTGAGCAGCAGACCGAACTGCACGACGCTGCACCCCATCGCGGCGGAAAATTCGCGGAGCAGCTGGCGGTGTGACAGGCCTATCCGCGCGGCGATTTCCGGCACGCTTACCGGGTCGGCGACATGGGCCTCGATCAGGTCGACGGCAGCGCGCACCGATTGCGGCAGACGGGCGTCACTGCGGCCCAGTGTGACGCGTTGTTGCGCGGTTGCAGGCCGGATCGGGTGGTGGGTCATCCGGTCCGATATCTCACCAGACAGAGCGGCCCCATGCATCTGGCCGACAACATGCAGCATCAGGTCAATCCCCGCCGTGCCGCCCGCCGCCGTCAGCACCGGGCCGTCCGCCACGAAGAGTTGCTCAACCGCTGTGACATCGGGAAACTGTTCCTGGAATCCCGGCAATGCCGTCCAGTGCAGCGTCGCCTTCTGCCCGTTCAGCAGGCCCGCGCGCGCGACGATATGCGGGGCAAGATCGACGGCACAGATGCGCGCGCCCAGCCGGGCCTGCAGGCGCAGCCATGAAAACAGGCGCGGGTTGCGGTAATGCACGCTGCCCGGCCCCCCGAAGAGCAGCACCGTCTCGGAACGGTTCAACCGCTCGGGCACTGGTGCGCAGGCAATACCGAAACCGTCCATCGAGGTGATGTAGTCGCCATCGACCGAATGAAAGCTTCTGCGGTAGAGCGGCGACGGCGACAGCGTATTTGCAAGGCGCAACGGCTCCAGCATGCTGGTGAGGGCCAGCATGTTGAAGCGCGGGATCAGCACGCAGCGCATCGGTGACTGCGCGCGCGGGGTGGTTTCTGTCATTGGGCCCTCAGGGTTTCGCCGGGCAGCGGCAAGCCTGACAAACTACGTCCACCGGCGCAAGGGCAGGCGGCGCAGCGGTCAGGGCTTCGCGAACATGCCTTGGTACCGGTCGCGTAGCAGGTTTTTTTGCACCTTGCCCATGGTGTTGCGTGGCAGCTCGTCCAACAGGACCAGCTTTCGCGGATGCTTGAACCGCGCGAGGCTGTTGCTGACGAGGGCCATGATGGCGTCAAGATCGGGTGTCTGCCCCGGTGCGGGGACAAGGACGCCCAGCACCGTCTCTCCAAAGTCGGGATGGGGCACGCCGATCACCGCGCTTTCCAGCACGCCGGGCGCGTCATCGAGCACCAGTTCGATTTCCTTTGGATAGATGTTGTAGCCGCCCGAGATGATCAGGTCCTTGGACCGCCCGACGATATGCACGTAGCCATCCGCGTCGACCCGGCCCAGATCACCGGTTATAAAAAAGCCGTCATCGCGCAGTTCCGCGGCGGTCTTTTCCGGCATCTGCCAATAGCCCTTGAACACATTGGGGCCGCGCACCTCGATCTGCCCGACCGTGTCGGTGGGCAAGGTCGCGCCGGTATCTGGGTCGGTGATCTTCAATTCGACCCCCGGCAACGGAAAGCCCACCGTGCCCGCGCGCCGCTCGCCCTCGTAGGGGTTGGAGGTGTTCATGCTGGTTTCGGTCATGCCGTAGCGTTCCAGGATGCGATGGCCGGTGCGGGCCTCGAACTGGGCATGGGTTTCGGCCAGAAGTGGGGCGGAGCCGGAGATGAAGAGCCGCATGCCGGCGACCAATTCACGGGTAAAGCGCGCGTCGCCCAGCAGCCGAGTGTAGAAGGTCGGCACCCCCATCATCGCGGTGGCGCTGGGCAGGGCCGCGATCACTTGATCCAGATCGAAGCGGGGATGGAAGATCATGCTGCACCCTGTCGCCAACGCAACGTTGGTCGCGACGAAAAGGCCATGCAGATGAAAGATCGGCAGCGCGTGTATCAACACGTCATCTTTGGTGAACTGCCAGAGATCGGCCAAAGTCTTGGCATTCGATACCAGATTGTCATGAGTCAGCATCGCGCCCTTGGACCGCCCCGTGGTGCCGGAGGTGTAGAGGAAGGCGGCAAGATCATCGGGCGCGCGCGGTACAGTATCGAAGGCAGGGGGGAAGCTCTCCGCGCGCTCGGTCAGGGTGCCGCTGCCATCTGCGTTCAGCGTCTCCAGCGCGGCCCCAAGTTGTGTCGCCACAGGGGCGAGGCCTGCTTGCGCGGATGCGTCGCAGACGACGAGGGACGCGCCGCTGTTTTCGATGAAATAGGACAGCTCATCGACCGTGTAGCCAGTGTTCAGCGGCAGGAATACCAGCCCCGCCTGTGCGCAGGCGACGCAGAGCGCCAGTGCCTGCGGTGATTTTTGCACCTGTACCGCGACGCGGTCACCCGGCTTCAGGCCCAAGGCGGTCAGCGCACCGGCAAGACGCGCGGCTGTCTGCAGAAATGCCCCATGCGTAATCACCTCGCCGTCCGGCAGATGCAGGAAGGGTGTCTCCTTGCCCGCATGAATGCCAAAGAGACTGTCATAAAGATGGTTTGCCATGGGATTGCCCTTTCTCAGTCAGCGAGGACGGCAACGTGCCCGTCCCATAGGTGTTCTGCACCGAAAGCGACCCGGAGAAAACGCGAAAAAATGGCAGATGAAGTGGGCTCTGCTCCAGCGTCTTGCTGAAGCGATGGCCGTCGGCAGAGCGGGCGTTGCTGTAGCCGTCCTTGACCAGAGCGGTGGCGAGCGGTCCATAACCGGCGCGGGTAGGGGGAGACGCGTAGGCAGATCAGCAATTGAGGCTTGCCAAGATACGGTGGGTTCTCTCTATTTCGCCACAGGCCGGGCAATGTGGCTGCGCCGGACGTATCGCGCAGACGGCTGTACAGGAGACGGAACATGGCGGCTGAAACCTTTCGGTTCTGGTGTGGCGTTGCGGGGCGTGAGCCGAAGCGTGCCGGTGCGACAGCCCCGAACGGGTCCTGATGCTGCGCTTTTCCGCAAATCTGGGTTTTCTCTGGACTGACCGCGCGTTGCCCGACGCCATTCGGGCCGCCGGGGCGGCCGGGTTCGCAGCGGTCGAATGTCACTGGCCCTATGATGTGGCCGTCGAGGACATGCGCGCCGCACTGGCCGAGACCGGTCTGCCGATGCTGGGCCTGAATACCCGGCGGGGCAGGCCCGGCGAAAACGGGCTCTCGGCGCTGCCGGGCCGGCAGGCAGAGGCCATCGCGGCGGTGGACGAAGCGCTGAGTTACAGTGCTGCCATCGGCGCGGAGGCCGTGCATGTCATGGCGGGAAACGCTACCGGGGCCGCGGCGCATGCGGCCTTTGTCGAGACGCTGCGGCATGCCTGCGCGGCTGCCCAAGGGCGGATGATCCTGATCGAGCCGCTCAACCCCCATGATGCACCGGGATATTTCCTGACCACCACCGCGCAGGCGGCCGCGATCATCGAAGAGGTCGGCGCGCCCAACCTGAAACTGATGTTCGACTGCTACCATGTGCAACGGGTCGAGGGTGATGTCATCCACCGGCTGGAGGCGCTGCTGCCCCTGATCGGGCATATCCAGATAGCCAGCGTGCCGGATCGTGGACCGCCTGATCATGGCGAGCTGAATTATCCGCATATCTGGGCAGTTCTCGAGCGGCTCGGATGGACCCGGCCCATCGGTGCAGAGTACAACCCCGGAGGCGATACAGACGCCACGCTGGGATGGATGAATGGCGGCTGCGGCGGCCGGGGACAATAGCGGAAGGGACACGAGATGAAACTGCTGAGATTTGGAGAGGCTGGCGCCGAGAAGCCGGGAATGCTGGATGCAAATGGCGATCTGCGCGATCTGTCGGGCGTGATCGACGATATCGCAGGGGACGTGCTGTCGGATGACGGCCTGGCACGGTTGCGCGCCTTGAACCCTGATGACCTGCCCCGCGTCGCAGGCAATCCGCGGCTTGGTGCCTGTGTCGGGGATATCGGGAAATTCTGCTGCATTGGCCTCAACTATTCGGACCATGCCGCCGAAACCGGGTCCGCGATCCCCGAGCACCCCATCCTGTTCATGAAGGCGAACTCGGCAATCGTCGGCCCCAATGACACGGTGATGCTGCCGCGCGGTTCGACCCGTACCGATTGGGAGGTGGAACTGGGCGTGGTCATCGGGCGAACCTGCAAATACGTGGATCGGGCGCAGGCGCTGGATCATGTCGCGGGGTATTGCGTGGTGAACGACGTGTCAGAGCGGCATTTTCAGAGTGGCCTGACCGGGCAATGGACCAAGGGCAAGAGCTGTGACACCTTCGGCCCGACGGGTCCCTGGCTGGTGACGCGCGACGAGGTGCCCGACCCGCAGGCGCTGGACATGTATCTGGATGTGAACGGCAAGCGGATGCAGACCGGTACGACCGCGACGATGATTTTCACGGTGGCCGAGATCATCGAACATCTCAGCCAGTTGTTCACACTGCATCCCGGTGATGTGATTTCGACCGGCACACCGCCCGGCGTGGGGCTGGGCATGAAACCTCAGCCGGTATTTCTCAGGGCCGGGGATGTGATGGAACTGGGGATCGCCGGGTTGGGGGATCAGCGGCAGGAGGTCGGGCAGGACGCCTGATTTGGTCCACGCCCTTTCAATGTTGTAGGCGTTTCGCATCTGGTCTGTATCTCGGATTAAATGCGAAACGCTTTAACCAACCGGCGCTGCCGAAGGTTTCTCCGTGCCCGGCTGCGCTGTGCCTTCGGCGATGATGTCCATGAAGCGGCGGATCGTGCGCACGTTGCTGCGCTGCCGTAGACAGACCAGCGATTCGCTCATCGCCATATCCGCGTCCGATATCGTGATCCGGGCCAGCCTCGCATCATAGCCGAATTCTGCCTCTGAAACAAAGCCGACGCCGGCGCCCGCAGCCACCACTTCCTGTACCGCCTCGCGGCCTTCGACCTCGATTGCGGGGACCAGTTCTATGTTCCGCGCTGCCGCCGCCTTTTCCAGCTTCTGCCGGGTCCTGGAGCCGGCCTCGCGAAAAATGAGCGGGTATGTCGCCAACTGCGCAAGCGACATCGCCTGCGGCATGTCCGGTATCAGGGTCTTTGCCGCAAAGGCGATGATCGGCGAGGCCCCCAGGCTGCGAACCTCCATATCGGGGCCGGGGTTCAGGCTGCCGACGACACCGATCTCGGCATCGTAGCTGCGCAAGGCCTCGACGATCTCGGTCGTATTGCCGGTCCGCACGGAGATGAACACTTTGGGATGCCGCTTGCGATAGGCCTTCAACCGGTCCGTGAGGTGAAAGGCGCTGTCCGCGATGATCCGCAGCTTGCCATCCAGTGCCGCGCGATTTTCCGACAGCACTTCGGTGATCTGGTCCTCGACTTCGAATAACCTTCTGGTACAGATCAGTAGTTCTTCGCCCACGGGCGTCAGGGTTACCTGTTTGCGGTTGCGGTTGAACAGCAGGATATCATGGTCGCTTTCCAGTTTGCGGACCTGCTCGGAAATGGCCGGTTGGGTCAGGCCCAATGTCTCGGCGGCGCGCGAAAAACCACCGCAGGTTGCGACGTAGTGAAAGGCGCGGATCTGGCTGTAGCGCATGCGGCGGTTCATCCTCATATCTATGCGTCGGTCGCCACATATAAGCTACGCTTCTGAACATATTGCAATTAACAATTTTTCATATGGGTCATCAGGGCCTAGACAGATCGCAGATTGTCGTTCCGAGGAGTAAAGCCCGTGACAACTGAACAAGCCGCCATTCGCCCTCCCGAACTCGGTGAACCTTATCTGCTTACGCCCGGTCCGTTGACCACCTCCTACACGGTGAAACAGGCGATGCTGCGCGACTGGGGCAGCTGGGACGACGATTTTCGCGCGATGACCCGATCGCTGCGGGCCGGGTTGCTCGATCTGATCGGGCCGGGGGCGGATGCCTATGATTGCGTGCCCCTTCAGGGGTCTGGCACCTATTGCGTCGAGGCGATGCTCGGGTCCTTTGTCCCTCGGGATGGCAAGGTGCTGGTACTGGCGAACGGGGCCTACGGGCTGCGTGCCGCGCAGACGATGGCCTGCCTGGGACGTGACTATCACCTGCTCGACAAGGGCGACTACCTGCCGCCGCGTGGCGCCGAAGTGGCCGAGATCCTGGAAGCCGATCCGGCGATCACCCATGTGCTGATCATCCATTGCGAAACCAGTTCCGGTATCCTCAACCCGGTCGAGGAGATCGCAGATGCGACCCATGCCGCCGGGCGCAAGGTGCTGATCGACAGCATGTCCGCCTTCGGTGCGATCCCGCTGGAAGTGCAGCGCGTCAAATACGCCGCGATGGTGTCGTCGGCCAACAAATGCATCGAGGGTGTGCCGGGCTTCGGCTTTGTCATCGCTGCCAAGGATGAGCTGGAGGCCGCCAAGGGCAACAGCCACTCGCTGTCACTCGATGTCCATGCGCAATGGGCGGCGATGGAAAAGACTGGCCAATGGCGGTTTACGCCCCCGACCCATGTGGTCGCGGCTTTCATGACCGCGCTGGCAGAGCATGCTGCCGAGGGTGGCGTGGCCGGGCGTGGTGCGCGCTATGCCAAGAACCGCGATGTCATGGTTGCGGGCATGCGCGATCTGGGCTTCGAGACGCTGCTCGATGATCGCTGGCTCAGCCCGATCATCGTGACGTTCTTCTGCCCCGCCGATCCGGCCTTTGATTTCTCCGCGTTCTACGACGCGATGAAGGCCCGTGGCTTCATCATCTACCCCGGCAAGCTTACAGTCGTGGACAGCTTTCGCATCGGGTGTATCGGCCATATGGACGAACATGTGATGCGCCAGGCGGTGGACGCCGCGCGCGACACATTGGCCGAGATGGGCGTGCGCTCTGCTGCACCGCCCGCCGAGGCCCTCGAAGAACGCAAGAAACTTGCAGCATAAAGTCAAAGGAAACACGATGTCGATATCTTCCCCCGTGACGGTGAATGAGCGCCGCTACCCCGTGCCGCAGGTCTGTGCGATCGCGATTTGTCTGGACGGGTGTGAGCCTGCCTATCTTGAGGCGGCGATTGCGGATGGGTTGATGCCGCA
>NZ_JAPWHW010000011.1 GCF_028369135.1 Roseovarius sp. ZX-A-9
GGAGCTGTCCGGGATTTACCGAAACGCGTGTCCGGGAATTACTGAAATCCGTGTCCGGGAATTTGCGAAACCCGCATCTGGCGGCAGTCGTGGGAAACACGACGGCATCTTGCCGAGAAAATTCTACTTATGAAGCCCCTTAATTTCGGGGGGGATTACCACAGGATCAACCAATTTTTTGAATGTAAGGTTAAATTTCAGACAGGATGAGGTCGCGGCACATTTCGATCATCGGCTCGTCGCGGCGGCTTTCTGAAACTACGAAATAATAGGCTTTGGATGCAGGAATGGATACGTTGAACGGTCGGATCAAGGATCCGGCTTTAAGATATTCACGAGTTACAAAATCCGACGCCAGCGCCAGACCCGCCCCGGTCAAAGCTACATTGACCGCCATGGAGAGACGATTGAAATACGCATTCTGCATGGGCTGCGCGCTGCATTTGGCGGCGTTCAGCCAACGCGCCCATTCCGCACCGCGATCCTCGTGCAGAAGCCGATGATGCGCCATATCTCGCAGGCTCCGTAGCGGCACCTTGTGCAGCAAGGAAGGCGAACAAACGGGGTAGAGGCGCAGTTCCGGTAGCATCTGCCAGTAAAAGCCGGTCCATGGAGGGTTGTCGTAAACAATGGCAACGTCGACTTCGCGCCAGTCGATCTGGGCGACCTCGCGCGCGATGCGGCTTTCGAAGGAGGTCAGCCCCAGCTTGTTCGAAAGGTTGACCAGTTTGGGCCCCAGCCAGGCATGCGCCAGCCCGGATGGCGCGGAAATCACTAGGTGCTGTTCTGCGTGGTCGCTCTGCTTTTCCACGATCTCGCGCAGGCCGGTGTCAAGCTCGCTCAGCAGGCTGGAAACACTGCGATAGAAGGTGCGCCCGCTGTCGGTGAGATCAAGGCGTCTTTTGCTGCGATCGAAAAGGCTGAGGTCAGCCGTCTGCTCGAGCATCTTCATCTGGTAGCTGACCGCGCCCGGCGTCAGCCCCAGCTCGGCTGCGGCCGAGCGGAGATTGCCGTGGCGTGCCACCGCGTCGAAGGCGCGTAGAAAGGGGAGGACACGGTGCGATTGCATCTCACCATTTTAAAAATTTTGGAATGAATCGCAACAAATCATTTGGCTTGATTTAAACGGTCTTCTGCCGTCTAGGTCCACCTCAGGAGGATTTTGCTGCACATGAAGAAATCACTGACATTCAACGGCGTCGGTAAGACATATGGCCGGACGGTCGCCCTGCGGCCCACTGACCTTGAGATCAAGGCAGGTGAATTCCTCACGCTGCTGGGGCCGTCGGGGTCGGGCAAAACGACATTGCTTATGGCGCTCGCCGGGTTTGTGCAGCCCTCCAGCGGCAGCATCCTTCTGGACGGTCAGGACATCACCAACATACCGCCCGAGGCGCGAAATTTCGGCGTGGTGTTCCAAGGCTATGCACTGTTTCCACATCTGACGGTCTGGGAAAACGTCTACTTTCCGCTGCGTGCGCGCAACCTCGGCCGGGCCAAGGCGCGCGAGGCCGTCGATGATGCACTGGCCCTGATGGAGCTGAAGCCCTACGCCGACCGCATGCCCGCAGCCCTGTCGGGCGGCCAGCAGCAACGTGTCGCGCTGGCGCGGGCGTTGGTGTTCAAGCCTGAGCTGCTGTTGCTGGACGAGCCGCTGAGTGCCCTCGACAAATCCCTTCGCAAGACCCTTCAGACTGAACTGAAGGAGCTGCACCGTAAGGTCGGCACCACCTTCGTATATGTCACCCACGATCAGGAAGAGGCGCTATCGATGTCCGATCGCATCGCGATCCTGCGCGCGGGCGAGATACAGCAGATAGCATCGGCGGACGCGCTCTACTGGCGTCCCGAGACGGCCTTTGTAGCCGGTTTCCTGGGCCGCAGCAATTTCGTTCCGATGTCGGGCGCGACCGTTGATGCCGGCGCCGTGACCGCGTTGACGGTGCTGGGCCCCATCAAGGCGCAGCTTCCGCGCGACGGTGTTGACGTGCCTCGCGACGCCTGCATCGCCGTGCGCCCCGAGCGCATCGCCGTCTCGCGGCAGGAGCCGGCGCACCAGAATCGCGTGCAGGGCCGGGTCGTCAGCCTTACTTTCTTTGGCACGCATGTCGAACTGGACGTCGAGGCACGTGGCACGTTGCTGAACGTGCATGTCCCCGCCGTCCAGGCCGCGCAAGAGCCCGGCCTGGCGGAGGGCGCTGAGGTCTGGCTGGGCTGGGACGCAGACGTTTCGCTGGTCCTGCCGCAAGAAACGGCAGCGGCGTGATGACTGCCTTTGCACCCAAGACTGCCAGTGGAGCAGGGCGCACCGACAGGTTCTACCTGCTCATGATCGTGCTGCCCTGCGCCTTTCTGGCGCTGCTGTATTTCCTGCCGGTTCTGAATGTTCTCGTACTCAGTGTGACGGAGCCGCAACCGGGTATCCAGAACTACCAGATGCTGGCCGAAAGCGGCGCCCTTCACCGCATCTTGCTGAACACCCTGCGTGTCAGCCTGTCGACCACGGCGCTGACACTTTTGCTGGGATACATGTTTTCGCTGGGCATCAATTCGATGGCGCCACGGACGCGCACCGTGGCGCTGTTCGTGGTGCTGGCCAGCTTCTGGATCAGCGCCTTGATCCGGGCCTATGCATGGGTGGCAATCCTGCAACCCAACGGGCTGATCAACCAGTTGCTGATGGGAATTGGCCTGATCGACACGCCGCTCATTCTGGTGCGCAACGAACTGGGGGTCATCATTGGCATGGTTCACTACATGTTGCCCTATGCGATCCTGCCGATCTACGCCAACATGGCGGGCATCGACCGGTCGCTGCTGCGCGCCTCGCGGGCACTGGGCGCGAACCGGTGGCGCACCTTCTGGTGGGTGTTCTTTCCGCAATCCCTGCCGGGCCTCGCGGGCTCAGGGATCCTGGTGATGATCTTTTCGCTGGGGTTCTACATCACGCCTGCGATTCTGGGCGGTGGACGGGTGGTCATGATCGCGGAATACATCTCGATCCAGATTTCCGAAACCCTGCGCTGGGGCGTCGCGACGATGCTCGCAACGGTGCTGGTGATGGTCGTCGTCGCGCTGACGATCTGGATGAGCCGGTATCTCAAGGTCGGCGGCGGTCTGGCTTCGAAGGGGGGCAAGTCATGAACGCTTCTTTATTTCCGCGTATCGTCGCATGGGCCGTTGCATGTTTCCTCGCGCTGCCGGTTCTGATCATGCTGCCGATCTCGCTGACCCCGAACCGGTACCTTTCGCTACCCAAGGACGGCATTTCCCTACGCCACTACAAAAGCCTGATCGACGACCCGCAATGGATCGCCAGCATCGCGGACAGCCTGTTCGTCGCCACCTTGGCAGCGATGCTGGCCGTCGTGCTGGGCGCCAGTTTCGCTATCGGCATATGGCGCAGAGGAGGCATGGCCGAGCGGGTGCTGCAACCCATTATGCTGGCCCCGATGATCGTGCCACCGATCGTCCATTCGGTCGCCTTCTACAAGGGCTGGGCCGAGATCGGGCTGTTGGATACCTACACCGGTCTGATCCTGGTGCATGCGATGAAGGGTACGCCCTTCGTCATCCTGACGGTCGCCGCGGCGCTGGCCAATTTCGACCCCCGGACCGAGCAGGCCGCGCGCAGCCTCGGGGCCAGCGCGGGCCGGACCATGGCCTGGGTCGTGCTTCCACAGATCAAGGGCGGTTTGCTGTCGGGCGCGGTCTTTGCCTTTTTCATCTCGTGGGATGAGATCATCGTCGCGCTCTTCATCACCATGCGGCAAGTCTACACGCTGCCGCGCCGCATCTGGGACGGCTTGGAGGACAACATCGACCCGGCCATCGCTGCGCTCGGATCGCTGATGATCCTCGCAACCGTGGCCCTGATGATATTGCAGACCATCAAGAAACGCTGACACGGCAATTCTACGGGCCAACCAAAACCAAAACAGCAAGGAGGATAAGATGACCAAGGAAAAACCGGAACTCGAATTCGCGGCAGACTGCCTAAGCATCCTGCGCGAGAAAACCAACGGCAAGATGGTGCATCGACGCCGTTTTCTGAGCGCACTCGGCGCGCTCGGGGTGATGCCGCTGGCATTGAAATTTACGCCGGCGCACGCCGCATCGGACGAACTGGTCGTGGTGAACTGGGGCGGCGATGCGCAGCCCGCGTTCCAGACCATCTGGGCGGATCCCTTCGTCGCGTCACGGGATGGCCTGCCGACCGTCGTGGAAGGGTCTGGCCCCTCATCGGGCAAGATTAAGGCGATGGTCGAAAGTCAGGCGGTCGTGTGGGACGTCTGTGACCGCAACCTGCCCGCCTCGATCGATCTGGGGCAACAGGATTTGCTGGAAAAGGTCGACTGGGACGTCGTCGATCCGGCAAAGCTGCGCGACATTCACCGCACAGATTGGGGCGTCGGCAGCTACCTATATTCCTTTGCGCTGACATGGGACAGCGAGGCGCATGAGATCGCGCCACAAAACTGGGCCGATTTCTGGAACCTCAAGGATTTCCCGGGCACGCGCACCCTGCGCAACAACTTCGAAGGGATGCTGGAGGCTGCGTTGATGGCGGACGGCGACGCGGCGGATGCCGCCTCGCTCTATCCGGTTGATGTCGAGCGCGCGTTCGAGAAGATCCGCGAGATCCGCGAGAACACGATCTTCTGGACGTCGGGCTCACAGAGCCAAGAGCTGTTCCGCAACCGCGAGGTGACCATGGGCAACCTCTGGCACACCCGCGCGCTGCTGTTGCGGGAGGAGACGGAAAATCGGGTGCAGTTCCACTTTAACCAGGGCATCCTTTTTGCCGGCGCCTGGATCGTGCCCAAGGGCAACCCGGCTGGCGCCAAGGCATGGGATTTTGTCGCATCGACGCAGGACCCCGAAAGCCAGGTCGAGCTGTTCAAGGCGCTGGGCAACGGCCCGGTGAACCCTGCGGCCGGCGAGATGGTCCCGGAGGATCTGCGCGCCGACGATCCCGGCAACCCGGAAAACTACGCGAAACAGGTTGCGGTGGATGCGGCCTGGTATGCGGACAACTACGCGGATGTCCTGAACCGGTACACCGACTTGATCGCATCCTGAACCACGTCTGCCTTGGCGGCGCCAAGTCGCCAGGGCAGGCTCAACCACGATATTCCGGAGATCATGAATGACCGAAGGCAGCCCCTTTCGCGCGCCGATGACCTTTATGGGTGTGCCGTACGCCGCATCACCCGGCAACGCTAAGGCCGTCGTGTTGGGCGTGCCCTTTGATTGTGGCAATCATCCGCAGCGCGTCGGCTCGCGGCTGGGTCCTTTCGCGATCAGAGAGCAATCACAGCTCTTGCGCCCTTGGGATGCCGACAGCGGCGTCAACCCTCTGGAGACGCTGGGCCTCCTGGACTTGGGCGATGCCGACGTCGTTTCGGGTGATGTTACGTCCAGCTACGCCACGACCGAAAGGGCGATGGATGTCGCCTTGTCCGGCGGCGCGCTGCCGGTGGCCTTTGGCGGCGACGGGGCGATTGCTCTGCCGCAGATGCGCGCTTTGGCGCGTCGCCATCCCGACCTTGCCGTGCTGCACATCGACGCGCATACCGATGCCTACCCAATCGAAGGTTTCAACAACGCGACCCCCTTTGCGCGGGCCTTTCAGGAAGGTCTGGTCGATCCGCGCCAATCGTTCCACGTCGGCACGCGGCGCAGCACCATGGTACCGGGCGTCTACGAATATGGCCGTCAGCTGGGCTACGGCATCATTTCCATGGATCAGCTGATGCAGGACGGTATCGCCCAGACCCTGGGCCGAATCCGTGAGACGATCGGCGGCCGCCCGGTCTACCTGTGCTTTGACATGGATTTCTTCGACCCCTCCGTCGCGCCGGGTGTCTGCACACCGGCATGGGGTGGCGCATCCGCCCGCGAGGGGCTGGAGTTGATTCGCTGCCTCAAGGGGCTCAACATCGTTTCGATCGACATCAACACGATATCACCGCCGCATGACACGGGAGGCATGTCTGCTTTCCTGGCCGCGACCATCGCGTTCGAATTGCTTCTCATGGCGGCGAAAGGCGATTTCCATGGCTGACCATGCAAGAGGCGCGGACCTGCTGGTGTCGTCGCTGTTGTTCAACGGTGTCGATACCTGTTTCGCAAACCCCGGTACCTCCGAGATGCACTTCGTTGCCGCCCTAGACGAGCGCCCGGAGATGCGCTGCGTCTTGGGCCTGTTCGAGGGGGTCGTGACCGGGGCGGCGGATGGCTACGGGCGCATGACGGATCGGCCCGCCGCGACGCTGCTGCATACCGGGCCGGGCTTGGCGAACGGGCTGGCCAATCTGCACAATGCGCGGCGTGCGCATACACCGCTGCTGAACATTGTCGGAGATCATGCGTCGACGCATCTGCCCTTTGATGCGCCGTTGACCACCGACATCGAAGGATTGGCGCGGCCCATGTCAGACTGGGTCGGGCGGGTCGGCTCAGCCGCCTCGGTCGGCACGGATACGGCGACCGCGCTGACCCAAGCGCTCAGCGGCGCAGGCCGCGTGTCAACGCTGGTGCTGCCCGCAGACGCCGCTTGGGGTTCCCCCGGCGCGGTGGCGGAGATGCCGCTGGCAACCCCGGCGCCGGCAACGCAGGTGTCGCCGGATGCCATCGAGGAGGCTGCCAGGCTGCTGCGCAGCGCGAGGCGCGGCTTGCTTCTTCTGGGCGGCAAGGCATTGCGCCAGGTGCCGCTGGAGATCGCGCAACGCATTGCCGTCGCGACTGGCGCGGGCGTGATGTGCGAGCAGACCAATGCCCGCTGTGAACAAGGCCAAGGCCGCCACGCGCCACCGCGCATTCCCTACATGGTCGACGCGGCCGTTGCGGCGCTGGCCGAGTTCGACGTGGTCATCTTGATCGGCGCCCGTGCGCCCGTGGCATTTTTTCAATTCCCAGACCTGCCGAATATGGTTACGGCGTCGGGAGCGCGTATTCTGCCGCTGGCGGACTGCGACAGTGACCTGCCGGCCACGTTGCAAGCCTTGAGCGATGCGACCGGCGCTGCGAAGGCCACCCTTCACGCGCCGACACGGACGCCCTTGCCACGCGCCGAAGGCCCGCTTGATTTCGGTACTCTACCTGTCGCCATTGTGCAGGCGATGCCCGAGAACGCCATCCTCTGCGACGAAGCGATCAGCTACAGTCATGCGCTAGGCCAGGTCGCGAAACACGCGCCGCCGCACGACCTGCTGCAACTGACGGGTGGCGCCATCGGTATAGGGCCGTCACTGGCAGTCGGCGCCGCGATTGCCTGCCCGGACCGTCCGGTGCTGAACGTACAGGCCGACGGCAGCGCGCTGTACACGATACAGGCGCTGTGGACGCAGTCACGCGAGCGGCTGAATGTCGTCACCGTGATCTTGTCCAATCGCAAATACCAGAGCCTCTATAGTGAACTTGCCCGTATGGGGCATCACTCACCCGGCAAGAACGCGCGTGCGATGCTGGATCTGAGCGATCCGAATGTCGACTGGACAGGCCTTGCCCGCGGGCTGGGTGTCAAGGCGACGCGCGTCGCAACCGCAGAGGATTTATCCCGCGCAATCAGAGACGCGTTCTTGGAGATGGGGCCGCATCTGATCGAAGCACAGATGGCTGATGGCACCTGAACGCGATGAAAATCGCCAAGTGCCAAAGCAAGAAGCCCAGAGCCGATCATGACTGTGTTTGATCTGCTTTTACTGATTGCAGCTGCTTTCGGCGCAGGTGCGCTGAACACGGTTGCAGGGGGCGGCAGCTTTCTGACGTTTCCCGCGTTGGTTTTTGCCGGGGTTCCGACCATTGCAGCCAATGCGACCAGCGCCGTCGCAGTATTCCCCGGATACTTGAGTGGGGCATTGGGCTTCACAAGTGACATCAGGCAGCTTCCGCTGCACCAAACACTATTCTTGTTGTTAATATCGGCGCTTGGCGGTGTTTTGGGCTCGTTGCTATTGCTGATCTCGACGCCGTCCGTCTTTACGCTAGTCGTGCCTTTTCTGCTGGGGTTCGCAACGCTGCTCTTCGCTTTTGGGAAGATCGTCTCCCGCTGGGCTGAAGGACACATGCAGGCAACTGGCTGGCAAGGTAGGGCGGCCGCTTTGCTGGTTTGCATTTACGGAGGTTATTTCAACGGCGGGCTCGGGATTGTGCTTCTGGCCCTCATGGCGGCGTTGGGCATGCGAGACATCAACGCCATGAACGGGTTAAAAAACGGAATGTCCTTCGTTCTGTCAGGAGCATCGGTTCTTACGCTTTCGTTCGCTGGGTTGGTCTATTGGCCGCAGGCTATCGTCATGATGATTGCTGCGACCGCGGGGGGCTATTTCGGCGCACGCGCGGCAAGGCGCATGTCACCTAGGCTAGTTCGTTTCATCGTGATAGCCACCGGCGCCGTGATGACGTTGATCTTCACTTGGCGGATCTGACCCGGTGTTTAGCCAACGCTGCCGGTAGTTTCTGTTTCAGGCTTCGTAACATGAGATGACTGCGGCCAGGAAGTGACCGCTCTCGTTGGCTTACGGTCGGTTCAGGTGCAGAACTTCTGCGATCTTGCGGCACAGGACGAAGAATGGTTCGCGTTAGGCCTCGCTGTGGCTTCCGAACATCTCGGTTTGCCGCCTGATCAAATTTTCCTTGATCTCTGTCAGCATTCGCGTGCCATGTGCGCCTGAACAGCGACCAAATACGCGGTGTTCTCGATCTGCCTGGATGTGGGTGTGATCGATTGGGAGGCACGGAATTTGAGAGCCGCTTGTGACTGTCTGAAAATACTGGTGAGTACTCGGCTTCAAGTACTGGGGGACCGAGCAGACTTGCTTATGAGCTGGCGGTTTTCGCGTAGGCGGGCTTTGCGGGGGTGGGCAAGGATTGGTGTCGCCTAGTTGTTCACGTCTTTGACAACGCGCCCGTCCTCCAGAGTGATAATCCGGTCTGCCATCTCCAATATCCGGGGGTCATGCGTCACCATCACCGTCGTAGTGCCACGGGTCTTGCCCAATGATTTGAGCATTTCAACCACAGTATGCCCGGACTCCTTGTCCAATGCTGCGGTAGGCTCATCGGCCAGAACGATCTCGGGGTTTGACACCAAGGCGCGGGCAACGGCAACGCGCTGCTTCTGGCCGCCAGACAGATTTCCGGGGAAATAGTCACGACGGTCCGCGAGGCCAAGAAGGTCAAGCATGTGGTGGCTGGCCTGGCGCTGTTTTACGGCGTTTCCCTTGCCATGTACTTCGAGACCCATCAGGACGTTCTGGGTGGCGGTCAGGCTTTCGTGCAGGTTATGGGCCTGAAAGATGAAGCCTAACCTTCGACGCAAGCCCACTAGTTCCGCCTCAGTCGCGCCGTTCAATTCATGATCCAGCAGACGGACGTTTCCCTCCTGAATTTCGCGCAGCGCCCCGATCAGGGTCAGGAGCGTGGTTTTACCAGATCCCGATGGCCCCATCAGGATGGTCAGGCTGCCTTTGGCGATCGACACATTGATATCGAATATCGCCTGCTTGCGCGCTTCGCCTGATCCAAAGAAGTGGTTGAGGCCGTGTATTTCGACGGGCTCTGTCATCAAAACAGGTCCGCGGGATCGGCACTGGCCAGTCGACGTGTTGCAATGGCCCCTGACAGCGCGCACGCGGCCAGCGTGCCGAGAAAGACGTAAATGGCACGGCTGGCTACCATTGTGATTGGCAAGCTCGTTACTGCCACCAAGCCCGCGTAAAGCCCCATTGAGACGATAAATCCCGGAATGAACCCGAAGATAGCCAACACGATCGCCTCTTCAAAAACTATGCCCAGAAAAAACGGATGACCATAGCCCATGGCCTTGAACGTTGCATACTCACGCAGGTGGTCCGCCACGTCGGTAGAAAGTACCTGATAGACGATGACGAGGCCGACGAGGATCCCCATGAACACGCCAAAGCCAAAGATGATGCCCGTCGGGCGCTCGGAAGACATGAAGGCGAGGTCAGCGTCTCGCGCCTCTTGGATGGTCAGGACCCGGACGCTTGCGGCGGGCAGGACGGCGCGCAAGCGCTCGGCCACAGTGTCACCAGATACACCATCGTCGATCCGAAGAAGGATGTGATCGGGCGCGCCGCTGTCTCGTGAAGAAAAGAACCGCAGGAACGTCTGATCGGAGGTCACCAACATGCCGTCCGCCAGAAAACCACCGCCGACATTCATGGTGCCGATGGCGGTCAGGGTTCCGCCGTTAGCCTCGAAGGAAAACGGGGTTCCGGCGGACAGTCCCTCGATCACAGAGGCTGGCATGCCACGCGTGCCTTCATCAAGAAGCACCGTGTTTTCGATGGTTAATTGTTCCAGATATGGCGCGATAGCGGAGGCGACGAAGTGCCGCTTGGTTGTGTTCATGCCGAACGTCAACAGTGATACCGACGTCCCGTCGTCGAGCGTAAAGGGCAGGTTATTGATGTAAAGCGGTGTGGCGTCCGCGACACCCGCTACACCAAGCGCCTCAAACATATGCACGCGGGCGATATGCTCGCTATCGGTCAGGGTGTTGCCCTCTTGTGAGGATATAATGATATCGGCGTTGAGCAATGCGTAGGGGGCCACAGTGGAGCCGTTCAACGCGCCCATGATCCCTAATTGCATAAAGACGAGCAAATTGGCGAAGGCAACGCCAGAGACGGCGGCGAACAGTCGGCCCTTGTTGTGCGAAAGTTGCAGCCAGCCGATAGGCAGGCGACCAAAGAGAAGGGTCAGCAGCCTGCTCATTCGGTGCGCCCTGCATCGATCCGAACCACAGCTTCGAGATTGGTAAAGCTGCGGGCTAGCTCCGACGAGACCGCATCCAAAACGATGATAACATCGACAACGCGCGCATCGGTGTTGCTGGCTGGATCATCCGAGGTGATGGACTGCCGACCGATCTTCAACCCGATGGCGGATACGACGCCTGACAGGGGCTGTGACAGAGCCTCGGCCGTCACCGTCACCGGATCACCGATGGTCACCCGCCCGATCATTGTTTGATAGACTTCGGCCTCCACAGTCATCTGCGATGTATCGCCCAGGTCTATGATTCCGCTGCTTCCTGGGCGCTCGCCGGAGCGGACCTTGATATCCAGCACAGTCCCGCGATCGGGCGCGCGCACATAGGCGCTCTCCAGATCCTGTTTGGCGCGCGCGAGGTCAGCGCGTGCGGCCTCCAGATTGGCCTCTGCTACCGCGATGTCGGCTTGAACGGTCTCTGATCCGGTTGCGTAGCGCGAAAGCGTGGCCTGGGCACGTTCCACATCTCGTTCCGCTTGGGTTGCTGTCGCTATGGTCTGATCGAACTGTGCGCGCGTTGTCACACCGCGTTCGAAAAGGGACGTCATCCGTGCGAGATCAGCCTGTGCCACTTTTGCTGCGGCCTCGGCGCGCTCTAAGGAGGCTTGCGCCTCCGCCAGACTGGCGCGGTTCGATGCTCGCGTCTGGGCCAGTGTCGCTTCGCGGACGCGCAGGTTGGCGCTTGCCGAAATGACGGCGCTTTGCAATTGGGGGAGGTTGTCCAGGACGGCCAAGATGTCATTTGCGTCAACCTCGTCGCCCTCCACAACTCTGATTTCTGCGATACGGGCATCACCCGCCCCGGACGGCGTGGCTACGCTGATGATGTCGCCCAATGGGATTATTCGCCCCAAGGCCACCACATCGCCTTCGCTGACAACGGCGACCTGTTCTTGCGAAATCACCTGCTGAATCGCGACCGCAATAGGGGTCTGCGTTCCAGCGCCCGGCTCCAGACCTGTGGCATTAAAAAAAGCACGCAGGCCGGGTGGTTGAAAGTACATGCCGATCACGCCGCCGGTAAACAGGGTAAGCATCAACAAGGGTATCAAAAGCAGGGGGCGCCATCCCCTTGGGTGCGACGCAATTTCCCGGGACACCGTTGCAAGCCCATTATCCTCCAGCGGAAGAGTTGGTTTCTTTTCGTTGGCATCAGGGGGCATGGTAGGTCTTTCGTGTTGGGTATTTCCTGTCACAGTCTCGTTCCTGATTTCACCATAAAGGTCTCAGGGATGAAGCGGAATGGCGCGTATTCCTGTTCTGTTGCCTTCGGCCAGATGAAAGCCAGTTAGCCGTAAATACCAGCGAATGTTCTTGTGCGAATTGCGTTAGGTCAATTTGGTTTCGCGGCGTTATGTTATGTTGGCCCCAGAATCCGCACCATCGCAGGGGAAACCACAATGACAACAGCAGATCTGAAAGCCAGACTGGACCAACTCGCCCAGCATCTGCAAAGGGCAGAAGCGAAACTGAAGCGGCAGGATATCTTTTCTGCAGATCACAAGATCAAAGCTTTGGAACTTCAGGAACGTTACGAGGCCTTGTCACGCAAAGTGCACGCAGAAATCGCAGAGGCCGAAGCACACGGGCATCATGTCAGTGATCTGGAGCGATCGGTTCGCGAATGGCTGGACAGCCTGGAAATGGACATGGATTGAGCAGGCCCGCCGCAATCCAGACTTACGCCAGGGTGATGCAAGAAGATCGGTAGAGCTATGGAATACAAGGACTATTATCAGGTCTTGGGCGTCGAGCGAGACGCTACACAAGATGAAATCAAACGCGCCTACCGCAAGCTGGTGCGCAAGTATCATCCCGATGTGAACGCCGGCCCTGATGCCGCCGAGTCCGAGCAGAAATTCAAGGACGTTGGCGAAGCCTACGAGGTGCTGCAGGACCCCGAAAAGCGGGCGGCCTATGATCAGCTGGGGGCAAACTGGAAAGAGGGCCAGGCGTTCCGGCCGCCGCCTGACTGGGATGAAGGGTTCGAGTTCTCTGGTGGCGGGTATACCGAGGCCGATCCCAGCGATTTCGGCGCGTTTTTCGATGAATTGTTCTCGCGGCGGGGCGGTGCACGCCGGGGCGCGCGTTCCGAACACCAGTTCAGTGCGCCGGGGCAGGATCATCACGCCAAGATCGTGATTGACCTGCGCGAGGCCTATGAAGGTGGAACGCGGGATTTCACCCTGCGCGCGCCCGAGCTTGATCCTTCCGGGCATGTGGTGATGCGTGAACGCTCGATCCGGGTGGCGATCCCCAAGGGCGTGAAAGAGGGCCAGCAAATTCGCCTTGCGGGCAAGGGCGCACCGGGGATTGGTCAGGGCAAGGCCGGTGATCTCTATCTGGAAGTGGCCATAAAGGACGATCCCGTCTACCGAGTCGAAGGCAGGGACGTCTACATGGACCTGCCCATTTCCCCGTGGGAAGCGGCGCTCGGGGCGCGGATCAGTGCCAAAACGCCTAGCGGCGAAGTGGAGCTGACCATCCCGAAACATGCTCAATCCGGCAAGAAGCTGCGGCTTAAAGGGCGCGGGATTCCGGGTAAACGCGCGGGCGATCTTTATGCAGTGCTCAAGATCGTCGTTCCGCCAACGGAATCCGAAAAGGCCAAGGAGCTTTACAAACAGATGGCCGCCGAGATGGATTTTGATCCGCGCGCAAGACTGGGAGTTTAAAGCATGACACATTCAGACGAATTGGTGCCGATGAGCGAAGTTTTGGGTCCGCTTTCCTTGGTGGACCTGTGCCGTATCTGCGGTTTGCCCGCGAACTGGGTCATCGAACTGGTTGATGAAGGCATTCTGGAACCAATCGGCGAGAGCAAACCCGTGCTGCGATTTGAAAGTACGAGCATCACGGTTGTGCGAAAGGTGCAGCGTCTTCAGACGGATCTTGGGTTGAATATTCCCGGCGTCGCGATGGTTCTGGCGCTTGCGGACGAGAATGCAAGGCTCAAGCGGCGATTGCAGCTTTTGGAAAATGAGCCGTGCTACGCGATCCGGATGCCTGGCCCAGATGACTAGGCACAGCGCGTTCACAGGTTGACGTGTATCAATGCGTGAATGCCTGACGCGGATACTATGTCAGGCAAACCCAGCGAGGCAAACCATGACCACCGAAATCAAACCGCACCATACGACCTATATCAACGTTCCAGAAGCTGTCGGCGTGTTCGACAGTTTCGAGGCGCTTCAAGCGGCCATCTACGACCTGCGCATGTCAGGATTCAGCCGCGCTGATATCTCTTTGCTCGGCAGCAAGGACGCGATGAAGGAAAAGCTTGGCTCTGCCTACTGGCAGGCGGCCGATCTGGAAGACAATCCTGATGCGCCTCGCGCGGCGTTTGTCTCTGAAGAAGCCGTCGGGGAACTTGAAGGGGCGATCGCAGGTGGATTCTTTTTCCTGGGATCTTATATCGCCATGGCGGCGATGCTGACCCCTGTGAGTACGTTGGCGGCCTCGATCGCGGCCATTGCCATTGGCGGCGGGCCTGCTGCAGTCATCGGTGCTTTGCTGGCGCGTCGCGCGGGCCAACATCACAAGGACTACTACGCCGATCAGATCCAACAGGGCGGAATTCTCCTTTGGGTCCGAACCGTAGACAAGGATCGCGAAGATCTCGCGGTCAAGATCCTGAAAGGTCATTCAGGGCGGGATGTGCATGTGCATGGCTGGAGCGAATGAACCCGGCCCCCGTCGAAACTGACCAGATAACATTCAAACCTTGATTGGAAAGCCAATGAAACAGACGACCAAAACACTCGAAAACCTGCAGACGGCGGTGTCAATGGAACTGGCGGCAGTGAAGCAATATCTGCTGCACATCCTGACGGTCGAAGACTGGGGACTGGACAAGCTTGCGGTCAAGATGCGTGCTGAAATGCTCGAAGAGCTTGGCCATGCAGAGGCATACTCCCGCCGTATGGTGTTTCTGGGCGGAAGCCCCGTCCTGAAAGCAGCCAAGGTGCCCTCTGCCGCGAAATCCCTGAAAGAAATGTTCGAGGCTGACCTGGTTGATGAAAAAGACGCCATCAACTTTTACACAAGCGCTGCGCGCGATGCCGATGAGGCGCGCGATATCGGAACGCGGGATCTGTTCGAGCGCACGGCGCTGGACGAAGAGGGGCATATGTCTTGGCTTGAGTTGCAGTTGTCGCTTCTGGAGCGGATGGGAGAGCCTGCATTTATCGCCATGCACGTAAACCAGCCGGGTGGCGAGTAAAGATGGGCCTGACTGACAAGGGTTTGCAGAGATGATCGGCAGCCCCACGTCAGTTGGTGGCCTAGAGGCGCTACTTGCCCATAACGAATTTGCCAGAACCTGACCGAAGCATGCGCCCGGCAACTGCGGGGCACATGCGTTTAACCAACTCATGAGTGATGATGATGAACAAGCAAACGCAGTTCAATTGGACCTTCTGGATCATCGCCGGGGTGGTCTGGTTGGCGCTACAGGTCTGGCTGGGGTATCGCAGTGTTTTGCCACTGCAATACAGTGAATTCCTCACCTATCTTGAGGACGGCAAGATTGCGGAACTGACGGTTACCGAAAGCAGGATCGAAGGCCAGTTCACGGACCCGGTCGAGGGGAAAGACTATTTCGTCGCGAACCGGATCGATCCGGATTTCGCTGCAGAACTGGAAAAGTACGATGTCACCTTCACCGGAGGCTCTGATCAGAACTGGCTGACCAATCTCATTTCGTGGGTTGCGCCTGTTTTGCTGTTCTTCGGGCTTTGGATGCTTCTGATGCGCCGGATGTCCGGCGGGCAGGGCGGTTTTGGAAGCCTTGTGAACATCGGCAAGTCCAAGGCGAAGGTCTATCTCGAGTCAAAAACAGGCGTCACATTCAAGGATGTCGCTGGCGTCGATGAGGCCAAGGTTGAGCTGCAAGAGATTGTGTCGTTCCTTCAGGATAAGGAGAAATATGGGCGTTTGGGCGCGCATATTCCGAAGGGCATTCTTTTGGTTGGCCCCCCCGGAACGGGTAAGACATTGCTGGCGCGAGCCGTAGCCGGTGAGGCAGGCGTTCCTTTCTTTTCGATTTCCGGGTCCGAGTTCGTGGAGATGTTCGTGGGTGTTGGTGCCGCGCGGGTGCGCGATCTGTTCGAGCAGGCCCGAAAAGCAGCCCCTTGCATCATCTTCATTGACGAATTGGACGCGCTGGGCCGTGCCCGTTCCGCTGTGTCGGGATACGGCGGTGGGGACGAAAAAGAGCAGACCTTGAACCAGCTCCTGTCGGAACTGGATGGATTTGATCCCCGGGTGGGTATCGTTTTGCTGGCGGCAACAAACAGGCCTGAAATACTGGATGCCGCGTTGCTGCGTGCTGGCAGGTTTGACCGACAGATCGTCGTGGACCGACCCGAGCGCGAGGGCAGGGCAGCTATTTTGAAGGTACACGCAAAGCGTGTCGCCCTTTCGGACGATGTGGATCTGGATCAGGTCGCGGCGATCACGCCCGGCTTTACCGGGGCTGATCTTGCCAATCTGGTAAATGAGGCTGCGATTTTCGCGACGCGCCGGGATGGTGATGCTGTGACAATGGCGGATCTGACGGCGGCCGTTGAACGCATCGTTGCCGGAGTAGAACGCAAATCGCGCGTCCTAGGTGAAGCAGAGCGCGCACGTGTTGCGCATCACGAGATGGGCCATGCGCTGGCAGCCGCAAATGTGGCTCACGCCGATCCGGTCCATAAGGTCTCGATCATCCCGCGCTCTATCGGCGCGCTTGGATACACGATGCAACGCCCGACAGAAGATCGTTTCTTGATCACCTTTTCTGAACTGAAGGACCGCATGACAGTTCTCATGGCCGGACGGGCAGCCGAGGACCTGATCTTTGGTGAGATTTCGACAGGAGCGTCGGATGATCTGGCCAAAGCAACGGATATCGCAAGGGAATGCGTAACGCGGTTCGGAATGGTGAGCGCAGTCGGCCAAGCCGTTCTTGAAGATAGGCCCGGCCAATTCCTGGACCAGAAGGCGCATGGGTTAAACACAAGGGATTATTCCCAGGAAACCGCCCGTGAAGTTGACCTGGCAGTGCGGAAGCTGATCGAGGAGGCATATGATCATGCCAAGACAATCCTGACGGCGCATTTGTCGGATCTGAAGACCGGTGCAGCTCTTTTGCTTGATAAGGAAACCATAACTCCCGAGGAGTTCGCGCCGCTTTCGCGCAAGGTAGATGCGAGCTCAGTTAAGTTGGCCAAAACCGGATCAGACAAGATCACAAGCTAGAAAGGGAGGGGGCCGCACGTCCCGGATTGCCGGGCACCAATTGTCGGTTGGTGTTTGCAGGTATGTAAAAGGGGGCCATTCTCTTTCTGCCTGCGCCGACTCGTCGAAAAGAATTCCCAGCTTAATGCAAAAGCTCTCGACAGGCGCGGGCAATGACGGCTTCCTCGTTCGTGGGCAGGACAAAGACCTCTACCCTCGAGCGGTCCGTGCTAATTCGAGTTGCGTTTTTTTTGTTTGACGCGTCGTCCAACGCGACACCCAACCAGCCCAGTTGTTCACAGATCAATTCACGAATTTGCGCCGAGTTCTCGCCGATGCCGGCTGTGAACACTAACGCATCGAGTCCTCCGATGGATGGTAGAAGGTTCGCCAGATTGCTGGCTGCCCGGTAGCAGAATAGCGCGATGGCTTCCTGGGCATTGGGATCGTCACTGTTTTGCAGATCCTGAACGTCATTGGTGAGCCCGGAGACTCCCAAAAGCCCGGATTCCTTGTAGAGCAGGTTCTCGATATCGGGCGCGGTCATGCCTTTTGCCTGCATGAGATAGAGGATGACACCGGGATCAAGGCTGCCACAGCGCCGCCCCATCATCAAACCGTCCAGTGCCGTGAAACCCATACTGGTTGCGACACTTTTGCGGTTCTTCATTGCGCACATGCTCGATCCATTGCCCAAATGGGCCACGATCACGCGCCCGGATGCGTTCTGCCCGAGATGCTCGGGCAGGACGCTGGCGATGTAGTCATAGGACAGGCCGTGAAATCCATAGCGGATGATCCCTTGCTCTGTCAGGTCGCGGGGCAAGGCAAAGAGCTGTGCCAGACGCGGTTGAGTGCGGTGAAAACTGGTATCGAAGCAGGCGATCTGAGGCGTTTCAGGGCGCCACTTTTCGACGGCCCGAATTGCGGCGATGTTGTGTGGCTGGTGCAGGGGGGCCAAGGGCACGAGTGTTTCAAGCTCTTCGATAACCTGAGGCGAGATGAGTGTCGGCCTGTCGTAGAACTGACCACCGTGAACAACCCTGTGACCAACGGCCAAGAGGGGCCGGTCCTTCTGATATGACGCCAACCATGGCAGCAATTGCGCGATCAGTGTCTCATGATCAGACGACGCTTCGAGAGCGCCCAAGCCCCCTGTGTTGATTGCTTTGCCATGCGCATCTTTCGCGGAAAAGACAGGCGTTCCGCCGATGCCTGCGATCTTGCCTCGCATGAGCGCTGTGGTGGATGCGGAACCACCCTCGAAGACGGCAAATTTCAGGCTGGACGATCCGGCATTCAAAGTGACGAACACACCGTTCATGACAGGGCACCCGCCGCGCTCTTGTGGACGTAGAGTTGGGCGATCGCTGCAGAGGCCAGCCGTGAGAGCACCCCGTCAGCCCTGCTGGTAAGCACGATCGGAACGCGCGCGCCCAGAGCAACACCAGCAGCGTCCGCGCCCGCAAGATAGATCAGCTGCTTGGCGATCATGTTGCCCGCTTCCAGATCCGGTGCGATCAAAATGTCCGCCTGGCCTGCGACCTGCGATGTGATGCCCTTGCTATCCGCGGCTGATTTCGAAATGGCGTTGTCAAAAGCCAAAGGTCCGTCGAGCAATCCGCCGGTGATCTGGCCACGATCCGCCATCTTGCACAGGCCGGCCGCGTCGACCGTTGACGGGATGCTCGGCGTCACGGTCTCAACCGCCGAAAGCAGTGCTACTCGAGGCAGCTCGATGCCAAGGGCAAGCGCCAGGTCAATCGCGTTCTGAACAATGTCGCGTTTGGTTTGCAGGTCCGGGAAGATATTTATGGCCGCGTCGCTGATCAACAGCGGCTTGGGGTAACTCGGTACATCAAGGACAAAGACATGGCTTATGCGCCGTTCGGTGCGCAGGCCGGTGTCCTTGTCCACCACGGGGGCCAGCAATTCGTCGGTGTGGATCTTGCCCTTCATCAGCATATGCACCTTGCCCGCGCGGGCCAGCGCCACGGCAGTCTCGGCGGCGGCGTGGCTGTGCGGAACGTCGACGATTTCGATGTTGCTGAGATCGGCCCCCATGGCCTTGGCCGTGGCTTCGATCTTGGCTGTAGGTCCGACCAGTACGGGGATTATCATGCCTTTCTCGCCAGCGGACAGAGCTCCTTCGAGCGAGAGCTCATCACAAGGATGTACTACCGCCGTGCGCACGGGTTCTATGGAAGACGTGGCCTTGATCAGGTCACTGAACCGCGCACCGCGTTCATGGATGTGCACCTCGGGCAAGGTGACGCGTGGTCTGCGGACCTTTTGAGTGGGCGCGATCACCTCGGCCTGACCTTCGATAACTGTCTCGTCGTTCTGATTGATGCAAAGGCAGTCCAGAGTGACATGATGATGGGCGGCGCTCTTTTTGGCCACGGTCACTCGAATCGTGATCGTATCACCCAGACCAACGGGCGCGCGAAAGCTGAAATTCTGGTTCAGATAGATGGTGCCTGGGCCCGGAAGCTCCGTGCCCAGAACAGCAGAAATCAATGCACCGCCCCACATGCCATGGGCGATGACCTTGTGAAACATATCCGAACTGGCAAAGTCGGCATCGACATGGGCCGGGTTCACATCGCCGGACATGACGGCGAACAGCTCGATATCCTCGGGTTTCAGCGTGCGGGTCAGTTCCGCGCTATCGCCGACTTTGAGTTCATCAAAGGTTTTGTTTTCAATGAATTGCATGGGCGATACCTTTTGCGGAGAGCGGCTCAAGAGTCCGACGGCGATTGACCGTCCTTGTCTTTGTGATCTTCGATCTCTTCAGCAATCTTTTCGGCTTCGCGAAAGGCGGCGCCATCGGACTGTTTGCCTGCTACATGGCTCGCCGGTTTGCCGTTGATCGTCAGGTCGGCTTCGCCCCACGGGTGGGTATCGATCTCAAGTTCGTCGCCGTCGACGGTTGCAGTAAACCGCTGTTCGGTGGCCCCTTTGCCAACTGGGTAGCTGAGGTCAGGATTCCAATGGATTGGCTTCTTGGTCATGGTGATTTTGCCTTGTAAGGTTGTGTGAATTTGAAGTGTATTGTCAGGCCTGCACGTGATACCCGCCGTCGACATAGGCGATGTTTCCGGTCACTTTCCGCGACAGGTCGCTGACCATCCCGACGGCCATGTGGCCGACATCCTCGATACTGACGAGGCTGCGCTCGGGGGCTCGGTTTTGGGCAGCATCGATCAGCTCGTCAAAATGGGCGATGCCCGATCCGGCGCGTGTGTGCAGAGGCCCTGGCGAGATGGCGTTGACGCGGATTTGTTTCGGGCCAAGCTCGGCGGCGAGGTATTTTACGGTGCCTTCAAGCGCCGATTTTACCGGCCCCATTATGTTGTAGTGATCGACAACTTTTTCGGCGCCATAATAGCTCATCGTCAGGATGCTGCCGCCTTTGGGCATCAACGGAATGGCAAGCCGGGTCATGCGGATCAGGGAATGCACAGAGATATCCATTGCCTGCGCGAAACCTGCTTTCGAACAGGCGCTGACCGGGCCGTGCAGATCGTCCTTCGGACAAAAGGCGATGGAATGGACGACAAAGTCGATTTGCCCCCATTCCTGCTCAATCGCATCAAAAACGGCTTCCAGCTGGCCGTCGATCTCTACATTCATGGGCATGAAGATGGGCGCATCAAGTTTTGCCACTACCGGGGCGACAAAGGGCTTTGAGCGTTCATCAGCATAGGTCACGGCCAACTCGGCGCCCGCCTCGCGCAGGGCCATGGCACAGCCCGCCGCGATCGAATGTTCGTTTGCGATCCCGACGACCAGCCCGCGCTTGCCTTGCAGGAGGGCTTCCAGCATCACCATTCACTCCTGAAAAACATAGGTGCCAGGAGCATCGCACAGCGGCGCGTATCCCTTGGCCTTTGCGCCCATTCTTGGGGGCTTGATTGGCTCCCCGGAATTTTCTGCCAACCATTCGGCAAGCGCAGGCCACCAAGATCCCTCGGTCATCTCTGTTTCTTTGGCCCAACGCTCTGGATCGGTATAGGACTCATCCTTGGTTTTGGTGCGTATCCGGTAGTGGCGATGAGGATGGCCGGGTTCAGATACGATTCCCGCATTGTGACCACCGCTGGTCAGAACAAATGTCACATCAGTGTCGGACAGCAGGTTGAACTTGTAGACCGATTGCCAAGGGGCCACGTGGTCGCGCTCGGTGCCGACCATGAAGACCGGCGCCCGGATGTCCGAGATGACGATTGGGCGGTCGCTGACCTGGTATCGCCCTTCGGCCAGATCATTATTGAGAAACAGCCTACGGAGATATTCCGAGTGCATCCGGTAGGGCATTCGGGTCGCATCAGCATTCCAGGCCATCAGGTCTATCATCTCGGTGCGCTCTCCCATGAGATAGTCATGGATGACCCGCGACCAGATCAGATCGTTGGACCGCAAAAGCTGGAACGCGCCCGACATCTGTTTGGTGTCCAGGTATCCCTTGTCCCACATCATGTTTTCGAGATAGGCGAGCTGGCTGTCGTTGATGAAGAGCGTCAACTCTCCGGCCTCTGTAAAATCGACCTGAGCCGCCAACAGGGTAATTGTTTTCAGCCTGTCATCTTTCTCGCGCGCCATGGCTGCCGCCGCAATGGACAGTAGCGTACCGCCCAAGCAATAGCCCACGGCATGGATTTTCTGCTGTTTGGTTATCGTTTCGACGGCCTCGACGGCATCCATGACACCAAGGGATAGATAATCCTCCATTCCAAGGTCGCGATCCTCGGCATCGGGGTTCTTCCACGAGATCATGAAGACGGTGAACCCTTGCGCTGTCAGGTATTGGACGAGCGAGTTATGTTCTGACAGATCAAGGATATAGTATTTCATGATCCATGCCGGAACGATCAGCATGGGCTCTGGCCTTACCTTGTCGGTCGTCGGTGCATATTGGATCAATTCGATCAGATGGTTGCGGTAGACAACCTTTCCCTTTGCAGTCGCCAGATTGCGGCCGACCTCGAACGCCTCTGCGCCAACAGGCTTCTTTCCTGCATTCATGCGGGAAGCATCTTCGATGAAGTTTTGCCAGCCCCGGACAAGGTTCATTCCACCCTGACGATAGGTCTGCGCCAAGACTTCGGGATTGGTCAGAGGGTAATTGGACGGCGAAAAGATATCGAGAATCTGGCGGGCGGAAAATTCGACAACATTTTCATGCTGCTCGGTAACGCCCTCTACGCCCGTGGTCGCACTGTGCCACCATTGCTGGTTCAGCAAGAAGGCCTGCGACATGACATTGAAAGGCCATTTTTGCCATGACTCCCCCTTGAAGCGCCGATCCTGCGGAAGAGGTGTGATACAGGTCTCGTCCGTATCGGGATTTTGCGCACAAAGCGTCGTGAAACTGGCAAGGCGCGTTGCTTGCTTGATCGCCTTTTCTACCAGTTCCAACTGCTTGCCCGGCGCTGATGACAGGTGCAAAGCCCAATCTGAATAGGCCGCGGCGAGAGCGATCGGCGACAACCCTCCGGTAAAGCGTGCCTGGGCCGCCTTGAGGCTCTTGTCCAATGCCTGTTCCATACTGGTATGTGTGTGCGGCACCGGTCTGGCACTGAAGTTCGAATGCGCAATCTTGTGGTGATCGCGAGAGAAAGGGGCTTTCGACCCTTCTGCATGCGATTTTTCTTTATCAACTGAAGCGACCAACGTCATCTGAACAACCTTTCTCGCTCAATGAGGATCTGGTTCACTGATACCTTGGAATGCATGAGCCGGGATTGACCTACATCAATCACCGCGATTGGTAGATGGGATAATCAACATAAATGCGCAAGGCGCACGGATTGCTGCACCCTTATTTTCTTCTTTGCATGTTGAAACGGACCCAGATCATGAAAAAAACCAAAGTGGCAGTGGCCGTCCTGCTGATTGTCGCCGCCATTGCCGGAACGGCGTGGTGGCAAATATCGCAGGCATCGAACATACCGGAGGGCATCAGCCGATCGAATGGCCGGATCGAGGCAGAGCGGATCTCAGTCGCTACCAAATTGGCTGGCCGGGTGGCCGAGGTTCTTGTCTCTGAGGGGGACTGGGTAGAAGCCGGACAAATGATTGCGCGCATGGACACCGCTGATCTGGACGCGAAGTTACATCAGGCTCAGGCCGCTGTTCAGCAGGCGAAGCAGCAAAAGCTTCAAGCCGAGGCGGTATTGCGACAACATCGTGCGGAATTGATTACCGCAGAGGCCGAATTCGCGCGTGTCGAAGAATTGGCCAGCAAGGGGTTTAACAGCCAGTCCCGCCTGGACACCCAGCGCACGGTCCTCGCCTCTGCGCAGGCCGCCGTTGCAGCGTCCGAGGCGGGCATTCCCTTGGCAGATGCAACCATTGCCGCGGCTGAGGCTGTTGTCGAAGGCATACAAAGCCAGATCGACGACTCCAGTCTACGGGCCCCTCGGGCAGGGCGCGTGCAATATGTGCTTAAACATGTCGGCGAGGTCGTCGCCGCGGGTAGCAGCATCGTGACCCTGACCGATCTGTCGGATATGTACATGACGGTGTTTTTGCCGTCGGCGGCGGCGGGGCGGCTTGCCATGGGGGCTGAGGCGCGGATCATTCTGGATGCCATCCCTGAATATGTCATTCCCGCAACTGTGACCTTCGTTGCCAGCACCGCACAGTTCACCCCGAAGTCGGTCGAGACCAGCGAAGAGCGCGATCAGTTGATGTTCCGGGTCAAGCTGACCATCGCACCCGAGCTTTTGGCCGACTACCTTGATCGCGCGCGGGCAGGTGTTCCGGGTGTCGGCTATGTGTTGGTGGATCAAAGCGTTGCCTGGCCACCTGAATTGGCGGTGAGACTGCCGGAATGATCCATACTTCGGTTGCCAGCCTGAAGGGCGTGACTCATCGCTACGGGAAAACCTGTGCGCTGGGCAACGTCACGCTGGAGGTGCCTGCGGGCTGTATGGCGGGCCTGATCGGGCCGGACGGTGTGGGTAAATCAACCCTTCTGGCCCTGCTGGCAGGTGTTCGGCGGCTGCAATCCGGCGATGTGCAGGTGTTGGGCGGCGATATTCGCGATCGTGGCCATTTGCGGGTCTGCAACCAACGCATTGCCTACATGCCGCAGGGGCTGGGGCGGAACCTTTATCCGACGCTGACCGTAACCGAAAACCTCGACTTCTTTGGCAGGCTGTTTGCCCAGTCGCAAGCCGAACGTCGCGCGCGGATTGCCGATCTTTTGCAGGCGACCGGGCTTGATCCGTTTCCGGATCGGCCCGCCGGCAAGCTGTCGGGCGGCATGAAACAGAAACTCTCGCTTTGCTCGGCGCTTATTCACGATCCAGACTTGTTGATCCTAGATGAGCCGACAACGGGTGTGGACCCGCTGTCGCGGCAGCAATTCTGGGACTTGATTGACCGTATCCGCGCACAGCGCCCCGAGATGAGCGTGATTGTCGCGACAGCCTATATGGAGGAGGCAGAGCGTTTTGATTGGCTCGCTGCGATGTCGGACGGCAAGGTGATCGCCACGGGTGCGCCGAATGAAATTCTGGAGCAAACGGATCAACCAACGCTTGAAAAGGCGTTTATCGCCATGTTGCCAGAGTCCGCCCGCCGCGGGCACCGCGATGTTGTGGTACCACCCCGGCAAGCCGGGGACGGCCCTCCGGCCATTCAGGCCAAGGCGTTGACCCGCAGGTTTGGAGATTTCGTTGCCGTCGATAGCGTCAATTTCGAGATCGAGCGCGGGGAAATCTTTGGGTTCCTGGGCTCGAATGGCTGCGGCAAAACCACAACGATGAAGATGCTGACGGGCTTGCTGCCTGCGAGTGAAGGCGAGGCGCTGCTCTTTGGTGAGACGCTGGACGCGCGTGACATGCGCACGCGCAAGCGGGTTGGGTATATGTCGCAATCCTTTTCGCTGTATAGCGAATTGACGGTGCGCCAGAACCTCGACCTGCACGCCGAACTGTATCAGCTTCCAGTGACCGAACGCGCTGGGCGGGTCGCCGAGATGATGCAGACGTTCGAATTGGCCCATGTTGCGGACGTCCGCCCCGATGCTCTGCCGCTGGGCATCCGTCAGCGTCTTCAGCTCGCGGTTGCGATGATCCATGCGCCAGAGGTGTTGATCCTTGACGAGCCGACATCTGGCGTCGATCCAGTTGCACGGGATGCGTTCTGGCGACATCTTATCGCGCTGTCGCGCAATGATGGTGTGACGATATTTATCTCGACCCATTTCATGAACGAAGCGCAACGCTGTGACAGGATATCCCTGATGCATGCCGGACGTGTTCTGACGGTCGGCGCACCGGACGACATAACCGCGTCCAAGAACAGTGATAGTCTGAACGATGCCTTCGTCCGATATCTGGAGGACGCGGTAGAAGACACGGCAGGCCCCATTCAGGCCCCTGCGTCAGAGGCCCCAGCCAAGGCAGAGCGACACGATCAACGACGCTCTGGCGGCGCGTTGGCCCGGATGTGGGCCTTTGCGCGTCGCGAAACGATGGAAATCCTGCGCGATCCGTTGCGCCTGACCTTCGCCTTCCTGGGGCCGGTCATTCTGATGTTGACCTTCGGCTATGGTATCTCTTTCGACGTGACGGATTTGCCCTATGCGGTGCTGGATCAGGACCAAAGCATAGAAAGTCGCGCGCTTCTCGAGGCGTTTTCCGGCTCGCGGTATTTCGAGGAACACGATCCGGCAACCAGCGCGATTGATCTTGAATCACGTCTTCGCGATGGAGAGATCGCCATTGCCATAGAAATACCACCAGATTTTGGAAAATCGCTCTTGCGGGGTGACGTTCCAGAGGTGCGTGCGGCTGTCGATGCGGCAATGCCGTTTCGGGCGGAAACCACACGCGGCTATCTGCTTGGTCTGGCCCAATCCTATATGTCGGATCAATTAGAACGCACCTACGGCCAGGCGATCAACACCAGTGCCGTGAATGTCGAGACCCGCTTTCGGTATAATCAATCATTCAAGAGTGTGGTCGCCATGGTGCCATCGGTGATCATGCTGATGCTTGTGCTTATCCCGTCGATGATGGCAGCGATGGGCGTTGTGCGGGAAAAAGAAACCGGATCCATCGCCAATTTCCGATCTACTCCGGTCACGCGCGCCGAATTCCTGATCGGCAAGCAACTGCCCTACGTCGTTATCGCCATGCTGAGTTTTGCGACCTTGATGATTGTCGCTTACGGCGTCTTTGGTGTCCCCGTGAAGGGATCGGGCCTTGCGTTGTTGGTAGGCACGTTTCTCTATGTTTTTGCGACCACCGGCTTTGGTGTCTTGATATCGACATTCACAAAGACGCAGGTCGCGGCGACCTTTGCGGCGGCGATCATCGCGATCATCCCTGCAGTCAACTTTTCGGGCCTTCTGGTTCCGGTGTCGTCGCTTTCGGGAAGCGGGCGGATGATCGGCCTTAGCTTCCCGTCCGGATGGTACCAGCAAATCAGCGTCGGCACCTTCACCAAAGGCCTTGGCTTTGCCGAGCTTTGGCAAAACCACCTCGCTCTGGCAGGCTTTGCCGTTTTTTTCATCGCGGTGGCAATCCTCGCGCTGAGCAAGCAGGAAACCTGATATGATGCTGTGGCTGTCCAATATCTACCGACTTGGCCTGAAAGAACTGCGCAGTCTTCGGGCCGATCCGGTGTTGCTGTTCCTGATTGCCTATGTGTTCAGCTTTGCGGTCTATGCCGTGGCAACCGGAGCGAAGCTGGAAGTCATCAACGCTTCCGTTGCCTATGTCGATCTGGATCACTCCGAACTGAGCGGGCGGATCGTCGGTGCTATTCTGCCGCCGGAATTCGACACGCCGCAAGAAATTTCCTTGGGGGATGTCGATGAAGTCATGAACAATGGCGAATATGTTTTCGTGCTGTCTTTCCCACCTCGGTTCGAAGCAGATGTGATCGCGGGTCTGCAGCCGTCCCTTCAGCTGAACGTCGATGCCACGGCCATGGTGCAGGCCGGGAACGGGGCGGTTTTCTTGCAAGAGATCATCGCGGCCGAAGTGACGAAATTTGTCTCTGGCGACGACACGTCCAGCGATTTGCCAATCGATCTGATCGTCACCGCGCAGTTCAACCCCAATCTGCAATCGACGTGGTTTTCATCCGTGATGCAGGTGATCAACAATGTCACGATCCTGTCGGTCCTTCTGACCGGGGCCGCATTGATCCGCGAACGCGAACACGGCACAATCGAGCATCTTCTGGTCATGCCGGTCACACCATCCGAGATCATGCTGGCCAAGATCTGGGCGAACGGTCTGGCGATCATCATTGCCGCTGTCTTGTCACTTTGGCTGGTGGTGCAGGGCATACTTGGAGTGCCGATCGCAGGTTCAATCACCCTGTTTGTGACCGGCGCCGTGCTTTACCTCGTCTCCGTCACCGGGCTGGGTATTCTCCTTGCGACGTTTACCACCTCCATGCCGCAATTCGGCCTGCTGGCCCTGCCGGTTCTGGTAATCATGAATCTTTTGTCGGGCAGTACGACGCCAATGGAAAGCATTCCTGACTGGCTGCAAGCCATCATGCAAATTTCGCCATCCACGCATTTCGTCGCCTTTTCGCAGGCGATCCTCTATCGCGGCGCGGGGTTGGAAACCGTCTGGTTCGACATGGTGGTCATGGCAGCTTTGAGCGCGGTCTTCTTTGTGATCGCTTTGCTGCGGTTTCGACAAACCATGGCTGCGTGACCAAAAATTTTTAAAACGATGTCCAGGGATTGATGCACGTCAATACCGGGCGATGATTCCCTAACTAGTATCTCTTCATGCATGGGCTGAGCTGCGACTCTTCGCGGATACCAGCGACGCAACCTCCAAGGAGAACTCTGATGCTAGGTGATAATCGGGACGGATTGAATCCGGAGAAGGAAGTAAGTTCCAGGTTTCCAACTGCGTATACAATTTTATTCTTGCTCATCATTCTGGTCGCCGCGCTGACCTGGATTATTCCAGCCGGCAGCTACGACCGTGTGATGAGTGAAGCCGTCGGCAAGGAAATTGCCGTCGCTGGCACCTATAAAGAGGTAGACCCGAATCCGCAGGGTTTCTGGGAAGTCATGTTGGCGCCGGGTGCTGGTTTTTATGACCCTGACAGCTATGTGGCGAATGCCATCGACGTGGCGCTGTTTGTTCTGTTCCTGGGCGGGTTTCTGGGGATCGTGAATGCGACCGGTGCCATTGATACCGGCATCAAGACCGTGATGCGAAAACTCCAAGGGCACGAGATCTGGATGATTCCGATCATGATGTCGCTGTTCGCGCTCGGCGGCACGACATATGGCATGGCCGAAGAAACCCTCGCCTTCTACGCTATCCTGATCCCGGTGATGATTGCCGCGGGATATGATGCGGTTACCGGTGTTGCGATTATCCTGATCGGGGCCGGAATTGGTGTTCTGGGCTCCACCATCAACCCCTTTGCCACCGTGATCGCGGCCAACGCGGCGGCGATTCCCTTTACTGAAGGCATGACGCTGCGCCTTGTTCTTCTTCTTGGCGGTCTGGCGATCTGTGCAGGCTATGTGATGTTCTACGCCCGCCGGGTCAAAGCCGACCCTTCACGCTCGGTCGTGTCCAAACATGCCGGGGCGCATCAGGCAATCTTTCTCAAAGACCGCACAGACGGTGAGCAAACCGAAACGTTGACCGCTACGCAATCGCTGGTTCTGGTGATCTTTGGCCTTACCTTCGCGGTGATGATCTGGGGCGTTTCCTCTCAGGGCTGGTGGATGGCCCGTATGGCCGCGCTGTTCCTTGGTTCTGCAATCGTCATCGGAATTGTCGCCCGCATGGGTGAAAAGAAGCTGACCGGCAATTTCGTCGATGGGGCCCGTGATCTGCTGGGCGTCGCGCTTGTGGTCGGGTTGGCGCGTGGCATCGTGGTGATCATGGACAACGGTCTGATCGCCGATACGATCCTGCACAGTGCCGAACTAACCTTGGGCGGTCTGGGTGATCTAGCCTTCATCAACCTGATGTTCTGGATCGAAGTGGGCATGAGCTTCTTCGTGCCGTCCTCGTCAGGTCTGGCTGTCTTGTCGATGCCGATCCTCGCACCGCTGGCGGATTTCGCCGGGATCGACCGTTCTCTGGTCGTGACTGCCTATCAGTCGGCCAATGGCTTGGTGAACCTGATCAACCCCACCTTTGCGGTCGTGGTCGGCGGGCTCGCCATTGGACGGGTGCCGTATGACCGCTGGTTGGCCTTCATCTGGCCGCTGCTGGTGATCCTGACGGTGTTCATCAGTGCAGCACTTAGTCTCGCAACAATAATGTAAGAAGGGGTCAAACAATGACCGATCAAGCCTTGGGTGTTCATTCTGAAACCGGAAAGCTGCGGCAAGTCATCGTCTGCCGCCCCGGTCTGGCCCATCGTCGGCTGACGCCTGCGAACTGTCAGGAGCTGCTGTTTGACGACGTGTTCTGGGTCAAGCAGGCCCAGAAGGACCATGACATTTTCGCCAAAACCATGCGTGACGAGGGCGTCGAGGTGCTCGACGTCAATGACCTTCTGGCCGAGACGCTGGATATCTCTGAGGGCCGCGATTGGGTGCTGAAGCATCGGATCGTTCCTGACCAGATCGGCGTCGGCATGATGTCCGAACTGCGAGGCTGGATGGATGAATTGCCCGGCGCGCAACTGACCGAATATCTGCTGGGTGGGCTGGCCACAGACGATCTGCCGTTCAAGCCTTCGGGCCTGTTCGGCAGCTATCTGGGCGCGCATGGGTTTATCCTGCCGCCGCTGCCCAACGCGCTGTTCACCCGTGACAACTCTGCCTGGATATATGGCGGGGTGTCCGTCAACCCGATGCACTGGGCCGCCCGACGTCCCGAAACGCTGTTGAATACCGCCATCTACAAGTTCCACCCGAAATTCGCGGGCAAGACCACGATCCACTTTGGCGATCCCACGGTAGATCATGGGCTGGCCACGTTGGAGGGTGGCGACATCATGCCCGTCGGCGACGGCACCGTGCTGGTCGGCATGGGCGAGCGCTCATCCCCCCAAGGGGTTGGGCAACTGGCCGAGGCGCTGTTTGATTCCGGCGTCGCGCAACGGGTTCTGGCTTTTGCCATTCCCAAATCGCGCGCGGCGATGCATCTTGATACGGTGTTCACGCTTTGCGGCGGCGATGTAGTCACCACCTTCAAGGAGGTGGCGGACGAGTTGGTTTGCTACGATATCCGCCCCGGCGAAGGTGCGGCCCCGCTGCAATTCCGCCACGACCCGCGCCCGATCTTCGATATCGTGGCCGAGGTGCTGGGATACAAGAAACTGCAGATCGTGCCGACCGGCGGTAACACCGAAGAAGAGCGCGCACGCGAGCAATGGAACGACGGCAACAACGTGCTGGCCCTGCGGCCGGGCGTTGTCGTGGGCTATGACCGAAACGATGACACCAATGCGGCGCTCAAGGCGGCGGGCATCGAGGTGCTTGCCATTCCCGGCGCCGAGCTTGGGCGTGGTCGTGGCGGCGGCCACTGCATGAGCTGCCCGACTATGCGCGATCCAGTTTGACCTGAAAGGCGAACCCAATGGCATATAATCTGAAAAACCGGCATTTCCTGACCCTGCGGGATTATTCCCCGCGTGAAATCGCCTTCCTTCTGAAACTTGCCGCTGACCTGAAAGTGGCGAAATACACCGGAACCGAGGTGCCCAAGCTGCAAGGCAAGGACATCGCGCTGATCTTTGAAAAGGACAGCACGCGCACCCGCGTCGGGTTTGAGGTGGCAGCCTATGACCAAGGCGCGCGCGTCACCTATCTGGGGCCAACCGGATCGCATATCGGTCACAAGGAATCGGTCAAGGACACGGCGCGCGTTCTGGGCCGGATTTATGACGCGATCGAATATCGTGGCTTTGGCCAGAATATCGTCGACCAACTGGCGGAATTCTCGGGCGTACCCGTCTATAACGGGCTGACGAACGAGTTCCACCCGACCCAGATCCTTGCTGACTTTTTGACCATGCAGGAACATGTAGACAAGCCGTTGCATCAGGTTGCCTTTGCCTTTCTTGGCGACGCTGGCAACAACATGGGCGACAGTCTGCTGATCGGCGGGGCCAAGATGGGCATGGATGTCCGCCTCTGCGCGCCCAAAGCCTGCTGGCCCAAAGCCGCAATAATCGAAGAAGCCAGGGAAGTTGCCGCCGAAACTGGCGCGCAGGTCACGATTACCGAAGACGTGGATGCCGCCGTCAAAGGCGTGGATTACATCTATACCGATGTCTGGGTGTCCATGGGCGAACCCAAGGAGAAATGGGCCGAACGGATCAAGCTGCTGACGCCCTATCAGGTCAATGCCGCCGTGATGGCGAAAACCGGCAACCTGCGCACCCGTTTCATGCACTGCCTGCCGGCGTTCCATAACACCGAAACCACTGTCGGTGCCGAGATCAAGGAAGAGTTCGGCCTGGACGCGATGGAAGTGACCGAAGAGGTGTTCGAAAGCGCGGCGTCGATCGTCTTTGATCAGGCGGAGAACCGAATGCACACGATCAAGGCGGTTCTTGTCGCCACGTTGGGGGCCTGAGATGCTGGTCGTTGCAGCCGTGGGGGGGAACGCGCTGTTGCAGCGCGGCCAGCCCCTGACAGCAGAGGCGCAGCGCGCGAACGTCAAGACAGCGGCAGAGGCGTTGGCGCGGATCGTGCGCGCTGGGCATCAGTTGATAGTCACTCACGGCAATGGTCCGCAGGTCGGTCTGCTGGCCTTGCAGGGGGCGGCTTACAAACCTGATGAGGCCTATCCGCTGGATGTGCTGGGGGCCGAAACCGAAGGCATGATCGGTTATCTGATCGAGCAAGAGCTGGAAAACACGCTGGGCCACGACCACGCAGTTGCAACCCTGCTGACGCAGGTGGTTGTCGATGCCGGAGACCCCGCCTTTGGCCAGCCGACCAAATTTGTCGGGCCGGTCTATTCCAAGGAAGAGGCCGAGGCACGCGCCAAGGCCGCCGGTTGGACCATCGCGCAGGATGGCGATTACTGGCGGCGGGTTGTGCCTTCACCGAAACCCGTCGAGATCCCTGATCTGCGCGTCGTGCGTATGTTGCTGGATCAGGGCGTGATCGTGATCTGTGCCGGTGGCGGTGGAATTCCGGTGCTTCGCCGTCCTGATGGCAGTATGATCGGGGTCGAGGCGGTGATCGACAAAGACGCCGCCAGCGCGCTTTTGGCGGCGGATATCGGCGCGGATGCCCTGCTGCTGCTGACTGATGTGGACGCTGTCTATCAGGGCTTTGGCACCGATGACGCCAAGCCGTTGCATCAGCTGACACCGGATCAGGGGCGCGCGCTGGACATGCCCAAAGGGTCCATGGGGCCAAAGCTGGCCGCCGCTTGCGATTTCGCGGATCTGGGCGGCGTCGCGGCCATTGGCCGATTGGCCGATGCGCTTGAATTGCTTGCAGGAACCTCTGGCACCTGCGTTTCAAAAAAGGCCAAGCAAACGAAATGACCGCACAGACCCTTCCAAAGGCAGATGATACGACCGATGGACGCATCGCCGCCATTCGTGGCGGGGTTGTCGATGTGGCTTTTGACGGGGCCGTTCCGCATATCCACGATCTGCTTTATGCGGATAACGTCGCGCTGGAAGTGGCCTCATTGATTGGTCACGGCATGGTGCGGGCCATCGCATTGGCACCGGTGCGTGGGCTTGGTCTTGGCATGGAGGTCAAGGCGACTGGCGGGCCCATCCGGGTGCCGGTGGGAGAGGCTGTTCTGGGGCGGATGCTGGATGTCTTCGGTGCGCCGATAGATGGCCGACCCGCCCCGGTGGCGACAGAACGTCGCTCGATCCACCAACGCCCTCCCAAGCTGAGCGACCGAGTATTGCATTCCGAGATATTGGAGACCGGGATCAAGGCCATTGATCTGTTGTCGCCCATTGAGCGAGGCGGCAAGACGGGCCTCTTTGGTGGGGCGGGCGTGGGCAAGACCGTCCTTATCACCGAATTGATCAACAATACTGTGCAGCACCACAAGGGCGTCAGCCTGTTCTGCGGCATTGGCGAACGCTCGCGCGAGGCCGAAGAGCTGTATCGCGAAATGGGCGAAGCGGGTGTGCGCGACAAGACCGTGATGCTGTTCGGCCAGATGAACGAGGCCCCCGGCGTGCGGTTCCTGGTGGGCAATACGGCGTTGACCATGGCCGAGTATTTCCGCGACGACAAAGGCCAGGATGTGCTGCTGCTGATCGACAACATCTTTCGTTTCGTTCAGGCGGGATCGGAAGTGTCGGGCCTGATGGGGCGCATGCCGAGCCGCGTAGGCTACCAGCCAACTCTGGCAACGGAATTGGCAGGGCTGGAGGAGCGCATCACCTCGACCAAGCGGGGGGCGATCACCTCGATTCAGGCCGTCTATGTCCCGGCTGACGATTTCACCGATCCGGCGGCGGCGCATATCTTTTCGCACCTCTCGGCATCGGTCGTTCTGTCACGCAAGAGGGCGAGCGAGGGGCTCTATCCGGCGGTCGATCCGCTGGCTTCGGCCTCGGTTATGCTGACGCCCTCCGTCGTTGGGCAGCGACATTATGATATCGCCCGCGCAGTGCGTCGCACTCTGGCGGAATACGAGGAACTACGCGACATTATCGCGATGCTGGGTCTGGAGGAACTGTCCTCGGCCGACCGCGCCACTGTCGCACGCGCCCGGAGGCTGGAACGGTTCTTGACGCAACCGTTCTTCACCACTGAATCTTTCAGCGGGGCCAAAGGCAGACTGGTGCCCATCGCCGACACGCTGAATGGCTGCGAAACGATCCTGGAGCAGACGCAGTTTGATTTGCCCGAGAGTGCTTATTACATGATCGGCGGCCTTGAGGATCTGGATGACACACCATGATTATGGCGTCCGACATGACCGTCATCTTGCGCCTGCCGACCCGCACACTGTTCGAGGGGCAGGCCACGCGCATGACAGCCGTCGCCCCAAATGGTGCCTTCGGCATCTTGCCGAACCATATTGATTTTGTCACGGCGCTTGTGCCGTCGGTCATGACGCTTCGCCTTGTGGATGGGAGCGAGGCAATTTTCGGCCTGGATGAAGGTCTGCTGGTGAAAAAGGGGGCTGTCGTCCGCGTGGCTGTGAGGCGCGGCGTGCTTGGGAGTGATCTGGGTACGTTGCAAGAGACAGTTGAGGCCAGTTTCATCGAGATGGATGAGGACGAACGACAAGCGCGCTCTGCCCTGTCCCGGCTCGAGGCAGACATGGTCCGGCGGTTTTCCGAACTGCAAAGGCCCTTGATATGACGCGCGGCCCTGACAAATCTTCAGGCGAGATTGCCCGCCAAGCCAAGCGGATGAAATCCACGCGAGACAATCCGGGGCCAAGCCCGCTGCGCGGTATCGGCACCTTTGGGATGATCGGCTGGTCGGTCGCCGTGCCGACCGTTGGCGGGGCGTTTCTGGGCCTCTGGCTGGACCGTGTGGCACCGCAGGGGTTTTCATGGACCATCGCATTGATTTTGGGCGGCGTCGTGATCGGTGGGTTCATTGCCGCATCGTGGATCAACAAAGAAGGAGGCGACAAATGATCGTAGTGGATTGGACCGAGTTCTTGTTTGGTGGCACCATTGGCCTGGTGATGGGGGCGCTCTTCTTCATTGGGCTGGCTGTCGGGGTGCGCTATGCCTTGCGCAGCGAAAACTCGATCATGCTACTGTCTCTCAGTGCGGTGATACGGATCGCGGCCTTGCTTGGCGTAGGGTGGATCGTCCTCGCGCTGGGCGGATCGTGGGCCGGGGCTGGCTATGCGGTTGCGTTTCTTTTAGCGCGCTTCATCGCCACGACGTTTGCCCGGGTAGGTGCTCCTGCGAGGGGTGCATCATGAACCTCTCTCCCGATCAAACCATCATGTTCAACGCGTGGGGTTTGCCCATCAACGCGACCATTTTCTATACGTGGATCGTGATGGCGTTGTTGACCGTCGTGTCGATCCTGATCACGCGCAACCTGCGCGCGGATGTTCCGCCGAACCGTTGGCGCACGACGCTGGAAGTCATCGTTCAGGGCATTCAAGGTCAGATCGAAGAAATCAGCGGAGGCCCCTCGCGCCACCTGCTGTATTACGCTGGCACCTTGTTCCTGTTCGTGGCGGTGTCAAACCTGCTGCTGGTTGTCCCGGGATTTGAGCCCCCCACATCGTCGCTCTCGACAACGACTGCGCTTGCCCTGTCGGTGCTGATTGCCGTGCCGATGTTCGGGATAAGCAGTCGTGGATTGTGCGGGTATCTCAAGACCTATATTGAACCCTCGTTCATCATGCTGCCCTTCAACATTATCGCGGAATTTTCACGTGGGATTTCGCTGGCGATCCGCCTGTACGGCAACATCATGAGCGGCGCGGTCATTGCCGCCATTCTGCTGACGGTTGCCCCGTTTTTCTTTCCGGTGGTGATGGATGCGCTGGGGCTGCTGACCGGCATGATCCAAGCTTATATTTTCGCAATTCTGGCAACGGTTTACATCTCCAGTGCCACCGCGTCCTCCGCAAAAGTTGAAAAGGATATCCCATGACAGACCTTGTTATCATTGCCGCCATCTCGATCTTTACGGCCGGGCTTACGGTTTCGTTCGGGGCGATTGGGCCAGCTTTGGGAGAGGGGCGCGCGGCGGCAACCGCGCTGAGCGCAATCGCACAGCAACCTGATGCCGCGCCGATCATTTCGCGCACCTTGTTTGTGAGCCTTGCCATGATCGAATCCACAGCGATCTACTGCTTCGTTGTGGCGATGATCCTCATCTTCGCGAACCCTTACTGGAACGCTGCCTTGGAAGCGGCACAGACTGCGGGGAACTGATCCATGTCCATCGACTGGATCACTGTCGCAGCCCAGATTGCCAATTTCCTGGTTCTGGTCTGGCTGTTGAGGCGGTTCTTGTATCGTCCCATTCTGGATGGGATCGATGCCCGAGAGGCCGAGATCGCCAAGCGGATGCAAGCGGCAGTGACGGCCAAGGAGCAGGCCGAGGCGGCACAGACGGAGTATCAGAACAAGGTGCAGGCCTTGCATGTCGCGCAGTCCGAGATGACAGAGACAATCCGCAAGAAAGCCGAAGAACAACGTGACGCTTTGCTGGCGGCGGCCCGCGAAAAAATGGATGCGGAACATTCGGCCTGGCAGGCTCATCTTGACGCAAAGGCGCGAGACTATGCCGCCAAGTTGCATGGGGCTGGGGCGGCTGCGCTCTTGTCCCTGACCCGCAAGGCGCTCGGTGATCTTGCGGATGAATCGCTGGAGGCGCGCATGGCGCATCATCTGGTGCAGCAGATCAAGCCCATGGCCAAAGATTTGATCGGTGCGGCTGGGCAAGCGGCGGGGGCGGTCATTACAAGCCATAGTCCATTGCCGCCCGCGACACAGGATGCTTTGACGGCGGAACTGAGAACAATCATGCCCGATGTCTCGCTGCGCTTCGAGGTGGATGCGCAACAAGCGCCGGGGTTGGTGTTGCGCTTGGGTGGCGCACAGGTCGAGTGGACCACGGACTCTTATATCGACGGGCTTGATGCGATGATCATCGATCAACTGACCAAGAATTCGGACACGAAAGTGCATTCTCATGGGGACTGAGACCCGTAACATAAGTGCTGAACCCGAGGGTCTTGTGCAGGCTCTGCTGAACGCCCCGGCGCCCGCCCCTCGGTTGAGCGAGATCGGACAAGTGGCCGAGGTGGCGGATGGGATCGCCATCGTGACCGGTCTGGAGCGTGCATTGTCGGACGAACTCTTGCGCTTTGAAGGAGGCGTTCAGGGCATCGTGCTTGATCTGGAGCCGGGCCGCCTGGGTGTTGTCCTGCTTGGCCCGTCTGACGGTGTCGTAGTTGGCTCAAGCGTTCTTCGAACACATACGGTCGTGAGCACAGCGGTCGGCCCCGCGCTGCTTGGCCGTGTTGTCAACGCACTTGGCCAACCGCAGGATGGCAAAGGGGCCATCGCGACCGAGGTCACGCGACCTGTAGAGGCCGAAGCGCCCGAGATTTTGGAGCGAAAAGCCATTTCCCGACCTTTGGCGACGGGCATCACGGCCGTGGATGCGGCTGTCCCGATTGGTTTGGGGCAGCGGCAGCTGGTGATCGGGGACAGGCAGACCGGCAAGACGTCTCTGGCGGTCGATGCCATCCTGAACCAGGCCAGCACCGATTTGATCTGCATTTACTGCGCCATCGGACAGCGCGGCGATGCGGTGGCCAAGGTGATCGGCGCGATAAGCGAGGGTGGCATGATGGCCCGCACCATCATCTTGTCGGCGGGGGACGAAGATGCGGCGGGATTGGCATATATCGCCCCCTATGCAGCGTTGACCATGGCCGAGTATTTCGCGGGGCAAGGCCGCGATGTGCTGGTGGTGCTGGATGATTTGACCCACCATGCGCGATCCTACCGTGAATTGTCGTTGCTGCTACGCCGCCCGCCGGGGCGAGAGGCGTTTCCCGGCGATATCTTCTACATTCACGCGCGGCTGTTGGAGCGCGCCGGCCAGTTCGCCGATGTCGTGGGCGGCGGATCGATCACCGTATTACCGGTGGTCGAAACGCAGGCCGAAAACCTGTCGGCCTATATCCCCACCAACCTGATTTCGATCACGGATGGCCAGATCTATCTATCACCCCGCCTTGTACGAAAAAACCAGTTCCCGGCGGTCGATCTGGGCGTCTCGGTCAGTCGTGTGGGCGGCAAGGCGCAAAGCAAAGCGTTCCGCTCGGTGGCAGGCAATTTGCGCGTGACCCTATCCCAGTTCGAAGAGCTTGAGGATTTTGCCCGGTTTGGCACACGGTTGGATGATGCGACCCGAGCAAGGCTGACGAGGGGGGCGGCGGTCAGGGCCTCTTTGCGTCAAGCAGAACGCGATCCGATCCCCGCATTGGAACAGCTGACTGTTCTGGTGGCGGCCATGGACGGTCAGTTCGACGGCTTGAATGAGGCGGATACCTTTGCCGTGATGGCAGAGCTGCGTACTGCCGCCGCACAAGATCTGGAGGATATCGCCCAACAAATCGCGCAGAATGTAACCTTGGATGATGATGCGCGCGCCCGCATGGTTGCCTTGGGGCAGCAAGCGCGTGCGACACTGGAGGCGCAGAATGGCAGAAACCCTTGAAACGCTTGGCCGCCGCACCACGAGTATGCAGGGGATCCGCAGTGTGGTTCACATGATGAAAACACTGTCCGTCATCAATTCTGCTCCCTATGAACATGCCGCGCGCGCCATTGAGGCCTATCACGAAACGGTTCTTGATGGCCTGCATGCCTTCGTGTCGCAATCAGGGCCGATCACTCTCGCCCCAGCAGATCGAGCGGCACAGGTGATGGTTGTCTTCGGTTCGGACCATGGATTGTGCGGCAATTACAACGAGTCCCTTGCGGGCCATGTCGAACAACACATCAATGCACAAACGACTGTCCTATGTGTTGGTGCGCAGATGGCGAATGCCTTGGCGGATCTGGGCTACGATGTCGAAAAGGCGTTTTTTCCACCCGCCTCTGTCGATGGGATCGGGCGGCTTGCAAATCAGCTGACGCAGAAGCTCGACGTCTTGAGGCAGGAAAGCCGGCCGCACGAAGTTTCGATCTCCCTTGCCTATTTCGCGCGTGGTGAGGGCGGGATGCAGGCCCCCAGAATTGTTGCTCTGCTGCCGCTTGACCCGTCGATGGTTGCCGAACTTCAGGCAAGGCCCTGGGCGTCACGCAGCCTGCCGTATTTCTCGATGCAGCCTGACAAACTGTTTATGGCGTTGATCCGTGGGCATTTGTTCGCAAGCCTCTTTCGTGCTTCGGCAGAGGCAATGGTCACGGAAAATGCCGCCCGGTTGGCGTTGATGCAACAAGCGGAACAGTCCGTGGATGACAGGCTGGACGCGCTCAAATCTGACACGCGGGCCATGCGTCAAAGCGAGATCACGACAGAACTTCTTGATGTGATCATAGGGTTCGAGGCGCTGAAAAAAGACAAACGCTCTGGAACCACTAAGGATCCAGCCGCTGGAAAAGAGCGGAACACCTCAGCCAAGCAGAAAGAGCAAAATCGATAAGACGATTTTCGTACCTTGTAGTCGTGGTGATGCTTGCGGCCGTAGTGAGTGAATCACAGTGGCTTCTCAGATCCCGAACACGGTCTTCACCTTTATGTAGCCATAGCTGATATGGACGCGCTGGATGTGGCCGATGGACTCCGCATCTCCGCGCTTAACAGCAGAGATCAGATCGTTCAGCTCATCAATCAGTGCATCGACCACATCGGGGCCCATGGTTTCGGCCACGCGGTGCCATGTGCTGGCGGCCTGCACATAAAGCTGCAGCCACATTGCGCGCAGAATCGTATTGCCGATCATCGACGCGATCAATGCGTTCAACTCGTGGTTGATGGCAATGTAGTCATCTGCGCTGAAGCGCTCGCGCATTATGTGCGCGCGCGCCAGTAAATCCTCCAGCGCGTTCAGATGATCCGGGGTGGGGGTAATGGGTGACAGCTTGCCCAGGAGGCAGGCCAACTCCAGCCGCACGTCATAGACGTGTTGGATCTGTTCGCCCGAAAGCCCGACGACGACCGTTCCGACCCCGTTGCGCGATTCGATCAGGCCCAAGTGGCTGATCCTGTTCAAGGCATCGCGCACCGGGGTTCTGCTGACGCCGAATTCGCGCGCCAGTTTTGCCTCTTTCAGCTGATCGCCGGGCTTGTATTTCAGCAGGCAGATCCGCTCCAGCAAGAGGTGTTGAATGGCCGCTACATCCATCTTTTGTTCACCGGCTGCGTTCGTCCCAATTGGCTCTCCGTCCTCATGCCGCCCCTTCCCACTTTCAATGCTCGCGCAGCAATTGGCCATAGCCTTCGATCCTGTCCTCAATGTCGGCAAGGCGCAACATGTCCCACATCATGGCCTGATTTGAGCAGATCACGGGTTTGCCCAGTTCGTTTTCCAGATCCTGCACGATGTCGATAGAGCGCAGCGCGCCACAGCTGATAAAGAGGGCATCGGCCTCGGGGTGGTCGACCGATTTCGCTAACCGCGCGATCGCGTCAGGGCGCACGCGGATCATGTCGCTGTCCTTTTCCAGCTGAAGACCGCGAATATTGCAGATTTCAAATCCCGCGCGCTCCATATAGATCGCTTCGCGTTGATTGATCTCGTCCAGATAGGGGGTCGCGACGGCAATCTTCTTTGCGCTGACCGCGCGCAGGGCGCGCAGCACGCCCGATATCAGCGATGTCACCTGGGCCTTGGGGGCGCCCTTTGACAGTTCTGCAAAGACGCGATCCTCGCCGATCACCAAGCTGCCGGATGTGCAGGCGTACCCGATGACGTTGAGACTGCCATCGGGCAGCAGCGTGCTGGCCGCGCGGGCCAGGTCCTCTGCCTGAAGGGTCAGGCTTTCGACGGTGATGCTGTCCGGATTCGCGGCGCGTGTGAAGTGAACGCCAACACCGGGCGGACAAAGGCGGAACATGTTTTCCTCAATGGTCTGCTCGGTTGCCAGAAGTACAAAACCCAGCTTGGCACGGTCATTACGGCCTGCGTCAAAAATATCGGTGAAATCAAATTCTTCGCCTGTGGTGTATGCATCATGTCTGTTTTTTTGTTTAAACGGCATAAATAAATTCCAATTGACAGGTTAGCTGTATGCAGCTTACCAGTGGCAATCGGCCGTGTCCACAATTCTGAATTGGGCTGGCCCGAAAAAAACTGCCACCGGAGAGGCGTAATGAAACACACAAACTATCTACTTGGCGCCGTGCTGGCCGCGAGCCTTGGTGCGTCGGGCGCACAGGCCGAGGAGGCGATTCTTGGCCATGTCATGGACAGCGAGCATATCTTTCACGATGTGTCGCAGAAGTTCAGCCAGCGTCTGGGCGAACTGTCTTCGGGCAGCTTCACCATCGACTACCACCCGGGTGGCGATCTGGGCGATTGGACGTCTATCATCGAACAGGTCGCGCAAGGCGCCGTTCAGATGACCATGGCTTGGAACCACTCTGAGCTGGACCCGCGCTGGGATGTTTCGGTTCTGGGCTATGTCGCGGATGATTGGGAAAGCGGCCGGGCAATTTACGGTCCCGACACGGTCATGAACGAAGTCTATTCAGACATCATGCACGATATGGGCATGGAACTGCTGGGCATCATTCCGACCGACTTTACTGGGTTTGTCATGCGCAAGGGTTTGCCTGCGCCGGTCAACTTCCCCGAGGATGCCGCGGGCCTGAAAATGCGCGTACCGGGCATGCCAATGGCGATCAAGCGGTATAACGCGACCGGGTTTTCGCCCGTTGCCATGGCATTTTCCGAGGTTCAGACCGCGCTTCAGACCGGCGCCATTGATGGGCGCGCTTATTCGCCGCCCTCAGAAGTGCTGATGTTCAAGGATGTGGTCGGCTCTTACGTGCTCACCCGCGAGCATTTCGAGCACACTTTCTGGCTGGCCAACAAGGCATGGTTCGACGGTTTGAGCGAAGAGCAGCAGAGCTGGGTGCGCACCGCCGCAACCGAAGCGGTGACATGGGCCTGGGAAAATGCCGAATCCGAAAGTGAAGGCTGGCTACAGCAGATCCGCGATGCGGGCATTGAAGTTGTCGAGTTGACGCCTGAGCAGCTGAGCAACTACCGCGAGATGATTGTCGCGGTGGAATACCCCTACATGGAAAACGTCATCGGCAAGGACGTCATGGACAAGATCCGCGCCGCTGCCGACGCGAACTGATGCACCTGTGCGCGGGGCATTCCTCCGCGCACAGCCTGCCAACTTCCAGCCAGAGGATCGTAGCATGACCAAGGAGCTATTGCATACCGACAGTCTCGACGATGTGGTCGGCGCCGAGGCGGTTCGGCCAGTGCCGCAAGGCACCAAGGTGGTCGCGGCGGTCCACGGGGGGCTTGGCCCGCTCTTTGCCGCAGAGCGTGGGCTGGCCTTGGCGATGCGCGTCACGATGTTTGTCGCGATGATCGCGCTGGGGCTGTTGATGGCGGCGCAGGTTTTCATGCGCTACGCAATCTCGTCGCCCTTTCTGGGCATTGAAGAACTGGCACCGCTGCTGGCGGTCTGGGTCTATTTCATCGGCATGGCCTACTGCTCTCGCGAGCGCGACCATATCGAGGGCGGGATGTTGACCTTGGTGGTCAAGAACCCCCGAACCCTGATGGCGGTGCGCCTGTTCGGCTCTGTCGTCGTGCTGATCGCAGTGGTGATCTTCTTCTGGTTCGCCTGGAATTTCATGGCTTTCAATTACTCGTTGGGTCGCAAAAGCACCTATATGCGCCTGCCCAAAGTTCTTTGGGACATGTCGATGATCATCGGACTGGGGCTGATGGTGTTTTACGGCGCATTGCAGATCCTTGCGGAAATACGCGGGCTGATCGCGTTGAAGGAGGATGAGAAATGATCTTCTTCCTGCTCGCCATCACCATCGTGATTTTCCTGTTGCTGATCGAAGTGCCGGTCGGGTTTGCTTTCGGTATCGGGGCGCTGGTTTACGGCTATACCTCGGGCACCAACATCTCATTCCATGCCGGTTTCGGATATACCCAAGTCAGCGCCTTTTCCTTGCTGGCGATACCGCTGTTTATCCTGTCGGGCACGCTGATGGGCGCCAGCGGCATCTCGGACCGGCTGCTGAATTTCGTCAATTCTTTCGTTGGCCGCACCAAGGGTGGGCTGGGTGCCGTGACCGTCATCACCTGCGCGCTGTTCGGTGCTATTTCAGGCTCGGCCTCGGCTGCCATCGCTGCCATTGGCAAGATCATGGTGCCGCGCATGATCAAGGAGGGCTACCCGCCCGGCCATGCCACGGCGCTGATTGCGGTGTCGTCGGTACTGGCGCTGATGATCCCTCCCTCGATCCCGATGATCGTGTTTGCCATCGCGATCCGCGAAAGCGTGGCCAAGGCATTTCTGGCCACCATGGGACCGGGGATCATGCTGGCCATCATCTACTGCGGGCTGAATTTCTTCTTCCTGCGCAAGACCACCACCATTCAGGTGCAGCCGAAACTGCCGATGCCTGAAACCATTCGGCAGATTGCCATCACCGGCAAGCAGGCAACGCTGGCGATCGTCATGCCGATAATCGTTCTGGGCGGAATCTATACCGGCATCGCCACCCCGACCGAGGCGGGCGCGGTCGCGCTGGTCTATACGCTTGTTGTTGGCACCCTGATTTACCGCACCCTCAAATTCGGGCCGCTATTTGACTCCACCGTCGAGGCCGCGCGCCTGACCGGAGCGATCATTATGGTGCTGTTCTTTCTCTTCGTGATGAGCCGGGGCATGGTTCTGGCCAAGGTGCCGACCCATTTTGCGGATCTGTTGCTGAGCATTTCGGACAATCGCATCGTTATCCTGTTGCTGATCAACGTGCTGCTCTTGTTGATGGGCATGATCATTGACGATGTGTCGGGCAGTATCCTGGCAGCCATCATCTTGCTGCCCGTCACCCAGAAGATCGGCCTTGATCCCATCCACTTTGCCGCCATCGTTGGCACCAATCTGGGGCTTGGCAACATCTCACCGCCCTGTGCGCCGCTGCTTTACATGGCCGGCGGTGTCACCCGGCAGCCGCTGTCGGAATATATTGGCCCAACCATGAAGTTCCTGGTTCTGGGGCACCTGCCGATGGTCTTCCTCGTCACCTTCATCCCCGAGCTTTCCCTGTTTTTGCCAGGACTGCTCGACTGAACCAACCGTCGAATTTTCGACCCTTTTGCAAGGACTAGACAATGCTCGAAGAAGCAAAAACAAGAACGTCAACTCTTCAGGCTCGCATGAAAGAACTGGGCATCGCGCAGGCTGTGTTCACCGACGAAAGCTCGATCGCCTATCTGGCGGGGTTCTGGGGGTATCTGGGTATCGAATTCGGTCGCCCCTCGATGTTGATCGTGCGGGCAGATGATGCGCCGGTGGTCATCACCCCACTGATGGAAAGCGAAATGGTCGCTGAAATGACCTGGGTCGAGGATGTGCGCTTCTGGGAGGACATGGGTCAGCGCAGCTGGGGCCGTGTCATGAGCGAAGTTCTGGGCGACAACCCCTCCGAGATCTGGATCGAGAAACCCTACGTGCCCGCGATTGTGCGCAATTATCTGGACGACGCTTATCCCGGCGTCGCGTTGAAAGATATCAGCCCCATCCTGGGCGCGCAGCGGATGATCAAATCACCGCTGGAAATCGAAGTCATGAAGCAGGCCGGGCAGATTGCAGGTGCGATGATGAAGGCGGCGCATGGGTCGCTGTCCATCGGTGGGCATGAATACGAAAGCGCGCTGGCCGTGATCGACGCAGGCACCCGCCGCGCGGCCGAGTTCCTGACCGCGAAAGGGTGGGAACGGTTCGTCTCGCCGATGATCCACAACCTTCAAATCCTGCAAAGCGGCAAGGATACGTCGATGGTGCATCGCCGCGCCTCGGTCAAACAATACGAGCGTGCGGACCCCGTCTATTTCTGCTTTTGCAACATGGCGCAGTTCAAGCAATACAAGCTCGGCTTTGACCGCATGTTCCACGTTGCCGAAGTCGACGATCAGGCGGCGCGTGTTCAACAGGCAGCCATCGACGCGCAACAAGCGGCCATCGCGGCGATCCGCCCCGGTGTTCTGGCCGAAGATATCGCAGCCGCAGCCAACGAAATCTATGCCGAGCGCGGCTATGAAACCGGGTATCGCACTGGCCGCTCCATCGGTGTTGCCTATCTTGAGGCGCCTGAGCTGAAAGCGGGCGACAAGACCGTGCTTCAGCCGGGCATGACCTTTGCCGTGGACGGGGGGATTTCGATTGATGGTGTGACTGCCGGCAGGATCGGGGATTCTGTTGTCGTCACGGAAACCGGGTTCGAGTACATCACCGAATACCCACGGGAACTGCTGGTCACAGAGGGCTAAATCATGACGGAAAAGTTCAGGCTTGGCGTTGCGCAATCCCCCGCAGATTTGGCGGGGCCGCGCGCGAGGATGGATTGGCTGGCCGGTGTATTGCGCGACACTCAGGGGCAGGGGATTGATCTGCTGCTGCTGCCTGAGCTTTTCCTGACCGGCTATAATGTCGGTGACAGGATCTATGACTGGGCCGAGCCATCGGACGGCCCATGCGCACAGGAAATCGCCGGAATGGCCAGAGAGTTTGGTCTGGCCATTCATTACGGCTACGCCGAGCGCGCCGATGGGGTGATATATGGTGCGGCGCAATGCTTTGGCCCCGATGGCACGCGGTTGGGTGGACATCGCAAGCTCATCCTGCCGCCTGGTTTTGAAAGAGATCACTTTGAGCCGGGGCAGGGATGCTCTGTTTTCGAGTATCGCGGAATCAAGATCGGCACTTTGATCTGTTATGATGCGGAGTTTCCAGAGACAGCGCGCCACGTTGCAACTATGGGCGCAGAACTGATCCTCGTGCCGACAGCCTTGGGCGCGCAATGGGGCTGGGTCAGCCGGACGCTCATTCCGGCGCGTGGGTTCGAGAATGGAGTTTTTCTGGCTTATGCGAACCAAGCGGGGACTGAAAATGGCATGGAATATCTGGGGTTGAGCTTCATCGCGGCGCCGAATGGCGAAGAACTGGCTCGCGCTGGTGCAGATCCGGAGATCTTGGTCGCCGATCTCGAGATTGCCCTCGTCGGAAAAGCGCAAGCGCGGCTTCCGTATTTGAAGGATCGCCAGCGTTTTAACCTCACGGCGGATTCTGCATAGATGGAAATGCAGGCGCTGGGCAGCTGTCCGGAAAATGTGGGCTAAAGCAAGGGTCACGTGTTGCTGGCAACTTGGCCTTGAAGCGTAACGACCAAGGTCGCCCGTGGGCCAGCCCCTGACGGTAAATGTTGATCAGATGTTGACGTTATCAGTTCTTGCGACGCTAAAGTGCAGGCAAACCTCTCGAAGATATCTTCGAGAGGTTTGCCCGACCAACGGCACTTGTGACATTTTTTTGTGTTGCTATATGTGTATCAATATGCACATCGGTATGCACAACAGTCCGTAGGAAAGGGAGGTCATCATGCCTTCACCGCTGAATATTCGTGACATTGGTCAAGATCGCAAGGCGGCCCTCGAATTGGAGGCGAAAGCCACAGGCAATTCTATTGCTGAGGTTGTTCGGGGCTGGATCGACGCTGGCATCGCACGGTCCAGAGCTGAGCGCGACCGGGCCGCTTGGATCGCGTCCGCTAAAGAAGGCATTGCTGATGAGAGCCGTCATCTCGAACAGAACGGACCCAGTCTCGCTCGATTCAGACAGGTTTGAGCGAGAGCGATATAATGCAAGGAAACATCCATCGCATGCGCGATGGCAACGAAATCGTGTGCCGTATTCAGACAGATCTCGGCATTGAGACACCCTATATTCTTTGTGCGCCGGTCTTCTCTCGCTCCGAATGGGGCGCCCTGATTCCAAAACTGCATATTCCCATACACTTGGAAGGTGTCCCGCACATCATAATCATGTCGCAGTTGGTTGCGATTCCGGGCACACAAATCGGTTCTGTGATTGGTGACGCGTCGGCCTGGCGCGACGAGATAGTCGCTGCCATAGATCTCTTGGTTTCTGGTTTTTAACCCACGAACAACCCATCAACATTTACCGACAGGGGCTGGGGCCCGTGGGCGCCCTTGTCTGAATGCGGCCGTCGCAATACTCGGCATCTGTAGCGATGTTTGATATCAGATCGGTGGAATGAATCAGCCGCCATGCGCCAAATCGAACGCACGAAAGCCCATGATATTGCGACGGCGTTCGTCCACGACTGGGGCGCACCCCTATCGTCGTCCCCTTGTCGATCTCACTTGATCTGCCTCTAGGTCTTGAAAGGGTTGCCTTGCAGGTAACTTGCGTAGGGGGCTTGCACCAACCAGCCTGCATCCACTGGCAGCGTCACACCGGTGATTGCAGCGGCCCGATCCGAGCATAGGAACTCCACTGCGTCAGCTACGTCACTTGGCTCAACAAAACGGCGCAACGCGGTTGTCGCCTTGATGGCGTCAGGGTTTCTTTCGCCGGCGGCGATCTTGGCCTTGAGCCCGTCCGACATAGTATATCCCGGCGCGACAGCGTTGACGCGGATGCCGTGGGGGCCAAGCTCTGCGGCGAGGATCTGGGTCAGCGCAAGAACAGCGTGTTTGCCGGGCGTGTAGGCGGGTAGGGACAGCGGCGCAAAGCTGGCGAGTGACCCGATATTGACGATCGCTCCACGCCCCTCATCGCGCATTATGCGCCCGACGGTCTGACAGGCCACCAATGTGCCGCGGTAGTTGGTTTTCCAGAGCGCCTCGTCCTCGTCCAGATCCTGATCAAGCACGCGCGTGCCGCTTTGCAGGATGCCGCCGCTGTTGACCAGAACATGCGGTGGCCCAAAGGCGGTTTGAGACTGCTCTGCCAAGGCCGCAACAGAGGCCGGGTCCGCCAGATCGGTCGCGACGAAGCGAGCGTCGCCGCCTGCATTGATGCAGGCCAGCGCTGTCTCTTCACCCCTCTTGGCATTACGACCGGAAATCGTGATGGCGGCGCCGCGCTCGGCAAAGCGCAGTGCGATTGCGCGCCCGATGCCAGACGTCGCGCCGGTGACGATGACGGACTGCTGCGCGCTCATCGCTTTGGCCCGTTCAGCACGTTCAGGCATTCGCTCATCGCCTTCATCTGACAGTCCATCATCGGCTGACCGTATTGCACCCGGCATCCCAACTCTTTCGCGTGGCGTAAAAGGGGCGTTTCGACCGGGTCCATAATGATATCCACCACGATCATGCTTGGCTGCAAACGGGTGACATCGACCGGCAGCGGATCATCTGGCTTCAACCCCATGGGCGTTGCGTTGATGATAATGTCATGCCCTTCCGGATCGGGCGCCGCAGCGCGAAGCGTACAGTCAGCAAAGGTCTGTTCGACCAAGCGCGCAAGATCCTCGGCACGGTTGGTGGCCGTGTCGCTGATGGTGACGGCCGCAGCGCCCGCTTCGGCAAGGCAATAGGCCAGAGATGCGCCCGCGCCGCCCGCACCCACCTGCAATATGCGGCGTCCCGCCACGTCAATGCCCGCCTCTGCCAGCCCATCCATGAAGCCGACGCCGTCGAAATTATCTGCGTGCCATTGCCCGTCCGGGCCGCGCACCACGGTGTTGGCCGCGCCGACCCGTGCCGCGCGTGGGTGGGCCGTCGCGCATTTTTCGAACACGCGCTGCTTGTATGGGACCGAGATGATCATGCCCTTGAGGTTCTCCATCGCGCTGAGGCCCGCCCAGAAGACATCGAAATCCTCGGGGCGGCACGTGACGGGCACCATCAGGCTGTCGAGGCCCTGTTCCTCCATCAGCGCGTTGAACATGCCGGGCGATTTTGCATGTGCAACGGGATGTGCGAGCATTACGAATACATCGGCTTTGCCGGTTCCACGCATAGTCTTATCCAATCTCATGGTTGGCCAAGCGTTCGAGCGCACGGACCAGGCCGGAATGGTCTGCATCCTCCTCGCCCTGTGCGGCGCAAGCATTCATCAATTCCTGGGTGTTGGCGGTATTGGGCAGTGCGACATTTAGCACGCGGGCGCTTTGCAGCGCCAGGTTCAGATCTTTCTGGTGCAGCTTTAATCGGAAGCCGGGGGCAAATGTACGCTCAATCATCCGTTCGCCATGAATCTCCAGAATTTTACTCGATGCGAACCCACCCATGAGGGCCTGGCGCACTTTGGCCGGATCGCAGCCCGCTTTGCTGGCAAAGACCAGCGCTTCGCTGACAGCTTCTATGTTGAGTGCAACGATGATTTGGTTGGCAATCTTGCAGGTCTGCCCAGCGCCGGGAGTTTCCCCGACAAGAGTGATGTTTTTGCCCATCACCTCGAACAGCGGCAGCGCACGCGCGAACGCGGCCTTGCTGCCGCCGCACATGATGGTCAGTGCGGCGTTCTTTGCTCCGATTTCACCACCGGACACTGGCGCATCGACATAGTCGACGCCTTTGTCGGCAAAACTCTTGGCCATTTCAGCCGTTTCTATCGGGCTGATCGAGCTCATGTCGATCATCAGCTTGCCACTTTCCATCCCCTCGAGAACGCCGCCTTCGGCCATCAGGACACGCTCAACATCTGGTGTGTCTGGCAGGATGGTGATGACGACTTCACTGGCGCGGGCCACGTCGGCGGGGCTGTCCAGCACGTCGGCCTTCAGGTCGGCGGGCAGGGGAGAACGGTGAAGTGTTGTGAAGATGTCATGCCCGGCATTGTGCAGATTGCGGGCCATTGGCGCCCCCATGACGCCCAATCCGATGAAACCTATGCGCATAGATTTTGTCCTTTCTGTCCGGCTTGCGCGCGCCGTTCGGCGCAGGCGTGAAAATTGGTCAAATCACCTCTGGACATGTAGACATCATACATCATACAAATACAAGTGCCCGTTGCGAACGGATCGAATTTGCGGAGGACAGGATGCAGGAACGTGCGAACAGCGTGAAGAAAGGGCTGGCGGAAGGCCGGGTGCAATTGGGGCTTTGGTGTTCGCTCGGGTCCGCGCTGGTAACCGAGATCATGGCCGGATCGGGCTGTGACTGGCTGCTCATCGACGGCGAACATAGCCCGAACGATCTGCTCAGCATCGTGGCGCAGTTGCAGGCGGTTGGCGGTCACCCAATTGAGCCATGCGTGCGTCTGCCCGAGGAAAACGCGACCTTGATAAAGCAATTCATGGACGCCGGCGCCCGGAGTCTGATGATCCCGAATGTGCGCGATGCCGAGCAGGCCAGGCGAATCGTCGCCGCCACGCGCTACGCGCCCGAAGGTATTCGCGGCTTTTCCACCGGGCATCGGGCGAACCAGTTTGGCCGCATCAAGGAATATCACCGGAACGCCCATCTGAACCAGATGCTGATCTTGCAAATCGAATGCGAGGAGGGCGTCAAGAACGCCGCCGAGATTGCCGCGGTCGATGGCGTTGATGTGCTGTTTGTCGGGCCGGGCGACCTGTCGACCAATATGGGCGCTATGCACAATGCAAGCGCCGAACATGTACAGCAGGCGATTGCCAGCGTGCTGAAGGCGGCCAAATCGGCAGGCAAGGCGGCGGGCATCCTTGCCCCGGTGCATGCCGATGCCGAGCGGTACATCGCGGACGGTTTCACCTTCGTCTCGGTGGGGGCCGATCTGGGGCTGGTTGCGCGCGGCTCCGATGCGTTGATCGCACATTTCAAGAGGGGTTGACGAATGGCTCATCAGGGACAGCCCGTTCGCGTAGGCGTCGATATCGGCGGCACCTTTACCGACGTCGCGATGGAGATCGGCGACCAATTGCATTCAACCAAGGTGCTGACGAACTATACTGCGCCCGAACAGGCAATTCTGGACGGTGTGACGCGCGTGGCTCAGAATGCTGGCATCGCTTTGGGTGAGATTGACCTCATCATCCACGGGACGACGCTGGCCACGAATGCGCTGATCGCGCGTAAGGGTGCCAAGACGGCTTTTCTGACGACAAAGGGTTTTCGTGATGTCATTGAGATGCGCACCGAAAACCGGTTTGAGCAGTATGATCTGAACATCGTCCTGCCGCCGCCTCTGATCGAACGCGACAGCCGCTATGTCGTTGCGGGTCGCATCGCGGCATCGGGCCGCGAATTGGAGCCGCTGGACGAAGACGGCGTTGCCGAGTTTGCGCGCGAGGCCGTTTGCAAAGGCTACGAGAGCGTCGCGGTGGGCCTTATCCACTCCTACGTCAATCCCGTTCACGAGCAGCGCGCAAGAGAGATTATCGCCGCGCATGGGCCTGATCTGAGCGTGTCGATCTCCTCTGAGGTGTCGCCGCAGATGCGCGAATTCGAGCGTTTCAATACCGTTTGCTCCAACGCTTTCGTCAAACCGCTCATGGCCAGCTATCTGGGGCGTCTGATCGAGCGTCTGAAAGCCTTGGGCACCGATTGCCCGGTTTTCATGATCCATTCGGGTGGCGGCCTGATCTCGGTCGAAACTGCCGCCGCATTTCCGGTGCGGCTGCTGGAATCCGGCCCGGCGGGCGGTGCGATCTATGCCGCCGACGTGGCCGCGCGTCATGGTCTGAAGCGGATATTGTCCTACGACATGGGTGGCACCACGGCCAAGATTTGCCTTGTCGAGGATTTCACCCCCAAGACCGCCAGGACATTCGAAGTGGCACGCACCTATCGCTTCAAGAAGGGATCGGGCATGCCAATTTCGATCCCCGTCATCGAAATGGTCGAGATCGGCGCAGGGGGCGGATCGCTCGCCCATGTGGATGGCATGCGCCAGATCCGTGTAGGCCCCGAAAGCGCAGGGTCCGAACCGGGACCGGCCTGCTATGGTCAAGGCGGTACGCGCCCGGCGGTGACCGACGCCGATCTGGTTCTGGGTAAGCTGGACCCTGACAATTTCGCCGGCGGGCAAATCACCCTCTCGGTCGAAGCGGCTGAAACCGCGCTCAAGGAGCATGTCGGCAATACCCTGAATATGGACCCGCAAAAGGCCGCCGTCGGAGTGGTCGAGGTTGTCGATGAAAGCATGGCTGCCGCCGCCCGCGCCCATGCGGTCGAAAACGGCAAGGAACTGGGCGAGTTTACCATGATCGCCTATGGCGGCGCAGCCCCCTTGCATGCCAATCGCCTGTGCGAAAAGCTGGGTATCGACAGTCTGATGATCCCACCGGGGGCGGGTGTCGGCTCGGCCATCGGATTTCTGCGCGCGCCCTTCGGGTACGAGGCCGTGCGCGGCGCCTATACCCGGCTTGGGCAGTTCGACGCGGCCTATGTCAACGACGTGCTGGACGGTCTGCAATCCGAGGCGGTCGCGATTACCCGTGAGGGTGGCAGCGACATCGCACCCGTAGTCGAGCGCAAGGCCTACATGCGCTATGTCGGGCAAGGTTGGGAAATCCCGGTGGTGCTGCCGAACGAGGTACTCGGCGCGGACGGAGCGAGCGCCTTGCGCGCATTGTTCGAGGCTGAATATCGTCGCCTCTTCGGTGCGCTTCTGGACGGGCTGGATATCGAAGTGATGAACTGGTCGGTGCGCGCGTCGTCCGAAGTGACCCCGCCCGCGCCGGTCACCAAGGTCGCAGATATCGGAGCCGCACGCTCGGACGCTGCGCGTGCTATCTTCGATGCCAAAAATTCGGCCTTTCTTGACGCGCAGATCGTGAACCGCGCCGATATGGCGCCTGGTGCCCATGTCGACGGCCCTGCTGCCATCGTCGAGGACGAGACAACAACCATCGTGACCAATGCCTACCGAGCGACGATGTGCGCCGATGGCTGTCTTCTGGTCCGCAAGAAGGAAGCAGGCGCATGAGCACCGATGATTTCCGCGACGTGCATTTTCAGATCATGTGGAACCGCCTGATCTCGGTCGTCGAAGAGCAGGCGTTGACTCTGATCCGCACAGCTTTCTCCACTTCGGTGCGCGAGGCAGGGGATCTATCGGCAGGCGTGTTCGACGCCACCGGCAAGATGCTGGCACAGGCCGTCACCGGCACGCCCGGCCACGTCAACGCGATGGCCGCCGCCGTGGTGAACTTCATCGAAGCCATCGGCGAGGACAACATCTTCGAGGGCGACGTTTACATCACCAACGACCCGTGGAAGGGCACGGGACACTTGCTGGATTTCACTTTCGTCACGCCATCATTTCGCGGTGGAAAACTGGTCGGATACTTCGCCTGCACGGCGCATGTAGTCGACGTGGGCGGGCGCGGCTTTGGTCCGGATGCGAACGAGGTTTATGAAGAGGGGATATTCATCCCCATCATGAAATTTGCCGAAGCTGGCAAGGTCGATCAAAAGCTGATCCACCTCATGCGCCACAATATCCGCGAGGCCGATCAGGTGATTGGTGATCTCTACTCGCTGGCGGCATGCAATCTGATTGGGCACCAGCGTCTGATGTCCATGATGGACGAATTCGGGCTCGACCGCCTGGACGAGTTGCGCGATTTCATCTTTGAAAACAGCCGCCGCGCCACGCTGGAGAAGCTGGCGGATCTTCCGGCCGGTTCTTACGACAATGCCATGACCGTCGATGGTTATGGCGCACCGGTGCACATGAAGGTGCGGCTGGATGTGTCCAAGGATGGTGTCCACGCTGATTTTGACGGTACTTCGGGGCAGAGCGATCTGGGCATCAACGTGCCGCTGATCTACACAATGGCCTATTGCGGCTATGGTCTGAAATGTGCGCTGTCGCCGGAAATTCCCAACAATCACGCTTCGTTGGAGCCGTTCACCGTTTCGGCGCCAGAGGGCTGTATCCTGAATGCGCAGCATCCCGCGCCGGTGCAGGTGCGCCATGTCCTGGGCCATTTCATTCCTGACACCGTGCTGGGCGCCGTGTCGAAATTCCTGCCTGATCTGGCGCCTGCCGAAGGGGCGAGCGCGCTTTGGAACATCCAGATTTCCGCCCGGCCCATTCCGGGCGCGCAATCTGTACTGGGAGAGCCGCAGCGCAGCGCCGAGATCCTGATGTTCAACTCAGGTGGTTCGGGCGCGCGGCCGACACTCGACGGGCTGAACGCCACTGCGTTTCCCTCGGGCGTGCATGCCATGTCTGTTGAGGCGACCGAGCATACCGGGCCGATCACCGTCTGGCGCAAGGAATTTCGCGAGGGATCAGGTGGCGCGGGCCGTCAGCGCGGTGGCCTGGGTCAGATCGTCGAGATCAAGGCCGCCGAGGGCCATGAATTCTACATAAAGGCGATGTTTGACCGGGTTGAAAACCCCGCACGCGGACGTTTTGGCGGCCGGTCGGGCGCACCGGGTGCGGTGCATTTGGACGACGGCACAAAGATGCGGGCCAAGGGGCGCCAGAAAGTGCCTTCGGACCGGTTGTTGGTACTGGAAATGCCTGGTGGTGGTGGCTTTGGCGATCCGACCGAGCGGAGCGCCTACGCGGTCAAGCGCGATATCAGGCTGGGCTATCTTTCCGCCGAGCAAGCGGAGAAGGAGTATGGAAAATGAGCTTTGAATCCAGTCGCGCCAAGCTGATCAAGCCCTCTCCGGCGATCACGATTTCAACCGCAGCCAAGGCAATGAAGGCCGAAGGTTTGCCCGTCATCGACCTGTCCATCGGCGAGCCGGATTTCGGTACGCCCGACAACGTGATCGAGGCCGCATATGCCGCGATGAAGCGCGGTGAGACGCGCTATACCGCGCCCGACGGCACACCCGCGCTGAAGGATGCGGTGATCGAGAAGTTTCGCCGCGAGAACGGCCTGAAATTCGAGCGGGCCAACATCTCTTGCGGCAACGGTGCGAAACAGATCCTCTTTAACGCGCTGATGGCGACGATCGAGCCGGGCGACGAGGTGATCTGCCCCGCGCCCTACTGGATCTCCTACACCGACATGACGCTGCTGGTCGGAGGCACGCCAAAGATCGTCGAATGTGCTCAGGAGGATGAGTTCAAGCTGACCCCGGCAGCGCTGGAGGCAGCAATCACCAACAAGACGCGCTGGTTGTTCCTCAACTCGCCGTCGAATCCGTCGGGCGTGACCTACACGCGCGAAGAACTGGCCGCCTTGGGCACCGTTCTGGCCCGCCATCCTCGCGTTCTGATCATGTCAGACGAGATTTACGAGCAGATCTATTATGCCGACACGCCCTTTTGTTCCTTCGGGATAGCGTGTCCCGAACTGGCAGACCGCACCGTCATAGCCAATGGCGTGGCCAAGGCATATGCGATGACCGGCTGGCGGATCGGCTACGCCGCTGCGCCTGTAGCCCTCGCGCGGGTGATGTCGAAAATCCAGTCGCAATCCACCTCCAACCCCTGCTCGATCAGTCAGGCTGCCGCCATCGAGGCGCTGACGGGCCCGCAGGATTTTGTCGATACCGCCCGCGCCACCTATCGCGAACGTCGCGATCTGATCGTGACGGGCCTGCGCGCCATCGACGGTGTTGAAGTGGTCGAACCTTCGGGCGCCTTCTACGCCTATCCCAGCCTTGCCGCGTTCATCGGTCGACGCGGCCCGGATGGCACGGTGATGGCGGATGACTCGGACCTGACCCGCTACATCCTGGACGCGGCGATGGTCGCGGGTGTGCAAGGCGCGGCCTTTGGCCTGTCGCCGCATATCCGGCTGTCTTACGCGGCCTCCACGGACGATCTGAAAACCGCGCTGGAGCGTCTGAAAGATGCTCTTGGCGCACTGAAATAAAGGAAAAATCCCATGGATAAACTGGGTCGCATTCTGCTGACTGGTGCTTCTGGTGGCCTCGGTACCTTGCTGCGCAAGGAAATCGCGAAACACTGCAATACTCTGCGGCTGACGAACCGTCACGATATGGGCGTCGCGGCCGAAAACGAGGAGATCGTGCTGTGCGATCTCGCCGACGCCGACGCGGTGATGGAGTTGACCCGAGATGTGGATATGGTGATCCACATGGGCGGAGTCGGGCGCGAAAGTACCTTCGAAGCGATTTTGCAGTCCAACTACGTCGGGTTCTACAACCTTTACGAAGGGTGCCGCAAAAACGGCGTCAAGCGCGTGATCTGGGGCAGCTCGAACCATGCGATCGGGTTTTACCCGCGCACGCAACGCATTGATGCATCCGTTACGCCGCGCCCAGACAGCAACTATGGCGTGTCCAAGGTCTATGGCGAAGGCATGGCGCAGTATTACTGGGACAAATTCGGACTCGAGAGCGTCTCGATCCGCATCGGTTCGTGCTTTCCCAAGCCAGTGGATCGCCGGATGCTGACCACGTGGCTCAGCTACCCGGATTTCGTGCACTTGACCGAATGCTGCCTCGCTGCGCCGCGCGTCGAGCATACCATCGTTTACGGCGTTTCGGACAATGACAGCCAGCTCTGGGACAATCACATGGCCGCGCATCTGGGCTATCGCCCCAAGGACAACGCGGAAATCTATCGCGAAGAAATCGAAGCATCGACGAAACCTTACGATCGTGATGACCTTACCATTGCCGTGCATGGTGGCGGTTTCGCCGCTGCGGGCCATTTCGAGGACTAGCTATGGCAATTCCGCCGTATAAATCCCCCCGTGCTGCCAGTTATGACGTCGTTATCGTCGGCGGCGCCGTCATCGGGTCATCCATTGCCTATTGGCTGACCGAGAATGACGGCTTCGACGGCTCGATCCTGGTGGTCGAACGCGACAGCAGCTACGAATTTTCCTCGACCGCACTGTCGACCAGCGCGATCAGGCTGCAATACTCGAACCCGATCAACATCCAAATCAGCCAGTTCGGCGCTGAATTCATCGAATCCTTCCAGGATCGAATGCGGAAATATTATCCGGATGAGCCAGCACCGGACCTGGGGTTCAAGCAGAATGGCTATCTCTACTGCACTTCCCCCGAGGGTGCCGAGGCCGCGCGCGAACGTGTCGCGCTGCAACGCGAATGGGGGGCGCATACGGTGTTTCTGGAACCGGGGCCGCTGAAGGATCAATTCCCGTGGCTCAATGTTGATGATCTGGGCGGCGCGTCATGGGGCACCAAATCCGAAGGGTGGTTCGATTCCGTCGGGCTGATGAACGGGTTCAGGCGCGCAGCGCGTCACAATGGGGCCGAATACATCGACAACCAGGTGATATCGCTCGGCCGCGTCGGGGATCGGATGACTTCGGTCACGCTGAAAACTGGCGAGACGGTGAATTGCGGGGTTGTGGTCAATGCCGCCGGCCCGCGTGCATCCGTGGTGGCGGGTATGGCGAATCTCAGCATCCCGGTAGAGCCGCGCAAACGGCACAGCTTTGTTTTTGCCAGCAACACGCCGATTCCCGGCCGGATGCCCAACGTGATCGACATGAGTGGCACCTTTGTGCGCCCTGAGCAGCAATTGTTTCTGGCGGGCAACACGCCAACGCCGGATGGCCCCGCCGACACCGAGGATTTCGAGACGAAACATGACGAATTCGAGGACTACATCTGGCCCGCGCTCTATAATCGCATCCCCCAGTTTGATGCGCTGAAGGTGCGGCAATTCTGGACCGGCCATTACGCGTATAACACGTTGGATCATAATGCAATTATCGGGTTTCATCCGATCGTCTCGAATTTCATGTTTGCGAACGGATTTTCAGGCCACGGATTGCAACAATCCCCTGCGGTGGGGCGCGGAGTGGCCGAGCTGATTGTCCATGGTTCGTATCAGACGCTGGACCTCGGCCCGCTGTCCTATGAGCGGGTCGAAAAAGGGGAGCCATTCCTGGAAGAAGCAGTCATATGATGATTGCCAGTTTGGTCGTAATATGTATGATATATGATGACTTTAAGAGAGAAGCAGAGGAGGAGAAATAAATGAAGAAGATAATGGGAGTTCTGGGTGCGGGTGCGCTGGCAGCAGCGGCATTTACCGGGCCAGCGCTGGCAGATGCCGGACCGACCTTGAAAGAAGTGCAAGAGCGCGGAACGCTGAATTGCACCGGCCACAACGGGTCTTTCCTTGGGTTTGCCGAGGTGGACGACAATGGCAACTGGAGAGGTCTCGACATCGATTTGTGCCGGGCAGTAGCGGTCGCGATTTTCGGCGATGACGAGTCGCTCAACATTGTGCCGGTCAGTTGGGCCCAACGTTGGCCATCGTTGCAGTCGGGTGACATCGATGTGGTCATCAAGGCGTCGGGCGGTACGTTCAGCCGAGACACCGAATTGGGTCTGCAATTCTCACGCCCCTATTATCTGGGGACGACCGTGGTCATGGTTCACAAGGATTTGGGCGTGGAGCAATTCACCGACCTTGATGGCGGTTCTGTCTGCATTCCTGCCGGCACCACGATCGAACGTCAGGTCGCGGCCTATGCTGACCGTACTGGAATCAAACTGGAGGCTGTAACCTTCGAGAAGACCGAGGAACTGCGCGAGGCGTATTTCTCGAAACGCTGCGATGCTTATGCGCAGTGGGGTCCGACCGTTGGCATCGCGCGCTCGGTATCGGACAATCCAGACGGGCATGTGATCCTTGATGATGTGCTGGCGCTGGAGCCTGAAGTTGCAATCATGCGCCAGGGCGACGACCAGTGGGTCGATGTGATCAACTGGGTCTTTTCCGCGCTTTGGTTCGCCGAGCAGGAGGGGATCAACTCTGGCAATGTGGACGAGATGAAGGCCAATCCGGCGACGACCGAGGTCGGCAAACTTCTGGGAGTGACGCCGGGCGTCGGCGGGCCGTTGGGGCTGTCGGATGATTGGGCTTACAATGTCATCAAGACCGTCGGCAACTACGGTGAGATCTTTGACCGCAATATCGGTGAGAAATCCGATTACGGTATGCCACGGGGCCTGAACAACCTGTGGAACGAAGGCGGCATCCACTACCCGATGGTTTTCGACTGATCCATACTGAATGCGGCCCTGATCCCGAGCGGTCGGGGCCGCATGATTATCCCAATGGCCGGATACGAAAATGCTGTCTGCCTGGAACAATATAAAGCTGCGCAACGCGATGTTGCAGATCATCTATGTCGGCGGTTTCGTCGCGGTGATCGCAACGCTGATCGTGATGGGGCGCACAAACCTGCAAGCGCAGGGGATCATCTCGGGTTTTGATTTCCTGTGGAAATCGACTGGCTGGGATGTCAACTTTTCGTTGATCGATTTCTCTGCGCGCGATCCTTACTGGCTGGTGCTGGTGGTGGGTATCCTCAACACGTTGTTCTTGGGGACGATCGGCCTTGTGCTGGCCACGGTGATTGGCGTCATCATTGGTATGGCGCGCACCACCGAAAACGACCTCGCACGTCTTTTGGGGGCCATCTATGTCGAGGTCTTTCGTAACATCCCGCTCATCGTGCAGGTGTTTTTCTGGTATGCCATCGTCACCCGTTTTCCGGGGCCACGTCAGGCAATCAACCTGGCCGACAGCTTTTTTCTGTCCAGTCGGGGCCTTTACGGGCCGGGGCTGAACATCACCGGTCTGTCGGCGTTCCTGGGTATTGTTGCCTTCCTGGCAGGGCTGGGCGTGATCATCTGGATCAGTGCCGCCCAAAGGTTTCGCCGTATGGATCCCGCGCGCAAGACGCGCCTGCGCTGGCTGATCCTTTTGGGGGCGTTCATCGTCAGCTTGGTCATTTTCTGGATTGGGCGCATTCCTGACACCTCGTTGGTCAGTATGCCCGCCCTCAAGGGGTTGAACTTTCGCGGCGGTATCCGCATCTCGACCGAGCTGTCGGCGATGGCGATTTCGATCGCAATATATGGCGGTGCCTATATCGCCGAGATCGTGCGCGGCGGGTTCAATTCGGTTGGGCGTGGCCAGATCGAGGCGGCGAAATCCGTCGGACTGACAAAGTGGCAAGTCTTCAGCCGAGTGCGGTTTCCGCTGGCTCTTCGTGCGATGCTGCCAATCCTGACGAACCAATATGTGTGGCTTATCAAGGCGACAACTATGGGTATCGCCATCGGGTTTGCGGATTTCTTTATGGTCGTGTCGACTGCGATTAACCAGTCGGGCCAGACGCTGGAGCTGCTGGGGATCCTGATGGGCGGCTTCCTGGTCATCAATTTCTCGCTTGCGGCGATCCTGAACAGGATCAACCGCGCCATCGCCCTCAAGGGCAATCAACTGAGAAGCTGAGGGGGATTGCGATGGCCATGACAGGCGAGATGGGGCGACTGGGCCTATTGGCGACCCTGCGAGAGAAGTACTTCTCTTCGCTGGGCAACGCCGCGTTGTCGATCATCTGCTTTTCCATACTGGCGCTGATCGTCTGGAAGTTTTTCGATTGGGCGATCCTGTCAGCGGTGTTTTCGGCCGCGAATGGCCCCGAGGCGTGCAAGGCAACCGATGGTGCCTGTTGGGCCGTGATCGACGCGCGCTGGCGGTTGATCCTCTTCGGTCTTTATCCGCACGAGGAACACTGGCGTTCGGCGTTGGCCTGCGGTGTCGTGGTGGTGATGACTGTCCTGAGTTGCCTGCCCTACTTCTGGAACGGGCGGTCCATTTCCGTCATCTGGATCGGCGGTTTCCTCGCTTTTTACTTTCTGATGAAGGGGGGCATTCTTGGGATGCCCGTGGTGGATGAGCAGAGCTGGGGTGGGCTTTCGCTAACTGTGTTCATCTTCGTGACGACCGTGCTGGTGGGCACGCCGCTGTCCATCCTGCTAGCTCTTCTGCGCCGCTCCGAGCTGCCTTGGATTTCGGCTCTGACCGGTATTGTCATCGATAGCGTGCGCTCGCTTCCGCTGCTGACGATCCTCTTTGCCTTCGCGGTCGTGCTGCCATTCTTGCTGCCTGACTGGGCATCGGGGGACAAGCTGTACCGCGCGATCTTTGGCTCGGCGCTGTTCTTTGCTGCCTACCAGGCCGAGATCATCCGCGGTGGCATGCAAGGCGTGCCGACGGGGCAAGAGGAAGCGGCGAAATCTCTTGGCATCCGCTATCGTCACCGCATTCAGCGCATCCTTTTGCCGCAAGCGTTCAAGAATGCCCTGCCTGCAACGATCAACCAGTTTGTCATCACCTTCAAGGAAACGTCGCTGTTCATCATCATCGGCTTTTTCGAAATCCTTGCCTCGGGCAACGCGGCCTATGGCACCGGCAACTGGACCTTCGCCTTTGTTGAAGTCTACGCCTTCATCGCCATGATTTACTTTGTCTTCGTCTTTTCGCTGTCGCGCTATGGCGCGTTTCTTGAGCGGCGGATGGACGTTGGCGACCATTAGGACACACTCATGACAAAAACAGCCGAACCGGCCATCACCATCCGCAGCATGAACAAGTTCTACGGCAGTTTTCATGCGCTGAAGAACATCGATTTGACCGTCCAGCACGGTGAGCGGATCGTGATCTGTGGTCCATCCGGGTCGGGGAAGTCGACCCTGATCCGCTGTATCAATCATCTTGAGGCACATCAGAGCGGTAACATCACCGTTCTGGGCAAAGCGCTGGACAATAACATTCTCCACATCGACGAAATCCGTCGCGACGTGGGCATGGTATTTCAGCATTTCAATCTCTTCCCGCATATGACTGTTCTGGAAAACTGCGTGCTGGCTCCGATGCTGGTGCGCAAATGGCCCCGCGCCAAGGCTGAAGAACTGGCAATGCAATACCTGGAAAAGGTCAAGATTCCCGAGCAGGCCGAAAAATTTCCTGGCCAATTGTCAGGTGGGCAGCAACAGCGCGTCGCAATCGCCCGCTCGCTCAGTATGCAGCCCAAAGTGCTGCTGTTTGACGAGCCCACATCGGCGCTGGATCCGGAAATGATCTCGGAGGTGCTGGATGTCATGGTGGCGCTGGCGAAAGACGGCATGACGATGCTCTGCGTGACGCATGAGATGGGGTTCGCACGACAGGTGGCTGATCGGGTGATCTTTATGGATCAGGGCGAGATCATCGAACAGAATCCGCCCGAGGAATTCTTTGGCAATCCACAGAACGAACGGACCCAGAAATTCCTGTCGCAGATTTTGGGACATTAAGGCGCTTCTGGTCCGAGCTGGTAGGCAACCTGAAACCGTAAAGCGCGCGATATCACCATATATTTGGGCGTCAAACCGTATCGACGTCCTTAAGAAAGTCCATGAACGAGGTTTCTCTGCCGTCCATCCGGTCCTTGGCAACCACTTTGCGCGACAAGGCGCGCAAACGCCCGAGGCTGTTCAGTAGATGAACCCGCATCGCGTTGTGCGCTGCTTGCGGATCCTGCTCTTCAATGGCCACGACGATAGAATTGTGCTCGGTGTGGATCTCTTCGTAATATTGTTCTTTGAAATCCTGCGAAACCAGCGTGCTAAGTTGGAACCGTCGCGCAAACGTCGGCTCAAGGAATTTCAGGAAGCGGTGGAAGTAGGGATTCTGTGTGCCCTGCGCGATGGCCAGGTGAAACTCGAAATCGTAATGCACTTCGACGATGTCGGGATCACTATGGCGCGCGTCTACCTCCTCCATCACGCGGCGAATATTGCGCGCGTCCTCGTCCGAGCGCCGTTCGGCGCAAAGCCCGGCGGATTCCACCTCGATGGCAAGGCGCAGTTCCAGGATGGCAATGGTTTCGGGCAAGGTGTTCAGCGCGTCCGAGTTTAGCTCGAACTTGGACGAGAAGGGGTATTTGGAGACGAACATGCCGCGCCCCTGACGCGATACCAGTATCCCGTCCGAACGCAGCTGCGCGACAGCCTCACGCACCACTGTACGGCTGACCTCGAACTGCTCGCACAGCTCTGTTTCGGTGGGCAGTTGCTCGCCCGGCTTCAGAGAGCCGTCGAACACGCGTTTCGACAGATCTTCGGCCACGATTGCTGTCAGAGTCTTGCGCCGCGCCATAGTTCGCTCCTCTTGGTATGCTTCGGTTCGGTCACGCGATCTGCGGATATCAGAATTTCTATAAACTGAAAGCGGCACAGCAATTGCGCTGCAGGCTGCGCGGTTCAGCGTCACGACGCACTTCATTTATTACGCCACCCAACAAATGCGGACAACGTGTTGCACAACCACTATTATGTCATATGATGTATTACAAATTCAAGCCTCGGAGTTGCGGAACATTGCGGCACTTGTCGATCTCGCCCGAGGCGATGACACCACATCGAAAATTGGCTCGGAACCGGCAGGCAGGAAAGGACCGCTGGTGTCCTGGTCTTCGCGGCATTTCCCAAGCTTGATGCAATCAAAGCGCGGACAATCCCGAGAGTTTTCATCCACCTCACTAACCCCGAACCGCTTCCCGGTTTTTCCCCGGAGCGCATTTTGAAAGGAACCAGAATGACCGAAATTAACCGCTACGCTTTTGACACCCGCGTGCATCATGGCGTGATTCATAATGGCACTGTCTACCTGACCGGCCAGGTCGCCGAGCCTGGCCAATCGGCAGCGGACCAAACCCGCGAAGTTTTAGCCAAGATCGATGATCTTCTGGCACAGGCTGGCACTGACAAAACCAAGATCTTGCACATCCAGATGTGGTTGGATGATGTGCGTGACTTTGATGAGGTCAACGTCGTTTATGACGCATGGATGCCTATGGAACATGCTCCTGCCCGTTCCTCGGGGCAAGGACGCATGGCCAAGCCCGGCATGTTGATCGAAATGATCGTAACGGCCGCGATCTAACAGATCTAGCGATTGCTATCAGCGTCGAAACTTAACGAGCCGTGCTCCCGACTGGCACGGCTCCATGACGTGCGCAACAACCGGCCGCGACGAAGAACAAGAGTCGCATCGAAACAGCCGCCGCTCTGGTTTGATCCCAATCAGCAGATTGCCCAAACATCACATGCATCCCACGCTTGAAACGCGCGCGGCACGCGTAGCCGTCGCGTGCGATTCAAGCGGGTCTGAAAATGTATGCGCCGGGCCATTGCAAAGCTTGCATCGGCCACAAATATTCATATGATGTCTGACAACTGAAAAAGTTGAGGAAAGCATTATGCGCAGAATTCTCGTGACTGGGGCGACGAGCGGAATTGGGCGCGCATTGGTCGAAAAATTGGCCCGGACGGATGAGGTCATTTGCATTGGCCGCAACGCGGACGCGTTGAAGGCGCTGTCGCAAATTCCCAACGTGGTTGAAGCTGTCAGTTGCGACCTGTCAGATTCGGTGGCCTGCCGCAATCTGACCGAAGGGCGCGATATCGACGTTCTGGTGAATAACGCCGGCGCTCTGCCCTCCAGTTCGGGATTTGCCGATCTGCCGCCTGAGGCGATCAACACCATGATCGACGTGAACTTCCGCGCTGTAATGCACCTGACGCAAGGCGCGTTGCGCCAGATGCAGAAGAAGGGCAGGGGCCACATTGTCTTTGTCGGCTCAAGCGCTGGGCTGTTTCCCCATCCCGGCGCCACGGTCTATGGCGCAACAAAGGCGGCAACGTCACTTTTTGCCGATGCGTTGCGCGCCGAACTGGCCGAATGGCGCATCCGCGTGACCGAGGTGGCGCCGGGCCGCACGCGCTCGGATCTTTATCGCGAGGCGATCGGCGCAGGCGCATCTGGCCAGCTTTACGACGAGTATGAACCGCTCGAGCCCTCTGATGTGGCGGATGCCATCGCTTATGCGCTGAATGTGCCGGACCATGTCGATGTTTCTCGCATCGAGATCATGCCCATAGGTCAGGTTGCAGGCGGCGGACGCACAATCAAAAAATCGGAAATGAAACAAACTTCGTAAAATTCAGGAGATACCAAGGTGGAAATGCAGGGGTTGAATGTCGCCATAGTCGGTGGCGGTTCAGGATTTGGACGCGAAATCGCGCTGATGATGGTGGCTCAGGGTGTAGAGGCGCTGGCGATCATCGACAACAATGTCGATGGTGCCAACGAGACCGTGGCGCTGGTCGAGAAAGCGGGCGGCACTGCCCACGCGATCGAGGCAGATATCGCGACGAAGGAACGTGCGCATGATGGCTTTGACCAGGCTGTTGCGGCCATGGGGCGGGTGGACAGCCTTATCAATTGCGCGGCTGTCTATCCGCGCGCGCCGCTGCTGGAGATCACGGATGAGCAGTGGGATCTCGAAAACGCCATCAACATCAAGGGCACGTATCATATGTGCGTGGCAGCGATCATGCATATGAAAACCCGTGCGAATGGCAAGGATATCGCGGGTCGGATCGTCAATATTACCTCGGTTGATGCCTTCAAAGCGCATCCGCAGAATGCGCATTATGCCGCGACAAAGGCCGCGGTCGTCAGTTTGACGCGGTCATTCGCGGCGAATGTCGCTGCTGATCAGATTCTCGTCAATTCGGTCGCACCGGCAGGGATGGCGACTGAGAAAGCTCGCTCACTCGGATTTCTGCAAGAGTTGGCGGCTGCCAATCCGCTTGGCCGGGCTGCCGAGCCGCGCGAGATTGCCGAATGGGTGCTAATTGCCGCCTCGAACCGAAACACTTACATGACCGGCGAACAGATCATTGTGTCAGGCGGCTACGTCTACGCCTGACATCGCATTTGTTTCCCTCAGGCGCGCCATAATCTGGTAGTGCCTGAGGGCGCCGACCGGTTTGGGTTTACGCGTTCCTCGAAACGCGACGCTCATGGGCAAGCTCGCGGCAGGCCAAGATGGCGATCCTCATCCGGTCGCGCGTCTGGCTGTGCTGAAGGGGGCTAACCTTGCTTCTGACGACTCGGGAAAGATGATATCGTTGTGGCTGTCAGTTGGGCAATCATGCCCGGTGAAAGGCAGGATGGTGATGCGAGGCTTTCTTCGGACGATGACCACAACCCTGATGTTGATGCCGGTTCAGCTTTCGGCGCAGGACCTGCCGCCGGGCGAGGGACGTGATCTCGTTATGTCTACTTGCGCGGGCTGCCATGGGACCCGCAACATCTATCAGTCGCTTGGATACACCGCCGCAGGGTGGAAGACACTTGCATCGACGATGGTCGATCTCGACGGGGCGCCGGATATGGACGTTATCGCCGCCTACCTGGCCGCGCATTTCCCACCCAATGACGCGCGCGCCCCGGTTCGGGTTGACGGTCCGGTGCAGATCACCTTTGAGAGCTGGTCGGGGCCGATCCTTGGCCAACGGGCGCGGGACCCGGTCGAGGCCCCGGATGGCTTAATCTGGTGGACCGGGCAGTGGGCTGATCTGGTGACACGACTGGATCCGGAAACCGGGGAGATGCGCGAATTCGACCTTCCCGCAGGGGCGCGGGCGCATACGGTGACGGCCGCCGAAGACGGCATGATCTGGTATACGGGCAACGGTAACGGCACGATGGGCCGGCTCGATCCGGAAACGGGCGAGATTACGGAATACCCGATGCCCGACCCGGCTGCAGGCGATCCGCATTCGGCCATCGTCGCGCCGGATGGGCGGGTCTATTTCACCGTGCAGCGCGGCAACATGGTCGGCCGGCTCAATCCCGTATCAGGTGTTGTCGATCTCGTGACCATGCCGGTGCAGCGCGCGCGCCCCTACGGCATCAAGCAGGCCCGGGACGGCACGATTTGGGTGGGGGCGAACGGATCGAACCATTTGTTCAGTCTCGATCCCGAGACCCTTGAAATTACCAGCCATGAGATCCCGGATGCCGATAGCCATGTCAGACGACTCGACATCGCACCGGACGGCAAGGTCTGGTATGTCAATTCGGGCCGTGGCCGCATAGGATATCTCGACCCTGAAACCGACGAACTACGCGAGTGGCCCAGCCCGAGCGGGCCGAATTCGCATCCCTATGCCATCGCCTGGTTCGACAACGCGGTGTGGTACAATGAATCCGGCATGCGGCCGGATATGCTGGTCCGCTTCGATCCCATTGCCGAAAGCTTCCAGAGCTGGCCGATTCCCTCCGGCGACATCCATGCCGGGATCCTTCGACATATGCGGGTCACTCGGGACAGGTCTGCTCTTTTGATCCACCAGAGCGCAACGAACACTATAATGCGCGTCCGGCTGCGTCGGGATGCATTGTCTGACTAGCGAGGGATCTGCCTCCCGGATCTTGTCAGGCGGTACAGAACACCGGCATGGCGGTGACGTAGATGGTGTTTCCTATATGCTGGGGGATTGGGCGAGGTAGGTGTTCCCACAGCCAGTTTGCGGTGAAACTCCGCGATGGCCCGGCTGATATCACCTCGCGGTGCTGCGGGACTGTAGAATTTGCATCCCGATCGCCATTGCTGGCCCAATACCCAAGGCAAAGAAAACCGTGCCGAGGCCAAGCGTACCGCCCAAGGTCCAGCCGATCGCGATGACCGACAATTCGATCAACGTGCGCACCAGTGCGATGGGCAGGCGTGTGACGCGCTGAAGTCCGGTCATGAGGCCATCTCTGGGGCCCGGGCCGAGGTTCGCGACCAAGTAGATCGCACCGCCGAAGCCGGTCACGAGCACACCGACCAGAGCCAGCGCGGCATTCGCAAGGTAGGTTTCAAACCGGGGCAAATAGGGCAGCAAGAATTCCAGTACCAGCGCAATTATGATCGCGTTGAGGATCGTTCCGATACCGGGTATCTGCCTGAGTGGAATCCACAGGATCAGGACGGATACGCTGATGACAAAAGTCGCGAATCCCAGACTCCATCCTGTGACATTGGTCACGCCTTCGGCGAACACGGTCCAGGGGCTCACGCCAACGCCAGCGGTGACCAGAAGCGCTTCTCCCAGACCGAAGACCACTAGGCCAATTGCGAGAAACACGACCGACGCCAGAGGCGGCTTCATGGTGAAGGCCTTTGGCGAACTCCAGCTGAGCTTTGGAACTGAAGTAACCGAAAGAAAGCTCAAGGCGACACCCGGGAAAAGCGTTAAGTGATCAAAACTTGTGCCAGCTTGGAGAGTATACGGCAAGCCCGACATTTGGTGAGCAGGTGCGCATAGTCCTTGCACGTCTCAGATCTTGATGAATTAATCCGGTTCAAGCACAATCAGTACAAGAGACGTCAGGAAGGACGCGAGATTGACGCGATCTATCACCAAGCATCCGCTCTCTGCGGTACTGATCGGCCTTTCTGTTTTGGCGGGGTGCGGCAAGTCATCCCGGCCGACTCCTCCTGCTGCTGCCCACGACTGTTTGGCGCGCGCGATGTATTTTGAATCGAACCGGTCCAGCCGGGACGGGATGATCGCGGTCGGGAGCGTCGTCATGAACCGTGTTCAATCCGACCTATTCCCCAACACCATCTGCGGTGTCGTCAGCCAGAAAAACCAGTTCGCGCCCGGCGTCATGTCCCGGAAAATGGACGGTAGGTCAGCCGCCCTCGCTCGAGATGCCGCAAGGGCGGTCTACCATGGAGAGCGACACCCACATATTGCAAACGCCAAATTTTTTCACGCTGCCGGGTATCAAGCGAATTACAACAACATGCACTATGTCCTGACGGCGGGCGGAAACGCCTTTTATGAAAAACGGCGACCGGAAAAAGTGTCTGTCCCGAGACCCTTGCCGCCGACTGAAGGATTGACGGGGCAATAAGACGGTTCCGGTCCAAACCGGATTTGGACGGTCATTTCTGGATGCTTCGGTACCGGCCGGCGGCAGGCCACAATGCCAGTTCCTCTTGATGGCGCCTTGCGTTGCCTCCATGCTCTAGCTGGTGATGATCCGCTGCCGCTCGGGCCAACCAGCAAGACTTGCTGCCCCCTATCGCAGACATTAGAAAAAACGGAGTTCCTATGCCTATTCCAACATGGTCCGAATCCGCCCCCAAGCTGATTGATGTCGCGATGGGAAGAGCGCCGGCTGACAGCGTTGTCCGCGGCGGCAAATGGGTCAACGTCTATTCTGGTGAGATCATTCCCGGCATCGACATTGCCATCGTAGCCGGTCGCATCGCCTATGTCGGGAATGATGCAAGCCATACCATCGGCGATCAGACCAAGGTGATCGAGGCAAACGGGCGTTACATGGTGCCGGGCCTTTGCGATGCGCATATGCATGTAGAGAGCGGCATGGTGACCGTTACCGAATTTGCTCGTGCAGTAATTCCGCATGGCACCACGTCGATGTTTATCGACCCGCACGAAATCGCCAATGTTCTGGGGTTGCAGGGCGTGCGTCTGATGCATGATGATGCGGCAAGCCTGCCCATCAATATTCAGGTTCAGGTGCCGTCCTGTGTGCCTTCGGCGCCAGGGTTGGAGAATGCCGGCGCGGAATTCAGTATCGAGGATGTCATCGAGGCATTGGCCTGGCCACAGGTTTGTGGCTTGGGTGAGATGATGAACTTTCCCGGCGTGGCGATGAACGATCCCAAGATGATTGGCGAGATCGGCGCGACACAACAGGCAGGCAAGACCGTCGGCGGGCATTTCGCCTCGCCGGATCTGGGGCTCATGTTCCACGGTTATGTTGCTGGTGGTCCTGCCGACGACCACGAAGGCACCCGCAAGGAAGACGCGATTGCGCGTGTCCGTCAGGGCATGCGGGCGATGCTCCGTCTCGGTTCGGCATGGTATGACGTGGCCGAACAGGTCAAGGCGATCACCGAAGACGGGATGGATTCCCGCAACTTCATCCTGTGCACCGATGACAGCCATTCCGGAACGCTCGTCCATGAGGGGCACATGAACCGGGTCGTGCGTCATGCAATTGCCCAGGGCCTGAAGCCTATGACGGCGATCCAAATGGCAACGCTGAACACCGCCCAGCATTTTGGGATGGAGCGCGATATCGGGTCCATTTCACCCGGACGCCGTGCCGACATCATCCTGACTTCAGATCTGCCGTCGCTGCCGGTGGAGCTGGTCATCGCCCAAGGGGAGGTGATCGCCGAAAACGGCGTTCTGACAATGGATATTCCTGCGGCATCTTACCCCGACTTCGCCAAGAACACGGTTCATCTGGGAAAAACGCTGGCTGCAAGAGATTTCGATATTCCGGCCCCGGCAGGCGCCGAAGAGGTGCGCGCCAGAGTTATTGGTGTGATCGAGAACCAGGCTCCAACCAAGGCACTGGAAGCTGATCTGGCCGTTCGCGATGGCGTTGTGCAGATGGATGAGCGCAACGATGTTTGCCAGATCGCGCTGGTCGAGCGGCATCGTGGAACGGGCGGTGTCACGAACGGGTTCGTATCTGGTTTCGGTTACGACAGACCCTGCGCCGTCGCCTCGACCGTCGCCCATGACAGCCATCACATGATCGTGGTGGGCACGTCCAAATCAGATATGGCAGCAGCGGCCAATCACCTTGGCAAGATCGGCGGCGGCATAACTGTTTTTTCCGGTGGGAAAGAGCTGGCAACCGTCGAGTTGACCATCGCGGGATTGATGTCGGACGAGCGCGCGGAAACCGTCGCGAAGAAAGCCTCTGCGTTGGTCGACGCAATGAAAGACTGCGGATGCACATTGAACAATGCCTACATGCAGCACTCGCTGCTGGCGCTGGTGGTGATTCCGGAAATCCGGATATCCGATCTTGGGATCATTGATGTGACGAAGTTCGAAAAGGTCGATCTGTTCGTGTGATTTCTGCGCGCAGATGTTGTTTCCATCGGTTCTCCGAATAACTCTGCGTCCGTATCCGCCGCGATCCAAAGCGCCGCCCCCCAGACTGCGAAAGCGGTCGATATTGCGAACGAAATCCTTTCCGCGCTCGGCCCGGGGCGGTGAGGCCCGGGCTTGACTCAAGGTAATCTGCACGGTCTTCTGATGCGTGCGTAGACACCATTAGAATGGAACACGTTTGATGAAATTCCTGATTGCCCTGATTGCGTGTTTTCTGCCTGTGACCAGCCCTGTCGCAGCTCAATCGCTGACTCCAGAAGAGATCGCGGCGATGATTGACAAGAAAGTCAGCAACCTGAACCCGTATCAGGCGCTGCTGAATGATGCCGATCCCGAACGTGGGCGCCTTGCCATGGAAATCATGCTGGAGAGCGGCGATCCGGAACTGATGCGCATGGCGCTGGAGTTCGGGCTGCTGTCGCCCAACCCGACCGTCAAGAGAACGGCGTTTGAGGCGTGGCTAAAGTCCGGGCCTATCCTGTCAATTCGGTTTGACGGAACGAATTTGAAGGACGCCTATTTTTCCCGCACTGTGACGGGCTACTGGAATGGAACGCAAAGCGACGGAATCGGGTACTGGCGCATCCCGGTGGGGCCCTATTTGCCGGAACAGAAATGCTTTTCGAACACCACCTATACAAGTGATTGCTTCATTACCGTCAATAGTGATGGTGTCTTTCTGACACCCCGGGCGATGAATGCGCGGGCGATCATCACTGAAGCGGGCGCTTTGGAAGGGACCGGAACGCTGACCAACGTGGGTGATGCGATCCCCTTTTCGGTCCAGTTGATCGACTGATGCGGGCGCGTCAGTAAGCGGTGACGCTGTCGATGACGACATCACCGCTGCCCCATGTGTCCAGAATGATCACCTTCAGGTAGCGCAGGTTTCTGGGGGCCAACACCCCGGTGTCGAACACGCCGTCGGGACCCATCTCGGCGCGGGTCCACTCGCGAAAACGCTGCCCGTTCTTGTCCACTGACCATTGCACGATCAGTGATTTAGGCGACGTTTGAGTGGCAGTGGGCGAGGCCCGGATCATCAGGCGCGAGACTGGCGTTATTTCATCGAGCGTGATGGTAAAGCTCATCCTGTGTTGCGGCGCAAAGATGAACTGCCCATCCGTTACCAGGTTTTCCGGGGCAAACTGCGGATTGGTCGGGGGCATCGTGCTTCGAAAAAAGCGCAGGGGCAGCGCATTCGGCTCGGCAATATCCGGCGTGCTCGCAGCCTCGTCTACGGGGACATAAACGCCGGCCTGTTCATCCAGGAACCGGCGCAAATGTATCAAGATCTCGCCCGAGCGCATGAACCGCGCGCGTGTCGGGTCATCCGACGTGATCGCCATGCCGATTGGCATGCCGTTGACGAATGCGAAGGCCCCCGAAGTTCCCTGCGCGATATCATCTGTGCCATCCTCCAACGTGCCCGTGAACGTTAGATAGGATCGCTCTGCGATGGTCAGGCCGCGGCGTGTCAACTCACCGCTGGGGGACAGTCGCAATAGGTCTGCCCGGTAGGCTGCCGCGGCTTTCGGGGATTCTTCCAGATCTTCGATCTTCGCGTCACAGCGGTCAACCAGACCGCCGCGCGCTATGCCGATCGACAGATCAATGCTGTCCCAGAATGGAGAGATGACCGTGGCCGTGGCGCTGTCAACCGGTGCCGCCGTCGACACGGTGACGCGTGGAAAAGGACCTGCCACATGCTTTGGCATCACGATATAGCATGTCCCGCCCCGGCCGAACATCCAGCCAAAGCCGTGTTCACCCAAACCGTTTTGCACCGAAATCGTTTGTGCGAAGGCATTCGTCGGATAGGATAATGCCAAGAGTATAAACGCCAAAGGCTTCAGCATGAAAGTTCCGATCCTACTAGTCACTTTGGCGCTTTCCCTGTTGCTTTGTCAGGCGCAGGTTGGTCAGGCAGAGGGCGCTACCGAGGTTGCACTGCAAAAATCCGATTTCAAGGAATTTCTCCGAAAAGGAGCGGATATTTCCGGTGCCGTGGTGGTCGGCGTGCAGGTTCAAACGGCCGCGCCGGATGGCCCATCCCTTATGGGTTACATTCCGCAGGCTTGGAAAGGCAGCACTATTTGCGCCCAGGTCGTCTCTGTCGATGGCCGGTACGAGGCTTATGGTCCCTATCTGGTCCCCGATGATTGGCCCGGCGGAACAACCCCGCTGGAGTTTCCGACGAAATATCAGGATCAGTTGCGCGCCTTGCCCGCGGACGGTGTCGGCGCCCTGGTCTCTCAGGGTGATTGCGGCGGACAACAGGGCGCGAGTACCGTCGCGCTTTGGAATTCGACCAGTCTGGAGACCATTGACGTGATGGTGAATTCCTTTCGCGCGGATGATGTTTTTGCCTACATCGCTGATCGCCCCCAGCCAGTGCGCTGTCAGAAGATCAATACCGAAAGCCGGATTGCGTTTGACAGCAAATGCAGCATAGACGCGCGCGACATCCATGGGGCGACAAAGATCGGGATCTATCGGATCACCGGCGGCAAACCTTCTCAGCCGACGGAATTCGACCTCTGGTTCCCCGCGATCCGCTGATGCAGGTCGTGGCCCCTCTGCAGAATGCGCTGGCAAAAATTGGAACCCATCGTATCTGGGCGCGCTTGGCGTTTGTCATCTTCATTGTGTTGATTTGCCTGGCAATCGGCTTTGGCACCATGGCGCGGGAAAGAACGTTCAGCCTGGTCGCCACGACCTTGGGCGGCGAGATTACCTTTAACGGTCAACAAAACGATTGGCAGTTCAGCGAGGTGATCCGCTGCACCATGCGGGCCAGCCCGGATTTCCGTATATCTGGTGAAGCGCGCGAAGAGCTGTGTGACAACGCGTTGTTCAAGGTGGAACATCTGAGCGACATAGTCGTGTCATGGCGTGACGCTGAAAGGATCCAGTTCCGCTCTCACCCATCGGGCGGGCTACAGATCCGTCTGGACTCGGACAGCAGAGCAGATATGCCACCGGGGTCGTTGTTGATCATCCCGCAGGCCGCATGGGCCGATCACGGTGCACTCGCTTTTCAGGGAGCTGTCCAATTGGGCGGCGAAATGGCAACTGGCAGCACCGATTATCTTCTTTCTGGCCATTGGGAAGCGTTGCAGACAGGTCTGGCGACCTCCTTGGTGCGCGACATCACGGAAGTGGTGAAAAGCGGCACGCTTGTTCGCGGGTCCACTGTTGATTTCATAAAGTCCGAGGGCAACGTGATCAGCTTTGGCCACCTGACGCCGCCCGACGAGTCTGCCACCGGCATTGAGGTCGCACTCCTCACGGAACGGGCTCCGATCGCGCTGAGAGTCAGCTACTACGGTCTGCAGGAACCAGCGATATTCAAGCCGGACTGGATCGACACGATCTCTTCCAGCACCCTGCTGGTGGCATTGGCAGCGTTGCTGTCGCTGATTGCCGGTATCGTGGGGCTGGTTCTGGCGGTGCCGGGACAACAGGAACAGGACAGCGACAGCGAATAGGGCGCGGGCGGGGGCAGTCCGTGCTCAGCTCAGCAATCCGCGCGCGATGATGGTGCGCTGGATTTCTGACGATCCTTCGTAGATGCGGAAAATGCGCAGGTCACGCAGGTAGCGTTCCAGTGGAAAATCGCGGGTGTAACCATAGCCGCCGTGGATCTGCAGTGCCCGGTCGGCAATACGCCACGCCGCTTCGGTGGCATAGAGCTTGGCGAAGGCGGATTCGGTCGAATAGCGCTCGCCGGTGCCGCGTTTCACTGCGGCCTGCATCGACAGTGCCCGCGCGGCGGCCAGTTCCGTGGCGCAATCGGCCAGCATGAATTGCAGCCCCTGAAATTCGCCGATCGGGTGGCCGCCCACCTTGCGTTCCTTGGCGTAGGAAATCGCCGCCTGCAATGCGGCAGCCGCGATGCCTGTTGCTTGGGCTGCGACTTCGATCCGGCCGTTGTCCAACACCTTCATCGCGGTGCGAAAGCCCGTGCCCTCGTCGCCTAAACGGTTCGCTTGCGGTACCCAGCAGTCGAAATTGATGCCGAATACATGCCCGCCCTTCAACCCCATCGTGCGCTCATTGGGGGCGATATCCACGCCTTGGGTGTTCTTGGGCTCGACGATAAAGGCGCTGACGCCCCTTGCCCCGGCGGCCCGGTCGGTTTTCGCGTAAACGACGATGAAATCTGCCGCCCCGGCGTTCGAGATGAAGCATTTGGCGCCCTTGATCCGATACCCGTCGCCCTCTCGGATCGCGTAGGTGCTCATGTCTGCCGGGTTGGAACCAGCCTGTGGTTCGGTCAGGGCGAAGGCGCCCAGTATTTCCCCCGCCGCTGCGTTAGGCAGAAAGCGCGTCTGTAGCTGCGCATCCCCGCCCAGAAGGATCGAATCCGTCGCCAGAAAATGCGCGGTCAGCATCGAGGCGGTCGATCCGCAGGCCCCGGCAACAGCCTCTACCGCCGCATATAACGCAGGCCCCGACAGGCCGAGCCCGCCCATCTCTTCGGGCAGGTTCATCCCCATCAGACCCATTTGCGCCATCTCAGGCAGATGCAAAGTGGCAAAGATCGCCTCTTCGTCCAGCCGTGCCGCCTGTGGGGCCAACACGTCGGCAGAGAACCGTTCGATCTGATCAATGACAGCGCGCTCTTCGTCTGAAACCGGATAGTTCATTGCGTCTCTCCTTTGGCCAGTTCGGCCAGAATATCATCTGCATCCGCATTCAATCCCGGCGCGGCCTTGCGCCCGCCGCGCGCCGCACGGTCGAAATGCACCGGTTGTTCCGGCACGTTCATATGGCCAAGGACCGGATGCACGACTTCGGAGGCCAGGCCTCGCTCGATCGCTTGCGACGAGGCCCAGGCCTGCGCGACGGACTGGATTTCAGAGGCCGGGATACCGGCTTCTGACAGTCTCGCCACGATATCGGTGACACTGCGCGCCCCGGCCCAAGCCGCGATCCGCTCGGCGAGCGCCGGCTCGTTTTCGCGGCGCAGGGGATCGGAGGTAAAGCGCGGATCACCCGCTAGTTCTGGCTGCCCAATCACCTCACAGAAGGTGGCAAACAGCCGGTCATTCAGAACCGCCACCGCAAAGTGACCATCGGCCGCTGGGTAGGTGCCGAACGGCGCGGAGAGCGAATGGCGGTTGCCGGTGCGCGTGGGCGCATCGCCCCCCATCAGGGTGCGGCAGGCCAGCAGCGGCATCATCGAGGTCAGCGCATCAAAGAGCGCGACATCCACATACCGCCCTTGGCCGGTGCGACTGCGGTCAAACAGGGCGACCATCGTGCCCCATGCGGCAAACAGGCCACCGGCCACATCGCCCAAGGCCTCGCCGATCATGGTGGGCGATCCGTCCGGTTCGCCGGTGACGTCCATCAACCCGCTCATCGCCTGAATGATGATGTCATAGGCCGGTTTGGCTGCATTTGCGCCCGTCTGGCCAAAGCCCGAAACCGACACGTAGACCAGCGCAGGAAACTCAGCCCGCAGGGTATCGGCACCCAGCCCGAGCTTTTCCATCACACCGGGTCGGAAATTCTCGACCAGCACATCGGTATCGCGCAACAGCGTCTTGATTGTGGCAATGTCCTCAGCCGCTTTCAGGTTCAGGACGATTGACCGCTTGCCCCGGTTCATGGCCTGAAACAGCAGGCTTTCGCCCCGATCGAACGGCCCGATGTGGCGATAGTCGTCACCGTGGGCTGCCTCGACTTTGATCACGTCTGCCCCCAGATCGGCCATCAGCGCGGTGCAATAGGGGCCCGCCAGAACGCGGGTGAAATCCAGAACGCGCACGCCATCGAGCGGCTTTGCGGCTGGGGAGGGTGACGGGTGCTGCATGTGTTTCTCCGGCTTGAGTTGCTGGAGACTACCGCAAGTCATGATATAGTATGAAATACAGAAACCTCATACGTTAATTAATGAAACCTATAGCCATATCCCTTCGTCAGATCGACTACGTGATCGCCACCGCCGACGGGGGCAGCACAGCTGCCGCCGCGCGCATACTGAACGTTTCACAGCCGTCTGTATCGCTGGCCATTTCCAAGGTCGAAGAGCATCTGGGTCGCCCGCTATTTGCCCGCACCTCCGGGCAAGGGGTCGTTCCCACATCTTACGGACAGCAGAAGCTGGGTGAATTCCGAGCGTTGCGCAGGCAGGCGGGGCAAGTCCTCGATGCTCAGGGCTCGGAACAGGCGGTTCTGAACCTCGGTGTCTTCTCGACCCTCGGCCCGCGTTATGCACCGTCGCTGGTCCGCAGGTTTCAGGACGCGCATCCACAGACGCGGGTCCACCTGCGCGAGGCCGATCTGGAAACCCTGTCGGGTTGGTTGGAGACTGGCCAGATCGACGTGGCGCTGACCTATGAATTCGGCCTGCCGTCGAATTTCGACATCACGCCGCTCGCCGATGTGCGCCCCTACGGACTGGTGCCAGCGGGGCACCGTCTGGCGGCTCACAACACCGTCGACATGGCCGAACTGTTGCAGGATCCGCTGATCCTGATGAGCCTGCCGCACAGTCGAGGCTATTTCCTGACACTGGCGCAAATGCACGGGGTCAGCCCGAGGATTGCCCATGAAACCGGATCGGTTGAAATGCTGCGGGCGATGGTCGCAAATGGGCTCGGTGTCGGCCTGCTGGCGACCGACATACCGCATGATACCGCCTATGACGGGCATGCCGTTATACGGATCCCGCTGGAGGGGGACCTGGCACCGCACCGCATTGCGCTGGCCAGATCGGGGCGATTGCCGTCCAGTGCCGCGGCGGATCAGTTCTGCTTTTTTGCTGCCCGCTCCTTTGAAGAGTGAGCGGCGCGCCCGACAGCTTCCGGCGCGTTATGCGCCGGAAGCCTCCAACGCCCGTTCGTACTCTTGCCCCGGGATCGCGGCGAGGAGGCTGCGGGTATAGTCGGTGTCGGGGTCATGCAGGACCTTGCCGGCGGGGCCGGCCTCGACGATGCGGCCCTTTTGCATGACGATGATGCGGTCGCAGATCCGGGCGGCCACGCGCAGGTCGTGAGTGATGAACAGCATCGACAGGTTGAGCCGCGCCTTGAGTTCGGCCAGCAGGTCCAGCACCTGTGCCTGGATCGACACATCGAGTGCCGATACCGCCTCGTCCGCGATGATGATCTCAGGCTCCAGCGCCAGCGCCCGCGCGATGCCGATGCGTTGACGTTGCCCGCCCGAGAATTCGTGCGGGAAGCGGTTCATCGCCGAGGCATCCAGGCCGACCAGGTCCAGCAAGTCGCGGGCGCGCTCGCGCGCCTCGTCCTTGGGCGTGCCATAGGCGATCAACCCCTCGGTCAGGATGCGAGACACCCGCGCCCGCGGATTGAGCGACGAATACGGATCCTGGAAGATCATCTGCAGCTTGCGCCGCTGATCGCGCAGCGCGGCGCCGGACAGATGCGCGATGTCCGCGCCGCCCACCATGACGCGGCCCCCATCCGGATCAAGCAGCCGCACAAGGCAGCGACCCACGGTCGATTTGCCCGACCCACTCTCGCCGACAATGCCGATGGTCTCGCCAGCATAGAGCTGGAAATTGACGTCCTGCACCGCCTTGACCACGCGGCGCTTGCCAAAGAGCGTACCGGAGCCGGTTGAGAACGTCTTGGTCAGGCCCTCGACGGTCAGGATCGGTTCGCGTGTCTGTTCCGCCGCGTCCTTGCGCTGGGTCAGGCGGGGGATCGCGTCGATCAGGGCGCGGGTATAGGGGTGCTGAGGCTTCAACAGCACCTCGTCCGCTGTACCGGCCTCGACGATCTCACCGGTCTGCATGACGATGACGCGGTCGGCGATATCCGCGACAACGCCGAAATCATGGGTGATGAAGATCACCGCCATGCCGCGCGATTTGCGCAGATCCTCGATCAGTTTCAGAATCTGCGCCTGCGTGGTCACATCCAGTGCCGTCGTCGGCTCGTCCGCGATCAGGATGTCAGGCTCCAGCGCCAGGGCCATGGCGATCATCACGCGCTGGCGCTGCCCGCCCGACAGCTGGAACGGATAGGCCCGGATGGCCGCCTGCGGATCGGGGATTCCGACCTCGTCCAGCAGCTTCAGCGCCCGCGCCCGCCGCTCTGGCCCCGACAGCACGCCATGCGCCTCGAACACCTCGGCGATCTGGGCACCGACCCGCATCAGCGGGTTGAGCGCACTCAGAGGCTCCTGGAAGATCATCGAGATGCGGCTGCCGCGCAGCTTCAGCATCTCTTTCTCCGACAGGCCCAGAATCTCGCGCCCGTCAAAGGTGATGGTGCCGGCGACGGGTTTGACGCCTTGCGGGAGCAGCCCCATCACCGCGTTGGCCGACATGGATTTCCCCGAGCCGCTTTCGCCGACGATGCACAGGATCTCGCCGCGATCCAGCTCGAAGTTGATATCTTTCGCGGCATATTTGCGGTCGGCCCCCTCGGGCAGGCCGATCGACAGGTCGCGGATGCTAAGCAGGCTCATTCGGATTTCCTCGTCAGGCGCGGGTTCAGCGCGTCGTTCAGGCCTTCGCCGATCAGGTTCAGCGCCAGCACGGTCAGCAGGATTGCCATGCCCGGCAGGAATGACAGCCACCACGCGGTGCGGATCACGGTCCGCGCAGAGCCGATCATGTAACCCCATGACATGATGTTCGGGTCACCAAGGCCCAGAAAGGACAGCGAGCTTTCCAGCAGGATCGCCTGGGCCACCATCAGCGAGGCCAGCACGATGATCGGCGGCAGCGCGTTGGGCAGGATATGGCGCAGGATGATCTGCGTGTTGCCCAGGCCCGACAGCGTTGCCGCCTCGACGAACTCGCGGGTGCGCAAGCTCAGAACCTCGCCGCGGACCAGGCGCGCGACGGGCGGCCATGACACGATCGCGATGGCAATGATGACAAAGGTCAGGCTGGGCTGGAAGATCGCCAGCAGCACGATGGCCAGGGCAAAGCTGGGGATCGTCTGGAAGAACTCGGTAAAGCGCATCAGCGCATCATCCGTGCGCCCGGCGAAATAGCCGGCACAGGCCCCGACCGGCACGCCGATGGCCAGCGCCACGATGGTCGACACGAGCCCGACCAGCAGGCTGACATAGGCCCCGTGCACCAGACCGGACAGCACGTTGCGCCCCAGCGCGTCCGTGCCCAGCATCAGCCCATCCTGCGTGAAGGGCGGCAGGAAGGGACGCTGCACCATCTTCCACGGGCTTTGTGGAAAGACGAATGGTGCTGCGATGGCAGTTGCGACCACGATGGTCAGAATGACCAGCCCGATCACGGCGCCGCGGTTATAGCGAAATCGTTTCCAGAAATCCTTCATCCTGTCAGCCTTATGCGCGGGTCAATGATGACGTAGACGACATCGGTAATGAGGTTGAACAGCAGCACCATCGCCGCCGAGATATAAAAGACGCCGAGGATCACGTTGTAATCGCGTTGATTGATCGCCTCGAACATCAGCCGCCCGATGCCGGGCCAGGCGAACACCGTCTCGGTCAGGATCGCCCCGCCAAATATCTGGCCCGCCTGCAGCCCGGCCAGCGTGATGACCGGCAAGAGCGCGTTGCGCAGGATATGGCGGCGCTGGATCACGCTCCGCTTCAGCCCCTTGGCGCGGGCGGTCTTGACGAAATCGAGCCGCGACACTTCCAGCATCGAGGCGCGCGTCATCCGCATGTAGATCGCCATGAAAAAGAGGCCGAGCGTCGTGGCGGGCAGCACCAGGTGCTTGGCCACGTCCAGTGCATGGGCAAAGCCGGTATAGCCTGCGCCGATGGTCGAGTAGCCAAAGCCGGGCAGCCAGCCCAGCCAGACCGAGAACACCAGTGCGGCCATCAGCGCCACCCAGAACAGGGGCGTGGCATAGAACAGCAGCGCCAGGGTGGAAATGATCGTATCACCCCAGCTGCCCTGACGTGCCGAGGCGGCGACGCCGGCGATCACGCCCAGCACCAGCGACAGCACGAAGGCGACGCCGGTCAGCAGCAAGGTGGCCGGCAGGCGGTCACCGATCAGCTCGGCCACCGGCATCTGCTGGCGAAAGGAGAATCCCAGGTCCAGTTGCACCGCCCCTTTGAGGTAGATCAAAAGCTGAACATAAAGCGGCTGATCAAGGCCAAAGCGCGTGCGCAGGTCGGCGAGAAACTTCTCGTCCGCAGCACCTGCCTCGCCTGCCATGACGGCGGCGGGATCACCCGGTGCGGCATGAATCAGCAGAAAGTTGAAGACAAGGATGGCAAGCAGGATAAACACCGCCTTGACCAGCCTGCCCAGAATGAAACGTATCACGCTGTTGGTCCTGTCTTTGTTGTTCGTAGGGGACGGGCCGCCGCAGCGGCCCGCACCAATGGGCGAATGCCCTGTTTACTTGTCGATCCAGACATCGCGGAAACCGTCATTCACGCCAAAGGCAGTGTTGACCGGGTTCTTGATGTTGCAGCGATAAATCGTCGGGAAGCCCAGCTCAAGCAACCAAAGATTCGGCACGTCCGACACGATCTTGTCCTGAATCGCCTTGTAGGCCGCGCGACGGTCTTCGGGGTTGGCCATCAGAGCAGCCTCGGCGAACATCTTGTCCGTCTCGGGGTTCTGGTAGTTCGCGACGTTGTTCCAGGGCGAGCCCGGCTTTGCGTTGTCACCCATATAGCTCCGCGAAACGCCCAAGGCTGGATCGCCGTACTGGTAGAGGTAGGTGAACGCGAGGTCGAAATCGCGGTCGCTGGTCTTCTGGTTCCAGCCAGCCACATCGGAGGGAACGATATCCACGTTCATGCCGATTTCGGTCAGGTTCTGTTTGACCGCTTCGGCCCAACGCTGCCATGTCTCACCGTAGGGCAGGCCGAGCAGGCGGATCGTTTCTCCGTTATAGCTCGACTCAGCCAGCAGTGCCTTGGCTTTTTCCGGGTCATAGGAGATGTCCGGTGTGTCGCCAGCATAAAAGCGTGTCGAAGACGACAGCGGGCCGGTCGCGACCTTGCCCAGACCGTTCCACAGCGCGTCCTTGGCGAACTCTCTATCCAGTGCGTGCATCATCGCCCGGCGCACGTTCACGTCGTCCAGAGGCTTGTTGTTGTTGTTGATCCAGATCCACGACAATGGGCCGAAATATTCCCAACCCTTGTCAGTGATGCAGGTGTTTTCCAACTCGCGGATGCGCGGTACGTCGAAGTTTTCGATCGAGCCACCCGGCAGCACGTCGACCTGGCCGGTTTCGTAGGCGACGGCACGCGAGGCCGCGTCGGGGATCACGTGATAGTAGACCTCATCGACATAGGGTTTGCCCTCCATGTAGTAATCCGGGTTCTTCACCAGATGGATATAGCTGCCCTTGACCCACTCATCGAACTTGAAGGGGCCGGTGCCGATTGGGGTGTTGTTCGCCGGGTTCTTGGCGAATTCCGTGCCCTCATAGATGTGCTTGGGAATCATTGGCGCGGTGCCCGGCTCGAAGATGCCGATGAAGGGGCCGAATGGCTGCTTCAGGTGGACGATGACAGTGTGATCGTCCGGCGTTTCGATGCTCTCGACATGCTCCATGTAGGTCCGCATGCGCGAATGTGTCTCGCGCAGGAAAACGTCCATCGAGAACTTGACGTCCTCGGATGTGAACGCCTCGCCGTCGTGGAATTTCACACCCTTGCGCAGGTTGAACGTGTAGGTCTTGCCGTCTTCGGAAATTTCCCACGATTCCGCCAGTTGCGGGTGCGCCTTGAGATCGAAGTCATAGCGCAGCAGGCTTTCGTAGATGTCGCCCGCAACCATCTGTGTCGGGCCATTTTGCAGCAGGCCGATCATCAATCCCGGTGGTTCTGGCTGAATGACGACGTTAAGCGTTCCGCCTGACTTTGGCGTGCCGTCTTGGGCGGCCAGCGGGCCGGCAAGAGCCAGCGCCAGCGCCGTAGCGGCTATTTTGAAATGTTGAAGCATTCTTCACTCCCAGTTTTCTATCTTTTTCAGTTTTTCTTTCGAGTCAGTCTAACCGACTGGTCTCGAATTTCACCCGATTTCCTGGCGGTGATGCCAGTCGTCTCATCAGTTCTCGTTAAGCGATGCGATACAGTTTATGATCCCCTCCTTGGCTTCTGTGATATCGGCGCGCATCGCGGCGCGGGCCGATTCGGGATCGCGGCGTTCGCAGGCCGCGATGATTTCGTGATGATGTTGCACCAGATTCTGCTGCGGGCTTGAATAATAGTCGGCGATCAGTGGCCCCATCTGCAACCAGAGGCGGGTCAGGATCGCCAGCAGTACGGGCATTTCCGCGATTTCGACCAGTGCAAAATGGAACTGTTGGTTCAGCTCGGCGGCCTGTGGCCAGCGCGCCGCAGCGATCGTCTCTTCGTTGCGCACCACGAGTCGCCGCAACCGCGCAATATCTTTGGGGCTTGCCATTTCTGCTGCTCTCGCAGCGGCCAGGCCTTCCAGCTCGAGGCGAATATCGGCGATCTCCAGATATTGCGCGACAGTCAGCACCGGAACGCGAACATCGCGCACAGACCGCTGTTCGAGGGCATTGTCCTGCAAAAGCCGCTGCACCGCGTCGCGCACCGGCGTGGAGCTGGTTCCCAGCGCTTCGGCCAGCCCGCGAATCGTGACTTTCTGATTCGGGCGTAGTTTGCCGCTTGCCAGATCCTGGCCGATTCGTTGGTAAATTGCTTGACCCAGCGGGTCTTTACTGACTTCTTTCATCCGCCTCCCCAAGCAAATTACAGCATTGAATAATGATGCATCATGCATCATTATTGTTGATGCGGCAAATCGAAAATGCAATGAAGTTCAAATTGGTCACGGTTGGATTCACGCGTCCCGCCGATATGACCGGAATGTGAAAGGACCGGCAATGAAAGCCTTCTTTGATGAGCGTCAGCTCGGCCATGCGCCAACGTTCTATTTTCGTCGCGGTGCCGCGATGCCGCATCAGGAGCAGCCACAGCGAGCCGAGATCCTACGGGACATGCTGGCGCGCGAAGGCTTCGAGATCGCTGCTCCGCGCGATCACGGATTGGCGCCGATCAAGGCCGTGCATAACCCCGATTATGTCGATTTCCTGCCTGATGCACACGCCCGCTTTGTCGAAAGCGCCGGGACCGAGGCGCTTGCCATCCCGACGATGCATCCCGGCCTGCGCCGCGGCAAGGAACCCAAGGACATTCATGGCCAGCTTGGCTGGTGGATGACCGACACTTCCACGCCGCTGACCCCGGGCACATGGGATGCCGCCTACTGGTCGGCCCAGACTGCCATTGAGACCGCCGAAGAGGTGCTGGGTGGGGCGCGCGCTGCCTATGCGCTCTGCCGTCCGCCGGGACATCACGCCATGCGCGATTGCGCCAATGGGTTCTGCTTCTTCAACAACGCGTGCATTGTGGCGCATCACCTGACGTCGAAATTCAAGCGTGTCGCGCTGATCGACATCGATGTGCATACCGGCAATGGTTCGCTCGATATCCTGTACGAACGGGGCGATATCTTTTTCGTCTCGCTGCATCCCGATCCGGCGACCTATCCGACTTTCTATCTTGGCCACGCCGATGAGACGGGCGAAGGCAAAGGTGAGGGTAAATCGCTGAACATCCTGCTGGAGCAGGGCGCCAGCCAGGATGATGTGCTGGCCGCGCTGGACCGGGGGACCGACGCGATCAAGGCGTTTGGCGCCGATGCGCTGGTCGTCTCGCTGGGCTTTGACATGGCCGCCGACGATCCGCTGGCTGCGGTCGCGGTCTATCCCGACGGGTTCGCCGAAATGGCGCGCCGCCTGGCCACGTTGAACCTGCCCACGGCACTGGTGCAAGAGGGCGGCTACCTAGGCCCCTCGCTGGCCGACAATGCCAAATCCTTTCTTACCACTTTCCGCGAGGCCACCGCATGAGCACTCCCCCCAAGGAAATGAACGGCGCCGAAAGCGTCGTGCGCAGCCTGCATTCAGCAGGTGTAAACGTGTGCTTTGCCAATCCCGGCACATCCGAGATGCAATTCGTCGATGCGCTGGACCGCACCAAGCTGATGCGTTGCGTTCTGGGCCTGTTCGAGGGGGTCGTGACCGGTGCCGCCGATGGCTATGCGAGGATGGCAGGCAAGCCTGCGGTGACGCTGCTGCACCTGGCCCCCGGCTTTGCCAATGCCGCCGCTAATCTGCACAACGCGCGCAAGGCGCGGGTACCGATGGTCAACCTCGTCGGTGATCATGCGCTGCGGCATCAGAAATACGACGCGCCGCTTTCGGCCGATGTCGAGGCCGCCTGTGCACCCTTCAGTGATTGGGTGAAATCAGGCCGTGACGCAGGCAGCTTTGCCGCTGACGCGATGGAGGCGCTGCGCGTCGCCAAGGGCCGCCCCGGACGTATCGCCTCGCTTGTGGCACCGGCTGACATCGGCTGGGACGAAGGCGGCAAAATCGCCGCAGAAATCGCCCCGGACGGGCCCGCCGCTCAGGACAACGACGCGCTGAACGATGCCGTGCACGCACTGGAAAGCGGCGACAAAACCGTTATCATCGCGGGCAATTCCGTGCTGGAGGACGTCGCGGCCGTGGCCCTGTTGCAGGGCATCGCGGAAAAGACCGGCGCGCATATTCTCGCCCCTACGTCGAATCGGCGGATGGAGCGCGGCCAAGGACGCCTTGCCGTTGAAAAAATCCCTTATCCGATCAACGCAGCGCTGGCCTGCCTGGCACCCTATAGCCGCGCGGTTCTGGTTGAAACGACACCACCGGTTGCGTTCTTTGCCTATCCTGATCGGCCCAGCCTGCTACTGCCCGAAACCTGCGAGACTGTCACACTGACCGGCGTGGATGGTGATGGTCCGGCTGCACTGGCCGCACTCGCGGATCGCATCGGCGCGAAACCCGGCACAGCGCGCGACACCACCATGCCTGCGCGCCCGCAGACCGGTGCGATCACGATGAAGAACATCGCCGCGGCTCTCGCCAATGCCTTGCCTGAGGATTCCATCATTATCGACGAGGCCGTGTCTTCGGGCGGGGATACTTTCCCCGCTGGTGACGCTGCCAAACCGAACAGCTGGCTGGCGCTCACGGGTGGGTCCATCGGTATCGGCATCCCGCTATCGACAGGGGCCGCCATCGCCTGTCCCGACCGTCCGGTGATCACCCTGCAGGCCGACGGGTCAGCCATGTATACCATTCAGGGCTTGTGGACGCAGGCGCGCGAAGGGTCGAACGTGACCACGATCATCCTCGCCAACCAGTCCTACGAGATCCTCAAGGGCGAGTTGCACAATGTCGGGGCCCAACCCGGTCCTGACGCGCTGAGTATGCTCAATCTCGACCGGCCCGAGCTGGATTTCGTCGCACTTGCCCGTGGCATGGGCGTGCCGGGGCGCCGTGTCGAAGACGTGCAGGACCTGATGCGCGCCATAGAAGAGGCTGCGGCAGAGCCGGGCCCGTTCCTGATCGAAGCGATGATTTAACCTGCCAACCGAAAGGACATTTCCATGTCTCTCGACCCCGCTCTGCGCGACCGTATCCTCCAATCCGTTTCGGACGGGTTCGACGACCAGATCGCCTTTACGCAAAAACTGGTGCAGATGCCGTCTTTGCGCGGGCGTGAGCATCCCATTCAGGATCTGCTCTACCGTGAACTCAGGTCGCGCGGATTTGCGATGGATCGCTTTGATATGGATCGCGCGGCGATCGAGGCGCATCCTGGCGGCTCGAAATTTTCCGAGCAGCATTCCGATGCGCCCATCGTCGTCGGCATCCACCGACCGCAGGCCGAAACGGGGCGCTCGCTGATCCTGCAATCGCATCTCGACGTGGTGCCCGAGGGCCTGCACGATATGTGGAGCGATCCGCCGTTTTCCGCCAAGATTGACGGCGACTGGATGTATGGCCGGGGCGCCGGTGACATGAAGGCAGGTGCTGCGGCCAATATCTTTGCCCTCGATGCGCTGCGCCGCATTGGCCTGCAACCTGCCGCCACGGTCTATGTGCAATCCGTGGTCGAGGAGGAATCCACCGGCAACGGTGCGCTGCAGACCTACCTGCAAGGCTACTCCGCCGACGCCGTGCTGATCCCCGAACCGGAAGAGGAAATGCTGGTGCGCGCCAATACCGGCGTTCTGTGGTTCCAGGTGCAGGTGCGCGGCGTGCCCGTGCATGTGCGCGAAATGGGCGAAGGCGCCAACGCCATCGACGGTGCCACCCGGATCATCGGCGCTCTGCGCGAGATCGAGGCTGACTGGAATGCCGAGAAGGCCGACCACCCGCATTTCGAGGATGAAGTACACCCGATCAACCTGAACATCGGCAAAATCGAGGGCGGCGATTGGGCCTCATCTGTGCCAAGCTGGTGCAACATCGATTGCAGGGTGTCGATCTACCCCGGTCGCACCGCCGAAGAAGCCGCTCGCGAAATCACTGACCGGATCGCAGCCTTTGCGCAGCAGGACGCCTTCCTGTCGAATAATTCGCCCCAGATTGTCTTTAACGGCTTCTATGCCGAGGGCTATGTGCTGGAGCCCGGTAGCGAGGCCGAGGCAGTACTGGGCCGTGCTCACGAGGCAGCGATTGGCGCGCCGATGCAATCCTTCATGACGGCGGGCTATCTCGATACCCGGGTTTATGCGCTATACAACAACATCCCCGCCCTTTGCTACGGGCCGAAATCACGCAACATCCACGGCATCGACGAATCCGTTAGCCTGTCATCGGTGAAACGCATCACTCAAGCGATGGCGCTGTTCATCGCCGAATGGTGCGGCACAGAGGCTATTGAAGGGTGATGGGCACGATGTCATCCCTGCCGCGCGGCCTGCCGCCCGTCCTCTCTGGTGCCGGACCAGAGCCGGTGGACATGGCCAAGGCCGATTTGCTGGCCCAGGACGCCCCGGCGATCTCGCTCGAAATAGCTGCGGACATGGCGCTGGAACTTTACGGTGTTTCGGGCGAAATCCGCCCGCTCTCGGCCGAAAGAGACGCCAATTTCCACATTCGCCTCGATACCGGCGAAGAGGCCCTGCTGAGGATCACCAACGCTGTCGAAGACCGCGCCGTGACCGACATGCAGACCGCCGTGCTGATGCATCTTGCCGCGGTTGATCCGTCACTGCCTGTCCAGCGCATCCATGCCAGCCTCGCGGGGCGCTCCAGCGAAATCATGAATGGGCCTGACGGACAGACCCACGTCGTGCGTTTGATGACGTTTCTTCGCGGCACGGTGCTCAGCTCTGCGACACCGGGCCCCGGTCTGCACATTGAGTTGGGCACGCTTCAGGCGCGGTTGAACCGCGCGCTTCGCGGGTTCTTCCATCCGGCGGCAGGGCATTACCTGCAATGGGATATCAAGCAGGCGCACCGGTTACGCCCGATGCTGGACGCGGTCGCGGACACCGACCTGCGCCACCGGTTGACCCGGCTGCTGGACAGGTTCGACGCCGAAATCGCGCCGCGCCTGCCGCATCTGCGTGCGCAGGTAGTCCACAATGACTTTAATCCTCACAATCTGCTGGTCGACGCGCCGCAGGCCACTTGCCTGACCGGGATCATCGATTTTGGCGATATGGTGCATACCCCCATCGCCTGCGATCTGGCCGTCGCCTGTTCCTACCAGATTGCCGAAGGCGCCGACCCGATGTGCCGCATCGCCGAGATGGTCGCGGCCTTCAACGCGATGCTGCCGCTTGAAGACGAAGAACTTGAACTGCTGCCCGACCTCATCCGCCTGCGCCATGCCACGACGCTGAGCATCGGCGCCTGGCGCGCGCAGCGCTATCCCGGCAATGCAGAGTATATCCTGCGCAATGGTGCCGCATCGCTGCGTGGCCTGAATGCGCTGGAGCAGCTCGGCAACGAAGCAGCGATCAAGGCGCTGCATGCCGCGGTGCGCGCCCCCCTTTCGGAGTGATCCAACATGACGATGGTTAATGCCTACGATGCCGCCCAAAGCACGCAGCTTGATGCAGAAGACGCTGCCCTGATCGCGCGCCGTCGCGCCGCGTTGGGCCCCGCCTATCGCCTTTTCTATCAGGAACCCTTGCATCTGGTGCGCGGTGAGGGCGTCTGGCTGTGGGACAAGGACGGCAAGGCCTATCTGGATGCCTACAATAACGTCGCGTCAGTGGGGCATTGCCATCCCCGGGTTGTGGAGGCAATCAGCCGCCAGTTGGGCGTGCTCAACACCCATACCCGTTATCTGCATGATGGCGTGGTCAACTATGCCGAACGGCTGCTGGCGACAATGCCGGACGCGCTGGCGCATGTCATGTTCACTTGCACCGGATCCGAGGCCAACGATCTGGCATTGCGTATCATCCGCTCGCAATCGCGGCGTCAGGGGATCATCGTCACGCGTCTTGCCTATCATGGGCTGACCGAAGCTGTGGCCGAATTGTCGCCGTCGCTGGGCGATTTTGTCGGGCGCGGCCCGCGTGTGCGGACGATCCCGGCCCCGAATGCCTTGACCGTGCCGCCCGCCGAACAGGGCGCGCGTCTGGCCGCCGATCTGGCCGAGGCCATAGCGGCGATGCGTCAGGATGGGATCGAACCGGCGGCCTTCATCGTCGATACGATTTTTTCCAGCGACGGACTGTATCCCGACCCGGCGGGCTTTCTGAAACCCGCCGTCGATCTGATCCGCGCCGAAGGCGGCATATTCATCGCCGACGAGGTTCAGCCGGGCTTTGCTCGCACGGGCGACAATTTCTGGGGCTTTCAGCGTCACGACGTGATCCCGGACATGGTCACGATGGGCAAGCCGATGGGTAACGGGTTTCCGGTGTCCGGCGTCGCCATGCGCCCCGAACTGGTTGAGGAGTTCGGCACCAAGGCGCGTTACTTCAACACGTTCGGCGGCAATCCGGTGGCCGCAGCCGCCGGGATGGCCGTGCTGGATGTTATCGAGGATGAGGGGTTGCAGGACAACGCCCGGCGCATAGGCGCGTTTCTGAAGGACGGGCTGAACAGCCTGAGTGCCGGCCGCGACGACATCGGCGATGTGCGCGGCGCGGGATTGTTTCTGGCGGTGGAGTGCGTGACCGACCGCGACAGCAATGCACCCGACGGCGCGCGGGCAGCTCATATCGTCAATCACATGCGGCAGAACGGCGTGCTGATCAGTGCAACGGGCCCCGGCGCGAACATCCTCAAGATTCGCCCGCCTCTTGTGCTGCAACAACCCGAGGCCGAGCGTTTTCTCGACGCGGTAGACGCGGCCCTGTCGGCTCCGCAGTAAAGCGTTTCGCCTTGCTTGTATTTCCGCAAACAAGGCGAAACGCGCTCTTGCCTATGAACAACATCAGATGACTGCGCCACGGTCACGTGCCGAACGGGCCCGAAGGCTGCACGACGAATCCCTGCACTGGAAAACAACATGGCTCTCCCGGGTAGGAGCGTGCGAAGATATGTGCGCGACGGAGAGACAATCCGGGGACATTTGAGAGATTGTTTATACTTGAGCGACAATCTGTCCGATTTGTTCTCTTTCACCAAAAGCTTATCCGGGAATTTGAGTTGCAGCGAAAAATCGGATTGGATACGATTGCCTTGAAATTGCCGCAATTTGTTCTGGGATGTGTAGCGCCCTCTACGAAGTGCTTGGAAAGTGAAGGAGTGAAAAAGTGAAACTGTTTAAATTTGCTGGAACGATACCCGTCCTTGCTCTTGCGATGTCGTTTGGCCTGAGCACTGATGTGCAAGCCTCGACCCTCGTTGTTGACCGCGGTCTGCCCGACTCGAACCTGAACAACGCCGCGGGCCCCAATCGCAGCAACGTGGCCTGGGATTTTTTGGGCGCATACGCCAGTGGAGACACGTTCTCACTGCCCTCGACGGGGGATGTATCCGCGCCGGTCTGGCGCATCGAGAAGCTGACTACATGGTTCATCGCAGGCAGCCCCAATCCGCTGGACAATTTCCAGCTCGACTCGCGGTTTAGTGAAATCTCTTTGTTTCTCGGGTCCGACAACGGTACCGGAAGTTCGGTTGATCGGGTGGCCAATTCCAAGATCACCGGAAATACTGCAGGTGCGGCGAATGTGACGATCACGCCTCTCACCTACAACGGCGGCTTGGATTATCAGGGCAGTTCTGGGAGCGACATCCAGATTTGGCAGGTTGATTTCACCAATCTGGGCAAATTCTCAGCGGGCGATTACCTGTTCAGCGTGACGGGATCGCCTGACAGCGAAAACTTCTTCAATCACGCTTCCAACGCGGCGCTTGGCGGGGTGACGGCCGACGGTGCGGATGACAAGTATGCTTGGTTCTCGGGAAGCGCTTCCGATACGTCGCTTACCTATGGCGGCATATTCGACAGCAACGGTAACGGCTGGGATAAGTCGAGCGACATCAATATTCAGGTGACGGCAACCCCGGTTCCGCTGCCTGCTGCGGCTTGGCTGCTGCTGACCGCCTTTGGCGGGCTGGGCTTTGCCGCGCGGCGGCGCAAGTCGGCCTGAACGGGCCATCATTCGACGGGGCAGGCCGCTCCGGTCTCATGCCAAGGGCCGCAGCAGTGATGCTGCGGCCCTTTTTCTGTCCGCACAATCGCAACGGAATCTATGAAATCAACCGGTTGCAGCGTAGGCTGGCGCTGCGAGTCTTGCGGAGGGAATGCAGTTGGAAACGATACTTGTTGCGACTGATTTTTCTGAGCGATCTGATCTGGCTGTCGCTCGGGCGACGATGATCGCCACAAAAGCGCGCGCCCGATTGCATCTGGTGCATGTCGTCGATGACGATCAGAAGCCCCGGATCGTTGAAGGCGAAACCGCCATCGCGAGACAGTTTCTGCAAGAAGAGGTTGCGCGGCTGAACCGGATTGACGGGCTTGAATGCACAAGCGACGTGGTGCTGGGCGATCCGTTTGAGGGTATCGGTATTTCTGCGGATGAAATCGGTCCTGACCTCTTGGTGCTCGGCGCGCATCGGCGTCGCGTGCTGCGTGATGTGTTTGTTGGCACCACCGCGCAGCGCACGATCCGGCGGGCGCACTGGCCTGTGCTGATGGTCAACGCGCCCGCCAAAGAACCCTATGCCAATGTCCTGCTGGCCACCGACCTTTCGGAGACGTCGCACAGGGCTGCTGCGCATCTTGTGACACTCAACCTGGCCGCGCCGGATCAATACACGCTGCTGCATGTTTTCGATGCGCCGGTAAAACGTCTGGCGATGAACAATGCCCTGCAAGAAAGTCAGATGCTGCGATACCATGTCGAAGCGCAGATCGAGGCAGAGCAGGCTTTGGCAGAATTCGCCGCGACGCTGCCATTCGAGAGATGTACCCGGATCGCGGAGCGAAATGATGCCGCTATCTCGACAGCGATCCTGAAGGCGGCGTCCAAGACTGCCGCCGATCTGATCGTCGTCGCCAGCCAGGGCCGCGTCGGACTGAGCAAGACCTTTCTGGGCAGCATTTCAGAAGAGGTCCTGCGCAGAGCGGATCGCGACGTCTTGGTGATACCGCCCAACCTGCTACGCTGAACCCAGACCGGAGCCTCAATATCTAATCCGATGATATTGCCGGTCAATTGATCGGTCGGGACTGTTCCGACGCCGTTATTGTGGTATTTCAGTTACATGGATATCATCTTAATCACGACCATCATCGCGTCCTTGTTCCTGCTTATAGGCGCCGCAGAGCCGTTGGCGAGCTATCTGCGCTTGCCCTATGCGGTGATCATTGCGTGTCTTGGTATTCTGATTGGCGTCGCCGCGACATTTTTCCTGCGCACTGATCTGACCGATGCCCTCAATCCGGTGGCCGAGGCGATTCTGGCGCTTCCGATCAGATCGAATGTCTTTCTGTATGTCTTTCTTCCGACTCTTGTGTTTCAGGTCACGCTGGGGCTGAACCTGCGGCGGATGGCGGACGATTGGGTGCCGATCCTGGTGTTGGCAGTGGTGGCCGTTTTCGTGGCGACCTTCGTCGTCGGGTATTCTTTGGCGTTGGTCAGCACGCTCAGCCTGGCTGCGGCTCTCTTGGTCGGGGCCATCGTCTCCACCACCGACCCGTCTGCCGTTGTCAGCATCTTCCGATCGATCTCGGCGCCGCGGCGCCTCGCGCGGATCATTGAAGGTGAAAGCCTGCTGAATGACGCGGCTGCTATCGCATTGGCGGCCGTGTTCATGGAATTTGTCAAGGCAGGCGCGCCCGACCCTTCGGTGCAAAGCGCGCTGGCGCGTTTCCCTGTTCTGCTGGTCGGCGGGGTGCTGGTCGGCTGGTTCGCTGCCCGCATCGCGATATGGATCATGACTGTTTTCAGTCGTTACGAACTGGCGGTCATTTCCGTGTCCATCGCGCTGCCCTATCTTGCCTATATTGTTGCTGAGCAAAGCGTCGGTGCATCGGGCGTCATCGCGGTGGTGGTGGCGGCGATGACGCTGCAACTGGCCGGGCCCGGTCGCCTGCCACCGACTACCTGGCAGAACCTGCGCGATGTCTGGGATCTTCTGGCGCATTGGGCCGGGGCGTTGATCTTTATCCTCGCGGCGCTGCTGATCCCACGGATGCTGGAATCGGTCCAGATCAGCGATCTGGGGCTGATCTTGGTGGTCGTCGTGGCGGCCATCGCAGCGCGGGCGATCATCCTCTATGGATTGCTGCCCCTGCTGACGTTGATGCGGCTTTCGCCAGTGGTTGAGCGGCCCTACCGCGTTGCGATCATGTGGGGCGGCCTGCGCGGCGCGGTCACGCTGTCGCTGGCTCTGGCCGTGACCGAGAGCTATCTGGTACCGGTCGAGATCAAGCGGCAGGTGGCAATCCTGGCAACCGGGTTCACCCTGTTCACGTTGCTGGTGCAGGGCACGACATTGCGGATGGTGATCGGTTGGCTGGGCCTCGACAAGCTCTCGCCACTCGATAATGCGCTCTACAATCAGGTGATTGCCGTCGCCCTGCAGACCGTTCGAGAGGATCTGGCGAATGTCACTGAAAAATATGACCTGACCAAGGAAACCGTCCGCGCCGAGGCCAAGCGATTTGGTGAACGGCTTGAGGTCGCGGTGAAATCCGCCGATGCCAACATCGATATTCTCGACCGGGATCGGGTCACGCTCGGGCTGATTGCTCTGGCCAGCGCCGAACGTGATACCATTCTTGCGCGGTTCCGCGATCGCACAATCTCGTCGGCCTTGTCGGAACGGCTGCTTTCAGAGGCGGACAGGCTGATCGAAGCCGCACGGTTCGGCGGGCGAACCGGATACAAGGCGGCGTCCGAGCGTAGCCTGGGCTTCAACCGCTGGCTGCGAACAGCGGTTTTCCTGCACAACAGACTACGGATTTCGATGCCTCTGGCCCGGCTTACCGCAACGCGCTTTGGACTGTTGCTGGCGCAGCGACTGATCCTGCGCGACCTGCACGGGTTCATCGATGGCCGTATTCGCCGTATTCACGGGCGTCGTGTGGCGGAACTTCTGCACGGTATGCTGGACCGTCGTATCGAGCGTGTCGAGCTGGCGCTGGAAGGGTTGCGTCTGCAATATCCCGGCTACGCCGAGGAGATGGAGCGCCGCTTTATCCGTCGTACCGCGTTGCGGCTGGAAGAACGGGAATACGATGCCTTGCTGGGCGACGGACTGATCGGGGAAGAAGTCCACAGTGCCTTGACCAGAGATATCGGCGCGCGTCGTGATCGCGCCGAAGCGGCGCCGCTGCTTGATCTCACGATGCAGAAGACCGAGCTGGTACGCCAGTTTCCGTTGTTCTCCGAGATGGATGAAGCCGTGCTGAACCGGCTGGCCCGGTCCCTTGTGACCCGCTACGTCAATCCCGGTGAAAGGATTCTGCGCCGGGACAGCCCGTCGCGCAACGTCTATTTCGTGGCATCCGGCGCGGTTGAACTGGCCGTGGCGGGGCAGACGACCCGGCTTGGACGCGGCGATATGTTCGGTCAGATGGGCCTGTTGATGCGCCGTCCACCACGCACCGAGGTGCGCGCCATCGCCCCCTCAATCCTGCTGGTTCTCGACGAAGAGCGTTTTCTGCGGCTTCTCAGACGCAGCAAGGCCATTCAGGACGCCGTCCGTGAAAGCGCCACCCGGCGCGGGATCCCGACCGAGCAGCTTCTGGCGAAAATCGAAACGCCGGGATGATGCGCTGACCGATCTGCTGTTTTGCAGGAAGCATCGCCGCCGCAAACAAGGCTACCTTATTCAATCGACAAAGGTGCCTCCGTCCCGGGCGGGGCGGAGGCATAATTTGTCGATTGCCAAACAGGCTGGGGCGCCGGGTAGGCTTGCCAAAGCTTGCCGCCCGGAAATGGTCACAGGAGAGTACCCACACATACCAATCCCAAGTGTGATGGTCAGCGCGTTGGAGGCGATGACCTTGTCAGCGTTCCTGGTGATCGCTTCAAAAGTGCTGAGGTATTGGACCTACTCGTTGAACATGGTCTCGAAAACAAATTTTCACTCGTTACTCGAACGCCCCACTAGTTATCTGGCTATCGCGCTCTTGTCGGTCAATCCGCTTGGGACGCATTGCCATGTCTCTGGGACGCTTGGTCAAGGATTGGCCTGAAGTCTGGCCTGTTAAGATTGCTTTGGCCGAACCGAAATTGCAAACCCGTTACGCACTTGGCGGTAATGCTTAGATGATCACCGATGCGTTCCGTAGCCGGGATCGAAAAGGGCTTTGGGCCCTTCACGGCAACCCCTGCAGACCTGCAATGCTTATCGCGCGAGGTTGCGAAGCCATTGTTCGTATTCGGCGATTTGATGGTCGTCTGAGGGAGCGTGGCTATGGATCATGCGCGCATTGCGTGCGTCATTCGGTGACACGCCGTAATGGCGCTTGAAGATGCGTGAAAAGTCACTTTCCGACCGAAATCCCCAGCGATGCGCGATCGCCTTGATCAGCACTGTGCGTTGGTTTTCGTCGACGACATCCCGAAGACTGCGGCGCAGCCGACGATGGCGGATATAGTTCGACACACCGCCCAGCGTTTCGAACAACCGATAAAGCCGCGAGCGTGACAATCCAAGATTGGCGCAGATCATATCCGGGCTCAGCGCTTGGTTGCTCAGGTTCTCTTCGATAAATCTCTTGATCGAGGCCAGCATCGCGGCGTCAACCGAAAGCTTGTCAACCTCTGCCCGGCGGCCCAGGGCATGATGGTTGAGCAGGCTTTCCGTCAGCGAGAGGAAGGGTTCGATGGCCAGCTCAGCTTCTTCTATCGACATGGATCCCGTCTGTTGATCCAGCGACAGCATGTAATCGTAGAGAAGCTTGGCCAGCGGGTTACTGCCGGAAATGATCCGTTTGTGGTGTTCGTCCGGGCGCGTCAGTCTGTCCGCGATGATATCCCTCGGAATAACCATCGTCACATTATCAAATTCGTAATCGACAGCTTTCAGAGGAGCGCTCGCGTCCATGATGTAGATATCGCCCGGTCGGACGGAATTTTGTGCGCCGCTTACCTCGACCTCTCCGCTGCCGGATCTGAAGACCTGAATCAGCAAATGATCCAGCCCATCGGCCATGATCTTGCTTTGCGGACGCTCAAATCTCTGGGCCTGAGATACCAGCCTGCCACAAAAGACCGGCCCCAGCATTGCAGCCGTGAGCTTGGCGTGGAAATGACATGGGTCTGTCCGGTCGTCCAGCGAGCAGTCAAATATTACGCCCATGCTGTTACGCCACGCCTCGAACCTGTCCTGCGGGGCGTAGGTGTCTGTATCGAATACTGTCTTCGGTACCGGCGTTACTTTGTCGTCTTTGGGCATATAAACAGATTGGGCCGTTACGATCTGACCACGCAAGCCTTAAAGCATCTGGGCGCGCTGATGGAACGGTGCCCCTGCGTCACCGCCCCCGCCGCTTTACATTGCCGCCACGCTGCCCCGGACGTCCGGCCGTGGACCGTCCTTTGCGCTTTGTTGCTGTCGCCACGGCCTCCTCGACCACCGATTGTCGCGCCAGAGGGTCGTCCGAGATCGCAAGGTCCACCGCTTCCAGCCGCTTGACTTCGTCGCGCAGGCGGGCGGCCTCTTCGAACTCCAGGTTCTCGGCCGCCTTGCGCATCTCGGTGCGCAGACTGTCCAGATGGGCGGCCAGATTGCCGCCGAACATGGGCTTGTCGACCTTTGCTGTGACGCGGTTCATGTCCACGTCGCCCTTGTAGAGACCCTGCAGAATATCTTCGACGTTCTTCTGGATCGTCGCGGGCGTGATGCCGTGCTCTTCGTTATAGGCGATCTGCTTGGCGCGGCGGCGGTCGGTTTCGCCCAGGGCGCGCTCCATCGAGCCGGTGATGCGGTCGGCATACATAATTACTCTGCCGTCAGCGTTGCGCGCCGCGCGCCCGATGGTCTGGATCAGCGATGTCTCGGAGCGCAGGAAGCCTTCCTTGTCCGCGTCGAGGATTGCAACCAGCCCGCATTCGGGAATATCCAGCCCCTCGCGCAGCAGGTTGATCCCGATCAGCACATCGAACGCCCCCAGCCGCAGGTCGCGCAGGATCTCGATCCGTTCGATCGTGTCGATGTCACTGTGCATGTAGCGCACGCGAATGCCCTGTTCATGCATGTATTCGGTCAGGTCCTCGGCCATGCGCTTGGTCAATGTCGTGACCAGCGTGCGGTAACCGTCGGCGGCCACCTTGCGCACTTCATCCAGCAGGTCATCCACCTGGGTTTCGACCGGGCGGATTTCAATCATGGGGTCCAGCAGCCCGGTGGGGCGGATCACTTGTTCGGTAAAGACGCCGCCGGTCTGCTCGATCTCCCATTTCGCGGGGGTTGCAGATACGAACACCGATTGCGGCCGCATCGCGTCCCATTCCTCGAATTTCAGCGGCCGGTTGTCCATGCAACTGGGCAGGCGGAACCCGTGTTCGGCCAGCGTCATCTTGCGCCGGAAGTCGCCCTTGTACATGCCGCCGATCTGCGGGATCGACACGTGGGATTCATCGGCAAAGACAATCGCATTGTCGGGGATAAACTCAAACAGTGTCGGCGGCGGCTCTCCGGGGGCGCGGCCGGTCAGGTAGCGCGAATAATTCTCGATCCCGTTGCAGACGCCGGTGGCCTCCAGCATCTCCAGATCAAAGTTGGTGCGCTGCTCCAGCCGCTGCGCCTCTAGCAGCTTGCCCTCTCCGACCAATTGATCGAGCCGCATCCGCAACTCTTTCTTGATACCGATGATCGCCTGCTGCATCGTCGGCTTGGGCGTCACGTAGTGGCTGTTGGCGTAGACGCGGATCTGGTCGAAGCTATCGGTCTTTTCCCCGGTCAGCGGATCAAACTCGGTGATGCTCTCCAACTCTTCGCCAAAGAACGACAATCGCCACGCGCGATCCTCAAGGTGTGCCGGAAAGATTTCGAGCGAATCGCCGCGCACCCGGAACGACCCGCGCTGAAACGCCTGATCGTTGCGTTTGTACTGTTGCGCCACCAGATCGGCCATCACCTGCCGCTGATTGTAGTCGCTACCCACTTTCAGATCCTGCGTCATCGCGCCGTAAGTTTCGACCGAGCCGATGCCGTAGATGCACGATACAGAGGCGACGATGATCACATCGTCGCGTTCCAGCAGCGCCCGCGTGGCCGAGTGGCGCATGCGGTCGATCTGCTCGTTGATCTGGCTTTCCTTCTCGATATAGGTGTCTGAGCGGGCCACGTAGGCCTCGGGCTGGTAGTAATCGTAATAGCTGACGAAATACTCCACCGCGTTGTTGGGGAAAAATCCCTTAAATTCCCCGTAAAGCTGCGCCGCCAACGTCTTGTTCGGGGCCAGGATGATCGCCGGGCGCTGGGTCTGCTCGATCACCTTGGCCATGGTATAGGTCTTGCCCGTGCCGGTCGCGCCCAACAATACCTGATCGCGCTCACCGTCCAGCACGCCGGCGCTAAGCTCCGCAATCGCCGTGGGCTGATCACCTGCGGGCGAAAATTCCGTGACCAGTTCGAACCGCTTGCCACCCTCGAGTTTGGGCCGCGCGCGCACATCCGGTGCGGGATTGGCCAGCGGGGCGTCTTGGCGAACAGGCTGACTATCGGAATGGACATAGGACATCGGGCGGGCCTCCTGGGCCGGGCGGGGAATTCGGGGGGCTGTGTCACATTTGATGTTTTTCGCCTGCGGTTCAAGGTGCGCGCGTGCTCTGACGCACCTTCCTGCCAGTTGCTGACGGAAATTGTCAGGGTTCGAGTGCCGCCCTGTCACAATTCACCTTTGGCACATTCGCGAAAATCAGTGATTCAGATTTCCGACAAGACGCCCTATTGTAAGGGTGCAGCGGTCGAACGAGCCGCGCAGGCACTGGCAGGAGCAACATGCAGGTCATCATACACGCGGGAGCCCATATCACCGACGAAGACAAACTGATCAAATGCCTCACGGGCAATCAGGCCATGCTGGCCGAACGCGGCATCCAGGTGCCGCACCCCACCAGCTATCGACGCCTTCTGCGCGACATCCTGCATGCCGGCCTGGAGGGTGGCATCTCGGACGAGACCCGCGGCGTCGTGCTTGATGCGCTTGCGCTGGATGGTGCGCCTGAACGGCTGATCCTGTCGAACCCCGGTTTCTTCGGCACGCCGAAAATGGCGGCGTCGGGTGGCAGTTTTTATTCGGCGGCCGCAGCGCGCATCGGCGTCCTGCGCGAAATATTCCGGGGCGATCAGATCGAACTGTTCATGGGGGTCTGCAACCCGGCGACATTCCTACCCGCGATCCTGGAAAAGACGAGCTTCGACTCGATCGAGTCCTTTCTCGGTGGGACCGACCCGGCCGACATGCGTTGGTCCGACATGGTCCTTCGCCTGCATGAGGCCGCTCCGGATATCCCGATCACGATCTGGTGCAACGAAGACACGCCGCTCATCTGGGGGCAGCTGTTGCGCGAAATGGCCGGGCTGGAACCGACAGTGGCTATGACCGGCGAACATGCGCTGCTGCGCGAAATAATGTCCAAGCCGGGCATGGTGCGGTTCGAGAGCTATCTGAAAGAGCACCCCGACATGACCGAGATGCAAAAACGCCGGGTGATCGTCGCGTTCCTGGACAAGTTCGCCGAGGAAGACGCTATCGAGGCCGAGCTGGATCTGCCCGGCTGGACAGAAGAGACAGTCGAACAACTCACGGATCTCTACGACGAGGATATCTACACCATAGGGCGCATTCCGGGCATCAACCTGATCGCGCCATGATCCCCGAAACCGACATCTTGCCAAGCGCCCTCCCGGCTGCTAATCGGAGCCCGTTGCCCCTATAGCTCAGCTGGTAGAGCAACTGATTTGTAATCAGTAGGTCCGCGGTTCGAGTCCGTGTGGGGGCACCATATAATTTTGGTAAGTTATTAAAAACAAATATTAATTCCGTGGGCGCAAATATCTCTATCCACCTAAATACCTACCTTTTCAGGCGTGCTTGATACGATCCTGCTGAGATCAGGAATCGACAAGGGCAATAGGGAAAGCGCGCGGAATCCTGTAAATATTTGCAAGCAACGCCTTCAGTTCGGTGTTCAAGCGAGCGAGTGACAAATCATCTCCTATGCAAGCTTCAATGCAGGTCAGACGCGTCAGTCGAGAGCTCATCCTTTGAGTGTTTTACTCTCCGGTAAACCCGGGGCGGTTCAGACCTGCGGCGGCGCGGCATGCATCGCGAGTGTCCGGTCACTCAGATCGACATCACCGGCCCGGAGCGGCCTTTCGTCGCTTGCTCAAGATGCTGCGACCGCATCCCGCTTTGCGGACATTGGCTTTCGTGATCAGTGCTTCTATCATCTACCGCAGATCAAAGAGGTATTCAGATGGAACGCGAACCCAACCTTGTCATTTCCAGCGGCTCGCAGCGCATCGTTGATGATGGGGTGCCATTCAAGGTGGACATCTACAAACTCGAAGGCGGGAACGGTTGGTCGCTGGAAGTTGTGACCGAAGACGGGACATCCATTGTCTGGGACGATCTCTTTGAAGACGACCGTGCCGCATTCGAGGAGGCAATCAGCACCATTCGCAGTGAAGGCGCAGTCGCTTTCGCCAACGGTGGTTCAAACGTCGTCCCGTTTAAGCAGTAGGCGAACGGCCCTCTGCTGACATTCGAACTTGATCATGTCATGACCGGTCCCCAGCGCTCAAAGCGGACGCCCATTCCTGGCGCAGCGTAGCGCTAAATCCACCCCCCCCCTAGGCCCCACTATCGCGGAACCAAGATTGCCTAGCGCAATCCTCGAACGGAGAATGCCGTGGGAGAGGCCACCGGCCTACTCAGGCTCGCACCGCGATCGTGGGGTTAGACTTCATGCTCGGTAGTAGCCAGTTCTACAATGTGCTTGTCTAGGTTCGACATGTTCACGAAACTGCATTTCTCGCGGAAAACAGATTGTGTTACAGAGTATGCATCTTGGTTTCCGCTTTGCAGGTTGGAGGCAGCTCCCCACCATGCTACGCCGCGATCGTTTTGGAGGCGGAACGCGACGTAATTAGCCAAGGCACCTTGGTTTACGCCTTGGTTTTTGGCGACAATTTTCACATTTCTTTTAATGAATGGAATCTTGCCAGATGAAGCGAGTATAACCTGATTATATAGCTCTTCAGCTCGTCCGTTAAGCAGGACGTTCCCTGCAAAATTGTTGGCGCTCAGTTCAATGTCGGCGTCCCGTCGTTCAGGCGCTGTTCCGTCGAGTTCAATCGCCTGAAAGTTCTGCTCTCCACGTTCGTCAGTTGCATGAAAGAGTTCATGCATCAAGTCGAACATCCAGCGACTTTCTTCTCGGTTTGATTGCTTGAGAACAATAGAGTTCCTACCCTTTATCCTCCAGCACCCACCGTGCAGACGAATCGAATCGCTGAGCGGGATGACCGGAATACCGAGATCCCAGACATATTCCAGACAATTCTGTAAGTTCATCTCTCCTCTTGAGAGAATGTCGGCATTTACATCTTTCCAGTTTTCGGAGGGTTGAACTACTGCCGAAGTTGCCGCGTCCGCGACGATTTCCGCGACAGTGTATGCATATTGGGCATACGCCTTCACTCTATCTTCGTCAGCATTCTTTGGAAGCTTGAATCTTGCGTAGCGAAGGCCATCGCAAGAAAAGTTTCGAGTATCCAGCGTGCCATCGCCGCCAATCCCGACGCCCCAGATTCGCTCTAAAAACGCTGACGCTTTATCCAGAAGATCAGCAATACTATTTTCAACATCAGGGCAAAGCCTCTTCTGAATGAACTTAGCGTCAATCCCGATTTTTTTCAGGGATCGCACGTTTCCTTCAGCTTTTTTCTCGAATGAGATTTTCTCGCTGACAGATACATCTAGGGCTTTAGCGACCTTTATAAGCTGCTCAAATTTGGCCTTGTGGTAATCATCTTCTTCCCACCTCTGTATCTGCTGCGGGGCTACGTTCGCTAATTTGGCGAGATCTTTTTGCGTAAGGTTCTTCGCGATCCTCGCCTTTATTAAGCCGATAGGCAGCTCCTCGAGAGATTTCACTTCAATCTCGTTCATCTCTCCAGAGAGGAGTTCGTCATATTCGGCAATTTCTCGGCGCAGTGTTTCTGCTTGGCTTTTCAGTCCATTAATTTGCGCCTTCCACATGACCGGGTGTACACCTTCAGGCACGTCTTGGATTGCTTCCGATTTTTGGATCGCCTCTTCAAACTTAGTTAGTTCTGAGTTGGCAATCTTATACTGAAGTTGATTCTTAATCATGGTAGGGATCCAAGGTCTATCGCCACAATGCCCTTCGTTCTTCCGTCTTTAGTTTTTTGAAAAAACGAAAGATACGGTTCGCCGAACGCTGTCGCGCTTCCTTCGGCAGGGAATGCCTCGCCGAAATACTTTGCCTTCTGAGCCGCTCGATCATTGTCGAAATCCAAGAAAACAGGATCTAGGCTTTTAGGATCGATTCCAACCAACGAATAGCAAGCGTCCCAATCGCTAGGATTTGCTTTCTTGGTCACAAAACTGCCGTCGAGGTAGAGCGTCGTAGCTCCTGCAGCGCGCAAGCTATAACAAGCATCGAGTAGCCCCCCCATCAACTGCTTTCTTTTAGCGTTGTAAGCCAGAAGTTTCGTGGCTTCTGACCAGCTTAGCTTATGTACGCCTGCGGGTAGGCGCCCTGATACGCCACCGAACTTCAACGCCATGACAACTTATATGTTGTTTTGAGAAATTTTGTCAACCGGGACCTATCCTGTACACGAACATTCGTCTAACTGACGAGGTAATCCCTGCGGTCTTACGCATCATTTAGCGAACCGTTCGGCTTCACTTGGAGCATCAATCATGTATGCAAACTGGTTAGCCTACGCCGCGCCTGAAAACCATAGGTCGTCGCTAGTTTGATCGCCTAACTTCCTAAGTCAGATTCCTAGCAACTGTATCTTTCAAAAGTATCGGGGCTCCCATCGGTGCGCGAGATCCACAGGGCCGCTTGCGGCCGCGCCGCCGTTTCTCCGACATTTCGGCCATTGATGCTCGGCACAGCGAAGGTCTTGTGTGGATGGCTCCTGCATAGCAAGACATATTTGATCAGATTTGTGCATTTGTCAGAAGCAGTCATGTGTCCGGCCTGTTTGCGCGGTTTTGACCGCTGGCCCTGATGGGTTCCGCAAACCAAGTCCCTTACAGCTTAGCGGGCAACTACGCCCGGGACCTTCGACGGGGTGTCTTGGTTTTGGCGGCAGACTTATGCACCATCATCTCGCGGGTCTTGCTACCTCGTTGTTCTTCCTCCTTCAGGCAGTGTGCGGTGTATATGGTTCGTTGCGGGTCAGAACGGCCCAGACGATCCGTGCTGTCTTGTTGGCCATCGCAACAGTCGCCAAACGCGCAGGTTTTCGTTCCAAGAGTGACGTCAGCCATTTACTTGCGCGTTCCGGGTGCGACTTGGTTTGTCGGACGAGCGATGTCATGCCAACAACGAGCAACGATCGTAAGTATTGATCACCCATCTTTGTAATTCGCCCAAGCTTCTCTTTGCCACCGCTGGACTTGTTCGCAGGCGTCAAACCCAGCCAAGCTGCAAATTCCCGGCCATTACTGAACTGATGGCCGTCACCAATGCTGGCGATAATCGCCGACGCCGTGACAGCGCCAACACCTGGAATGGTGCGCAACAATCGCACCCGCGCATCTTCCTTGGCGACCTGCTTCAGGCGGTCTTCGTACCAGCGGACCCGAGCATGCAGTGCCATGAGATGTTCGCTGAGATTGTGGATCACTTCGTTCGCGATATCAGGCAAGCCCAAAATCTCGCCAGCCAATATGTCCTCTGCAAACCCAATAACCCGAGCGAGACCTCTGGCGATATACACGCCAAATTCGGCGACCATTCCGCGTTGACCATTGATCAGTTGGGTTCGTTGGCGAACCAATAGGTTCCGCGCACGATGGACCGACAATAGCGATTGTTGTTCGACGGTCTTGATGGCCACAAATCGCATCGTGGGACGGGTCACTGCCTCACAAATGGCCTCCGCATCAATCGCGTCAGACTTGCCGCGCTTTACGTATGGCTTCACATAAATCGGTGGGATCAGCCGAACATCATGACCAAGCTCTGTCAGCTCACGTCCCCAATGATGCGCACTGCTACAGGCCTCCATACCAATCAAGCAGGGTTCAAGCTTTGAGAAAAAGGACAACAACTGCGCCCGTCTCAAAGGTCGATTGAAGGCAACCTCGTCGTCTTTCGTGATCCCGTGAACTTGGAAAACGTTCTTGGCCAGATCAAGGCCGATTGTGGTAACTTGCATTGGGTGGCTCCTCCTATAAGCAGATATGAACATCTGCAGTATGGCGCATTGCGACGCCGGTTGGAGCAGGAGCCATCCACCCCATCAGCAATCCGCCCTCGGTGTTGATGGTCGGGGGCCTTCACGGACGGCCCGAAGCTGCCCTTGATTGATGTCTTCGACGCCGCATCTCAGCATTCCAGAAGCAGACGCTGTTCCTAAATCCCGCTAGTGGCTACATTCAGTTTTTCCGTACGAACGAAGCTCTGATGCGCCACCGCTCGTGATGCGTAAATTGGAAAGCATTGCAGTCATAGGCGTCAAAATATGCCTTCCAGAGCCTTCAAGCGTATGACCTCCTCAGCATCAATGATTTTCTTTGCTCTTTCCGCCTCTGAAGCACTTGGTTCGGGAAGTTCTGCGAGGTGGGCCCAGCGATCCATATTAGCTTGCAAAGACACTTCGTTTGCGAGCCCTCGCTTTCCTAGCACGCGAAGCATTTCATTCAATTCTGCGGAAAGTGGCTTTTCTTCGATGCGGCGCTTCGCTACCCAAAGTACCCCATCTACCAACTCCAGGCCTGCGCTTTCGTCGCCCGCTGTGAAAGTTGGCGGGACCTCCGGCATTTTCGACATGTCGAAACTGGGCATACCTGGACCAATTGCAAGATCATTACCTCTCATCCTGACGTAGATATCGGCCAATTCGCCCTGAGCACGGTTGAATTCGGTCTGACGGTCCACGACTATAGAGCGGATCTTCCGAGATTGCTTGTCTGACATTGTCGCCAACATGAACATCACCGACTGGAAGCCTATTAGGTTTGGCGAAATTTGGAGAGCACTGTCTTTGTTGCTCACACCATAGTCGATCTCGAAGGGATTTTCTGATGCCCAATGGAGGGCTCCAGAGATGATGTCGCGCGAACGTTCATCCGGGAGACGTCCGACCCTCCGTAAAAGGAGTGCGCACAGCTCCTTGAGCTGTGCGGCACACTTCGCAGGGTTTCGTTCTTGACGGGCTTTCCAAGCCATTTTCGCGAGGCCCTCATCGAACAGGTATGCTACCTTGTGCAATGAGACGAAGCGCAGTGGCGTCCAGTAATGTGACCACGACACGGCTTTATTGATACCTGCATCAAACACTTGGTCAAAGAAGCTCATGATGGCGTGGTCAGGTTTTTGAACTCTCACCATCGAGAACCGAATGTCACGACTCGCGCAGAATTTCTTTATGTGCGGCGCTACTTCGGAAAGCCGAGCAACTCCGAGCTCAGTTGCATGCAAGCGTTCAACATCGAGTTTTGACCTAAGCTTTTTCAGCAGCGGTTCTGCAGTCACATCCAAGTTCGTCTTGCTTGAAAGAATACCGTAGTAGAGCGTCGGCTGGTTTGGGTCGAAAAGATTCGATCCTGTGTGCCCGCTTTCGTCAATGTAACTGTACAATTTTTAGTTTCCTGTATGGCGCGTGACTTGATTGTGCGTAGCTAGCGGCAACCTTTTCAGGCCATTTTTCATTTGAGGCGTGAGGAACTCTTCCAAGCAGATTGGCTGGAATGTCCCTAGCACACCAGCTTGCTGATCTGAATAACTGCTTACAGCAACTTCGGGTGTTGATTACGGTAGCGCAGCGAACTTCCGCTATCCGCCCAACCATGTCGAGGACAGGTGCTCGACAGGAACAACCCCTTTCAAACATTGACCTTTTGTCACTTTGTGCCTCGGCGCGGCCCGCCATTCTGAAAATTCACTGAACTTGCGAAATCAATACTCAAGCGAACCACTGTATGCGGATAAGGCAATCGCTCAACAGGCTCGGTTCAAGGTGCCAGTTTATGGACCATAAAGATCACAAAAACATCAGAAAATTAAAGATTTGTTATCGAGATTGACTATCGAGCGGAGCGTGCATAGCCTTATCACCATGATGGTGTATGCAAATAATTTTCGGTTTCCTTTGCTAAACCGCCCGCTTCCCCGGGCGGTTTAGACGCGTCTGCGTCTGTGTAACCTTCCGGGGTTTTCCTTCAGTCCGGAAACGTGCCTCTAGCGATAATATCGCTTGCGACAAATGACGTTCAGCGTCGCCCTCTTCTTACAACGCGACCATCGACAGGCATCTTCCCAAACACTTCGCTCGTTGTTCACAAATCCTTGCGACCATTCCTGCAGCCGTCAGCCTTGTAGGCCATGCGTTTCGCGTATGAGAGCGCCACCAATATTCGGGGCTCATGTGGCCATATGCCCCCTCTCAGAGATGAATGCAGATGGCCCAGAAGATAATCCAAAAATTCCAAATGGTCATTTTTTCTTCCAAACTTTCAGACCTCCATTAAGGGAGCGAAATTCATGGCTAAGGTTCCAACATCCCGGGTCGACAAGCTGCTTTCATCTATGGGCTACGGCTCGCGCAAAGACATCGCACGCATGGCAAAGGTTGGTGGTATCACTCTCGACACTGCCCCACTCTTGGACGCCACCAAACGTATTCCTGTCACTCCAGATCTGTCAACCCGCATGAGGATATGCGGCGAGACTCTCGATCCTCTCGCGCCTATGATTATCCTATTAAACAAGCCTGTAGGCATGACCTGCTCTCACAAGGATGGCGGCGCATTGGTGTTTGACATCCTCCCTAGCCGATGGAAGTCACGTAATCCCAGGGTCTCAACTGTCGGCCGCTTGGACAAAGACACGTCTGGCCTGTTATTGCTAACGGATGACGGTGATCTGTTGCACCATGTCACCAGCCCTAAGCGCCGCGTTGAAAAAACCTATCGGGTCAAGCTGGCCCGCCCGTTGAGGGGCACCGAAGGCGACCTATTTGCCTCGGGGCACTTGATGCTGGAGAACGAAGACAAGCCACTAGCTCCTGCTAAATTGGAAGTGATTTCAACAACCAAAGCTCTGCTAACTATTACCGAAGGCCGATACCATCAGGTCCGCCGCATGTTTGCCGCCACTGGAAACCACGTTGAGGAATTGCACCGCGAGCGCGTTGGGGGCCTGAAACTCCCTGATGGTTTGGCGGTGGGTGAATGGTGGCATCTCAGCAAGGAAGATATTTTGTCTATTTTTCGATAACTTAAGTCGATCATGCGTGATTTTGCTAAGGTTACTATATGCGCAGTGCTGACTTTGATGCTCAACGCTGAAACGATGACCTGCACAGATTTAGTTGAAAGGCCACTTTTGCCTGCCTGATGCGTAACTGTTGAATGTCACTGAGAACTGCCCCGGTAGCCCCCTAAAATTGTCACTGAGAATTGACGGCGTCTGAACACCGCCATGATATGCCGCCACTCAGGGCATCACCAACTTTCGCGCGTTTCTCCAACCGTGCCGGAAATCGGCGCAGTGATCTTGGTTCGATCAAGCGCGATCTGCGCGGCTGATACCGTGACCTCAACGCTGTCTTGTTGTGCGGCCAGCGCGTCAAGCTCGGCCTTGTAGACATCAACTTCGGCCTGAGCTGCTTCAAGATCCTCTTTCGATACGTAGTCCGAGGTCACCAACTTTATCTGCCGGTCCAGCGTCCGTTTGGCCTTGACCAGACTGGCATTCTTGGCGGCGATCTGGGCCTTTATATTGGCTAGGTTCGCCTTCGCCGTCAGCACGGCATTCTGCTGGTCCTGACTGTCGATCTGCGCAATCAGGTCACCCTTCTCGACCTCGTCGCCAAGGGCGACCGCCAGTGTTTCGATCTGACCCGAGACCCGTGCGCCAACGCTGACCAATTGCTTGGCCTCCATCGTGCCCGACGCCAACACCGTCACTTCAACGGTGCCAACTCTGACATGAGCCGTCGTCGGAGGGGCCTCGGCTTCGTTCTGGGCCAAATAGAACCAGCCACCAACCGCGGCCAACAACAGCACAATCGGGATCGGGATGCGTAATGTTTTCATAAAAGAAGGCCTTTCGGGCGGAAACTATGGCAACAACTCGTTGTCAACGGCAGGTTTGGGCCGTTCGCGTAGACCAGCTCGTAAACTCAAACCTGTATGGTTTCCAAAATTTTTAACGGACCTATAGGCTCAACACCCAAGTGACTGGAAATGGTATTTATCTTGGCATACTACAACAGAAGGGTAAATTGCTGCGGCCGCAACCCATTATTGACCCATAGTCGGGTACGAGAAATTTCCCGCACCCAAAAGTCAGACCTTTTGGAACCTCGACTAATTCATGAGCGCCTTAACGATCAACGATGAGGCCGCCAATAGATAGATTGCATCACCTTTCACAGCATAGACTTCATTTTTACCTGGACTGCGCAACCCTCTGCGATCCCAGTCTTGGATCACCACCACATCATTCTTGCTGAACTGATGGCCGACTTTTTGCCGGTGGTTGTTTGACACATATTTCTGCACATTGGGTGCCGATTTTTTCACCACAACCACTTTCTTCGTCTGCGCGCTTGGTTGCTGCTTTTGCACGACAACCTTTTTGACTGTGCTCTGCTCTTGTACAATCTGACCTTTGAAATTTCGGGTGCGTGTGTCCGCAAATGCAGCTCCCGAGACAACAGATAATGTAAGTGTTGCGGCGATAAGTCCTGATAGACGGGTCATAAGTGATCCTTTCGTTGCGCAATCTCATGAATTGCCTGCGGTTTCATTTCAAAGCCAGAAGCGGCGTCTCTATGAGTTACAGTTAGACCCTTTTCTTCCGGAACGTTTGTCAGCGCACCTCCCCGTTTGTCACCAACTGTCGCAAAGCCCCCGCCTGATATACCTTACGACAATTGAGTTCGGAAATCAGCTGATTGCGACCATTCTGTGCGCGCCGAGGTTAGGCTAATCGTGGTGCGACAACGCCATAGTATAACCCTCTTCAATGACGCTGCTGAGCGTCAGGTTGCTCGATCAGTTTAGTACGGCCCTAACCAGCCATTCACCGAGCGGTAGAAATGCTGCGGTCGCAGTTCGCAGTGCGGACATTCGCGCAGTCACGCTCCAACTAAATGCTTACAGATGACCGTAGAGCTTCGATCAAGCGTCGAAATTCCACGTTATCAGAGGCACCTTTCCAGAAGTTTGCGAAACGGCAGACAACCTGAAGGTTGCCTGGTGCATAATGCCCACTACTGTCGATACGATCCAAAGAAGCGAACATCGCAGGATCGCCGTTGACCTCATCCAGGTCCAGCGGAAGGTTTGTTAATTCGCAGGAATACTCCTGTGAACCCATTAGTTCCATGATGTAGTCCTGAAGAGCTGCTGCTGACGGGAATCCAAGGTCCTTCTTCTTCACTACACGCTCAACCGTCTGACCATTTGCTGAATTGGTGGTTGCAACGGCGGTACGGGCCATGCGTTCAGCGGCATCTGCCGCTTCGAACAGCTCCAAAGCTCGCTGGTACGCAATCTTGTCTGCCTGCGACCCATACTTGATCGGTGCATGCCCTTTCTTGGCGGTTTCGCTTCGATTTTCCCAAAGTGGAGTATCGTGCCATTGGCTTAGGTCATCTCCGGCAATCAGTGCCAATGTATAGTCTCGGTACAAAGGACTGAGAGACTGTAGCGTAGCCTCAGTAGACAAGAAGTCTTTCGCCTTGGGGTGTAGTTCGTTCCACCGCAGTGGAACGCCCTTCTTTGACCTGTTTGACCATGGCTCACAGAGCTTATGGCAAGTTACGACGTCACGCCCTCGCTCAATGGGTTCTTTCTTAGTTTCGAAAGTAGGTGCGACACTGCGAGAGGCCGTCCACCAAAGTTCGTCTCCGTCCTTGTGAACCCAAATATCGCCTACAGTTTCAGCAACGGTAGTCATCAAGTTGAACCAGCGAGAAGCTGTTGCCTTGGTCGGTTTTTTTCCTGCCGCAGTGGTGTCTTTGGCCATTCGGGTAGCAACATAACCCTCGCGGTCATTCGCTTCCCAATATCTTTGGGCGTCAATGGCGTTCATAGTCGCGACTGTTCCACGCTCCCGACAAGTTGGCCATTCGTAGTTTTGCCGGCCGAAATTTGCTACGTAGACTTTCATTTCGATTCATCTCGCTCCATCGATATTACTGCCCCATTCTTGCTGACACGGACAGCCGCTGCGAGAAGAATCTCCCAAAAAACGAAGATATGTCATACTCATTATGGTACGCTCATATTTGCTTAGCAGGAACAGCCCAAAGCTGCCGTCAGAAGATCCGGTTTTGCTGCAGTGCAACTGCCTTGAACCAGACATTTGCACCACGTTGCACAAGAACTTTGTTAAACGTGAAAAAACTTATGACATCATCGAAGCCGCAGCACGCTGCATCAAGCAACGGAAGTCCGCGTCTGGCATGTTGCTTTTTGCAAAATTAACCCACTTGCAGACCAACTGAACGTTTTCTTTGCTGTACTCCCGGTTGTCACTATCGATCCTGTCCGGCGATGGCTTACAGTGGCCCTCTGTTTCAAATGGGAGACCTGTGATCGCACATTTGTGACCTTGCTCCTCTCCAAGACGTTTTATCAAAGCATCTATGTCGCAACTGTCTGCCAGTGACTTTGCCTCTAGGATTCGTTTAACGGCGCGGTTTTCCTCGGACTGCGTATTATAGCGCACTCCCGCCGCGATCATCTGATACGCTTTCGCAAGTTCGTCTTCTCGAGAAAGAACCTTTGCAACTTGTCCGGCGCGAAGCCCATTCTTGACAACGAGATAGAGCAGTGAGTCCAACTGCCAGAGCGTCACGCCCACCTCACGAGATAGACCTAACAAAACTTCGTTTACTGCCGCATATGTATGGCCCTTGGTTTTTCCTTCTTTCGGCCAGAGTTGCAGATCTCTAAGTGCATTTTCTGAGACCGAATTCCAAACACCATAGCCATCCACCAAGACAATAAGCAACCCTGATGCGACAGCGGGTCCCACGCCCAGAATATTTGGCCCAGTAGCGTAATTGAACCGTTCAACAACGTCTGTGTCGCTGGCCAATATTCTAAGCATCTCCCGGAGCGTACCCATGTCTGCAACTGTTTTGCCTCCCTGACGATGGATGCCAGTCCAGTGTTTGTTGACTGAGAATTTTAGGAACTCGCGATACTGGTCGGCGGTCACTTTTTCCGGGTCAAGTAAGATCGGACGCCATGTGTCTATTACGTGGTCGGAATCGCTTTTAAACTTAATATATTCTGGGTCACGTTTCAGCTCGGTAAGAATTTCGATAGGAGTCATCAGAATCTCGCTCTTGATCGCAGGTTATTCCGTTGCCAAACACTAAAATCGATTGAGTTCAATGGGTCAACTGGCCCGAGCCGGACTTTCGTCGTGTCATCCGCAGCCGCGCTCCAGCTTCCTGGAACCAGTCATTAATCAAAGGCGCAGCAATCTGGTGGACAACGGAATGGCTACGTGACTTCTTACCCGTCAATTATGCCCATCTAACCTTGAAATGAGACTGAAATGCCGGATACTGACCAACCCATCACTTTTGACCAGATGAAAGGTACTATCGGTTCACTCGTGTTTCTTTGGTCGGGTATTGAACAATCTCTTACTGAAGCAATTGAAATTCTTCACGCAGAGAGGAAGCTAAAATCGGTTCATGGCATATCTAGATCCATCGATGTGTGGTCGCTGGCAGTCAAGCCAACGGATAATATCAGTACACTTCGGGCAGTCCTATGCGATCGCTTAGTCAAAATGCTCAGGGAAGCGCTCGTGATTAGAAATCTTGTTTGTCACGGGCTGATTAGCATAACTGCGCAACTTCATATCGATGCCCCCGAAGCACATCTCAAAGTGCGGCTTGGCGAAGATACGCGTCTCCTGACTTGGTCTCAACTTGATGAAATGTTTAGTTGGATGTCTAGGAGTAGATGGCTCATCAGAGATTTGACCGAGGCCGCCATGGAAAATGACGCTCAGCGAGCCAATGATCGACTGCTCAGTTGGGAGAAATTCCCCGAACAACAGTAACGGCCCATGCCGGTCGCTCACCCCCCAGTCGGTCACCGCGGAGCAGTTTCTCTGAAGCGGTCGTTCGAGCCGACATGCAGCATCGGTCAGCAACTGTTGGTCGGTCACGCGAACTTTTCTGACGATCGCGGCTGCAACGTGACTTGCATCAAATCAAGAAAAAGTTTGCCCCAGTCTAATCTCTGCGTCTACGCTTGGTCATTCGATTCCGAGGGGTCCGACCATGAAGCTTTCTGAAAATGCGCTTTCCAAGATTTCAGCACCTTCGTCCCTCCTGAAAACCGACGCAGACATCGACCGTATTCAAAAGAACGCGAACGACAGAAAACGCGTGATCTACTGGATCGGCTTTCTCGACGGCGCCCTTTCATCGAACAGGATCGAGCCCGGTGAGGAGGCGGCAATACTCGCCGAAGCGGATAAGTTCGTAGAGTTTTTCGACGATCCAGACGCATTAGACTTGGCTGAGGACATCCGGGCGCGATGCTTCTCGGGCCAAAATGATCTGATGGCGGCGCTCGAAGACGTGATTGCAGACAAGCGGAATGAAATCCAAGCTGAAGCTCCGTATAGCGAGCGGGACGAAGTGAACGAGTTCCTCGGATTTTGCGCTGGCGTCGTCTGTGACGGACTGATCCTCCTAAAAGAAGCGGACGCCATCCTCGCAAGGATCAGAGCCAGCGATACGCTGACCTCCTCCCCTGTGTATCGCGACCTTTGGCGTGCGACCGAGGCCGCGATGGCGGATAGTGTGCTCAGCGATGATGAGGCGGAAGAGATCCGGCAATGGATCGCATTGCTGGTAGGCGACGGTTACGTGGACACAGGTGTTCCGAACATCGGCACCACCGCCCAGCTGGACGAGCCGGTTTCCGACCCGGCGCTGATCGAGTTTGAAGATAAGTGTTTTGTGCTGACCGGGCCCATGAGGATGGGCACCCGCAGCTTCATCATAAAGGAGATCGAGCGCTGCGGTGGGGAGGTGGGTAAAACCGTCGTGCGCCGCACGGACTACGTCGTCGTGTCCTCGAACGCTTCAAAAAACTGGCGCGCGACGCATTTTGGGACGAAGATTGAGCGCGCGAAAGAGCTGATTGTTGAAGGCTACAAGCTGCGGTTCGTCGCGGAGCACGCGTTGGAAAAGGCAATTAAGTCGTGCGGGCGAGGGAAGTGATTGCCGTTTTCGTGACGGGAAATACCGGCTTTCTTTCAGAGTTACCGAGACGGTCGCAATCCGTTCTTCCGGTAGGGAGCGCGATCGGCCCAAAGCCGACCCTGGAGAAGGCCACTGAGTTCTGCAGGTGCAGCCAGCTAAGATGACATTTGATCACTCGGATCCGCGTTTTCGCGTACGGCGTCGACTGCGGGGAGCCGTTTCTGCGTCGGAGACAGAAATTAGTGCGGCTGAACCATAGTGCATTTCTTCAACCATTGACTGAAGGTCCACCTCGTTTTCGGCGTAGAGGTCTCGATCCCCCGTGCGGCAAACGAAAAAATCATAATAGAAGTCTTCTGTACGTTGGGTTTTTAGGCGCGTCAGAGAGTTATTGCCTGCCTCTATCACGCTGCGGGCGCTTAGAATTTTTGTGTCCTGCTCACCGTAGGCGAAAACAAAAGAGCTATCGCTATTTGACAGCATTGTCTGGCACTGCCCAAGAAGACGTGGTTTGGAGTCTACAGAGAGGCCAAATTTCTTATTCTTGTTAATCTTGGCCTGCGCTTGAAATCCTTTCTGCACATACACGCCTCTAAAATCCATGGTTACACTTACAAACAAATCGGCACCTGTTGCGGTTTCTTGTCCAGACTGCTTGTCGCTTACATGGGTCGCTACGCTCCACACCAAGCCGCCGTCTGAGAAGCCGTCCAACCGTTCATCCAGAAGGGTAACAAACTTCTCTGTGTACCGTTCCTCCCTACCAGTTACTTTAACCAGCTTTTTTCTGACATCTCTATCAACGTTTGCTACCAGGTCAGCAGCAGTTCGCATTGCATCATCAAATTCTTTGAGCATCTATAAACTTTCCAGCAAGGTCGCCGTAGCCTCTCAAGTCAATCTCTACAAGGAGCTCATAGGCAACATTAAGCTTGGCAGTCAATGTTGCCTTCAAGCGCACTCACCGTGAACATTGGAACGAAAGCCCTCGCAGCGTCCATCAATCCCAACCGAGTTCTTCGACAATCCGGGCGCGGTACGAAGTTGCAATCTGCCTCGGTGCTTTGCGAACGTACTCTTCGGCCCGCCTCGCAAAGTCTCCTTCGAGCTTGCCGAGGTGAGAGATGACATCATCAATTGATGGATAGTCTTTGTTTTTATTCGAAGCTGGTGATTTGGGAGGAAGACCAGTCCAGACGACACCCGCAAAGCCGCGTTTTTTAGCCCACGCCTGAACCAGTTCTGCGCCATGGTGACCGGATGTTTCAGTACTAGTACAAAAAGCGGCGTGTCGTTCGCTCGGGAGGCCTTCGCGCTTGGCGAGTGCTTGGCGCGCTTCATTCAGCGAACTGCATGATAGAGTAGTCCAGAGTGTCGGACATGGAGTTCCTTGCTCGCAGACGACAAGTGTTATGCGGTCATCGTTTGATCTTCGGGCGAATTCGAGTCGCAGGACTGGTCCGTCTTCTCGCCATTTTTGCGCAACAGGTAAGCTGCCGGGCTCCCAGATCAACGATCCCCAGCCCAGACAAGCAAACCCGCCAATACTTTCATTTGAACTCTTCATTATACTACTCACGGATGTTTCGGATAAGATTCGATAACGCAAGTCTTCTGTCGTGGACATCAGGCATGGTAAAAGACTCGCCCAGATTTACATCGTCTTTCTTCCAAAGTGAAATTAAGTTGTTAACTCGAACGCTCGTCCTATTTCTGGCGTTCTGCGGCACGTCAGAAACCCAAACAAGGGCACTTCCAGTTTGAGAAAGTTCTTATCAAACGGCACGTGCTTTCCAGATCTGATAAATTGCTTTGCGCCGTTCGAAGGCTTCAGGGCCGCCTTCCATAATGGAGATAACGCTCGCCTGACAGGCCTTGTCGTCAATATTGCCGACCGATATAACGATTTCCTCATCACTGGCGCTGCACGTGGTGATGGCCTCCGCATCCCCCAGCACCGGGAAGTTCGCGTTATGGGTTGCGAAGATAAATTGCTGGTTGGGCTTGAGCTTTCGAAGGAGCTTCACCACTTCTTCATAAACGGTCTGGCTATCGAGATCATCTTCCGGCTGGTCGATAAGCAAGAGGTCATTCCCCTCTTGGCTTAGCAGGAAGAGCATCATGGCAGAAGCGCGCTGGCCGAGAGAATGTGATGATAGCGCTTTGCCGTGGTACGTCACGGAGTAGCTGTTAGGCACCTGATAACCCGTAAATGCGTACAGATTTGCCATGAAGAGCTTCTTGAATTCTTCCGACTTTGACTTCGCAAACTCAGAGGCCTTGTCGAGGTCTTTGAAAATCTCTCCAAAATCTGTGTAAGCTCCCGCCAGGGAATCGTAATATTCCTTGCGAAGGTTGTTGCCGCGAAGCAAACCATCAATGTGGTTTTTGAAGGCGCTGCGGTCCCCCTTAAACTCCACCTCCACCCTAAGCGACCCTTGCGATGCATTGATGGTCTTCATCGCCGCCGCGGTGAGTTTGAACTCATCATGCCAAGCGTCGTTCAGCGAAGACAGGGCCGTCAGAACTGTGTCAAGCTTGGACCTCTCCTTGCTGGTGCGCTTGCCAAGTTCGTCGATCTGCGCCTCGAGGTCCTGCTTGCGCTGCGTGAGCTTGATGTAGGCATCGGGCTGAACTGAGGTAACGCCCTGTTCGTGGAGAGCCTTGACCAAATTCCGCTCGATCTCTGCGAATTCTTCCTTCAGGCCATCGCGAACGCCTTCAAGCTCTCGGCGCAGCTCATCCAAATCGCCAGACTTCGACTTGATCGTGGCAGCAAGGGCCTTAGCCGCTACAACGGTTTCTTTCAGTTCCTCTAACTTGGTCGAATAGCGCTTGAAGAAGTCGGCGTTGTGATCGGAATCATGGGCTTCGATCAGCTTGAAATCTTCCTCGGCCTGAATCGATGCATCATCAATTGCCTTATGCCAGCCTTGCGCCGCCTCGTTGACGCTCTCGCAGTAAGTCAGATCTTCGCTATAGGCCAGTTGCTTCTCAAGCTTGTCCTTGATGTTGTGCTTGTCGAAATGCTCAAGATTGAACTTTACGTCTCTGAGTTCATCCTCCAAGGCCTGTTTGTCGTCAACATCGCTGCGGACCGAATTGAAAATATCTATCGCCGCTTTCAGCTCTCCCGAGCGTTCTGCAATTTGTTGACGGACAGTTTTCAGGCTATCGCCCATAAGCTTCTCGACGAGGTCGTGCCCAAAGCCTTTTCCAGCGGCCGACAGATCTTTTTGACCAAAATATAGCGGCTTGGCGACGATGGTTTCCCTTATTGAGACGCCGGGACGCATCTTTCCATCGACGTAGACGTTAGGCGACTGTCCCCAGATACGGCTGATCTCAAACTGTCCGCCATGCCGGTCAGTAGCCTCGACAATCACCTTGCCGCCGCTTTTGAGGAGGTGGGGCAAGAGATTGTTCTTGTACTCCTTGTCCTGCGCCTTATCCCCGAAGGGTATATCGAGCGCATAGCGCACGCTCTCCAAGATCGATGATTTGCCGCTGCCCTGAATGCCTATCAGGCAATTCAAGTGCGGGGAGAAGGTAACGCGCCTACCATCTAGCAAACCACCCTCAAAGCGAATGGCATTGATATGAGAATGGGTAACCGGAGGCACCTCTGCCGAGACGCGGAAACTATGATCGGTCAGGGCGAATTTGACGGCATCAAAACTAAGATCGCCAACTTTGAGATAGATTTTCTGGCCTTTGCCAATGTCCTCGATTGCTTTTGCGTCGGAACCTTCGACCTCTGCGGGATAGTGCTCACGCCACCAGCCCTTTACCTTGGTGCGACATACGGCATCAGGTTTATCGTGCGTCCGCACCTTCTGAAAACCAAGGGCGTACCGTTGGACCAAGGGCTCTTTAGCAAGCTCCCCCATCCGCCCCCCACCTATTTCCTTCCATAGGCCGCTATTGGCCTCCACATGTGCGAAAATAATGAAGAAGTCGCGATTATAGCCTTCAAGTTTCTTCAACGTTTCAACAAGATCATCGTTGCTGCGACCATTTTCCTTCTCGTATTGCGCAGGAACCCTGCCAGAAAAGGCAACACCCAAGAATTGGTTGATGTAATCCTGACCATCGGCCAGCCACGCATCGGAGAATACGATAAGCGTATGTACACCGTTCGCGCCATCCTTAACCGATAGTTCCACGCCGGGAAGCACGCCGATCGCGGACTTGCGTGCCCGTTTGCGCAGGGCCTTGAACTCATCAAGGTCGAATTTGTTATGGTTGGTGACAACAGCGAGCCGTGTCCCGACGGTTTCGAGCGCATCAATGTAATTGGCGATGAAGCGATCTCCATCGCCATCATAGCGAAATTCCTTATCGGCCCGCGTGTGCAAGTGAAAGTCTGCCCTCACCCATTGCGCCCCGTGTTCGAATAGTTTTTGTAGTGCCTCGCTCAATGCCTGGGTCCCCTGAAAAAGTTCCTCTTTCTGAGTAGACCACGTGCCGTATACAACTGTACAGACTGGATGATTGTTGTAATGGCGCCTCGAAGTTCGACGGCGCGGGGTGCGACCGTTGGCCGCGCACATTCACAGTTCTGCCGACCTCGGGGCACATTTGTACCGAAAGTGCGTCCACGCTGTACGCGAGACGAGGGAGAAAAATGCGGCTGCTGCGCTGCACCGCTGCTTGTCGGCTTCCAGACCTTTGTGTCGGCCGAGCCGGTTTCGGCAACATGCAATTTGCGCAATGTCCGCTATCCTGTTCTGTCACGACTGCATTAGCACGGCAGCGAAAGTCCGGAATCCGCCCTTGGTGTTGATGGACGAGAACGGCCCATACCAGCCATTGATCGAGTCCTACCTCCGCTGCGATGCAGCCCACCATTCCGGACTTTCGCCGCAACGCAAAATCAAGGACGCCGCGAACTTACAGTCTGTAGGACGAAGCTGCCCTTAGCAGGTACGGTTTTCATGCAAAAAGGAAGAACAGCGGAATTGGTGCAACAGCGCACAACACCACCCCTAGGAATTGCCAAAAGCCAAACAATCGAGATGCTCCAGCAACGAAGGCTAGCCCCCCTCCGCCGCCTAGCAACGAGTTGCCAGGGGTGTTTAATGCAACGGCCAACAGCACGTATCTGTGTTTAAGCAGTTTTTGTCCGACCTTTGATGGGACGATTGAGGGCAAGGCGTTTAAGCGCTTATCTGGCGCAACGGAATCTAGATCTACGACAAATCTTGATGCCTTTCTTAGACCAAGCCATTCCAATGCACGGCCCATGAATGAGAGTGGAACCAGCCTTGCAAGTGTGTAAGAGACTAGCAGCGCCCCAACCATTCCCAGATAGACCAATGGTGCAATTGGGCCGCCAAACAGCAACAAAAGCGCAAAACCTATCTCCGCACCGGGGACAAAGGGCAGCGCTGCCAAAACGATGAATGCGAAGAATGCTGTCATGACGATGCGGTGTATCATCGGCTCGTTCAATGGGCGCATCTCGGGGACGGTCATTTCTTTCAGTGCATCGCCCAGAAACCATCCGCCGAGGAGGAGTAACCCATAAAGAACAATAGCTTTCCGCTTTGCCCAAAACCGCGTTAAAACCGGGCGCATAAGGGATTACCGTCAGGGTCTATCGTTTGCATGTCCTGACGGGTTTCGGATAGCGACACGGGCTGCACGGGTTCCGAAAGCGCACCGACAAACACGATTTCGCGGGTGGATATCCAATACCAGCGGCGGCGTTCCCAAACGATCGAAACGACAACGGAACCATCGTCCTTCAAAACCCCCACGTAGTCAAAGCGTCCACGGCTTTCGCTTTCTAGAGCGCCAGTAAAACGGACGCCCTCTGCAGTTTCCTCGGCTTGGTATACCCCAGGTACAAATCCACAACGGGTACAGATTTTAGACCAAAAATGGCCATCGTCGAAGTAGAGATTATCCGGAAGGTCAGGATTTTCTGCCGGGCCGATCATGCCTGAAAAAGTCCTGCCGTCTAGTGAGCCGCCGGCATTCCCATAAGGGGCCGCTGCAAAGGCCAGGAAGAAAACCATGGCCAATGACTTATACATGCTTACCATCGACTAATCCAAACTGCTTATGCCGATTAGCTTAAGCATCAATAGGAATGTGCGCAATTCATTGCTTCGGCAGGTGGTTGGTGTTGCTTGGTAGGTTCGGGCTCGAAGCCGCCTTGCGGCGGTGCAGCGCCAAGCCCGCGTTCGAGGTGGCCTGAATGTCGGCTTCTAATCTCACAGCTTGGATGGCTCGTTGCTGCGGCGAAGGTCGGCTGTCCGCCCATTCCGTGGAAAAACGCCCGTTCGCGGGCGCAGAATTTCGTTGCTTGAGTTGGGCGCGAGCGCCTTTCCTATCAGGCTGTGCGCGTCTGCTGCGGTGCAGGAAAGATCTTGGCCAATTTGCGGATGTTTTGGGCGGTTGCGGCGAGGAGGAATTCGTCATTTGCACCGCATGGGCCACGTAATCGGAGCTTTCCGAGGCCGAGGATGCGCTTGAGGTGCGCGAAGAGCATCTCGACCTTCTTCCGGAGCTTCATGGAGATATCGTATTGCTTGGTCTTAGCGATGTCTCGGGCTATTTGGCGGGCGTCTTCGTGTTCTTCGCGGGTGATCGATCTGGCGTCTGCATTCGGGCAGCATTTCGCCTTGGACGGGCAAGTCTGGCAGGTCAGTTTTAGGGCACGGTATTTGGTTCTGCCCTGTCCGGTCGGCCCTCGGTTCGGATCGGAATAGTTTCGCCGGAACTGCTTCAGCTCTTGGCCCTCGGGGCAGATGTATTGGTCGTTCTCTGCATCCCACTCGAAGTCAGCCCGGCTCCAGGTGCCGTCGCTGCGGCCAGATTTGTCGAAGACGGGGATGTGCGGGTTAATCTTGCGTTCAACCAGCCAACCCAGCATCGGTCCGGTGCCATTGGCCGTGTCAGCGATCAGGCGTTCGGGATGCAGGTCGAACTTCTCCTTGACCCGCTTCAACATGGTCTTTGTCGACCCGACCTCGGCTTGCCGGATGGAGCGGGTGGGTTCCACATCCAAGATGACACCATGATCCGCGTCGATGAGATAATTGTCGGAATAGCTGAAGAATGCAGGGCCTTTACGGGCTGCTGTCCATTGGCTTGCGGGATCAGAACGCGAGGTGAACTTGGGTTGCACCTCGCTGGCGGCGCCAAAAGCGGCCTCGTCCAGGGTGTCGAGATACTCGCGCACGGCGCGGGGCGCATCGGCGGGATCGATTTGTCCCGCGTCCCAGTTCTCTTTCGGCGTGGAGTTCTGCTTGTTCGCATCGGCTTCGATCAGGCTGGCATCAATCGCCATGCGCTGGCCGCTGACCAGACCTTCTTGGATACACCAAGCGACAGTCGTCTCGAACAGGTGCCGCAGCAGTTCGCTTTCTCGAAACCGACCGTGGCGGTTCTTGGAAAAGGTTGAGTGATCCGGAACCCGGTCGCTCAGATCAAGCCGACAAAACCACCGATAGGCGAGGTTCAGATGCACCTCTTCGCAAAGCCGCCGTTCCGACCGGATGCCGAAGCAATAGCCGACCAGGAGCATGCGGATCAGCAACTCGGGATCGACGGATGGACGGCCCGTGTGGCTGTAGAAATCCGCCAGATACGCGCGGACGTCAGTCAAATCGACGAAGCGGTCGATGGACCGAAGAAGGTGATCCTGAGGGACATGATCTTCCAGCGAGAACTCGTAGAACAGCGACGGCTGCGCCGCCTGCCTTGGTCCCATCATCGCAAATCCTCCCGCCCAATGCGGGAATTGAATCAGTAGTTCAGGCCGCAATCAAGGAGGAGTTTTTCAACAAAATACGCCGCTTGTTTCGATCGACGCGAACGACCCAAAGCTGCCCTTCGAGATGCGACTTTGCTGCCAAACAGTGGTCCTCAAAGCGGTCGCTCGACAATGTGTGCAGCATTTCCTCCTGTCCACCCAGCATTCTCGTTTCAAACCTTGCGCCCATTCGCGCTCACGCCATAGTGGTCGCAACAAGAGAGACACGGTAGAATATGAAGGTCGAACTAATACCCACACCCAAGAATAAGCGAGCAGGTGGCATCAAGTTCAAACCGTTGTCCCCGGAGATATACATACATGAATGATGACGTCGTTTCTTGGTCCGGTAGCTTTCTCCAACTCGCTTATGACGATCAATATGCCGTCGCGCAGCTTGTCAAAAATGGGAAGGCAGTCGTTGGCACCGTTGAGCAGATCCTCGCGCGGCTCGAGCGGACACGGTGCATCACGGTGTTGCGCGAGACGAACACAAATATCATCGTCGCTGCGGCGGCATTGAAACAGCCTGCCTCAATCTATCGCGTCGATAACTTCACCAAGGCAGGCGTGCAGATTAGTGGCTTCGAGGTCGCCCCAGAGCTCGGTTATGTCGTGGTTGACCCTGATATGCAGGGCAAGAAGCTCTCAGGAAGGCTCGTCAGCGTTATTGTCGAGAAGATCAACGAGCCAACCTTTGCCACAACCGACAGCATCACCATGCACAACAATCTCGCACGCGCGGGGTTCAACAGGGTCGGAGACGAATGGCAGGGCAAGAAAGGCAAGCTCTCGCTCTGGATCATTACGCCGTGATCGGCTTTTTCCTAAACTGATTGAAATGAAAATTTCTCGGCCCAAACCAGCCTTTCAAAACTCCATGATCGCCGCAGTGCCATTTTCCGAAGCAGTCCTTCCTGCGCACCGCAGCATTTCCATCGGCAGCGCCGTCCTGAACTGCTAAACCGCGTTCGGCATACCTGCGGCGGAGGCAATGGCAGAAGTCTACCCGGGAAAGGGAATCATCGCCGTCACCCGATGTGTGCAACAAGGTAGGGTTGATGTACCGCGGACTTCATGATTGGCTAATAATTGAAAAACTTAAACGCCAAGCCTTACTTTTCGGAAAGGCTTTGATTGCATCAGGAGGGGCAGCTGCCCGAACGTATTTGGACATGCGATTACTTGCCCGGGACGGTCTGACAAGTTCAGCCGAATATCTCTTCTACCTACTCCGCGATTACGATCTGACGCCCGGGCAGTCCGAGGTCGTTATCCATCTGGGCAACTTCCTCGACAGCGACACTCACGATGTGTTCCTTCTCAAGGGGCATGCGGGCACCGGCAAGACCTTCCTGATCGATGCCCTCGTCAAGTTGCTTCGCGCTCAGCGCCGGACATACGCGCTCTCGGCTCCCACGGGGCGAGCAGCCAAGGTCATCCAGGAAAAAACTCAAGCCGACGCCTCAACCATCCACGGGATGATCTACGACTTCGACAAGATCGAAGAGCACAAGACCGAGGGTGTGGAAGGCTCCGAGACGTACAAGCTCATCGTCAGCATGTCGGTGAACGACGCACCAGCGGACACCGTCTTCATCACGGACGAGGCCTCCCTGATCTCCGATCAATACTCGGAAGCGGAATTCTTTCAATTCGGATCAGGGTATTTGCTGCGCGACCTGATGCATTTCGTCAACTTCGACAACAACAAGCATCGAAAGAAGCTGATCCTCATTGGTGACGATGCCCAGTTGCCGCCTGTCGGCATGTCGTTCTCGCCGGCCCTCTCGACCGACTACCTTGTGAAGAATTTCGGTGTTCGGGTGTTCGACTACGAACTATCCGATATCGTTCGCCAGAAAGCCGACAGCGGCATTCTCAGCAATGTCCAACCCCTGCGGGAAAGCCTGAGAAACGGTGTCTACAACAAGCTGGCATTCGACACCAAGCCGGCGGACGTCGATCGTATCGGCATAGACCAGGTAGTCTCGACCTTCCTCGAAGCATCCGGAAACCGCGTAAACAACTCTTCCGTCGTCATCACCCGGTCAAACGCCGAGGCCGGCATGTTCAACCGCTCCATACGTGAACGGCTGTTTCTCGATCAGCCCGAAGCCGCCCCGGGCGACAAGCTCATGGTGGTGAAGAACACCAAGGTCTCAGGGATCCGCATCTCGAACGGGGACTTCGCGTTTGTCCGGTCCATCTCGGACGACCGCAAGGTCCGCCGGGTCACGCTTCGCCGAAAGAACGAGGAAACCGGGGCCGTCGAAGAGATCCCCGTTGAGCTGTCGTTCAGGGAGGCAGAACTCGGATTGCGCTTGGTCGATGGGTCGGCGGTCTTCGTCACCACGAACATCCTCGAGAACCTCCTCTACGAGGACCGGCCTCAGCTCAGCTCGGACGAAAACAAGGCGCTCTACGTCGACTTTTGCCAGAGGTATGCCGACCTCAGGAAGGACCCACAGGCGTTCCGCCAGGCATTGATGGACGACCCTTTCTTCAATGCGCTGCGGGTCAAGTTCGGCTACGCTATCACCTGCCACAAGGCGCAGGGCAGCGAGTGGGACACCGCCATCGTCAGTTGCACTTCGTTAGGCAATCCGCTGGCGGCCGACAATTTTCGCTGGCTCTACACGGCATGCACGCGTGCGAAATCGCACCTCTTCCTTCTTGATCCGCCGAGGATCGAGATAGGTTCTGGCATCAAGACTGCGGGTCTCGCTCCAGATCTTCTCAGCGCGTCGACTGCTCCGTCCAATTTCGAGGCAACCGCTGCGCCAAGGCTCCTCGCAGCGGCCGATCCCGCGAGCACAGCATCAAGCGATTCAGGCCAGCCGACGCCCGCTGATTTTCGCGAGGCCATCCGCCAACGGGTCGAGGTCCTCTTGGCCGGAGCAGCCATCGAGATAGAAGGCATCGATCATAACCAATACCAGGAGGCGTATTTCTTTCGCCGTGGCGAAAGCCAGGCGAGGATCAACATCTGCTACAACGGCAGGCTCAAAATCACCCGCGTCATCGCTGCGCAATCAGGCGAGCTGACCGACATGTTGATGGCAGAACTCTCCGGGATGGTCGGTGAAAGCTACGCTGCTATTCCGCGCTCAACGCCGGAGGCCGCTGCGGGCAGCGGCGTTCAGGGACCAAGTTTCGCGCATCTGTTCCTGGAAGAGTTTCACCAGAAGCTTTCGACCCTAATGCAGGCTCACGCGATTGATGTCGCCGGGCTCGAGCAGAAACAGTGGTTTCAGCGCTACAGCTTCCAGCGCCTCGGAGAGCATGCTGCGGTCGACATCTACTACAACGGCAGGCATGTCTTCACCAAGTGTCAGCCGGTCGGACACGTTCAAGTGCCATCAGCGCTCCTGCGCGACGTGATCGAAATCCTGACCGTCGAGATGAGCGCATGAGCGACACGAAGGAGATCTTCCGCCTCCGGAAGGTGGGAAAGATCGACCAAGCCTACACGCTGGCAAAAGAGGCGATGGCGGGTCCCGATACCGATGACTGGGATATCCGGGCCCTTAGCTGGTGTCTTGTCGATCTTCTCAAGCGCGCCGCCCGCCAGAACGACAGGGCGCGCCTTTCAACGTTTGCCGGCGAGCTCGATGCCCTGCCCCTGCCAGAGGGGGACGATATCCTCGAGAATCAACGTCGGTTCGCGCTCTCTCTCGCGGAGAAAGGGCGACACGAGATCCTTTCCGCACGGAACCACAGCAAGGCAGGACACTACGCGAAAGCCTGCCGAATCTACCACGATCTTCTTGCGAGGGATGCGCTCTTCCCTGCCGATCATCTGGGCTACGGCTGGGATCTCTACCGCTGGACGAAGGACATCCTGTCCGCATCCGACACCCCGGCACCTGCTGCAATCGGGCAAGCCCGTCGCAACCTCAACATCTACATGAAGCTCAGCGTCGATCGGCCATCACCGCTCCACAGCTGCATGCTGAAAATCGCCTGGCAGCTTGCCTCCGACAATCATCTCAACCTCCCGGCTTTTGTCGGTTTATGGGGCCTCGAGAATCTCCTCCCTGACGACTACGACCGCTTCACGACAACCGAAGGCAAGACGCTTCCGGCACTTGCCGAGAAGGTTGTGCAGCGCGCCGCAAAGGATGCCGCCGCGGCGGGGAATACGCGCGCCATCGCCGTGCTCATGCCGCATCTCGAAGCGATGATGGCCCGCTATCCAGACAACGTCTGGTTCCGTCAGAACCTGGTCAAATTCCTCGCCTCGCTTGGCCGCCACGAAGAGGCGCGCGAACAAGCGATCCTGTTCGCCCGGGAGAAGTCGCAGGAATTCTGGGCTTGGGACTTGCTGGGCGACCTCCAGGTCGAGCCGGACCTCCGGATTGCGTGCTACTGCAAGGGGCTGATGTGTCCCTCCGAGGAGGATTTCGTGGGGCGTCTGCGGCTCAAGCTCGCGCGCGAGCTGAGCACCCAAGGGCATCCAAGCGAAGCGCGAGGCGAAATCGAGGCTGTTCTCTCGCATCGTGAGAAATCGGGATACCGCATTCCTCGCGAAGCGGAGGAGCTCATGGCGGCGTCGTGGTTTACGCGAGCTACGGCCGTGTCGCCGAGCAAGAAGTTCTACATCCAGTTCGCCACTCGCGCAGAGGAGATCCTTTTCGAGGATATCGAGTGGATCAATGCATGCGTCGGCGAGAGCTTCACGATCGAGAGCGAAAAGCGCAAGACCCTTCGCAGGCTCTACATCTCAGGCAAGCCTATGGCACGGGAGATTACCGTTCCCGAGCGCGCGTTGAGGCTAAGAGATCTAAAGTCAGGACAGCCGATCCGGATCAAGGCAGATATCGGTGCCTCCATCAGCGACCGCACGAAGCTGTATACCGCCGCTTTGCGCGATGATGGAGTAGTTTACGATACGCTCCATGAGATCACAGGCGTCGTAGATCACGTGAATTTCTCGAAAGGGGTTCTTCATGTCATCGCAAGCCGCGAGATAGACGGCGTGATTCCCCTTTCGGACGTCAACGCTTCGGTAGGCGATCACATCGCCTTGCGGGTTGCCCGCTACAGCACGCGAAAAGGGGTGCGGACCCGCGTGGTAACCGCCGCCCCCACCGATGCGGAGGTGGACGAGACCGTCTGCCGACGTTTCCGGACCACCGTGCGGATCAGCAACGGCATGGGTTTCACAGATGACGGAATATTCATTCCACCTAACATCGTTCGCGCCCATGACATGCAAGAGGACGAGCTCGTATCGGGCCGGGCCGTCATCAACTTCGACAAGAAGAAACGCAGCTGGGGCTGGAAGGCGCTGACGGTTGACGTCTCCGAGGACACACGCGTGGTCCATAACCCGTAATGTGGCCAATAGAGGTTCGACTAAAACGAAGAACGATCGGATTCGGCGCTCGGAACTTGACGCCGAGCGCCTATGCGGCCAGCTGCAAACAGCCCGAAAGGTCGCATGAAGCCCGGATCATAGACGGTAGGAAATCCATATTGCTCGAAAGCCTACTTCAGTGATCACCTCTTTGCAGGGCGCAGGCAAAAAAGCCGCCGCGTCGTCAGAGCCTTCTATATTGTAGGGCGCAGATAAATCCGTGCAACAAGTTCTAAAAATCGGGAAATTCTTCGCGCAGAACTTGGCCCAATCCTCTGCAAGCCAGTTCTTTCTTGAAGGGTTCTCGCAGAGCGGGTTTGCGAGCGAGGTCCCTCCTGATGCTGCGGATGAGTTCTTCGTGCTGGACCACCGCCTCGTCGAATCCTTCCTGGCGCAGCTGCATTTCCAGGGGATCGCCTGGATTTTCCATGGCGCTCGTAGGTGCGGAGGGTCGGCCTGCACGAACCCAAGCGGGTTCTGGTTCCCGGGGCATTTGCTTGCCGTAGTCTGGATCCAACTCGAGGAAGATCTTTTTGAGTTCAGGGTCTGCGTTCAGCTTTTCGTCCAGCTGGACTACGTGTTCGACGTAATCCAAGGCCGCGCGTAATGAGAGCCTGCACATTCTGAACCACTCTTCGTTGAGCCGCGCCTTGGTTCTAATTTTCATGGCGTATGTTCTGCGCTTGAGATCAGAGGCCGACTTCTCCATTTTTGCGCTGGCCTGCGCCATTTTCTGAGCACCACGCGCGCTGGCCTCGAAGAACGATTTCATGAAAGACCTTCCTGTTTTTTCGGAGTTGCACTTTGCGTGTGAGGCTCTGCAAGGGCACTTTTCCTTTCTTTCGCCCGACAAGAGTGAAAGACAGCGAGAAAGAGACATGCAAAAAAAATTGACCGGACCACTCCGGCCGCCAGATTCGTTCGACCCTCTTCACGTTCACCTGACCTTCTCCCCTGGAGCCGGGCCATTGCGACCTGGAATTTTCCACTTCTGAATGGATGAAGAGGACTTCCCCCCCCCCTGAACATACGCGGCCCGATTCCAAAGAAAAAGGTCAATTGTCAGCCAAGGCATGGACAGTAGATTGCGAGTTCCTTTTGGGGGTTGTCGCGGCTTTCCTGAACTCAAGAGCGCGCTCGTAGCGCCCCATGATCACGGCGCGGCGTGATGCCTCTGGACCGGCCGCACCGCCGTAGTCATTTTTGAGTCTCTCGGCGGCTTTGATGCGTCTCGCGAGCTCTTCATATGCCTGCGCGCGATCCTTGGAGCGTTCCCGCCAATCTGCTTTTAGCCGCTCCTGATCGATCTGTTGCGAGGTGAGCATAGAACGGCGCTCTGCGAGGTATCCGGCCCGTAGATCATTCAGACGCGTCTTGTGGGCGTTTATGCCATTGGGGCTGTGAATGGGGAAAATGACCATAAATCAGAGACAAAACTCATCGGAGAAAACGCAATGAGGGGGCCTGAATGTCCCCTCATTTCCGCCGGTCTTAGACGATTCAGTCGCTTTTCAGTTCAAGAAGGTGCCGCACACCTCTTGCTGCAAAGTCTGCTCGTGGAACATCAAGCGCATCAGCCAGAATTACTAGGGCATCCACATCAGGGGCAACTGCGCGCCCTTCAATCAGCCCGGCATACCATTCCGGATCTATCACTGATCCGGTCATGCTTGAGAGTCCGGCAAGCTCGGTTATTCGCTTTACGGCTGTCGGAAATGGGATGGATAGATCGGCAAGCGTATCGCGTATTGCGATGCGAATGCGGTCGGGCGCCGAGCCGGTCGCATTCGCAATGAAACCTCGACGGCGACTCAACCATTGCAGGGCGTCATTGGCCGACAAGGTATAAGACGACCTGTCTTTGTCCGCGGTATTGGGCGGATCCAACCTGAAACCCTCTTTGCTGAGAGATGAGCGCACGGTCGCTTCCGCCATGTTAGAAAGAAGCGACAGTTGTCGGACCGTCAGATCGCTATCATGCTCGGTCCAGTTCCAGCGGGCGAAGGCCGTTTCGAAGACCCGCCGCAATGGCAAATCATTCCAGAGGTTGAGGCCGGTTGGTTCGCCTTCACTGTCGTTCAGCGCGTATCCGCCGCTGAGCAATCCGCAGCCTATTTCATGCCAATGCTCGGGCGTGAAACTTTCCCAACCGTCGACTTGGTAGGCATAGCACCAAGCTGCGCGCGCATGGCCATGAAGGGCATGCCGGGTGATGTCGATACTCTCGATCTCTTCGGGGTTCATCCATTCCCGACTGGCAATCTCGACCGGCTGGCCGAGAAACGCGTTGACCGTCGCGCCATTGTCTTGGGGCCCGAAGTTCTGAAGTATCGACGCCATCGCGATAATCGCGTCGCGAACCTGAGCCTCAATCTCGGGCCAGTCGTGCGGAATATTCGCTGCCTGACTCATGCCGAAGCTCCCTTGAGAGAGGCCATTTGTGCCATGAGCATCTTGAATGCGCTCAGGAGCTTAGCCGGGTTCGTTTGTCGCGAAGCGAGTTCAGGTGGCTTCCGCCCGAGGAATACTGCAATACGCTCAGCGTTCGCTCCGCTCGGATGCGGCAGTCCGCGCAGGATTTTTTTTCGGTCAAGCAGCCCTTGCCGGGCGAGGTGCCCAAGCGCTGCTTCAGGTCGCGGACCGAGAGGTAGCCAAAGGGCGTCAGGCAGCATCCGGGCCTCTTCGGCGAGGTGCGTTTCGACCATCCGGCGCAAAAGCGGTGTTTTCAGCATGTCCGGCGCACCGTTGTAGTTCTTGCCGTTGACGAGAACCGGATATCGCAGAGCCGATGTAAAATGCACGTCCTGCGATCCGGGATGGAAGATTTCGGCGGTGGTCTGGACGCCCAGATGTTCGGCCACGCCGATTGCATCCAGCATTGCTACGAGGTTTGCTCTGAGTGGCCCGCTGAAGCTGCCGATCAATTTGGCCTCGGCGAGGGCTTCGGAAATAGAGCTACCACTTTCAAGGGCGCTTTGGGCAGCCGACAGGGCATTTGTCGCCTGCACCCGGCCTGGCGTTATACCTACGATCACGAGTTTGGCTTTCCGGGCAATATGATCGAAGGGCGCATATGCGACCCTTAGGGCGCCGTTCTGGGCGATGGTCATGGCCCTGCTGTCCAGCTGGTCGGCGGCAGGCGCAGTGGTGAGACGACCGAGATGGGTCGTGGCGAGGGAAAGGTTTTGTTCCAAGGTTTGGTTGCTCCGTAGAGGTTGCATTAGCGGCGGTGCTGGCGGCGGGTGCGCCGAGCAGCAGTGATGACGGTGCCGTTGTGGGATTCGACAAGATACACTCCCCGGTAACGGCTGAGGGACTGGCGGCGGCGCAGATCTCCTTCTGCGATCAGGTCAAGTGTCGTGTCATCCAGCATCAATGAGAGCGCGCCTCGGGAATGAACCGGTTCTCCGTAAGACTGGATGAGCCGGAGAATATCCATCGGCAGGTTGCGCTGTGTCTGTCGGGCGGTTGCATGGCGTGTCATCCGCATGGGGCTCTCCTTTGGTAATATGGTGATATTGCCGCATTACCAACATGGAGTCAATCAAAAAAATTACGAGGCAATATTGCTGAATAACTATCCGCTTTGAAGTGGTCCCAGAAAATCGGACAGTCAGCTAAGGTGTATCCCAAACCTTTGAAGGGATACGAACATGGCAAAGCGCCGGAACTTTACAGATCAGTTTAAGGCCAAGGTGGCGTTGGAGGCATTGCGCGGCGACAAGACCGTGCAGGAGATCGCAGCGAAGCATCAGCTGCATCCGAACCAGGTCAGCACGTGGAAACGGCAGGCCATCGAGGGCATGGCGGACGTGTTCTCGGGCGGCAACCCGGTCAATCCACTGTCCAGACAGATCAGCCAGTGCATTGCGATTGTCGGTTGTGGCCAGAGCCTCGGTCTTGAACCGCCCCATCTGACTCGCCGACGCCGCCTTGGTTTCAACGGCTAGTCCGCCAACGACCTGCCGCATCACTGGATCGCGCGCCAGACGATCCGCGTCATTCACATCCTCGTATCCGGCCAGCCGCCCGAAGACCGACTGGCGCAACAGACCAACCAGTGTGTGCAACCGATTGTGACCCGTCCGCGTATCTCTCAGCAACCCGTCAGCAATGTCGTGCAGGCCCAGCACCTCATCCAGATTCCCGAAAAAGCAGCAATCCGCCATCCGAGCTGATCTTCGAGCCATGAAATTCCAGACGCACCCGACGGTCAAAACCGAGCCGAACATTATCCGTATTGCCCGCACCCTTCGGGTGTCCCATAATCCGCCGCCTTCCGCCCAGTTAACAGGCTGAAATATAACACGTTAGTGGGCATCAGAGCGCGGAAATCGTTACGTTACTTGGGGAATGCGGGCTGATACTGTCTTCTCTAAGTTGGTCCAATTTTTAAATAGAAACCCTATGGCTCGATCCCGCTTTCAATAACTACTGTAAGACCTAGTAGCGCCATCCATTGAGCCATGCATTCATGTAGGGCCGATATCTGCTTTTGCACCCTAGTTCGGCGGGTGTGCCTGGCTGAAAACATACGTTCTGGTCCCCCATTGCCTTGTTACATTTCATCCTCGAGCCAAGTTGGCTGTGCTATTTGTCCGCGCCGAAAACGCTCCTTGTGTCCGGATGCGTGCTGATCTTTGGATCCACGGACAATAGAATGGTTGTATTTGGCTGATCCTCCGCCAGAGTTAGCTTTCTAGGCCCGGACAAAAATGTGGTTTCCGTTTCGAAGGGCAGGTCGACCGCTTCATTTCTTAGGTCGTTGTGTCCGTGCTTAGACCCGAGATGGTGTCCGGTCTGCAGGCTACCCAAGCTGTGCCAACCGAAGCGATTCTGCGCTTTGGTTTTCGCTACGGTCTGCGGCCAGTTCCAGTCGAGCGCGGATTGACTGTGAAGATGACCGAAAATCTGTACGATGCATGAAAGACGGAGCTCATAGGTCCACCTCCGGGAAAGTGCAGCGCGCTTCTGCCAATGCAGCGGCTTCGGCTTCTGCGCGATCCTGGCCACCGTCATATTCGCGGATTGCGGCACGTTCCTCACAATAGTCGCGCGCGAGCTCCTCGGGCGTCATTTCAAGACTTTGCAGATACACCGTTCCTAATCTTCCTAATCCCTCAAATCCTGCCCCGTCGGAATCGCTTCGATTAGGAAGAATAGGAGGATTAGTATGAGGTGACCGCGTTTGCGTACGGTGCAGCGCGGCCTTTGCATCGAAGGTAAACGACGTCATGACGGCCACTCACGGACGATCAGCCATGCCTCATTGCGTGGCTTGCCGTCTACTTCTGCGTCGTCCGCCTTGATCAGAGCGCCATGAGTTTCCAGCATGTGCAGCGCCTTGCGGCTGCGATCCGTCAGCTTGAAGGGGCCGCGCTGCGTTGCGACGGCCGCTGAGATATACGGCTCCTTCCATCTTTCCAGCAGCCATTTGCGCATCCGCTCTGCGTCGGCTACCTCTCGCGGCACGATTGCCGAATCCGCAAGGCGCGCGGCTTCATTTGCGTAGAAGGTGGCGATCTCGATCGCCCCGGCCATTGTCTCGCCTGTCATCTCCTCCGCCTCCGGGTCCGCATAGATCGTCAGCACCGCCGCGATGCGTGCAGCATGTTCTGGGGCCTTGCTGGCGAAGGCGCGCACCCCCTCGAAGGGACCAGCGGGAGCCTGCGCTGTCTCCACTTTGCGGGCAAATGTGGTCAATACCGCGCGGGCGTCTTGCGACATGTGCAGCACAGGTGGCGCGAGTTCGTTTCGCTTGTTGTCCGCAAGAGGTAAGTCGCGGGAGAGCAGCGACCGAATGCGCATGGCAAAGTGCGCAATCTCAGCTTCGGCCAGCGCATCTCTTTCCATACGCAGACGCATACCGATGCGCGAGGCAGGGCGGCAAACCAAAAAGCGCGCGAGAAGTCCTTGCCCATTCGCCATCGGGTCCGAAAGCAGCGCTTCCGCCGCAACCGGCTGCACCAGAATATGCGCTGAGAAGCGCCGCCCAACGTAGGCTGCGACGCCATCGCCTGCACGCCACCTGTCGAGCGGTTGGCCATCCCACATGGCGCTGAAACTGGCGCAGGTAGCGAGCCGGTTCTCTGCTTTCATGCTATGCCCGCCGATCAGCGCGCCCCCTTCCTCGGTCATTATGCCGAGACTGGCGCGCAGTTCGGGCAGGTGCTTCACGATCCCTTCAATGGTGGGCGCGGATGCCACGATATGCGGTTTGAGCGGCGCGGTCGACTCCGGCCCGAGGGCTTGCAGATCGGCGCGCTTCGATGCGTTGTCGGCTTTCCTGTCTGCGAATATCTTTGCGCGGTCGGCCTTCCACAGTTCGTGTGCATCTCTCCAGAGCTCTTGTTCCTTATCGTAGTCAGTGCGCAGCTCGGCTTCGAAGTCGCGCACGCCCTGCATCGCGAGGCGGTCTGCAGTTGACTTGCGCTCTCCCGATTCCGCGATGGTCAGTAAAAACAGGCTTGCGGGCGCGGTGCCGTTCAGGGTTTCAGCTTCCCGGTGCCCCTGCGCTGCTAGGGCAGCCGCCGCGAGAACCGATGCCGCGCACAAAGCTTTGGGAGCCTCGGTCGCAGATGCGATCGCTTCGACCGGTGTGCAAAGTGGCCCCAGGGCCGAAACCGGAAAGGAGGCAGCCTCGGGTATTTCTCGAAGGAGCGGCGTCGGCGACTCTGCTGCAAAGGTCGTGATCTCAGGCGTTTTCACGGCGGACCTCCATCATCAAGCGATCGTTCCAGTCGATCCCGTCGCCGGGGTCCATGATGCCGACGTGCCAGCCGAGGCCTGTGGCCCGTTGTGCGAGGTCACGCCCAGCAGCACGACCTGCGGCATCGCCATCAATCGCAAGGATCAGCGACGGCCCGTGCGTCTCTGCCAATCCGGACGGGGACGCAGTTGGCAGGCGCAACCCGCGCAGGCCGCTTGTGGAAAGCGCAGCCCAGGCACGTGCCGTCGGGACCCCATGAAGCAGGAATGCCGAAAGAGTGCTTTCGATCCCCTCGCCAATCACTAGTGGCCCCGCCCCATCGGTTAGGCGCACGGCGCCGCCACGGGTGCGACCCAGCATCAGCTTGTCGCCCCCAGCCAGCCCAGCCTTGCCCGTGCCACCGGGGCGCAAATAGGTCCTGTGCACTGCGAAGGCGTCACCGCCACACACCGAGGCAACCAACGCCGGATACCGCCTGCCGGTGGGCCCATGCCAGCAGGATGGATTGAAGCGGAGGGTTTCCGGCAGGCGGCATGCAATGCCGCGTATCTCGCGCAGATAGTACCCCGCAAAGCTGCCCTTGATGGACCGACTTTCCTCCCAGCAGCGTAGCGCCTGCCGCACCTTCTGAGCCGCCGCCTCTTTCGCTTCGGAGGCACGCCGGGCGGTTGCGGCAAGATCAGGCTTGTCATAGCTGCCCTGAGCGACACCTGACGCGGCCAGAATATCGGTGAAGCTGCACTGCGCTTTCTTGCAATGCAGCAGCAGCTTGCCATCGTCGCCATTGGCAAGGGTCAACGCATTTTGGTTGTTGCGACGCTCAGGCTGGCAGACAGGGCAGGGCGCGGTGCCGTATTGTCCGTGCCATGAACCGCCCAGAATGAGGGTTGTTTCGTGTGCACTGGTCATTCCGCATACCTCCCATGAAAGTCGTGAGGATGCCAAACCTGCTGTGCTTTTCGATCCATCGGTGGTATGAAGGTAAATCCCGCTGCCAACGCTTGGTAGGCACTCCCAACCCGGGCCACGCCTGCACGCGTGCCCGGGTTCTTGCTCTTAGACATGGCTTACTTGCCCTCCTTACGCAGGGCATCAAGGTGCGTGTCGATGTCGCTTTCCCGCCAGTAGAGCTTGCCACCGAGTTTGATCGGCTTGGGCAGTCGGCCCGCTTCAAGGTCAAGATAGATGGCCGAGCGCGAGCGACCTCCCAGCTTGGCACTCAGTTCTTTCAGCGTCATATAAGTTTGCATTGCGATCATCCTGTTGTGTGTCGGATGATCCAAAACTGGCGGATTTCGGTAGTTTTGGTCCAAGGGACATCGTCAGCCAGATTCGATGTTGATGTCCCCTTGCTTCGAAGTGAATGCTCTTTGCAATGCTTTGGTAAGTGCCGCGTCAGTCTTGTTTTGGCCTGAGATGGCATAAGCTGTGCGCACAAATGACACAAAAGGGCCTTGGTAGGCTTCCCAAGTTTTCTTCGTATCGATTAGCGGCTCAGACGAGAAGAATTCTCTATATGTCGAGGCAAGCGATCGCAGAAACATGCCCTGAGCAGTGTAAGACGATTTGGGTAACGGCGCAGCGTTGCCACTTTGCTTGCCTTCCTTCTCCATCCACTTCGTCGTTGCCGTGACTACCTCAAGAATTTTCTGCACAGCTTCATCGACGCTTGGAAAATCCGGTGGCAGCTCAAGATTGAGAATTTCGGTAACGACAGGCTTCTCCGAAAGCACCCTGTTTGTGGCTTCGAATTGCCTTCTGAGTTCTGCAAGGGCATTCAGCCGCTGCTCGCGCCGAGTTGCCATAGTCAAATCAGGCCACGCGTCCTCCGAAGAGAATGCAAACGACACCGAGTCGGCAAGGTCGCTCATCTCGGCTCGCCAACGATTCATGGAGATCGGGTCAGACTCATCAGATGGATGTTGAAAACGCCCCGGTATTCTGCCTCCGGCCTCGCGCACAGCTTCAACCAGCCTTACAGCAGCCGCGACGTCCCAAACTGCTGAAGGCAGCGCCTCGCGTTCCTCACCCCAGGCTTCTCTTGCCGGTTGCGTTTCCTCGATGTCTTTCGATGGCTGCTTTCCCGACGTCATACGGTTCCCGCCAGTTTCACCTTTTGGCCCGCGCCACCGGTCACTAGGTCCGCCCAGCGTTCTGCGAGCTTTGCGCGCGGTTCGAGGTAATCCGTGCGCCGATACGCTCGCACAACGCTGCCATCGGTTACATGCGCAAGCATGGCCTCGGCCACCTCATGGGGGGCATCGGTCGCTTCAGCCAGCCATGTGCGCAGGCTGGTGCGAAAACCATGCGGACGTGCTTCCATCCCCTGCCGTGCCATGTGCCTCGAAAGGGTCATATCGCTGATCACGCCGCCGCGCGTGTTTGGAAACAGGTAACCGTTGCGGGCGAACGGCTTTGCGCCCTCGACTACAGCCCTGGCTTCCCTAGACAACGGCACGCGAAAAGCCGCCGTTGCCCCTTTGCGACCTTTCATGGCCTCCGCCGGGATGGTCCAGATGTCGCCATCAATCTGTTCAAGGCGCAGATGACGGAGTGGACCCGAGCGAACACCGGTTAGAATCAACAGGCGCAGCGCCAAGTGCGTCAACGTTGGGTCATTAAGGCTGGCGTAGAAGTCTGGCACTTCCCGCCAGTCCATTGCGGGGATGTTCTTTGGAACATGTCGTGACTTGCCCAGAAGCGCTTTTGCCTTTTCGGTCGCCTGCAGGTCCACATTCAAGCCGAGAGCGGCCGCATGTTTCAACACGATGGACAACCTATTGAGCGCCTTGCGCGCAGTGTCGGCCTTGGTGTGCCAGATCGGAGCCAAGGTGTCGCGAATGTCCCGCTGATCGAGGTCTGTCACCGGCACTTTGCCCAGCTTTGGCAGGACGTGAATGTTCAAAGGCGACAGCCACCTGCCCGCTGCGCCGTCGCCCTTCAGTTCGGCCTTGCGCGCTTCGAACGCATCCGTCGTAATGACCGCAAGGGATATATCTTCACGCCGAGCGGCCCGTCTTTCCGCTTCGCGTTCTTTGATTGGATCGCGGTTCTCCGCGGCAACGGCCCTCCAGCGCGCCGCTTGTTTCCGGGCTTCGGCCAGTCCGAGCGCAGGAAAACCGCCAAGGCCCATTTCCCGTCGCCTGCCATGAACGGTCACACGCAAAACCCACTGCGCCCCACCATCCTTGCGTTTGATAAACCAGAGCCCAGCCCCGTCGCAATACTGACCCACAGGGGGAGACTTCAGAAAACCCGCTGTTAGCCTGTTCGTTGCACGCATAAATTATCCACCTAATTGTCCACCTTTAGCTATTGGATAGAGCCGAACGGGACAAGACAGTATTGGACAGGTATCGCCATATTTTTAGGTGGATATAGTCAGGAATAGGCAGGTAAAAACGAATAAAAACAAGGCGTTGGTTCCGTGTGGGGGCACCATATTAATCAATTTCTTAGAGCTGTTTTGAAAGTGGCGGGCGTGAGTTGAATGCGTCAGGGTAACGTCTGGGGTATCAAAAGTACGACTTGGCTCGCTGACACAGCGTTCATCCTGCCAGTTAGTTTCGATTCAATACTCGGGTGGATTTGTTACCTTTGCCCCCTCAGAAGACGACAATCTGAATCGGCGTAATGATCGAGCGGATCTGGTTCAGGAAAACCAGTAGACTGCTACGAGTATAAAACTCGTTCATCAGATTTTGACCTGATCGGCTGATCTCCATACCGGCCCGCGGTTTCCGAATGTGCCGCACATCAAGGCCTGACAAAAGACCGCACTCGATCACACGTCAAAAGTATTGGAGATTTCTTGCATTGCGGGCGACAACCACAGAAGCGGCCAGTTAGGCGTTGAAGTTAAGGCGGAGGCCCGGTCTGGGCCAACGCAAATGCCCGAGCTCTCCTGTGGTCGACAGCGTGACATAGGCATCACGCATGTCCTCTCCACCGAATGCGATATTGGTGCAGAATGGATCGGGCATCGCGATCTCGTCGACGATGTCTCCGGAGGGAGAAATCACAAGGATGGCGCCGCGATAGATCTGGCCAATGCAGATGTTGCCATCAGCGTCGATTGCAAGTGAATCAAAGCCTCGTTTCCCGTCAGGTGACGCCACCAGTCGACCGCCATGCGCGGCGCCCAACGTAGGATTGAGAACCGGTTGCCCCGCTGCGTCGAGATCGAAGGCCCAAAGGCGGCAGGTAAATGTTTCTGTTACCCACAGCGTGCTGCCATCGGGAGACAGGCCTACGCCATTGGGGCTGTGAATGGGGAAAATGACCTCGCGCAATGCGCTGCCGTCGATCCGGCCGTACAAGACCGCTCCACGATCCATTTCACGTTCACGGACCTTACCGTGGTCGGTCATCCAGAACCCACCATTCTGGTCAAAGACGATGTCATTTGGCCCCTTCAGAGGGGCCTTGTCAGAATGGGTGTAGAGAACGCTAACCTGACCAGTCGCAAGATCTATGCGTTCGACCCTGCCGCCAGAATAATCCAGCGCCTGACCTGCGGGCAACAGACCCTCTTCGGCGCTTTCCTTCCACGCAAAGCCGCCGTTGTTGCAGATGTAAAGCGCGCCATCGGGGCCGATTGCCGCTCCGTTAGGGCCGCCGCCGGTTTTGGCGATGACGGTCTGGGTGCCATCGGCTGACACGCGCGTGACCTGGCCCCGCGCGATCTCGACCAGAATGACCGAGCCGTCCTCCATGACAATCGGGCCTTCGGGAAATCTGAGGCCTTTGGTGATGGTGCGGATTTGCGATGATGTCATGATGGGGATCTCCGGCTGGTTCGGCAATTCAGGCAACGCTGAGCGCGCGCGTTTCGGAATAGGCTAGTCGTGCAAAGGAGACGTCCATTGAGGTTTGGACATCTATCACGGCTGGTCGCTTGTGGGTGCGGACCGTTTCGAGCGCGCGTATCAGGGCGTCGTTCAGCGCATCTAGCCCGGCCGCGTTGTAGCTGTCGCAACCCATGCCACGGGCAATAGCGGCGTAATCGACACGGCTGAACTGAGTGGCGAACGGTCCGCGCGAATGCTGCGACCAGCCCAATGCGTCGTTGTTCATCACCACACAAATCACGGGAAGCTCGGCCTCGACCGCTGTTATGAGGCCATTCATCGTCATCGAGAAACCGCCATCGCCGCAAAAGGCCACAACGGGACTGTCGGGTGAGAGCAGTTTACGCGCCATGGCCGAGGGCACAGCGTACCCCATCGGCCCGGCGCCTGCCGGTTGGATGAATTTCCCAGAGCCGCGCGTGCGCAGGCAATGCAGCATGAATATCCGGTTTTCGCCGGCATCGCAGGTATAGATGGTTTGGGGCGGAAGGGTTTCCTGCATCGCGTGGATGATTTCGTGAGGAAAAAGCGACTTCGCGCCTGGCGCGGATGACGGTAACGGGGCGGTTAACGGGGCGTTCAACGAGAGGTGCCAGCTATCCACGGCAGGCCTGTCGGACCATTCGGCGGTCATGGCGTCCAGTGTCCTGCCGGCGTCGCCGATCAACGTCTGTGTTGCCGGTAGGGTCCAGGACGCGTTTCGCGGCTCGATATCGACCTGAATCAGAGCCTGTTGTGTCGGGTCGATCAGATCGGGATCGGCCTGCACCGTGTCGGAAGCCGACAGTTTTGTGCCGATGGCAAAGATCACGTCGGCGCAGCCCACCGCGCAGTTGGCAAGCGGGTTTCCATAGCCGCCATAGACACCGCAGGATTGCGGGGAATCGTCGCTAAAGACGCCTTTGCCGGCGGGTGAGGTCACGACAGGAATCCCGGATTTATCTGCGAACCGCATCAGTGCGTCTTCGGCTCCTCCGACGCGGACACCGTTCCCGGCGATAATCAGCGGACGCGCGGCGTGGCCCAGCATGTCCAGGGTGGACCCAAGAGCGGGCAGGCTGGAATTAGCGGCGTTGATGTATGGGGCGGTCGGATAAAGGCGTGGCACGCTCTCACCGCCTGCGTTTCCATCTAGAGCGTGCAATCCGTAGATCATCGCCACCGGCCCCGGCGTTCCGGCCAGAGCATGTTTGATGGCCAGTTGCGTTCCGATGACCGCAGGATTCGGGGCGTCAGCGGTAAACACCTGTTTGGTGATGGCCGCGAATGCCTGCCGGGCGTCCCAGTTGCCATACTCGCCTGTGCCGGATTGGTAGGGCGCGTGCAGGGAATATCCGGGTGTGTCGGAGAAATCCGTCAGCAACAGCATCGGTGATGAGGACAGATGCGCCTCTATAGTTCCCAGCATACCATTGCCCAAAACCCATGGCCCCTGTCCCAGCAGGGCCCCTGGCACACCGGTAATGCGCCCTACGGTTTCCGCCATGACAGCGCCCAGGCTTTCTTCGCGCACGAGGATGGTACGGATTTGGTCCTGTCGTTTTTCCAGCGCGCCGAAAATGCGCCCGGTATGGCCGCCCGATAGGCCAAAGACATATTTGATCCCGGCGGAAACCAACACATCTACGATCGCGTCTGCCGCAGGAACCGGAGTTTCGTACAGTTGTTGCCAGGTCATGTGCGGTTCTTGGTCTGGGCTTCCAGATGAGCGAGAATCGGCGTTGCTCCATCCGAGATATCCAGCTGAATGGCGCGCCTTGCCGTTTCCTTGTCCCCCTCACGCAGCGCGTTGATCAAGGTGATATGGCGGTGCTCGCTTAAATTGCTGGGGGCCTCGCGGTGCTCATAAAGGGCATTCAGCAGTGGCCCCATCTGAAGCCAAAGCCCTTCGACGATCTTGAGCAACCGTTGAGAGCCACCAGCCGCGCATAGCGTAAGGTGAAACTGCTGGTTATAGGCCAGAGCCGAGGCGAAATCGGCGTTTTCCTTCGCTTCGATCAACTGCGTGTGGAGGGTCGCCAGCGTGTTGATGGTTTCGGCGCTGATGCGTTCTGCGGCGCGATATGCGCCCTCGCCCTCAAGAAGTTCACGCAATGTGCGTAGGTCTTCGTAGCCGGTCACGTCCAGCTGGGCCACGATAAACGAGCGCCCGGCGGTTTGCGTCAGTGCCCCCTCGGCGGCCAGTTGCACAAGGGCCTCGCGCACGGGGGTCGGGCTGATCCCGAGGCCAGCGGCCAGATTTCGAATGGTCAGCTTGGCGCCGGGTTTGAGCCCGCCGGTCATAAGATTGCGCTTTAGCTCGTTATAAGCCTCGGTCGTGAGGTTCACGTGCGCCAAGGAGCGCACTTTGAATTCTGGCGGTTCGGCTGCGGTCATCTGATGCCCCTTCGTGACGAGATTCCAGTTGGCCGCCGTCAAGATCGCAGATGGCGGGCAGGGGCACTCTATATTAGGCGCGCTGTTTGATCAAGTTTGATATATCATATTTCCTATTGATATATCAAATATCATTTGCTAGACCCCTCGTTGTTCTCGGGAGGAACAGGACGAGGGAGGAGCGACGATGAGCGCAGATTCGAATCAATCGGGGCAGGCGACCGTAGCGGTCACGCTGGCCGCATCACTCAAGCGGCATGGCATTGACGTGCTGTTCGGGCAAAGCCTGCCAAGCGCGCTGCATCTGGTCGCGCCAGATTTCAACATGCTTCAGGTCAATTACCGGACGGAAAACGCCGGTGGGACCATGGCGGATGGCTATGCGCGGATCTCGAATAAGATCGGCGTTGTGACGGCGCAGAATGGTCCGGCGGCGACGCTGTTGGTGCCGCCCATGGCCGAGGCCCTGAAGGCATCCGTGCCGATCCTTGCCGTCGTGCAAGAGGTCGACCGCGCCAGCACGGACCGTAATGCGTTTCAGGAATTCGACCACATGAGCCTGTTCGCCTCGTGCACCAAATGGGTGCGCCGGATTGATACGGCAAGCCGCGTTGAGGATTACGTTGATATGGCCGTGACGGCGGCAACGACAGGGCGGCCTGGCCCCGTTGCATTGCTTTGCCCGGCGGATTTGCTGAACGAAGTGCACAGTGTGGCCAAGGCCCGCGTGTCTGAAATGGGCCACTTTCCCTTGGATCGCGTCGGGCCTGACCCTGACCGTATCCGCGAGGCGGCGCGCCTGATTGCTGGCGCCCGGTCGCCCTTGGTCATCGCGGGCGGTGGTGTTCATTTGTCCGATGCCGTCGAGGCGCTGACCGACCTGCAAGAGTCCGCCAGCCTTCCGGTTGGGACCACAAACATGGGCAAGGGTACAGTCGACGAAACGCATCCCTTGTCGCTTGGCGTGCTGGCCAATGCGCTGGCCACCGGCGCGCCCACGCGCCCGATGAAACCCTTGCTGGACGAGGCCGACGTGGTCCTGTTGATCGGTACGCGCACCAACCAGAACGGTACGGACAGTTGGAAGCTATACCCGCAAGGCGCCACGTTCATTCATATCGACATTGACGGCACCGAAGTTGGCCGCAACTACGAGGCGCACCGTCTGGTGGGCGACGCGCGCCTTGCGCTGCGAGCGCTAAAGGATGCGCTGCTGGCCGAGGATCTCGGCGCGCGTCACACGGCGCGCCCCGCCTTGGAAAAACGTATCGTCGAAATGCGCGAACAAGGCCAACGCGAAGCCGCGCCGCAAATGACGTCGGACAAAACGCCAATCCGCCCCGAGCGGATCATGGCCGAACTTGGATCGCGCATTGACGCCGAAACCATCGTCGCGGCCGATGCCAGTTATTCGTCACTGTGGGTTCTTGGGTTTCTCACCGCGCGCCGCGCCGGTCAGCGGTTTCTGACACCGCGCGGTTTGGCGGGCCTTGGGTGGGGGCTACCGCTGGCCATCGGGGCCAAGGTTGCAGCGCCCGAAAAGAAGGTGTTCACGCTGGTCGGTGACGGGGGCTTCGCCCATAGCTGGCAAGAGCTGGAGACAGCGCACCGCATGGGGCTGGATCTGGTTGTTATCGTGTTGAGCAACGGCATCCTTGGCTTTCAAAAACATGCCGAGCTGATCAAGTTCGGAGGTCACACCGGGGCCATCGGTCTGGGATCTGTCGATCACGCGGGCGTTGCGCGCGCCGTTGGGTGCGAGGGGATCCGCATTGAAACCATAGATCAGCTAAAGGCCGCTTTGGACCATGCAATGACCGCCAAAGGCGTCGTCGTTCTGGATGTGGTCACGGATGCCGACGCGCACCCGCCGATCACGATGTTCGAAGGTCACCTTTGAGAGGGGCGCGACATGCAGCTTGTTTTACAGCTATTGATGTCCGGAATCCTTCTGGGCGGGGTCTATGCGCTGGCAGCGCTGGGTCTGAACATGATCTTCGGCGTCGCCAAGATCGTCAATTTCGCGCATGGCGAGTTTCTGATGTTGGGGATGTACGCCGGGTTCTGGCTGATGGTGCTGACCGGCATCAACCCCTATTGGGGATCGCCGTTGATCGCAGTCGTGTTCTTTGTGCTGGGTATGGCCTTTTATTGGGGCATCATGCGGTTCACGATCTACTCGACCGAACTGACCCAAGTATTCACGACGCTTGGCCTGTCGATCGCGCTTCAGAACCTTGCGCTGGTGCTGTTCTCGGCTGATTACCGGACCATCCAGACCATGCCGGATGGCATGTCATCGTTGCAATTTCTTGGTTTTCACCTGTCCACCGACCGTGTGATCGCTTTCTTCTTTGCCATGGCGATTTTTGCCGGCCTTATCCTGTTCCTGAAGCGCACATTCACCGGACGCGCGATCGAGGCGGTTTCGCAGGATCTGATGGCCGCCCGGCTGATGGGCATCGATACGCAGAAGATCTTTTTGATCACTTTTGGTCTGGGGATCAGCATCACAGGTGTTGCCGGTGCGGTGCTGGTGCCGTCCTTCTACGCCTTTCCATCGGTCGGTACATTCTTTGTTCTGATCGCCTTTGTCGTCGTAGTTCTGGGCGGGCTGGGCAGTGTGACCGGCACGGTAGTGGGCGGTATCGCGCTGGGGCTGATTGAGTCCTACGTCGGTTACTTCAGCCCGGACCTGAAGGAAGCGACCCACTTCATCCTGCTCATCCTGCTTCTATCCATCCGGCCCCACGGCCTGTTGGGTGTGAAGGGTGCGGAAAAGGAGACGCTCAAATGAACTGGCTATCAGACTATTTCGATATACGGCGCACCGATGCGATCTGGACCGTCTTGCTGCTGGCGATGACGCTGGGGCTGCCACTGTTCATCTCGAACAACTACTATCTGAACGTGCTGGTTCTGGTGTTTCTCTATGCTGGCATGGCGTCTGCGTGGAACATTTTGGGCGGCATGGCTGGTCAGTTTTCGCTAGGACATACGGCGTTCTTTGGTACCGGTGCATATACCTCGACGCTGCTTTACAACTATCTGGGCGTTTCGCCTTGGCTGGGGCTGATTGCGGGTGGCATCGTCAGCATGTTCTTTGCTGTAATCATCGCCTACCCGGCGTTCCGTATGCGCGGTGTCTTCTTTGCAATGGCAACGCTTGCGTTCGGCGAAGCGATCCGCATCCTGCTGATCTATTCACGCAAGTTCGTGGATATGCCCTATGGCCTATCGATCAACTGGGAGCCTGGCTTTAGCCGCATGATCTTCGAGGAACGTTCCTCCTATGCGTTCTTGACCGGGGGTTTCCTGTTGATCGTCACGCTGGTCGCTTACGGTTTGTCGCGAAGCTATATCGGCACCTATCTACGGGCTATCCGCGACAGCGAGGAGGCCGCTGTTGCCGCAGGTGTGCCCATGCGGCGATACAAGATGATCGCGCTGCTGATTTCTGCCTTTTTCACATCGGCGGGCGGCACCATCCTGGCTCAATACGTCCTCTATATCGAACCGACATCCGTGTTCAGCATCAACTATTCGATTGATTTGCCGCTGATGTCCTTGATTGGCGGGATCGGTACCGTGGCCGGGCCCATTCTCGGGGCCGTCATTGCCCTGCCTTTGCGCGATGTGCTGCTTGAATTGTTCGGTGGTGCGGCGGCGGGGATGCACCTGGTTATCTATGGTGTGTTGCTGATGGTGATCGTCATCATCCTGCCGGATGGGTTGATCGGCGGCGTCAAGTCATTGCTGCGCCGTCTGCAGCGTGGCCAGACATCCGGAAATCGGACGACTGACAAGCGGGGTCGTAAATAATGTTGCAGATCGACAATGTAACAAAACGCTTTGGCGGGTTGGTTGCCGTGGACGCGGTATCGTTGACCGTGAATGAGGGCGAGATCATCGGCTTGATCGGCCCGAATGGCGCAGGCAAGACGACGCTCTATAACGTGATCGCGGGCACCTTTCCCGCAACCCAAGGCAGCATCCATTTCCGTGGCCAGCGCATCGACGGCAAGCGGGCGGATGAAACATGTATGCTGGGGCTGGCGCGCACGTTCCAGATCCCGCAGGTTTTCGGATCGATGACGGTGGGTGACAGCATCATGGTGGGTGCGTTTCTGCGCAGCCGATCGCGCCGTGTGGCGCGGCGGCGTGCCGAAGAGGTCGCAGAGGCAGTTGGCCTTGGCCATCGTTTCGATCTGCCGACAACTTCTCTCACCACTGCCGAGCGCAAGCGCCTGGAGGTTGCGCGCACGCTGGCGACCGATCCAGGCATGATCCTGCTGGACGAGGTCATGGCCGGATTGAACCATACCGAGGTGCAGCTAATGCTGGACCTGGTTTCATCATTGCGCGACGGCGGCCTGACGGTCCTGTTTGTCGAACACAACCTGTCGGCAGTGATGCAGATCTGCGATCGGATCGCGGTGTTGGATCATGGTGCCAAGATTGCAGACGGGCTGCCCACCGAGGTGATGGAAAACCGCGAGGTGATTACCGCGTATCTGGGCGCACCAGCCGAAGACGGTGAAAACCAGGCAGGAGGCGATCATGCTTGAGGTCGAGAATCTGCATGCCGGTTACGGGGATGCCGAAGTCCTTTTCGGCATCGACCTGAAGGTCGAAAAGGGCGAGGCGGTTGCGATCGTCGGCTCGAACGGGGCCGGTAAGACAACGCTGCTGCGCGCGCTGTCGGGGATCATCGCCCCGACACAGGGCAACGTGCGGCTTCTGGGCGAGGATGTGGCCGGCATGCATACTCATGCGTTGGTCGAAAAGGGGATCGTCATGGTCCCCGAAGGACGGCGCCTGTTTCCGCGCATGTCCGTGCGTCGCAACTTGGAAATCGCCGCCTATTCAAAACGTGCCCGCCCCCACATCGAGCAACGGCTGCGCGAGGTTTACGAGCTGTTCCCGATCCTTCAGGAACGCTCGGATCAGTTGGGTGGAACGCTGTCGGGCGGACAGCAACAGATGGTCGCCATCGCGCGCGGGCTGGTGGCAACACCGCAGATCCTGATGCTGGATGAGGTGTCCCTGGGATTGGCGCCGGTGATGGTGTCACGGGTCTATGACGCGATCCGCGCCATTCGGGATACCGGCGTCACGCTGGTCCTGGTTGAACAGAACGTAAGTCAGGCATTGTCCGTAGCGGACCGTGCCTATGTGGTCCAGCAAGGCAAGGTCGTATTGTCCGGCACCGGTAAGGAGCTGAAGGACAACAAGGAGGTGCGCCGCGTCTATCTGGGTCTTGGTCCATCAGAGGAGGAAAACTAATGACTATGAATCGTAGAAAGTTCGGGCAAACAGTCCTTGCTGCAGGTGCCGCCACGCTGGCCTCACCTTGGTTGCGCGCGGCACATGCGTCGGGAGATGCCGCACGGCTGGGTGTGCTGCTGCCGCTTTCGGGGCCATTGGCGTCGCTGGGCAATGATGTACATCGCGGCTTTCAGTTGGCCATTGATATGGTGAACGAGGATGGCGGCGTGTTCGGGAAACCGGCCGAGATGATCTCGGTTGATGTGCCGTCCTCGACCGAGGCGACATCGCAAGCCACCCGTCTGATCACCAGCGAAAACGTCGGCGTGATCTTGGGCTCATATGCCTCGTCGATCTCGTTCGCGGCCAGCCAGGTGGCCGAACGCAACAAGGTTGTCTATTTTGAGCAGGGCGCGGTGGCGGATGATATCACCAGCCGCGGGTTCAAGCACCTCTTCCGCTTTATCTATCCAGCGTCCGAACTGGGCGGCGGTGCGGCAACATTTACCCTTGAAAAGGTGTTGCCGAAAATCGGGATGGCTGCGGGCGACGTGAAAGTGGCGCTGCTCTACGAAGACAGCTTCTACGGGACTGCTGTTGGCGAAGGGGCCCGCAACGTTCTGACGGCCAACGGCGTGAACATCGTCGATGATACCTCATATAGCTATAAAACGACCGATCTGTCGCCGATGGTGCAACGCTACAAGCAGCTAGAGCCCGACATCCTGATCGTGTGCCAATACACGCCAGACGGCATTCTGTTCTGGCGTCAGGCCCGCGAGGCAGGGCTAGAGGTCAAGGCGATCGTCGGCAATGGCGGCGCGCATAACGTCGGCGAATTTGCCGATGCGTTGGGTGACGATGTGAATGGTGTGCTGAACGCCGGGACGTCGGTTTATATCGACAAGGCTGGCCTGACAGACGATGCCGCGCAGACCTTTACTCGGTTCCATGAACAGCATGCTGTACGGTTCGAGGGGCGGCAGGCCTCAGCACATACCGGCATGGGGTTCAACGCGATGTGGACGGTTCTGAACGACATTCTGCCCGAAGCGGGCGGCATGACTGCCGAAGCCATCCGGCAGGCCGCGTTGGCGTTGGATAAGCCGATTGGGTCCAGCATCGTGGGTTGGGGAACAAAGTTCGACCCGGAAACCCAGAACAACACCCGCGCCTTCCCGACCTACGATCAGTGGCAGTCCAAAAAAATCGCGACGGTTGCCCCCGAGCAGTTCGCGATTGCGGATATCAAGGCACTGCCGATGCCCACATGGGGCGCGCGCGGCGACATCTGATCGCGCTGAACGGGGGCGCGGCACCGCGCCCCCCAATCGTTCAAGACCTAGCAGGACCACGACGATGCTGAGCTACAGAAAATTGGCCCCTCAGCCGGGCCTTTCATTGACCGAAGTTGCGGATTTACCTGAACCCGGGAAGGGGCAGGTTCTGGTCGATGTGCAGGCGGTGGGGATCTGCGGTTCGGACCTGCATGTGCGGGACTGGAGCGCCGGATATGATTTCATGGTGCCGCATCTGCCGCTGACCTTGGGCCACGAATTTGCCGGCACGGTGGCGGCGGTCGGGACGGATGTCAGCAATGTAAAACCGGGTGACCGGGTGACGGTCTGGCCGTCCAGCCCCTGCGGAATTTGCCCCGCCTGCATGTCAGGCTGGCGGCAGAACTGTCGTGATAAGCGTACGCTGGGCCTTTATTCTAACGGCGCGTTTGCGCCACAGGTTCTGGTACGCGCCCAAGGGGCGCTGCGCGTGCCGGATACGCTTGATTTTGAGATTGCCGCCTTGGCCGAACCTCTTTGCGTGGGCCACCGCGCTGTGATGGTGGGAGGCGTCAAGCCGGGTGATCGAGTGGTCGTGCTAGGTCCCGGTACCATAGGTCAGGCCATTGCATTGTCCGCACGCGAGGCCGGCGCGGCGCATGTTACGATTGCAGGTTATGATGATGAACCGCGGCTGGCGGTTTGCCGGGGGTTGGGATTTGACACGACAATTGATCTGGCCGGGCAGGGTGCACATGCGACGCTGCTGCAAGATTGCGCTGGCACCGACATCGTGTTCGAGGCAACGGGCCGCGCCGTCAGCGTGACCGATGGGCTGGCCCTGCTGCGCCCCGAAGGGGTTTTGGTCATGACGGGTATCCATGCCGAACCGGTCGTGTTCGACCCGGTCGATTTCGTCCGCCGCAAGGCGCAGATCCGCGCCTCGCACGGGTCACAGGCGGCGGACTGGGAGGCCGTGATCGACATGCTGGAGCGCAAGGGGACCGCCTTGCGCCCGATGATCACACATCGTCTGCCGCTGGAACAGATCGACGACGGGTTCGACCTCGCCCACAAGCGGACGGCGTCGAAAGTAATGATTTTCCCGTCCGGAATTCAACCAATCACAGAGACAGAACAATGAACCAAACACGCACCGCACTTGTCACGGGAGCAGCCAGAGGGATCGGGGCAGACATAGCCCGACGTCTTGCTGGGGATGGCCATCGGGTTATTCTGACCGATGTATTGGAAGAGGTGACGCAAACCGCACAGGACATCGGCCTGGGAGCTGTTGCGGTGCCGTTCGATCTGGCCCAGTTGCCGCAGATCGAGCCTTTTGTGCAGAGCTTGATCGCTACGCATGGCCCGATTGACATCATCGTAAACAATGCCGGCATATCTCCGAAGCATGACGGCAAGCGTGCGCCGGCACAGGACACAGACTTGGCTGAATGGCAGGCCGTGTTGGACATCAATTTGACCGCCGCCTTTCTGATCTGCAAGGCAGCATTGCCCGATATGCGTGCGCGCAAATGGGGCCGGATCGTCAATATGGCGTCGCAAGCGGCGCGAACACGATCGACCGTTGCCGGATCACATTATGCTGCGTCCAAGGCAGGCTTGGTCGGGTTCTCGCGCACTTTGGCGGGCGAGGTGGGGCTGGATGGGATCACCGTGAACTGCATCGCGCCGGGCCGTATAGACACGCCGATGGCTAGCGGCGTTTCGGACGCCGTAAACGCCGCCTACGTTCAGACAATTCCGGTTGGCCGTATCGGCACGACCGCCGACGTCGCCCACGCCGTTGCCTATTTCGCCTCCGAAGAGGCGGGTTTCGTCACCGGGACGGTGATGGACGTTAACGGCGGCCATTTCATGACCTGAGGAGAAGCTAGCACAATGACAAATACGATGAACTACGTGAAAATAGATGGGTTCGGTGCACCTGACGTGCTGAAGCTGGCGACTGGTCCGCGTCCTGATGCTGCCGAGGGCGAGGTGCTGATCCGTGTGACCGCAGCGGGGGTCAACCGGCCGGACGTCATTCAGCGTTTGGGCAATTACCCGCCCCCTCCCGGCGCAAGCGACATACCAGGACTGGAGGTCGCGGGCGAGGTGGCCGCGCTTGGTAAGGGTGTCACCGAATTTGCGGTGGGCGACCGGGTTTGCGCGTTGGTCTCGGGCGGCGGATATGCGCAATACGTCGCGGTTCCCGTGCCTCAGGTGCTGCCAACCCCCAAGGGGTTCGACGACGTGACCGCGGCCGCCATCGCCGAGACATATTTTACGGTCTGGACCAACGTGTTCCAGTTGGGCGCGCTAAAAGAAGGCGAGACGCTTTTGGTGCATGGTGGCGCGTCCGGTATCGGCACGACGGCAATTCAGCTGGCACATGCGTTGGGCGCGCGCGTCATCACAACGGTGCGCAGCGCCGAAAAGGCGGATGCCTGCCGTGCCATCGGCGCCGAAACAGCAATTGATTATACGACGGAAAACTTCGCGGATCGCGTTCTGGAAGTAACCGAAGCACGCGGCGCTGATGTCATTCTTGACATGCGCGGCGGGGATTTCTTTCCAGAAAACCTGCGCGCGTTGGCGCAGAACGGGCGTATGGTCTCCATCGCGTCATTGGCAGGGAGAGAGGTGCGGCTTGATATATCCTTGATGATGCGCAAGCGCGCAACCATCACCGGATCGACCCTTCGAGGCCGCCCGGTTAAGGACAAGGGCGCGATTGCGAAGGAATTGCATCAACGTGTCTGGCCGCTGTTCGAGCAGGGCAAGATCAAGCCCCAGATCGCGCAGACTTTCCCGATGGCAGACGCTGCAGAGGCGCACCGCCGCCTTGAAAGCAACGATGTCGTCGGCAAGATCGTCCTGATCTGCGAGTGATTGAACCTTTGCATGGTCGCGTGTCGATGCACGTGACCATGCCAGCCACTGGACGCGCGAGATGGCGAAGCTGAGACATCAAGCCAAACTAATTACGCCGCACTACGTCCGGCCTTTCGTGAAGCGACAGAAAACGATGCGTCCGATGCCGAAGCGATTGTGATCGCGCGCGCCAGCCCGAGATGCGGTTCGTCATCCCGAAGACGGAAGACCAGCAGGATCGACGCGAAGATTAAGGCCGTAAAGGAATTTGCAATTGCGGCCGATCCGGCACGTCGTCTTCAGACAATGCCGGGAGTTGGACCTATGACAGCGCTGGCGGTCGCGGCCTTTGCGCCCGACAAACCCATTCTCAGCCGAGGCCTTGAGAAGCTGTAATGCCACGGAAACACGTGTCGCATTTACGACACGATCGCAAAATGTTCCTTTCTGAGCCTTCTGCGGCCACATTTATGCACCTTTCAACATGTAAATTACAATGTGCAGCGTATCAAAATTCAATGGAATTTACTGCATGCATGGATTTAGGGGCACTGTTTTAGGCTGCGCTTTCGCACTGGGCGGATGCTCGGCTGTGGGGCCGGACTATCAATCCCCCTCCTTGCCACTTCAGCAGCATTTTGTTGGCGGCGAGTCGACCGCGTTGGCGAGAGCCGCGCAGGAGCAGTGGTGGAGGGGATTGAATGATCCCATGCTCAACCATCTCGTCGGGCGGGGCCTGAGCCAAAATCTGGATCTTCTGGCCGGTTATGAACGGATCAGGGCGTCCCAGGCGTTGTTGGGGCGGACCGGGCAAAATGCGCAGGTCTCCGGGAATGCTGCGGCGCAGGGCAGTCGCTTCGATAACGGTATCAACGGATCACGAAACGATAGTGGATTGAGCGTCAATGCGGCCTATGTGTTCGACTTGTTCGGTGGTGTGCGACGCGGCCGCGAACAGGCGCTGGCCAACTATGAGGCCGCACAATACGACGTGGGCACGGTGCGTCTGGCCTACCTGGCCGATATCGTCGACAGCTACATTCGTGCGCGCTATTTTCAGGCCGCTGCGTCGATCACACGGAACACCATAGAAAGCCGTCGTCGGACAGTCTCACTTGTCAACCGCCGGCGGGAGGCGGGAGAGGCGACGGCGCTGGAACTGGCGCAGGCAAGATCGCTGCTGAGTTCGGCACAGGCAACGCTGCCGTATCTTGTCGCGAGTTTCGAGAGCAACGTTTATCACATCGCCACGCTGCTGGCAGAGCCAGCCGGTCCGATCCTTGTAAAGATGCAAAGCGGGGCAAGCCAACCGCGACCACAGTGGATCGGCAATGCAGGGGTTCCCGCCGATCTTTTGCGGAACAGGCCCGACGTGCGGTACGCCGAGCGCAATTTTGCAGCCGCGACTGCTGCTATAGGGGTCGCCGAGGCACAGCTTTATCCTGCACTGACGCTGGACGGTTCGATCACGGAAGGGACGCTGGACACTTGGCGCTTTGGCACCGCTCTGGCGCTGCCGCTGCTCAACCGCGGAATATTGAAGGCAAGTCGCAACCTGGCCATTTCGCAGGCGCGTCAGGCGCAGATGGCATGGCGCAACGCGGTGCTGGTGGCCGTCGAGGATGTGCAGTCCGGCCTGAGCCTGACCAAGCGGTGGCGCGTCCAGATGGGATCTCTGGATGTGGCAGCACGGGAGTCTTCGCGCGTTCTTGCCCTGTCCCAACAAAGCTATGCGGGTGGCGCGATCATTCTGACTGATGTGCTGGATTCCGAGCGGGATGACGCCAGCAACCAGCTCGCCGTGGCGGCTGGTGCGCGGGACTATGCCTTGAGCTGGGCACGGCTGCAGGTCGCGACCGGTCGGGGGTGGTACGCCCATGACGGCTCCAAGGCACCCGCCAAGATCGTCAAGAAAGACGGCGTCACGCCGGCCCCCACGGTCCAATAGAACGGGCAGCGGCGCAGCTCGTTCTATTGCTCTCGGAACGCGCGCGACATGCTGTCCACCACGGGTTTGGCCAGATACTCGGCAAAGGTGCGGGTTTTGGTCTGTATCATGATCTGAGCGGGCATGCCGGGCGTCGGGGTGAAGTCCCCGACACGTCTCAATTGCTCGGGTGACAGGGAAACCCGCGTCACATAGACATCGCGGGTGGTCCCGTTGTTCTGATCCGTCACTGCATCGGCAGAGACGTAGATGACCTTGCCGTCCAGAATTGGCGTCGTGCGTTGGTTCAGCGCGGTCAACCTGACCGTCGCGGATTGGCCGCGCTTGACGTTGTCGATGTCCATCCGCGCGATCTGCACCTCGACAATCAAGGGCTGGTCAGCGGGCAGTATTTCGGCGATGGCCTTGCCGCTTTCCACCACGCCGCCCGCAGTGTGATAGTAGAGCCGCACGACAGTGCCGGAGACAGGGGCGACCACATCGGAGCGCTGACTCACGTTATGGGCCTTGCGGGCTTTTTCGCGGATCGATTCAAGTTCGGATTGCACAGTCTGCAATTCATCGAGCGTGGCTTGGCTGTGATCGCCGAGAACCTTCTCGACCTGGATTTGGTATTTCCGTTTGATCTGTTCGATCTCGTCGACCTCGGCCTGCAGCCGTCCAACCTGGCCCACAGCTTCAATCTTGGCGCGTTTCAGGGCCGTCACTTCCGATTTCCGCACCAGTCCCGCCTTGAACAGCTCTTCTTTCGACTCGAGATCCTCCGTCAGCAATTCGCGCTGCATCTCATAGGCTTTGAGCTGTGTGGCATAGCCGACCCGCCTGATCCCAAGCGCCTCGATATTGCGTTCCAGCAGCGTCAGGTTGTTTTGCAGGGACGATTGCGACACCCTGAAGGCAAGAGCCTGTCCGTCTAGGATCGACGCGATCTCATAATCATCGCGCCGCGCATTCAGAGCGTCGGAGAATACCAGCGCGGAATCGCGGCGGTATTCGGCCAGGATGCGCTGCTCCGTCGCCTCCAGCCTGACCTGACGCAGTTCAAGCTCGCGCTCGTTGGCGGAGGATGCCGTTTTGTCCAGACGGAGCAACAGCTGCCCCTTTCTGACGAAATCCCCCTCGCGCACGGTAATTTCATTGATGATGCCACCTTCGAGGTGTTGCACGATCTTGTTGCGCCCGGTCGCAACAAAACTGCCCTGTGCAATGACCGCAGCTGCCAAGGGCGCACGAAATGCCCAGGCCCCGAACCCGCCGAAAGTTACGATCATCAGTACAAGGCCCAATATGCCGAATTTCATGACCGAGCGGGGCACGTCAGTGTACCAAATCGATTCTGTGGCCGAGATGTTGATGTCTTCAGCCATTGTTGGTGGCCCCCTTTGATATCTGGTTGCCAGCCTGTTGTTGCGGGGGCATCTTGTTCGGCTGCGGTTTCTTGCCTGTCAGCCGCGTCAGCACTTCGATGCGTTCCCCGAACATGCTGATGGAGCCATCGGCGAGCAGCATGATTTTGTCGACGACGCTCAGCAGCGACGGCTTCTGGGTGATCACCACAACGGTGATCTTGTTTTCCTTGGCGTGCTGGATTGCCCGGGCGAGGGCCTTGTCGCCGTTGGTATCGAGGTTCGAGTTGGGTTCATCCAGCACGACAAAACGCGGATTGCCGAAAAAGGCACGCGCCAGCGCGATGCGCTGTTTCTGACCGCCTGACAGCGGCGATCCGTCCGCGGCGACCATCGTCTCGTAGCCCTGCGGCAGCGAGGCGATCATCTGGTGGACGTCGGCAAGGGTGGCTGCGGTGTGGATTTGTTCATCCGTGGCATCGGGCCGCATCCGGCCGATGTTCTGCTTGATGGTGCCGGGGAAAAGCTGCACGTCCTGCGGGACGTAGCCAATATTCTCGCCGAACTGGCGCGGGTCCCAGTTGCGCAGATCCATCAGGTCCAGTCGCACGTTGCCGGATGTCGGCAGGATCGACCCTACCAGCATCCGCCCCAACGTCGTCTTGCCCGCCCCGGAATTGCCGATCACACCTAATGTTTCACCGGGGTTAAGTGAAAAGCTGATGCCATTGAGCACAACCTGCTTGGTGCCGCCGGGCACATATAGCAGCCTTTCGACATCAAGCCGCCCTTCGGGACGGGGCAGGTGCAGACGCTCGAACTGGACCTTGGACCCGCGCAGCAGTGCCGCGACGCGATCATAGGCCGCTCGCGACAGCAAGAAGCCATTCCAGCCCTCAATGGAACCTTCCACGGGTGCGAGCGCACGACCCGCAATGATGGAGGCGGCGATGACCATCCCACCCGTGATTTCCCCGGCAAGCGCCAGCCACGCGCCCCATCCCAACATGCCGATCTGGGTGAGCAGGCGCACCATGCGTGACAGTGCCGCTGACATGATGTTGCGATCCTGCGCTCTGACCTGCTCGGTGAGCGAGGTCGCCGTGTCGCGGCCCCAGATCATCACCGCCTCAGGGATCATCGCAAGAGCGTTGATGATCTGGCTGTTACGCGCCATCGAGTCCAGATGCATGTTCGCCTTGGACTGGGCTCGGTTGGCACTGGCGAAAGGCTTGGCCGTTATTTTCTGGTTGCAGATGGCGATCACGAGCAAGAGCAGCGAAGCAATGGTGACAATCATGCCCAGATGAGGATGCACCAGAAAGATTGCGAAAAAGAACAGCGGGGCGAACGGAACATCGAGAAACGAGATCAGCGTGCCGCTTGTGAGGAACCCGCGCAGTTGCTGCAGGTCGCCCAGCGTCTGGTATTCGCGCCCTGTCCCGTGGAGCGACGCATGTGCCGCAGCGCTCAGAGTCGGTGCGCCCAGTCGCACGGCCACTTCTACCGCAGTTCGCATCAGGATAAATCGCCTTATGGCGTCGAAAACCGCCTGCATCACCACGGCCCCGACGATCACGATGGTCAACATGATCAGTGTGTCGACTGATCGGCTGGTAAGCACCCTGTCCGATATCTGGAAAAGGTAAATCGGGATTGCGAGGATCAGGATATTGGTGGCGCAGGTCAGCAGCAGGACGATGACCATATTGCGCCGCACCGCCGCCACGCCCTGCCGCAGGCTCTTGCCAAAGTCTTCGGGGCCGAGGCGCTTGTGAAAATTTGCGCCGCCGCCACCGCCGCCCGTTTCTCGGTCGGATGATTTGATAGGGCCGGTATCACCCTCGATCACTGGGCCTTTGCCGATCTCTTCCAGAGACTTTCCGCGCGCATCCGCGTAGACGCGGTGCTTGTGTTCCAGCTGCAATGGTCCCAGCCCGTCGCGACGCGACTTGAAAAGATTGGCGGCGCTCTTGTCCGGAGCGGATTGCGTGGATGGCTTGGGGGCTACGTAATCTTTCATGTGAAATTTCCGATCGAAATGGGCCGCATGGGTCTATGCCAGAACTGTCTGCATGACATCGGATTGCCCTGCCGTATCGGTGTCAATCTGGGTTGAGGTGATCGCTGCGTGGGTGGCCTCGGTGATATGCGTGCCCATCATGTCGTCGGACAGGAACGCGACCGCCTCGTTGACAAGGTCGCTGATGCCGCTCGCCATCTGGACGCCATTGGGCATCCCGTCCGGGTCGAGGAACCCGGCCTGATGGATCAGTGCGTCACTGTAATTTTCACCGCCCGCCATCACCACCGAGTCGATGCCGAAGTCATGAACTGTCGCGATGTTGACCTGCGCGTTCGAACCGGCGACGACCGACACTGCGCCACCTGATGCGGCGGCTGCCGTTGTTGCGGCATTGGCTACCGCCATCTGCACGATGTTCACCTGATCGACATCGCCCAAGACGTTGGTCTGTTCGGCGATAGTCACTGTCACGAAATCATCTTCGATGTAGAGCACCCGTAGCAGGTCCGTTCCGGCGAAGAGCGCGTCATGCGTCACGGCCGTCGTCACGTCCTCGGCCCCTTGAGCGAACTGATCGAGGGCGTCACTGAAGTTCGCGGTCATCTCGGCTTTGGTATCGACGCCGGTGGTCGCGATCCGGGCAAGGTTATATTGCAGGTTGTCGCCAAGATTGACGTCCGTGGTGCCGTCGATCCAGTTGGCGTCGAGAAGCACGTTGGTCTGGGTAAGCATGGTGACGTCGATGAAATTTCCGCCCACCATGATCAGATCGTAGTTGAATCCGGTCTCGGTCAGGAACGCTTCGTTGTACTCGGTGTTCTCGCCCAGTCCGAAGTATGTGTTCGACCCGGAGATGGTGATCTCTGCGGTATCGTTGTCGGTGCCGAAGTTGTACTGTTGCGTCCAGTTCACTTGCGTCACGCTCGTCTCGAGCCGAACTGTGACGGAGTTGGCAGGCAGGCCATTCAGGGGGGATACGTCCGGCTTCGCCTTGACGGAGGATGAGGTTACGATCTCGGCCACGTTGAGCGCATTGGAAGTTGCCGAAGCGACCTGCCCCGAGACGACATCATGTGTTGCCATCACATTCACCTGGCTGATCGCGTCCAGATGCACGGCATCGTTTTGGACGGCGATCACATCGGCATCCAGCCAGCTGCTTTTGAGCTGCATTTCGTTGAGTTGAGTATTTGCGCCCGCCACGACCTCATGGCCGGGATCGACAGCCCAAAGGTCGGTCACACTGTCACCGAAATCCTCGGCGAAGTCGTGTTGGGGTGCTGTCGCGTTTGTATCAGGCCCTGCATCATCGGGTCCGGCGTCGATTTCTTCATCTACGGACTGTCCGGCTGTCGCCTGACCGGAAGTTCCGGATTGGGTCTCGTCGGTTTCGTTAACGGCTTCCTCGGGACGCAGGAAGGCTGGCAGGAGATCTTCGAGCTCTGGCACCTCGACGGCGCTGTTACCGTCGATGAAGATACCGCTGGCCGCGGCTCCGGTGGTCGTGTGGACACTGGCCGTAGCGGGGTGAGTTTCTCCGCCTTCTTCTGCGGCACGGATCGCGGACATCGCCTCTGCCACGAAATCCTGCCATCCGTCTTCGTCCGCAGGCGTGTCGGGTACGACAAACCCTGCCAGACTTTCGGCCGTATCCTCAAGTGACGTGAGTGCCGTATCGACCGACCGGGCCATCGCCGGGGTTTGTTCGACACCGGTTCCGACGACGTCGTCGTCATTCAGATCATTGAGCTGGACGGTGATGGAAGCGACCGAACTTGGGAGGGGCAGGGTGAGCGAGACATTTGCCGAACCTCCGCTTAGCCCGCTGCCGATATTCTCCTGGGATTGGAAACTGTCTGTCGGAGTATTGAATACCTTCGAGGGCAAAGATGGCGCGTTGGCCGGTGGAGCGGCGACCGCCGACGTGGCCTGACTGGAAGTGGCGCGATAATCGAGCTTGGGATCGTAATCCTCAAGTCGGTAAGCGGAATTGACACGGAAAGGATCGGCGTTGAGGACATCCAGCGCGTCTTGCGCTTTTCGGTTGGCCTGAAATTCGAGATATTGATCGCGCAGGCGGATTTCTTCGACGGAAATATGGAAATGCCCGATGAAGTGGGCGATCGTTTCAGTTGTTGCATCAATTGCCATTTGGCATCGGTCCGTTTCCACTGGTTAAAGTTTCAGAATCGGCCTTGAAGAAATCGTAACGGTAGTTCCGGGGGGCCAGGGCCGGCTTGTGCCGGCCCTGGCTTTGTTTTTTTGTGACTTAGGAGTCGTCGTCACCAACGTAGCTGGAGCTGAACGAGCCGCCGACGACGTTCATGTCAACGGTGTTGCCCAGCACATTGGCACCCATCACGATGGACTGGTTGAATGCCGCTACATCAACCTGAGCCGCCGCCGAGGCGTAGGATTCACCGGTGACGAAACCATCGTCCCCGTTGCTGGAACCCCAGGTACCGGCATTGCCGCCCATACCACCGTCTCCGGTCGTTGCGCTGCCACCGGCACCGCCTGCTGCGGCACCACCCATCGCGGCACCACCGGTGGACATGCCACCCGCCGCGTCGCCGGTTCCGCCGCCTGCGGCGTTCGCAATGCCACCGGCACCGCTGTCACCACTGGTTCCCATCACGTCGCCACTCGCATCGTTCGAGTTGGACGCATCGGCGCTGTTGCCAGCAGCACCACCGTCGCCGGTAACGACATCAGTGCTGTTGCCGTTCATCGACTCGGCAAGTGCCTCGGCCGCGATATCGGACAGACCGCCGTAGCCACCGTCATTGTCGGTGTAGCCGTCTGCCATACCTTCACCAGTGGCGTCGGTATCGGAGTTGGTATTGCCACCCGCTCCGCTGTCGGCAGCTGAGTCGGCGCTGCCATCGGCATCCGCAGCAGCATCAGCCGCAGCGTCGCCCATTCCGCCAGCACCGCTGTCGGCCATCGCGTCGCCGTTGCCGGTGCCATTGGCATCGTCATCGGACATAGCGTCGCCTGCGCCGCCAGCACCCGAGTCCGAGTCGGTAGACCCGGCACCGTCTGCCATCGCGTCGCTTGCGGACATCGCATCGCCGTTACCGGCATCACCGGATGTACCAGTGTTGGCAGCATCGCTGCCGATGTCGTTGTCGGCCATTCCGGCAGTGGACGTACCGTTGCCACCGTTGCCCGCAGTGTTATCGCTGCGGCCAGTACCGGCTCCGGTTCCCGTGGCGTCGTCATCGGTCATCGCGTCGCCGTCGCCGGCCCCGCCATTCCCACTGTCGCCACCGGCACCACCGTTACCGCTGTCGCCACCGGCACCACTGTTGCCACCGGCACCGCTGTCACCAGCCGCACCGCTGTTGCCACCAGCACCGCTGTTGCCACCGGCACCGCTGTCGCCAGCCGCACCGCTGTCACCACCGGCATTGCCGTTGCCGCCGTCACCAGTGTCGCCAGCGGCTGCACCAGCGACACCAATGCCGCCCAACAGACCCAGACCGGCTGCTGCAGCGCCTGCGTTGCTGCCGGCACCACCATCGCCGCCGTCGCCGCCGTTACCAGCGTTGCCGGTATCACCAGCGTTGCCGGTATCACCAGCATTTCCGGTATCACCAGCGTTTCCGCTGTCACCAGCGTTTCCGGTATCACCAGCGTCACCGGTATCACCGGCGTCACCGGCATCACCAGCGTCACCAGCGTCACCGGCGTCGCCAGCATCGCCGCCGTCAGCGTCTGAATCCGTGCCTGCGGCACCAATCCCGGCGCCAAGGCCCAGTCCGAAGGCGTTGCCGCCGTCGCCACCGTCGGTCTCGCTCTCGGATTCAGCGTCGCCGTCAGACTCAGCATCGGCGTCCTGATCGACTTCGCCTGTATCGCCGCCGTCACCGTTGGCGTCGCTGCCTGACAGGGCTACGCCCAGACCTGCTGCGTCACTGTCTATGTCGCCGGAGTCTCCGCCGTCACCTTCGCTGTCGCTGTCGGTCGAACCGGCACCAATACCCAGCCCAAGAGCAAGCGCGTCACCTGAATCTCCGCCATCAGCATCGCTGTCGGCATCGGCATCAGAGTCGCTGTCTTGCTCGGCGTCGCTCTCGGCATCGCCGGAGTCACCACCGTCATCGTCGGAGCTTGCACCGGCAAGGCCCAGGCCTGCAGAGATGTTGTCGCCATCTGCGGCACCACCTGCGCCACCTTCGCCATCGGCATCGGTATCGGCAGAAACATCGCTGTTGCCACCGCTGGTCTGGGCGTCGTCATTTTCGCCGCCTGCACCACCGTTACCGTCCGCAGCTGCGTCTACGTCGCCGCCTTCTGCATCATGACCGGTCGCATCCGTGTCGCCGCTGTCGCCAGCGTCGCCGCCAGTGGCATCGGTATCACCTGAATCGCCGCTCGTACCGCCGGTTGCGCCGGAGAATCCTCCAGCTGCGATCCCGCCAAGCGACGCGCCGCCATCGGCATAGGCATCGCTGCCACCTTTTGCACCGTCGGAACTGGTACTGATGCCTTCCTCTGCACGTGCGTGTCCGCCCGACGCGTTGCCGGACTGGTCAAACGTGCCGTCGTTGCTGACATGCGCTTCTTCCAGAGTGTCGGCATCGTTGAGGTGATTGGTCTGTACATTGACAAACCCGGCATCATTACCTGCGCCTGTCAGCGAACCGTTCAGCACTTCACCCAGGTCGATGTCATTGCCCGGATCATGGTTGATGTTGCCATCGGCGGTGAAGATATCGCCGGTCGTGGACCCATCCAGATCGAAATCAGCGAAGTCGTCATCCGTTGGATCGAAGCCATCGAGATCAAGCTCGACATCAATGTCGACGTCCACGTCGGTATCGCTGCTGACATCTACGGTCGTGTCCGAAGTGTTGGAGTTCTCATTGTCGTTGTCGTTGTCGTTCTCGCTTACGTTCGAGTTATCGTTGCCATTCGCGTTATCATTGCCATTCGTGTTATCGCTGGCATTCGCGTTGTCGTTGCCATTCGTATTGTCGCTGGCATTTGCGTTGTCGTTGCCATTCGCGTTGTCATTGCCATTCGTGTTATCACTGGCATTGGCGTTGTCATTACCATTCGTATTGTCGCTGGCATTGGCGTTGTCATTGCCATTCGTATTGTCGCTGGCATTGGCGTTGTCATTACCGTTTTCATTTGCATTGTCAGACGACGAAGCCGCGTCAGCGATTGCATCGGCTGTTGCTACAGCATCGTCGTCATCGCCGATGGTGAAGGCCGCGTTATCACCGAGGGTGACCATCCCGTTATTGATGATCCCGCTGTTGTTTCGTTGTGACATTATTTTATCCCCGTTGTGGCGCCGACCACATCCCGCTGCTCATCTACAAAGCGGGCACTGCGCAGGGCGCGTGTTTGGACTGGTTTGGATTGTTTTCAGTGATGTGGGTGTGTCGGCGAAAACTCGGCCGAAACAGACCACGCATCAGCTCAAGCTCTGTGCGTATCTACACCTCCCTCCCGGTTGCAGATCGCGTGCGGAGTTTTATCAGAAAATAGCCGACCCCACCGTCTGGTTTGAAAATTCAGAAACCAGCTGATCTGCAAGAAATATTAGTTACACGCGGTGACCGAACAGAAGGTCACCGATCAGCCCGTAAAAACGCGGGCCAATGCTGGGAGCGTGGCAGGCAAGGCGGAATTGGAATAGCCGGTAATAGGGCGTAGAAGGCGCTCCGCCCCAGAAACTCAAGGGGTTAATGAAACTTTTTCGGCGTCTCGGGCATAAGTTTTCGCCATGCTCAGGACATGAAAATGACCGAATCGGTCATAATGATTGCCTGAACTTGTCCCGCATTATGCCGTAATGCGAGTATTTTGTCTTGGAGCGCAATCAGAGCGTGTATTGCTATGCTCAAACGATTAGCTTCCCATTATTTTGATTAATAATACTTTTAGCGCTTTTGGCGCCGTAGCTAGTCACATCGTCTCACGTGATACCCATTTTATTACTATGTACACGCCAATATTGCGGGTACCATATCTGTGCGAAAGAAATTTTCTGCCAGACAGTTTATTGTCGAGTGCCGCAGCTTCGCTTGTTGGTAAAATCTCTTGGAAAAAAGGGTTAGTCATGATCAAGAGTATTGAACCAGTCTCTTGTGAGACCGGACCGGAAAAAACAGAACAAAGTGAATCCGCCGTCGTGTTCGTAGGAGGGGCGTTCAGCTTTTCCGATTTGACGATACGCATATTCAGTGATGCCTTCCCGTCCATCCGGGCGCTGCGGGTGTCAACTCAGGCGGATTTGCACCTGCTGATACAAACGCGAGGCGATCCGGCCATGGTCGTTTTCGAGCAATCCTTCTTCAGGCAATTCATCGACGGTGCCGACAGTCTTGGACGGATATGCGGTAGGGTCCGTATGGTCCTGGCCTATAGTGACCCACGGATCGCATTGCGGGTATTGAAGGCGAGGCGGGCTGCTCCGGAACTGAAGCCTGTCTGCTTCCTGCCCATGGAGCGGAACCTTGATACGTGGTTGGCAATTTCCGGCCTCCTGCTCAGAGGTGAAAGCTACCTGCCGCCGGAGGTATTCGAAGCCATCGACATTCCCGAAGAAGACGTGGCGCCGCCAGAAATTCCGGACCAGACTTGTGGTTTGAAATCCGAAGTTTCAGAAGATCGCCCGTCGGCATTGAAACCGCTGACGGAACGTGAGGCCCAGATATTGTCGATGGTTGCTCTGGGCAAACAGAACAAGATCATTGCGGGCGATCTTGGCCTCTCTGTACATACGGTCAAGCTGCATATCCATCACGTCATCCACAAGCTTGGAGTCAACAACAGGACGGCGGCTTCGGCCTGGTATCACGAGCGGTTCCTTTCTGACGACGCGGGCCCACAGGTCCTGAATGGCTGAAGACGCAAATCCAACCCAGTTCGACGCGCTTTTGCTGCTGATTGGCAAGCTCAACTATTCATGGACCAACACCGAAAGCCTGTTGATCCACCTGATTGCGGGACTGTCGCGCACCGACAAGGAAACTGCCGTCATCATCTTCCTGACGCTCAACACAATGCGGGCGCGAGTGGATCTGGTGGAGCGGCTTGCAAAGATGGAACGGGTCTCGGAGGACGAGAGGGACTGTATTCTGAAACTGACCCAGGACATCCTCAAATTGTCCCGGTTGCGTAACCACTACAATCACTCGATCTACGCATTCGATCCGCAGAGCGGGATGGCACGCACCATCCTGATGCGGATTGCGGACCGAAAACAGGAAATCAAAATGGGACAGGCCACAGCGATAGACGCAGGTGCACTGGCTGAATTGGAAACTGCGATCACTGACTTGGGCCGTTTGAACCACCGGTTCTGGGATGCGATCCGAGAGTACGGTTATCCCACCTGAGACGTCACTCTGTCCGGGGATGTCGCATGTTTGACGTCAGCTATTTGATTGTCAAAATCAGGCCGGCCTTTTCGCTGAGGAACAGAACGCCAAAGCAAGCGCGGCACCGACGACTACCAAAATCAAACCCGCAGACTCTCGTCATGAATGAGGGACTAGATGGGGGCACGTCTGGATGAGAACGCAGGGCTGGAAAAGCGACTGGCCTAGGAGATGCCGGTTCTGACTGGCATGTCAATGAGCGTTCAAAACTGACCCGGTTTGAGCGTTTGATTTTGACCCGCCTATCGGATGGCAAAGCCCCTAGGCGGGCCGCCCTCATATAGCGAGTCCGTCTGGGGGCTTTGTCTGCGTCGCGGTTATTTTTCTGTGCGGCGTTTGCTCTGCGCGAAGCGGTATGACCTGTTGCCAGTCTCGATTATGGCGCAGTGGTGCGTGACGCGATCCAAAAGCGCGGTTGTCATCTTGGCATCGCCGAAGACAGCGACCCATTCCCCGAACTCCAGGTTGGTGGTGATGATGACGCTGGTTTTCTCGTAGAGCTTGCTGATCAGGTGGAACAGCAATGCGCCGCCGGATTTCGGGAACGGGATATAGCCCAACTCGTCGATGATGACGCAATCCAGGGATGACAATTGCCGGATGATCTTCCCGGCGTTGCCGTCGGCCTGTTCCTTGATCAGGGCATTGATCAGATCGACCGCGTTGAAGAAGCGGGCCTTCTTGCCATTGTTGATCAGGGCGGTTCCAAGCGCGATGGCGATATGGGTTTTGCCTGTCCCGGTTCCGCCCACCAGGATGAGGTTATGTGCCTCTTCGGTGAACTGGCCCGAGCAGAAGGGCTCGATCTGGGTTTTGGTGACGGCTGCTGCGCCGTAATCGAAGGTAGCGAAGTCCTTGTGATGCGGGAACTTCGCGATCCGCATTTGATACTGGATGGAGCGCACCCGGCGCTCTACAGTCTCCGCGTCGATCAGGTGTTTTATCGCCAGCGCAGCGCGGTCAGACTTGGCGGCTTGCGCGCGGACAGCAAATCATGTGCGCAAGCTGCCATTCCATGCAGTCTCAGGGCGGTCAGTTGGTCCCCTCTCGGCAGCATCGCAGTGCAATGCGCCTGCCGGGCAATGGATGAGGGCGTTCATGCGGCGGCCTCCTCGGCGGAGTACAATGCCTCATAGCGCTTGCAATCGGCTTCCGGGCGCAGGGTCAGCTGCGGATAGGTGTATGGTTCGCCCAAGGGGGTGATGACCGGCTCGACCAGCTGGTTGATCAGATTGACGATGGCCGGCAGGCGCAGGGTATTTTGCTCCACCGCCAGATCACACGCAATCTCGACGACCTCGGTCCCGTGATCCTGAGCCAGCAGGAGCAGGTCGACAAACTCCCGATCCCCTCCTTTGCCGGCCATGTAATGTTCTCTGATCCGATGCATGGCATCGGGCAGTTGCCAGTCCACGAAGGGTGCCCCGTTGCGCAAGGCGCCGGGTTTGCGGTCCAGCAGAGGAACGTAATGCCACGGTTCAAAGTAGCTGACGTTGCGGGTGAAGCGGCGCTTGTGCTCGGCAATGACATCCTGGCCTGACACCAGCACGATCCGGCCCGCATAGGCGCGCAGGGAGACATGCTGGCCGGCAAAACGGGAAGGCACGCTGTAGCGATTGCTGGCATATTGAACCAGGCAGGTGGAGCGGACACGCACCGTCTTCTCCACGTAGCCGTCAAAAGCCCGCCCCAGGGGGCGCAGCTCGGCCCGCTCATCTTCAAAAACCTCCGCAATCGTGCGAGCCGATTGTTCAGGGTGAGCGCGACTTGCCAATTCCTCGCAGCGCAGGCGCAACCAGTCGTTCAGCCCGTCCAGATCATCGAAGGCTGGCATGGGAACAAACAATCGGCCTCGTAAAAACTGGACCTGGTCCTCGACCTGCCCCTTCTCCCAACCCGACGCGGGGGTGCAGGCCACCGGCTCCATGACATAGTGGTTCATCAACGCCAGGAACCGCGGATGGAACACCCGGTCCTTCGAGCGGGAGACATAGGTCACCATCGTTTTGGGATTGTCGATGATCACCCGTCGCGGAACCCCGCCGTAGCAGGACAGCGCCCGCACAAAAGCATCCAGCACCATCTCCTGGCTCTCGCCGGGATAGGCGACGACAAAGGGCTTGCGACTGTGGCACAGGCGGAAGTGGGCAACCTTAACCTTCTGCTCGACACCGCCCAGGACAACGCGCTGTCAATCGGCATTGAACTTTGACCCCTTATCGGCGTCCAATATTGCCCCCCTTGTGCTGAGCAGGCCCGGCGCTGCGTAGCCCTCACATAGCGCAGCGGCGGCGGGCCTGCGGGGTTTCGGGATTGCGCTATGCGCGGTTCTTGAAGCGCCAGCTTTCGTTTCCGGTTTCGACGATCTCGCAGTGGTGCGTAAGCCGGTCGAGCAACGCGGTTGTCATTTTGGCATCGCCGAAGACGCTGGGCCATTCGCCGAAGGCCAGGTTGGTTGTGACGATGATGGATGTGCGTTCGTAGAGTTTGCTGATCAGGTGGAACAGGAGCTGTCCGCCGGTTTGGGCGAAGGGCAGATAACCCAGTTCATCGAGGATCAGGAAGTCGAGGCGGGAGATGAGATCGGCGGTTCGGCCTTGGCGTTCTGCGCGGGCTTCTGCGTCCAGCTTGTTCACCAAGTCGACGACATTGAAGAACCGGCCTCGGCGCCCGGCCCGGATGCACGCGCGGGCGATGCTGACGGCGAGATGGGTCTTGCCGGTGCCTGTGCCTCCGATCAGGACAAGGTTGCGTTGGTGATCCAGGAAATCGCCCGTGGCCAGGTCGCGGATCAGCGTCTCGTTGACTTGCGCCGCCTCGAAGTCGAACTCTTCCAGTTCCTTGGCGAGCGGCAGCTTGGCGATGGTCATCTGGTATTTGACTGACCGGGCTTGCTTCTCTCGGATCTCGGCGGTGAGCAGATCGCCGATGATCTGCTGGGGCTCGTGCTGGCGCTTAACGGCGGTAGTCAGCACCTCGTCATAGGCGGCCTTCATTCCGTAGAGCCGCAGCTTCCCCATCGCGTTGATCACGTCCGAGCGTTCCATTCTGTGTTCTCCTCAGGCTGTCATATCGGTTGCAGTCGGCAATGGGCTCACAGGCCAGCCGCAGGGCATCCGGGGTGGTGATTGTCAGGGGCGGTGGTGGCTCGCGGTGACGGGCCAGGATGTTCAGCACGACGCCTGCCGAATGGACGTTGTGCGACAGAGCCTCGGCACAGGCCGCTTCAACCGCATCCAGCCCATCGGTCAGCACGGCGGCGAGGATATCGACCATCTGCCGGTCGCCGCCCGGCTGACGTTCCAGTTTGCGCCACACGCGACGGATCGGGAGCGGCAAGTCCCATCC
>NZ_JAPWHW010000012.1 GCF_028369135.1 Roseovarius sp. ZX-A-9
GTTAATGAAGTCGGACATAAGGCCGGACTTACCATCGGATCGATCCCGAGATCAGACGGCCGCCGCCGGAGCCTTACCCTTAAATTCATCACAGCGGAGGTCCATGCTCGATCCGCAGGTCTCGCAATAGAGACCCTGTGGGCGTCCGTCCTTTGGAAAAATATCTACCAGATTCATTCTCGCCCTCGTCGGCTGAACTTCTATCTGGAGTAACTCGATCTCAAAAGTTCCTTTTGGCGACCAAGTTGCGGTCGTGCTTCAGGCTGACACTCCGAGCTTCCGTGCATGACGGATATGAATGGCCTCAAGGCTCGCTTCGCGTTTGTAAAGCCTGCGAACGATTGAGGCCAACTAGGTCCTAAGCAGCGCCAAGCCCCGTCCGTAGGGCTCCCTGGCGCCCAGGGTGCTGCGCCTTCGGATTGTCCCTCCATTGGAAGTGAACCTCGACAGGAACTTGGAATTTAGTCGCCAACCTCTCGCATTCCTTCCAAGCATCCTGGGCTGACTGCCCTTGAACCGAAATCCCGAGGTGCTGGTAATAGGTGTAACCTTGGGTGTTCAGCCTCGATCGGCTAGCTGGGATATCGAGCGCCTTTACAAGCTCATCCGCCGAGAGCCCCTGGTTCTTGATGGCTGCAACGACCGCAAGAAGGAGCGACGCCCAATTCGCCTTGGGAAGCGGCTGACCATCGACGGTAGCACTCAGCACACGTGTGAATGCCAAACCAGGCGCCGCTTTGAACTCCAGTAAGTCGCTGTCGTTATTTTCGCTGGCAACCTCATCAACATCCCTTTCCAGGTCGAGCTTTCTCATTGTTTGCGCGACGATCGCATCGATCGTTTGCGATGGCGTCTCCGTGCTTAGCCATGTCGCCAACGTCTTCAGGTCGGAAAACGTCGCATCGTTTAATCTTACTACGGGCATCATGTTCTTCTCCGTTCGATCCAATCATCAGCTAGGACATGTGTTACATATATGCTTTTCTGGAGTCAAGGCGGCATGTTACATATTTTCTGAAGGCGCGCTGCGCCTCGGTGGGCACTACTCACGGCAAGACCTTCTTCGCGAATATGCAGCGGCTCAGACTCGTGCAGCACTTTCCCCGGAGCGAATCCAGCTAACTGCCGTCGGCGCTGGTACCCCACCCCGTGCACGGGTCTTCTTACCGCAAGCCCAATCGGCCCGCTCCACTGGACCTGGTTTGAGCGCAAGGGGGAATCGTTATGTCGGCCTTCAATTTGATTGTTCAGACCGTTGGTCTCAGAATGCTGATCTGGTGGCCTTCGATCTTTAGCCCAAACTTCTCATCTCCGATGCTGACATCGATTCCGCCGTAGTGCAGTTGTCGGTGGTGGTTGGCACAAACCGTCATGATATTCGCTGCATGCAAGGAACCCTTTTCGAGCTTTGACACTGGCATGACGTGATGGGCTTCAACATAAGGCTCGCCACTGGGCTTTCTAAACGCGATTGGAGCCCAGCCAAGAGCCTCGCAGATTTGGCACTTGAAGCCGTTGAGTTTCTTCACCTTTGCGCCCACAGGCCCGCGTTCGATGTACTGGCTTTGCCGCTGCTTTACCTCAGGCGCGGCATCCTTGTACTTATCCTCGATATTCTGCAGCACCTTCGCCAGATCGGGCGCATCTTGGGGTTTTGGAAGATCATCAATCCGCATGCCTAGAAGGGCTGCAACCGCCCGAAAGTCATCGCCAGAAATCGGAAAGGTGGAGCCCTGAAACCCTTCCAGTAAAAGCTTTGACACGACCGGTGCCTTTTCCTGCAGGGTCTCGATACGCAGCGGGCTATCCAGGAATGTCTTCAAGTAGCGAATACCGACTGTCGGCCAACCTGCTTCTCGTTCACTCCCCGGAGACCAGAACTCATCACTCGCGCCAGTAGCTTCGTACGGGTCAGTCAGAACCTGACAGATGGCGTAGATTCCGGGGTCAAGCTGAGGCCGTCCATCCCGTTCTGACTTGCTGCGCCTATCCTGTCCAACTCGGATGATGGCCAGCTGACCAGGCTTGATTTTGCCACGATCAGAGCGGCGAACTCCCCATGAGGCCACCTCAATACCTCGCACTAGGAATTCATCGATCGCCCATTTTTGCGGGTTGCATACGAGCACCCAGAAAGACTCTTCCTCGGCGGGTGCAAGGCCGCTTGCCCAAGACTGGATGGCCTCCGGATGTTGTGCCGCCTCGTCCTTCCAGAGCTTCGACGATCCACCGGGCAAAGTGCGCGTCATATGCAGAACGCGTTCGAAATCGTCGTCTGACCAAACCCTGCTCTGCGCGGCTTTCTGCATATCGTCGCGCGGGAAGTCCCACCCTGTCTCACCCCAGTTCCACGCGCGCGAAAACCACTGCTTCGCCGTCATGCCCAAAGGCGGCAGGCGCAGCCGATAACACGCGAAATCAAGCCGCGATTGTATGTTGCCATGTGTGCGGCCGAACTTCGCCATGTCCCCGATGCCCATGGCCACTGCTGCCTCGGCATTGCTGTAGGGTGTGATCGTCCCAGGCGAGGACGTCCGGCGCACCTTGAGCCAATCTAAGAGCAACTCGGTTCGGGTCTGAGTTGATGCATCTTCGTTCGTGGGGGGCTTGGCTGTGGCATTTGGCAACCCTAGCGCTCTATGGGCATACCAAAGGGCCCGCTCCGAGAACTCCTCGGGATGATCGATGATGATCTGCTCATAGGATAGGTCAGCGCGATCCGCATCGCTCAAGACCGTGAAACCTTGGGTTGGCTTGGCCCTTGAGACTGCGGTTTCTGCGGCTCCGATCAGGCCGCGGTTTTTCAATTGCTGAAACGTTCGAGACGTAGTCTTGTGGTCTCGCTTCATGAGGCCGACGTATTCGGCAACAGCCAGGACGATCTTTTCTTCGGCTGGTGTCAGGTTGGTCAGGTCGATGCCGGTCTTGTCGGCTACTACCTGTCGCGCGAGTGACCCATAGTGCGCCTTTATCGCCGCCTCTATCTCAGGTGTCATCGCATCGTTGTTGGCGATGTTCGTCTCAAGGTTCCGCAGCTTGTCGTAGTTTGGCGTTTTTCTAATCCGCTCAATGATTACCTGCTGGTCTATTTCTGCCACGCCTCACTCCCGCATTAACATTCCAAAAATGGTCTCATAATGCCCGCTTGGTCAATGATGGTAATCGGTACCGGTTTCTTATTGACGCTATGGCGGGGCAGACCGCTCTTGGTCCGCGCTCTCTGCCGACCTATTTGGACGCCTTTTGCGCGCGCCGACGGCATCATCGACCTGACCTTGGTCTAAAGGACATGGTTGGAGGCACACTTCGCAGTCGACCAGTCGCGCCCCGAGCGTTTTACCCGGTTCATCGGTGACAAGGTGCACTTTGCAAACAACATCGTGCCGCATGTTGAAGCAGAACATTTTGCGAGCTTTGCTCCAATTTTTTTGAATGTCGAAAGCATCATTGCTGCAGGTGCTTAGGCGCCAGGCACCATTGTCAATCGCTTCTGTAAGTGTCTGATTTTTAAAGAGAAGTGGTGCCGCTGAAGGGACTCGAACCCCCGACCCCATCATTACGAATGACGTGCTCTACCAGCTGAGCTACAGCGGCTTTCCGGACCCTACTATGGCCCTACTAGTTCTACTCCTTTGCCGCGAACTCGTTGGTTTCGCAAGTCATTTTCGCGGGGACCCGCTAATTACGAATGACGTGCTCTACCAGCTGAGCTACACCGGCATGTTGCCCGGCACAGGCGCGATCTTGGCCCTGGCTGCGCAACACGGCGCTTCTACACGAATGACGCGGGAGGTCAATCGGGGATCGTCAGGCTTTTTGCCCTGCAAGAGATGTTTGCGCGATGCGGCCTGCCAGCGGTGTGAACCCGAGCCATTCCCGTCGGCGCAGCCATGTCTGGATGGACAGGAGCGTGAAATGTACTTATCTCTTCGCCTTCCGGAACCGGAAAAGGCACGGCATGGTAAAGCGTGAGGCATTTGACATCGGCGGGCAGCGGATTGCGCCGGGAACGAGGATGACTGTCGATATTCCGGTCAGTACGCTTTCGGATCACACGCCGGTCAACCTGTCGGTGCATGTGGTCCACGGGCGCAAACCCGGGCCGGTCATGTTCGTCTCGGCTGCCGTGCATGGCGACGAGGTGATCGGGGTCGAGATCGTGCGTCGCCTTCTGAAAGCCAATGCGCTGAAATCCATGTCCGGCACGCTGTTGGCCGTGCCCATCGTCAATACTTACGGATTTCTCAACAACGCCCGCTACCTGCCCGACCGGCGCGACCTGAATCGCTGCTTTCCGGGTGGGCCGACAGGGTCGATGGCCTCGCGGCTGGCGCATATCTTCATGAGCGAAGTCGTGATGCGCTCTGAATTGGGGATCGATCTGCATTCGGCGGCGATCCACCGGACCAACCTGCCGCAGATCCGGCTGACGCCCGACAATGACCGGCTTGCGGCGCTTGGGGCAAGTTTCGGCGCGCCGGTGATGCTGAATTCGAAACTGCGCGAAGGCTCTTTGCGGATGGCCGCCGAGGCGGCGGGCATAGATGTGCTGCTATACGAGGGCGGCGAGGGGCTGCGGTTCGATGAACTGGCGGCGCGGGCGGGCGTGTCGGGCATCCTGCGGGTGATGCACGAAATGGGGATGCTGGCCCGTCGCGCGGTGCCACGCACCAAGACCCGCACCGTGATGTGCGGCGGGTCGAACTGGTACCGAGCGCCTGCGGGCGGGTTGTTCCGCGGGTATCTGTCGATCGGCGACACGGTGGTGCCCGGCACGGTGCTGGGCGCGGTCTCCGACCCGTTCGGCGAGGTTGAGACCGAGGTGGTCGCGGATGCGGAGGGGATCATCATCGGGCGCACCAACATGCCAGTGGTCTACGAGGGGGAGGCGCTGTTTCACATCGCCGAAACCGCGCGCGCCGAGGCCGCGGCAGAAGGCGTGACCGCGCATCTCGACGCGGCGCCGCTCTATGACGAGGACGAGATCATCTGATCGGACGAGGTCAGAGGCTATCGGCATAGGTCCCGATGAGCCGCCCGTCTTGGCGGATCGAGGCCAAACGCGATGCAACCGGACTGCCCTTCGTGGGGGGCGTGACAGCGGTAGGCAGGTGACGGGACTACGCGACCTTGTCGCGGTTCTGCGGCAACAGGAATATCGAAACGGTCAGCAGGCTGAACACCAGTTCGTAAACCTCCCATTTCCGCTCGACGTCGATCAGCGCGATGATGATGCTGGCTGCGACCGCGATCAGGCCGTGGCGCAGCCACGGCACCGGCACCGCCAGCCGATCCGCCAGCGCCGCGATGCGGGGGCTGCGGGTATAGAGCAGCGGCAACACCAGCAGATAGGCAAGGATGCAGGCTGTCAGGATCGGGCCAAAGAGCGTCTTGGTCAGGTGGACGTCACCAACGATGAGGTTGTGAAAGTTGGTTTCGAACTGTTTGTTGTTTTCCTGGAAGAATTCGCCGGATTCCCAGCCGAATATCCGCTGGCCCCATGATACTTCTTCGCCCGCGGCAAGGAAGAACATCAGCGCATAGAGCAGTGTCATAACGGCGGCCAGGCGCAGGCCCCGCCCCGAGAGGTGGCGCGCGTTTGCCAGCAGAACCATGCTGGAGACGAGCAGGAAGAATGCGGTGCCATATTCCACCAGTTTGTCTTCGGCGGCGAAGGTGGCCCAGAAATAGGTGGGATTGACGAAATAGATCACCACCGACGCGGCCAGAACCGCCGCAATCAGCGCCATCAGGGCGCGGTCAATCTGGGTCAGGACGGTCATTTGGGTCTCTTTCCGGGCAAACAGGTTCTGACGCTGAGATATGCGAGCGGTCCCGCTCCATCAAGGGCTATCACCAAAGCGGCAAACCGCCGCCGGTCGCGGGTGGGAATGGGCTGGCGTCACGCTGATGCGCGAATCGCCTGACGCCAGAAACGACAAACCCCCGCGGCCGGGCCTCGGGGGTCGTCAGTTCTAACTTTTGCACATCTGGTCCGAAAACCGGTTTCCGGGATGCGCTTTTGCAGTGCGGATCAAGCTATCAAGGGCTGCTCAGAGCATACCTTCGCGCTGGGCTTTCTTACGTGCCAGTTTACGGGCACGACGGATAGCTTCAGCCTTTTCGCGCGCTTTTTTCTCGGACGGTTTCTCGAAATGTTGCTTGAGCTTCATTTCGCGAAACACACCTTCGCGCTGTAGCTTTTTCTTCAGGGCGCGGAGCGCCTGATCGACGTTGTTGTCGCGTACACTAACCTGCATGTGGTTTTCACCACCTTTCTAAGTTTGAGTTGCAAGTGATTGCAGGAGGCGGGTCTATAGCAAAGCCTTCGAGATTTGTCTAGGGTGCGGGCCAAGCCAGGATAGAGAGAACCGGGAGAGCAAAAATGACCGATCCGGAGCTGACTACCGCGCTGCTGAAGGCTGCCGCCATGCATGTGCCGTTCGATGGCTGGAGCCAGGCCGGTTTTGACGCCGCGGTACGTGATGCGGGTGTCGCGCCGGGTGTCGCGCGCGCGCTATTTCCGCGCGGCGCGGTCGATCTGGCGCTGGCCTATCATGCGGCGGGCGATGCCGTGATGCTGGCACGGCTGGAAGAGGCGGATCTGTCCGAAATGCGGTTTCGGGATCGGATCGCCGCCGCCGTGCGTTTCCGGCTGGAGGCGGTCGAGGATCGCGAGATGGTGCGCCGGGGCATGGCGCTCTTTGCGCTGCCGCATCACGCAGCGGACGGTGCGCGTGCGATATGGCAGACCTGCGATCATATCTGGAGCGCGTTGGGCGATACCTCGGATGACGTGAACTGGTACACCAAGCGCGCGACGCTTTCGGGTGTCTATGGCAGTACCGTGCTTTATTGGCTGGGGGATGAGAGCCAGGAACACAGCGCGACCTGGGAATTTCTGGACCGGCGCATCGACAACGTGATGCAGATCGAAAAAACCAAGGCGAAGATGCGCGAAAACCCATTGCTGAGCCGCGCTCTGGCCGGGCCGCTTGACTTGCTGTCGCGGATACGCGCGCCGCAGCCCGGGCCGAGGGCCGACATGCCCGGCCATTGGGGCGCGGCCCGGCCAGATCGTGGCCCGCAGGATCAGACATAGGAGAACACGATGACCGAGATGATGAACGCCGTGGAAATCACCCAGCCCGGCGGGCCGGAAGTTCTGCAAATGGCCAAGCGCCCGATGCCCCGGCCCCGCGCGGGCGAGGTGGTGATCCGGGTGGCCTTTGCCGGGGTGAACCGCCCCGATGCGTTGCAACGCGCGGGCCTTTATAATCCGCCGGCGGGGGCCAGCGATCTGCCGGGGCTTGAGGCCTCGGGCGAGATTGCCGCGATCGGTGCGGGCGTTGCTGACTGGGCGGTGGGCGATGCGGTTTGCGCGCTGCTGCCCGGTGGCGGCTATGCCGAATACGTGGCAACGCCAGCAGCACATTGCCTGCCGATCCCGCAGGGCATGGCGCTGAAAGAGGCCGCCTGCCTGCCCGAGACATTCTATACTGTCTGGTCCAACGTGTTCCAACGCGGCGGCCTGAAGGCGGGCGAGCGGTTCCTGGTGCATGGCGGCTCGTCCGGTATCGGCACCACGGCAATCCAGCTGGGTGCCGCGTTCGGCGCTCGGGTTTTCACCACCGCCGGATCGGACGAGAAATGCCAGGTGTGCCTGGATCTGGGCGCGGAACAGGCGATCAATTACCGCGCGCGAGATTTCGTCGATGTACTGCGCGCCGAGGGCGGGGCAAACCTGATCCTGGATATGGTCGGCGGCGACTACCTCCCGCGCAACGTCAAATCCCTCGCCGATGACGGGCGCCTGATGCAGATCGCGTTCCTGCAGGGCTCCAAGGTCGAACTCAACTTCGCCCATGTCATGATGCGCCGCCTGACGATCACCGGCAGCACCCTGCGCCCGCAAAGCGACCTGGCCAAGGCCCGGATCGCCGATGAGTTGCGCACCCATGTCTGGCCGCTGCTGGAAGCGGGCCGCGTCGCCCCGGTGATGGATAGCTGCTACCCGCTGGCCGAGGCTGCCGCCGCGCATGCGCATATGGAGGGCAGCACCCATATCGGCAAGATCGTTCTGGCGGTCTGAGCCTGTGTTGGGCGCCGTGCATGTCGCGATCCTCGGGCTGGCCGCGCTCAGCCTCTGCCTCAGCCTGTGGACCATCCGCCGTGATGTGCCGCTCGAGTGGCGCTTTGATGTGCCGCCCCGGATCGAAGCGCAGGGCGCACCCTTTTTCGAAACGGTGCTGGACCATACCGCGCCCAGTGGTCAGGCGCATTCCCCAGCCATTGCGCTGACCGACGATGGCTTTGATGTCCTGTGGTTTCAGGGCTCCGAAGAGGCGCGCGCCGATGTCGACATCTTCGCCGCGCGATTGACGCGCGACCCCGAGGGCTGGACCGCCGCTGCCCCTCGCCGCCATGTGACGCGCCGTGCGCTGGGCGCGGCGATGGCGCCGGGACAACTGGTGGTGACGCTGGGCAACACGATCGAGAACGAGGCGGTGCCGGGCGGGCTCTATGCCACGACGGTGTCGGTGGGCGGCTGGGCAATGGCCTCGGTCGCGGATATCCGCATGGGCGCGGATGGCCCGCAGCACGCGCGCAAGCTGAACCTGTCGCCGCTGCTGAACCGCTCGCACCTGGTGAAATCCCCGATGGTGGCCTATGCCGACGGCTCATATGCTCTGCCCGCCTATTTCGAGATGGGGCAGATGCACGGGCTTCTGGTGCGGACAGACGGGCAGGGCAGGGTGCGCGACACAGCCCGCATGGATGCGCGCGGGCTGCAACCGATCCAGCCGATGGTGGTGCCGCTGGGCGCGCGCCGCGCGGTGGCATTCCTGCGCGATTTCGACACTGCCCGGGGCCGCCTGCTGATCAGTCACACCGAGGATGGCGGCCAGAGCTGGAGCCGCGTCCGCCAGACCGACATCGCCAATCCCAGCGCGCCGGTCGCGGCCTTGTCGCTGGGCGGCGCGCGTATCCTCATCGCGATGAACGACGATCCCGCCCGCCCCCAGGATTTGCGCCTGTCGCTCAGCGAGGATGGCGGCGCGCATTGGCGTTTGCTGCATGTCATTGCCCCCGAGGACGGCGCCCTGCGCTACCCGATGCTGCGGCAGTTGCCGGACGGCGATTTCGCGCTGACCTATTCGCAGGGCACCAAGCGCGGCATCAAGGCGCATGTGTTCAACGCGGCATGGCTGGAGACATTATGAACGCGCTGGTCACAAATGCCGCGCTGGCGGTGATGATCGGCTGGGTCGCCTTCGCGCTGGCGGGGCTGACGCTGACGCCACCGCTGGCGGCGGCACTGGGCGCTGTTCTGGGCCTTGGCGCGGTGCTGCTCTTTCACGGCAGCCTTGCGCTGGGCGCGCTCATCGCATTGCTCGCCCCGTTCGGCGTGCTGCTGCCCGCGCTGGCGCTGCGCCACACGGCGGCCGCGCTGGGCCTGCCGGTACAGCCATTTTCAACAACCGAACTTCTGGTGTTACTGATCCTCTACACCGCGTTCCTCGCCGCCGCGACAGGGGCGATCCCGGTCGATCTATACCGCTGGGGCTATGCGCCAATCCCGGTTGCGCTCATGGTGCTGGCTCTCTGCTGCTACGGCGCGCTGACCAGCAGCCTTTTCGTGCCATTGGTTGCCGTGCTGGGGCAGGCGGTCTGGGCCTTGGGCTGGAGCAGCAGCAACTGGTTTGACGAGGTAAGCCATGCAATGCTGGTTCCCATCCTCGTCATCGTGCTGATCACGCGGGCGCTCTGACACGCCCACCCCTTGGGCTTCATTTTGCCAAAAATACTCAAATTCCTTCCGCGGTTTCAGGCGTGGCTTCAGCGAATGGGCGCAAACAGCGCATCCTTCGCGGGGCAATCGCGCACCACGTCGCGCCCGCAAGGCACCGGGTCCAGCGTTTTTGACAGGCACAGCCGCGCCTCCTGGATGCGCCCCTGACGGCAGGTGATGGTCAGCATGTCGCGCTCCCAACCCGGGTTGGCCTTCAGAAACGCCTCTTCGACCACTGCGGCAGGCAGCTTCACCGGTTTTGTCAGCTTGCGGAAGACCTCGGGGCGGTTCACCTTGTTGTAGGCTTCGCGCGCCAATGCGTAATAGGCCGGCGCGCTCAGCCCAGAACAACGCCCGTGCTTTTTCCACTGGTACCAGGCCTGGCCGGAACTGCCCATGATATCGGCCATTGCCTGCGTCATGGACCGCGAGGGCGGGCGTTCGGTTGTTTGGCAATGTTCGGGCCAGCCACGGTGGTATTGCGGCCAGAGTCCGTGCAGAATCCAGCCGGAATCGGCGGCCTTGTGGCATTGCGCCGCGCCGCGCGCGTCGCCCTCCAGAGCGCACCAGGTGGGCGACCAGCTCATGGCCAGAACGTAGTAATCGAACTCTCCGGGGCGGTCCTCGCCCGCGAGCGCCGCCGTGGCGTAGAACAAAAAGGCGATGAAGGCGCGCATTCTTTGGTCTTTCTTTTTTTTCCGGAGGTCACTATACAGCGCCCAAGTTCCCCCACAACGGAAACCCGCCCCGGCCCTGGCCCGGGCCTCCTGGAGACAGGAGACAGGGAAGAAGTGTGTGCGCCCCAAAGACCAAGGAGACAAGACAATGGCAAAACCGCTCATGGCCAAAGCCACCGCCGTCTGGCTGGTGGACAATACCACGCTCACGTTCAAGCAGATCGCGGATTTCACCGAAATGCACGAGCTTGAAGTGCAGGGCATCGCCGATGGCGATGTGGCTGCGGGCGTCAAGGGGTTCGATCCCGTCGCCAATAACCAGCTGACGCAGGAAGAGATCGACGCCGCCGAAAAGAACCCGCAGCACAAGCTGAAACTGAAATTCAACGCCTCTGCGGTGGGCGAAGAAAAGCGTCGCGGCCCGCGCTATACGCCGCTGAGCAAACGCCAGGACCGCCCGGCGTCGATCCTGTGGCTGGTCAAGTTTCACCCCGAGCTGGCCGACAGCCAGATTTCCAAGCTGGTAGGCACCACCAAGCCGACCATCCAGGCGATCCGCGAGCGCACCCACTGGAACATCGCCAACATCCAGCCGATCGACCCGGTGGCGCTGGGCCTGTGCAAGCAGTCCGAGCTTGACGCCGCCGTCCAGAAGGCCGCCGCCAAGAAAGCCCGCGAAGGCGAGGCGATGACCGACGATGAGCGCCGCAAGCTGCTGAGCACGGAGCAGAGCCTCGGGATGGATGCCGAGACCAAAATCCCGACAGCCATCGAAGGGCTGGAGACGTTCACGCTCAGCGAATCGGAGCCCGAAGAGACGGAAAAGAAATTCGACGCGGAAAGCCTTTTCAACCTGCCCGACAATCCGGACGAGGACGACGAAGACGAACGTTAAGATCAAGATCCGCTCCCGCCGGGATGAAACGGGCGGGGGCAGGGGGCTTGGTTTGGCCCCTGCGAACAGGGCGACAGGCAATCCATGCGGTTGCCGCGTCGTCGTGCATCGCCAATTCCCTTGGCTCTGATCGGTGGCAAGACTTATGCTGTCAGGAGAGCCGTTGCGGTTGCAGTATGTTCGGAGGGACTTTTGACCAAGGACTTGGCCCAGGCGCGCTGGGATATTGAAAGCGATACGGCAATGGCTCAGGCCGTGCGGCAGGCGCGCGTCCCGTTGTGCATTACCGATCCGACATTGCCCGACAATCCGATCGTTTATGCAAACGCCGCGTTTAGCAATCTGACCGGTTATGATCTGGAAGACGTCATCGGGCGTAATTGCAGGTTTCTGCAGGGGCCGGACACCACGCTGGCCAGCGTGCGATCCATCCAGCGGGTCGTAGAGGAACAGCGTGTCGATACCGTAGAGATCCTGAACTATCGCAAGAACGGGACCAGTTTCGTCAATGCCCTGCAAATCGGGCCGATCACCGACAACGCGGGAAAAACCGTCTTCTATTTCGGATCGCAGCTGGATGTGACGGCCAAGCGCAACATGGAGATCGAGGCGCGCAGGCTGGCGGACGAGGAATTGGTGCATCGTTTGCGGAACATCATGAATGTGATGAATGTCATCATCAAGATGTCTGCCCGCGAGGAAGCCGATGCGACCCAGCTGGGCGCCGTCATAAGTGAACGGCTCGCGGCGTTGGGCAATGTTCACTTTCAGACCTTCGGCGGGGTCGGGACGGAAGGGATGGGGCTGGGCGATCTGTCCCGGACCATCCTGACCGCCTATGCGCCGGGCGGCGTGCGGCAATTCACGCTGACCGGGCCGGATGATGCGCTGCCAACGGGGCTTGTCTCGCCCTTGACGTTGGGATTGCATGAACTGGCGACAAATTCGGTCAAATATGGGGCGTTGAGTGTCCCGACGGGGGGCGTCGATTTCAGTTGGCAGTTCCGGGCGGATGGCGCTGAGCGGCATGTTGTCTGCAAGTGGGTGGAGTTGGGCGGCCCGAAAATAACCCGCCCCGAGCGTTGGAACGGGTCGCGTATCGTGTCCGACCTCATCAGGGCGACGGGTGGCACGATCGACTTCAAGTGGCCCGAAACCGGGATTGTCGTCGAGGCCGATCTGCCATTGTAGCGCGCAGGACTGTTTGAAGCCTGCACCACACTCGTGATTTTTCATTCGATTTTGGCAGCGGCGCTTGTATCCCGGCAGGGTGCGCAAGCAAAGTGGCAACAGCCGCCAATCATTCAGTGGATGTATCGATGAATTTCAAGATCAGTTTGTCACTCGTTTCAGTCTTGGCGCTTGGCGCCTGCATGGAGGCCGGAACATCCGCGAGCACGGAACCCGTCGTGAAGTTACCTGAAAGCATCGTCGAGATGGCGGCACCAGGGCAGGATCTTGCCACTGTGCGCGTGCAGCCGGACGGATGCCTCTGGTATCGCTATGCCGGCCCGGTCGAGACTACAATGCTGCCGCTGCGGACCACCGACGGGCGGCCGATCTGCACAAAAGTCGCGTCCTGAGCCACGCGTGGTCGGCGCGGGCATTCCGCCCGCTGCCGTAACCGGTTACGGTCTGTTCCGAGATGAACCGCCTTAGCTGGTGGCGGTTACATAGCTTTCGGGCGCATAGAGATGCGCGGTCGAGCCGATGGCAACATGATCGTAAAGCCCGATGATATGCGCCATCACCATGCGGACACAGCCGGAACTGGCCCGACCGCCGACAGAGCGCGGGCTGGGTGTTCCGTGAATGCGCAGGTAGGTGTCGCGATTGCCCACATAGAGATAGAAAGCGCGTGATCCCAGCGGGTTGGTCGGACCACCCGGCACACCGTCTTCGTACTTGGCATAGTACGGGTCGCGTTTGATCATTGCGGCGGTGGGGGTCCATTTCGGCCATTTCGCCTTGCGCCGGATCGTATATGTCCCCGGCTCGTAGAGGTTGCCGCGCGCAATGGCGACGCCGTAGCGCATCGCCGTTCCGTCACCGTTGATGTGATACAGATACCGCGCCACCGCATCCACGTGGATGTCCCCCGGTGTCAGCCCATCATTCGCCTCGACCAGCACCGGCAGAAAGCGCGGATGCAAGCCCCATGGGTTCGATGTGGCAGGGTCGTAGTTAGGTGGTGTCACCCGCGCGTCCCAGGCCGCCCAGCTGCTTTGCGCTGACGCCGACGTGGCGAGCGATGCTGCTGGAATCGCGGTGGAGAACAGCGCGGCTGTGGTCTGAATGAAATGCCGTCTGGTCAACATTGGTCTGGTACTCCCGGTGAAATCATTGGCGTTTTCGTCCGTAGCTTACTTTATTAACGACTTTACGGCAGGATTTAGGTCAAGGCGTATCATTCACAATAACGTGCTCAGGGGCGTTTTGCGGGCCATTCGTTGCATCATCGCCTGATTTTTTCAGAGCCAGGTGCAGATATGGTGTCTGCCCGCCGCAGCCCGGCGGGGTGATTCGATGCAGGTATTGCCGGATCGGGTGGCCCTCCGGCGCCAAGCCTGCGCCTACGCGCCTGTGAAAAGGTGGCCAAAATCCTCGTGGCCGCAGAAATTTCGATACCGCATACGATTTCAACTTGCGCGAATCTGCAATCGGTATACATGCGCAATTCAGACGCCAACGCACGCGCCTCTGGCCGGTCAGCTTCCTTCTGACTGACCCGCGTTTATGTAGCGACGGTAACGTCTCTGACTGCTGTACTGACCCGGACGATCCGGGGGTTCCTTTTGGAGATGACCATGACCGCTATATTCCCGGGCGCGCTTGCGCCTGTCGTTCCCGCTGCATTCGACGATGTTGCCGATTTCATTTCCGCATCGAGTTTTGACAAACCCACGCTGGTGATCAGCCGTGCCCGTATCGCGGCGCAGTATGACGCGCTGGCCGCTGGTCTGGGCCATGCCCGCATCCACTATGCCGTCAAGGCAAACCCCGCTCCCGAGATCATCCGCATGCTGGTCGGGAAGGGCGCGCGTTTTGACGCCGCCAGCCGCGGCGAAATCGAGCTGTGCCTCAGCCAGGGTGCCAAGGGGCGCGACATCTCTTTTGGCAATACCATCAAACGCCCCGCCGACATCGCGTTTGCCTATGATGCGGGTGTGACGCTCTTTGCCTCTGACAGCGATGCCGAGATCAACAAGATTCGCGATCATGCTCCCGAGGCGCGCGTCTACCTGCGCGTGATCGTCGAGAATTCTGCAGCTGACTGGCCGCTCAGCCGCAAGTTCGGCTGTGCGCATTCCGCGCTGCCGGGCCTGCTGGAACATGCAAAGGCGCAGGGCGTGACCGTCGCGGGCCTATCGTTTCACGTTGGCAGCCAGACCCGCCGCCCCGAGTACTGGACCCCGGTGCTGGCCCAGATCGCTGAGCTGTGGCATGCCGCCCGCGCGGCGGGTCATGACCTGAACGTGCTGAACCTTGGCGGCGGTTTTCCCGCCAGCTATGACACCGCCGTGGAAGGTGCCACATCCTATGCCGCCGCCGTCATGCAGACGGTTGGCGAACTGTTTGGCGACGTGCCCTATATCATGGCAGAGCCGGGTCGTGGGCTGGTGGCGGAATCCGGTCACATCGCGGCCGAAGTGATGCTGGTGTCGCGCAAGTCGGACGATGACCTGCACCGCTGGGTTTACCTGGATATCGGCATGTTCTCGGGCTTGGCTGAAACCATGGGCGAGGCGATCCGCTACCGTGTCGAAACCCCGCATGATGGCGGCGAGGTCGGCCCCTGCGTGCTGGCTGGCCCGTCATGTGACAGTGCCGATATCCTTTACGAACAACGCCCGGTGATGCTGCCGCTGGCGCTGCAATGCGGCGACAAAGTGATGATCCGCAACTGCGGCGCCTACACCAGCAGCTATTCGTCTGTGGGGTTCAACGGTTTCCCGCCACTGGATGTGATCGTCCTCTGACGGGTCCGAGACCTGATCGCTCGCGTGGGGAGGCGCGGGTGGTCAGCTCAAGGAGTGACGGCCTGCCTCGTCCCGAAGGGTCATGGTCCGGCAGGTCGTCACGGTTTTTGGGGGGCAAACAGGCTCTGCACCCAGGGGATCAGCCCGAAAGCGATCTGTGCGGCCAATCCCAGCGCGCCGTGCAATGTGGACAGCCTCGCGAAAAAGGCCGCCACACCATCGCCGGTCAACGCCGCGCCGAGCGCCAATTCCATCGCGATCAGCAAGACAAAGGCGAATCCGCCCATCGCTAGACGTTGTAGGCGTGACCAGTCGCCATGGGATTTGCGCAGCAAGGCTGCACTCACGGCCCATGAAATCGCCAACATGATCGGCAATTCCAGCGCAACCGCCCCCAAAGGTCCGAAGCTTGGCGCCAGCCAGAGCACCCGGACCACGCCAAGTGCGAACCCGGCACAAAACACACATCCTGCGTAGATTGCGGAATGACGGATAATGCGAAAAGCCGCGCTCATATCTCCTTGCGCGCGTTTAGTGCTGCCGTGATCGTGCCTTCGTCGAGATAGTCCAGCTCGCCACCGATTGGCACGCCCTGGGCCAGCGAAGTCAGGCGGACGCTGTCCTCGATCTGGTCGGCGATGTAATGCGCGGTGGTCTGCCCGTCGACGGTGGCGCCGAGGGCGAGGATGACTTCCACGATCCCTTCTGCCTCGATCCGGGCAATCAACTGCGGAATGCGAAGCTGCTCCGGCCCCACTTGGTCCAGCGCGCTGAGCGTGCCGCCGAGCACGTGGTAGCGCCCCTTGAATACGGTCGCGCGTTCCATCGCCCAGAGATCGGCCACGTCCTCGACCACGCAGAGCATGCCGTTGGCGCGTTTCTCGGACAGGCAGATATCGCAGATCTCGGCGTTGCCGATATTGCCGCAGCGGGTGCATTCGCGCGCGGTGGCGGCAACGGCCTGCATCAGGTCGGCCAGCGGGGTCAGCTTCAGCTCGCGTTTGCGGATCAGGTGCAACACCGCGCGCCGGGCCGAACGTGGCCCGAGGCCCGGCAGCTTGGCCATCATCTCGATCAGGGCGTCGATGTCGCGGGTGGAGCTCATGGGATCCTGACTTTGCCGACGCTACTCCGCAGAAAATCCTGGATTTTCCGCTCTCTGGCGCAACGGATTTGAAACGGCCCTAGAAGGGGAGTTTCATATCCTTGGGCAGCCCCATGCCTTCGGTCAGCTTGCCCATCTCTTCCTGCGCGCGGTCCGAGGCCTTGCCCTGGGCGTCCTTGATCGCGGCGAGGATCAGATCCTCGACCACTTCCTTGTCGTCGCTGGAGAAAATGGACGGGTCGATATCGAGGCTCTTGAGCTCGCCCTTGCAGGTGGCCACGGCCTTGACCAAGCCGGCGCCGCTGACCCCGGTGACGGTGAGGCTGTGCATCTCTTCCTGAAGCGCGGCCATCTTGGTCTGCATTTCCTGCGCAGCTTTCATCATCTTGGCCATGTCGCCCATCTGGCCCAGTCCCTTGAACATGCTCTTCCTCCGGTTGGGTGGTCATCGTTGCCTTCTTAGATACGTGCGGCAGGGGGCGCGCACAAGGTCTCAGCCCTTTTGTACCCGGCGGCTGGTGTAGACGATCATCGCGCCGCTCAAAAGCGCGATCACCTCAATGAACAGGATAGGTGAGCCGACGCAGCCCTCGTTTACGGCCAACGCACGGGTTTTCGGGTCAAATGATATGATGCCCAAGGCCAGAAACGACCACAACACGCAGACGACCAGCGCGCCCGATTGACTGCGCAGCGCCACCGCTACGGCGGACGCCGCCAGCAGGAACAGTGCCGCCGGGCTGGAGAACAGCGCCAGCGCCTCGCCCCAGATGGTGACAGGCTGGCCATTCCATTCCGGTCGATGGGAGCGACAGACGTCGGCGAACGCGACGCCCGGCAGGCTGCACATGAGAGCGGTGATTAATCTTCCTCGAATGGGTCCCATTCCTCTTCAACGATGGGCAGGGCCTCTGCTTGGGCCTTTTGCGCCAGTTCCTCGGGGGTGCGGATGCTGAGGATCTTTGCGCGGGGAAAGACCGATATCACGGCTTGCACCAACGGATGTTCGCGCGCCTCGGTCTTGAGCGCGAGATCCGCGGCATCGCGGGTTTCGGCAATGGTGTCGGCTCCGCCTTCGTTCACGATGCTGACCGCCCACCGATTGCCGGTCCAGCGTTGCAGCGCGCTGCCCAGACGCTGCGCAAGATCGGAGGGCGCATCGTCAGTGGGCACGAATTCGATCCGGCCCGGCTGATAGGCGGCGAGGCGCAGGCAGGTTTCGACCTCGACCAGCAATTTCACGTCGCGGTTCGCGCGGATCAGATCGACCACATGCGCAAAGCTGGGATAGTGCGCCAGCGCCTGATCGGTGGCCAGCGCGGGCGTTTGCCCGGACATGCTGACGCCTGACGCGCCATTCACGGGGCGGCTGGGCTGGGCGAAGGACGGGCCTGCCGCATGGCCCGTGGGCCCGGATGCGCCATTGCCGCCACCCTGCATCGGTGCCGGGCCGGGCGCGGGTGGGGGCGGTGTGTCCTGCAATTTGCGCAAAAGCTCGTCCGGGCTGGGCAGGTCGGCCACATGGGTGAGGCGGATCACCGCCATTTCGGCGGCCATCATCGCGTTGGGCGCGGCCGCGACTTCTTCCAGCGCCTTGAGCAGCATTTGCCACATGCGGCTCAGTACGCGCATCGGCAGCGTCTCCGCCATCTGCGTGCCACGCATGCGTTCATCGGGGCTGACGGTGGGGTCTTCGGCGGCTTCGGGCGTGATCTTGACCACGCTGATCCAGTGGGTGATCTCGGCAAGGTCGCGTAGAACTGCCACCGGATCGGCACCTTCGGCGTATTGCGCGCCCAGTTCGGTCAGCGCGCCCGCCGCGTCGCCCTTCATGATCAGGTCAAACAGGTCCAGCACGCGGCCCCGGTCGGCCAGACCCAGCATGGCGCGCACCTGTTCGGCGGTCGTCTCGCCCGCGCCGTGACTGATTGCCTGATCCAGAAGCGATGTGGCATCGCGGGCCGAGCCTTCGGCGGCGCGGGTGATCAGCGCCAGCGCGTCATCGGTGATTTCGGCCTCTTCCGAGGCTGCGATCTTGCGCATCAGCGCGATCATCACTTCGGGTTCGATCCGGCGCAGATCAAACCGCTGGCAGCGGCTAAGCACCGTCACCGGCACCTTGCGGATCTCGGTGGTGGCAAAGATGAATTTCACATGCTCCGGGGGCTCTTCGAGCGTTTTCAGTAACGCGTTGAAGGCCGAGGTGCTGAGCATGTGCACCTCGTCGATGATGTAGATCTTGTAGCGGGCAGAGGCGGCGCGGTAGGCGACGCTGTCGATGATCTCGCGAATGTCACCGACGCCGGTGCGCGAGGCCGCGTCCATCTCGAGCACATCGACATGGCGGCCTTCCATGATCGCGGTGCAATGCTCGCACACGCCGCAGGGTTCGGTCGTGGGGCCGCCATTGCCGTCCGGCCCGACGCAGTTGATGCCCTTGGCGATGATCCGCGCGGTGGTGGTTTTACCGGTGCCGCGGATGCCGGTCATGATAAAGGCCTGCGCGATGCGGTCCGCCTCGAACGCGTTCTTAAGCGTGCGCACCATGGCATCCTGCCCGACCAGATCGGCGAAGGTTTCGGGCCGGTACTTGCGGGCGAGAACGCGGTATCCGGTGGACGGGGTATCAGTCATGAGCGCCTGCGTTTGCGGGGATTCGGATCGCTCCCCAGAGTAAGCGTGCTGAAGGGTGAGGTCCACCGCCCCGGCGACTTTACCCTACGACAGTTGCAAGAAGGCGGATCACCAACGCATGTGGCGGTGCCGAAATGCCCGCTGCGGCCGGGCGATCAGGGGATTGGGTTTAACGATCCGGCGGTGTCCAGTCCTTCTCCATCTCCACATTGTGCCGCCTCAGCCGCAACGCAAGGCCGATGGATACGCCCACGCCGATGGCGATGGTCAGATCCGCAAATACCGTCAGAACCATCGTCAGGATCAACAGGATCTGATCTGACCGGCGCTGCTGCATGTATCCGCGCCATTTATGCGGCTCGCTCATGTTCCAGGCGGTCAGAATCAGCAATCCGGCCAGCGCAGGCATGGCCAGATAACCGGCCAGCGGGGCGGCCAGCATCATGACCAGCAGGATGGCCAAGGCATGCACGATCCCGGCAACCGGAGTTTTGCCGCCTGCGCGGACATTGGTGGCGGTGCGGGCAATCGCGCCGGTCGCTGGAAGGCCCGCGAAGAGGGCCGAGCCGATATTGGCAAAGCCCTGCGCCAGCACTTCGGCGTTTGGCCTGTGATGGCCGCCGATCATCCTGTCGGCCACCATTGCCGACAACAGCGATTCAATGCTGGCCAGAAAGGCAATGACCAAGGCCGAGGGCAGCAGTTCCACGATCCGCGCCCAGCTGATCTCGGGCAGGGCGGGCATCGGCAGCGTGCTGGGCAGCGCCCCGAAGCGGGAGAAGATGGTATCGACCGGCATTGCGGCCATGGCCACGACCGCCGAGGCGAGGGCGACTGCAATGAGCAATCCGGGGAATCTTGGCGCGAGCCGCCGCAGCCCGACGATCACCACCATCGTCGCAAGCCCGATGCCGAACGCAAGCATGTTGAGGGAGTCGCGCGCGCCCCAGAGCGTCTCGATTTTTGCGATGAACTCGGCTGGTACGTCGGCAATCGACAGGCCGAGCAGGTCCTTGATCTGGCTTGTCGCAATGATGACGCCGATCCCGATGGTAAAGCCGTTGATCACAGGCTCTGGCACATAGGCGACCAGATTTCCCGCACGAAAATACCCCGCGAGCAGCATGATGATCCCGGCCATGAACGTCGCCAGAACCAGCCCGTCATAGCCATGTTGCGCGATGACGCCATATACGACGACGATGAATGCGCCGGTCGGGCCACCGATCTGCACACGGCTTCCGCCCAGAAAAGAGATGAGAAACCCCGCGACAATGGCGGTTACCAATCCCTTTTCCGGCCCCGCGCCCGACGCGATGGCGATGGCAAGGCTGAGCGGTAGGGCGACCATCGCCACCGTCACCCCGGCAAGCAGGTCGGCGGTGAATTGCTGACGGTCATAGGTTGCCAGCGTTGTGAGTATCTTGGGTTTCATGTGCTTGTCCGAAAAGGGTTATTGAGGAAGAAGAAGGGCAATCATGTTGCCGTTTTTCCAAAATGAGTCTGAAACTCTGCCGTAACCTTCTGGCCGGATGAGTGGAATATGACAAACAGGCGCAGCCGGGTGGGGCGGGAGTTGTGGCACAAGTTATTCGGGAGCGTCGGCTGGGCGACTCTCTGATTGGTTGTTGCGAGCCTCATACTGGCATTTGCGAACATCCCTGCATTTGTTTTTGTCTTTGATGTATGGGGGGTTATAGTCGCTGTGATGGGCCAGTCAAAGGGGTGACGGATGCGCTTGAAGGGAATACGCGGCAGCCGGAATGTCGAGGATCGTCGCCGCTCGGGTCGGCGCGGTGGCGGCCGTGCGGCGGGCGGGATCGGCGGTGTCGGTCTGCTGGTCGTTCTGGCCATCGGCTATTTCGCCGGGATAGACGTCACGCCGCTTCTGCAGGGGGCCGTCCCCGTGGAGCAAAACAGCGCCCCGCGCGAGCTGAGCCCGCAAGAAGAGCAGGCGGCACAGTTTGCCTCGCGTGTTCTGGCGACCACGGAAACGGTTTGGGAGGATGTTTTTGCCGATCAGCTGGGGCTTGAATACGTTCCGCCGGTGCTGGTTCTCTTTTCCGTTGCCACAGGCAGCCCCTGCGGCGGGGCCTCTGGCGCCACGGGGCCGTTTTACTGCCCGGCAGACGGCAAGGCCTATCTCGACACCGATTTCTTTGCCACGCTGTCGCGCCAACTGGGGGCGCGAGGCGATTTTGCCGCGGCCTACGTGATCGCCCATGAGGTCGCCCATCATGTCCAGAACGAGCTGGGCATCCTGCCCGAGGTCAGCGCGATGCGTCAGCAGGCAGGCCAGACAGAGGCCAATGCCCTGACCGTGCGGCTGGAACTACAGGCCGATTGCCTGTCGGGGGTCTGGGCCTCGCGGGTCGAGGGGCTGCTGGAACCGGGTGATATCGAGGAGGCGCTGAATGCGGCCCGCAAGATCGGCGACGATCATCTGCAAAAGCGCGCAGGTCAGGTGCCGCAGCCGCATACCTTTACCCATGGCACGTCGAAACAGCGCGCCCGGTGGTTCGCCACCGGATACGAGACCGGGCAGGTGCAGCAATGCGACACCTTCGGCGCGGTCAAGCTATGACGCGCGGCTGAGCAGATGACAGGTTTCGTCATCCACGCGCTTCCTGTCGCGGGCGGTATCCTCGCGCTGGCACCGCTGCCGGGCCGGTCAGGTGACTATGCGGCGGACCTTGCGCATTTGCACGACTGGCGCCCGGCGCTGGTGATCACCATGACCACCGAGTTGGAGATGCTGGAAGGTGGGGCGACCAATCTGGGCCAGCATCTGCAGGACAAGGGAACGCGTTGGGTGCATCTGCCAGTGAAGGATTTCGGCACGCCGGGAGCGGACCAGCATCAGGCCTGGGCCAGTGCGAGCCGCGCGGCGCTGGCCGCCCTTGCCGGTGGTGGCCGGGTGCTGATCCATTGTCGGGGCGGTTGCGGGCGGTCGGGCATGGCCGCGCTGCGCTTGATGATCGAGGCGGGTGAAGAACCCGGCGCCGCGCTGGCGCGGTTGCGCGTGGTGCGCCCCTGTGCAATCGAGACAGAGGCGCAGGGCAATTGGGCGCGGTCCGCGACGGCCTCGGCGGCGCGGTGGAGTACCACGCGCAAAGGCTGACCGGCGCTGCGCATCCGGGCAATGCGAGCAACCTGCAACACGACCTGGTCCGGGATTTTCGCCCGTTCGTCAATCCGTGCATCCGAATGCCACCTTGTGGCCCCCGCTGCGGCAGATGAGCGCATTTTATATCGCCAAAGGTTGTTTTGACGTGTCCGACACCAAACCTTTCACACAGGTGGTCTTGGCGTGCGCTCACGGATGTCAGGACGCGGCCCCAAGTGTGACCGACGTTTTCCAGGGTGTGATCGACCATCTGTTGGGCCTGCCCCAAGAGCGGCTGGGGCGTGAGATCGCCAAAGAAACGCCCCGGCTCAACCTGTGCAACTGAAAGGAAACGACATGCTCAAAGTTCGGGAACTCAGCCGGAATGTCTATGAATTGACGCTGTCCGGTGTCGTGGAAAAGACGGACATCGAGACGATGGCGCGCGAATTGACACCGGTGTTGCAAGGCGATGGCCCGCTGGGCCTGATCGTGCGCGCCGAAGATTTGGCCGATGTGACCGCCGACGCGATAATCGAAGATGCCAAGTTCGAATTCGGGATGCTGAACCAGTGGACAAAGATTGCGAAACTGGCTGTCGTGACGGACCTTCAGGCATTTTCGGCCCTGTTGAAATGGATCGATCCGGTTCTGCCGATGATCGACATGCGCAGCTTTCCATCATCCGACATTGCCGCCGCCGAGGCCTTCGCCTCTGATCTGCCCGCGCCGCAGGCCGGTGCCGATGCTTCCGGCATGAGGCTGCTGGCGGATGGGTCCGATGGCGTGATCGCCTTCGAGATCGACGGGCTGATCACCCGCGAAGACGTGCAAAAGGTGATGGCCCCCCTGGAGCCGATTCTGCGCGGCGACAAGAAGATAAACCTGTTTGCCAAGTTCACGAGTTACGGTGGGTTTGACCCGGCGATCCTGATGGATGGGTCTTTCATGGGGTCGAAAATTGACGCCATCGCTCATGTGGGGCGCTACGCCATCGTCGGCGCGCCGTCATGGATGAAAGCCCTGACCGCCGGCGTGAGCCCGATGATGCCGTTCGAAATGCGCCTGTTTGATGCGGCAGACGAGGCTGAAGCGCGCAGTTGGGTCGGCATGAAATAAGTCCCGCGAAGGAATATCGCAGGAAAACCAAGGAGGGAAAGGTGAGAGGCTGGACAACGACCCAAGCGGGGCTCGTTACGGCTGCTTCCTTCCGGATCTGACCGGGTTGGCGAGGTGCCTGCCCGCGCCAACCTCTCAGATTTCGATATAGGGCGGTGCGGGGGGATTCGCAAGGCTTGAGGTCGGATCAGGCTGGCCGGTGGCGGTGGCGCTGATGGCGGTGGCGCCCGATGCTGTTCCAATGTGAAATGGTGACGATTGCGGTCAGAGTGCGAGGCGAAGTCGAGCAAAGCCGCGGTCTGTCTGGCCCAGATCGATCGCGCCGGCCCGGATCAGCGCGCCGGGCACATCTCGGACCCCCGGCCCGGTGTCCAGCACGACCGTCGTGCCCGGCATCAGGGCAAAGCGCCACATAGGTGTGACGGCGGGTACGGGGCCGGTGCTGCGCAGGTGGCCCACCACAATCTCGCGTATGGTGGTCTGCCCCTGGTACACCACCGCCGCGTCGGGCCAGGCGCGGTACGAGCCCGCTCCGGAAGCGCGGTAGCTGTTGGTGGCCAGCAGGAACATCGCGTCGTCGTCGATGGGGCGCCCATCATGGCGCAGATCGCGAATTCGGTGGGCATCCGGATTCACCAGCACGCCTGCGCCCGAGTGGCGTGGCGGCACGCTGAGGTCGATCTGGTAGTTCAGGCCGTCGATCAGATCAAAGACATGTCCGGGCACTCCCAGGTCGCACAGCATCTGGTCAGTGCCGCCGGGAATGATCTGGTGAAAGCAGACCGCTGCCCGCTCCAGCCAGTCGCGCAGTTCGGCACCGCTGAGGCGCAGCCCGCAGAGCGTGTTGGGAAAACCGCAGAGATCGGCGGCATGGCGAAGGCTGAGCGGGCCTGCGGGAATGTCGGTGAAATGCAACGGCCCGCCACGTCCGCCGGTCTTGAAAGGGGGCGGAGGCCGACAAGATCGGCAGGCCCTCATGCGCTGTCCCGGCTACTGCGCGTGACAGGGCGGCGCGCTGGGTTCGGGTGACGACGCGCACGACGGTCGAGCACGGGGCCATCGCCAGATAGGTGTGCAATGGTGCAGCACTGTGGCCGACGCGCCGCGCGATGAGCGCAAGCGTTGCATCATGAGCCGTCTTCAGCGCGGCGCCTAGCGTAGGATCGGCGGGCACAGGGGCCTGATTGCGCACCGGGACGACGGGGCGTGCCTCGGCCCGGTGGCTTTGGACACGCCATTTGCCGCCGCGCCGCACGAGGCCTAGATCCAGCACGCCCAGATGCGAGCCGCGAAAGCCCGCCATCACCGCGGGGATTCCGCTGGGTGTGCCGGCCTCGGGGTCAACCGCTGCCTGCCGCAAGTTGCCAACTTCGGGAAAGACCTGATGGCTGTGCCCGGCAATGATCGCATCGACACCCGGCACCGCTGCCAGCGGCAGCGCCGCGTTCTCCATCCCCGGCAGGTGGGGGCCTGCGTCGATACCGGTATGGGCCAGAACAATCACCAGGTCGGCCGCCTCGCGGCGCATTTGCGGCACGAGGCGGCGCGCGGTCTGGACCATGTCATGCGCGGTCAGTTGCCCGGCCAGGTGATGGGTGTCCCAGACAGTGATCTGGGTCGGCACCAGCCCCAGAACGCCGACGGTCAGCGGGTGGCAGCCCCCCTGGCGATCGGTGATTTGCCGGGCCAGCAGCAGGTAGGGGGACAGCAGCGGCGGCCCCGGCACGTCCGGGCCGGAATGGACATTGCCGCAGGTGATCAGAAACCGTGCCGCCGCCAGGGACCGCATCAACCAGTCGAGGCCGAAGTTGAACTCGTGGTTGCCCAACCCCGCCGCATCATAGCCCAGATGGTTCATCGCCGTGATCATCGGGTGCGCCCCCGACCAGCCGCTGTCAGCCTGCGCGGTGATGTCGCTCAGCGGTGCGCCCTGCAAAGCGTCGCCATTGTCGAAGAGCATGACATTTGCCGCTTCGGCCCGTGCGGCACGGATCAAGGTTGCCGTGCGCGCCAGCCCGTAAGGCTGATCGCCCTTGTCTGCATAGTAATCATAGGGCAGCAGATTGGCGTGCAGGTCAGTCGTGGCCAGCAGGCGCAGCGTGGCGCTCAGATCGTTGGGCCGCAAGTGCGGCGATGGTTGCAGTGAAGGGTCATGTGTTGTCATGGGCGTGCGGGGGGGGAATTGATTATGCGAGCTGACGGGTAGTGGCTACGCCCTGAGGATTAAGTGGTTGCATTCAGCACAAATCTAGGTTGATTTTTTTCCGAGCCGCAAGTTTTGCGACCTGCTGCTTGACCCGCAGCTTGCTCTTGCCCTTGGATCGTGGCACCTGAGCAACAAATCGAGAGAGGGCAGGAATGCGGCACGCAGAGACGGTGACGTTCGGCGGTTCGGGTCTGGATCGCGCGGCGGAGCTGCGTGGGCGCGCAGACCTTTGGGACAGAGCCCGGCAGGACGGTGCGGCATGCAGCATCTTGCTGTGGCGGGGCAAACCGCTGGTGCGCGCCGGCACGCTGGACAGGCTGGTTCGGCTGCCAATGGATCATCCAGTCATCTCGGGCGGCGATGACATCCACGCCAAGGATCCGATCCTGCTTGGTCGTGACGAGACTGGTACATTGATCTTTGCCCATGACATTTCGGGCTGGACCCCGGCGGGGGCAGAGGATGCGCCGCTGAACACCTTTCTCGATGCCTCGGAGCAGCAGCACCCGGATTTGCCGCAAGACGCGGTCTTTGCAGAGTTGCGGCGGATCATGACGCATCTGGACGTGCGCGATGCAGAGCTGTCAGCGACCGCCAAGGCGCTTTATTCTTGGCATGCGAGCCACGGGTTCTGCGCCTGTTGCGGCACGGCCAGCGAAATCTGCCAGGCCGGGTGGCAGCGTTTCTGCCCCGCCTGTGGGGCAGGGCATTTCCCGCGCACGGACCCGGTTGTGATCATGCTGATCCTTCGTGGCAATTCGGTGCTGATGGGCCGCTCGCCTGGCTGGCCGGAGGGGATGTATTCGCTGCTGGCCGGGTTTGTCGAGCCGGGCGAAACGATCGAAGCCGCGGTGCGCCGTGAAGTATACGAGGAAGCGGGGGTACGTGTCGGCGCGGTTCGCTATCTGGCCAGCCAGCCCTGGGCCTTTCCGACATCTCTGATGATGGGCTGCGAGGGGATCGCCCTGAGTGACGAGATCACTATTGATCCGGTCGAAATCGAAGACGCGGTATGGGTCACGCGAGAGGAGATCGCGCAGGCCTTCGCCGGAGAGCATCCGCGTCTGGCACCCGCGCGAAAGGGCGCGATTGCTCAATTCTTGCTGCGTAACTGGCTTGCGGATACGCTGGATTGAGGCGACAATGCCGCAAAAGGCACGAAAGAGGCTGAGCAATGAAATTCTCCACCAGAGAAGACATCGAGGCCCCCATCGAGTTCGTATTCGATCAGGTCTCGGATTTCGCGGCGCTGGAGCGGTCGGCGCTGCGGCGTGGCGCCGAGGTACAGCGGATCGACGACAAGCCACAGAATGGTGTGGGAATGATGTGGGACACCGCGTTCGAGGTGCGCGGCAAGCGGCGCGAAATGCGGCTGGAGCTGACCGAATATGACCCGCCCAGCGGGATGTGTTTTATCGCGACATCGCCGTCGCTTCATTGCGATCTGGTGCTGGACCTTGTGGCGCTGTCACGCGGGCGCACACGGATGTCCATCGAGATGGAACTGAAAGCCCAGAACCTGTCGGCGCGGCTGCTGGTGCAATCGCTGAAACTGGCCCGGTCGAGCATGTTCAAGCGGTACGAGATGCGCGCGGCTTCCTATGCGCGCGATCTGGAAGACAAGTATAGCCGCCGGGCTTGATCCGCCGGCATCGTTAGGTCGAAAAAAGCCGCCCGGTCAATTTGGCCGGGCGGCTTTCGTCTGGGCGGCATATGGGGGACGGGATGTCATGCCGCGCCAGTGTCCGGGATAAGGGCCGGGATCAGAGGCCGGGCTGACGCTCGGCCGCGCTCAACTCGCTGAGTTGAAAGATCTTCTCGCGCTCTTTGCGGTCACCGGGATCAAGGGCGCCGGTCCGGGTAAGACCGTTGCGTTCGCTGCCGGAAAGCTCGCTGGTGTCAAAAATCTTGGCCCGTTCCTGACGATCGCCGGTATCGAGGGCGCTGTAGGGCGCGGGCTGTGCGACGTCGGTTGCCGGAATGCTGGCCAGGGCAGGTGAAGCGGTGGCGGCGATGAGGGCGATTATGGTGAGAGTTCGCATGATATGCTCCTTTGGTGTCAGATAGTGTTGGCAGGCAGGTTGTGTGCCTTGCATGACCAACCATCTGGGGTGTTTTCCGCGCCGGGAAATAGGCGGTCTCGGCGTCGTGAATAACCGCTCTCCGGAACGCGCGAAGCTGTTACCGGGGAAGTATCGCGGCGTGATGGCGCGTGATCGCAACAGGCGTGAACAGCCTTGCGCGGCATCGACCCGCTGGCGGGTTGATCCAAGTCAAGATGTTGAAATTTATGATGATTTATGATCAGCGGACAGGAGAGAGCCTGTCGAGATCATGGCCTGCGTCAATCTCGGGCCGGATCGCGCGGGTAGACGCCCAGAATGTCGAGCTGCGATGTGAAGTAGCGCAGTTCATCAAGCGCCAGCTTGACGTTTGGATCATCAGGGTGGCCTTCGATATCGGCATAGAACTGGGTGGCCGAGAACGAGCCGCCGACCATGTAGGATTCAAGCTTGGTCATGTTCACGCCGTTGGTGGCAAAACCACCCATCGCCTTGTAGAGCGCGGCGGGAATGTTGCGCACGGTAAAGACAAAGCTGGTGAGCATCCCGTCGGTGCCGCGCCGTGACATGTCCGGCTCCGGCGACATGACCAGAAAACGGGTGGTGTTGTTGCCTTCGTCCTCGATATGGCGCGCCAGAACATCCAGCCCATAGATCTCGCCCGCCAGTTCACTGGCCAGTGCGGCAGTGGTGGGGTCGCCATCCTGTGCCACCTGTCGGGCCGATCCAGCGGTGTCCGCGCCGGTCACGCGGCGGATGCCGTGCTCTTCCAGGTAGGCGCGACACTGCCCCAGCAGCATGGTGTGGCTCATCGCCTGTTTCACATCCGCCAGCTTCGTGCCGGGCAGCACGAGCAGATTTATATGCACCCGCACGAAAGCCTCGTTCACGATATGCAGCCCGCTGGCCGGCATCAGGTGGTGAATATCCGCCACCCGACCAAAGGTCGAATTTTCGACCGGCAGCATCGCCAACGCGGCGTCCCCGCTGCGCACCGCCTCCATCGCATCCTCAAAAGTGCGGCACGGCAAGGGATCGAGATCGGGGTAAGTATCCACGCAAGCCTGATGCGAATAGGCCCCCGGCTCGCCCTGAAAGGCAATACGCTTCGTCATGATGTCGTTATCCTGTCGTCGATGCTTGCCCCTCGGGCATTTAGTCGCGGAAACTATACCTTGCGCACGCCTAGGGGAAGCGGATAGATACGCGGCCAAGAGACCTAAAAAAACTCAAATGGAAATTGGCCTATGTTCGATACGATGACACTGACCAAGCTGCTGGGCGGCTTTTGCGGGGCGTTTTTGGTGTTCCTGTTGGGCAAATTTGCCGCCGAAACGATCTACCACGGTGGTGGTGGGCATGGTGATGCCCATGCGCAGGGTTATGTGATCGAGATCAGCAGCGGCGACGACAATGCCGTGGCCGAGGAAGGCCCGAGCATCGAAGAGTTGTTGGCTTCGGCTGATATCGGCAAGGGCGAGCGCGTCTTCAACAAGTGCAAGGCGTGCCACAAGCTGGAAAAAGGCGCGAATTCCACCGGGCCGTATCTCTACGGTGTGGTCGGTCGCCCGGTCGACAGTGCCGAGGGCTATACTTATTCCGGCGCGCTGGAGAAGGTCGCCGATGTCTGGACGCCCGAGCATCTGAACGGCTTCCTGACCAATCCGGGCGGTTATGCGCCGGGCACGACGATGGGCTTTTCGGGCCTCGGCAAAGCCGAAGACCGTGCGAACGTGATTGCGTTCCTCGACAGTCTCGACGACTGATTTCTCTTCGTTTGAAAAATCAAAAGCCGCCAGACCTGCGAAGGCCCGGCGGCTTTTTGCTGCGCGCTGCAAGGGCGCGTCATGTTTCGCCGCGCGCTTGCCGATCAGCGCTTGAACATCGCCACGAGCCTCCATTAGCTTGCAGCGGACAATATGCACCCCAGATGAATGGGGCAGCAACATGGAGGACGGGATGATCAGGCGCTCAGATCACCAAGCAGACCACCAGCAGGCACGCACCGCAAAGAGCCGCGCCATCGCGGCCACGAGAAACCGTGCGGGAAAGCGGTTGGTCTGGACCGCGCTTCTGGGGCTGGGTATCGCCGCACTTATGGCACAGGCGGCTCTGGCCGAAGACAAGATCATCCGCAGCCACGGCTATTCTTATTTCGGCGATCTCAGCTATCCTGCCGATTATCCGCATTTCAACTATGTGAACCCCGACGCGCCCAAGGGCGGTGAAATCTCGCTGGCGGCGTCCGGCACCTTCGACACGCTCAACCCCTATGCGCTGAAGGGCGTACCGGGTTCGGGCACGTCGCTGCTCTACGAGTCGCTGCTGGCCGAGGATCCGCTGAGCAACACCAGCTGGGTGCCCGCCGACGCTTATGGCGAAAGCTACGGGCTGCTGGCCGAGAGCCTGGAATATGACGAGGGCAAGACCTGGGTGATCTTTCACCTGCGCCCCGAAGCGCGCTTTTCAGATGGCACGCCGGTGACCGCGCATGACGTGGTGTTCTCGCATAACCTGTTTCTGGAGCAAGGCATTCCGTCTTATGCCGAAGCGGTCAAGAAGCGTGTTCTGACGGCCGAGGCACTGGATGATCACCGGGTAAAATTCACCTTTGCAGAAGACCCCTCGCGGCGCTCGATGATCGATCAGGTCGGCTCGACCCCGGTATTTTCCAAGGCGTGGTACGAGCGCACGGGCGCCATGCTGAACGAATCGCGGCTCGATCCGGCCATCGGGTCGGGGCCCTATGTTCTGGAGAGCTACGATGTCGGTCGCCAGATCGTCTATCGCCGCAATCCCGATTACTGGGGCTGGGATTTGCCGGTCAACAAGGGGCGGTTCAACTTTGACCGTATCCGCATCGAATATTTCCTCGATGACGCTGCGACGTTCGAATCGTTCAAGGCGGGTGAATACCTGTTCCGCTCGGAAACCAGCTCGAAAAAATGGGCGACGGCCTATGATTTTCCGGCGGTCCAGAACGGACATGTCGTGCTTGAGGAACTGCCCGACGGCTCGCCCCCCGGCGCGTCGGGATTCGTGTTCAACCTCGGGCGCGAGAAGCTGAAGGACAAGCGGGTGCGTCAGGCCATCGCGCTTGCGTTCAACTTCGAGTGGACCAATGCCTCGTTGCAGCACAGCCTGTTCAAGCAGCGCAATTCATTTGCGCAGGGCACCGAACTGGAGGCCAAGGGCCCGCCCGAAGGGCTGGAGCTGGAGCTGCTCAAGTCGCTGGGCGATCTTGTCCCGAGCGAGATGCTGACCGAACCGGCGGTCACCGCGCACAGTTCGAACGGCAAGAAACTGTCCGACCGGCGCAACCGCGCCAAGGCGTCCAAGCTGCTCGACGAAGCCGGCTGGCTGGTGGGTGCCGATGGCAAGCGGCGCAATGCCGATGGCGAGCTGTTGACGCTGAACTTCCCGATCCCAGCCCCGAGTGCCGCGACACTGGGCGGAATTGTCGAGAATTTCATGAGCAACGTCAGTCAGCTGGGAATCACGACCCAGTATGAGACGATTGATGTGTCGCAATTTACCCTGCGGCGGCGCGAGCGCGACTATGACATGCTGTTCGCGTCCTATTACCCGTTGACAGGGGCGGGCACCGGGCTGCGCCAGATGTATGGGTCCGAGGCGGCGGCCTATTCGGTATTCAACCCCGCAGGCATTGCCAGCCCGCTGGTGGATGCGATCATCGACGCCTCGCTGGCGACGGAAAGCCAGGCCGAGGAGGACGCGGCGTTGCGCGCGCTTGACCGGGCGCTGCGCTACGAGTTCGCGATGGTGCCGGTGTGGTACAATGACAAGCATTGGGTCGCCTATTGGGACGTATACGACCATCCCGAAAAGCAGCCGCCTTACCAACTCGGCGTGCTTGATTTCTGGTGGTATGACGCGGAAAAGGCCGCCGCGCTCAAGGCGGCTGGCGTGCTGAGGTAGTCCGGAAATGGGCGCCTATATCCTGCGGCGGCTCTTGCTGATCATTCCCACGCTTGTGGGGATCATGATCATCAACTTTGCGCTGGTACAGTTCGTGCCCGGTGGCCCGGTCGAACAGATCATCGCCAAGATGCAGGGCGAGGGTGACGTGTTCGAGGGGTTCTCGGGCGGCGGCGCGGATGCGGGCGGCCAGATGCTGAGCCAGGGCAACGAGAAATATGTCGGCGCGCGGGGCCTGCCGCCCGAGTTGATCAAGGAACTGGAAAAACAGTTCGGCCTGGACAAGCCCCCGTTGGAGCGGTTCGCCGGCATGATGTGGGATTATGCCCGGTTCGATTTCGGAGAGAGCTATTTTCGCAAGATCGCGGTGACAGACCTGGTGCTGGAAAAGATGCCGGTGTCGATTACCCTTGGGCTGTGGTCAACGGTGATCGCCTATCTCATCTCGATCCCGCTGGGCATCTCCAAGGCGGTGCGTGACGGCAGCGCGTTTGACACCTGGACCAGTGGCGCGATCATCATCGCCTACGCGATCCCCGCGTTTCTCTTTGCGATCATGCTGCTGGTTCTGTTCGCGGGCGGATCATACTGGAAATGGTTCCCGCTGCGCGGGCTTACATCGGATAATTTCGACCAGTTGAGCGCGCTGGGCAAGGCGGCGGATTACCTGTGGCACATCACGCTGCCGGTGATGGCGAGCACCATTTCGGCCTTTGCGACGCTGACCTTGCTGACCAAGAACAGCTTTCTCGACGAGGTCAAGAAACACTACGTGATGACCGCCCGCGCCAAGGGGCTGAGCGAAAAGCGCGTGCTCTACGGCCATGTCTTTCGCAACGCGATGCTGATCGTGATCGCGGGGTTTCCGGCGGTCTTTATCGGCGTGTTCTTTGGCGGCTCGGTCCTGATCGAGACGATTTTCTCGCTCGATGGTTTGGGGCGGTTGGGTTTCGAGGCCGCAGTGGGGCGCGATTACCCGGTGATGTTCGGGACGCTGTTTTTGTTTGGCCTGATCGGTCTGCTGGTCGGCATCGTCTCGGACCTGATGTATGTGTTGGTCGATCCACGGATCGACTTTGAAAAGCGCGAGGGCTGACGGGATGCGCGCGAATAATCACAAGACCCGGGCCAACCCGGATAGAAGGCCCGGGGCGCTGCCCCGGACACCGGGATGTTTCCGGCCAGAAGATGCAAGGGGGCGTGTCTGATGGCTCTGTCTCCGCTCAACCAGCGTCGCTGGCGCAATTTCCGGCGCAACAAGCGGGCGTTCTGGTCGCTGATCCTGTTCACTATCGTATTCGGCATAACCGCCTGTGCTGAATTCGTGGCCAATGACAAACCGATCCTGATCCAGTATCGGGGCGATTATTACGCGCCGATTTTCCGCTTCTATCCGGAAACCGCCTTTGGTGGCGATTTCGAGACCGAGGCCGTCTACCGCGATCCGGAGGTGAACTGCCTGATCGTGTCGGGCGGGTTGGATATCTGTTTTGACGATCCCGAGGCCGTCATTGCGGACGCCGCCGACGGTATCGTCGAGGGAGAGGCGATCGAGAAGGGCTGGGCACTCTGGCCGATCATTCCCTATAGCTTCAACACCGCCGTTGACCGGCCCGGCGCAGCGCCCCTGCCGCCTAATGCGCAGAACTGGCTGGGCACCGATGATACCAAGCGCGATGTGATGGCGCGGGTGATTTACGGTTTCCGCCTGTCGGTTCTGTTCACGCTCATCGTGACCGCGACGGCGTCGATCATCGGGATCGTCGCCGGGGCGGTGCAGGGCTATTTCGGTGGGCTGACCGATCTCATCTTTCAGCGCATCATCGAGATCTGGAGCGCCACGCCGCAGCTCTATGTGATCATCATCCTCTTTGCGGTGCTGCCGCGCAGTTTCTGGCTGCTGGTGGCGATCACGGTGTTTTTCGGCTGGATGGCGCTGGTGGGTGTGGTGCGGGCCGAGTTCCTTCGCGCGCGCAACCTGGAATATGTCCGCGCGGCCAAGGCGCTTGGCGTGAGCAACCTCAAGATCATGTTCCGCCACATGCTGCCCAACGCGATGGTGGCGACGCTGACCATGCTGCCCTTCCTGATCACCGGCACCATTTCGCTATTGGCACAGTTGGATTTTCTGGGCTTCGGTCTGCCGTCCTCTGCGCCGTCATTGGGCGAATTGACCCTGCAGGCAAAACGAAACCTGCAGGCGCCGTGGCTGGCGTTCACCGCGTTCTTTGCCTTTGCGATCATGCTGTCGTTGCTGGTTTTCATCTTTGAGGGTGTGCGCGACGCGTTCGACCCCAGAAAGACGTTTGAATGAGCCTGCTCGAAGTCAGGGATCTGGGGATCAGTTTCCGCCAGGACGGGCAGGTCGTGCCGTGTGTGCATGGTGTTTCGTTCACCGTGGACCGCGGCGAGACCGTGGCGCTGGTGGGCGAGTCCGGGTCGGGCAAGTCGATCACCGCGCTGAGCACCGTGTCGTTGCTGGGATCATCGGCCGAAGTGACCGGCAGCGTGACCTATGACGGCCAGCAGATGATCGGTGCGGATGACAAGATGCTGCGCAAGGTGCGCGGCAACGACATCAGTTTCATCTTTCAGGAGCCGATGACGTCGCTCAACCCGCTGCACACGATCGAAAAGCAGCTGTCGGAATCGCTGGAGCTGCACCAGAACCTGCAGGGGCGCAGCGGCGCCAAGCGGCTGCTGGAAAGCTGGCTGAATTTCAACCCGGTCAAGTGCTTCCTCTGGTGCGCCGTGGTCTTTGCTGCCGTCGCGGCCTACGTGTCTTTCGTGGTGACCTCGCCGGACGAGCCAAGCCTGGATTTCATGGGTGCGTACCTGGCCGATCTGGGCCCACGGACCGGCAAGGCCTTGATCTGGGCGGTCGGTCTGACGCTGTTGCTGTGGCTGGGGCGGGTGCTGTTGGGGGGCACGTCGCGCGGCTGGATCATGAGCAGCCCGGCGCGTGGCACGGTCATCGAACTGATGGAGAAGGTCGGCATCCGCGACCCGGAATCCCGGCTGAGTGCCTATCCGCACGAGCTGTCAGGTGGCCAGCGGCAGCGGGTGATGATTGCCATGGCGCTTGCGAACAAGCCCGATATCCTGATCGCGGACGAACCGACGACCGCGCTCGACGTGACCATCCAGGCGCAGATACTGGAGCTTCTGGCGGACTTGAAGGCGCGCGAGAACATGGGCCTGTTGTTCATCACCCATGACCTGGGCGTGGTTCAGCGCATCGCCGACAAGGTCTGCGTGATGAAGGATGGCCGCATCGTTGAGGCCGGCCCGACGGCCGAGATATTCAACAACCCACAGCACGCATATACCCGCAAACTGCTGGGGGCGCGTGCCGTCGGTGTGCCGGCGCCGATACCGGATGACGCGCCGGTGGTGGCGAAAACGGAAAACCTGCGGGTCTGGTTCCCGATCACCACAGGTTTCCTGAAACGCACCGTGGGGCATGTGAAGGCCGTGAACGACGCCAGCATCGAGGTGCGCGCAGGCGAGACGCTGGGCATCGTCGGCGAGAGTGGCTCGGGCAAGACGACGCTGGCGCTGGCGATCATGCGGCTCATCGCTTCGGAGGGGAAGATCACCTTCATGGGTGAGGATGTGCATGGCTGGTCCACCCGCGAGCTGCGCCGCCATCGCGCCGATATGCAGATCGTGTTTCAGGATCCGTTCGGCAGCCTCAGCCCGCGGATGACATGCGAGCAGATCATTGCCGAGGGGCTGGGCGTGCATGGCGCCCCAGACGGACGGCCTGTGCGGGATCTGGTGGCCGAAGTGCTGGAGGAGGTCGAACTGCCTGCCAGCGCGATGGATCGCTATCCGCACGAGTTTTCCGGCGGTCAGCGCCAGCGTATCGCCATCGCCCGCGCGATGATCCTGCGGCCCAAGCTGCTGGTGCTGGACGAGCCGACCAGCGCGCTCGACATGACGGTTCAGGTGCAGATCGTGGAGCTTTTGCGGCGGTTACAGGTCAAGCATGGGCTGGCCTATCTCTTCATCAGTCACGATCTGAATGTGGTGCGCGCGATGAGCCATCGTGTCGTGGTGATGCGCAACGGTGACATCATCGAGACCGGCGAGGCGCAGGCGCTGTTTGACGCGCCTCAGACCGAATACGCACAAACCCTGCTGCGCGCGGCACTGGACCTGAAGGCTGGGCGCAGCGGGTGACGCTGCATAGAGGCCGGCCACGATAGATGCGCTGGAAGACAGGCTGCGCCATTTCGTGACCGAGGCCGCGCTGGCGGCGGCGGCGCGGTTCAGGCGGCGCTGACGGGGGAAAAGACAGTCGGCAAGGGCTGAACGAGCAGGCGCGTCAGATCGCCGAACTGTGCCCGGTACTGCGCATCTCGTAGCTGTCGAAACGCTGCGCGATCATACGTGTCAGGGGGCGCGCGGGGGGCGGAATGGCCAGACCTTCTTCGCTAAGTTGCAGCAAGCCGGGGAACTGCGCGGCAACATCCGACAGCATCGTGTGCAACGCGTTGGCCGTGATGTCGAACCGTGCGGTGATCTCGGCGCTGCGCACGGCGAAATCGCACATCAGCGCCTCAATGATGCGCCCGCGCATCAGGTCGTCATCTTGAAAAACATGCCCTCGGTGGGTCGAATATGTCCCGGCCCGGATGCAGCCGGTATGCAGCCCGGTTGCGGCTGCGTTCTGCGCGTAGCCTTGCGGAAAACGCGAGATTGACGAAGCGCCCAGACCGATCAGCACATCCGCCTGATCGTCCGTGTATCCCTGGAAATTGCGCCGCAACCGCCCGCTGCGCTGCGCCTGTTGCAACCCGTCACCGGGGGCAGAGAAGTGATCGATTCCGATCTCGGCATAGCCATCCCAGACAAAGAGCTTTTGTGCAGCCTCGAAGAGCGCCAGACGCTCTTTCGGCGTCGGCAGGTCCGCCGAGGGGATCAATTGTTGGCGCTTGGCCATCCAGGGCACATGGGCGTAGCCATAGAGCGCGATCCGGTCCGGGCTGAGCGACAGCAGTTTCTGCACGCTTGTCGTGATGCGCTTTTGGGTCTGATGCGGCAGGCCAAAGAGGATATCGGCATTGAGGCTCTGCACCCCGCGCGCGCGCAGTTCCAGCGCCGCATCACGGGTGGATTCAAAGCTTTGGATACGCCCGATGCTTTCCTGGATCATCGGATCGAAATCTTGCACCCCGATCGAGGCGCGCGTCATGCCGGCACGTGCCAGCGCGTCAAGGCGCGGGGCATCGATCTCGTTCGGGTCGATCTCGACCGAGAATTCGGTATTTCCCGAAAATGGCACGACCTCGCGAATCGCGCCTGCCAACTCGTCCATCATCGCCGGGTTCAGCAATGTCGGCGTGCCGCCGCCCCAATGCAATCTCGAGAGGGTGACCCCCTGCGGCAAATCGGCGCTGAGCAGCGCGAGTTCGGCTTTCAAGACCTCAAGATAGGCGGCAACCGGGCGGTCGCTTTGCGTGCCTTGCGTGCGGCAGGCGCAGAACCAGCACAGCCTGCGGCAGAAGGGAACATGCACGTATAGCGAGATTTCACTGCCTTCCGGAATGCCCCTGATCCATTCCGAATGACGTTGCGGTCCGACCCCGCAAGAAAATTGCGTGGCGGTCGGATAGCTGGTATAACGCGGAACCTTGGCGTCAAAAAGGCCAAGCCTGTCCAGTTGTGCTTTGTTGTCCATGCGCCTAGTTAATGCACGCCGATATCCACTAACGTTGACCCAGATCAAGATTACCAGAATCGGATCCGAAAACATGGGAATTCCATCTATCCGGACGCTACCGCAGGATTGTGGAGCGTGCCCGATTCGGCATCGCGCCGTCTGCGCGCGGTGCGAGGCAGACGAGTTGGAGCAACTCGATCAAATCAAGTATTACCGGAACTTCCAGGCGGGCCAGACGGTCGTCTGGTCGGGCGACAGGATGGATTTTGTCGGGTCCGTGGTGTCCGGAATCGCCACGTTGACGCAGACAATGGAGGACGGGCGGCGGCAGATGGTCGGATTGCTTCTGCCCAGTGATTTCGTCGGGCGCCCCGGACGCGCTGTCGCGGCCTATGATGTTGTCGCGACCAGCGATCTGGTGATGTGCTGCTTCCGCAAGAAACCCTTCGAAGACCTGTTGGGCCGGACACCTGCCGTGTCGCAGCGCCTGCTGGAGATGACCCTTGATGAGCTGGACGCGGCCCGCGAATGGATGCTTGTGCTGGGGCGCAAGACGGCCCGCGAAAAGATCGCTTCGCTGCTGTCGATCATCGGGCGGCGCAGTGCGGCACTCAACATGGTCGACGGGAACAGCACGCTGGTGTTCGAACTGCCGCTGACCCGAGAAGCGATGGCCGATTATCTCGGGCTGACGCTGGAGACCGTGAGCCGCCAGATTTCCGCGCTCAAGCGCGAGGGCGTCATCCAGCTTGAAGGCAAACGCCGCGTCACGGTTCCGGATTTTGAAGGACTGCTGGCCGAGGCCGGCGATGACAGCGATGGCGGGATGCTGGTCTGACCGCTCGGGTAGAGAAATCAACCATCATGGGGCGTCCACACGCGGCTGGCCCGGCCATCTGCAGGCATCGCGCCGACAGCAGCCCGCCTGACCTCTCCGGCAATGTATGAATAAACCGCGGACCGCAGATGACATCGCCGTGAAAAAAAGTCGGTCAGATCGCGACCGCACTGACGATATGCCTTGCCCATTTCCGCATTCTGCCGCGCCTCTCCCTGCAATCTAGGGTGAGACGCGGCAGCGCAGGTAGTCAAGTGAAAGCTATGTGAGCTGCTTTAGTGGGCCATGAACAATGGAAGGGTGGCGTGTTCCAGCAGATTGCGGGTTGCGCCGCCAAAGACGGCCTCGCGGAACCGCGAATGCCCATAAGCGCCGAGCACCATCAGGTCCGCATCCATATCCGCAGCATGCCGCATCAGAACATCCGACACGCGCGGTAGCGTCTTGGACAGCACATCAATCTCGACCCGCACGCCGTGCCGCGCCAGAAACTGCGACAAGAGCCCGCCGGGGTCCGAGCGGCCTGCACCGTGGGCGGGCGGATCGACGATGACCACATGCACCTTCTCGGCGCCTTGCAGGAACGGCAACGCCGCACGCACCGCTGTCATCGCTTCGGCGCTTTCATTCCAGCCGATGGCGATTCGCTGGGGTTTGACTGCAGGCTTTACGTCGTCGGGCACGATAAGGACTGGCACCTGGGCGTCAAAGAGGCAGGCTTCTGTCACTGGCTCCAGCTCTGTACCGCGCCCTTCGCCGTAGGGTTGCGGCAGGATCGCCAGATCAGCGAACCGCGCGCGCTGGGCCACCCGCCGCGGCAATTCGACAAGTTGCGCCACATCGGAATCGCAGGACCAGCGCAGTTCGCTCTTGGTCAGACGCGATCGCGCGGCGGCCATGATCTTGTGCGCTTCTTCGTCGGCGTGCGCGATCGACTGTTCCAGCACAAGCGCCGAAGCCCCGGCGTAGTAATACCCGGTTGAAGATCGGTCGACCCCCAGCGTCAGAACATCGAGATGCGCATCATACGCACGCGCCGCGTTCATCGCGCAATCAAGCGCGGGGGCCATGAGGCTTTCATCGGTGAGGATGGAGACGATCGATTTATAGGCCATGATATGCTCCGTGCAAAAAGGGGGAAGCGGGGCATCTGCCCCGCCGGTGATAGTGTCCACAGGCTGGTGTCAAGGCGCGCGACACGATACATCAGATATGTGCCTAGAATTTGGATTCAATTCCTTGATGCAGATCAAAGCAGGTGGTGCCGCAGCGCGGCAAGAACGCAAATGTCTAAATGCGCACGCGCGGTTCTGGTCGAATCGTGTGAAACAGGACGAAGGGACGTAACATGTCGAATTATTTCAAGCTGATCGTGCTTGGCCTGATCACGTTTCTGGCGTTGATCGCAGCAAATTACGCGCGCGATCTGGCCTATCTTGTCAACGCTCTCACAGTTGCGCTGGTCTCCGCAGGGATGTTCCTGTGGGTGCTGCGTAACACTGATGAGCCGCAGGAAACTGTTGATCTGTCAGGGGAATACATGGATGGCGTGATCCGCGCCGGGGTGATCGCAACCGCATTATGGGGTGTGGTCGGTTTCCTGGCGGGCACGTTTATCGCCTTTCAATTGGCGTTTCCGCAGCTCAATTTCGAATGGGCTGAAGGCTATGCGAATTTCGGGCGACTGCGGCCGCTTCACACCTCGGCGGTGATCTTTGCGTTCGGCGGCAACGCCCTGATTGCGACATCGTTCTACGTGGTCCAACGCACCAGCGCCGCACGGCTCTGGGGCGGAAATCTGGCATGGTTCGTTTTCTGGGGCTACCAGCTGTTCATCGTTTTGGCGGCAACCGGCTATCTTTTGGGCGCCACCCAATCCAAGGAATACGCAGAGCCGGAATGGTATGTGGACTGGTGGCTGACCGTTGTCTGGCTGGCGTATCTGGCGGTTTTCATCGGCACGCTGGTCAAGCGCCGCGAGCCGCATATCTACGTGGCAAACTGGTTCTACATGTCGTTCATCATCACCGTGGCCATGCTGCATGTGTTCAACAACCTCAGCATCCCGGTCAGCATCTTCGGCTCGAAATCCGTGCAGGTCTTCTCGGGTGTGCAGGACGCCATGGTGCAGTGGTGGTACGGGCATAACGCCGTGGGCTTTTTCCTGACGGCCGGCTTTCTGGGTATGATGTACTACTTCGTGCCGAAGCAGGCGGAACGTCCGGTCTTTTCGTACAAGTTGTCGATCATCCACTTCTGGGCGCTGATCTTCCTGTATATCTGGGCCGGTCCGCACCACTTGCACTACACGGCGCTGCCTGACTGGGCCTCGACCCTTGGCATGGTGTTCTCTATCATCCTGTGGATGCCCAGCTGGGGCGGCATGATCAACGGCCTGATGACGCTCAGCGGGGCTTGGGACAAGCTGCGTACCGATCCGATCATCAGGATGATGGTGATTTCCATCGGCTTTTACGGCATGTCCACGTTCGAGGGTCCGATGATGTCGATCCGTGCGGTCAACTCCTTGTCACATTACACCGACTGGACCATCGGCCACGTTCATTCCGGCGCATTGGGCTGGAACGGCATGATCACCTTTGGCGCGCTTTATTTCCTGGTGCCGAAGCTGTGGAACCGCGAGCGGCTCTATAGCCTGAGTCTGGTCAGCTGGCACTTCTGGTTGGCCACCATCGGGATCATCCTCTACGCGGCATCCATGTGGGTGACCGGCATCATGGAGGGCCTGATGTGGCGCGAAGTGGATGCCAATGGCTTCCTCGTGAACTCTTTCGCCGACACTGTGGCGGCCAAGTTCCCGATGCTGGTGGTGCGCGGTCTTGGCGGGGTGCTGTTCCTGCTGGGTGGCATCATCATGTGCTACAACCTTTACATGACCGTCAGACGGAGCCCTGCTGTGACAGCAGAAAACTCCGCTGTCCCGGCTGAATAAGAAAGGGGACCGGTAAATGGCAATCCTGGACAAACACGCAATCCTGGAAAAGAACGTGACCCTTCTGGCGATCTTCGCCTTCCTGGTGGTCACGATCGGGGGGCTCGTGCAGATCACGCCGCTCTTCTGGCTGGAAAATACCATCGAGGACGTGGAGGGCATGCGCCCCTACTCCCCGCTGGAGCTGACCGGGCGCGACATCTACGTGCGCGAAGGCTGCTACACCTGCCACAGCCAGATGATCCGTCCGATGCGCGACGAGGTCGAGCGCTATGGACACTACAGCCTTGCGGCAGAGTCGAAATACGATCACCCGTTTCAATGGGGGTCCAAGCGGACCGGGCCGGATCTTGCCCGTGTCGGCGGGCGCTACTCGGATGAATGGCACGTAGACCACCTGCGCAACCCGCAATCGGTCGTGCCGGAATCGGTGATGCCGAAATATGGCTATCTCGAAAGGGTGATGATCGAACCGACGCACATCACGGACCTGCTGAAGACGCACAAGCTGGTCGGGGTGCCCTATACCGACGAGATGATCGAGAACGCGGCGGCTGACTTCAAGGTGCAGATCGACCCGTTTGGCGATTACGATGCCATGCTGGAGCGGTATCCGGGCGCGCAGATCCGTAACTTTGACGGCAAGCCGGGTATTTCAGAGATGGATGCGCTGATCGCCTATCTGCAGATGTTGGGCACGCTGGTCGATTTCTCGACCTTCACGCCCGACGCCAGCCGCTAGGGAAAGGGGAGCGATATGGAAACCTATTCACTCTTGCGCGAATTTGCCGACAGCTGGATGCTCCTGGTTCTCTTCGCCTTTTTCGTCGGTGTGATCCTCTGGGTGTTCCGCCCGGGCGGCACCAAGAGCTACGAGGAACCGCGCAACATTCCGTTCCGTCACGAAGACAAGCCCGCGCCGCTCCGCAAACCCATTGATGCCAAGGAGGGTTGAGATCATGGCCAAGAAAACACCCAAGAAAATGGACGATGATCCCAGCACGACAGGCCATTCCTGGGACGGGATCGAAGAGTTCAACAACCCGCTGCCGCGCTGGTGGCTGTGGACCTTTTATGCCTGTATCGTCTGGGCCATCGGCTACTCTATCGCTTATCCAGCATGGCCGATGATCAACAGTGCCACCGCGGGCGTTCTGGGCTGGTCGACACGCGCAAACGTGATCACCGAGATTGCAGCCGTCGAAGAGGCCAATGCCGAGAACTGGGAGCAGTTGGCGGCGGTCGATCTGACACGGCTGGCCGAGAATCCCGAGCTGAACGACTATGCCACGAAGGCGGGTGCGTCAGTGTTCAAGACCTGGTGCGCACAATGCCACGGATCGGGGGCCGCAGGCGCCAAAGGGTATCCCAACCTGCTGGACAATGACTGGCTCTGGGGCGGTGACATCGAGTCGATTTACACCACCATCGCGCATGGTGTCCGCAACGAGGAAGACGCGGATGCGCATTATTCCGAGATGCCCGCCTTTGGTGAGATTCTGTCGCGCGACGAGATTGAACAGGTGGTGAACTACGTGATGTCGCTGTCGGGCACACCGCGCGATGAGAGCCTTGTCAGTGCGGGCGAAACCGTCTTTGCCGACAATTGCGCCGCCTGCCATGGCGAGGATGCCAGTGGCGATCAGATGCAGGGCGCGCCGAACCTGAAGGACGCGATCTGGCTCTATGGTGGGGATTATGACACCGTGAAGACCACCGTGACCTATAGCCGCTTTGGCGTCATGCCGGCGTGGAGCGGACGCCTGACCGATGCCGAAGTGCGCGCGGTTGCAGCCTATGTCCACCAGTTGGGCGGCGGCGAATAGCCCCTTTGGGCGGTCAAATACCCGCAGGCCGGTTTCGGCCCGCGGGGAGGCACCGGCCTCCCGTCCTGTTCGCGCGTTTCAGGGAGGGCCGGTGCCAATTTCCCCTGAAAATACAAGAAAATGCTCAGTGAATGAGCCAAACCCCCATCATATGTTGATGAGGCGATGCGGCACGGTTGCCCATGACCTGAAGGCGCCTTGAACCTTTATAGAACTTACTCACAAGGATCAGAGAGAGTCCTTGCCGCGCCAAGAGATTAATCTTGCTTGGCGAACAGGATAGGCTTGCGCATTCGCAGAACAGTCATTTTTATGAAAGTCGCCCATGCATGTATTGACTGTCCTAGATCACCCCGACCCATCCTCGTTCAGCGCGGCTGTTGCCCGGCAATTCATGGCTGGCGGCAAATCGGCTGGCCATTCCGTCGAGCTTGCGGATCTGCATGCCGAAGGTTTCGACCCGCGTTGGACGATGGAAGACATTGCCGCAGATCGCGGCGAAACCACACCGTCGGACGTGGCCAAAGAACAAGAACGGATCGCGCGCGCAGATGCGATATGCCTTGTTTTCCCGCTGTATTGGTGGGGCATGCCATCCATGATGAAAGGCTGGGTTGATCGCGTGTGGTCTTGGGGATGGGCCTACGATCAGATGGATGATCCGGAAGGGTCCCTTCAACCGTCCCGGTCCGGCGTTCTTTTGGTACCTGCTGCTGCGCGATCGGACGAAGTGGAGGATGCTGGTTACCTCGCCGCGTTGGATACAGCGTGGATGAAGGGGACATTTGGGTATTTCGGGTTTTCTCCACGAAGGCTGGAGGTGCTTCATGGCTCGAAAGGGTCAGAAAATCGCAGGCAGGCTCTGTTGGAGAAAAGCTATCACGTTGGCCAGACCTTGGCGCCACCCGCACCGCATAACGTAAAAGGCTCAGCACCGGGGTGCTAAGCCTTGATTGTTTCTAGCGGCATGCGTTGCCCGTCACAGGCTGTACCCAGCGGCTGCCTCGCCAGGGCCAGCGGCGGGAGTGACCGCCGAACCTGGCGAGGGTGCGCTGGGTTTCGGGATCAATCACGCCGACGCGCGACGGTATGCGCCTCGACCTCTGCGTCCTTGCGGGTGTCAAAGCGTTGATAATCGCCCCAATGGTTGGTCGTTTCAGAGCGGGTAGCGGTCAAGAAAGATTTTGCGAAGATACTCAGCATGGGATGTCCTTTCGACTGCTGTGTTGATGACTTGAATATGGGGCATGTCCTGTCATGATGCCATTCAGGAACATTTCTGATGTGTAAGGAAATCTAACATCATGGATTGGCAATCGCTCCCGCCTCTGACGGCATTGCGCGCCTTCGCCGCACTGGCCGAGACTGGATCGGCCAGCGCGGCGGGCGCGCGGCTCAATGTCAGCCATGCCGCGATCAGCCAGCAGGTCAAGGCGCTGGAGGCGCATATGGGGCTGTCGCTGGTGGATCGGTCGGGCCGGGCGTTGTCGCTCACGACCGAAGGCGAGATGCTGGCGGTATCGCTGGCCGAGGGGTTTGGCGCGATTGCGCTATGTGTGGCACAGCTAACAGGTGCGGATGCCGAGCGACCGTTGCAGATCTCGACGACGCCGCAATTCGCCGCCAACTGGCTGATGCCGCGCTTGCGCGATTTCCAAACCTTCCATCCGGGCATCGATCTGATGGTCAACCCGTCGCCAGTGCGCGCCGATCCCACGCCCGGCGGTATTGATCTGGCCGTGCGGTTCGGCGCCGGGTCTTGGCCGGGGCTGGAGGCGGAATTGCTGGTGCCCACCGACATCGTCGTGGTGGCGGCGCCATCGTTGGTCGGCGACCGGGTGTTCGAGCAGGCAAGTGATTTGCTGGAGTTTCCCTGGCTTGACGAGCTGGAGGCGCTGCAGGCGCAGGACTGGCTCTATAGCGCGGGCGTGACCGAGGGGCGTGCGAAGTCGGTGACGATGCTGCCCGGCAACCTGATGCTGGAAGGCGCGCGCGACGGTCAGGGCATTGCCGTGCTGACCGCGAAATGGGTGGAGCGCGACGTGGCCGAAGGCAGGCTGCGCATCCTTTTCCGCGACAAGGGCGAAACGGGCTATTACATCGTGACGCGCGCTGATGTGCTGCGTCCGCCCGCCCGGACTTTCGTGCGCTGGCTGCGTCGCCACCGGGAAGATGGCGTGGTCCCGGAGTAAAACCGGCGCTCCCGCTCATGACAATGCGGTCGCAAATGACCTTAGCCCACATGATGTGAGGTTGATTACCGGGGCGCGCTGCATAAATCATCAATTTGAGACTCGGAATTTGATGCAGGTCAATGCTGTGCTCTGTGCACGCTGCGACAAAGGGCCAATAATGCCCGCAAGATCGGAGTGATTCCCCGTGGCCGATGCCCCTGATACCGCCCCTCCCAACCTCTATGCCGCCCGCGAGCCGATCTTCCCCAAGAAGGTCTACGGTAAATTCCGTAACCTCAAATGGGCGATCATGGCCATCACGCTGGGCATTTACTACATAACGCCCTGGATTCGTTGGGATCGTGGCCCGAACCTGCCGGATCAGGCGGTGCTGATCGATTTGGCAAACCGCCGGTTCTACTTCTTCTGGATCGAGATATGGCCGCACGAGTTCTATTTCGTCGCGGGCCTGCTGGTGATGGCGGGGCTTGGCCTGTTCCTGTTCACTTCGGCGCTCGGGCGGGTCTGGTGCGGCTATGCCTGCCCGCAGACCGTCTGGACCGACCTGTTCATCCTGGTGGAACGCTGGATCGAAGGGGATCGCAACGCCCGCCTGCGGCTGCATCGGCAGAGCAAATGGGATTTCCGCAAGGCGCGTCTTCGGCTGACGAAATGGATCACATGGCTGCTGATCGCCGTGGCGACGGGCGGCGCGTGGATCTTCTATTTTGCAGATGCGCCGACGCTGCTTGTTGATCTCTTTACTCTGAACGCCCACCCGGTGGCCTATACCACCGTGGCGATCCTGACCGCGACGACCTTTGTCTTTGGTGGGTTCGCGCGTGAACAGATCTGCATCTATGCCTGCCCCTGGCCGCGCATTCAGGCGGCGATGCTGGACGAGGACACGCTGACCGTTGCCTATCGCGAATGGCGCGGCGAACCCCGTGGCAAGAGCAACGTGCGCCGGCGCGACGCCGCAAAGGCCGCCGCAGCCGAGGCTGCGTCGCGGGCGGCAGGGCCGGGGGGCGCGAAATATGCGCCCACCCCTTATCCGGGCGTGCCGCTGAACGATCCCACCGCTATTGCCGCCGCCAAGGAGGAGCCGGGCGATTGCATCGACTGCATGGCCTGCGTCAACGTCTGCCCGATGGGGATCGACATCCGCGACGGGCAGCAGATGGAGTGCATCACCTGCGCGCTGTGTATTGATGCCTGCGACGACATCATGGCCAAGATCGGCAAGCCGCGCGGGTTGATCGACTACATGGCGCTCACCGACGAGCAGAACGAGCGTGCGGGCAAGCCTCCGCGCCCGATCATCAAGCATATCCTGCGCCCGCGCACGCTGATGTATAGCGGGTTGTGGGCGCTGGTCGGCGTCGGCTTGGTCTTTGCGCTGTTTATCCGGTCCGACATAGAAATGACCGTGGCCCCGGTGCGTAACCCCACCTTCGTGACCATGTCCGACGGCACGATCCGCAACACTTATGAGGTGCGGCTGCTGAACAAACATGGTGAAGCGCGCCCCTTCGTCCTGTCGGTCACGGGCGATGCGGCAATTCGGCTGTCGCTGGAGGGGATCGAGGGTGATACAATCACCGTGCCCGCAGACGACACCACCAATCAGCGGGTTTATCTGGAGGCGCCAGCCGGATCGCAAGCGGCGCAGAGCGCGCGCACCGATGTGCGGCTGTGGGTCGAGGACGAGGCGAATGGCGAACGCGCCAGCAAGAGCACCGTGTTCAACGGAAAGGCACAGAGATGACTGAGCGGCAAATTACCGGGCGGCAGGTATTCTTCGGTTTTTCTGCCGCGTTCGGTGTCATCATCGCTGTCAACCTCGCGTTGGCCTATAACGCGGTGCGGACCTTTCCGGGGCTTGAGGTCGCCAATTCCTATGTCGCGAGTCAGCAGTTTGATATCCGCCGCACGGCGCAGGAGGGGTTGGGCTGGCAGGTCGAGGCTTCGCATCATGCGGGCATTCTGACACTGGCCATCACTGGGGAGGACGGCGCCCCGGTAGAGGTGGCAACACTCGACGCGGTTCTTGGGCGCGCGACCAATGTGCGGGATGATGTGACGCCCGATTTCACTTTTGACGGGCAGGCCTACACCGCTCCGCTCGATCTGGGCGCGGGCAATTGGAACATTCGCATGCTGGCCACGGCTGAGGACGGGACCGAATTTCGCCAGCGCGTTGTGCTGATCAAGAGATGACCGTCGCGCTGCATCCTCCGGCTTCGGCCTGTCCGGCCTGCGCTGTTGCCCCGGCCGCGCTGGAGGTGGCAGGCGCGCAAGAGGCACAGCCCGGCGAGATAGTCCTCTCGCTTCCGACGATCCACTGCGCGGCCTGCATCGCAAAGGTCGAGGGCGGGCTGGCCCGGCATGAAGGCGTCAACGCCGTGCGGGTGAACCTGACACTCAAGCGCGCCACGATCGACGCGGCACCCGACGTGACTGCCTCCGACATGATCGAAGCGCTGGCCGCACTGGGCTATGAAGCACATGAATTGGACGCCGGCGCGCTGAGCGCCACGGCGACGGACCGGGCGGGTCGTGACCTGCTGATGCGCCTTGCCGTTGCGGGTTTTGCCAGCATGAATGTGATGCTGCTGTCGGTCGCGGTCTGGTCCGGGGCCGAGGACGCGACGCGCGACATGTTCCACTGGATCTCGGCGGCCATTGCGCTGCCTGCCATCGCCTTTTCCGGTCAGCCGTTTTTCCGCAACGCATGGGCTGCGCTGCGGGCGGGGCGGCTGAACATGGATGTTCCGATCACGCTGGCGATCCTGCTGGCGATCGGCACATCGCTTTGGGAAACCGCGCTGAGCGGCCACCACGCCTATTTCGACGCGGCGCTCACGCTGACCTTCTTCCTGCTGGCCGGGCGCTATCTTGACCATCGCACGCGGGCCATTGCGCGCTCTGCCGCCGAAGAGCTGACCGCGCTCGAAGTGCCGCGCGCGTGGCTGTTAGAGGACGGCACCGAGCGCGAAGTGCCGGTGGCACAATTACGGGCCGGCGATCTGATCGTGGTGCGGCCCGGCGGGCGGATGCCGGTCGACGGTGAGATTGAGGCCGGAGTGTCCGAACTCGACCGCGCCTTGCTGACGGGCGAAACCCTGCCGGTATTTGCCGGGCCGGGGCAGGCGGTGTCGGCGGGCGAGTTGAACCTGACCGGGCCGCTGACCGTCCGCGCCACCGCCGTGGGACGTGATACGTCGCTGCACCGCATGGCTGATCTGGTCGCGGTGGCCGAATCCGGGCGCGCCAATTACACATCACTGGCTGACAAGGCGGCCAAGCTCTATGCGCCGGGGGTGCATATCCTGTCGGCGCTGGCATTCCTTGGCTGGTATCTGGCCACGTTCGACATGCGGACCGCGCTCAACATTGCCGCCGCCGTTCTGATCATCACCTGCCCCTGCGCGCTGGGCCTTGCGGTGCCTGCGGTGACGACAGCGGCCAGCGGGCGGCTCTTTCGGCGCGGCATGCTGATCAAGGATGGGACAGCGCTGGAGCGGCTGGCAGAGGTCGATACCGTGGTATTCGACAAGACCGGCACGCTGACCACGGGCACGCCTGTGCTGATGGGGTTGGACCAGATCGACACGCGCGAGGCAGGCATTGCGCTGGCGCTGGCGATGGGGTCGGCGCATCCGCTGTCGCGGGCGATCGTGCAGGCGGGGCAGGCGGCAGGTATTGCGCCTGCGTCGGTCAGCGAGATCGAGGAGGTGCCGGGCTACGGGACCCGCGGTATCTGGCAGGGGCAGGTCGTCCGGCTTGGTCGCGCGTCCTGGGTGGGCGCCGTGCCGCTGGCGGTCACTGCGAGTTACCTGCAGGTGGGCGAGTGCGCTCCGATCTCCCTGCAATTCGAAGACCGGTTGCGGGACGGCGCAGCTGACACGGTTGCGCAGTTCATCGCTCGCGGGTTCGAAGTCTACCTGATTTCCGGCGACAGCGCTCCCAGCGTCGAGGCGATGGCTGAACGGCTCGGGATCACCCGTTGGATGGCCGAGACGCTGCCTGCGGACAAGGCCGCGCGGGTGGCGGCGCTGGGCGAAGCGGGCCGCCGCGTGCTGATGGTCGGGGATGGGCTGAACGACACCGCCGCACTGGCGGCGGCACATGTGTCGATTTCGCCTGCCAGCGCGCTTGATGCGGCGCGCGTGGCGTCGGACATGGTGCTGCTGGGGTCTGATCTGGGCGTGCTGGCCGAGGCCAGTACCATCGCCAAATCCGCCACCAGACGGATCCGCGAGAATTTCCGCATCGCCACCGTCTACAATCTGGTCGCGGTGCCGCTGGCGGTGGCGGGGTTGGCGACGCCGTTGATCGCGGCGCTGGCGATGTCCAGCAGTTCGATCATTGTTTCGCTCAATGCCTTGCGGCTGCGCGGGGGGCGGGGATGAATATTCTGGTCTACCTCATCCCGGTTTCGCTGTTCCTTGGGGGGATCGGGCTGGTCGCGTTCATCTATACGGTGCGCAGCAACCAATATGACGACCCCGAGGGCGACAGCCGTCGCATCCTGTCGGACGAGTGGGACGACCGGCCCAAGCCGTAGGCGCCCGCGTGGCCGCTCAGGCGGCACTCCGTGCGTCAGGGCTGTCGGCCAGATCAAGGCTGTCATCACCTGCCTGCCGCAGAACCAGCTCTGCCTCGGTCCGTTTGATCACCATGCGCGCCGTCGGCCGATAGCTGAGCGGGTCCGACGCAAGGCGCGGGAGCGCGCGGTGGATTTCTGCGCGCGTGGCAGCCTCAAACGCCCCCAACCCGACAGGTTCGGGGTGAAAGCTTTCGCAGGCAAGGCCCGCGGCTCGCAGCACATGGTGACCGGCCAGAAGGATGTGATGGTAGCACACCGGCATGGGAACGGGGGCATGCCCGATGCCGCGATGCCCCACGAGAGCCTTGGCCGGAGCGAAGACTTCTCTTTCCCCGAAATAGAGTGCGCAGAGCGGATGCGACAGCACGGCGCGGTGGTTGGGGGACAGGTAGAGATCTTGCAACGGCGTGCCGGGGCCGAACGCGCCCGCCGGAATGCGCACCGGGCGTAGTGCCGGATCGCCGCTGTGGTTCAGCGGCAGGGTCCGCCCCCCGGCCCAGATCACGGGCTGCAGCCCGGCGTCTTCGGTCCAGACCAGATCGCCCGCGCGCAGCGTCTCGACAGGGCGCGGCCCTTGCGCCGTCAGGATCGGCGTGCCGCTGACAAAGCAGGGCACCGTGTCGGGGTTTGGTGTCGACTGCACATCGTAGCTGGTGCCGCCATCGCTGGATTCCAGAGATTCGCCCGCTCCCGTGGGGCCGAGCGCGGTGGAGGTCATGCCAATGGCCGGGCCGTTGGTTGCGGTCACGATGCTGTCGAAGGACACGAATTGCGTCACGATGCCATCGACGACCAATGCGGCCGCACCGTCCTTGTGCACTCCGGTGAAGCTGGCGGATGTGGCTTGGTCGATTACATAGACATCGCGCCCGGCGACGGTGCCATCCACTGCCCCCAGATCGTTGACCGAACGCACTGTACCGTTGGGGTGGTAGATGATGACCTGGATGTTGCTGACATCCAGCCCCTGATTCACGGCCACTTCGATGAAATCGAGACTGCCCGCACCAAGGAACTTCAATTCAGAGAAATAGGGATCGGGCATGGCACACCTGTAAAAGGACTGGTGCCAGTGTCGCAAAGCATAGTGATCAAACTGTGATCCAAATGGGGCGTAGCCCCCCGCAGGCACGCCATAATCACGGTCAGGCGACCCTGCGTTTTGCCTTGCCGTAGCAGGGCGGGTCGGGTCAGCCCGGTTCAATCATGAAGCAGGTGAATTTCTTGGCGTGAAGTCGACGGCAGGCCAGATCGGCGGTTTCGCGGGTCAGTCCCATAAAATTGGCGTCGAACCCGTTCGACCGTTTCACGACCTTGCGCAAGGACCCGTCAAGCGTGCTGATTTCGCTCAGCGCGGTTTTGAGAAGGACTTTGTGCGCCTTGTACTGGCTGGGATAGCGGCCCACGTTTACGCCCCAGTTGCGCCCGCCCGAAGTGGAGATGCGGGTGACGACCTCGCGCACCGGGTCGGACTGGGCATCGGAGACCAGTGATGCCGGGCGGGTCACAGGCTTGACCGTGTCCGTCGGCAATGCGGCGACCATCACTTTTTCGACGCTGACTTTCGGTTCCGGTTTCGGTGCGCTCTTGGCGGCAAGGGTTGCGGCCTGCGCGGCCATCACGGCCTTTTCGATATCCGACTGAGATGCAATCAGCACCGGCTCTGCGGTGGTGGCGGGCGCTTCGGGGACCGGGCGCGCATGTGGTCTGAGGCTCTTCTTGACGGCGGCGGCACTGGCCAGCCGAACGGTGCGACCGACGCCACCGGGGGTGCCAGCCTTGCCCATGTAGGGTGGTACCTTTGGCTTTACGACGGCCACGCGCGTGGGGGCGCGGCGAAAGCCGAGGTCGAGTAGCTCTGCCACCCGCGCGTTGCGCGTTGCGGTGGAGCGCCCGCCGAAGACAGTGGCAATCACTCGCTCGCTACCGCGTTCGGCGCTGGCCACGAGGTTGAACCCGGCCGCGCGGGTATAGCCGGTCTTGATCCCGTCTGCGCCCTTGTAGGAATTCAGCAGCCGCCGGTTGGTGTGCTGAACGGTGCGCACGCCGGCATAGGCCTCGCGGCGGGAAAACAGGTTATAATATTCGGGATAGTCGTAAAACAGGTGCCGCCCCAGCACGGTCATGTCCCGCGCGGTGGACAGATGCCCCGATTCCGTCAGCCCATGCGCGTTCTTGAAGGTGGTGCGGGTCATGCCCAGTGCCTTGGCGGTGCGGTTCATCCGGCGGGCAAACTTGGCTTCCGAGCCCTCGATGGCTTCGGCGATGGCGGTGGCGGCGTCATTCGCCGACTTTACCGCCGCCGCGCGGATGAGAAACCGCAGCTTGATCCGCTGCCCGGCCTTGAGGCCCAGTTTCGAAGGGGGTTCATTCGCGGCATGGCTCGACACCAGTACGGTGTCGTCAAGGCTGATCTCGCCGTTTTCGATGGCCTCGAAGGCGATATAAAGCGTCATCATCTTGGTCAGCGAAGCCGGATGGAGCCGGCTATCGGCGTTTTCCGCGTGCAGCACCTTGCCCGTTCGGGCATCCATAACCAGCGCCGCGTAAGGTGCCGCCGCCGCGCTTAGCGGGACGATCACGAACATCCAGATCGTGGCGATGGCCAACAGACCCCACCGGATCGGCTGCGTTTTCCGAGCCTTCATGGAACTACTACTCTTCTTCTGCCTCGCGCCGCCGGTTTTCCGGCTGGCATTTATTATGCTCAGAAGGCTAGCACATGAAGGAATCTCGATAAAGCCCTCATTTTAATTGAATTAATGTCATTTGACATAACGTGCCATCCACATGTTGGGCGCCGTGCAGATCCACCCACAACACTGTCCAATGTGGCAGCATTGTGGCGAATCCGGGCGGAAAATGTGGCGGGGCAGGGGCGGGTTTTTCAGCCGTCACGCAGGGCTTGCGTGTATCGTTTCGGGCGGGGTTCCCGCAGGGCGGCACTCCACCGGCGGCCGTCTATCTGACGAGTTTCGCAACCTCTCCGTGCCGGTGGCAAGTGACCAGATGATCGTTCACGAGCCCGCATGCCTGCATGAACGCATAGACGATGGTCGGCCCGCAAAAGGTGAAACCACGCTTCTTGAGGTCCTTCGAAATCGCTGTGGACAGCGGTGTGTGCGCGGGGACGTCGGCCATGCTGTCCCAGGTGTTTTGCATCGGCACGCCATCGACATAGCCCCAGAGATAGTTGTCGAACCCCTGTTCGGCTTCGATGCGCTGCCAGGCGCGCGCATTCTTGATCGTCGCCTCGATCTTGCCGCGGTGCCGTATGATGCCCGGATCAGCCAGCAGGCGGTTGACCTCGGGCTCGCCCCAAAGGGCAATCACATCGGGGTCGAACCCGGCAAATGCCGCGCGAAAATTATCGCGCTTTTTCAATATGGTAATCCAGCTCAATCCGGCCTGGAACCCGTCAAGAATCAGCTTCTCCCATAGGGCGCGGCTGTCATATTCCGGCACGCCCCATTCGGTGTCGTGATAGGTCATGTAAATTGCCTCGTGCCCCACCCAATCGCATCGCTGGCTCATCCCGGCCTCCGTCAGTTCGTTCAAATTGTCACCTTAACTGTTCCTTATCTCCAAAGGAGGAGGCTGGGCGAGGAAAATTCGGAGAGGCTGATGAGCGCGCATATCAAACGCAAATGGGCTGACGTTCCGGCGGACCATATGGATCCGCTGTCATATGCCGTCTCTGCCCGGGACCGGTCGGTGATTTCCATGGTGGATCAGGTGGTGCGGCACAAACAGGTCGTGCTGGCCTTTCAGCCGGTCGTGGCGGCAGGCCGGGCCACCCGCGTCGCGTTTTACGAGGGGTTGATCCGCGTTCTGGACGAAACCGGGCGGATCATCCCGGCAAGGGATTTCATAGATGTGATCGAATCCACCGAAACGGGGCGCGTGATTGACTGCCTGGCCCTGGAAAATGGGCTGCGCAGGCTGGCACGGCATGACGACCTGCGGCTGGCGATCAACATGTCGGCACGCTCGATCGGGTGCGAGCCGTGGATGCAGACCCTGCGAAACGGCCTCGGGGCCCATCCGAGCGTGGGTGAGCGCCTTATCCTGGAAATCACCGAAAGCTCGGCGATGATCGTGCCAGAACTGGTGGTGAGCTTCATGGAAGAGGCGCAGAAAAACGGGATCAGTTTCGCGCTGGATGATTTCGGGGCTGGCTTCACCTCGTTCCGGTATCTCAAGCAGTTTTACTTCGACATCCTCAAGATCGATGGCCAGTTCATTCGCGGCATCGCGCAGGACCCGGACAATCAGGTGCTGACCACCGCGCTGGCCACCATCGCGCGGCAGTTCGACATGTTCACCGTCGCAGAGAGCGTCGAGCTGGCCGAGGATGCCGCCTACCTGACCTCTATCGGAATTGACTGTCTGCAGGGCCATATCTTTGGCGCGCCGACGGTCAACCCGACGTGGCTGAATGCGGGGGCGGCCTGTGCCAGCGCCTGAGCGTTCTCCACCAGATGTGACAATGCGACCGTTGAAGCGACCCCGTGCATGCGATATGTGGTGAGGCAGGAGGGTGGGGATGCCGCCGGGCGCGGCGCTGAGCCGTCGCGTGTCGCAATCACTGCCAACCGGGAAATTTTTCTGGTGGAGAGACGTATACATGACCAACGTTGTTATTGCATCCGCAGCCCGCACGGCTGTCGGCTCTTTCGGGGGCGCGTTCGCAAACACGCCTGCGCATGATCTGGGCGCCGCCGTACTTGAGGCCGTCGTGGAACGTGCCGGGATCGACAAATCCGAAGTGTCCGAAACAATTCTCGGTCAGGTTCTGACCGCGGCCCAGGGCCAGAACCCTGCGCGTCAGGCACATATCAACGCCGGTCTGCCGATCGAAAGCTCCGCTTGGGGTCTCAACCAGGTGTGTGGCTCTGGCCTGCGTGCCGTCGCGTTGGGCGCGCAAAATATCCAGTTGGGTGATGCCTCGATCATCTGTGCGGGCGGGCAGGAAAACATGACGCTCAGCCCCCATGCCGCGAATCTGCGCGCCGGGCACAAGATGGGCGATATGAAATACATCGACACGATGATCCGCGATGGCCTGTGGGATGCGTTCAACGGCTACCACATGGGTCAGACCGCTGAAAACGTCGCCGAGCAATGGCAGATCAGCCGCGAGATGCAGGACGAATTCGCCGTCGCCAGCCAGAACAAGGCCGAAGCGGCGCAGAAGGCAGGGAAATTCGACGACGAAGTGATCGCGTTCACCGTCAAGACCCGCAAGGGCGATATCGTCGTGGACAAGGACGAATATATCCGCCACGGCGCGAATATCGAAGCCATGCAGAAGATGCGCCCGGCCTTTACCAAGGACGGCAGCGTGACTGCTGCCAACGCTTCGGGCCTCAACGATGGCGCCGCCGCAACCCTGTTGATGAGCGCTGACGAAGCCAACAATCGTGGCATTGAACCGCTGGCGCGCATCGCCAGCTACGCCACTGCGGGGGTCGACCCGTCGATCATGGGCGTCGGCCCGATCTATGCCAGCCGCAAGGCGCTGGAAAAGGCGGGATGGTCCGTGAACGACCTTGATCTGGTCGAGGCCAACGAAGCCTTTGCCGCGCAGGCATGTGCCGTCAACAAGGAGATGGGCTGGGATCCGGCCATCGTGAACGTGAACGGCGGCGCGATCGCCATCGGCCACCCGATCGGTGCCTCGGGCTGCCGGATTTTGAACACCCTGCTCTTCGAGATGAAGCGCCGGGGGGCCAAGAAGGGCCTCGCGACACTCTGCATCGGTGGCGGCATGGGAGTCGCCATGTGCGTCGAGCGGGACTGACGCGGCGGCCGAGGGTATAGAGCATAAAAAAGGGCGCCGATTTCGGCGCCCTTTTTTGGGAGCGCGGCCCAGCATTGCCAAATAAGTCGGGCGAAAGGGCAAATCGGAAGAGTAATAATATTGCGCACCGGAGGTCAAAATAGTAACAGAGTTACTAGTCCAACTTACATCACTCACTCAAGACACGGATATGAAGGAGAGACATCATGGCACGAACAGCACTCGTCACCGGCGGCTCGCGCGGTATCGGCGCGGCCATTTCCAAGGCCCTCAAGGAGCAGGGCTGCAACGTCGCTGCGACCTATGCAGGCAATGACGAAGCCGCCGCTGCTTTCACCGCCGAAACCGGCATCAAGACCTATAAATGGAACGTCGCCGACTATGACGCCAGCAAGGCGGGCATCGCCCAGGTGGAAGCGGATCTTGGCCCGATTGATATCGTCGTGGCCAATGCTGGCATCACCCGCGACGCACCTTTTCACAAGATGACGCCGGAGCAATGGCATCAGGTGATCGACACCAACCTCACAGGCGTCTTCAACACTGTGCACCCGATCTGGCCCGGCATGCGCGAGCGCAAGTTTGGCCGCGTGATCGTCATCAGCTCGATCAACGGTCAAAAGGGCCAGTTCGCCCAAGTCAATTATGCCGCGACCAAGGCAGGCGATCTGGGCATCGTGAAAAGCCTGGCCCAGGAAGGCGCGCGCGCAGGCATCACCGCCAACGCCGTCTGCCCGGGTTATATCGCGACCGAGATGGTCATGGCCGTGCCTGAAAAGGTGCGCGAATCGATCATCAGCCAGATCCCAGCGGGCCGTCTGGGCGAGCCGGAAGAGATCGCACGCTGCGTGGTCTTCCTGGCCTCGGACGATGCGGGCTTTATCAACGGCTCGACCATTTCGGCGAACGGTGCGCAATTCTTTGTTTGACGCATGAGAAACAGCGCCATAGCGTGCGGCGGCTGTCCCAATGGGGCAGCCGTTTTCGTTCAAGGTGTTGGGCATTCAGCCTGACGCTCGGAAGGGTGGGGGAGCGATGACACGAAACAAGGCAACGGCAATCGGATTCGCGGCAGTGCTGCTGTGGTCGTTGCTGGCCCTCTTTACCGTCGGCTCCGCGCCGGTTCCGCCGCTGCAACTGAACGCGATGTGTTTCGCTATCGCTACCCTGATCGGCTTTGTCTGGGTCGCCCGTAGCGGCAGGATGGCCGATCTGCGCAAGGTGTCCTGGCGCGTCTATGTTTTCGGGACGGCGGGGCTCTTTGGCTATCATCTGCTGTATTTCACCGCACTGCGTCTGGCCCCGCCTGCCGAGGCGGGATTGATCGCCTATCTCTGGCCGCTACTGATCGTGTTGTTCTCGGGCCTGCTGCCGGGCGAGCAGTTGCGCCCGGGGCATCTGATCGGTGCGCTTGCAGCCTTTGCCGGGGCGGCCTTGATCATCGCGCGGGGCGGGGCCAGTTTCGAGGCCAGCGCCTTGCCCGGTTACGGCGCGGCGGCGCTCTGCGCCTTGACCTGGTCCAGTTACTCGGTGCTGTCGCGGCGGCTGGGAGATGTGCCCACGAACAGCGTCGCGGTATTCTGTGCTGGCACCGCCCTGCTGTCGCTGATCGCGCATCTGGCGTTCGAGACGACGGTCTGGCCCGCAGATGCGCTGGGCTGGGCCTCGGTTGCGGCGCTGGGCTTGGGGCCGGTCGGGCTGGCCTTTTACGTCTGGGATATCGGGGTGAAACGCGGCGATATCCAGCTGTTGGGTGTGGCGTCCTATGCCGCTCCTCTGCTGTCTACCTTGGTATTGATCCTTGCTGGCGTCGCTGCACCTAGCGCGATCTTGCTGATTGCGGCAGTGCTGATCGCCGGTGGCGCGCTCTTGGCGGCCAGGGCAGGCGGGACGAAGTGAGACAGGTTGTAGCGCGGCCAGTCGCGGGTGCCTAGTATGGCCGGTAGATTTGCATCCCTCCGCGCCCGTGGCGCAGAGGGCAGGCCCTCGTCAGGGCGTTCCATCTATGACTGTGGCATTTGACGAACTATGGTGTCCACTGTCGGGGCGGGCGCCGCCGAAGCGATGCCCGTGGTCTGGCCTAATTGATGTCAGGCCTCTGCCGAAAGGCGAGTGATCTCTTCTTTCAGGCGCAGCTTCTGCTTCTTCAGGTTGGCGATATGCAGATCGTCGACGGCAGGCGCGCGCTGCGCCTCATCGACCTGGATCGAGAGTGCCTGGTGTTTCTTCTTCAACTCCTCGACATGCGAACTCAAGCTCATGTGGGTTCTCCTCTCTGGTTGGTTTCAACTAACTAGATGAGTGCACCACAAATAAATGGTTCTGTCACGCTGCGTGCGCAATAGTCGGTGGTAAAGTGCCGATAATTTGGTGAAATCACGCCCCGATCGGCAATGCAGCCCCGTGCCGGAGGATCCGCGCGGTGTGTTCGGTATAGTTTTCGCGATCCCCGTCATGAGAATCTCCGGCGTGCAGAACCCATGGCGCATGCAGGCGAAACGCCCCCCGGCCACCCTTGCGGCCGCACATCAGTACCCGCGTCGCGGCGCGCCCATTGCGCGGTGTCAGTGGCAGAATCTGGAGACTGCCCAGATGGGCGGCGGCATGGGTCAGCAGGTCGGGCAGCCGCTCGATTCGGTGGATGATATGCACATAGCCGCCCGGCGCGGTCCGTCGCGACGCGGCTTGCAGCCATGCCGCCAGCGGCGTGACCTCGCCCAACGCGGTCTCGCGCCCCGGATCATGGGCAGCCTTGCCTGCGCTGCGGTCGAAATAGGGCGGATTGGCGATGACATGATCGAAGCGGCGCTGCGCGATCTCGGCGGGCATGGCGGCCAGATCGCCGGTCACAACTTCGAGATCAATATCGTTCTCTTCGGCGTTGCGCTGGGCCAGCGCGGCGTATTCGGCCTGCACCTCCAGCCCGGTCAGGCGCAGTCCTGGCACCCTGGCGCCCAGGCAAAGGATCGCGGCCCCCACGCCACAGCCCAGTTCCAGCACCGTCTGGCCGGGCCGTGCATCGACCGAGGCGGCCAGCAAAACAGGGTCCACCCCTGCACGATAGCCCGTGCGTGGCTGATAAAGGTGCAGTCGTCCCCCCAGAAACGCATCATGGCTCAGGTCACGGGTGGTCATAAACCTCGATCCCGTTATCTCGCATCGCCCGTGCGGCTGCCGTGTAATCATCGGGGCGTACCATCAGGCGGCGGGGGAAAATGCCGATGCCGCCTTCGAGAACGCTCATGTTTACGTCCATTTCAAAGCAGTCTATACCCTCGCCCTGAAGCAAGGCCTGCGCGAACGCGATGATCGACATGTCGGAGGTACGCAAGAGCTGTTTCATGAATTTGACTTAAGGATTGCGGCACGCAATGTCGAGCCGTCCGTGGGGAGAGGGATGGGACTGGATCACGCTGCCACAAAACCGCACGAGCAACTGGCCGAGCGTTTCGAAGCCAAGCTGGCTGACGTCAATGCCCTGATCGCTCAGCGTATGGCCTCGCGGCACGCGCCGCGCATCCCCGAAGTGACCGCGCATCTGGTCGAGGCGGGAGGCAAGCGCCTGCGCCCGATGCTGACCCTCGCAGCGGCGGAGCTGAGCGGCTATGTCGGTGAGCATGACGTCCGCTTGGCGGCGACGGTCGAGTTCATCCATACCGCGACATTGTTGCATGACGACGTGGTGGACGAGAGCGCGCAGCGCCGGGGACGTGCCACCGCGAACCTGTTATGGGACAACAAGTCCAGCGTTCTGGTGGGCGATTACCTGTTCTCCCGCGCTTTCCAGCTGATGGTTGAGACCGGATCGCTGCGTGTGCTCGATATCCTGGCGAATGCTTCGGCGACGATCGCAGAGGGCGAGGTGCTGCAACTGACCGCCGCGCGCGATCTGGCCACCACCGAGGAGACCTACCTGCAAGTGGTGCGCGGCAAGACGGCGGCACTGTTCTCTGCCGCAACCGAAGTCGGCGGCGTGATCGCGGGCGCGCCAGATGAATGGACCCGTGCGTTGTTTGATTATGGTGATGCGCTGGGGATCGGGTTTCAGATCGTCGATGACCTGTTGGATTTCCGAGGTGACGCGGCGGCGACGGGCAAGAATATTGGCGACGATTTCCGCGAGCGCAAGCTGACCCTGCCGATCATCAAGGCGGTGGCGGTGGCGGACGCATCCGAACGCGCGTTCTGGCAGCGCACCATCGAAAAGGGCGATCAGCGCGATGGCGATCTGGAACAGGCGATTGCCCTGATGCACGCCCACGGAACGCTGGAGGCCACGCAGGCCGATGCGCAAGCATGGATCACGCAGGCCAAAGACGCGCTTGCAACATTGCCCGAACACCCGGTGCGCCGGATGCTGGCGGATCTGGCCGATTACGTCGTCGCGCGGGTCAACTGACGCAGGCGCTCAACGCGCCCATGCCTGATTTGCCCGTGCCGGACCTGCGCCGATCAAGGTGTCCGGCACGCCGCGCGCGCCGGAGTATTGCAGAAATTCGTCTATAAGGCGTTTCGCGAGGCGTTCTAGCTGTTCAACTGCGTTGCCGTGACCCACCAGCTGGGGAAGGCTTGGCTCAGGCGGCCAGCGGCGGACGCGGCGGTTTCTTCGTCGCCGTACAGGCCAAAGCATGTCCCGCCAGAGCCCGACATCCGCGTCAGCAGACAGCCCGGCGTCACTTCGAGCGAAGCAAAGACCTGCCTGATGATCGGCTCGCATTCGATTGCCGCTTCCTGGAGGTCGTTGCGCATGTCGGCAAGCCAAGAGATCAGGCCCGCAGCATCCACTCCGACCGGCATCGTGTCGGGCATCGCCGGATTGTTCCAGTTCTTGATCCGCGAGAACACTTCGTTCGTCAGCACGGGTATCTTGGGGTTCACCAGAACCGCGTGCAGTGTCGGCAGGCCCGGAACCGGGGTAATCAGATCGCCGATCCCTGTCATCCGGGCTGCGCCCACCCCTGCTGCACAGACCGGTGCATCGGCACCCAGCGCCAGCACATCGTCCGGAATTGGCCGCCCGCTCAGTTCCGAAAGGGCGCGGAAGGTGGCCGCCGCATCAGACGAACCGCCGCCGATGCCCGCAGCCACCGGAAGGTTTTTTTCCAGCGTCAAGGATGCTGACACGCCCATCATCGCGGCGGCCCTGAGAACGAGGTTATCCTCGCCTTTGGGAACGCTGTGCCCCGTGGGGCCGACCACATGCAGGGTGGTCTTCGAGGCCGCAGAGGCGCGCACGTGGTCGCCGACATCCGCGAACATCACCAGTGAATCGAGTGTATGATACCCGTCCTCGCGCCGGCCCGTCACGTGCAGCGTCAGATTGATCTTGGCCGGAGCAAAGGCTTCGACGACCCTGTTCAGCGCGGCGTGGTGCATCGTGTCACCCATATTTCCTATCCTTCGTCATCTGCGACACGAAGGGGCGGTGCGCCCTCCTCGGCCAATACCTTGTCCAGCCCCACTTCAAGCTTGCGCCGGATGCGGTCCGGTTTCACGTCGGGGGCGGGGTTTTCCTTGTCCACGAAGGACAGTGCCCGGCGCCATTGGAAACGCGCTTCGGTGAAGCGCCCCACGGCCCAGAGGACATCGCCCAGATGGTCATTTACGACCGGATCGACGGGCATCAGCTCTGCCGCGTGTTCCATATGTCCGATCGCTTCATCATAGCGGCCCAGACGGTAAAGAACCCACCCAAGCGAATCCACGATGAATCCGCTGTCGGGCTGTGCCGCCACCGCACGCTCGATCATGTCCAGCGCCTCATCGAGCTTGGTGTTTTTCTCGACCAGAGAGTAGCCCAGATAATTCAGGACCTGCGGCTGCTCGGGATTCAGTTCCAGCGAGCGCCGAAAATCTGCTTCTGCCCGGTCCCAAAGGCCCTGACGCTCCAGCGTGATGGCGCGGGCATAGTGGACGAACCATTGCGGATTTTCCCGCGCATCATAGAGCGCGATGGCCTCATCATAAGCGGCGCTGGCCTTGTCGAACTGCTCCATCTGACGATAGAGGTCGCCGGCGGCTGCGGCGGCGATCGGCAACTCTGGGTGCGAGCGTCTTAGCTGTTCCAGAACTTCGATCGCGCCATCGGTCTTGCCCGCGCGGCGCAACGCCTCGGCGCGGCCTAGCTCGGCGGCGTGAAAGGCAGGATGATCGCGCGGCACGCGTTTGTAGGCCTCCGTGGCCAGATCAAACTGTCCCAACTCGTCCAGCAACTCCGCAGACATGATCCGCGAGTCGATATGGGTTTCGCTGAGGTATTCGGCGAGGCGAGAATAGAATAAAACGTAATCCTCGCTGGTATCGGCCAACAGGGCGCGCCCCAGGGAATAGAACACTTCGGCGACGCCTTCGCGGGCGGTGTCGATGCGACTGAAATTCAGCCGTTCGCCAGCTTCCAGCCGCTCGCGCAGTGACGCAATCTGGGGGTCCTGGTCGCTGCCGAACGCCTCGTCGATCACCTTGATGGCGTCTTCGTTGCGCTCCAGCTGGCTCAGCACTTCGGCCCAGGCAATGGTACCGCGCCGCGTGGTCTGCATCGGCCCGTCAGCTTCGCCCGAATAGATCGCATCGGCGGCTTCGTAGTCGCCCACGGATGCCAGCGCGAGCGCCTTGTGGTAAATGGCAAAGCTGCGCAGGCCGCGCTCGTCTGCGACCTCGTCAAAGAGCGCCAGCGCGCTCGCCATGTCGCCCTTTCCCAGCGTTGCCCAGGCGGCGATCAGCCCATCGGCCAGCGGTCCGACGCCGCGTTCATCCGCGATCCGGGCCAATACCGCGTCATAATCGCCTCGGTTGATCTCGGTGGCGATCAGCACCATTTGCGCGACCTGGCTGGAGAAGCCCCCCTCTTCCATCCGGCGGGCGACGGGAAGCGCGCGTTCTACTTGCCCCAGCGACAGCTGTGCTGCGACGGCATGTTCCAGAATGTTCGGGTTTGACGGGTCTCCGGTCAACGCGCGGGTGAAATAAAGCGCGGCGTTCTCGTAGTCATTGAGATAATGCGCTTGTCGGGCAGCCAGATAAGCCCCGGCTGGTTCGTTCGCATGGACGGGCAGGGGCGGCGTCGCCAGCACGGCGGCCAGGGCGAATAAGGTCAGGGATCTGAAAATCACGCTTGGGTTTGCCTGTTCTGGTTGCCTCAGTATCGCATAACCTAAACCGCGCGGCATCCAGAGGCAATGGTCGGCGGCATGGTGCCGCCTGACCAAAGCGCGAAGTTCACCGAAGTTTTACATGTTGGGATAGTTCGGTCCGTCGCCCCCCTGCGGCGTGGTCCAGTTGATATTCTGGGACGGATCCTTGATGTCGCAGGTCTTGCAATGCACGCAGTTCTGGAAATTGATCTGAAAGCGCGGTTCCTTGCCATCCTCCTGGATGAACTCATAGACGCCCGCCGGACAATAGCGCGCCGAAGGACCGGCGTATTTCGGCAGGTTCACCGCAACCGGGATGTTCGGATCCTTGAGCTTGAGATGCGCAGGCTGGTTCTCGTCATGGTTGGTCATCGCAAAGCTGACATTGGTCAACCGGTCAAAGCTGAGTTTACCGTCGGGCTTGGGATAGCTGATTTCCTTGTGCATGTTGGCCGGTTCCGTCGCCTCGGCGTCGGTCTTGCCGTGCTTGATCGTGCCCAATAGCGAAAAGCCCAGCGTGTTGGTCCACATGTCCATCCCGCCCAGCGTGAGGCTGGCCAGCAGCCCGTATTTCGACCACAGCGGTTTGACGTTGCGGACCTTTTTCAGATCCTTGCCGATGGCACCTTTGCGCACTTCCGTCTCGTAATCGTTCAGCTCATCGCTGGCGCGCCCGCCTTCGATGGCAGCGTGCGCGGCCTCTGCTGCGGCCATGCCGCTGAGCATCGCGTTATGGTTGCCCTTGATGCGCGGCACGTTGACCATGCCCACCGAGCAGCCCAGCAGCGCCACGCCGGGTGCGATCATCTTGGGCATCGACTGATACCCGCCCTCGGAAATGGCGCGCGCGCCGTAGGCCACGCGTTTGCCACCCTCGAGCAGTTCGGCCACCATCGGATGATGCTTGAACCGCTGGAACTCCATGTAGGGGTAGAGATGCGGGTTCTTGTAGTTCAGGTGAACCACGAAACCGACATAGACCTGATTGTTTTCTAGGTGATAGATGAACGATCCGCCGCCCGCATTCTTGCCCAGCGGCCAACCCATCGTATGGGTGACGCTACCCTCGCGGTGCTTTGCCGGGTCGATTTCCCAGATTTCCTTCATCCCGAGGCCGAATTTCTGCGGCTCCTTGCCTTGGCTGAGGTCATATTTCGCGATCACTTCTTTCGACAGCGAACCGCGCACCCCTTCGGAGAGGAAGACATATTTGCCATGCAGCTCCATGCCGGGCTCGTAGTTCGGACCCTTTGAGCCGTCCGGTGCGATTCCGAATTCACCGGCGACCACGCCTTTGACTTCGCCATTGTCACCGTAGACCAGCTCCGAGCAAGCCATGCCGGGAAAGATCTCGACGCCCAGTTCCTCGGCCTGTTCGGCCATCCAGCGGCAGACATTGCCCATGGAGACGATGTAATTGCCGTGATTGTTCATCAGCGGTGGCATGGGGAAGTTGGGGACGCGAACACCACCCGCTTCGCCCAGCATGTAAAAGTTGTCGTCCTTTACCGGCACGTTCAGGGGCGCGCCTTTTTCCTTCCAGTCCGGGATCAGCTTGTTCAGGCCGCACGGATCCAGCACCGCGCCCGACAGGATATGCGCGCCCACTTCGCTGCCTTTTTCCAGAACAACGACCTCGCGATCGGGATTTAGCTGCTTGAGTCGGATCGCGGCACTCAGCCCGGCGGGGCCTGCCCCCACGATCACCACATCGTATTCCATCGTCTCGCGCGCAGTGTCCGACATCGGTCCATCCTCTCGATAAAGGCTCGGATCACGCGGACCCGGCTCGCAACAAAGTTGCGCATGTGGGTAGCGCGCCGGACGGGCTGGCGTCAATTGAAACACGACGTGAAATCGGCTGGAAAGCGTTAAAAAAACAGCAGGGTGAAGCGTGATTGCGCCGCTTTGCCGCTTCGTCTATTGCAAAGGCGTGGCACGTCAGGGCAGTCTGGCACGACCTGGAAAAACATCGGCAGGCCCGCATCATGTGCCTGCAAGAAAAGGGGACGCGAGAATGGAAAAAATCCCGATGACCCACAAGGGTCATGTGGCGCTGGAGACAGAGTTGAAGCAGCTCAAGTCGGTCGAGCGTCCGGCGATCATCCGCGCCATTTCCGAGGCGCGCGAACATGGTGACCTGTCGGAGAATGCCGAATACCATTCCGCCAAGGAAAAGCAGAGCTTCATCGAGGGCCGCATCAAGGAACTGGAAGGCGTGCTCAGCCTTGCCGAAGTGATCGACCCGACCAAGCTGTCCGGCAGCATCAAGTTCGGCGCGACCGTCACGCTGGTCGATGAAGACACCGACGAGGAAAAGACCTATCAGATCGTCGGTGAATACGAGGCCAAAATCGAAAACGGCCTGCTGAACATCAAGTCACCCATCGCCCGCGCCCTGATCGGCAAGGAAGAAGGCGACAGCGTCGAGGTGCGCACGCCGGGTGGGGACCGGGCCTATGAAGTGCTGAAAATCGCATATATCTGAGCCAGGGCGTTGCGGCATATTCCCCGAACATGACAGTGTGTTGCAATCCCCACGACGTTGAGCGGAGCGCGATTCGGACTCAGATTGTGCCGCAACGTAAACTCGAAACGCTTTAAGGTGGCGAGATATGCCTGACCCCAAGCCGACCCGCCCCACGTCGCTGGGGATCTATGACAAGACACCGCAAGCGCCGATCACCGGGATCGAGGTGACGGCCCTTGTGCTGTCGGGGCTGTGGCTGGTTGGGTCTGCGCTGTTCTTCCTGGTACTGGTGCCGGACGGTGCCCTGGGCGGCGACAGCGGTGCGCTGGGTTTCCTGCTGACGATGCTCGTGATTTTCCTGCCGGTCGCAATGATCTGGGTGGCGGCGACAGCCGCGCGCGCGTCACGTGTGATGCGCGAAGAGAGCCGGCGCCTGCAGGCCGCGATCGATGCGATCCGCCAGGCCTATGTGATCCAGAACCAGTCGGGCGGGGCACGCGGCCCCGACGGCGCATCCGTGGCGCGCAAGCTCGACGAGATCGCGGCGGCACAGCGCAAGACCGAGACCGCGCTCGCGACATTCTCGACCTCGCGTCACGCACCACCGCCGCGCGTCGCCCCTGCGGCCACTACCCCCCCGGCGGGGGACGGTGATCAGGTGGCACTGCCGCTGGGCACATCTGCCGACGAGATTCGGCCGCCGCTCGCCACGGCCGATTTCATCCGCGCGCTCAATTTCCCCGAGACGGTCGACGACAAGGCCGGTTTTGATTCCCTGCGCAAGGCGCTGAAGGATCGCCCCACCGCCCTGCTGATCCAGGCGGCGCAGGATATTCTCACGCTGCTCAGCCAGGATGGCATCTACATGGACGACCTTCGCCCCGACATGGCGCGCCCCGAAATCTGGCGTCGCTTCGGCGCCGGTGCACGGGGCCGCGAGATTGCGGCACTGGGCGGCATCCGTGACCGGTCCTGCCTGGCGCTCAGCGCCGCGCGGATGAAAAAAGACCCGATCTTCCGCGATGCTGCGCATCATTTCCTGCGTCGTTTCGACAGGATGTTTGCCAGTTTCGCCGAAACCGCCACCGATGCGGAGATTTCCGAGCTTTCCGATACCCGTACCGCCCGGGCCTTCATGCTGCTGGGGCGGATCGCAGGCACTTTCGACTGACCGGGCAGGGCGGGCACAGCCGTCCCCCCTTCATTTTGCCAAAAATACTCAAAAATCCGAGGGCTACAGCCCGAAACTGCCATAGGGGATGTAGCGCACCATATCCCCTGGCGTGATCTCAAGCGCATCATCGGGCAATTCCACCAGCCCTTCGGCCCAGCTCAGCCCGCTGATTCGGCCTGACCCTTCAGAGGCAAACACCTCCGCCCGGCCGTCGCGGATCCGCGCGCGCAGGAACTCGCGCCGCCCGGCTTTCTTGCGCTTGGCAAAGCCTGCGGGCACGTCGAACCCCTGTGGCGCGCTCCAGTCCGTTCCCGCCAGCAGTCCCAGTGCCGGACGCGCAAAGACCAGCGTACAGACCAGCGCCGCGACCGGATTGCCCGGCAGCCCAAACACCGGCGTGCCCCGCCACATGCCCAATGCCAGCGGGCGGCCGGGTTTCAGCGCGATTCGCCAATGGTCCAGTGCGCCGTCCTCTTTCAGAAGCGCCGAAACGTGATCCTCATCCCCCGCCGAAGCGCCGCCAGAGGTGAGGATTGCATCGCTCATGTCGGCGGCTCGGTCGAACGCGGCGCGCAGTGCAGCGCGGTCATCGGGGGCGCGGCCCAGATCATGTACGGCAAACCCCATCTGCGCCATCAGCGCCCGCAGCATGGGGCGGTTCGCGTCGTAGATCTGGCCCGGCCCCGTCGCCTCGCCGGGCTCGCATAGTTCGTCCCCCGTTGACAGGATCGCCACCCGCAGCCGGTCATGCACCGGCACGCGCGCCGTGCCCGTGGCAGCCAGTAAGGCCAGGTCGGCGGGGGTCAGGACTCGGCCCGCAGGCAGAAGCTCAGCGCCTTCGCGAACATCCTCGCCCGCGCGGCGGGTATTCGCACCGGGCCGGATCCCGCCCCGGAAGGCGATTCGTTGGCCATCGCTGCGCACATCCTCTTCGAGGATGACAGTATCGACGCCCTCGGGCAGGATCGCCCCCGTCAGGATGCGGATCGCGCTGCCGGGCGGGACCCGCCCGGTAAAGGGCACGCCGGCTGCGGCGCGGCCCTCGCAGAGGGGCAGGACCGGATCGCCGGGTGGCAGGCTGGCGTGGGCAAACCCGTAGCCGTCTACCGCTGTGTTGGGCGCAGGCGGATTGGATCGCAGTGCCTTGACCGGTTCGGCCAGCACGCGGCCCGCCGCATCCACCAGCGCCACCATACTGCGCCCCACCACCGGGCGCAGCCGGGCTCGCAGCGCATCCAGCGCTTCGTCCACCGGCGTCCAGTGCACCCCGGCGGGCATCGCAAAACAATCGTCACGCAGCGGTGGAGGTGCGAGCGGCACGCGCGCGGGAAGGGCAGCGCAGAGGGCGTCTTCATGGCCGATGCCGAGGATCCAGCCCTCGCGCGTGTCGCCTTCGCGCAGCATGGCGTCCAGATGCGACGGGTCGATCTGGCTCAACGCGTTGGCAAGCACCCGAACCTGCGCGCGGTCCTTGATCTCGTCCGGCGCGCGGCGCAGCTCGATCTCATCGGCCAGCAGAGACGGGTAGACTTCGGCCAGAACGATCTGGGTCTCCGGCGGCTCGAAGGGGGCGACTGACAAGGCCGCGCGGTAGCGACTGCGCAGGCGGTGCAGATGCGGCAGGCCGACCAGTGCCTGCGATCCGACGGAGCCTGTCGTGTAGAGCTTCCAGCAGGGCTGGGCCGAGAGGATGCGGGCCTCGACCGCGCGGCGTTCGGGCAGGCCGTGCCCATGCCGCGTGTTGCCCCGCGCGGGCAGAACAGCATCCGACAGCGCGGCGGGGCAGCCCCAAAACGGGCCGACACCGGGCAGGGCGGCGTTGAGGGCGCGGGCGACCTCGAACCGGTTGTTGGCATTGTCCGGGCCGTCCTCGATGCGGTCGGCCAGCATTGCCCAGACGGCAAATGGATCATCGCTGCCTGTCACGGCCTCGGCGAAACCCGCCGGATAGCCAAAGGGAAAGTCGAACCCGGCCAGCACACGCTCACCCGCCGCGATGGCTGCATCGAACAGGGCGCAGAGCGCGGTGAAGGCCGCATCGCGGGTGCGGTGATAGTGGCAGGTCACATTGCCATCCCGCGCCACCGCGATCCAGATCGCGTCCGGACTGGGCCGCGCCGGGCTGGGGGCAGAGCGCGCGGACCAATCGACCACGACCGTGACGTCAAACCCCGTCAAAGCCCGACCTCGGCAAGGATGAAATCGGCGATTGCGGTCGTGTCATCCAGATCGAACAGCGGGCGGTCCAGCTCAAGCGGCGTGTCGCTGGCGACAGCGCGGATGGTCGGATCGCCGGGTGCGATCAACGGGTTGCCGGTAACGGCGCGATAGGCTTCGATCTTGGGGTGGGCGTCGCGCTTGTAGCCCTCCACCAACACCAGATCGACCGGCGAGAGCCGCGCCAATAGCGTCTTGAGTGGCGGCTCGGCTGCGTCGCGCAATTCGTGCATCAGGGCGATGCGGCTTTTCGAGGCCAGCAGCACCTCGGTCGCGCCCGCGGTGCGGTGGCGATGGCTGTCCTTGCCCGGATGATCAACGTCAAAGCTGTGATGTGCGTGCTTGACCGTCGATACCGTAAATCCGCGCGCGGTGATATCCGCCACCAACCGCTCCATCAGGCCGGTCTTGCCGGCATTCTTCCATCCGGTGACACCGTAGAGCTTCATGCTGCGCCCTCCAGGATGGCCTGCGCGCGGGCCAGATCCTCGGGGGTGTTGACGTTGAAAAAGGGGTCGCCTTGCGCATCGAACTGCGCTGTCCGGGCGTCGTGCTGATCCGTCCACAGCACCACCTTGCGCAGCCCGTCCTGCAGCGCCGCGCGCAGATCGTCTCGCAGCGCGACCGGCCAGAGGCCGAAGGTCGGCTGGCGGCCATCGGGCGTCGCGGCAAGTGCCAGCGGTACCTGCATCCCCTGGGCGGCCATCATCAGGCGCGGGACGAGGTCGCAGGGAAAAAACGGCGTATCGGCAGCAACGCTCACCACCGTTTCTGCCCCTTGTCCGGCGGCCCAGTCGAGCCCCGCCAGAACACCCGCCAACGGGCCGACGAAGCCGCCCACCGGATCGGGCAGAACCGGCAGGCCAAGCGCGGCGAACCGTGCCGGATCGCCATTGGCGTTGAGCGCCAGCCCCGCAACCTGCGGCGCGATGCGGTCGATGACATGGCTCAGCAGCGTGCCCTCGCCCAAAGGCAGCAGCCCCTTGTCGCCCCCGCCCATGCGCGTGGCCAACCCGCCCGCCAGAATGATCGCAAGTGGCTGTTTCATCGCGCCACCTCTACACAGGGCGCAGAAAAACAAACGCTGTCCCGGTGGCTTATCGTGCAGAGATTTGCGGAATCTGCTGTCATTGGTCCGCCCCCTTGCGTCGATGTTTGCGGTCTTCCTCCACAACATGCGCAGGATCGGCGTCGCGGACCAGCCGGGACTCGCCGCTCAGGCAGATGAACCGCTGGCCACGCATCCGCCCGATCAATGTCAAACCGACCTGTTGCGCAATCTCGACCCCCCATGCGGTAAAGCCCGAGCGCGAGGCGAGTACCGGGATGCCCATCAACGCGGTCTTGATCACCATTTCGGAGGTCAGTCGCCCGGTGGTATAGAGCAGCTTGTCTTGCGCGCTCACACCTTCGGACAGCATCCATCCGGCGATCTTGTCCACCGCGTTATGCCGCCCGACATCCTCCATATAGACCAGTGGCCGCGCCCCTTCGCAGAGCACGGTGCCGTGGATCGCGCCCGCTTCCAGATAGAGTGACGGGGTTCGGTTGATGAGATGCGCCAGCGCGTAGAGATCAGAGGTTTTCACGCGCGAGTCGGGCAATTGCACCCCTTCCAATCCCTCCATCATGTCGCCAAAGACGGTGCCGACAGCACAGCCGCTGGTGCGGGTCTTCTTCTTCAGCTTCTCCTCGTAGGTGGTCTTCCCATCAGTGCGCACCACCACGGTCTCCAGCTCTTCGTCGTAATCGACACGCAACACCGCTTCGTCGTCCTGCAGCATGCCCTGGTTGCGCAGGAACCCCAGTGCCAGATATTCGGGATAGTCGCCGATGGTCATCGCCGTCACGATTTCCTGCGCATTGAGAAAGATCGTCAGCGGGCGTTCCTCGATCACGTTGATCGTCTGGGTCAGCCCCTCGTGATCGGTGCCCTGAACCGCCCGCGTCAACCCCGGCGCGGCGGGATTTGGGGCGATGAGATAGGCGGCGGTATTGGCGTCAGATTTGGGGCGGGGCGGCAATTGTGCCTCCTTCGGTTTCAGGGTAGGCGGTGGGAACTCGGCTGGAACGGACCCTCCACATGCAAAGCACCAAATCTCCCTACAGGCAAGGCATCGCGGCCGGGCTTCCGTTTATCATTATCCTTGCCCCCTTCGGCGTGCTTTTCGGTGTCGTCGCCACCGAGGCCGGGCTGGACATCGTTGAGGCGCTGGTAATGTCTACGCTCGCCCTCGCCGGGGCGGCACAATTCACTGCGCTGCAATTGCTCACCGAGCATGTACCGACGGTGATCGTGGTTGCGGCAGCCCTGACGGTGAACCTGCGGCTGGCAATGTATTCGGCGGCCCTGACACCGCATCTGGGGTCTGCATCCCTGCCGGTGCGGTTGGCGGTGGCGTATTGCGTCGTCGATCAGACCTATGCCTGCTCGGTTTCTGCCTTCGAGGAGAATCCGCATTGGACACTGCGCCAGCGACTGGCCTTCTACTTTGGCGCGGCGACCCCGATCATGCCGAACTGGATCGTTTTCACCGGTGTCGGCGCGCTGGTGGGCGAGGCAATCCCGCCTGAACTGGCGCTGGATTTCGCGGTCCCCATCACGTTCATTGCTTTGGTCGTGCCGATGATGCGCACCGGTGCGCACCGCGCCGCCGCATTGACGGGGATCGTTGCGTCGCTATTGCTGACGTGGTTGCCCTATTCGCTGGGGATCATCGTTTCAGGAATGATCGGCATGGCCGTCGGCGCTGAAATCGAACGAAGGATAGAATTGTCATGATCGACAAGTTTTCCCTGTGGACCGTGATCCTGGCATTGGGCTTCGGCAGTTTCCTGCTTCGCTTCGTCTTTATCGGGTTGGTCGGCAACCGGTCCTTGCCCGTGTGGCTGCTGAGGCACCTGCGCTATACTGCCGTAGCCGTGCTTCCGGCGCTGATTGCACCGCTGGTTCTGTGGCCGCCCGCGACGGGCGGGCAGATCGATCCGCCGCGCCTGATGGCCGCGCTGGCCGCCACGGTGGTCGCGTGGAAAACCCGCAGCGTGATCGGGTCCGTCCTTGCCGGGGGCGGGGCGCTCTATTTGGGTTTCTGGCTGATGGGCTGAGGCGCGAGCAGGTCCGAGCCTAGATCGCGTGTGCCGGGGGGGGCGTACCGATCAGTTGGCGGCGGTGCCGCTCTTCTGCATCTCGGTGACCGCCGTGGCGACATTCAGCAAATGGGCGAAATGATCTGACGCCCTGACTTTCGGGCCAAAACCGGTCGGCTTTGGCCCGAAAGATCGAGAAGTGACTTAGCCGATGGCGGCTGCTTTCACGTCGTCGTCGATATAGGGAACATACTGCTCGAAATTCTTCGAGAACATGTCGACCAGCTTGGCCGCCTGACGATCATACGAGTCCGGCTTGTCCCATGTCCGGCGCGGGTCCAGCAGTACGGTTGGTACGCCCGGAGCGTCCTTTGGCACCTCGAAGCCGAAATTCGGGTCCTTGCGGAATTCCACGGTGTTGAGCGACCCGTCGAGGGCTGCGGTCAGCAGCGCACGGGTGGCCTTGATCGGCATACGCGAACCAGTGCCGTAGGCGCCGCCGGTCCAGCCGGTGTTGACCAGCCAGCAGGTTGCGCCGTGCTTGGCGATCTTGGCGCGCAGCAGGTTGCCGTAGACCTCGGGGCGGCGCGGCATGAAGGGCGCACCGAAGCAGGTCGAGAATGTCGGCTCCGGCTCGGTCACGCCGCGCTCGGTGCCGGCTACCTTGGAGGTGAAGCCAGACAGGAAGTGATACATCGCCTGTGCCGGGGTCAGCCGCGCGATGGGGGGCAATACGCCGAAAGCATCGCAGGTCAGCATGATGATGTTCTTGGGGTGCCCGCCGATGGCCGTGCTGGATGCGTTCGAGATGTATTCCAGCGGATAGGCGCAGCGCGTGTTGGCTGTCAGGCTGTCATCCTCGAAATCGAGTTCCCTCGTTTCCTCGTCGAACACCATGTTCTCGATCACCGTGCTGAACTTGCTGGTGGTCGCATAAATCTCGGGTTCGGCCTCGGGGTTGAGGTTGATCGTCTTGGCATAGCAGCCACCCTCGAAGTTGAAGGTTCCACGATCTGACCAGCCATGTTCGTCGTCGCCGATCAACGTGCGGTCAGGGTCTGCCGACAGGGTCGTCTTGCCGGTGCCCGACAGGCCAAAGAAGATCGCGGTATCGACCGGGTTGCCCTTGGCGTGGTTGGCCGAGCAGTGCATCGGCATGATGCCTTTTTCGGGCAACAGGTAGTTGAGCAGCGAAAAGACCGATTTCTTGTTCTCGCCCGCGTATTCCGTGCCGCCGATCAGGATGATCTTGCGCTCGAAATTCATCGCAATCACCGTATCAGAGCGGCAATCGTGCTTTTTCGGGTCCGCTTTGAAGCTGGGGCAGTTGATGACGGTATAGTCGGCGATGAAATGCTCTAGCGTGTCGCGATCAGGACGGCGCAGCAAGTGACGGCTGAAAAGGCCGTGCCAAGCCAGTTCGGTCACCATGCGAACCTTGATCGAATGTGCGGGATCGGCACCACCGACCAGATCCTGCACGTAAAGGCGACCGCCTTGCATGTGCGCGATCATGTCGTTGAAAAGTGCATCGAACCCTTCAGTAGACATCGGGGCATTGTTGTCCCACCAGATGGTGTCCTTGACGCCATCGGTCACGACAACATGCTTGTCCTTGGGAGAGCGTCCGGTGAACTTACCAGTCGAAACTAGGAAGGCGCCGCCACGGCCCAGCGTGCCTTCGCCGTTTTTCAGCGCGGCTTCTACCAGCGCCGCTTCGATCAGGTTGTAGTGTACTTCAGCAAGTCCGCTGATGCCCTGATCCTCAAGTCGAAAGCTCGGATTTACCCGTCCCATAGTCATCCCGTATGTCTCCAATTTGGGTCATCGCCGAGTTCGGCGGCTATCGGGGGTACAGGTTGGCCCGTCGTAATGTACGGTGTTCTGCACCCGGTTGGCCGCGTCTTAACATGACGTTTCTGCAAATGAACAGGCCGCTTTTACGCAGTTAGCGCAACCAAGATGACGTTAGCGCAACCAGTGCGCCGCATCGGCGGAGCGACGCCGGATTGTGGCAAATGCGACCTATTCGGGCGCGGCATTTTAGCCATCCTTCACGATTTTATGGCCCAAATGTGGAGGGAATGTGGCCTGATTCGCAGTTTTGGATTGATTGTAAAGAAGAAACCGGCCCATATAGTGAAAAAAACAACAATAACCCGAGCAGTACAAGGACAGCACCAATGTCGAAGATCGCCCTTGTGGACGATGACAGGAATATTCTGACATCGGTTTCCATGACCCTTGAAGCCGAAGGTTTCGAGGTTGAAACCTACAATGATGGCCAGCAGGCCTTTGACGCATTTAGCAAGAAACTCCCCGATATGGCGGTTCTTGATATCAAGATGCCGCGGATGGACGGGATGGACCTGTTGCAGCGCCTGCGGCAGAAATCCTCGATGCCGGTGATCTTTCTCACCTCCAAGGATGACGAGATCGACGAAGTTCTCGGTCTGCGCATGGGCGCGGACGATTACGTGAAAAAGCCGTTCTCGCAACGGCTTCTGGTCGAGCGCATTCGCGCATTGCTGCGCCGTAAGGATGCGATCGACGGCACCCTGCCTGCCAGCGAAGCCGAAGAGGGCAAGGTCATCGAACGCGGCGAATTGCGGATGGACCCGCTGCGCCACGCGGTCAGCTGGAAAAACCAGGACGTGTCGCTTACCGTGACCGAATTCCTTTTGCTTCAGGCCCTCGCGCAGCGCCCTGGTTTCGTAAAATCCCGCGATCAGCTGATGGACGTGGCCTATGACGATCAGGTTTACGTGGATGACCGTACCATCGACAGCCACATCAAGCGCCTGCGCAAGAAGCTGCGCTCGGTCGATAGCGAATTCTCGGCAATTGAGACACTCTACGGTATAGGCTACAGATATAACGAAGAATAACCGTGGCTCTGGTCGAGGGGATCAACGTGCGTGACACGGCACACCGACCTGCCAAAGGCCGGGATGGAGATGTGGTTCTGGGCGAAGATTTTGTCGCCCCGGACAGCGTAGAGGAAGAAGTGCGCGCGCGGCGCGCGCGGCGCGGGATGACCTCGCTCCGCTCTTCGCCCCTGACGCGCAAGATCATCACCTTCAACCTGATCGCGCTCAATATCCTGGTCGCGGGCATTCTCTACCTCAATTCCTCGCGCGACGGGCTGGCGCAGCAACGCGCCAACGGCCTGAGGGGCGAGGCCGAACTGGTGGCCGACGTGTTCGAGGCGCAATTGCCCTCATCCGCGCCGGTGAATCTGGTGACCGGCGACGGCATCGACGTACAAGAGACGCTGGCAGGGCTCGATATCCTTAAGGGCGCCGAAGTGTTCGTGTTCGACGCAGGTGGCAATCTGGCCGGGCATGTGGTGGGCAAGCAGGCGCGCACCGACGACCGCGCGGTCGAGCATCCCACGCTTATCACCGATGCGCTGAGCAAGGTCTGGGGCTGGGTGTCCGCTCCGTTCATCTCGCGCAATCCCCCACCGAGGCAGAGCCTCGAGAACACCGTGCGCGCCCAGGTGCCGCTGGTTCTGACAGCCGGAACGCAGGTTTCATCGGGCGAAGTTGCCGGGGGAACGGTCTTTTCCGTTGCCACGCCGATCGAACATGACGGGCGGGCCATCGGCATGGTTGCTCTGGTCAGCCCGACGGGCGAGATTGACAAGCTGGTGATGGCCGAGCGCGAGCGCGTGTTGCAGATGTTCATCATCGCGACGCTGGTCTCCATCGGCCTCAGCCTGATCCTGGCATCGACCATTGCACATCCGTTGGCCGATCTGGCCGCCGCTGCCGAGATCGGCGGCGCGCGCAATCGCGGCAAACACGGGCAGGGGCGTATTCGCATTCCCGACCTGACCGCGCGTCCCGATGAGATCGGTCGTCTCAGCGGCGCATTGCGCGGCATGGTCGGGGCGCTCTACAACCGGATCGACAGCAACGAACAATTTGCCGCCGACGTGGCGCACGAGATCAAGAACCCGCTCGCCTCGCTACGCTCTGCCGTGGGCACCATGCGCGTCGCCAAGCGCGAGGATCAGCGCGAGAAACTGCTGGATGTGATCGAACATGACGTGCGCCGCCTTGATCGGCTGGTCAGCGACATATCGAACGCCTCGCGCCTTGACAGCGAGTTGGTCAAGGAAGAGGAGGAAGCCTTCGATCTGCTGACCATGCTGCGCAACCTTGGCCAATATCTGGGCGAAGAGGCACGGGGTAAGGGCATCGATTTCATCACCGATTTCCCCAAGGAAGCGATCGTGATCAGCGGATTGGAAGCGCGGCTGGCACAGGTGTTCGTCAACCTGATCTCGAACGCGACAAGCTTTTGCGAAGATGGCGATGCGATCCGCATCTGGGCACGGCGCCGCGAAAACCGGGTGCTGGTCGTGGTCGAGGATACCGGGCCGGGCATTCCCGATCAGGCGCTGACCAAGATTTTCCAGCGGTTCTATTCGCATCGCGATGCCAAGGATTTCGGCAATAATTCAGGGCTGGGCTTGGCGATCTCCAAGCAGATCGTCGAGGCGCATGGCGGCGTGATCTGGGCCGAAAACATTCGCCCGACCGACGCGGATATCACCTCGGACCCGCTCGGCGCGCGGTTCGTCGTCGGCCTGCCTGTCTGACAAACGATATGGGCGCGCCCAAACGCACCATCCCCCCGAATGCCATCACCGTGCACGCAAGCTGCATTGCGCTGGAGGGGCGGGCGCTGTTGATCCGGGGCCGGAGCGGGAGCGGGAAGTCGTCACTTGCGCTGAAAATGATCGGGCTTGGCGCCCGATTGGTCGCGGATGACCGGACGTGCCTGTGGCGGGCAGGGACGAGGCTGATGGCCGCCGGACCAGAGGCGATCCTGGGCCAGATTGAGGCGCGCGGCGTCGGTATTCTGAAGGCGCCCGTCGCCCCGCCATGCGCGGTGGCGCTGATCGTCGACATGGATCACGATGAGACCGAACGCCTGCCACAGTTTCACACCGATCACATTTGCGGGATTTCGCTTCCTGTTGTGCGAAAAATCGATGCGGCCCATTTTCCCGCCGCGCTCAAGCTATACCTTATAGAGGGACGTTCGGCGTAACCTGTTGATGCATGTTTCGCCGGGCGTGATATGAGTGACGTTTAAGCGTCACCTATTGCTTTGATGGAGCATCTCAAATGTCGCAAACGCAGAGCGCGCCATCCCTTGTATTAGTGACCGGCCCGTCCGGCGCGGGCCGCACCACGGCGATTCGCGCGTTGGAGGATATGGGCTATGAGGCGATCGACAACCTGCCGTTGTCGCTGTTGCCGCGCCTGATGGGCGATCCGATCCCGACACGGCCGCTGGCGCTGGGTGTGGACGCGCGCAACCGCGATTTTTCCACCCACGCCCTGATCGAGGCGATCGACCAGTTGGACCGGATCGCGGACAGAAAGATGCAACTGCTCTATATTGATTGTAGTGCCGAAGTCCTGCTGCGCCGCTTTTCAGAGACGCGCCGACGCCATCCGCTGGCCCCTGACGAAAGCGCGCGGGCCGGCATCGAGCGCGAATTCGATCTGCTTGGCCCGATCCGGGCACGGGCCGACCTGCTGATCGATACCTCCGAACTCAGCCCGCATGAATTGCGCGCGGCGTTGACCGATTGGTTCGGCCCAACCACCGGGCGCGCCCTCGCGGTTTCGGTGCATTCGTTTTCTTACAAGCGTGGCCTGCCGCGCAGTGCCGACCTCGTGCTGGATTGCCGGTTCCTGCGCAATCCCTACTGGCAGCCGTCGCTGCGCGCGCTTGACGGGCGCGACCCCGAGGTGGCCGCCTATGTGGCCGGTGATCCGCTCTGCGAGCCGTTCAAGGCAAAATTGCTCGACCTGGTGCAATTGTTGCTGCCCGCTTACGAGGCCGAGGGCAAATCCTACCTCTCGATCGCGCTTGGATGCACCGGCGGTCAGCACCGGTCGGTTGCAATCGCAGAATCTTTGACTGCGGCCCTTGCAGAGGCGGGCTGGCAGGTGTCAACTAGGCATCGGGAATTGGAACGTCGCGCCGCCGGAACTTCGGACAATCCGAAAGATACCGGCGGACGGTAAAGGGGTGTAAGCCTTGATCGGGATCGTCATCGTGGCGCACGGCGGCCTCGCGCGTGAGTATATGGCTGCAATAGAGCATGTTGTCGGCCCGCAGCCCGGAATGCGCGCGATCACCATCGAAGCCGACCATGATCGTGGTGCCAAGCAAGCTGAAATATGCGCCGCCGCAGAAGATGTGGACACTGGGACCGGGGTCGTGGTCGTCACCGACATGTTCGGTGGATCGCCATCGAACCTGTCGCTCAAGGCCTGCCAGCCAAAGGGCCGCCGGATTGTTTACGGGGCAAACTTGCCATTACTGATAAAATTGGCGAAAAGTCGGGATAAGCCATTGCCCGAAGCCGTACGCCAGGCGCTCAATGCCGGGCGCAAATATTTAGACAGCCAGAACATATCGGTGAAATAACCATGTCCGACGCAATCAGACGTCCGCTGGAAATCGTGAACGTGAAAGGCCTGCACGCCCGTGCGGCCGCCAAATTCGTGGAAGTGGTCGAAGGTTTCGATGCCACTGCCGAAGTTTTCCACGATGGTCAATCGGCTAGTGGTGACAGCATTATGGGGCTTTTGATGTTGGCAGCCGCCAATGGAACCACTATTGAACTTGAAACGCGCGGCCCCGATGCCGGGGCGCTGGTGGATGCCATCACGACGCTGGTCGCGAGTCGCTTCGGAGAAGATATGTAAGCGCTGACTGGCGCCGGACGAGGTGGGACTGTCCTAGTGGAGAAGCAAAGTGATGATCGGAAGGGCGAGGTGCCTGCCGGGACGGTGAAATTTACCAAGTATGACCGTCGCAGCCTGACCTATGCCAATTCCTTTGATAAACCTCTGACGGCCTTTGCGATCCGCGCGATCGAGCTGTTCACCGGCAAGCTGACGATCCTGCGGATGATCCGCACTTTCGAGAAACGCGGCGCGCCCACCGGCCAGCCGTTCTGGCGCGCTGCGTTGGGCACCATGGGCATTGACCTGCTCACCCCGGACAGCGAGCTGCTGAACATCCCGCTTGAGGGGCCGGTGGTGGCGGTTGCCAACCATCCGCATGGGCTGGTGGACGGCATGATCCTGGCCGATCTGATTGGCCGGCGCCGTACCGATTACAAGATCCTGACGCGCGCCCTGCTGACAGGCATTGACGAGGTCGCGGCCAGCTACATGATTTCGGTCCCGTTCCCGCACGAGCCGGACGCGCAGCGCAAATCAGTCGAAATGCGCGCCAAGGCAATGGCCCACCTGAAGGAAGGCGGGCTGATCAGTGTCTTTCCCTCGGGTGTCGTGGCCAATTCGGACACGTTTCTCGGCCCCGCGATCGAGCGGGAATGGAACGTCTTTACCGCGCAGATGATTCGCCGGTCAGGCGCCACGGTGGTGCCGATCTATTTTCCCGGTTGCAACAGCCGCTGGTACCAGATTGCCAATCGCATATCGGCGACGCTGCGGCAGGGATTGCTCTTGCACGAGGTGGTGCACAGCTGTAACCGCCCGCAGAAGCCGGTCGTCGGTGCGCCGATCAGCGCCGAGCGCATGAAGATGCTCGATAACGATCCGCGCGGTTTCATGACCTGGCTGCGCGAACACACTCTATCGCTGGGCAAGAACAACCCAACCTCAACAAAGGAAAAATAATATGACCATGATTACCCGCAGCCACACCAACCAACGCATGAGCCAGATCGTCAAGCATGGCGATGTCGTCTATCTGGCGGGGCAGGTGGGCAATGCCGGTGACAGCGTCGCCGATCAGACCCGCACCTGCCTGGCGAATGTGGAAGCTCTGCTGGCCGAGGCCGGAAGTGACAAGACCCGCATCCTGCAGGCCACCATCTGGATGGCCGACATGGCTGATTTCGCCGAGATGAACGAAGTTTGGGATGCCTGGGTGCCCGAGGGCAACGCTCCGACCCGCGCCTGCGGCGAAGCCAAGCTGGCCACGCCGGAATATCTGGTCGAAGTAATCATCGTCGCGGCCTGTGACGGTTCGCAAGCGGGCGGCCGCTAAGCGACATAACGACCAATGGCCGGGGTTCCGCCCCGGCCTGCCTCCTCCGTTTTTCGAAAGGCACGCGCAAATGTCTGGTCACGGCAGCCCCATCCCCATGTCTTCCGCGAAATGCGGCCCGCTTACGGGCACTGCGGAGGTGCCGGGCGACAAATCCATCTCGCACCGGTCGCTGATCCTGGGGGCGATGGCATTGGGTGAGACCCGCATCACGGGTCTGCTCGAGGGCGAGGACGTGCTGGACACGGCCCGCGCCATGCGCGCCTTCGGTGCCGAGGTCATCGATCATGGCGGCGGCACATGGTCGGTGCATGGCGTCGGCACGGGGGGATTTGCCGAACCCGATCACGTTATCGACTGTGGCAATTCGGGCACCGGTGTGCGGCTGATCATGGGCGCCATGGCGACCTCGCCGATCACCGTGACGTTTACCGGCGACGCCTCGCTTAACGGGCGCCCGATGGCGCGGGTCACTGGCCCGCTGGCGCTGTTTGGCGCACGCAGCGTGGGGCGTGAGGGCGGGCGGTTGCCAATGACCATCGTTGGCGCGGCGGACCCGGTGCCGGTGCGCTACGAGGTGCCGGTACCGTCAGCTCAGGTCAAATCCGCGGTGCTTCTGGCGGGGCTGAACGCGCCCGGACAGACCGTGGTGATCGAACGCGAAGCAACCCGCGACCACAGCGAGCGTATGCTGGCGGGCTTTGGCGCGCAGATTAGCACCGAAGAAACAGAAGCCGGCCGGGTGATCACCCTCACCGGCCAGCCAGAGTTGCAGCCGCAGACCATTGCCGTGCCGCGCGACCCGTCATCGGCGGCCTTTCCCGTCTGTGCCGCGCTGATCGTCGAAGGCTCTGACGTGCTGGTGCCTGGCATCGGCCTCAATCCAACGCGCGCGGGCCTCTTCACGACGCTGCGCGAGATGGGCGCGGACCTCAGCTATGAGAACGAGCGCCTTGAAGGCGGCGAGCCGGTGGCCGATCTGCGCGCGCGTTTCTCGCCGGATCTCAAGGGGATCGAAGTTGACCCGGCCCGTGCCGCCAGCATGATCGACGAATACCCGGTTCTGTCGGTTGTTGCCGCCTTTGCCGACGGCCCGACCGTCATGCGCGGGGTCAAGGAACTGCGCGTCAAGGAAAGCGACCGGATCGACGCTATGGCGGTCGGCCTGCGCGCCAATGGCGTTGAGGTGGAAGAAGGCGAGGATTGGTGGATCGTGCACGGGCGCGGCCACGGCAATGTCCCCGGCGGCGCCACCTGTGCCAGCCATCTGGACCACCGCATCGCCATGGCGTTCATGGTGCTGGGCATGGCAACGCAGGCCCCGGTCAGCGTCGATGACGGCAGCCCGATCGCCACATCATTCCCGATTTTCGAACCGCTGATGGCCGGTCTGGGCGCAAGGATCAGCCGGACCGAACAAGCGTAGACATCGCAGCGGCGCTGCTGGGGTTCAGCACGCGATCCAACGCTTGGTCTGCCACGATACCCAGCCGATAGTGCCGTCAGGCACCCGGACGAGGTGCCACGCCCGTTCCTTTGGGCCCAGCATCTCGATGCGCGTGCCCGATGGTAGTTTGTAGAGCCGCGTGCCGCTTTTGGAACTCGGCTCGGTCCGGAGCGCCAGCCAGGCGTCAGGCGGGCGCACATCGTAGACAACGCAGATTGGGTTCGCGGGCTTGGCCGGCACCTGCGTCGTCTGGCCACTCTGGTTCGATTGACCCGTCTGGTTTGACTGACCGCTCTGGTTCGATTGGCCTCCCTGGTTCGTCGTGGCGTTGTCTTCGGGCGTGCCGATATTGATCCTGTTGGGAAGTGGCATCTGGGCCGTCACCTGATCCTCGCACAGGCCAAGGCCGGGATAACAATCATCCCCGGTCTGGGCGGTCGCTGCGGACATGAAAAGGATGGCGAACAAGGCGATTGAATATCTCATGGCTCTCACATTCTAGAAATCTGGGAAAACGCTGGTCACAAAGGCTTCACCCTCGGTCAGCGCGGCGGAAATGTCGCTATCTGGGTTCGTGGTGTAAAATCGAAAGCCCGCGCGCAAAGCGACATGGCGCTCTTGGGGCGTGCCGTGGTGGCCGACATTGGTGAAATTGTTGTCGCCCAGTTCGAAAATCTTGCGCGCGAGGGTTTCAAGATCCTCGGGCTTGTGGCCGAACTTGGTCCCCATGTAATAGCCGGCGATGAAATCAGCGTGCAGCTCCAGGAACTTCACCGTCGAATGCGCCTTGGATAGGCGGCGATAGAGGGCGGGGTCGGAAAACTGGATGATATGCGCGAATTCATGCGCGATGACGCCCGCCACGATCGAGCCGCCGTAATAGGCCGAATTCAGATGTTCGGTCAAAAGGTCCAGCTGGTAGAGCACGGTGCCATCCGTCCCCGGCGTCTGGGGGAAAACCTCTGGCGTGGCCATCGCGTTCTGTATCCCGCCCGAATAGACGAAAAATGCCGGGCGCAGCCGGAAGAACCGTGACTGCGCCTGAAGCTCTTGCACCAGCGCTTGGTCGATGGAAGGCGTCCCCGTGCCGCTGAGGATATTCAGCGATTGCAGGTCAAACCCCGCATCCGTACCACAGAGCACAACCGAATGGTCATGCCCATCCGCATGGACGCTGCAGGTCATCGTCAGAATGCTGGCAAGAGACAATGCAAGGGCAGAGCCGACACGCCGCATGGATACGGGCAGTTCAAGAAGCATGTTCGTCACCGGAAAGGGATCTGGGACAGGACCCATCTTATGTGGAGGCATGTTGAGTTGGCAAGCTGCATGCGGGGCGGCCCGCTACGGGGTAGGCAGGGCGCAGGGTGTGATCTGGGAAAACTGGGCCCTCTGTCTTCGCGAAACTTCTCATCCCCGGACATGAAAAGGGCCGCCAATCCTTGTTGGATGGGCGGCCCCGGTGGTTTCAGGCGTTTGCTGCTTAGTTCAGCGCCTTGTCCGTGATGGCATGGGTCCACGCCGCATCACCCGGATGCGCGGTGATCACCGGATCGGACCCGCCCGACAGCAGCGACTGGATCGTGCGCTCGAAATCGGCGGGGTCGAGCGCGCCATTGCTGCCTGCGGTCAGCTTGGCAATCTCGCTCATCATGCGGATCTGATGCTCTTCGGTCTGTGCGCCCGAGGCGTCATTGTCCAGAACGATCATCGCCGCGTCTTCGGGGTGCTCCTCTGCCCATTTCCAGCCCTTCATCGAGGCGCGGACAAACCGAACCATACGATCGACGAACTCGGGATCTTCGAGGTTTTTGGCCAGCACATACATGCCATCCTCAAGCGTCGCGACGCCCTGATCCTCGTATTTGAACACCACCAGCTCCTCCGGTGTAAGGCCGGCATCGATGATCTGCCCGTATTCATTATACGTCATGGTCGAGACACAGGCCGCCTGACCCTGCAACAGAGGATCGACGTTGAACCCCTGCTTGAGCACGGTCACACCACCAGCCGAGCCGTCGGTGGCCAGGCCCAGTTTGCTCATCCAGCTCAGAAATGGGTATTCGTTGCCGCCGAACCAGACGCCCAGCGTCTTGTCCGCGAAATCTGCCGGGCTTTCGATACCTGCATCCTTGCGACAGGTCAGCATCATCCCCGAGGACTTGAAGGGCTGCGCGATATTGACCAGTTCCAGCCCCTTTTCGCGGCTGGCCATGGCCGACGGCATCCAGTCGATGACGACATCGGCGCCGCCCCCTGCAATCACCTGCGCGGGCGCGATGTCCGGCCCACCGGGCTTGATCGTGACGTTGAGGTCTTCCTCGTCATAAAAGCCCTTGTCCTGGGCAACATAGTAGCCCGCGAACTGCGATTGTGTGACCCATTTCAGTTGCAGCGTGACGTCATCGGCGGCCTGCGCGGCGGCAGCCCCCCAGATGCCGAGCGCGGCGATCCCGAACGTGGCTGTGAGTTTGTTCATCTTTTTTCTCCCTATTGTAACTGTCGTAATCGTTGAAAAGAGGCGGTCAGCGACCCCGTTGTGACGGATGCCAGAATGTCACTGCTTTCTCGATCAAAGCAACCCCGCCGTAGAACGCGCTGCCCGCCAGTGCGGCGACGACGATCTCGGCCCAGACCAGATCGATTGCCAACTGCCCGACCGAGATCGAGATGCGAAAGCCCATGCCCAGTGTCGGCGAGCCGAAAAACTCGGCGATGATCGCGCCGATAAGCGCCAGCGTGGTGCCAATCTTCAGCCCATTGAAGATGAACGGCATCGCGGCGGGCAGGCGCAGTTTGAACAGGGTTTTCCAATAGCCGGCCGCGTAGGTGCGCATGAGATCGCGTTGCATCGAGTCGGTATCCTCCAACCCCTGCACGGTGTTCACCAGCATGGGAAAGAACACCATCACCACCACCACGGCAGCCTTGGATTCCCAGCCAAAGCCGAACCACATGACCATGATCGGCGCCATGCCGATGATCGGCAGGGCGGCGGCGAAATTGCCGACGGGCAACAGCCCGCGCTTGAGAAACGGAAACCGGTCCACGGCGATCGCCATCACGAATGCAGCGCAGCAGCCCATGATATAACCCGACAGCGCGCCCTTGATGACCGTTTGCACGAAATCCCGCCACAAGAGCCCGGTCGAGGCGATGAATGTCTGTGCGATCAGTGACGGCGCGGGTAGCAGAACCTTAGATAGACCGAGCCCGCGCACCGCACATTCCCAGACCACGATCAATGTCAGCCCGAAAATGATCGGCACCGCCACCTGCGACACACGCCAGGATGGACGGCGCGCCAACCACACATTCAGGCTCCAGCCTGCGATCCACGCTATCAGCCCTGACAACAACCAGCCCATCATGCCATCCCCATGCGGCGCAGAGTATAGCGTTGAACCATCCCGATGATACCCACCATCAGCGCGGCCAGCGCGGCGGCCATCAGCAGGGCGCTCCAGATCTGGATGGTCTGGCCATAGTAACTGCCTGCCAGCAGTCGCGCGCCCAGCCCGGCCACGGCCCCCGTCGGCAACTCGCCCACGATGGCCCCCACCAGACTGGCGGCAATCCCGATCTTGAGCGAAGTAAAGAGATACGGCATCGACGATGGCAGGCGCAGGTACCAAAAGGTCTGCGCCGCGCTGGCATTCCAGGTGCGCACCTGGTCAAGCTGCATCGCGCTGGGGCTGCGCAGCCCCTTGACCATGCCGACCACGACCGGGAAAAATGACAGATACATCGAGATCATCGCCTTGGGCAGCAACCCCGAGATGCCGACAGCATTGAGGACCACGATGATCATCGGTGCGATGGCAATGATCGGGATGGTCTGGCTGGCGATCACCCAGGGCATCACGCTCATGTCCATGGTGCGGTTATAGACGATCCCGATGGCCAGCAAGGTCCCCAGGATGGTGCCCAGCAAGAACCCCAAAGCCGTCGCGCTGAAAGTGACCCAGCTGTGATAGAACAAGGATCGCTTGGAAAAACCGCGCCCCTTGAGCACCATCGCGCCGGTGGTCTTCCAGATCTCTGCCCCGACCTGATGCGGCGCGGGCAGCTTCGGCTTTTTCTGGCTCCAGGTGTCGGCCACCAGCTCTGAAAAACTCAGCTCGACCCCGGCCCGCGTGGCCTTGTCCTTGGCCCAGGGCGCATTGAGCGCGATCGCCGCGCCATACCAAAGTGCAAAGATCGTGGCCACGACCGTCAGGATAGGCAGAAGGTTGCGCATCACGCTGTCTCTAATTTCATCTTTCCGCAAATACCTGAATCGCTCGGCCTGAAGCAGGCGAAGTTCTCAGGTATTTTTAGAAAGATGAAAGGATTTTGGGTTGTACTGATTGCACGGTACAGGCTGAGGAGCCGATGACCGTGAAAGGTGAAAGTCCCCCGCCTGGTTGAAAGGGCAGGGGCAGGCGGGGCAGGGCGGTGATCAGTCATCTTCATGCCCCGCACGCAGCCCGTCGCGAACGCGGTGGGCGACTTCGATGAACTCCGGCGTGTCGCGGATATCGAGCGGGCGTGTCCGTGGCAACGGGCTGTCGATGACATCGGCGATACGGCCCGGGCGCGGCGACATGACCACGATCTTTGTGCTGAGGTAAACCGCCTCGGGGATCGAGTGGGTGACAAAACAGATGGTCTTTTGCGTATTGGCCCAAAGCTGCAGAAGCTGCTCATTGAGGTGATCACGCACGATCTCGTCCAGCGCGCCGAAAGGTTCGTCCATCAGCAGGATATCGGCATCAAAGGCGAGCGCGCGGGCGATCGAGGCACGTTGCTGCATGCCGCCCGACAACTGCCAGGGGAATTTCTTCTCGAACCCGGCCAGTTCGACCAGTTCCAGCACGCGTTTCACGCGCTCGGCCTGCGCCGCCTTGTCATAGCCCATGATCTCCAACGGCAGGCGGACGTTGCCGCCGATGGTGCGCCACGGATAGAGACCGGCGGCCTGAAAGACGTAGCCATAGGCGCGCGCGCGGCGCGCTTCCTCGGGGCTGGTGCCGTTGACCGTGATTGTCCCGGCGGTGGGCTGCTCCAGATCGGCCATGACCCGCAGGAATGTCGTCTTGCCACAGCCTGACGGCCCGATGAAGCTGACGAATTCTCCCTTGTGCACATCAAGGCTCACGTCCTTGAGCGCGTGAACCGGACCGTCGTTGGTTTGAAAGGTCAGCGACAGATCCTTGGCGGAAATGACCTTTGGGCCACCCAGATGAAGAAGGTCTCCGGTGGCCTCCTGCAATGCGTTGACCATTAAATCCCCGCCGGAATGTTCAGTGGATCGCGCTGGATCATTTTCGGTGCGGTGAGCGCCTTCCATTTCGACAGCGCCTGATGCGCCGACGGAAAGGCCGGGCGCGGGATGAACTTGCCGCGGCCGGGTTGCGGCTGGCTGTTCTGGCCCCAGCCCCAGATGACTTCTCCGCGGCTGATCGTGTAGCGCGAATTGGCCGTCACTTCGAAGCCTTCGAACACGTTGTAATCAAGGATCGAGTGGTGATTGGAATGCGAGATCGTCTTGGATATCTTGGGGTCCCAGACGACGATATCGGCATCCGCACCTTCGACGATGGCCCCTTTCCGGGGATAGATATTCAGGATCTTGGCCACGTTGGTGGAGGTTACCGCGACGAATTCATTCGGCGTGAGCCGCCCGGTCTCCACCCCATGCGTCCACAGCACCGGCATACGTTCCTCCAGCCCGTTGGAGCCGTTGGGGATGATGCGGAAATCATCACGCCCGGCGCGTTTCTGCGCAGAGGAGAACGCCGCGTGATCGGTGGCGACCACTTGCAGTGATCCCGATTGCAGCCCGGCCCAAAGGCTGTCCTGATGTGACTTGTTGCGGAAGGGCGGCGACATGACGCGCTGCGCGGCATAGTCCCAGTCAGTGTTGAAATAGACGCTCTCGTCCAGTGTCAGGAACTGCGCCAGCGGCTCGCCATAGACGCGCATGCCCTTTTGCCGCGCGCGCCGGATCGCCTCATGCGCCTGCTCGCAACTGACATGCACGATATAGAGCGGCACGCCCGCTGCATCGGCGATGCAGATGGCGCGGTTGGCGGCCTCGCCCTCGAATTCGGGCGGGCGGCTGTAGGCATGGCCTTCGGGCCCGGTGATGCCCTCGTCAAAGTATTTCTGCTGCATGTCGGCGACCAGGTTGCCGTTCTCGGCATGCACCATCGGCAGCGCGCCCAGTTCGGCGCAGCGTTTGAACGAGGCGAACATCTCGTCATCCTCGATCATCAGCGCGCCTTTGTAGGCCATGAAATGCTTGAAGGAATTGACGCCCATCTCGACGGCATCCTTCATCTCGTTGAAGACATCCTCGTTCCAGCCGGTGATCGCCATGTGATAGCCGATGTCGCTGCAGATCTGCGGCGCGGATTTGCGGTGCCATTCGTTGATCGCGTTCTTGATGGAGCCATCAGCGCCCGGCAGGCAGAAATCCACCAGCATCGTGGTGCCACCGCAGGCCGCCGCCCATGTGCCGGTCTCGAAGGTCTCGGCGGCGGTGGTGCCCATGAAGGGCATTTCCAGATGGGTGTGCGGGTCGATCCCGCCGGGGATGACATAGGCGCCTTCGGCGTCGATATACTCGTCGCCTTTCAGGTCCTCACCGATCTGTTTGATCGTCTCTCCCTCGATCAGCACGTCGGCTTTCCACGTGCGATCTGCGGTGCAGACGGTGCCGTTCTTGATGACTTTGGTGGTCATGGCGACTCTCCCTTCATTGCTGTTCCCGGTTTTATCTTCTGGCCGGAAATTTCCCGGGGGTTTGGGGGGCTGGCCCCCATTAATCCACGATTTGCGCCGTCTCTACCACAGCATGCATCAGCACATCCGCGCCAGCGGTGGCCCATTCCTTCGATATCTCTTCGGCCTCATTGTGACTCAACCCGTCCACGCAGGGGCACATCACCATGGCCGTGGGGGCGACACGGTTGATCCAGCAGGCGTCGTGGCCCGCGCCCGAGATCAGGTCGCGGTGCGAATAGCCCAGCCGTTCGGCGGCGTTGCGGATGGCAGTGACGCAGCCCTCGTCGAAGGTCACGGGGTCGAAGCCGCCAGCGACTTCGAATTCGACGCCGAGCCCCATGTCATCGCAGATCTTTTGTGTCGCTTCCTTCATCTGGCTGACCATTTCGTTGATGGTGTCCAGATCGGGCGAGCGGAAATCGACGGTAAAGACTGCCTTGCCGGGGATCACGTTGCGCGAGTTGGGGTAGATATCGATATGGCCTGCAGCACCCACCGCGTGTGGCCCGTGTGCCAGCGCGATTTCCTCGACCTTTTCCAGAACCCGCGCCATGCCGAGGCCGGCGTTCTTGCGCATCGGCATCGGCGTCGATCCGGTATGGCTGTCCTTGCCGGTGATCGTAACCTGGGTCCAGCTCAGGCCCTGACCGTGGGTGACGACGCCGATATCCTTGCCTTCGGCCTCCAGGATCGGGCCCTGTTCAATGTGCAGCTCGAAAAACGCGTGCATCTTGCGGGCGCCTACCGGTTCGTCGCCTTTCCAGCCGATCCGCTCCAGCTCCGCGCCGAAACTCTTGCCCTCTGCATCCTCGCGGGCCTTGGCCCAGTCTTCGGTATGGACCCCGGCAAAGACGCCCGAGGCGAGCATGGCGGGGGCGAAACGCGTGCCCTCTTCGTTGGTCCAGTTGGTCACGACGATCGGATGGCGCGTCTTGATGTCCAGATCATTCAGCGTGCGGATCAACTCCAGCCCGGCCAGAACGCCCAGAACGCCATCATATTTGCCGCCCGTCGGTTGCGTGTCGAGGTGGCTGCCCACATAGACCGGCAGCGCGTCGGGGTCGGTGCCTTCGCGGCGTGCGAACATGGTGCCCATCGTATCGACACCCATCGTCAGGCCCGCATCATCGCACCATTTCTGGAACAGCGCGCGCCCTTCGGCGTCCGCATCGGTGAGGGTCTGGCGGTTGTTGCCACCTGCCACACCGGGACCGATCTTGGCCATTTCCATCAGGCTGTCCCACAGCCGATCGCCATTGATCCTAAGATTCTCACCGGGTGCGGGCATGCCCCTACCTCCTTGCTGTCTTCGTCGCGTTATCGCCAAATTGGCCGTATGCTTTTTTACCAATTGGTAAAGATACGATTGCGGAGCAGCCCCAGAGTGTCAAGAATAGTCTTGGGGAACAGCAGGCTTCTGGCTAGGTTGAACCTTGCGGCCCATATTTTGGTCGTTTCCGGGGCCCGTAGCCCGCGCAAGAGCCGGGGAGGCGCAGATCATGCAGCATATTCCGGGCGATGCAGCGCCCACAGAGGATATCACGATGAGCCGCATTCAACTGCGCAATCGTGGGCGGATTCTGGATGCCGCGCTGGAAGTCTTCTCGAAACATGGGTTTCGCGGGGCCACACTTGATCAGATCGCGGACGAAGCGGGATTGAGCAAGCCCAATATCCTCTACTACTTTGAGGGCAAGGAAGATATCCACGTCACGCTGCTGGACCAGTTGATGGATCGCTGGCTGGCGCCGCTGCGGGAGGTCGACCCCGAGGGCGATCCGCTGGAAGAGTTGATGCGCTATGTGCATCGCAAGCTGGAGATGAGCCAGGAGTTCCCGCGCGAAAGCCGCTTGTTCGCCAATGAGATATTGCAAGGCGCGCCGCGTATCGGTCCGCACCTGAAGCGCGATCTGCATCCACTGGTCGAACGGACTGCGGCACTGATCCAGCGTTGGATCGATGCCGGTGCGCTGGCACCGGTGGATCCGCGTCACCTGATCTTTTCGATCTGGGCCACCACCCAGCATTACGCGGATTTCGAGGCGCAGGTGGGGGTGCTGATGGACAGCACGGAGGTGCATTCAGGCGCGCGCGCGCATCTCGATGCGTTGTTCCGAAGGATGCTGACGCCTTAACCCCGTGCTAAACACGATCGGTGCGGGCGGCCTGGATGCAGAATATGACCCGTATCACGGATGCCGATTTTTGGCTCGACCAGATGTTCGCAGCGCGCGCTGCGCAATCGGGTGGCGTGCTGCGCAGATCGCGCGCATGGATTGAACGGGAAGTCGGCTATGGCCGGGTTGAGCTGGAAGTGCGACGGCGCGGCTTTCACATGATCGAAGCCGCAGATCGGCTCATCGTGATCTGTCACAATGAACTGATCCGCATTCTATTCTAAGAAAATTCGTGAATTTTCTTTGCTCAAGATTTTTCGCGAAAAGTCTCAGGTGCTACTCGGCGGCGCAACTGCCGGGGTTGTTCGGGTGCGTGGTCCAGTTGGCATAGTCTTTCTCCACCACTTTCCCGGTGCGCGGATCGGTGGTGCCGGGGGCCATCTGCTGCATCGTGATGCACCCTTCAACGGGGCAGACATTGACGCAGAGGTTGCAGGCCACGCATTCTTCGTCGATCACTTCGAAAACACGGTTTTCCGACATAGAGATCGCTTGGTGTGAGGTGTCCTCGCAGGCCGCATAGCACCGCCCGCAATTGATGCATGCATCCTGGTCGATCACTGCCTTGGCAATGTAATTGAGATTCAGATCCTGCCAGTTGACCACGTTGGGCACCGCGCGCCCCACGATCTCGGACGTGCTTTGCATGCCTTTCTCATCCATCCACTGGCTGAGGCCCGAAATCATCTCTTGCACGATCTTGAACCCGTAGGTCATCGCAGCGGTGCAGACCTGTACGTTGCCCGCCCCCAGCGTCATGAATTCCGCCGCGTCGCGCCAGGTAGTGACCCCGCCGATGCCGCTGATCGGCAAGCCGCGTGTTGCCGGATCGCGGGCAATCTCGGCCACCATGTTCAGCGCGATGGGTTTGACCGCCGGGCCGCAATAGCCGCCATGCGCGCCCTGACCGTCAATCGTCGGTTCGGGCGAGAACAGATCAAGATCCACGGAGGTGATCGAGTTGATCGTGTTGATCAGCGAAACCGCATCCGCGCCGCCTTCCTTGGCGGCCTGCGCCGGCTTGCGGATATCGGTGATGTTGGGTGTCAGCTTGACGATCACGGGCAGGTCGCTGTGTTTCTTGCACCAATGCGCGACCTGGCCGACATATTCGGGCACCTGGCCCACGGCGCTGCCCATGCCGCGTTCGCTCATCCCGTGCGGGCAGCCGAAGTTCAACTCAACCCCGTCGCAGCCGGTATCCTCGACCCGGTGCAGGATCTCTTTCCAGGCATCTTCGTTCACCGGCACCATGAGCGACGCGATGATCGCGCGGTCGGGATAGTCGCGTTTGACGCGCTTCATTTCTTCCAGGTTCACTTCCAGCGGCCGGTCGGTGATCAGCTCGATATTGTTGAGCCCCAGCAGCCGCCGGTCCGCGCCCCAGATCGCGCCGTAGCGCGGCCCGTTCACGTTGACGACCGGCGGGCCGGCCTCGCCAAGCGTTTTCCACACCACGCCGCCCCAGCCTGCTTCGAACGCCCGGCGTACGTTGTATTCCTTGTCCGTTGGCGGCGCGGAAGCCAGCCAGAACGGGTTTGGAGATTTGATTCCGATGAAGGTACTGGTCAGATCGGCCATTGTCTTGCTCCCTTGCGTACTGCGTAGGGCGGGCTTCAGCCCGCCGCTTCCGTCAGGCTGGCATGAATATCCATTGCCGCGTCGCGCCCCTCGGCAACGGCCGTGACTGTCAGGTCCTCGCCGCCCGTGGCGCAATCGCCGCCTGCCCAGACGCCCGCCACGCTGGTGCGGCCCGCCTCGTTCACGGCGATCTTGCCTCCCTCTAGGGCCGGCAGGTCGGTGCCCTGCAATGTTTGACCGATGGCCTTGAACACCTGATCGGCCGCCAGGCGGAAGGTCTGGCCAGTGGGGGACAGGTCGTCATCGGTGTATTCGAACTCGATCTCGCGCACCGCGCCATTGCCGATCACCGCGCGCGGGCTGGCATTGGTGATGATTCGCACACCCTTGGAGGCGGCCAGGTCCTGCTCGAACGCGCTGGCGTTCATCCGTTCGCGGCCCCGCCGGTAAACCAGACTGACATTGAGCGCGCCCAGAAGCTTGGCCTGCACGGCGGCATCCACCGCGGTCATGCCACCGCCGATCACCACCACATCGCGGCCCACGGGGACGTTTGCCACGTCGCTGGCCTGCCGCAGGTCAGAGATGAAATCGACCGCATCTTGCAGGCCGCCCTTGTCCTCGCCCTCCAGCCCCAGCGCGTTCACACCGCCCAGACCGATCCCGAGAAACACCGCGTCATGGCTTTCGCGCAGGGCATCGAGTGTGAGATCGCGGCCCAGTGCCTTGCCGGTCTCGACGGTGATGCCACCAATCTGCAAGAGCCAGTCCACTTCGCGCGCGGCGAAACCATCGACCGTCTTGTAGGTCGCGATGCCGTATTCGTTCAGCCCGCCCGGCTTGGGGCGCGCATCGTATAGCGTGATGTCATGGCCATGCATCGCCAGGCGGTGTGCACAGGACAGGCCCGCAGGGCCCGCGCCAACCACGGCCACGGATTTACCGGTGGCGGCTGCGCGGGTGAACGGGTGCACGCCCTCTTCCATCAGCGTGTCGGTGGCGTAGCGTTGCAACTGACCGATCAGGACCGGTTTGCCTTCGGCCACCTCGCGCACGCAGACCTCTTCGCAGAGTGTCTCGGTGGGGCAGACCCGGGCGCACATGCCGCCCATGATGTTCTGGCTGAAGATGGTCCGGGCTGCCGCCTCTGGCGTGCCGGTGGCGATCTGGCGGATGAACAGCGGAATGTCGATATCGGTGGGGCATGCCGTGATGCAGGGTGCGTCATGGCAGAAATAGCACCGATCGGCGGCCACCAGCGCTTCGTGATCGTCGAGCCGCGGATGCAGATCCGAGAAGTTTTCGGCGTAGTCCTCGGGCGTCAGACGCCCCGAAACGATTCCGGGGGTAAGGGCGTTATCTGTCACGGGAGTGATCCTCTGGCTACTGGATAATGTCGAATCAGTATCTCACAGAAAAATATTTTATCAATTGGTAAAATTTTGAGAGGCCAAAATCCTTGCCTCGCATTGGCGAGTTTACGCAACGAAAACGAGTGCGCTCACGGATATTTCGCACAGGCTGTGGTTGCGCTCGCGAGCCGGGATGTCTAATCGACGGGTGAGCCGCCATGGCCAAGCTATTGTTGCTTTTATATTTTTCTTCCTGGAGTTCCCCTATGTCCCGATTCCCCATCGTTGCCGCTTTGATGGCGGCAGCGCTCACCACCAGTGCCTGCTCCACCGTTACCCGTGGCAATTCAGAAGACGTCGTCTTCACCTCGGAGCCCAACGGCGCGCATATGACGACATCCATGGGGGTGGGCTGCACCACTCCTTGTACTATCGACATCAAGCGCAAGAAGGCCTTTACGGCCGTGTTCCAGCATGGGCGTGAGACGCGCACGATCAATGTCGCAAGCAAGCTCGGTGGTGCGGGCGTAGCGACAGGGGCGGCCAATGTTATCGCTGGCGGGATCATTGGTGTTGCCGTTGACGCCTCGACCGGGGCGACGTTGGATCACCTGCCGAATCCTGTGCATGCTGATTTCACTCAGCCAAAGTCACAGGCACAGGCCATTGCCGAGGCACATGCCAAGGCGGTTGTCCAAGCCAAGGCCAAGGCGACTGTGGAAGCAAAAAAGGCGACAAATCCGGGCCAACACCCCACAAGTTAAGCGCTCTCCGCATCACCTGCCGCACTTCGGCAGGTGATGTCCCGACCGCCAGAGAGTTCAGCGCTGCTTTTCGTGCTCAAACCGCTGTTGCGCGACAGCCTCATTGGCGGCGGCCTTGTTGTGATCGGCAAGGGCGGCTTCGACGAAGCCCAGATGTGCCTCGACCGCAGCGCGGGCCGCGGCAGGATCGCGGGCCTGAAGTGCGGCGTTGATCGCGCGGTGCTGGTCCAGCAGCATGGCGCGGGTGCTGTGCTGGCGGAACATGATCTGACGGTTGTAGAAAACTCCCTCGCGCAGCAACTGGAACATCGAGCGCATCATGTGCAGCATGATCACGTTGTGGCTCGCCTCGATGATCGACAGGTGAAATTCGGCATCCAGCCGCGCCTCGTCCTGCGCATCAGGCCGCAGATGGGCGCGCTCCATCTTGTCCATCAGGGTCTGGATGATCTTCAGATCAGTGTCCGAGGCGCGCCGCGCCGCGCGCTCGGCGGCCAGCCCCTCCAGATCGCGGCGAAAGGCGATGTAGTCGAATACCGCCTCGTCATGCTCGGCAAAAAGACGGATCAAGGCATCCGAGAAAGCATTTCCCAGAACATCCGCGACGAATATGCCCGCACCGGCGCGGGTGGTCAGCAACCCTTTGGCCGACAGGGCCGCCACCGCCCCGCGCAACGAGGGGCGCGACACCCCCAGACGTTCGGCCAGTTCGCGTTCGGGCGGCAGACGTTCGCCGGGGCGCAGGATGCCGCGCAGGATCAGTTGTTCGATCTGCCGGGTCACGGCAGTCGACAGTTTTTCCGGGATTACGGGTCGAAAGGGCATCAGGGCGCTCGCGTGAATTGGTCAGATCATATGACCGGATTGCATGACGGGCAAGCGCGCTGCGTCCCGTGCAAGGGCTCAGCCGCTGGTCCAGCGATCCCCTTGATAGGGCAGAAAGGCCTCGACCGCCGCCGTGGCGATCACCAGCGTTTCGCCGGTCTCGGGGTTGGTGACGTTCTGCCCGCCCTTGACCGCGCGCACCGTGGCGCGCTCGCGCGGCAGACCTTCGGCCAGTGCATCGGTATCAAGCTTGGCCGGATCCTGAACCCCGACCGTCACCGCGACCCGCATCTGGCCCGGCTCCAGCCCGGTGCTGCCAAAGATCGGCAGGGTGGAATGGCGGATCGCATCCTCGATCGCGCGGCGGGCGGCCTTTTGGTAATCCATGCCGTGCAGATCGTTGCCCATGCCCATTTCGATGATGAAACGCTGGTCGGTCATGGGCGGCGCTCCATGTCAAAGCTGACGGAAATGGCGGCATTGGCGATCACCGTGGGCGCGCCGTCCGGGCGCGGGATGTCGAGCCCGCCAAAGCCGCAGGTGATGCTGATCTGGCCGTAGGGAAACACATCGGCCAGCGCGGCGGTATCGACGCGCTCGGGCTGCTGAACGGCGATTTCGACATCGATCAGCATCGCCTCCTTGGGCTGGCCGAAAAGCTCTGCCATGTTGATCGAATTGTGCCACAGCGCGTCTTGAAGGGCGCGCCGCGCGGCTTGGGTATAGTCCTGTCGCCGTAGCGAGGTGCCCATGCCGAATTCAGTCAAAACGCGGTGTCTTGGCATTTGATTGGTCCTAAAGCTTGGGGCTCTGCCCCCGACGTTGTTGTCTCGGCCAGAAGATGCGCGGGCCGGGGCTCAGAACTCCACCCCGATCTGGGCCTTGATGCCGGATCGGAACGGGTGCTTGATCAGCTCCATCTCGGTGACCAGATCTGCGATCTCGATCAACTCCTCCTTGGCATTGCGCCCGGTGAGGACGACATGATTCATCTCGGGTTTTTCCGTGCTGAGGAATGTCACCACGTCATTGATGTCGATGTAGTCGTAGCGCAGCGCAATGTTGATCTCGTCCAGCAGCACCATGGTATTGGCCGGGTCGCGGATCAGTTCCTTGGCCTTGTCCCACGCGGCCTGCGCCATCTCGGTGTCACGGGTCTTGTCCTGTGTCTCCCAGGTGAAACCTTCGCCCATGGTGTGAAAGGCGCAGATATCCGAGAACTTGGACAGGATCATGTCCCGTTCGCCGGTGCTCATTCCGCCCTTGATGAACTGCACCACGGCGCATTGCATGTCATGGGCGATGCAGCGGAAAATCATCCCGAACGCGGCCGAGGATTTGCCCTTGCCCTTGCCGGTATGCACGATGATCAAGCCCTTCTTGTCGGTCTTGGTCGCCATGATCTTGTCGCGTGCGGCCTTCTTCTTGGCCATTTTTATTGCGTGGCGGTCGGCATCTTCGCTCATGTCTGGCACCCCTTGATTGTTCGGCGCGAGCATAGGGCGCGCGGCGGGCAAGGTGCAAGCGGTGGAGGGCGCAACCATTTGTTAACCAAGGCCGGGCGATGGTGCGTGGATGATCAGGTTTGGCCCCTTGGCGTTGGCAATGTTGCTGGCGGCGTGCGACACGCCCGCGCTCGAATTTCACGGAGTTCCCCCGGTGCGCGTGAAGGTCGGGCAAAGCCTCTTTGACGTGCGCATGACCGAAAGCCGCGCCGAGGCGATCCGGGTCAATTCCGAATGGGCGCCGCGACTGGCCGCCACAGCGCCGCGTGGCGTGGCTGCGATCGAGGCCGCGTCGGGCTGCAAGGTGCGCAGGTTGCGCGGCGATCAGGTGATAATGACCGCCGATCTTGATTGTGGTGGCACGCTTCGGCCGTTGCCGGAGCCCGCGCCGCAATATCTTGATTGCGGGCTGCTCGATCTGGAGGATGCCCATGCTGATCTGATTTGCGTGCCGGTCTACTGAGACAGGCCGCGCCCGGGCATCAGGGCGCAGGGGCCCCCGTGCGCAGGGCGTCGATCCGGGCGCGCGCCGAATTGGAGCGTGGTGCCCACAGCCCCCGGTCAATTGCCTCTTGCAGCCTCTCAGCGATCTCGCGCAGGGCAGGGGGGTTATGCTGTTCGATGAAGGTACGCGTGTCCGGGTCTTCCAGAAACGCGGCTTCGACCAGATCGAAATGGTGGCCCTTGACCGCCCCCGTGGTCGCCGCGAAGGCAAACATGTAATCGACCGTCGCGGCGATCTCGAACGCACCCTTGTAGCCGTGGCGCTTGACGCCTTCGATCCATTTGGGATTGACCACGCGGGACCGTATGACGCGGCCGATCTCGTCTTCCAGCGTGCGGATCAGCGGGCGTTCGGGGCGGGAATGGTCGTTGTGATAGATCGGGCGGTCGCGGCCCTGAAGCGTGCTGACCGCGGCCGCGGCCCCCCCTTCGAACTGGTAGTAGTCGTCGCTGTCCAGAAGGTCGTGTTCGCGGTTGTCCTGATTCTGCACGATGGCGTCCGCCTGGCTGAGCCGCGCCTCGAATCCCGCACGATCGGCGGCCCCCTCGCTGCCTGCGCCGTAGGCGTAGCTGCCCCAGGTAAGGTAGGCGTCCGCCAGATCGGATTTTTCCGCCCAGAGCCGTTCGTCGATCATCGCCTGCAGGCCCGCCCCGTAAGCGCCGGGCTTGGAGCCGTAGACGCGGGTCCGTGTCTCGCCGTTTTGCGCGCGCGCCGCGGCAGGGTTCAGGTCTGCGGGTTCATCCAGTGCCTGCACCGCACGGGCGGCGCTGTCCACCAGCGCGATGAGTTGCGGAAAGGCGTCGCGGAAAAACCCCGAGATGCGCAGGGTGACATCGACCCGCGGGCGGCCCAGAACCCCTTGGGGGAGGATGTCGAACCCGGTCACGCGGCGGTTGGCGGCGTCCCATGTGGGCTTGACCCCCATCAGAGCCAGCGCCTGTGCGATATCATCGCCACCGGTGCGCATGTTGGCGGTGCCCCAGGCGGTGATCAGCAGGCTGCGCGGCCAGTCGCCATGGGTTTGCAGGTGTTTCTCGATCAGCAGGTTGGCCGATTTCCACCCCAGCGCCCAGGCAGTGGGGGTGGGCACGGCGCGGCTGTCAACCGAGTAGAAATTGCGCCCGGTGGGAAGGGTGTCCAGACGTCCGCGTGTGGGGGCGCCGGATGGCGCCGGGGCGACGAACTGCCCGGCAAGGGCGGTGAGAAGGCCCGCTCCTTCGTCCGGCCCGCAGGCGGCGAGGGTGGGGCGGATGCGCGTTTCGATCTCGTGCAGGACGGCGGTCGCTTGCGGGCTAGGGCCCGCGTCGCCCCACCCGCCGTCCCGCAATAGCTGTTGCGCCAGCAGCTCCAGCCGTTCCACCGTGTCACCGTTGCTGCGCCAGGGATCGGTTGAAAGCGCTTGCAGGGCTTTTGGTTTCTCGGTTGCAGGGGCGGCCATGTCGCAATCCAGCGGATCGAAGTCGAGCCCCGCATCCGCCGCCAGCGCCCGGATCAGCGAGGCATCGCCACCCTTGGCCTGCCCGCGCGGCACCCGTGCCAGCGCGATGGCGAGGTCGATCTCTTGCTGCCCGGTCGGGGATTGGCCAAAGATATGCAGCCCGTCGCGGATCTGTGCCTCTTTCAATTCGCACAGATACGCGTCGAGCTTAGCCAGATCGCCATCTTCGTCAGCGCCGGTAAAGCCCACGTCCTTGTCCAGGCCGGTGGCCGCACTCAGCGACAGGATCTCGCGCCGCAGATGTGCGATGCGCCGCGGATCGACGCCTGCCGCCTCGTAATATTCATCCACCAGCGCTTCGAGGTCGCGCAGCGGGCCGTAGGTTTCAGCACGGGTCAGCGGCGGGGTCAGGTGATCGACGATCACCGCCTGCGCGCGCCGCTTGGCCTGAGTGCCTTCGCCGGGGTCGTTGACGATGAAGGGATAGACATGCGGCATCGGCCCCAGCACCGCTTCGGGCCAGCATTCCGCGCTCAGCGCCAGCGCCTTGCCCGGCAGCCATTCCAGATTGCCGTGCTTGCCCATATGCACGATGGCCTGCGCGCCGTAGGCGTGCCGCAGCCAGAAATAGAACGCCAGGTAGTGATGTGGCGGCACAAGGTCGGGCGAATGATAGGTATCGGTCGGGTCGATGTTGTAGCCGCGCGCAGGCTGGAGGCCGACAACGGCGTTGCCGTAGCGCAGGATCGACAGCTTGAACCCCGCTGTGGCGGTTGCCGTGGCGTTCTGAGCCACGAAGAAAGGATCGTCTTCGGGCGCGCCCCAGCGGTCGGTGATCTGCTGCTTGAGCGCCCATGGGAGCGCGTCGTAATGGCTGCGGTAGATATCGAGCGGCAGGGTCTCGCCGCCCTCTCTGTCCGCGCGGTCGGTCAGCCAGTTGGTCGGCCCGGCCATGATCGCCTGCATCAGCACGTCACTGTCTTCGGGCGCGTCTTCGATCCGGTAGCCCGCCTGCTGCAACAGGCCGAGCACATGAACTGTCGCCGCAGGTGTATCAAGGCCGACACCGTTGGCCAGCCGCCCGTCCTTGTTGGGATAGTTGGCAAGCACCAGCGCGACCTTGCGCTCTGGCGCGGGCGTGGTGCGTAGCCGCGCCCAGTTCGCGGCGAGCTGCGCGACGAAGGCGATGCGGTCGCCTTGCGCGCGATAGGCGGCGATGGGGCATTCGGTGGCCTCGTCAAAGAAGGCTTCGCCCTTGAAGCTGACCGCGCGGCTCAGGATGCGGCCATCGACCTCGGGCAGGGCCACGTTCATCGCGATATCGCGCCCCGACAGGCCGTTCAGGCCGGTGGCCCACGCCTCTTCTGATGAGCCGGCCAGCACGACCTGAAACACCGGTGCGGCATTTGCCGCCGCCATCGTCAGCGGGTTGCGCGGGCTGTCATCTCCGTCATGCGGTGAGCCGACGGCGAAGGCGGTGCAGTTCAGGATCACCGCAGGTGGTGCTTCGGCAAAGAGATGTTCCAGCGTGGCGACCGAAACGGGATCCTTGAGAGAGGCGACGAAGACGGGTAGCGGGTTCAAACCCTCGCGCAAAAGCGATTTGACCAGACGGTTGATCGGATTGAGGCCCGCGCCCTGAACCAGCGCCCGGTAAAAGACCAGCGGAACGACCGGCGCACCATCCGTCCAGGCCGCGCGCGCGGCATCCAGATCCGAAAGGCCTGCACCGGGCCAGTAGACCCCGGCGCGCAGCAGCGGCGCGGGGGCCGGGGGCGGCGCGCCGCCATCCAGCATCATCTGCGTGTAGTGCAGGAAATTCTGCGAATTTTCCGGACCGCCCTCGACCAGGTAGGACCAGAGCGCGTCGTAATCGCGGTCGGGCACGGTCGAGAGACTGCGCAATTCGCCATCGGGTTTGTCATCGCCGGGCAGCAGCGCAAGTGGCACGCCAGCCGCGTGCAGCCGTGCCGCGTATTGTTCGGTGCCGTAGCGCCAGTAGCCGGTGCCGCCAAGGACGCGGGCGACCACCAGCCGTGATTTGGCGGCGCAATTGTCGATATGCAGATCGACCGACATCGGGTGCTGCAAATGCGTGAGGTTTGCCAGCCGCAGGGTGGGGGGCGCGTCCATTTCTCCCCGCGCCGCACTCAGGGCGGCCAGTTCGGTGTCGGCAGCCGAGATCACCACCAGATCGGCGGGACTCTGGCCCAGATCGACCGGTTCCTTGCCGTCGTCGATGGCGCCGGGAGTGGCGGCGAGCAAATGCATCAGTCAAGCCGTTTCTGCATGAAGTAGGAGGCATCATTGGGCACGTAGTCGCCAAAGCGATCACATTCGGTAAAACCGTGCCGCTCATAGAGGCGGACCGCCTCGGCCAGTCTCTGCGCGGTTTCGAGCTTCAGTACCGGCAGCTTGGCGGCGCGGGCGTGATCCTCGATCGCGCGCATCAGCGCCGCGCCGACGCCTTTGCCGCGTGCGGCGGGACTGGTGAACATGGATTTCAATTCGCCATAGGTGCCCTTGTCCACCAGGGCCGCAGTGCCGAGAATTTCCGCGCCCTCGCGTGCGATCAGGAAATGTACCTCGGGCGCGCAAAGGGCTTCGAAACCGAGAAAATAGTTTTCTTCGGGCGTGAACAGCGTGGTCATCAGGGCGTGGCTCTGCTCCAGCAGGGCGCGGGGGCCTGGGTCCAGTGGGTGGCCGGGTTCAACGATCAGCATGGCGTCAGGCACAGAGAGCTGTTTCGATGGCCGCCCGGTCAAGGCCGGACTGGCCGATCACCACCAGACGCGTCTGCCGGGGGGCATTGCCGAAGGGCTGGTCGAAATACGTATCAACGCGCGGTCCGACCGCCTGCAACGTCAGGCGCATCGGTTTGCCAGTGACGGCGGCAAAGCCCTTGAGGCGCAGGATGTCATGGGCGCGGATCACATCCGCCACCTGTGCTGCGAACTGCGCCGGGTCGCTGATCTCGGGGCGGGTGACGACAAAGCTCTCGAACTCGTCGTGGCCATGGCTGTGTTCGTGGTTCTCATCATGGTGATCGTCGTCATGATCATCGTCATCATGGTGATGATGGTGGTAGACCTCGTGACGCGCATCGAGATCGGCCTCGGCGCCGATCCCCTGGCCCAGCAGCACATCGACCGGCAGCGCACCCATGGTGGATTTGACCACCTGCACGCCGTCGCGGGCCGCGCCGCGCAGGCGGGCGACCAGCGCATCGGCCTCATCCGCGCACAGCAGATCGGCCTTGTTGACGACGATCATGTCCGCGCAGGCGATCTGATCCTCGAACAGCTCGGACAGGGGCGTCTCATGGTCAAGGTTTTCGTCAAGCTTGCGCTGGGCGTCGACGGCGGCGGTGTTATGGGCGAACCGGCCCTCGCTGACTGCCTTGCCATCCACCACGGTGACGACACCATCGACGGTGACTCGGGTCGAAATCTCGGGCCAGTTGAAGGCGCGCACCAGCGGCTGCGGCAGCGCCAGACCAGAGGTTTCGATCACGATGTGATCGGGGGCGTTCTCGCGGTCCAGCAGCTTTTGCATGGTGGGGATGAAATCATCCGCGACGGTGCAGCAGATGCAGCCGTTGCTCAGCTCCATGATATCGTCCTCGCTGCAGGTCTCGTCGCCGCAGCCCTTGAGCAGGTCGCCATCGACCCCAAGATCGCCGAACTCGTTGATAATCAGCGCGATTCGGCGGCCCTTGGCATGTTCCAACAGGTGGCGGATCAGCGTGGTCTTGCCGGCGCCGAGAAAACCGGTAACGACTGTGGCGGGAATTTTTGCGTGCATGGGATGGCTCCTCAGAGGGGCTTGCGCGGGTTTGGGGGATCGCCTAGGCCGGATTCCGCAAGGGAGGCGGCGATGACGCACCGGATCGTGATCTGTTCTACGTGCGACGGCGCGGATGGCAAGGCGTTTGCCGCTGCGGTGCGCGATGCGCTGGCGGCGGCGGGGCTGGAATATGACGTGGGCGATTGGGACTGCATGTCCAACTGCGCGCGCCCGCTCAGCGTGGCGTTCCGGGCCACGGGCAAGGCGACGTATCTGTTTGGCGATGTGGTGCCGGCAACCGATCTGGCAGACCTGACCGCTTTTGCCCGCATGTATGCCGCCAGCCCCGATGGCTGGATCGAGGATGCGCGCGGCGCCGGGCGGTTGCGCCATTGCCTTGTGGGGCGGGTGCCTGCCTGAGCGGTCATTCGATTGTAATCTGCGTTGTCGCCTCGATCGGCGTGCCATTGATCGCCAATTGACCGTGCGTGTTGGCATTGAGCGTGACGCGAATTTCGTGGGTGCCTTTGGGCAGGGCCTGAAGATGCACATAGGGGCTGTAGGCCCGCGGCTGTTTCACACCGTCCACATAGACATGCGCGTGGCCTTGGCCCGGAACATGATCGCCGTTCACGTTTTGCGGCGCAAAGGTGAAATTGCTGACCATGATGTGCAGGTTGCGGCTCTGCGGTCCGTCGGGAAGGACATGCAGCATCAGGCTGGGCAGGGGGGCTTCGGCTTCGACCAACTGGTCGTGCATGTCATGGCCCGCCATCCCGTCACCGTGGTCATGCGCGGCGTGATCGTGGGCAGCGTCCGTGCCGTGGTCGTGCCCCACCAGTTCCGCACCAGTTGTGGCGGCCAGCAAAAACCCGAACCCGGTGCCGAAAAACAGGCCGATGATCGCGAACATGAGGGTTTTGGGCATGGCGCTCTCCGTCGTGGATATGCCCCGACCATGCGGCCGGTCGGGGCGGTTGGCTCAGGCGTCAGCGTTTTCGCGCTGCCAAAAATAGCCGCACAGGCCCCCCAGCACCACCCATGTGGCAAAGCCGAACCCCAGCGCGCGCGCGGCAAAGAGCGCGGCGATCTCTGGCGGGACCGGGCCGGTAAAGCTGTCGGGATGCGGAGCGCCGATGATATGCGGTGCGACCAGCAGGGCAATCGCAGCGCCCCAGGCGACCGGAGTGCGACCAAAGGCAATAAGCGCCAGCGCGATGCCGGTTGCCGCCGCCGTGCCCCACCACCAGATCTGGCGCGCGAATACATCCGCCGCTGCCACGCCCGGCACTTCGGGCGGTAGCGAAAAGGCCGGTGCGAAATGCCAGGTGACAAAGCCCGCGATGCCCCAGATCAGGCCGGTGCGCGCATTGATCTGCGCGCCGCGATCCGCCGCAAGGCTCATCGCTGCGACGAGAATGAACGCATAGCCCACATAGGTCAGCGCCATGAACAACACCGACAGCCCGCTGCGCATGACATCAAAGCCGCCAAGGTCGGGATGCGCGCTGACCGGATCGGCGCCGAAATGCACCAGCTTGCCACCCTCGTAGAGCTCGGCATGCAGCAGCACAGGCTGCACGAAAACGATCTGCAACAAGGCCGCAATCAGCCCCGCGCAGAAACCAGCGAACAGCGCGCTGGTCACGATTTTTGAAAACATTAATTAAAGTCCCATGACGAACTGAGGCAGCTGGCGCGCGGCAAGACCACCGCGCGGCTCAGACGTTGTATCGCAGCGTCCATTGCATCTGTCGCCAGATGCAATGGATTCTGATCTCAGTGGCAGGGAAAGCCGGTAGCGTGGCGCACATCATGGGCCGCGTCATGCAGCGCCGATGCCTGAACGTGACCCGAAATCATGATGATTCCCAAGCCAAGACCCAGCGCCATGATGGCGGGCAGCAGGGCAGATTTTGCGGTGGATTGAACCAGTGCAGTCATGTTGTCGTCTCCTTCTCGCCTCTCACCCGAGGCGCGTTTGAACCAAGCTAGGGCTGGTCTCCTGGCTCACGGGTCATCACCTTACTGCCGCCTTCCCGGACCGAAATCGGCCCAGTGGCATGTGGCAGGGGCTCACCGCTGACAGTCGCGGGGGCGGCTGAAGACTGGGTGCCCTGCATGGGTCCACCGTCACTTCATTCCCAATTCATCCCCAGGCGCTTTGCGCCCTTGGGGAACCTTAGCTTCTTCGGTATGACCCGCCGCCCGCAATGCGTCAAGAACGATTCCGGCATATCGGGCGCGCGGCGCGTCACGGATCAGCGGGCGTAGCGCTCGGCCGTCAGCCCGTCAAAGGAGATTTCCGGTGTCTTGCCCAGCACCACATCGGCCACTGCCCGCCCCGAGCCGCAGGCCATTGTCCAGCCCAGCGTTCCGTGCCCGGTATTGAGGAAGAGGTTGCTGTATTTCGACGGCCCAAGAACCGGCGTTCCGTCAGGGGTCATTGGCCGCAGGCCGGTCCAGCCTTCGGCTTGGGTGATGTCCCCGCCGCGCGGAAAGAGATCGCTGATCACGTGTTTCACGGTGTCGGTCGCATGCGGGCCCAGACGGTTGGAATAGCCCGCAATCTCGGCCGTGCCAGCCACGCGGATACGGTCCCCCAGACGGGTGATCGCGACCTTGTGGGTCTCGTCCATGATGGTGGATTGCGGTGCATAGGCGTCATCTGTCACCGGCAGCGTCACCGAATAGCCTTTGACCGGATAGACCGGCAGCCTGATCCCGATCGGATTCAGCACGTTCACCGCATAGCTGCCCATGGCGCACACATAGGCATCCCCGGTGATCCGCCCGGCGATCTCGGTATCCACGCCCGCGACTTTTCCATCCTCGATGGCGATCGACCTGATCGGTTGCCCGTACTGAAACGAGACCCCCATCTCGACGCATTTCTTGGTCAGCGCGATGGTAAAGAGCCGACAGTCGCCGGTGCGATCGGCGCTCAGTCGTAGGCCGCCCACGAACTTGTCCTTCACCTCGGCCAGGGCGGGTTCTGCGGCGATGCAGCCATCGCGGTCCAGCACCTCGTAGGGCGAATCATATTCTGCAAGGATGTCCTGGTCTGCCTTAGACGCCTTCACCTGCTTTTGGGTGCGGAACAACTGCAACGTTCCCTGCTCGCGCCCGTCATATTCGATGCCGGTCTCGGCGATCAGGTCGGGCATCACGTCGCGCGAATAGCTGGAGACACGCACCATGCGCCCCTTGTTGGTGCGATAGCTGGCATCGTTGCAGTTGCGGACCATCTGCACGCACCATTTCCACATGGTCGGGCTGATCAGCGGCCATATGAAGAGCGGGCGGCGCTTCATGAACATCCACTTCACGGCCTTCATCGGAATGCCCGGCGCGGCCCAGGGCGATGTCATGCCATAGCTTAGCTGTCCGGCATTGGCATAGCTGGTCTCCAGCCCCGGCCCGTCCTGGCGATCCAGCACGACAACCTCGGCACCCTGCTTGGCCAGATAATACGCTGTGGTCACGCCAATGACGCCTGCGCCCATAACGATGATTTTCATCTATGACGGTCTCCTTTAGGTGTTGCCCATAGCATGCGCATATCGCCGCGCAACCACAAGCATGTGGCGCTGCCCGGCGCGACAATTCGGCGCTTTCCGAGGCCTTCTCGGGACGGTAAATGCGGCGCTCGGTGCCGAACTGGCGCGGCAGGGAGCGACCCGGTAGCGATATCCAGCGGTAGGCGGCCTGATTTGCGCAATATCTTGTGGATAAGTGGCGCGAAATGGCCATATCGTGGGGTTTGCCGTTGACATGCCTGCGGGTGGATCGCCACATTAAGCGCCAATCCTGATGTAACCTAGGGGCGCCCGAAGACGGGCTGGCAGCCGAATTGCGCTTTTCGAAACTCAGACTGACGGGCTTCAAGAGCTTCGTTGACCCCACCGACCTGGTCATCGCCGATGGGCGGACGGGTATCGTGGGGCCGAACGGCTGCGGCAAATCCAACCTGCTGGAGGCGCTGCGCTGGGTGATGGGCGAGAATCGCCCGACCGCGATGCGCGGCGGGGGCATGGAGGACGTGATCTTTGCCGGTGCCGCTTCGCGCCCGGCGCGCAACTTTGCCGAGGTCACGATCCATATCGACAACATGGACCGGCTCGCCCCGGCGGGGTTCAACGATTCCGATCACATCGAGATCACCCGCCGCATCACCCGCGACGTGGGTAGCGCCTATCAGGTCAACGGCAAGGATGTGCGCGCGCGGGATGTGCAGATGCTCTTTGCCGATGCGTCCACCGGTGCGCATTCGCCCGCGCTGGTGCGGCAGGGGCAGATCTCCGAGCTGATCAACGCCAAGCCGAAATCGCGCCGCCGCATCCTCGAAGAGGCGGCAGGTATCTCGGGCCTTTACCAGCGGCGTCACGAGGCCGAACTGAAGCTGCGCGGCGCCGAGACCAACCTGACCCGCGTCGATGACGTGATCGAACAGTTGGCCGCGCAATTGGCACAACTGGCGCGGCAGGCGCGGCAGGCCGCCCGGTATCGCGCCATCGGTGAAGAGTTGCGCCAGGCCGAGGGGATGTTGCTCTATCGTCGCTGGAAAGAGGCGGACGAAGCGCTGGCGGCAGCACAGGCCGAGTTGCGCGAACGGACGACCGCCACCTCTCGCGCCGAAAGCGCGGCCCGCGAGGCAGCCAAGGCGCGTGCCGCAGCCGATGATGCACTGCCCGCCCTGCGCGAGGAAGAGGCGATTGCCGCCGCCGTGCTGCAACGGCTCGAAGTGCAACGCGGCGCGCTCGACGATCAGGAGAAAGCCGCCCGTGCCCGCATCGACACGCTCACCTCGCGGATCGAGCAACTGGCCCGGGATATCGACCGCGAAAGCGGCCTCAACCGCGACGCGGGCGAAACCATCGAGCGGCTCGAATGGGAAGCGCGCGAACTGGCCCGCGCCAGCGAAGGTCACGACGAACGGCTGGAGGCCGCCGCTGAGGAAGCGCGGGATGCCGCCGCCATCTTGCAAGAGCGCGAAAGCGATCTCAGCGCCCTGACCGAGGATGTGGCCCGCCTTGCCGCGCGCCACCAGTCGGCGCAGCGCCTGTTGTCGGACAGTCAAACTTTGCTGGCCCGCAGCGAGGCCGAGGCCGAGCGCGCCCGCGCCGCCGCCGCCACCCAGCGCGAGGCGCTGGAGCACGCTGGCGCCGAGCACGCAGCCGCAGGCGCCGCCGAAGCCGCAGCGATGCAGGCCGCCGAGGCGGCAGAAGCTGCGCTGATCGCCGCCGATGAGGCCCGCGCCGAAACCCAGGCGCGCGAGGCCGATGCCCGCGCCGAGCGGTCCGAGGCCGAGGGCGAGGTGAACGCGCTCAGTGCCGAAGTGTCAGCACTGGCCCGGCTGGTGGATCGCGACACCGGCGATGGTGGTCAGATCCTCGACCGGCTTCAGGTCGAACCGGGTTTCGAAAAGGCGCTGGGTGCTGCCCTGTCGGATGATCTGCGCGCCCCCGAGGTGGACGACAGCGGCCCTTCGGGCTGGGCGGTCCTACCCGATTACGAGACGCCGCAGCCGCTGCCGGGCGGGGTCACACCGCTGTCGCGTCACGTCACGGCACCCGGCGTGCTGGCGCGCAGGATGGGGCAGATCGGCCTGATCGAGGCCGAGGATGGCCCGCATCTTCAGCCGGATTTGCGGCCCGGTCAGCGGCTGGTGTCGCTGGCGGGCGATCTCTGGCGCTGGGACGGGTTCCGCGCCTGGGCCGAGGATGCCCCGACCGCTGCCGCCCTCCGGCTGGAGCAGCTCAATCGGCTGGAAGAACTGAAACAACTGCTGGAACATGCCACGGCCCGTGCCGACGGCGCGCGCGGTGCCCACGAATTGCTGGGCGCGCAACTGGCCCAACGCACCCAGGCAGACAAGGACGCGCGCGCCGCCCGCCGCGCCGCCGATACGGCCGTGAACGAGGCAAACCGCGCCCTCAGCCGGGCCGAGGCCGACCGCAATCTGGCGGCGTCCAAGCTCGAAGCGCTGGGGCTGGCGGTGACTCGCCATGAAGAAGAGGCGATGGCCGCCCGCAAGCAACGCGCCGAGGCCGAAAAGGGGCTGGCGGATCTGGGCGATCTGGACGCGATGCGCGCCCGCGTCGAGGATTTCAAGATGACGGTCGAAGCCGCGCGCATCACCATGATATCGCGCCGCTCCGCCCATGACGAATTGCGCCGCGAGGGCGAAGCGCGTCTGCGCCGCACGCAGGAAGTGGCCAAGGAAACCAGCGGCTGGAAGCACCGGCTGGAAACTGCGGAAAAGCGCAGCACCGAACTGGCCGAGCGTAAGGTGGCCGCCGAGGCGGAACTGAGCGAAGCGATGGCCGTGCCAGCGCAGATCGCCGAAAGCCGGGCCGAGATGGCGGGCAATATCAGCACCGCAAGTGCGCGCCGCGCCGCCGCCGCCGATGCGCTTTCGGCGGGCGAATCCGCCGCCCGCGCTGCCAGCCTTGCCGAACGCGACGCCGAGCGCGCGGCCTCCGAGGCGCGCGAGGCCCGCGCCCGCGCCGAGGCCCGCACCGATGCCGCCCGTGAGGCGCGCGCCGCCGCCACCGCCCGGATCGAAGAGGACCAGCAATGCACGCCCGAGGCGCTGCTGGAAACGCTGGATGCAGACCCCGACAACATGCGCGCGTCGGACACGCTTGAGGCCGATGTGAATCGGCTCAAGCGCCAGCGCGATTCGCTGGGCGCGGTCAACCTGCGCGCAGAGGAAGACGCCAAGGAAGTCGAGGAAGAGCACAGCACGCTGGTGGCCGAAAAGATCGATCTCGAAGAGGCGATCAAGGCGCTGCGCGGTGGCATCGCCGGGCTCAACCGCGAGGGCCGCGAACGTTTGCTGACGGCATTCGAACAGGTCAACAGCAACTTTTCGCTGCTGTACAAGCATCTGTTTGGCGGCGGCGAGGCCAATCTGGTGCTGGTCGAGAGCGACGATCCGCTTGATGCCGGGCTGGAAATCATGTGCCAGCCACCGGGCAAGAAGCTCAGCGTGCTCAGCCTGCTGTCGGGGGGCGAACAGACCCTGACCGCGCTGGCGCTGATCTTTGCCGTGTTCCTTGCCAACCCCGCACCGATCTGCGTGCTCGACGAGGTCGATGCACCGCTGGATGATGCCAACGTGGCGCGATTCTGCGATATGCTGGACGAGATGTGCCGCCGGACCGAAACCCGGTTCCTGACCATCACCCACAACGCCGTGACAATGAGCCGGATGGACCGGCTCTTTGGCGTTACGATGGCCGAACAGGGCGTCTCGCAACTGGTGTCTGTGGACCTGCGCAAGGCTGCGGCGATGGTTGCCTGACACTGCTAGATTGCGCGCGACCGGCGGCACCGCCAATTAGAGATCCTGCTAAGCCGGCGCCGCGTAGCCTCACGTCTGGGGCAAGGCCGCCGTCATCGAATTCAGTCATGCGGGATGCAATACTCATTCCTCCCTGCGACGCCATCTTGCCCGGCGGGTTTGCTGCGTTGGCGGGGCGCCCCCCGCGTCAGATGTCCCGCCGCGCCATGTCGGCCAGGCGGCAATGCGGGGCAGTGTGTCCGGGCCCTGCTCGATCTGCGCCACGGGGGGCCGGAGCGCTGGCCGGGGGCTTTCGGGTTGCGAGGCACAGAGCTGCGGGCACAGGGGCTCGGGCGCGTCCTGCCTGCCACGCTGGCCGATCACGATTGCCAGCAGGATGATCGCCGCGCCGGGCAGCAGGCCGGGGCCGGGGGCCTCGCCCAGCAGCACCATCGCAAACACGATCGCGGCCAGCGGCGAGAAGGACGTGGCCAGTGAGACATCCTCGGCCCGCGCATGTTTCAGTGCCAGCGTCCAGATCAGTTGCCCCGCGACGATAACCACCCCGGCATAAAGCCAGACCCAGCTCCACAATACCGGCGACAGAATGTCCTGAAACGGCGCGCTGCCGCGCAACCACACCGTCAGCAGCACGTAGATGGCGGTGCCGATCACTGTGCGGAAGGTTGAAAAGATGCCGACCGGCACAGCGCGCAGGCCGGTGCGCGTGACCAGCGTCGAGGCAATGAACGACAGCGTGGCGGCAACCGTGGCGACCTCGCCCTTGCCAAAGGTGAACCCGCCCTGATGGCCCGCCCCGATGATCAGGGCTGCCCCGCCAAGTGCCACCAGCCCGGCCAGCAACGCGTAGGGGTTCAGCCGTTCCTTGAGGAAAACCCAGGTGGCCAGCAGAAAGAGCGGCGGCTCGATCCGGCCGATCAGCACCACGTTGGTGACGCTCGTATGCTCCAGCGCATAAAAGAACAGGCCCGGCGTCAGCGCCGATGACAGCACCGCCGACAGCAACAGGATGCGCCAGTCGTGCCGGGTCAGACGGCGCAGGTTGGCGCGGGTCAGATCACGCCGGTAAAGCAGTGCGATGGGGGCCAGCGAAATGATCGACCCGAGCACCAGCAGGTTCGCATAAGTGATGGCATTGCGCCCACCGGGCAGCGTGTTGGCCGCGCCGATCTCGACCAGCAGTGCGACGATCGAGTTCGAGGCGGCATAGATCAACACTGCGCCCCAGGCCAGCAGCGCGCCGAAGGCGGCGGGCGACAGGCGCACGCCAAATGCGCGGGCAGGGGCAGCGGGGGCAAGCGGCCCAATCTGGATTGCATCGCGCATCGATCTCTCTTTCCGGTTCGCGCTTGCGGCAGGACTGCCGTTTCAAGCGTGGTGCTCAGAGATACGGATGGGGCGTGCGGAAAGTTTCAAATGAGGCGGTAATGCAGGATCACGTTGCCGTGAAAGGCCCCGGCACCGCGATTTCTGCAATGCCGGGGTGTCTGCCGCGCAGGCCGCGCGGCAGGTCAGGGTCACGGGCCGAAATCAAAGCCTTGAGAGCAGCGCAGTCGTCGGCCAGGCATCGGCGGGCAGGCCAAGCTTTTGTTGCGCATCCTGAACGGCGGCGCGTGTCCCGGCGCCCAGAATGCCGTCGATCTTGCCCACGCTGTAGCCGCGCGCGGCCAGCTTGCGTTGCAACTCTTTCATCTGCGCACTGCTCAGCCCCCGCTCGGGGTTGCCATGGGTCATCACCGGCGCGCCTTCCAGCCGGTTGGCAAAATAGGCGGCGGTCAGAACATAGGTATAGCTCTGATTCCATTCGAAATAGACCCTGAAATTCGGATAGGCGAGGAAGGCTGGCCCCTTGCGCCCCTGCGGCAGAAGGATGCTGGCAGGCAGGTTTCCTGCGATCTTGCCGTGGCGTGGCTTTACGCCCATCGCGGCCCATTCCGAGGCGCGTTTGGTGGTGCGCAACCCGGTCTGTGACCAATCCAGATTTGCCGGAACCGCGACCTCCTGCAGCCACGGCTCGCCCTTGCGCCAGCCCAGGCTGGACAGCATCTTGCCCCCTGACATCAGCGCATCCGGGGCCGACGTCTTGAGCGACACATGACCGTCGCCGTCGCCATCTACGCCATTTTCCAGAATGTCGCGGGGCAGCATCTGCACCATGCCGATCTCGCCCGCCCAGGCACCGGTGGTGCGGCGCGGATCGAAATCGCCCTTTTCAAAGAGCTCCAGCGCCGCAAAGACCTGCGGCCGGAACAGATGCGGCCGGCGGCAGTCATGCGCCAGCGTGACCAGCGCATTCAGCGTGTTGAAATCGCCCTGGAAGCCGCCAAAATCCGTCTCGAACGCCCAGAATGCCAGCAAGACACCGCGACTGACGCCGTATTGCTGCTCGATCCGGCGGAAAACGCTGTTGTATTGCTTGGCCTTGGCGCGGCCCGTGTTCAGTCGGTTCGAGCTGATAAGGCGCTGGGCAAATTCGATAAAGGGCTTCTGAAACACGCCTTGCGCGCGGTCCGCGTTCAGCACCTTGCGGTCCTGCCGCACCGCGCCAAAGAACTGCTTCACCGTCCCGGCATCATGCCCGCGCGCGACGGCCTCGCTTGCCATGGAGTTCACGAAGCCGCTGAAAGAGCCGCCGCAGGGCGTGGCGGCCAGCGCGGGTGCGGCGGCGCCGATGAGAAGAGCGGTGGAAAGACATTTGAAAAAACGCATTGGGGCCTCGTCATATAGTGTACGAGAGGCAGCCTAGAGGGTTTCGCGCTACATTTGAATCAAAGAAAAAGGCAAAACCGGAAAACACCTTACGGGCGTGCGGTGGCCTGCCTCTTTGGGATCGCGCAGCGTCAGCGCCCCATATGCAGAAAACGCCTCAGCCCAGCAGCGCGCCAACCAGTGCCAGCGCCAGCACCGCGCCCCAGATCCGCCAGAGCAGCCCGGTCGCTGCGTCGATCTCTGTCGGACCAACCTGCCGCGCCCCGTGCGGATGGACATAAGGGTAATCGCGCAGCACCCCGTCATAGGATCGCGGACCGGCCAGTGCCACGCCCAGCGCCCGCGCCAGCGCCGCCTCGGGCCAGCCTGCATTGGGCGAACGGTGCCGCCGCGCATCTGCCGCGATCTGCGCCCATGCCGCCATCCCGCCGCTAAGCGCCGCGATCAACAAGGCAGTCAGCCGCGCGGGAACCCAGTTCAGCACATCATCCAGCCGCGCCGCCGCCCAGCCGAATTCGCGATACCGCTCGGTGCGGTGGCCGATCATGCTGTCGGCAGTGTTGACCATCTTGTAAAGGACGATGCCCGGCACCCCCGCGACCAGGAACCAGAAGATCGGGGCGATCACCCCATCGCTGAAATTCTCTGCCGCCGATTCGATGGCGGCGCGGCTGACATCCTCGCGCCCCATCTGCGCCGTATCACGCCCGACAATCTGGCCCACGGCGCGCCGCCCATCGCCCAGCGACACGCGCAGGCCGTCGGCAACGGCACCGACATGATCCATCAGCGAGCGTTGCGCCACCAGAACAGCAACCACCAAAGCGCTGACGATCCCGCCCGGTGCGCCCAGCACCAGACCGACAACCACGGCACCGGCGCACAGCACCGCCAGCGCCGCGATCCCCTTTGCGCGGCGCGCGGCGCCAGTGTTGCAGGTCCGGTCAAGCGTTGCGATGGCGCGCCCCATCAGGACCGCCGGATGCGGCACCCTCGACCACAGCCAGCGCGGCTCGCCCAGTGCGGCGTCAAGCGCGAGCGCGAGGAAAAGGCAGGCAAAGACGCTCATCGGTCAGGCGTCGTCGGCATTCGGCAGGGGCGGGTGGCGGGTCACGAAATGCCCCTTTACCCCTTGCGGCCATTCACGGAACGGCACGCGGCCGGTGTCGCTGTTCGCGTGCATTTCGGCATAGTCCACGATGGCGGCGGCCGCGTCGCTGTCGGGCAGGAAATCTCCCAGCGTATAGGCCAGCTTGCCATTCGCCTGAATGGCAACGTTGCACCCGTGCTTGCACCCCATCAGGCAGGACACGCGCCGGGTCCGCACAGTGCGCCCGCGTGCGGCTTTCTCCACGAGTTCCGCCAGATCCTCACCATGCGGCCGCTGATGGGTCGCCTCGCTCCAGTCATCGCGCTTGCAGGTGTCGCAGATCGTGATCCAGGTGGTCATGGGCGCAGTGTCCTGATTGTCATCGGTGCCGTCGGTTTCGCGCCCATCAAGCGGATTTCTGCCACGGGTACAACCCCTTCCGGCGCAGGCCCGTGTGGCGCTAAGGAACCGAACCTTGTCGTTTCCCGGTTTGCAACCGGCCAGCCCCTGCGTATAGATAACAGCGACGACGCCCGGGACCGGGCCGGAAAGGTGCGCAGGTATACGGCTGACCCTCATCGGGAGCCGGGGCCTGCATCGTCAAAGAGATGGCCGGCCTGCTGCCGCCCCATTTTGCGACCTCCTTTTCATGAAATATGTAGGACAAGGGGGACCCCGCAGATGAACCAGACTTCCATGATTCTGACAGCGACCGTGGCGCTTGGCGCCGGTACGGGCATGGCCCACGCCCATCCCGGCCACCTCGCCGAAGCGGCGGGGCATGGCCACTGGCTGGGCGCGGCGGCGATCGGCGCAGCCATCGCCATCGGCCTTTGGGCCGGTCTGCGCGATAAGGCCAGGGATCGCGACGCCGAGGCAGACCCCGAGGAAGACCTGCAAGAAGCAGACGCTCGATGACGAAGACCGGCGTTATGATCTGCGGTCACGGCTCACGCAGCCAGACCGCCGTGGACGAATTCAGCGTGCTGGCCGAGAAACTGCCGGCCTATCTGCCCGATGATTGGGCGATGGAATATGGTTATCTCGAATTCGCCAATCCGGTGATCCGCGACGGGCTCGACCGGCTGCGCGCAGCAGGGTGCGACCGCATCCTTGCCGTGCCCGGCATGCTCTTTGCCGCGATGCATTCCAAGAACGACATCCCGACAGTGCTGAACACTTACGCCGCCCGGCACGGCATCGACATCCGCTATGGCCGCGAGTTGGGCGTCGATCCGCGAATGATCGCCGCCGCCGGTGCGCGTATCCAGCAGGCCGTGGACCGCGCCAATGCCGAACAGGGCGAGGTGGCGTTGCACGACACCTGCCTTGTGGTGATCGGGCGCGGCGCCTCTGACCCCGATGCCAATGCCAACGTGTCCAAGATCGCGCGCATGCTGCACGAAGGTCTCGGCTTTGGCTGGTGCGAAGTGGGCTATTCCGGTGTCACCTTTCCGCTGGTCGAGCCATGCCTGCAACATGTGGCGCGGCTGGGCTACAAACGGGTGATCGTGTTCCCCTATTTCCTGTTCTCCGGCATCCTGATCGACCGTATCTATGGCTTTACCGATCAGGTAGCCGCCGAACATCCCGCCATGCAGTTCGTCAAGGCCGGCTATCTGGGCGATCACCCCAAGGTGCTGGAAACCTTTGCCGCGCGCGTGACCGAACAGCTTGACGACGTACCGCCGCCCAATTGCGGAACCTGCCAGTACCGCACGCAGATCCTCGCCATTGAGGGTCAGGACGTGCGCAAGATCACCCCGGCAGAGCGTGCCGCCATCGCCAATGAGCGTGGCATCGGCCATCCGGCCTTCGGGGCCGCACCGCCGCCGACCTGCGTCCTGTGCAAGTATCGCACCGAAGTGCTGGGATTCGAGTCCGAAGTGGGTGCCGTTCAGGAAAGCCATCACCACCATGTCGAAGGCCAGGGCGCGTCGGCTCCGGGTTCGAACGTGGCCGACTGCGCGCTGTGCGATACTTTCTGTACCGGGGCCTGCCGCCTCGAAAACGCCGGACATCACCACCATCACCACGATCATGACCACCACCACCACCACCACGATCATCACCATGATCACTCTCATACCCATGATCACGCCCACCCGGTCTATCCTCATGCCGATCACCCGCTTGGGCCGATAAGCGCCCGCAAGACCCCCGCCTGAAGGCATCTTCTGGCCGGAAACATCCTCGCCCGCTGCCGACAGGCGGGTCTCCCCGCCAAGAGGGGAGGCCTCCAATGGCGGCCCCAAGACTGAAAGCCCGAATTTGCGCCCTTACGAGAAATCTCCATCCGCGATCTACGCGCAGAGCTTTGCCACCGTTCGCCGCGAGGCCCGGCTGGACCGGTTCGACGCGGGCATGGAAGCGCTGGCGGTGCGGCTCATTCATGCCTGTGGCATGGTTGAAGTTGCAGATCGACTGGCCTTCTCGGAAAATGCCTACGCGGCTGGCAACGCGGCGCTCGCAGCGGGTGCACCGGTGCTCTGCGATTGCGAGATGGTAGGCGCGGGTATCATCCGTCGATACTTGCCGAAAGATAATCAGATCATTGTCACCCTGAACGATTCGCGCGTGCGCGACATCGCCGCTGGTATAGGCAACACCCGATCGGCAGGGGCGGTCGAGCTTTGGGCTGATCATCTCGAGGGCGCGGTGGTGGCAATCGGCAACGCGCCCACGGCGCTTTTTCATCTTCTCGAACTGATAGATCAGGGCGCACCGCGTCCGGCGGTGATTCTGGGCTTCCCGGTGGGGTTCGTCGGCGCGGCAGAGAGCAAGGCAGAATTGGCCGCCAATCCGCGCGGCTGCGATTTCGTCGCCCTGCGCGGGCGGCGCGGCGGTTCGGCCATGGCGTCGGCGGCGGTCAACGCGCTGGCTGCGGGATTGCCGGAGGTTGCTGCATCATGACAAGATTTTTCGCGAAAAATTCTCATCAAGAAAATTCGGCGAATTTCCTTCACCCTATCGGAAAGTCCCTGCCATGACTGAGCCGTGGTTGCATATTGTCGGCATCGGGGAAGAGGGGCTGGCTGGCCTGCTGCCGGCCACCCGTGCCATCGTGGAAGCCGCCGAGGTGATCGTGGGCGGCGACCGGCATCATGATCTCTCATCTGCCATTGCCGCCGAACGCGTTGCCTGGCCTTCGCCCTTCGATGCCCTGATTGATATGCTGCGTGGTTTCAAGGGCCGCCGCGTGGTGGTGCTGGCCACCGGCGACCCGCTGTGGTTCTCGGTTGGTGCGCGGATCGGCCGTGCCATCGATCCGGCGGAAATCGTCTATCACCCACAGCTCAGCGCTTTTCAGCTTGCCGCCGCGCGCATGGGTTGGAGCCTCGCGGATGTGGAGACACTGACCGTGCATGGCCGCCCGGTCGAGCAGATGATCGCCTTTATCCAGCCCGGTGCGCGGCTGCTGATTCTGACCACCGGGGCGCAAACCCCGGCGCAGATCGCGGGCTTCTTGACCGAACGCGGCTTTGGCGGATCGAAGATGACCGTTCTGGCGGCGATGGGCGGGGAGCGCGAGGCGCGGTTCGACGGGACTGCGCAGGACTGGAACCATACGGTGCCCGCCTTCAACACGCTTGCGGTGGATTGCGTCGCGGCGCCTGATGCGGCCCTGTTGCCAAGGGTGCCGGGGCTGGCCGATGACATGTTCCGCCATGACGGCACGATGACCAAGCAGGAGGTGCGCGCCGCCACACTGGCCAAGCTGATGCCGATGCGCGGCGCGCTCTTGTGGGATATTGGCTGTGGTTGCGGCTCGGTCGCCGTGGAGTGGATGCGCGCCGCGCGTTACGCCCGCGCCATCGGGATCGAGCCGCGCGCCGATCGTCGGGCCATGGCGGCGGCCAATGCGCTGGCTCTGGGCACACCGCGTCTGGAACTGATCGAGGGCCAGGTGCCGGAGGCATTGACCGGGTTGGCGGCACCTGATGCGGTGTTCATCGGTGGCGGGTTGAGCATAGAAACCTTCGACGCCGCCTGGGAGGCGCTGCGCCCGCTGGGCCGCCTCGTCTGCAACGCGGTCACTCTGGAGAGCGAGGCCGTGCTTATCGCGCTGCACAAGGCGCATGGCGGACAGTTGGTGAAACTTCAGGTCAACCGCGCCGAGCCGGTGGGCAATCTGACCGGCTGGCGGCCATTGATGCCGGTCACGCAATGGAGCGTGATCAAGCGATGAATGTTGCGCCCGGAATTTCGACCAAAGCGCCCATATTACGCGGAGAGCCAGGTATTTTTGGAAAGATGAAAGCCAGGGGCGGGTTCGCCCCATGAGCGGTGTGCTTTACGGTGTCGGGCTGGGGCCGGGCGATCCGGAGTTGATGACACTGCGCGCGCATCGGCTGATTTCCGGGGCGCGTGTCGTGGCCTATCCGTCCCTGGCAGGCGGTACCAGCCTTGCCCGCGCCATCGCCGCGGCTGCGATTCCGGCGAGCGCCCGCGAGATTGTCATGGACGTGCCGATGACCACCGCCCGCGCGCCCGCCCAGGCCGCCTATGACAAGGGCGCGGCAGAGATCGTCGAAGTACTGCAGGCGGGCGAGGACGTGGTTTGCCTATGCGAGGGCGACCCGTTTTTCTATGGCTCGTTCATGTATCTCTTTGCCCGTCTGCGCGACCGGTTCAAGGTGGAGGTCGTGCCCGGCGTCACATCGGTAACCGCCTGTGCCGCGCTGGCCGGGATGCCATTGGCTGCGCGCAACGAGTGTCTCATGGTTCTGCCCGGCCCGTTGCCCGAGGCTGAACTGCGCGCGCGTATCGAAGGCTCCGAGAGCGTGGCGATCATGAAAGTGGGGCGCCACCTGCCCAAAGTACGCGCCGTCATAGAGGCGCTGGGCCTGACGGATCGCGCGGTCTACATCGAACGCGCCAGCCTGCCCCAAGAGGTGGTCTGTCCGCTGGCCGAAGCCCCTGACAGCGCGCCGTATTTTTCGATGATCCTGCTTACGAAAGGTGCCGATCCGTGGCTGTAAACCCCGTTGTTCTGGCGCTTGGCGCCTCTGGCGAAGCGACCGCGCACCGTGTCGCGGCATTGATCGGCGCGGCGGTGCACGGGCGCGAGGGCCGCGTGACACGCGCCGATGCGTTTTTTGCCAATGCGCTCGACCATGTACGTGATCTCTTTGCCGCGGGCGTGCCGATCATTGGCGTCTGCGCCTCGGGCATCCTGATCCGCGGCGTGGCCCCGCTCTTGTCGGACAAACGCACCGAGCCGCCGGTGGTATCGGTCAGCGATGATGGCGCGGTGGTGATTCCACTTCTGGGCGGGCATCGCGGTGCCAATCGGCTGGCGGCCGAGATTGCTGCCGGGCTGGGCGCGGTGGCGGCCGTGACGACGGCGGGCGATGTGGCAATGGGGGTGGCGCTCGATGTGCCGCCACCGGGTTACCGGCTGGCCAATCCCGAGGATGCCAGGGGCGCGATGGCGGCGATGCTGTCAGGGGCCGGCGTGCGCATCACCGGCGAAGCCATTTTCGATATCGCCGATACCGGCGGTGCGGTCGAGCTGGTCACTTGCGAAACGCCGCAGCAAGGGAGCGAGGCGCGGCTGGTCTACCATCCGCAACGCCACGTTCTGGGGCTGGGATGCGCGCGCAACGCCGACCCGGAGGAAATGTGGGAGCATGTCAGCGCCACGCTGGCGGAGGCGCAGATTGCGCCGGGCGCGGTGGCCTGTGTCGCGACGATCGATATCAAGGCGGACGAACCCGCGATGAACGTCGTGGCCGCGCGGCTGGGCGTGCCGCTGCGGCTCTTTTCCGCCGCGGAACTGGAGGCCCAGACACCGCATCTGGCGAACCCTTCGGACGTGGTCTTTGCCGAGGTGGGCTGTCACGGCGTCGCCGAAGGAGCCGCGCTGGCGGCAGGGGGCGTGCTGGTGGTGGAAAAGCGCAAGACTGCGACCACCACTTGTGCCGTCAGCCGGTGTGACGACGTGATCACCGCCATGCCGGGCCGCGCGCGCGGTCGGCTCAGCGTGGTCGGCATCGGCCCGGGCCAGGCGGCCTGGCGCACGCCCGAGGTGAGCCGCCTCATTGCCGATGCCGAGGAACTGGTGGGGTATGGGCTGTACATCGATCTTCTGGGGCCTTTGGCCGCTGGCAAGACGCGCCGCGACTTCCCGCTGGGCGGCGAAGAGGCGAGGTGTCGCTATGCCTTGGAACAGGCCGCTTTGGGCAAGGCTGTTGCGTTGGTTTGTTCAGGTGATGCAGGCATTTACGCGATGGGGGCTCTGGTCTTTGAACTGCTGGATCGCGGGCCGGATGAACATGGCGTGTCGGATGCGGCGCACCGGGTCGAGGTGGTTTGCTCTCCCGGTGTCTCGGCGCTGCAGGGGGCGGCGGCCCGGGCCGGTGCGCCGCTGGGGCATGATTTCTGCACGATTTCCCTGAGCGACCTGCTGACGCCGCGCGCCGATATCCTGCGCAGGTTGCAGGCGGCGGCAGAGGGCGATTTCGTCATTGCCTTCTACAACCCGGTCAGCAAGTCCCGCCGCACGCTGCTGGCCGAGGCGCGCGATATCCTGTTGCAGCATCGTCCCGCCGATACGCCGGTGATGCTGGCCAGTTCGCTGGGGCGTCCCGAAGAACATGTGCGCTATCGCCGGCTTGACCAGTTGGAGGTCGATGAGGTGGACATGCTGACCGTTGTCTTGGTCGGATCAAGCAATTCCCGGCTGGCGCAGCTGGGTGAAGGGCCACGCATGTTCACGCCGCGCGGCTATGCGCGCAAAATCGACGGCGATCTGGCGGAGGAGACGCGTATTTTTGACAAAGAAGAAGGTGGGGCGCTGTGACAGTCTATTTCATCGGTGCCGGTCCGGGGGATCCCGAGCTGTTGACGCTCAAGGCGCAGCGCATCATCGGGGCCTGCCCCGTCTGCCTTTACGCTGGCAGTCTGGTGCCGCCCGAAGTGGTGGCCTGCGCGCCCGAAGGTGCCCGTGTGATGGACACCGCCGCGATGACACTCGATGACACGCACGCCGAGATCCTGGCCGCCCATGCGCGTGGCCAGGACGTGGCGCGGGTGCATTCGGGCGATCCGTCGCTCTACGGGGCGATCGCCGAACAGATCCGGCGGCTGCGCAGCGATGGGATCGACTACCAGATCATCCCCGGTGTGCCAGCCTATGCGGCCGCGGCGGCGGCGCTTGGGCAGGAGCTGACCGTGCCCGAAGTGGCGCAGTCGATCATCCTTACCCGGGTGTCGATGAAATCGACCTCGATGCCCGATGGCGAGACGCTGGAGAATTTCGCCCGCACCGGCGCGACGCTGGCGATTCATCTGGGGGTACGGAACCTGCGCGAGATTTCCCGCGTGCTGACGCCCTATTACGGTGCGGATTGCCCGGTGGTGGTGGCTTACCGCGTCGGCTGGCCGGATCAGATGTTCATCCGTGGCACGCTAAGCGACATTCAGGCCAAGGTGCGCAGCCAGAAGATCACCCGCACGGCGCTGACCCTTGTCGGCCCGGTGCTGGGAGAGGTGCGCGACTTCCGCGACAGCGCGCTCTATGACCCCCAGATTCCGCATGTGCTGCGCCCGAAAGTGGCGGCAATCGAGTAATTTTTGCGGGTTTTACAAAACCTTGACTTGATTGGAATAGAGAATCGGCCATCCTTGACGCAATTTGCAGGAGGGGGATTCTGCCATGACCACCCATTTACCGGCCGATGTGCAGGCCGGGCTGGATGCCGCGCGCAACGCGGCGCTGCTGAAATCGCAGCGGCTGAGGATTGTCGCGGACGATACGAGCTACCGGGTGCGGCGCATCTGGGCTGACGGCTTTTCTGTGGCTGCTGACGATGCTCCGCCGCCGCGTGGTCTGGTCGAGCTTTATGACGGGTCGCGCCACCTTGCGCATTGTCTGATCATGGCCTCGGGCGCAGAGGATGGTGAAATCTTTTTCGATTTCAAACAGCGTTCGGATGTCTCGGGCGGTCAGCCGCTGGATTTTGTGCGCGCACCGGATGCCCCGGTCGCGCTGATCGAAAAGGACGGCTGACGCGCTCCGTTACTGCAGATCAGAGAATGCCGCGCGCAGCCGGTCCGTGGCCTCGGTCAGGCGTGCCTTTGGCAGGGCGAGGTTGAACCGCATGCACTGCTCACCGCCGGTGCCGAAATCGGCGCCCATGTTGGGTGCAAGACGTGCCCCCTGTTTGACCCGCTTCGTGACTTCCTCCATCGACATGCCCGTATTGGTGAAATCAACCCACGCCAGATAGGTCGATTGCATCGGCATGGCCGAAAGGCCGGGGATTTCGGCGACGGCCCCGCGAAATATCTGCTGGTTGGTATCGAGATAGCGCACCAGCGCATCGACCCATGCCGCGCCACGCGGGCTGTAGGCCGCCTGCGTCAGCACTACGCCCAGCAGGTTGGGCGATACGTCGAGGGCGCGGTAGACGTCGGCAAACCGCGCGCGCAAGCCTTCGTCCGCGATGGTGACAAGGCCAAGCCGCGAACCGGCAATGTTGAACGTCTTGGAAGCCGAAGTCAGCATGATCAGCCGGTCCGACACCTCGGGGACCGCGACCGCCATCGGGATGTGTTTCTGGTCAGGGTAGATCAGATCGTGATGGATCTCGTCCGAGATCAACAGCAGATCGTGGCGCACGCAGAAGGCCGCCAGCGCCTGCAACTCCTCGCGCGACCAGACCCGGCCCGCGGGATTGTGTGGCGAACAGAACAGCACCGCGCGTTCGCGCCCGCTGAGCGAGGCTTCCAGCGCGTCGAGGTCCATGCGGTAGACGCCGTCTTGGATCACCAGCGGGCTTTCCTTCACCACGCGCTTGCCCTTGGCGATCTTCCTGGCGAACTCGTGATAGACGGGGGAAAAGATGATCACCTCGTCGCCCGGCTCGGTAAAGGCCTGCAGGGCCATCGCGATACCGTTGCCCAGCCCGTATGTCGAGAACATCGCGTCCGGCTCCGCTGTCCAGCCGTGGCGCTCGCGCATCCACCAGGCGGCGGCATCCTTCATCTCGGCCTCGCCGGTGAAATAGCCATAGTTGGCCTTGTCCAGCAGCCCCTGCACCGCTTCCTGCAGGAAATCTGGCGCGGCAAAATCCATATCGGCAACCCACATGGCGATGGCATCCTCGGCGCCCACGCCCGTGGCGGCCTCCATCATATCCCATTTGCTGCTGTTGCTGCCCCGGCGGTCGATAATCTGGTCGAAACTCATGTACACGCGATCCTCTGGTATTTCCCGGGGCAAGCTAGCCGATTGACGTCTGGGCGCAAGCCCGTTGCAGAGCCAGCCCGCATGTCCTACATGAACGGCCATGAAAATGCCGATCCTCATCCATCCCGATCCACGCCTTAAAAAGGTCTGCACCCCCGTGGGTGACCTCTCGGATGCGCTGCGCCGCCTGGCGGACGACATGCTTGAAACGATGTATGACGCGCCGGGCATCGGTCTGGCCGCACCGCAAGTGGGCGTGACCGAGCGGCTGATCGTGCTTGATTGCGTCAAGGAAGAGGGCCAGGCACCACGGCCCACGATCATGTTCAATCCCGAGATCACGGCCCGCTCCGAGGCGACCAACGTCTACGAGGAAGGCTGCCTGTCGATCCCCGATCAATTTGCCGAGATCACCCGTCCTGCGGAGGTCGAACTGCGCTGGATCGATCGCGACGGCAACGAGCAGAGCGCGGGGTTCGATGGCCTCTGGGCGACCTGCGTGCAGCACGAGATCGACCATCTCGACGGCAAGCTCTTCATCGACTACCTGGGCCCGATGAAGCGGCAGCTGATCACCCGGCGCATGCAAAAGCTGAAACGCGACAAGGCGCGGGCCTGAGCCGGTGCCGGTACGCCGCTGCCTGCCATGGCCGGACAAGCGCCTGCGCACCGCAGCCGCGCCCGTCGAGGCCATTGACGACGAAGTGCGCGGCATCTGGGCCGACATGATCGACACGATGGAGGCCATGCCGGGCGTTGGCCTCGCCGCGCCGCAGATCGGCGTGATGCTGCAACTGGCGGTGGTTGATGCCTCTGAAACCCGCGATCAGGCGGTGCGCATGGCCAACCCCGAAGTGTTGCACGCCAGCGTGACGCTGCGACGCCATATCGAGGCCAGCCCGAACCTGCCCGGCGTTTCGGCCCCGGTCGAGCGGCCCCGGGCCGTCACCGTGCGGTTTCTCAATGCCGAAGGCGAGATCGAAGAGCGCGATTTTGTCGGGCTGTGGGCCACGTCGGTGCAACACCAGATCGACCATCTGGCGGGGCGGATGTATTTTGATCGTCTGAGCAAGGTCAAACGCGACATGCTGCTGCGAAAGGCGCGGAAATACAGCTGAGCGTCTCGCGGTTTGTGACCGTCGGATTTGAGTATTTCTAGCAAAATGAAGCGCAGTTTCCATTTTTCATTTTGCCAAAAATACTCATAACTGACGGTGAAGCCAGAACCAGACGCCGGGGGAACGATGCGGATCATCTTCATGGGAACGCCCGATTTTTCGGTGCCGGTGCTGGAGGCGCTGGTGGCCGCTGGCCACGAGGTCGCTGCGGTCTACTGTCAGCCGCCCCGGCCTGCGGGACGTGGCAAGAAGGACAGGCCGACGCCGGTGCATGCGCGCGCCGCAGAGCTCGGGCTCGAGGTGCGCCACCCGGTCAGTCTGAAACCGGCCGAGGTGCAGGCTGACTTTGCTGCGCTCAATGCCGATGTCGCGGTGGTCGTGGCCTACGGGCTGATCCTGCCGCAGGCGGTGCTGGATACGCCAGCGCGAGGCTGTCTGAACATTCATGCCTCGCTGTTGCCACGCTGGCGCGGCGCGGCACCGATCCACCGCGCGATCATGGCAGGCGACGCCCAGACCGGGGTTTGCATCATGCAGATGGAGGCAGGGCTCGACACCGGGCCGGTGCTGTTGCGCGAGGCGACGGCCATCGGGGCCGAGGAAACCACCGGCGCGCTGCATGACCGTCTGTCGCAGATCGGTGCCCGGCTGATCTGCCAGGCGCTGGAGCAATTGGACACCCTCTTGCCACAGCCGCAAGCGGAGGACGGTGTCACCTATGCAAAAAAGATCGACAAGGCCGAGGCCCGCGTCGACTGGGCGTGGCGCGCAGCAGAGGTGGACCGGCATATTCGGGGCCTGTCGCCCTTTCCCGGCGCGTGGTGCGAGATGGATGGCGCACGGGTCAAGTTGCTGGGTTCAAGGCTGGGGCAGGGGTGCGGTGCGCCCGGCGAGGTGCTGGATGATGCGCTGACAGTGGCCTGCGGCCAAGGCGCTGTGCAGCTTTTGCGCTTGCAACGGGCCGGTGCGCGCGCGCAGGATCGCGAGACGTTCCTGCGTGGCCATCCGGTGCCGCGCGGCACGCGGCTCTGAGGCGTCTTGCAGATGGTCCAAGGCAGGGATCAAATGCGAGACGGCCACAAATTCTGAAAGGCTTCACGCAGGGGGGCGACGATGTTTCCAGTTCTGATCGGTACGGTGGTGATCGCGGGCATCGTTGGCTACGTGTCGGAGAAATCCGGCTTTACCCGCAATGGCTACCTGCAATCGATCATCATCTGCGTCGGTGGCGCCTTCCTGTTTTACTTCGTGCGGATCATGTTCGGCCTGCGTATTGGCGCGCCCGGGGTGGACGCGATCCTGTCCGCGATCGGCGCGCTGATCATCGTGCCGACTCATTGGCGTGGCGGGGGTCGTCGGTGATGTTATTGCAGCCCTGTCATGCCGTCTTGGCGAAGGCGCCCCGCCGGGCGGATGAGCGGCGGCGAGGCGCGCGCTGATGCCCATAGTCGCACTCATCATCATCGGTGCCGCCGCCGGGTTTCTCGCCACGCGGCTGATGCGGCTTGAGACGGATATCGTCACCACGGTCGGAATCGGCATTCTCGGCGCGGTCATCGGCGGGGTGCTATTGCGCTTTGCGGCGACCGTGATGGGCTTGCTCGGCGGCTTTGTCGGTGCGGTTCTGGGCGCGATGCTGTTGATCTGGTTGTGGAAAACCTACTGGCGGCGCAAGTAGCGTCTTACGCGCGGGGCGGGCGGCTGCGATAGACCGGCAGCGACCAGCCAAAGGTCAGCGAACCGGCCCGCAGCGCCCATGTCACCACGCCGCAGCCGATCAGGACGTGGCTCTGCTCGAACCCCCAGGCATCCATCCCCACCGCCAGCGCCGCGCCGGCAAAGGCCGCGCTGACATAGAGCTCGCCCTGCCTTAGCACCAGGGGCACCTCGCCAACGACCACGTCACGCATCAGCCCGCCCATGCAGCCGGTCGTCATCCCCATCAGCACCACCACCAGCGGTGACTGCTCCATGAGAAGCGCCACAGCAACACCTGCGGGCACGGCAACGGCCAGCGCAAAGCTGTCGAGCCAGAGCAGCCAGCGATAGCGGCTCTCGACCAGATGCGCGGTGAAAAACACCAGCAGCGCCGCTGCCACCGCGATCACGATACTGGTCGGATCGGCAATCCAGAAGATCGGGTCGCGCGCCAGCATCATGTCGCGCAGGGTGCCGCCACCCACCGCCGTCAGGCAGGCGAAAAAGGCAAAGCCTACCAGATCCAGCTGCGCGCGGCTGGCCACCAGCGCGCCGGTCAGCGCAAAGATCAGCACCGACGAATAGTCGAGGAAGGACAGCGCGGTCATCCGGCATCTCTCGTCGAGGATTTGAACGGCGCCATGCCCGCACGGGCCAGTTCGTCCGCGCGTTCGTTCTCGGGATGTCCAGCATGGCCTTTGACCCATTCCCAGGTCACGTCATGGCGTGCCTGTGCCGCATCCAACCGCTGCCACAACTCGGCGTTTTTCACCGGCTTTCTCGCCGCCGTGCGCCAGCCGTTGCGCTTCCAGCCGTGGATCCAGCCGGTGACGCCATTCTTGACGTATTGGCTGTCGGTCACGATCGTCAGCTTGCTGGGCCGTTTCAGCGCCTCCAGCGCGCTGATCGCCGCCATCAGCTCCATCTGGTTGTTGGTGGTCTCCGCAGCTCCGCCGTTCAGTTCGCGTTGCTTGACCACGGCATCGCCGCGCATCGCGCGCATCAGCACACCCCAGCCGCCCGGCCCGGGGTTGCCCGAACAGGCCCCGTCTGTATAGGCAATCAGATCAACCATCGGCCGCAATCACCACCCAGGGGGCCACGGTGCCGTCCAGTCCGGAATCGGCCCCGGTCCATTGGCCGCGCGGGGTGAACCCGGCGGCGGTCAGAAGCTCCGTCAATTCTTCTTCCTCGTAATAGGTATATAGCCGTCCGAGCCCGTCGCGCTGCGCGCCGCTGCCGGTCTTGACACCGATATGGAACCGTCCACCGGGCTTCAACGCGGTCCGCAGTGCTGCCAGATGCGTGGGCATCGCGCTGCGCGGAGCATGCAGCAGGCTGAAATTGGCCCAGATCCCGTCATAGAGCTCGACGCCCGCGATCTCGTCGAATGTCGCGATCCAGGCGGTCACGCCGGGATGCGCCGCTGCCGCCAGATCCACCATCTCGGGCACTGCGTCCGTTGCATCCACCACCAGCCCTGCCTGCGCCATCCGCGCCGCTGCCGTGCCCGGCCCGCAGCCGAGGTCCAGCACCCGCCCGCCGGGCGGAATGTCGGCAATGAACCGGGCCAGATGCGGATCATCGCCGATGTTGTCGGTAAAGGAGGCATAGCGCGCCGCCTGCGCTCCGTACACGCCGAGGGTTTCGTCATCGGCACTCATAGAAACACTCCGATGCCGAGACAGGTCAGCACCACCGCCGTCAACGGCACCCGCAGGGCCATCCACCAGTCCGGCGCGGCCCCATGATGCCAGAACAACCAGTCGAGCCCCAGCAGCCCGGCAAACCCCACCATCAAGGAAATGCCCGCACCGGTCGGCCCGCCCGCCGTCATGAAAAACGCCCAAAGGGCAGGGATCACTGCCAGCGCGTAACCCGTCGTCGCCTGAGCGTCCTGCAGCTTCGTGGCAAACCCCCAGAGCACCCCGGACATGAAGCTGAGGATGATCGCGCCGTAAAACAGCATCACGTAAGGCCCGACAAAACGCCCGCCCACGGTCTGCGCCGTCCAGAGCGCCAGATCCGGCAGCAGCACGGTCACCGCTCCCCACAAGAACGGAATCAGCCCCGCGAGGCTCAGCAGCAGGGCAGAGCGCGGGATCATCATGTCGCAGGCTCCAGCGCCAGACGCACGACAAGTGCGGCAAAGAGTGCCGCGAAACTGTGGCTCAGCCAGCGCATCGCCCGGTCGCGCGCAGTGATCAGGAATTGCGGGTTCACGCCGGCACCCGCAACACGCGCGGCACCTTGAATTCGACATTCTCGACCGCTGTCTCGACCTGCCGGATCGTCACGTCATAACGCGCCTTCAGGGCGTCGATCACCTCGTTCACCAAGATCTCGGGCGCCGACGCGCCAGCGGTCAGCCCAAGGCTGCGCATCCCCTCCAGCGCGCGCCAGTCGATATCACCCGCACGCTGCACCAGTTGCGCATAGCTGCACCCCGCGCGCGCGCCCACTTCGACCAGACGCCGCGAATTGGAAGAGTTTGGCGCGCCCACCACCAGCATCGCGTCGACCTCGCTGGCCATTGCCTTGACTGCTTCTTGCCGGTTGGTGGTGGCGTAACAGATGTCTTCCTTGTGCGGCCCGCGAATGGTCGGAAATCGCGCCTTGAGTGCGGCGACGATGTCGGCAGTGTCATCGACCGAAAGCGTGGTCTGCGTGACATAGGCCAATGCCGTCTCGTCGCGCACGTTCAGGCCCGCCACATCCTCGGCGGTCTCGACCAGCAGCACCGCGCCGGGTGGTAGCTGACCCATCGTGCCGATGGTCTCGGGGTGGCCATCATGGCCGATCATGATGATCTGCAGCCCGGCCTCGTGGTGGCGCTCGGCCTCCACATGCACCTTGCTGACCAGTGGGCAGGTGGCATCGACATAGATCATCTCGCGGCGCGCGGCCTCGGCGGGCACCGCCTTGGGCACGCCATGCGCGGAAAAGATGACCGGGCGGTCCGTGGGGCAATCTTCCAGTTCCTCGACGAACACGGCGCCCTTGGCGCGCAGGTCATCTACCACGTATTTGTTGTGCACGATCTCGTGGCGCACATAGACCGGACGGCCCCATTTCTCCAACGCCATTTCGACGATCTTGATGGCCCGGTCCACGCCCGCGCAGAACCCGCGCGGCGCGGCCAGATAGAGGGTTAGGGGCGGCTTGGTCATCACATATCTCCTGTCGCGCCAGAGGTAGGGCCTAACCTTGGCGAGGTAAACCGCCGGGCGGCGGATTTTCCCGACGGTTCAGTATCCGCCTGCCTTGTGGCCAAAGAAAACCTTGGTCAAATCCTCGGTCACGTCCCATGTCACGCGCGTGCCGTCGCGGACGAAATGGCTGTCATTCGGCTCCAGATCATAGGTCTTGCCGCTGGCATGGTCGGTCAGGCGGCACCGCCCCGAAAGGATCGTCATCAACTCGTCGCCCTGTTCGGTGCAATCAAAGCTGCCCACCGTGCAGCGCCAGATCCCCAGCCGCGTCGCATGACCCGGCCCGCCCGCATCAATGCGGCCCGAGCAGCGCGGGTTGCCCGCGCGGATCACATAGGCGCTAGCGGGGTTGTCGAAAGGCCAGTCTTCCAGAGGGCCGACATCGTCGCCCGGACGGTAGGGGATCATGAGCGTGGCTCCGGTCATTCGAATAAGTACGGGCACCCTACACGGATTCCGCGCCGCGCCCAGTGGCATGCTTGACACCGAGCCGCGCTGCCGAGCAGGGTTGCGGCGACAGCAGGGAGGCTCGGATGAAGCGATACGATCTGGTCATCATCGGGGCGGGCATGATCGGGCTGGCCCATGCCTGGCACGCGGCGCAGGCGGGGCTATCGGTCGCGGTGGTCGAGCGGTCAGGCGCGGCAGACGGTGCGTCGGTGCGCAATTTCGGAATGCTGGCCATCGTCGCGCAGAAACCGGGGCCAGAGCTGGACAGCGCGCGTGCCGCGCTGGAGGCGTGGCAACAGATCGCCGCCGGGGCGGGGATTTCGATGCGGCGCGCCGGGTGCCTCTTTGCCGCGCGCATCCCCGAAGAGATGCAAGTGCTGGAGGAATGCGCCAGCGCTCAGGGCCACGCCTTCGAGCTTGTCTCCGGCGCTGATTTGTCGCACCGGGCCGGTGTCCCGCTGCAGGCGGATCTGCTGGGCGGAATCTGGAGCCCGGATGCCTGGAAGGTAGATCAACGGCAGGCCATGGCGAAAATGGCCGCGTGGTTGCAGCGCGCGCATGGCGTCACGTTCCATTTCGACACCGAGGCACGCGCGATCGCCGGAAACATCGTCGAAACCGCGACCGGCGCGATCCACGCAGATCACGTCATTGTGTGCGCGGGCGACGAGTTCGCTACGCTTTTGCCCGAAGCCTTTGCCGCCAGCGGCGTCACGCGCTGCCGCCTTCAGATGCTGCGCACGGTGCCGCAACCCGCGACATGGCGGCTGGACCCGTTCCTGTTGGGCGGGCTCAGCATGACCCGCTACAGCGTGTTCGCCGACTGCTCCGGCCTATCTGCGCTCAAGGCGCATCAGCAGGCCCGACAGGCGGCCTGCCTGGCAAACGGCATCCACGTCATCGCCTGTCAGGAGGACGATGGCAGCCTGACGATAGGCGATTCGCATCATTACGGGGACGGGGCGGGCCCGGCTCGCTCCGAGGAGGTCGACCAACTGTTACTGGGTGAACTGGCGGCTCTGGCGGCGTTACCGGAGCCAGAAATCGCGAAACGATGGATCGGGTGCTATGCCCACCTGCCGGGAGAATCGGCGCTGGTGCTGCACCCACTAGACGGAGTGACGGCGGTCACGCTGACCAACGGGCAGGGCATGACCCACGGGCTGAGCGTTGCACGGGGCGTCATCGGCACGCTTTTTGGCAGCGGCTGACGGAACCCGGCACCGGCATTCGGTCACATTCAATCTTCACGATCAGGTGACACTTCGCGCGGAGGGCGGCCGATCACGTCTTTGAGATCGTCCAGCTCGATGAAATTGTCGGCCTGGCGGCGCAGTTCGTCCGAGATCATCGGCGGCTGGCTGCGTATGGTCGAGACCACCGAAACACGCACACCCTGACGCTGCAGGCTCTCGACCAGCGGGCGGAAATCGCCATCGCCGGAGAACAGCACGATATGGTCCACACGCGGGGCCAATTCCATCGCATCGACGGTCAATTCGATATCCATGTTGCCCTTGACCTTACGGCGGCCCTGGCTGTCGGTGTATTCCTTAGCCGCCTTCGTCACCATCGAAAAGCCGTTGTAATGCAGCCAGTCTACCAGTGGCCGGATCGGCGAATATTCATCGTTTTCCAGCAATGCCGTATAGTAGAATGCGCGCAGCAATTTGCCTCGGCGCATGAATTCCGCCCGCAGCAACTTGTAGTCGATGTCGAATCCCAGCGATTTGCCGGCGGCATATAGATTCGATCCATCGATGAACAGCGCGAGCCGTTCGTCCTTGTAAAACATCTGAAATTCCTTTCGAATGAATTTCCGCCCAGTCGATGTGAGTGGGTAAGTGGTCAGAAAAAGAGGCGGGATGGATGCGCAAAACTATGCTTTATCGCCTTGCGCGGCAAGGCCCCAACGCGTGACTCTAGGGTGCCCGACGTGAAGTCAAGTAGCGTTTTCTTGATCGCACTGGGTGGAAATCTGCCTTCGGCGGCAGGTTCGCCAGAGCAGACCCTGCGCGCCGCATTGGCGATTCTGGGCAAACAGGGCTGCGACGTGGTCGATGTCAGCAAATTTTACCATACGCCATGTTTCCCGCCCGGGGCGGGCCCTGACTATGTGAATGCAGCCGCGCGGCTGGCCTATGCGGGCACGCCGGCTGACCTGCTGGAAGTGCTGCACCGGGTCGAGGCCGAGTTCGGTCGCGAACGGGTGCAGCGTTGGGGGCGGCGGACGCTGGATCTGGATCTGATCGCGGCAGGCGACACGGTGCTGCCGGATGCGCAAGGATTCGCCCGATGGCACGACCTGCCCCCTGACGAGCAGGCGCGCGCGACACCCGATCGGTTGATAGTGCCGCACCCGCGCATGCATGATCGCGCCTTCGTGCTGATCCCATTGGCGGACATCGCGCCAGAGTGGCGCCACCCGGTGCTGCAACGCACGGTGAGCGAGATGCTTGACACCCTTCCCGAACAGGCGCGTAAAGAGGTGGTCGCGCTGTGATCGGGCGACGATTCGACGCTTGTAAATCTGGATTCGAGCGCGTAGATACGGGCTTTCTGATGGATGACTAGACCGGAGGTCTCATGGCCCGCGTAACTACCGAAGACTGCGTCGACAAAGTCCCGAACCGTTTCGAGCTGGTGATGTTGGCCGCGCATCGTGCCCGCGAGATTTCCGCAGGCGCGCCACTGACGGTGGATCGCGACAACGACAAGAACCCGGTCGTGGCGCTGCGCGAGATCGCGGAAGAAACGCAGAGCGCCGATGCGCTGCGCGAGCGTCTGATCGAGTCGAACCAGACCGAGATCGAAGTCGACGAGCCCGAAGAAGACAGCATGGCGCTGCTCATGGGCGGCGGCGAGGCGGACAAGCCCCAGGACGATGACATGTCCGAGGAAAAACTGCTTCGCGCGTTGATGGAGGCACAAGGGCAGGGCTGAGCCCGGCCCTTAGCCCCATCGTTGCCCCGGAGGCGTGGACCGCATGATCGCCGTCGAAGACCTGATCGAGCTGGTCCGCACCTACAACCCCAAGACCGATGAAGAATTGCTTCGCGCGGCCTATGATTATGGCCGCGAGATGCATGAGGGACAGACCCGGTATTCGGGCGATCCCTATTTTTCGCACCCCGTGGCCGTTGCCGCCATCCTGGCCGAACAGCGGCTGGACGACGCGACCATCGTGACCGCGCTCTTGCATGACACGATCGAGGACACCCGCGCCTCCTATGCCAGTGTCTCCCAGAAATTCGGCCGCGAGGTTGCTGATCTGGTGGATGGTGTGACCAAGCTGACCAATCTCCAGCTTTCCAGCTCCGAAACGAAGCAGGCCGAGAATTTCCGCAAACTCTTCATGGCGATGTCCAAGGACCTGCGGGTGATCCTGGTGAAACTCGCCGACCGGCTGCACAACATGCGCACGATCAAGGCGATGCGCCCGGAAAAGCAGGTCAAGAAAGCACGCGAGACGATGGACATCTTCGCGCCGCTGGCGGGCCGGATGGGCATGCAGTGGATGCGCGAAGAGCTCGAGGATCTGGCCTTTCGGGTGATCAATCCCGATGCGCGCGCCTCGATCATGCGCCGCTTCATCACGCTGCAACGCGAATCGGGCGATGTGATCGACCGCATCACCGGCGACATGCGCAAGGAGTTGCACAAAGTCGGCATCACGGCCGAGGTGATCGGGCGGGCCAAGAAACCCTATTCGATCTGGCGCAAGATGCAGGAAAAACAGATTGGTTTTTCCCGCCTCTCCGATATCTACGGCTTTCGTATCATCACCGAAACCGAAAATGACTGTTACGCGGTGCTGGGCGCGATCCACCAGCGCTGGCGCGCCGTGCCGGGCAGGTTCAAGGATTACATCAGCCAGCCCAAATCGAACGGCTACCGCTCGATCCACACCACCGTTTCGGGGCGCGACGGCAAACGCGTCGAGGTGCAGATCAGAACCATCCAGATGCATGACGTTGCCGAAACCGGCGTTGCGGCGCATTGGTCCTACCGCGACGGGGTGCGCTCCGAGAACCCGTTTGCCGTCGATCCGGCGAAATGGATCAATTCGCTGACCGAACAGTTCGACGCCGAAGAGGATCACGAGGATTTTCTCGAAGCGGTCAAGCTCGAGATGTACGCCGACAAGGTGTTCTGCTTCACCCCCAAGGGCGACGTGGTCAAGCTGCCGCGCGGTGCCACGCCGATTGACTTTGCCTACGCGATCCACACGCGGATCGGCAATGCCACCGTCGGCGCCAAGGTTGACGGCATGCGCGTCCCGCTCTGGACCCGGATCAAGAACGGCCAGTCGGTCGAGGTCATCATCGCCGATGGCCAGACGCCGCAGGCGACCTGGCTCGACATTGCCACCACTGGCAAGGCCAAGTCGGCCATTCGCCGCGCCCTGCGCGAACTGGACCGTGGCCGCTTCATCAAGCTGGGCCGCGAACTGGCACGCGCCGCCTTCGAGCATGTCGGCAAGCGGGCAACCGACAAGGCGCTGGAAACCGCGGCCAGCACGCTGCGCATCGGCGGCGTCGACGAGCTGCTGGCGCGCATGGGCAGCGCCGAGCTGACCGGTCGCGAAGTGCTCAAAGCGGTCTATCCCGATCTGACGCAGCCCGACGGCAACGAGGTCAGCCGCGATCGCGCAGTGATCGGCCTCGCCGCGGATCAGCACTTCGATCGTGCGCGCTGCTGTCAGCCGCTCCCCGGCGAGCGGATCGTGGGGATCACCTATCGTGGGCGCGGCGTCGTGCTGCACGCCATCGACTGCGCCAATCTTACCGCGTTCGAGGATCAGCCCGAGCGTTGGGTCGATCTGCAATGGCACGCCGGCACGCACGAGGCGGCCTATGATGTGTCGCTCGATGTGACCATTGGCAACGATGCCGGAGTGATGGGGCGTATTTGTACCTTGATCGGCGAGCGGAAGGCCAATATCTCGAACCTTACGTTCATCGACCGCAAACCGGATTTTTACCGGCTGCTCGTCGAAGTGGAGCTTCGCGACGCCGAGCAACTGCACAGCGTCATTTCCGCACTGGACGCCGAAAGCAATGTTGCCGAAGTGGTAAGGCACAGAGATATCGCGCAAGGTGCAGCCGTAGTACGAGCTTAATGTCAGGAGCCGATCCAGGTGGTTTTCAAACGTCGAGACAAGCGACCCGTTTGGAAAGCTGTTGCCGATTTCTTCTGGCCGAAAGGTGGTTGGGGCCGCGCCGCGCTTTACGTCAAGCACCGGCTGCGGCGTCTGCCTGACCCGCCGCACCGCATTGCCCGCGGCATCTTTGCCGGTGTCTTCGTCTCGTTCACACCATTCTTCGGATTTCACTTCTTTGCCGCCGCTCTCCTCGCCTGGCTGATGCGTGGCAATATCCTGGCGTCGCTGCTGGCGACATTCTTTGGCAACCCCCTGACATTTCTGGCCATCGCGACGATCTCGCTTCAGACCGGGCATTTCCTGCTCGGCAAGGGCGGGACCATGCCCGAGGAATCGCACCGCTCGCTGGGGGGCAAGTTCGTCGATGCTGGCAATGACTTCATAGACAACCTCTACGCGCTCTTTACCGATGATGTGGCGCATTGGAGCAAGCTGCATGTCTTCTACGACGACGTGTTCTTTCCCTACATGATCGGTGGGATCATACCGGGGATGATTGCCGGGATTGCGTGTTACTATTTCAGCCTGCCATTGCTGATCGTCTATCAGAATCGCCGCAAGAACCGGCTCAAGAAGAAATGGGTCGAGTTGAAGAAGAAAGCCGCGCTCAATGATGCGAAGAAGCCCGGCGCGGAGTGAGAGCCGCCACCCGGCAATAGCGCGCCCCTGCGGCAGACTTTCGCCTTTCAGCATGAAGCGCATTAGGCTTAGTCTGGACGCGACTCGTCCATTCGACCGAAGGAATCCGCCATGCCAATTACCGAACGCCTGCGCCTCGGCGTGAACATCGACCACGTTGCCACCGTCCGCAACGCACGCGGCGGTGATACGCCCGATCCGCTACGCGCCGCGAAACTGGCCGAAGAGGCCGGCGCCGACGGCATCACCGCGCATCTGCGAGAGGATCGCCGCCATATCTCGGACCGCGATATCGACGCGCTGGTAGAGGCGCTTACCGTGCCGCTCAACTTCGAGATGGCCGCGACCGACGAGATGATGCAGATCGCGCTGCGCCACAAACCGCACGCCGTCTGCATCGTGCCGGAAAAGCGCGAGGAACGCACCACCGAGGGTGGGCTGGAAGTGGCCCGCGAGGAAAAACGTCTGGCGAACTACATCGCCCCTCTGCGCGAGGCAGGCTGCCGGGTGTCGATCTTCATCGGGGCAGACAGCAAGCAGATCGAGGCCGCCGCGCGCATAGGTGCCGAGGTGATCGAGCTGCACACAGGTGCCTATTGCGACGCCCATGCCGAAGGCCGCCTGGTCGCGCGCGACACCGAATTGCAGGCCCTGCGCGAAATGTCGGCCTACGCCCATTCGCTTGGGCTCGAGGTGCATGCCGGGCACGGGCTGACCTACGACACCGTGGCGCCCGTCGCCGCCTTCCCCGAAGTGCGCGAGTTGAACATCGGCCACTTCCTGATCGGCGAGGCAATCTTTCGCGGCCTGAAACCGGCCATCGCGGAAATGCGCGCTCTGATGGACGCGGCACGCGGTGACGCGCTGAAATCCACCGGATGAATTATCTGCGCTACGCCCTCGTCTTTCTGGCCGTGGCCTTTGGCGCGGGGCTGGTGGTGCGCCTGCTCGAGGGGCGGGTGTCCGAACTGGGGGCGTCGACGCAGCTTCTGGTGCCCGCGATGATCGCAGCACTGATCGAAGGGCAGCGCCACGCACGCACCCACAGGGCACGGCCCGCGCGGGCCGAAATCTGGGGATTCGTCTGGATCGCCACCGCGCTGGCGACCGGGCTGAACCTGGCGCTTGCCTATCTGGCGGGCGGATTGCTGCCCGAGTTCGGCAAACTGGCCATCGCGCATTTTGCCTCGCAGCAGTTCCTCATCCTGCTGGGCATCTACACGGGGGCCTACCTGATCTCGAACCGGTTCTTCTTTGGCATCGGCGTGTCGACCGAGCTGGGCCGGCAGGCGCGGGGGAATGACAGGTGAGCGGGTACGAAACCGGCCTCCTGCTGCTTGCCTGGGCCGTCGCGGGCGCCAGCCCGGGGCCTGCAACGCTGGCGATTTCCGGCACGGCGATGGGCGAGGGGCGCATCGCCGGGCTGGCGATCGCGGCGGGCATCTTCTGCGGGTCGGCTTTCTGGGGCATCGCGGCGGGCGCAGGCATGAGCGCGGTCATGCTTGCCAACGCCTGGGTGTTCGAGGTGATCCGCTACGCCGGTGCCGCCTACCTGATGTGGCTGGCGCTCAAGGCATTCCTGCGCGCCCTGCATCCGCCTGTGGCCACATCGACACGCGCCGCCCGGGGGCTTCGCCGACTGTGGCTCAGGGGGGCGCTGATCCACATCACCAACCCCAAAGCGATCCTGTCCTGGGGCGCGATCTATGCCATCGCGCTGCCGGCCGGCGCGGGCCCCGGTGCTGTCTGGGCGCTCTTTTCCATGCTGATCACGGTTTCGGCCTGCGTGTTCTTCGGCTACGGCCTGCTATTTTCCGCGCCCCGTGTCGCGCGCGGCTACATGCGCCTGCGCCGCTGGTTCGACGGGGCATTCGCCGCGCTCTTTGGCGCGGCCGGGCTGAAAATCCTCACCACCAGGCTGGAGGTCTGACCGATGTACCGCATTGCTCTGTTGGCCAGCCTGCTGGCCGCGCCCGCCACCGCCCAACAGGTGATCCCCTGTGACTGGATCGCCCGCGCCGATGCCATCGTCGAGCCGTGGGAGGATCACACTGCCACCTTTGCCAATGGCAAAGTGCGCCTTGCGCTGATGGACGTGATCGAACCGGCGGCAGGCGCCTATCACATCCTGATCCTGTCGCCCCCGCATGACGAACTGGGCGGGCGGCAATGCCGGACGCTGGGGATGACATCGTCCATCGGGTTCAGCGGCATTGATTGGGACAGTCTCGACGCGGGCTATGACCCGGCGGTCGGGCTCACGTTCGAGGTCCATGTCGAAGTCTATAACGGAGAATATTCTGAACGCCGGAACTTGACCTTCACGCTCAATCAGGCGACCGGCGCGATCGGGGCGCAGCTATGGTGAAGGGAGCGCGCGCATGATCCTCGGAATCGGCACCGATCTGGCCAATATCGAGCGGATCGCCGCTACGCTCGACCGGTTTGGCGACCGGTTCCGCAACCGTGTCTTCACCGATGTGGAACAGCGCAAGGCCGAACGTCGCGCCGATATGCCGGGCACCTACGCCAAGCGCTGGGCCGCGAAAGAGGCCTGCTCCAAGGCACTGGGCACCGGCCTGCGCATGGGCATTGCATGGAAGGACATGGCCGTCACCAATCTCGAAACCGGCCAGCCGGTGATGCAGGTGACAGGCTGGGCCGCAGAGCGGCTGGCCGAAATGACCCCTGACGGGCACGAGGCGCTCATCCACGTCACCCTGACCGACGATCACCCCTGGGCGCAGGCCTTCGTGGTGATCGAGGCCCGCCCGCTGCGCAGTGACGAAGGATAGAACCCTCACACCATCGAAGCCCGGTAGGCGGCATGATTTTGTTCTGAAACAGCAAAAACGCGCCAAAACTCCGGGCCGAAGGCTTATCGAATCGTCCGCCGTCCCCCCGCCTTGCCTTGACACCCGTGCCGGGCGCGACCATGAAGCAGGCGACCGAATTCAGGCGGAGACCCCCGGATGGCTAGCGACGACAAGAAGACCAATTCAATTGTCGAAACGATCAAGACTGTTGTCTATGCGCTGCTGATTGCCGGGGTTTTTCGCACCCTGTTCTTCCAACCCTTCTGGATACCGTCGGGGTCGATGAAGGACACGCTGCTGATCGGCGATTTTTTGTTCGTCAATAAAATGGCTTACGGCTATTCCTACGCCTCCTGCCCATCGATCCGCATCGGCGCGCTGGGCATCGACATCGACGCCAGCGACATCTGCGGCTTCCTCGACGGTGACAATACCCGCATCTTTGGCAGCGAGCCTGAGCGCGGCGATATCGTCGTCTTTCGCCACCCCGTTCAGGGCACCGATTTCATCAAGCGCCTGATCGGCCTGCCGGGCGACACCGTCCAGATGAAAGAAGGCGTGCTTCATATCAATGGCGCGCCCGTGGGCCTCGCGGATGCCGGCAGCTTTGACGAAGTGTTCGAGGCCCAAGGCCCGATGCGCGCGCGTCCGCGCTGCGAAAACGGCGTGGTGGGCGAAGGGGCCATCTGCAGCAAGTCGCGCCAGACCGAGACTTTGCCGGGCGGGCACTCGCATTCGATCCTCAACATCACCAATCAGCGATCCGACAACACCGGCGTCTTTACCGTCCCCGAAGGGCATTACTTCTTCATGGGTGACAATCGCGACAATTCCACCGACAGCCGCTTTCCGCAGACCGTGGGCGGGGTCGGGTTCGTGCCCTTCGAAAACCTCATTGGCCGGGCCAACCGGGTGATCTTTTCCTCCGCGGGCGACCGGATGTTCTATTTCTGGACATGGCGGGGGGATCGCTTCTTCAAGAGGCTCGAGTGAAACTCTCCGCCGATCTGAAAGCCTTCTCTGCCCGGCTTGGGCATGAATTTTCCCAGCCGGCCTTGCTGGTGCAAGCGGTCACGCACGCCTCGATGTCCTCGGCCACGCGCCGCGATAACCAGCGGTTGGAATTTCTCGGTGACCGGGTGCTTGGTCTCGTCATGTCAGAGGCGCTGCTGCAGCATGATCCCGAGGCCAGCGAGGGGGTGCTTGCACCGCGCTACAACGCATTGGTGCGCAAGGAAACCTGCGCCGATGTAGCGCGGCAGATCGACCTCGGCGTTGTGCTGAAGCTTGGCCGCTCCGAGATGCTCTCGGGCGGGCGCCGCAAACAGGCGCTGCTGGGCGATGCGATGGAGGCGGTGATCGCCGCCGTCTACCTTGATGCCGGGTTCGACGTGGCCCGCGACACCGTGCTGCGCCTCTGGGGCAAGCGGGTCGGCGCGGTCAAATCGGATGCCCGCGACGCAAAGACCGCGTTGCAGGAATGGGCGCAGGCCCGCGGATTGCCGCCACCCAGCTACACCGAAACCGCCCGCACCGGCCCCGATCACGCGCCGCATTTCACCATCCTGGCGGCGCTGCAGAGCGGCGAATCCGAGTCCGCGACGGCAGGCTCCAAACGTCAGGCCGAACAGGCCGCGGCCACGGCCCTGCTGGCGCGGCTCGAAACCGGCCCGCGCAAAGGGTGATCCCGATGGGCCGCCCGCGACCTTCAGCGCCTGCAATCACACCCATGCCGCCGCTGGCATCTGGCCATGCGCGCCGCGATCGGGTATGGGCTGAGCTTTCTCAACACGAAAAGAGATGCCCATGACCACCCGCGCCGGATTCATCGCCCTGATCGGAGAACCCAACGCAGGCAAATCCACGCTGCTGAACCGCATGGTCGGTGCCAAGGTCAGCATCGTCACCCACAAGGTTCAGACGACCCGCGCGCGCATTCGCGGCGTCGCCATCGAGGGTGAGAGCCAGCTGGTCTTTGTCGACACGCCGGGCCTGTTCAAGCCGCGCCGCCGTCTGGATCGCGCCATGGTCGCTGCGGCCTGGGGCGGGGCTGCGGATGCCGATATCACCCTGCTTCTGATCGAGGCGCATCGCGGCGTGACCGAAGGCGTCGAGCAGATCCTCGAAGGGCTGGGCGAAGTCACCAAGGGCCGCAAGGTGGCGCTGCTGATCAACAAGATCGACCGCGTGAAATCCGAAACGCTGCTGGCGCTGACCAAGGACATGAACGAGCGGTTCGATTTTACCGAGACCTATCTCATCTCCGCCGAGAAGGGCCACGGCGTCGATGCCCTGCGCAAATGGCTGGCCGAAATGGTGCCGGAAGGCCCCTGGCTCTATCCCGAAGACCAGATCGCGGATTTGCCCATGCGCATGATCGCCTCCGAGATCACCCGCGAAAAGCTGACCCTGCGGCTGCATCAGGAACTGCCCTACCAGTTGACCGTCGAGACCGAGAACTGGGAAGAGCGCAAGGACGGCTCGGCGCGGATCGACCAGATCGTCTATGTCATGCGTGACGGGCACAAGGGCATCATCCTGGGCAAGGGCGGCGAGACCGCCAAGGCCGTGTCCAAGGCCGCCCGCGAAGAGCTCGAAGAATTCCTCGGCCGCCGCGTGCACCTCTTCCTGCAGGTCAAGGTACGTCCCAATTGGCTGGAAGAGGCCGAGCGTTACACCGAGATGGGCCTCAATTTCAAGGACGGCAACTGATACCCATGCCTGTCTTTCATCTTTCCAAAAATACCTTGATCCCCGGCCGGCAATGACGCGCCTCACCGCAGAGTTCTGGGTCCACGCCTACCTCGCCCGCCTGCGCGTCCACGACATCCCCGCTTTCGTCGTGGCGCATGGCGACGACACCGCAGGCGCGGTGCTGATCAAGCTCTCGACGCTGGATGGAAACGCGACCGCCTATCAACGCGGCTTCGACATCATGTCAGGCGCGCGGCACTGGTCCGAACTTACATCAGGCCCAGAACCCGAGGTCGACGCCGCCATCGCCCGCCAGCGCAGCTTCGACCCCGATTTGTGGGTGATCGAGGTCGAGGACCGTGCCGGGCGGCATCTGCTGGATGAACCCGGCCTCGCCGACTGACCGCAGTCACCGCGGCCGCGCCAGCACCCGGTCACCACCTCACTCGACGACGATCACCTTGCGCGCCAGCACTTCCTGTTTGCTGACATCAAGAAAGCGCAGCTCGTAGCTGCCCGGCGCATCGGGCAATGGCATCATCACCGGCGGGCCATCCGCAGTCTTGATCGCAGTGATCCAGGTGAAAATCGCCTGATCGCCGCGCGCCAGCGTGATGCGCTGGTCGCCGCCGGGCGCATCCACGCTCCAGCTCACCTCGATCGTGCTGCCCGGTGCGGCGGTGTCGGGCGCGGTCAGGCTCGCCCCGAAGTTCAGCGCTGCATCTGCGGCCAACACCTCGAACCGATGCCGTGCCAGCACCCGCCGGCCTTCGTCCAGCGTATAGCGCAACTCATAGAACCCGGTCTGTTCGGGTGCGTTCAGCTCCGCCTCGGTATTGTCGTCGACGCGGACATAGTCGCCCTTGTTGTAATCGTCGTCGCTACCCATCGGCACGATGCGGATGTAATCACGCGAACTGACTGATCCGGTCCACGAAAACCGCAGCTTGTCGCCCGCGCGTATCTCGTCCGGGCCGCTTACGGTCACTTCCGGCTCCGTGACCTCGATCGGCTGGGTTGCCATCGTCCGCCGACCCTCATCCAGCAGATAACGCAGTTCGTACATTCCGGGGTCTGCGGGCATCTGCAACACGCCGTCAGATTTGTCATCCACCCGGATATAGGTGCCATAAGTGCCATCGTCCGACCCCATCGGCACGATGGTGACAAAGTCGCGATCGCTGACCGCACCGGTCCATGCGATCTTGACCTTGCTGCCTGCCAGTGCGGTTTCGGGGCCGCTCACCGTTACTTCGGGTTCGGTGATCTCGATTGG
>NZ_JAPWHW010000013.1 GCF_028369135.1 Roseovarius sp. ZX-A-9
GGATGGGACTTGCCGCTCCCGATCCGTCGCGTGTGGCGCAAACTGGAACGTCAGCCGGGCGGCGACCGGCAGATGGTTGATATCGGCGCTGGAAAACGTCGACCGTCAGCAGATGGAGCTGCAACTTCTGGCTTCGCTGTTCCTGCAAGCAGATAACGACCGCGTCCAAGGGCTCCTCGATGGCGGTATCGATCTATTCGTGGCGGCAGGGCTTTTGGCATTTGAGCGAAAACGGCCGACCTTGGGCGAGATCTACCGCATCACGGCCTCTGGCGGTGACAAGCAGAAAGAGTATCGCCGCCGCGCTGATGAAGTGGTCAACCCAGCCTCCAAGCTGATCTTCATGCGCATGGCCTCGACCAACAACGACACGCTAACTTCCTACCTGTCGCTCTTGATGACATCTGGCCTCAAGCAGTGGTCGAACCCTGCCATTGATCGCGCAACCGCGACCTCAGACTTCGAATTTCGCGACATCCGAAAAACGCCGTTTTCGGTCTATCTTGTGGTTGAACCGCTCATGGTGAAACCCCTCGCGCCCTTGATCCGTCTGTTCTTCTCGGATTTGCTGGCATCGTTGCAGGACCATGAACCCGGTAAGGACGAGCCCTGGCCGGTGATGATCATGCTCGATGAGTTCAATCGCCTTGGCAAAATGCCGATCGTGCTCGACAGCATCGAAACCCTGCGATCCTACCGCGCCAATCTTGCGATCGTCACACAGACGATCCCAGCTTTGGATGAGATCTATGGTGAAAATGCCCGCCGCGCGCTCCAGGGCAACGCAGGTATCAAGCTTTATCTGACCCCCTCAGATGAAAAGACCATCGAAGAGCTCAGCAAAGCCGTCGGCAAAACAACCAAGCGCGTTGTGACCCGCTCGCGTTCCGTCGGCCGAAACCCATTCGCCGGGCGCAGCATGTCCGAACGGACCGAGGAAACTGCGTTGCTACCCGAGGATGAAGCGCGGCGCATGGATCTTGATGACATCGTTCTGGTCGTCGACGCGCAAATGCCCGTGCGCGCCAAGCGGATCAAGTACTATGAGGATCGGTTCTTTAAACAGATCTTCGACAAGCAGGCAGGCGATCTCCCATATCCCTCGGCCGGGGATCAAATGTGCGGGCTGCAAGGGCAGATCAAGGCGCTGGAGGCAAAGATTGGGGCGCTTGAGATGCCGAGAGCGGTTTCAGGTGATGGCGCTGAAATTGACGGGACGCGGCGCGAGGAAATCGATTATTTTGCCGGTGACCATCGAGGTGCGGCCATAGACGAAAAGCCTAGTCTGGACGAGTATCAGGCAGGAACGGAGAGGATACAGAGATTCATGGAGGAAGCCTCTGTGAGACGAAGGTGAGAGCTTTCGTTCGATTCGAGTTGTGTTAGCAAGTGGGGTGCGCTTTGATTTGAAGTTGGATTGTTGGGCAACTTTGGCACTTTGTAGGGACATATTTGCGTTTGACGCGCCTCTCGAGCCAGCTTGAACTTGTGGTTGTGGTTGTGGTCGGGCAATATGAAAGCCTGAAATTTTTGTATTATATCTAGGTATTTAGAATTCAATGCGTCAGCAAAAGTCAGCGCCGATGGACCCTCAGGTATTACTGAGAACAAAAGATTTCCTTGTGAATCGCGCCCAGAAATCTCTGAATGCGCCACCTTTCTTGGCCCTCGCAATTGAACTAAGCCATTTGTCGGACACGAGGATTGCACTTCAAGCTTTGGTGAAAGAAGGATATACGCCTCAGAAATTGCTCCATAAATTTCCGAATGTGACAGCATGGGCAATATGTGCATCGTTGCTTGAGAATTATGGTCAAGGAAGCCAAGAAATATGGCCGCTGATTGGTCGATTGTTTGGCAAGGAACCGTCCCTAGCAGCGCGTACGGAAATCGTCGCTTCATTCAAATCCGTTTGCCGCAAGATTGGACTAGTGACGGACGGCTTTGATCGTAATGTTGATGTTTTTCTGATCCATGTCGGCGTAGCGCGTGGACAAATGGGTCATGTTGCAAAGGCCTTCTTGCAGCAGGAGGCTGCCAACGGCCTGCCATCTTCCGATGATGTAGTTCAATTGAACCGTTGGGAAGACGATGCTGTTTTAACGTTCCTACCGGTGGGCGTACATGTTCCTGAGCGCCCTATCTTGCACGACGAAACGGCCTGGATGGCGGCACTCTTTCTAAAATGGCGTGGCAATCCTACAGAACTTCGAAAGCAAAGCACTTTTGCCGCGGAGTTCGCGGAAACTTTGGATAAAATTGAAAAAGATGTTGGCTCGTCAAAGCTGCTCGCTTCTCAACCTTCGCCACGTTTGATTTGGCTGGATGGTCGCCCACAATTGCAGGTGCCGGCGGGTGCTGGAAGGCTGCAGGTTAACATCGGCTCGCAAACACTCAGGCTACGGCGTGGACAGACATGGCCTCTAACTACCCCGCTTCCCTCGGAGCTAACTTGGATCGCAGATGGGGAAGACCGCTATTTACCGTTATACAACTCAACTTTTGTCATCTTCGAGCCAGAAGATGGTCGGCAGCTTGTACCTCGCAAAGGGACCACGGAATGGATTGTTCAGACAAGTGTGGCGACGGTAACCTCAACTCGGGAATTCACAGTGAATGGGGTTCCGGCCGACCTTTTTGGCCCTGATCTTTATGTCGCTCAAGTGAGCTTGCGGGACAAACCCGCAGAACTTCGATCCTCCAACCGGAACGTGGTACTACGCGGCTCCAAAAGAACAAGAATAAGCATCGAGGGTCGCCCAATTGCGGTGCAATCGGGCAAAGCTGGCAGTTTGTGGCCCGGTGACGCGGATATCGTGCTGGAAGCCGCGCTCTATACAGATCGCCTTGTGACCCTGAAGGCCGAGTGTGGTGAGAAATCAGAGCTTGTCCACTGTGAACTCGATGAGAACGACATTGGCAGATTGTCGGTTAACGATATTCTAGAAAAGCTACATCTAGGCCAGACGGGAAATCCCATCCGTCTCGTTTTGACGATGCTGCGAGACGCGGATGGTCAACTCATCGAGACGCGAATCAGACGGGAGATTTTCGTTTGGCCGACTTACACCGGCTTGGACGGCGTCACGTTCCTGAGCGCGATGCCACCTTCAAATTTTGTATCAGCATCATCCAAACATGTTTCGTACGACGAATCCGGCAATCTGTGTTTGGATCGTAGGGGCGGTTACGACAAAGCCCTGATTGGGTTCGAGATTGATTCAGAAACCCGTCAGTTTCTCGTAGATTGGCCCGAGATTTCTATTGTCTTGGAAAAAACAAACGGCACACGTGAGCCCCTGATTCTTGGGAGTGCAATTATTCTGGGCCTTGACGATTGGAACAGTTCACTTGTTGTCCGGTCCCCAAATCGCCGCGCAACCTTGACCATTGCAGGTCGGTCGTTGGATCGGCCTTTCGCCAATACGGGAAGTTGGGCAATTCCGCTTCGTCAACTTCACAAAGCTCACGACAACCAGATCTACCTGGTCAACGGTGCCGCACGCACCTTGCTGGCGCGCATAGAGACCGTTGCAGCTCCGAAAGAGCTCGTGGTGAACCACCGCGCTGACGGTGTCACCGCACGGATCCGCGCCCCCTTTTCAATCGGTGGGGTTTTGATAGCTGCCGAAGACGAGGGTGGTCAAGTTGTTACCAGTGAGTTTAGCTTCGATCATTTCCCTACAGACGTGCCTGCGGATCCAAAGATCAGTGCACAGAAAGCAGCCGATGACAGGGTTACGATACTGCTGAAAAATTCCCGCAGTTCCGAAGTGCTGCGTTTGTTTGACATAAGTCTACGCGATGTCGGTAATCGCCGTTGGACCCGTCTCTCAACAAATCGAGGAGACCGAATAGCGCTCGCCGTTCCAGCGTCCGAGCCCGCAGAGCCAACGGTTGAAGCCATGTCACGCATTGATGGTTGGATAAACCAATGTTTCGCGGCTGAGTGTTGGGATGGCGGACTAAACAGGCTGTTGACGAGCCGCTGGGCAGAAGTTGTCCGCGCAATTGATCATCAAGCCGGTGGCCGTGCAGCAATTCTCAGCCTCGTACATGCGGAAGAAGAAGACTCTAACTGGCTGCCTATGAAGCATGTCGTAGAGGTCGTACCTGAACTTCATTCAGCCGAGGCCTTCGACTACTCAGCTCTTGGAGCGATCGACTCACAAATCGGAAGAGCTCTCTCGCGCCTCAACTCAATCGGACGCGGTCAGATCCGACAAAACTCAGCCATAGATCCCCGCGCGCTCCTCGGCTTCAAGAACGCTCGGTCAGCAGATCGTCTCGGCGAAGAACTATCCGGCTTTTCGACGCTTCGTCTCATCAATGTTTTGCAAAAGCTTGGCACCTCTCGCGCGTTTTGGGATGGCCGAACTGTGCTCGGACCAGAACATCGACAAGCAGCGATGACCGGCTTGATAGAGCGCTGTGAGGATTTCCGATTGTTTTCCGAAGACGCGGCTGAGGGACCGATGAGCCTAAGAAGCGCCCGCCTTAACCAGCTTATGCAAGGTGTCATCAAAAATGCCCCAGACATCCCTAAAGGTCCGGAGCACGAAGAACAGGAATATGTGCTTTGGATAGATCAAACCCTCATGGCATATGCCAGTGCAGCGCGCCGCAATAAGGTTTTAGTGTTGTTTGACAAAGTCGCACAGTCAACGGGCTTTTCACTTGCCGAAACCAAGAGATTGTTTGGCGAACTTCTACGAATAGCGCCTGAATTGCTTACGTTTCACCTATTATGCCAAGAGCTAGAAAGGCTGCGTTCATGAAGGATCTGCCCGAGCAAAACGATGATCTCGATCCCGTCGCTTTCAAGAAAACGTTGGCCGACCGCCTGCGCGATTTCACGTTATCTGCAGCATCAATTTCTCCAGTGCATGCGCCGCGCCTTGCGTCTGCCGTTGAAACTCTGATTTCGCACCATCCGTTCGTCAGCGGTCCTTTCGTAGAGAGCCTTCCCGACTTCGAGAAAGGCGAGTCTATCGCAGAACTTGTTGCCTCTGATAACCTTTGTGAAGCTTGGAAAGCGATGCGGGAAAAGGCTCCTGCGCTGTTTGAGCGTAAACTCCATCTTCACCAAAGAGCGGCAATCGGCCGAGAAGAAAACTATCTTGTGGCAACTGGCACAGGTTCGGGCAAAACAGAAGCTTTCTTGTTCCCACTTATCGATGCGCTTTTGCGTTCTGGCGTCGGCAATCCAGGTGTGAAGGCGATCCTTATCTATCCATTGAACGCTTTGGCGACGGACCAAATGCACCGCATCTCAAAGCTCTTGTTCAAAGAGCTTGGCGATCCCGGATTGACCCTTGGTCGTTTTACCGGTCAAACGAGCGCGCGCGCTGGTAGGACTGAAATCGAGCGGGAGATTAGTGAAGCACCAAGTTTTCAATCTGCTTTTGGATATGATGAAAAGGTGCCCAACAACTGGCTCTTGTCGCGCAAGGAGATGTTGGAGAACCCACCTGATATTTTGATCACCAACTATGCAATGTTGGAGCATATTCTACTTTTACCCAAGAACCGTGCTCTCCTCAAAGGGGCTGATCTACAATGGATCGTGCTTGACGAATTGCATACGTATACTGGCGCTCAAGCAATTGAAGTGGCGTTTCTGCTCAGAAAGCTGAAAGCAGCGTTAGACATAAAGCCAAACATCCTGAAATGCGTTGGAACATCTGCCAGCCTCGATCCGTCTAGAAAGGACGAACTTGCAAGATTCGCAGAGGACCTATTCGGCGAACCTTTCGGCGGGGGTAGCGAAGCAATCATTACCTCAAAACGCGAACTTCATCCTGAACTGAAAATTGACAAACCAATACGGTCACTTACAGCGGAACAATGGATTAAGCTTGGAGAAGGTCTAGTTGAGTTAAAACGAGATGGCGCGCTCCACCCCGATGAAGCTAAAAACCATGTTGAAGACTGGAATGATGTCTCAGGCGGCATATTGGACCTAGAGGATGGGCCACACCTTGGGAGCCGTCTTTCGGAAGCGCTGTCCTCTCTTTCCGAGGTACGACAGACCGCCCACCTTCTTTTACCAGCCGAAAATGCTGGCGCTAAAATTCTGCCGTTAGGCGTTTTGGCGACCCAAATTTTCCCCGATGCGCCGCCAGATGTATCTACCAAAGCCATGACCGCACTAATTTCAATCGCTGTCTTGGCGGTCCCCTCAGGTGTTGACGGCTACCCATTGCTACCGGCGAGATACCATATTTCTGCGAGCGCTATTGAAGGCATTTTGGTTGGACTAGATCCAAGCAACGACGAGAGCTGGGCAACACCCGAGATTGGTCGGAATGGACGAGATGCAACTGACAAGACACCCGCTCTTTGGCCCTTACTTGTTTGCCGTAGTTGTGGGCAGCCATATATCGAAGGTTTCGACGATGGATTGAAAATAGCACCAACTCCAATCCGAAATGGGTCGTCAAAGCGCATCGTTTTGCGGCTTGGCAAAAGCGGAACAGCAGCAACAGACGATGTCACAGACGATCTATCGGAAGTTGATCTCGAATACCTGAACCCTGTCGATGGCCAAATCATGGACGGACCCGACGATGGTGTGATTGAACTTCAGGTGGCCAGCACTGAAGAAGACGACCGCGATCGCAAGCCTTACGTGAAAAAATGTCTCGCGTGCGGGGCAGGAGCTGGAAATTACGCTGAACCAGTCTCGCATATTCACCCCGGCGATGAGGCCGTTTCTGCCATGGCCGCCCAAGCGCTGCTGGAAGCACTTCCGCCGAGAGAGGAGTCAGATGGCCCGATGGGTGGTCGCGCGTTGCTGGCCTTCTCGGACAATCGGCAAGATGCTGCATTTTTTGCGCCGTTTTTCGAACGTACGTCTCGCCTAGAAGCACTTCGAGGGGCAATTCTAGATTCCATCTGCGGCGAAGGCGAACCGATGGGAATCCGCGATCTTGCAGACTCAGTCGCGAGGCGATTGCGCAAGCACAAATTCGCTCTCTATGATCGCAGAGACTTGGAACGCCCTATGAAGGGCGATCAGTTCAAAGACAGATTGTTAGCCTTGGTAGTCGCAGAGATGACGCTCGCTGCGACTGGTCGGATTTCGCCGGAAGCATTTGGACTTTGGCAGGTTAACCACGTAAAGCTGGATCAAGTCATCAAGAAGGCGCAGGGCGAGCTTCCGTCCGAAAAGCTGAGTGCGCTTGTTCCAGGAACTCTCAAGCTCATTCTATTGATGATGAGGCAAAACAGGGCAATCAACGATCTAAGTGGCATCATCGATTTGTCCGACGAGGCTGTATGGGGGAGAGGGCGCGGTTCCGTTGAGACGGCGTATGATTTGGATCGAACATCTGAAGGTAAACGTCTCAGAACTCTTCTTCCCTCCAAGCCAACGACGCCCACGCGACTTACTTGGGTCCTGTCAGAAAGGCTTGAACTAAGTTTCGACGAGACCGCCACCTTAGCAAGAGCCTGTTGGGACGCGCTTTCATCACGACGAGCGGGCATCTTGCAAAAACACAAAGCAGGGTTGGTCATTGATCTGGATGGGCTGCAAATTGAGAAAGGACGCGACCGCTTCCAGTGCGAAAAATGTGGCCGTGTGGCTGGATTTGACCTTTCGGGGGTGTGTCTTGCGTTCAGGTGTACTGGTGCAACCAAACGCGTCGAAAATAACGATTCAATCAGTGAAAGTTACTACGTTCAACGCTATCAGGCTCTTCCGTCGGCGGCAATCGCGCGGGAACATACCGCTGCGATCGGCCCAAGCTTGAGGAACGTGATTGAAGGTGGATTCAGGGAAGGCCAATTTAACCTCCTTAGCTGCACGACTACCATGGAAATGGGTGTAGACCTCGGCGATTTGGAAGCGGTAATTTGTAGGAATGTTCCTCCTGGTATCGCAAATTACCAACAGCGCGCAGGACGTGCGGGACGCAGAGCGCAGGCAGCGCCTATCGCTCTGACTATTGCACGCGGCAGCCGATACGATCAGGCCACATTCAGCGCTTTCCCAGAATACTTGGCGAGCATGCCGTCTATGCCATATATTTCTTTGGACAACGCCCGATTTTTGCGAAGGCATCAGGTGTCGTGTGTATTAGCAAGCTGGCTCGATACGCGCCTTGCTATCAGTGACCGAAAAGGTGCTCCGCGCCTACGCGACGTCTTGGCGGATCGCCTTGATGCTGAAGAGACGCGCAGTTTGTTGCATGATTTGGATACATGGCTTGCTAGCGACCATGGTGAATCGGCTCTTGATCGCGCGAAAGAAATGTCAAAAGGCCTGCCCGCGGGCACGGCCTTGCAGGGAAGCGAACTGGTCGCCCATGTACGCAATGAAATCGGTGGTTGGCTTGAACAAGTAGCTGGGCGCTGGTCCAGTATTCAGCATCGGTACGAACTTGCTGAAGCGGAACAATCGCAGGCAGAAACTGAGGAGTTGAAATCGCGGGCTCTTGGGCGGATGAAATGGGCCGACGGAGAGAAAAAACGCTACCTTGATCGCCTGCTTGTTGAAAGCCTTTCGCGGGCAGCTGTTATTCCCACCTATAGCTTTCCTGTGCATTCGCTGACGCTCGAAATCGTTCAACATCGGGACACGCAAGGGCCCAGTGAAGGCGAGATTGAGCTGAGCCGCGACGCAACGTTGGCCATCTCTGAGTATGCGCCCGGCGCTGAGACCGTCGCGGCGGGCCGGATCTGGCAAAGTGCTGGTATCGCCAAAAGACCTTCCAGAGTATCTGGCGATGCATGGCTAGAAGAAGGCTTCATTCGTATTTGCGATGCGTGTCAACATGTGGAGCGCGTGGATGAGTGGGATCAACTTTCAGAGCAGTGCTTTGGGTGTGGAACGACCCAATTACCCAAGGCCCGAAAGTACTTAGAGCCCATTGGTTTTTTGACGTCATACAAGGACAAAGCTGGTGGCGAACCAGGAGTGAGCAGACTGCGAACGCGTGCCGTTGATGAAGCACGCCTCTTGACGCGGGCTCCGCGCGACAAGATGAGCAAGTCTGATCTTGCGCGAGTTACAACCTTTTTGGCGCCGTCGCATGGAAGTGTGGAGGGCGAAGAAGGCCGCATGGTAGTAGTGAACCGCGGTCCCCACGGCAGTGGATATTTTCGCTGCCCAAGATGCGAGCACGCAGAAGCTGCACCGCAAGGCAGCAACTTCTCCAAAGCAGAGTTTCCGAGCAAACACTTTGATCCACGAACGGGTGACCCTTGCCCAGTTGAAACTTTGAAATACCCAATTGATTTGGCGCACATCTTCACAACAGATGTGCGGATCCTGCGATTGTCCGAACCAATGGCAATTCCGTCGGAAGTCAAAGACGGCACGGCCTATATTAATGACACGCTGAGGGGCGCAGCCGAGGCGATTCGCCTTGCTGCTGCCGATCTATTGGGGACAGATCCCCGCGATCTCAGAGCAACCTTCGAAAGTGGAACCGACGACTATTTGATCATTCTAGCAGACTCAACGCCGGGCGGCGCTGGCTATGCGCGCCGCCTGATTGATGAACCTAGATATTCGGCTCGGCGCTTGTTTTCGAAGGCATTGGAAATCCTCGATTGCGAACGAGGCGAGAAGTGCCAGACAAGTTGTGTGAGGTGTCTGAACGACTACTCCAACCAAGCCTATTGGGATCGCTTCAACCGACACTCGTCTCTCAAATGGTTGACTGCGGTTTTGGCCCACAGCACAGCAAGACCAGATCATGTTCCAGCCCAAGCGATCCCGAGCGATGCGCCTTCGGGCGATGCGTTGAGTCGCTATCTGCGAAACCGAGATCAAGTTGTCGTCGTCGCAAAAACACTCTGGGGCGCTGAAACCGAAGAGAATTCCATCAGAAGCGCACAGCGGTTGCGAGATTGGTTGGAGGCAGAACCCCACCGCAAGGCAACGGTATTCTGCGCAACTCCAGATGTTGGAAGTGCTAACTGGTTGGACCGCCAAATCGCTGCAATGTTGAGGCCAATGGAAGATTCTGGGAGGCTAAATTTTCCAACGGTTCCTGATACTGTTTCCAAGGGCGCACCGCGTTTGACCCTTTTGGGAAATGGAGAAATGGAGGAACTATTTGATGATGAAAATCATGCAGCAGCACTAGCGGGCCTTGGAGAGGGCGTCATCTTTCGTTGTACACGCGCTCCATCCGAAACTTGGGCAGGCCAGAATGCGGTAAAGATTATAGAGGCTGCCAAAGCGAAGACGTCCTACCTAGGTACTTTGATTGATCGGCTGTCCATACATCGGTTTAGGCCTGGGGATGTCCGAAACCTCGAGCCAGCGTTTTCCCCACTTTCGGGGCAATTGGTTAACATAACAATCGAAGACCCTTGGTGTGGGGCCCGTCGGCATGGACGCGAAAGCGTTTCGAAATTCCTCGCACAGCTTCAAGCAATGAGTATCACCATCGGCGAACTAAAAGTTGTTTGGAGCTCCGACAACTCGGATGACTCTGCTGCTATTCAGGCCAATGAGCTACGAGATGAGATTGAACGAAATTACAACGGCGAGCTGATACTGGAACCCAAACGCCGACATGAAGTACGCCATTTTCACGACCGCGTTGTCTACTTTGACGTCGATGAAACTAGCGAGACCTGGCGCGTCGATGTCAGCTCGGGCATCGATAACCTCATGTCACGAAACAAAGAATGTAGTATTTTTGTTGAGAAGCGCCGCTAGGTGGAGGGTGAAATGAATTGTTTGCAAATGCACAGCTTTACGGAAAGCTTGTTGAATGATTTCAGGTGCTAATCTGCGAGGGAATAGGGCCTCTTGTAATATTCAGGCCAGCCTTTTCGCCCGTTCCGCCACGCGCTGACCGACATAGGGCACAAGGCTCGGACGCTCTTCTTCGAACACCTCCCAAATCGTCCTATCGCGCAGTTCTGGGTGTCAATCGGCATTGAACTTTGACCCCTTATCGGCGTCCAATATTGCCCCCCTTGTGCTGAGCAGGCCCGGCGCTGCGTAGCCCTCACATAGTCCGCCCTGAACAACTGTCAGGTATCTGATTTTATTGATAAATGGGTCTATTTTGTTGGGCCGCAGGTGCAGGATTTGGTATTATTCTGGTAGGAACCCTGCAATTTCGAGCCGTGATATGAAGCCTAAAAAATCGCCTCCGGACCAAGACGATCTCCTGCGTGCCCGATTGGTCGAGATGATCGTAACCGCGCCATTGAGACCGCAGCTTATGCGGCTTGACTGTCGGTTTTGGATGCCAGTGGCGCCCAATTCCACGGTAATAATTCATCGAGCCTGTTGATTTTGTGATCGTGGATGCGGTCGAGGATGTCGGCGAGATAGGCCTGCTGTGAATCCCGGAGACAAATTGGACCACAGAAACGGCCGGATGATCTGGTCGTAGCGGAGTAAAATTCCGCCACTTTACGCCTGAGGTAACGAGCTGAAGGCGGGGAGATGTATTCTGTGGAACTTTATAATCGGGTGCGCCGTGCGTGCCATGTTGATGGTATGAGCAGGCGCGAAGCGGCGCGGCTTTTCGGGATTGATCGCAAGACGGTCTCGAAGATTTTGCAGCACTCGGTGCCACCGGGGTATCGGCGTAGTGAAGCGCCAGCGCGACCGAAGCTGGATCCGTTTATTCCAGTGATCGACCAAATCCTTGAAGACGACAAAGGCAAGCTGAAGAAGCAGCGCCATACCGCCAAACGCATTCATGCCCGGCTGCGCGATGAACATGGGTTCACTGGCGGGATTACCATCGTCACCGATTATGTCCGGGAGAAGAAGTGCCGCTCCAAAGAGGTCTTCGTGCCACTAAGACACGCGCCTGGGCATGCGCAGATGGATTTTGGTGAGACCCTTGGCGTGATCGGCGGTATTGAATGCAAGTTGCACTACTTCGTGATGGTACTTCCGCACTCTGACGCGATCTTTATCAAAGCCTACCCTGCTGAGACGACCGAAGCTTTCTGTGACGGTCACAATGCGGCCTTTGCGTTCTTTGGTGGCGTGCCCTTGTCGGTGCTCTATGACAACACAAAGATCGCAGTGGCCAAAATTTGCGGTGACGGTACGCGTGATCGGACCCGCAGCTTCGCAGAACTTCAATCCCATTATTTGTTCGACGATAAGTTTGGCCGCCCCTCCAAGGGGAACGATAAGGGGCATGTTGAAGGTGGCGTTGGATACGGGCGGCGGAACTTCATGGTGCCCGCTCCGGGCTTTGAGAGCTTTGATGCCCTGAATGCTTGGCTGGAAGCGCAATGCCTGCGGCGCCAGAATGACATTGTGCGCGGCCACAGCGCGACGATTGGTGAGCGGCTGTTGCGCGATCTGGATGCACTAATGGCGCTGCCGCTCGTGCCCTATGACGCCTGCGAGAAGGTTAGCACGCGTGCAACGTCAATCTCGATGGTTCGCTATCGGTCCAATGACTACTCGGTGCCGGTGGCCTATGCCCATCATGAAGTCCAGGTCCGTGGATATGTCCATGTGGTCGTGATCGGTTGCGGTCCCGAGGTGATCGCGCGGCATAAGCGGTCCTATGACAAGGCGGACATGATCTACGATCCCATGCACTTCCTGCCCTTGCTGGAGCAGAAAGTAGGCGCTTTGGATCAGGCCGCGCCCCTTCAGGGATGGGACCTGCCAGATGCCTTTGCCACGCTGCACCGGTTGCTTGAGGCCAGGATGGGCAAGCCAGGTAAGCGTGAGTATGTCCAGATCCTGCGTTTGCTGGAAACCTTCGAGATGGACCACGTCCACGGTGCCGTGCGCCAGGCGCTCGATCTTGGCGCTATTGGCTATGATGCCGTGAAGCATCTGGTTCTGTGCAGGATTGAACGGCGACCGCCCAAGCTGGACCTTGATGTCTACCCATTTTTACCCGCCGCTCAGGTCGAGACGACGAAAGCGGCAAGCTACAAGGTGCTGATGTCGGAGGCGGCGCCATGACGGACGCGCCTCAGGTTCTGCTCTCCCATCACCTCAAGAAGCTGAGATTGCCGACGTTCTTGAGCGAACATGACAAGCTTGCCCGCCAATGCGCCGCCGAAGGCAAAGATCACGTCCAGTACCTGCTGCGGCTGTGCGAACTGGAGCTGATCGAACGCGAACGCCGGATGATCGAGCGACGCATCAAAGCCGCCAAGTTCCCGGCTACCAAAAGCCTGGACAGCTTTGACTTCAAGGCGATCCCGTCGCTGAACAAGATGTTGGTGATGGAACTGGCCCGCTGCGAGTTCGTCACGCGCCGCGAGAACATCATCGCCCTCGGTCCATCAGGCACAGGCAAGACGCACGCGGCCTTGGGATTGGGCTTGGCTGCATGCCAGAAAGGCATGCGCGTCCGCTTCGTCACAGCCGCCGCACTGGTGCATGAACTGATCGAAGCCGTCGATGAACGCCGCCTGCAACGCCTGCAAAAACAACTGGCAGCACAGGACCTTCTGATCATCGACGAACTTGGCTTTGTGCCGTTGTCAAAGACCGGGGCGGAATTGCTGTTCGAAGTCATCAGCCAACGTTATGAGCGTGGATCGATCATCATCACATCAAACCTGCCATTCGATGAATGGACGGAAACATTCGGTACTGAGCGACTCACAGGGGCCATCCTCGATAGGCTTACCCACCATGTCCACATTCTTGAGATGAATGGTGAAAGCTTCCGGCTGCGCGAAAGCCGCAAATCCAAAACAAAGAACTGATCAGAACTGGCCTGCGGCCAGTGCGCCTTGGCAAGCTTAGCTATATGAAGAGCACGCGTGCCAAGGCGCGGTATGGCTCAAACCCAGTGGCCCAGTTTTACACCGGTACGTGGCCCCATTTTGCTCCGGGATTGACAGTCCATCGTGTCCGGCGAAAGGTTGTGTCTGGTGTTCGCTACCATTTCTATGCCTGGCGGGGCGGCCCCAAATTTTGGGAAGGGGCGGACCCGAACCCGAAAGAACCCGAATTCTTCCATGCGTTTTCCCAGTGCGGTACGCCTTTAAGCCCTGCCGAATATCTGACGACCCACTTAGTCGACGATTTCCTGTCCAGCGCATCTTTGCCAAAGGCTGAGCGCTCAAAGGCTGATATCCGCAAATGGCTGGAGCTGTTTCGTGAGGAATTTGGTGCAGATCCTATAGCTATGTTCGAAGAGCGCGCCTCGCGGGGCGAGGTCAACAATTGGCGAAAGAAATGGCTTCATTCGCCCAAGCAGCACGATATGGCAGGTACCCATGCGACACGCGTTCTGAATTGGGCGGTCGAAGAGGGCAAACTAAAAGAGCACCACTGCCACAAGCTCAAAAAGCTCTATCAATCGAACCGGACTGAGATCATCTGGACGAGTGGCGACATCACACAGTTCAACAAACATGCGCCCAAATGGGTGCAGAGGATTCTAACCGCAGGATGCGAAACAGGCTTGCGAGCGGCTGATCTCGTTCAGGTCAAAATGGACCAATTCGAAGACACTCCGCACGGTAAACGCCTTCGTTTTCGGACCAGTAAGCGTGGGCAGATCGCATATATCCCAGCCACCTCAGCACTTGAGAAATTGATCGCAGAGACGCCGGAAGGCCAAGATGTGCTGCTGGTATCAGAGCTTGGGAGACCTTTGACGGCCCGTTGGGCGTCGAACCAGATCACCAAGTGGCGGCGCGAAGCGCAGATCCCGCCGTGGATCGATGGCAGGGAGAAGACTCTGTCTGACACGCGCGGGACGGCCGCGACACGATTGCTGAATGCCGACCTTTCTTTGCGCCAGATCGCGGTGCTGATGGGGTGGTCGGTTCGCTACGCCGCACAGGTTATCGAGCATTATGCGCAGGTTAGCCCGGACGAAAGCGATGCGGTTCTGCGCAAGCTCAATCGAGCAAAATCACTGTCTCAAGACACAAAAATGTAAACGCCCCTGTAAACGCGGGGCCTGAAACACGGCAAGGAGTAATCTAAGTGATTGTTTTTAAATGGAGGCGAGTACCGGAATCGAACCGGTGTACACGGATTTGCAATCCGCTGCGTAACCACTCCGCCAACTCGCCAGAGTGATGCATTCATTAGGTTTCATAAATGGTGCCGTCAAGCGGTTATCACTCTGGTTATCAGGTTTCTGTTCTGTGCCTGTTCTGTTCACTGACGTTTCTCCCGAGCCTGACGGGCGCGCATGATCTGCCGAGCTTCCCCGGCATACTTGCGGATCATGGCCCTAGATGTGTGGCCGCTGTAGCTGGCAATCTCATCGTCGTCGCAACCGGCCCACGCTAGCTCCATGACGCTACGATAGCGCAGGGCGTGCTGGTCATATGCCGTCAGTTCGAGCCTCTTCCGTTCGTCAAGCATAACGCGGGCCATGTATCGGTATTCCATGGGTGATCCGTCCGGACGGGTCAGGATCGTCAGGCCACTCTTGGGGGCGTTGTCCAATGCCGCTTTTTAGGGTGCGGGTGCAGGGTAGCCATAGGGGTTTGTCGGTTTTCCCTTGAGCAAAGCGCAGGCTGTCGCTGTCATAGTCGTTCCAACCGTGTTGACGAGTTCGACGGTCGAGTAGAAGCGCACTTTGACGCGCAGCGACAATCAACAGAAGAAGAATTCCTTTCCCGCGACAAAAACGATGATACCGTCAGAGATGCCGCGACATAGGATCTCATCCTGATTTTCGCCAGCGTCTCACCCAGATTGTCGCGCTATAGTCCGGACCTGAACCCGATCGAAATGGCGTTCTCCAAACTGAAGGCCCATCTCCGCCGTATCGGAGCGCGATCCTTTACCGGTCTGTTCGCCGCCCTCAGCGAAATCTGCGACCTCTACACGCCAGAGGAATGCTGGAACTACTTTTGCGAGGCAGGATACGCTTCTACGTAAACTGGAACCGCTTTAAGGGGCGATAACCGTCCTGCTACAATTTCAAGTTGGGCATGCAGCCGTCCGGGATATGGAATTCAAAACGAATGCAAATGACAATCGCGACCAAAGCTTCAGCCCTCGCGGAACGCTCGAGTAAAGTAATCCGTCAGAGGTTTCGCAAGATAGTTGAGCGGCGAGCGTTCTGCTGTCTTGATGAACGCCTCCACCGGCATGCCGGGTAGCAGGGTCTGACCTCCCAGTTTTTGCATCTCGTCTGGCAAGGGGATCAACTCGACCTGATAGTAAGACAGTCCCGTCACCTGATCGGTGAACACATCAGCGGAAAGCTTGGTCACGCGGCCAAGCACCTCGGGCGTCATGCGCTGATCAAAGGCGGCAAAGCGCAGCGACGCCTCTTGTCCAACGTGGACCTGATCCACATGGATGGGATCGATCCGGGCGGAAACGATCATCGGTTGATCCTGCGGGATGATGTACATGATGGGCTCTGCCGGCGAAATGACGGCCTGCAGGGCAAAGACGCGAGAGTCGTAAACAACGCCACTCACGGGCGCGCGCAGCTCGGTGCGTGACAGGGTTTCAAGTGTGCTCAGGCGCCGCTGAACCAGTTCGACTTCCTGAAACTGCTGGTCGCGCAAGGTCGTGATCGCCTCCTCGCGCAATCGTGTCGTCAGTGCGATGCGTTCAATGTTCAGCGCTGCAATTTGTCCGCGCAGTTGTGCCACGTTGGCGGTTAGGCTTCCAATCTCACCCAGCAGGCGCGCTTGTTCGCGCTGCAATGCAGACACCCGAGAGGCAGGTGCCAGACCTTTGTCAAAAAGGCTTTTGGTGTCCGCCAGTTCCGTTTCAATGAGGTCTCTTTGCGTCTCAAGTGCCGCAAGCTGCGCGCCAGCCCCATCAATCTGGTTTTCCGCCTGCGCGATCTGCTCGGAAATCTGTTCCGCGCTCTGGCGCAGCGTGTCTGCGCGCGCCCCGAACAGTCGCTGCTGCCCGTCTATCAGGGCCTGCACATCAGGATCCGCCATCGCTTCGGCCAGTAGCGCATCCGGGGCGGGCAGCGCATCCAGACCGTCACGTTCGGCCTGCAGCCGAGCTTTGCGCGCCAGCAACTCAAAGAGTTGGCCCTCTATGATTGCCAGTTCCGATCGCAACAACTTGTCGTCGAAACGCAAAAGGACGTCACCCGAAGACACAATGTCCCCATCTTTGACAAGCAGTTCTCCGACCACGCCACCTTGGGGATGTTGCAGAACCTGTCGATTGGATTCGACCTGTATCATGCCCGACGCGATGACAGCACCAGCGATACGGGCATTCACACTCCAATAGCCGAGAACGCCTACGAGGACGACCAACGCGATTGCGCCGACTAAAAGCGGACCCGTGGCTTTCCATTTGCGGGTCTCATCCGTGCTCATGTCTGCGATACCTTTGAAAGCGTTTGTTGAATATCACGCACGTTGCTGACCATCGATTTCAACACCTCGTCGCGGGGGCCATCCGCCTTGATGCGCCCGCCTTCGATGACGATCAGACGGTCACATTCAGAGATCGCGGATGGGCGATGTGTCAGAATGACAACGGATCGGTTGGTCGCCTTGAATTCCCGCACCGCGGCGTTCAGTGCCATAGACCCGTCATGATCCAGCGCAGAGTTCGGTTCATCCAGAACCAGCAGAACGGGGTCGCCGTAGAACGCCCGCGCCAGCGCAATGCGCTGTTTTTGCCCACCGGACAACTGGCTGTCTTCGCTCAGGATAACCGTTTTGTACCCATCCGGCAGAGACAGGATCATCTCGTGGGCATTGGCCCGTTTCGCGGCCTCGACGACTTTGGCGTCATCCGGCATCGTCGCCATACGCGCGATGTTTTCGGCAATCGTGCCGTTAAACAACACGACGTTCTGTGGCAGATAACCAATATAAGCACCCAATGCGTCCGGCCCGTATTGGTCCAACGTGGCTCCGCCAAAGCGGACCTCACCTGCCGCCACACGGGTCAGGCCCAGAATGGACTTTGCGAGCGTGGATTTGCCCGAACCGCTTTTGCCGATGACGCCCAAGGTCTCCCCTTCGGAGAGGTAGAAACTGACGCCTGACAAGGTCGGAGCCTTGGCACCTTGAGACATCACCGAAACGCTGCTGAACATCACGTTGGGGGCGGGTGTCGGTAGCGCATGTGTTTCCACCTGAGGCGGTGTCGTTTGCAAAAGCTCCCCCAGTGCAGCCCATGCGGCACGGGCGCGCTGGACGGTCGCCCACTGGCCTATGGTTTGTTCGATAGGCGCCAGCGCGCGTCCCATCAGGATGGAGCCTGCAATCATCGCCCCCGCGGTCATTTCGCCTTGCAGCACCAGATAGGCGCCGACGCCCAGCATGGCCGATTGCAGGAACAGCCGGAATGTCTTGGTCATCGCCGTAAACAGACCCGTCCAATCACTTGCTCTCATCGTGTCGCTAAGCGATTTGTCACGCATCATATGCCAGCGGGCCGAAACAGCCGTCCCCATGCCCTGCGAGCGTACAACTTCGGCGGATCGGCGCACCTGTTCGGCAAAAGCATTGGCCTGCCCGGATGCCATCTGTGCCTCGAGTGTTTTGCCTCGTGTCAGCACGGCGTTCAGCAACGTGATAACGATCAGAAACGCCCCGCCAGCGACGGCCAGCCAGCCGAGGATAGGATGAAAAATGAAAATCGCAGCAATAAAGAGCGGAGTCCACGGCACGTCGAACAGCGCCAGCATGACAGGTGACGTGAATATGCCCTGGACCATTTCAAGATCCCGCAAGCCGCTCGCCGGAGCGCCGCGCTCTTTGGGCAGGAGTGCACGTTGAAGCACGGCGTCGAACACCCTGTCATCCAGTCTGGATTGGAACCGCGCCCCGAAGCGCGCCAGAACCCGCCCGCGGGCATAGTCAAGACAGCCCATCAGCCCATAAAGTGCCGCCACGAGAATGGCCAATGCGACCAGCGTTTCTTCAGACCTTGATCCCAAGACCCGGTCATAGACCTGCAACATGAACAAGGGCCCGGTCAGCATCAAAACGTTCACGAAAATGCTGAACAGGAACACGGACCACAAGAGCCGAGTGCCTTCGGCACGCGCAGCCCTTAATTCCGGCAAACCGATTGGGGGGGCAATAGCGATTTTAAAAACTACCTTGTAATATTTCCGGAAGACTCCAAGCCGATGAGGCCAGAGAACAGCTCTGTAACCGACATTCCCCAAGTGGCCTGCCATCTGACACGAAGATCGCCTGATCAGGCCTGTGGATCAAGTATCTTCTTCCTTTGAAGGTCTCCGGAGTTGCGGAAACGCCTGAAAGCGGGTGCCTTATGCTTCGAAGCGATGCTGTGATGGCCCGGAGGCGAGGATTTTCAGCGCGTTGGACAGAGATGTTCTGCCGCGTTCGTTGAGTTTGAGTTGGGAACGCTGTCACGCGCATCGTGGTGGCGCTCGCAGTCGGTGGATGGTGGCAAGGATGGCGCGCACCATTGGGCCTGTGACGGCTACCTCAGCCAGATGGAAGGTGATGGCGCGGGCGTGGCGCACCATGCGTGCCCCGATTTTGATCAGCTTGAGTTGCAGGCTGGTCAGCGACCAGTCGGCCATTTCCTCGGGTAGCTCGATGCAGCGCAGGAAGGTGGCTAGGTTGCAGGCCAGCGCGTGCAGTTGCAACCGCACCTCATTGTCGCGGAACCGCCTGCATGACAGGCGCGTCCAATGGAAGGCGTATTTTCCCTCCTTGATGTGCTGTTTGGCGGTGCCGCGTCGATTGTAGAAGCGGGTGACCTCATCCGGCTCCATGGGCAGGTTGGTGACGATGAAACCCATGCGGGGGAACAGCTCGCCCGGATGCCATTCGATCTTGGCGATCACACGGCGTTCCTTGTCCCATGATGCGGCCTGATACTGGAACTCCTCGTAGAACCGCTTCACCTTGGTTTTCGAGGGACGCCCCACAGGCCGTGTCAACCGGTGGGCGATGCAACCTTCCAGAACTGCGTTCTTCTTCATCCGGATGGCGTAGAAATAGCCCGCCTCTTCCAGGCGCTCATAGAGTGCCGGGATCGCGTAGGCGGCATCGGCGCGGAAGAAGCGGCCACCAACCTTGCGGTCAGCATAGCGTGCAATCACTGGGTCGAGGACGTCCCGCCAGCCGTCGGCGCTGTGGACGTTGCCGTCGCGCAGGGCGCAGCGTTCCAGCATGCCGAACTGGTTGAACAGGAAGTTCGGGTGATAGCAGGTGCAGTCGAAATGCCCGCTCCAGACTGCGCCTTCTTGGTCCCCATGTGTTGGGCTGACCGAGCTGTCCATGTCCAGCACGATGTATTTGAGCCCGTTGCGATCATGAAACTGGTCGATCCAATGGCCATTCAGATCGGCCAGCGCTTCCCGGTTCTCCGGCAAGGCCAGCGTCTCGGTCTCGAATCGCCCCATCTGCGAAGTCGAAGCCGCCTGCGCATCGACGGCACGGCCACCGACAACCTGGCCCATCACGGGATCGAGCGCGAGACGGTCAGCGTCATTGACGTCCTCGTATCCTGCCAACCGGCCGTAGACCGATTGCCGAAACAGTCCGTAGAGCCGGTGCATCGTGTTCTTGCCACGGCGATTGTCGCACAGGGCAGCAGACGCCAAATCGGACAGCCCGAGCGCGTCGTCAAGCTCGCGCATCACCAGAAGGCCGCCATCCGAACTGAGCTGAGCGCCCCGGAATTCCAGCCGCACCCGGCGGTCAAAATCCACACGATCTGCCCGCTGCAAGCCCGAACCCTCTGGGTGATCCATGAAACACATCCTCCGCAGCAACCAACGCCATAATATACATAGAAAATAGCTCGGTCAGGACAGCGAAATCAGAGATCTACTTGGGGAATGCGGGCTTCAGCAGGCTATTCACATCCATAGCTGACCTTCGTGCGTAATGCGGCGAAGGTCTCAAAAGAGCCCCAGAGTGACAGATGCTGCGTAGCCTACGAATGAACAGTCCAGCGCAAAATCGCTATTTATTTGGTTCCTCAATCTAATCGCATTCCACCTAGAGCGCATAAGAGAATTGCGCAGCGCTTCTGTTGCTTGAACTCAAAGACTGGCTTACCCAGAGATCTACAATTCTGACAAGATCCCATGCCAACACCCTGCCCCGCTCGAGCCGGTCTCCTATGAAAGGTGGCGCGCAGATCTGGCAGAAATGTAGTGAAAATGTTTAAAAATGATGATAGACGGGTAAAACTGGGGTGACGATTTGCTGGATTTCTAAGAGTATAGTTTATTTCTAGAACGAATTTCCGCGCATTCTGCGCTTTGAACTAAACGCTTAAAAATCAATGTAGAACGCCTTCGCCCGGGGGAAACCTAAGGCGGAGTTACGATGCCTGAAAGCAGTGACCTGTACCTCGCAATTTTGGCGATGGATGTATACAACCGCGAATACGAAAATTCGCTTGCGCTGACCGGGAACCAGATTGGGGATGCGACGATTCTCAGTCGCGATGCGATTGATCCCACAGGCGCCATCTATGACAGTTGGCAGGACGTCGGCTTTTTCGCGCTGGCCTATGACACGTCTGGTGTTGCGGCCATCGATGACACTGTCACGCTGTCGTTCCGCGGAACCAACGCCGGTGCATTCGACGCCCTGCTGACGGATGCGGTGAATGGTTGGACGGCGGCACTTGGCGAGATCGACGGGCTGTTTGAGAGTGGGGGTCAGGTCCCTCTCGCCCTCGATTTCTATCAGGACATCACCGAAGTTTACGAAATCGAGTACGAGGAGCCTGAGGACCCGGATGATCCAGACAGCCCGCTTGTCACCAAGGTGCGCAACCTGAAGCCAAGCGATCTGACCATGACCGGGCATTCGCTCGGCGGTGGTTTGGCGGGGGTTGTGGCCGCCCTTTATGGCACCGAGGCCACTCTTTATGATCACATGCCCTTTGAGCGTGTCTCGAACGGGCTCATCGACCTGGCGCAGAGTGACCCGGTTGCCGCGGCGCGCTACTTTGACGGCAATGTTCCGTCGACCCTTCAAACCGGCGAAATCGACGCCTATTCGACCGAGTATGAATTCCTGTCGGCCGCGCGCACCCTGCTGGGCAGCCCATATGAGGCCCTTCCAAGCTTTGGCGGCGAGCGCTGGCCCATCGCGCTGCATTCCCAAGCGATGCTCGTGCACCTGATCTGGGCCCGCGACAACGGCAAAACCGAGTGGCAGGAAGTCGGCCAGCAGATGTGGGACGCATGGTTCAACGGCGACATTGCCGAAACCATCCCCGGTATCGATGAGTTCATTGGCGATCAGGGCGATCCGCTGTCCACGATGGAGTCGGCCATCGCCTATTCCGCGCTGGAATCCGGCGAGCGCCCGTTCGGGGATACCGCGATCTGGTCACTTTTCAATGACATGGACGAGCTTGGCGAGGTCATGAAGGACGAGCCGGGCAAGGTTTTTGAGGACTATGTCTCTTTTGAACCTACGGTCACGATCTTCCTGAGCGTCACGTTCTTCAAAGATGTCACGCAGCAGTTGGCTGACTTTGCGGTACAATATGCTGGCGCTCTTGCCATTCAGGACATCGAAGACAACACGGATGCCCGCGAAGGCGTGCTGACCCTTGCCGACGACAAGAATACTCTGGCCTTTGATGCCTCTGAAGATCTGTGGAAGGATCAGTTGGGTCTTGATGCCAAGCTGGAACCGCTCGGCCTTGAGGCTTTCCGCGATACCTTCTTTGCCCAGACGGACGAAGGCTGGGTCGATACGCTGCTGCGGTGGTCAGGACTATCATCGCAAGAGGACCTCGCCCTAGTCGGTTGGGAAGCGGACTCCGCCGAGATTTTCGACCGGTTCCACCTGCGCGCTCGGGAAAGTGCCACAACCTTCGTCCTGCCGGAACGCGTCTTGGGGCCAGCATCGGGGCGCGGAGACGACGCCTCGGTCGACGTCTTCATCGGGAACGGCCAGGACGAAGATATCACTGGGACGCTGGGCAATGACCTGCTGTTCGGGCATGGCGGTGCCGACACGATTGACGGAAACGACGGTGATGACTTCATCAAGGCGGGTTCCGGCGACGACACCCTAATCTCCAACGCGGGGATCAACGTCTTTCTGGGCGGGGACGGGGATGACCTGCTCGACTACGGTACGGGCCCTGACGAAAATGTTCTTCGTATTACTTTGTCCCCCGACGTCGCCGATCGCGGCTTTGGCCTGATCGACGAATTCACTGTCCAGGCTCAGATCGAAGGCGTCGACTCGAACGGGAATTCCGTCGATGACCTGATTTTCAACGTCGAAACGATCTTCCTCAGCGACCAGAAAGACGACGTTGAAATCGATAAGGATCAGTGGATCGACATCTTCCGCGACGAAATCGTGATCGACTTTGGGAATCATGATGACTCTGGTTCCGAAGGCGACGTGTTGCGTTTCAATACGCGTGACGGGTTCTTTGGGGATCGCGGTGTCTACTACCGCGACGGTCACCTTCAGGCCACGGCAATCGGTGCAGAGGCTGCCTACAACGCCCTGTACCTGACGTCTGCGGTTGTCGGCAACGCGTTGCCATCGCTGGTCTATGGCGCAGTCATCGTAGAAGACTACGTTATTCCCGACGACAAGGTGAGCTTCAAGAACGTCGACAGCATCATCTTCACCGAGGAATCCGACCGGTTCGTGATGACCTCCGAAGATGACGGCACACATTCGGGGACAGGCAACATCCGCCTGGAAGGCGGGCGCGACGTTGCCTATGTTTCGACCACACCTGCCGATGGGCAACTGGTGATCGATGGCGGAGACGGTGACGACCTTATCGTCGTCGTCGGTGGCGAGAACGTGATTACTGCCGGTGGTCTGGGTCGTGACCTGATCATCAACGCCTCGGCAGGTGGCGAGCTTTACGGCGACACCTATGACGGCCTTGATGGCACGACGGCCGTGAGTGAGGGCAGCGAGAACGCAGACCACTTCTGGTTCGCCCCAGACACCACTATCTTCGACCCGCAAAAGGACGATGTTCTGTCCTTTTACGGGGTGCCTCTGACCGGGGGCGATGCGGCCAACACCTCCACGTCGTTTGCCTTGGGCGCTGCCACGGGCAGCTTCGATGTCCTGGGCCTTGTCGCTGACGCTTTTGCATTTGTTGGGTTAATAAGTGGGTTGGCTACAGGGGTTGTTCCCCTGTACGACACCTGGCTGCCAAATATTATCTATTTCACCCAGAAAGGCGCCAAGGGCGAATCCGACCTCTATCTTGCCAACATGACGGACATCTTGTTCCGTGTCTCAACTGGGTCCTCGGTCCCCGAAGAGTACGAATTTGGCGACGATACGCAGGTCAGCCCGCGCGGATTTCAGCGTGTCGCCGGTTACGACTTTGACAAGTCGCTTGACTACTACAAAGAAGCCAAGGGAGACAGTAACTTTGTCTCGACGCTTGTCGATATTTCGACGGGCGGCTTCCAGAGCTTTACGGACAGCGCCCTCAACAACACCGCAGATTTGGGCATGCTGTGGAATCTTCCGAGCGGCATTTCCCTCATCTTGGGAGGCTTGGGCGCGGCGTCCAACTTCATAAAGGCAACGCCAATGATTGGCGGTTTGTTTGCCGCTCTCTCGGCTCTGTCAGCGGCAAACGGCGCCTATTGGCTGGCTGGCGCAGCGGTGCGCACTGCCAAGAATACTGCCTGGGTGACCGGTGCTGACCCGCTGATCATCGATCTTGATGGCGACGGTATCGAAACTCTCGATATCAGCGACAACAGGATCTTCTTCGATCTTGATCAGGACCTTTTTGCAGAAGTCACCGGCTGGGTGAAGGGCGATGACGGATTTCTTGTTGTTGACGAGAACGACAACGGCCGTATCGACGATATTGGCGAAATGTTCGGCAACCAGTTCGAAGGCGGCTATGCCGAGCTCTCTCACCACGACCTGATCGAAAATGGCGGCAATGCCGATGGCAAGATCACGGCCGCCGACATCATCTGGCAGGAATTGCAGATATGGCAGGACTTCAACTCGAATGGGGAAACCGATGCCGGTGAGCTGAGATCACTTGACGACTTGGGCATTGTCTCCATCGATCTGAACAATACCGAACTGGGTGTTACAACTCCTCAGGGGACCGAACTTTTGTCCGCGGGCGAGATCATGCGGGCCGACGGCACCGTGCTTAATATGTTCGAGGCGATCTTTGAAAGCATCGATACGTTTACGCGCTATGCCGGTGAGTCAGGGCTGGCCGCTTGGCAGCAGGACTTCAATGTCGACAGCGCGGGCTACGGTTCGATGACGGACCTCAGCATCGCGGTAGCCAACGACATTGCCTTTGGCAAGGTCGTCGCCGATGCCGCCGCGTCGATGACCCTGCCAGACTACTTCTTGCTGAGAGAGCAAGTCGGACCGGTCCTGAGCTATTGGGGACAAACCCTCGAAACCAGCCGGGAATTGACGCCTGTACTGCTTGAGACGGCCGCCGATGGCACCGTTTCGCTGGCCGATTACGGCATCTACCTCGAAGACGACACGGGCGGCTATTGGACGCTGAACAGCGGCGCGCCGATCACCGATGTGAATGGGGATCCAATTGCCCGCGCCACCATGGAAGACCTGCTTGCCATGTCCGCCGACGCGGATCAGACGTGGCAGCTGGAACAGACGTGGTCCCGGACTACGCGCGGTTCCGAAGTCGAATCCCGCGAAAACGCTCCTTACCTGATGCGGATCGTCGATGATCGGGCGGTCATCGACGACTACGGAATCCAGAACCCGGACGGATCCTGGCGCCTGGCCAGCGGGCGCGAGATCGTCGATGACACCGGTGCAGTCATTGCTGAGCCTACGATAGACGACATCATCGCCCTGCCCCGCGACTCAGGCCAAGAATGGCGCACGGAAGACCTTCAGTTCAATCCGTTTGCCAATATCGAAGTCGAAACCATCGGCATTCGGGTCAATGACGGGATTGTCGTCGACTACACCGTCGAAGTTACTGATCAGGATGGGAAATTCTTTGTCTGGGCCCGCAATCTGGACCGGGCACTGGAGTTGCAGTTCAAAGTCGGCGATAGCCGAGAGTTTAATCTGCGCAACTTTGAGGTCGATTTTGAGACGTTGGACGAGGTTGGTACGACCGAGGACAGCACTTACCGCGTCGAACTCCTGTCACCCGGGCAATTCCAGTTCTCCGTTTCACTTGCAGGGTTTGAATTTCAGGAAGAGATGCTGTCCGCGACGCTGGACAATAACACCGGCCTGATCGACTACCGCATTGTCGAAGGCGGAAACTACACCTCCTCAACCGAAGAGTTCGTGTCCGTCATCGACCCAATGATCGAATTGGTGGAGATTTCCTTCCAGCAATACTACTTGACCAGTGGTCGATTGGCTGTTCGCCTTGCTCTGCAGGGCGGACTCAAGGACTTTGCCCGCGACATCGAATACGACATCGAGGATGATGTGTACCGACCGACGTCGGACCGCGAACTAGTGCCGATGTTCGAGGCGATTTTCGAAGGCGCGCCGGATAGCAACGACGACGATGCTATCTACGACTATTTCGTCGACTGGAACGTGCTGCTGACCCAAGTCTATCCGGATTACGAACCGGCTGATCCAACCTTCTTCTTTGACAACAAGGCGAGTGTTGACCAAGCCTCGATCTTCCAGACGATTGTGGCAGCCTTCGAAAACGTTCCCGTAGATCTCGACCTTATCGCCATTGCCAACGCGTTCTCTATCGATGAACGCCGGATCGTGACGCATGAGTCGACCGACACCGAAGTCCTTGGTCAGGAAGGCGTCAACTTCTTCTATATCAGCGAAGGCGATCAGGAAGTCATTGGCAGCTTTGATAAAAATCAACAGGCCTTCGATCCGAACGCAATTGAAACCGACATCTACGTCATCGGGCGGAATTCCGGGGACGACATCATATACGACCGCGATCTCGGTGATGCAGATCAGCTTCGCTTTGCGCATTTGCGCTCCGACGACGTCAATGCCGTGCGCGACGGCGAAGATCTGATCCTGTTCTACAATGATGGTGCGAATTTCGTACGCCTGACCGATCAGTTCCTTGGCGAGCGGAACACATATCTCGCCAATGGAACCCAATTGCAGACCGGCGTGGACGAAATCGTCTTTGCCGATGGGCAGGTTTGGGACCGCTACAGAATTTCTTTTGCCGTCGTCGATTTTGATCGCGCGGCGTTGAATGAAGCGGATGCCTATTACGGATCGGGATCCGGGGATATCCTGTTTGGTGGACTCGGCAACGACTTCCTGAGCGGCGGCGCAGGTGGAGATACCTATATCTACGAACGCGGTCACGGTAAGGACGTGATCGATGACCTCGGCAATTTCTCGTTCGGACCGGTTCAGGCGGGCATGGATTTTCTCATGTTCCAAGGCGACATCACGCCAGACGATCTGTACTTGACCCGCGACGGTCGCAGCGAAGACTTGTTGATCACCTTGATGGATGCTGATGGCAATCTGACGGATGACTCCATTGAATTGGTTGGACAATTTGGTGGGTTGCGCCTGAACCTTGGTGCATTCAGCGAAGCGATCGGCGCCGATGACGGGTTGAACTTCGTCGCTCCGAACCTGATCGAAAAGATCATCTTCGATCAAGCCGGGGTCTTGGAATACACCGATATCGTCAACAGGGTCATCGCGAATGCCAAAACCGATGGCGATGACGCGATCTATGGCATGCTGAATGCCAATACCCTTGACGGTGGTGCGGGGGACGACTTCCTCAGCGGTGAAGAGGGTTTTGACACCTACCTCTTTGGACGGGATTACGGCCGGGATGTGGTGCTGGACGCCGACTTTGCCTCCTCTCTGTTCGGCCCCAAGGATGATAAACTGCAATTCCTTGGTGATCTACGCTGGACCGATTTCGACTTCCTGCGGGATGGCAGTGGCGACACGCTGACGCTCCGAATTACCGGCACCGAGGATGAGGTCATTCTGACCGATTACCTAGACTATATCCTTCTCGTCGGGTTCACGAACCTCATTGAAGACATCCAGTTTGGTGATGGCACAGAATGGGGCTATCTGAAGCTGCTCCAGCACTATGTTGATATCGCCAAGACTGACGGCGATGACACGATCTATGGTTTTGAACGCATCTCCGACCGGATAGATGGCGGGCTCGGAAATGACCGGCTCGAGGGTCAGAGCGGCAGCGACACCTATGTCTTCTCTCCGGGCTATGGCGTTGATACCATTCTGGATTCTGGCGGTTCTGAGAAGATCGAATTCCAGATGCTCGATTCTGGCGATATCGAGTTCTCGCGCACCGCGCTTGATCTGGTTATGACAATCCGGGGTACCGGCGATCAGGTCATTCTGGAAAACCAATATGTGCGCGCAGGTCAACAACAGTTCGCTGTCGAATACTTCCAATTCGACGACCGCACCCTGGAATTCACCGATTTCAATCCTGAAGACATCGATCTGGTCGGCACCAACAACGGCGAGGTCATCACAGGTTCGAACTTTGCCGAATTGCTGGACGGTCGCGGCGGCGATGACACTCTGATTGGCGGCGACGGCGGTGACATTTACCTGTTTGATGTCGGTTACGGCGAGGACATTATTGTCGACACCCGTGTGCGGGCGTCGTGGGCCGATCGTAAAGGGATCATTGTCCCGGTCGATGACATCGTCAAATTTGGCGATGACATCACCCAGGACAACGTCATTTTCACCAAGGATGGCAATGATCTGGTGATCTCGGTGAGCGAACGCACAGATACGCTCCGTATCCGTAACCAGTTTCTCGATCTCGACAACGGTGTGGAACGCTTCGAGTTCAGCGATGGCGGTTTCCTCGACATCGCCGATGTCGAAGAGTTGCTGGCGATCGAGGGCGGCAATCGGGGTGACAACCTGATCGAAGGCAACCCAACGGCGCCGAACGTTCTGGATGGACGCCAGGGCGACGACACTCTGGCGGGCGGATCGGCAGCGGATGTCTATGCGTTCGGCGCTGATTACGATTTTGACCAGATCATCGAGCGGCCAGACGCGGTTGGCGTCATCGATGAGGTTCAATTTGGCACGTCAGTCACACGCGATGCTCTGATCGTATCCCGTGATGGCGCCGATCTGGTGATTGATCTGGGCAACGGGTCGGATGTTCTGACAATTGTGGGCGGTCTGGAGGGGAGCACAGTCGAACTCTTCCGCTTTGCTGATGGCAGCTTCCTGACGCTGGAAGAAGTCCTCGACCGGATGCTGACCGGAGGCGACGGCGACGAAGAGCTGATCGGTCTGAACACGCGCAACGACACAATCGATGGCGGTGGTGGCGATGACGCGATGGAAGGCGGTGGTGGCGATGACACCTATCGCTTCGGCTACGGTTCTGGAAGCGAAAGCATTCTGGACACCGCCGGTATAGACCGGTTGGTCTTTGGCACCACGATCACCGAAGAAAACATTGCGTTTCAAGAGGTTGATGGCGACCTCGTCATTCGACTGGCGGCCACGGACGACCGGATCGCCGTTCTGGGCGGTTATCGCGACACGCCGGTGGAGTTTTTCGAGTTCGAGAACGGCACCATTCTGACCATTCAGGACGTTCGGACGCAGATCCTGGAGAATACATCCAGCGGCGGCCAAAACATCCTCGATACCAGCCTGTTCGAGATCGGTGTGCCGCTGAACCCCGGCTCGGGCCACGACCTCATTCTGATGGCCGACGGCGCAGTTGTTGCACTGGGTGCCGGTGGTCAGCTGGATCGGGTCGAGATGCTGCCGGGGGCCACTGAGGCCACCCTGCTCTTGCCGAATTTCATACCTTTGGAGGTAAGCGTCCGGCGCGCCGATGCGGATACTGAGGATCTGATCCTTCAAATCGCAAACACCGGTGATCAGATCGAAATCGCCGGAGCTTTGGGCAACAACGCAATTCCGACCATTCAATTCTCTGACGGAACCATTTGGACGGCCACTGAACTGGTTCGGGAAATGATCGATGGCCAGCAGACCGCTGGCGACGACATCATTGTCGGCAGCGACCGTGCCGATACAGTCGAGGGCGGCACTGGCGATGACCTGACCAATGCCGGTCGGGGCGATGATACCTACCTGTTCACCATCGGCGACGGACAGGATGTTATTGAGGACGAGCAAGGCTTTGACACGTTGCAGCTTGCTGGATTCCGCCCGCAGGACGTGCGAGTCGAGCGTATGGCCGCTGACCGGGATGATCTGATCCTGACATTTGTCGACAGCGACGACGCGATCATCATTCGCAATGCAGCGATCGAGCTTTTGATCTTTGGCGACGGCACCGAATGGACACGCGATGTGCTGCTGGATCTGGTCAATGCGGTTGGATCGGACACGGACGATCTGTTGCTCGGCACGCCTGGGGATGAAGTCTATCAACCCGGCTTTGGGAATGACCAGATCATCGATGGTGAAGGCCAGGACGTGTACCTGTTCTCGCGCGGGGATGGGCAGGATCGCATTAGTTCTAACGGAACGACGGACGGGTTTGGCACGATCCTTTTCGGGAACGATATCAGCCCCGACGACATTACCGCCAAGCGCGACATCAACGGCAACCTGATCCTCGAGATCGCAGGCGGGGATGACCGTCTGACCTTGCTTGATCCTGCAGGTGATCCGGATGCCGTCGTTGGCACGCTGGAATTTGCTGATGGCACCACACAATCCATCGCAGCCGTGTCGCGGGCCATTCCAGGCACGGATGGCGATGACCACATCATCATTTCGACCGTCGGGTCCGGAAGCGACGTCTTTGCCCGTGGTGGCAACGACTGGGTCGAAACCGGCGCGGGCGCCGATGTCATCTATGGCGAACAGGGCAACGATCTCACTCAGGGCCACAGCGGAGGGGACACGTACGTGTTTGCCCGCGGCGATGGTCAGGACATAATCGAAGATGTTGAATCCAACGACGTTGCGGCGGTTGACCGCATTCGGTTTGAGGCAGGGATTTCGCCGTCCGACATCCTCTTTGTCTCTGTCGGCCCTGCGGATCTTGTGATCGCGATCGCAGGTGGTCAGGACCGTCTGACGATCCGAAATATGTTCACCAACCTCGGCGATGACCATATCGACGGTCGGATCGAAGCGTTCGTGTTTTCCACCGGCGAAAGCTGGGATCTGGCCGAAATCATGTCCCGCGCCAGCGAGGGCACAGAAGGTGATGATGCGATTGACTTGGGGACATTCGCCGAATTCGACGTCACCATGGCTGGCAATGCGGGCAATGACGTGTTGGCCGGTGGCCGCGGTGACACAACCTATCTATTCAACCCCGGCGATGGCCGCGATGAGGTCGTTGAGGCGGGCAATTGGTCCGGTTCCAACGACACAGTGCACTTGGGCGCGGGCTTTACTGAGTCCGATACAATCCTCACTCAGATCGGCAACGACCTCTTGCTGCGCTTCATCGGTCATGACGATCAGCTTCTGATCAAGAACCAGTTCGCCTTCTCGCAAAAGCCCATCAACGAGATCCGGTTTGACAACGGCAGTGCGCTGGATGAAGCTGAGATGGCTGCGGCACTGGTCAGCGAGGAGGCCGCGCAACGGCTCTTAAGTCCATCGACACCCGGGACTGATCCTTTCTCCGACGATCTGTTCGACGATGCCACCGCAGGGACCGATGGCGGTGGTTCGGGTGGTGGGTCAGGCCCTGTCACGCAGCCTCGCACGTTGTCAGCCACCAATGGCAGCGTGGACACGTTCGAGTTCTTTGTGCCGCTAGAAAACGACGAAGCGGCTTTGACCGCGATCCTCAATTTCGAAACCGGCGATCTGGGCGATGTGCTGGACATCCGACTGGCCGATGGCTTGGGCGGCGACGTGATCATCCGTCAGGAAGCCAATGATACCTATATCTATTTCGTCGATGACGGCGTTCATGACCTCGACGCAGCGCGGCGCATTATCCGGCTGCGTGACGTCACTGCGGAAGAGCTGACATCAGGCAACCTGAACGGTGCTGCTTTCGAACGTGTCACCCCGCAAACCATTGATGGCACGAACGATCCCGAGACGTTGGAAGGCGGCTGGGGTGACGACACCCTGACTGCGCTAAACGGTAACGACACACTGATCGGCAATGAAGGCAACGACCGGCTTGTCGGGGGCAATCAGGACGACGTCTATGTCTTTGGCCCCGGCTTCGGCCAAGACGAGGTCGAGGACAACGCCGGCGGTTCCGGGTCACCAGCGGACGTTATCGAGTTTCTGGCCGGTTTAGACGTCGCCGACCTGCGCGTTACGGCCAGCGGTGCAGACCTGATCCTGTCTTTTGAGGATACGGATGACAGTGTCGCCCTGAAGAACACCCTATCCACCGATCGGGATCGGATCGAGACGGTCCGCTTCGCGGACGGTACCGAGTTGACCCACGCTCAACTCGTCGAACTGGCCAACCCAACGACCGATGCCGATCAGACGTTGATCGGTGGCTACAACGATGAGACATTGGATGCTGGCGGTGGCAATGACACCATCATCTCCGGGAGCGGCGTGGATACGATCATCGGCGGGACGGGTAATGACATTTTGTCCGGCAACGAGGGCAATGATGTCTACCAGTTCGACCTTGGCTTTGGTCAGGATATCATTTCCGAGAGTGGTTGGGCCAATCGCTCGGGGGCCGATCTCATCGAATTTGGCGCGGGCATCGCGCTTGAGGATATCCGCGTCGATGTCAAAGGTGATGACCTGATCCTGCGGGTTGTCGGAACCGAAGACCGGATCACCATCGAAAACACACTTGCGAATTACGATTTCCGGGTGGAATCCGTATTGTTCGAGGACGGTCGCTCTCTCAGCCATGCGGAACTCGTGGCGATGGCCCATCAGCCAAGCAGCGATGACGAAATCTACGAAGGCAGCCGCGATGCTGAAACTATCGATGCAGGCGGCGGCAATGACACCGTGCGCGGCAAAGACGGGGACGATGACATAACCGGCGGTACTGGCAACGACCTGCTGACCGGCGGCAACCAGAATGACACGTATCGGTTCGATGCTGGATTTGGGCAGGACATCCTTTCGGAAGGTGGCTGGTCCCACAATTCCGGCGCCGACCTCGTGTTGTTCGGCCCGGGGCTCAGTGCCGACGACATGCGGGTCGAAGCCACCGCAAGCGACCTGATCATCACCTTCACAGGCAGCAACGATCGCCTGCTCATCCAGGGCACGATCAACGACGCCGATGAGCGTGTTGAAACCATCCGTTTTGACGACAATCGCACTTTCACTCACGCCGAACTGCTCGCGTTGGCTCATGCGCCATCGGACGAGGACCAGCGGGTCGAGAGCGGGTATGATGCGGACTTTATTGACGTTGGCGGCGGCAACGACACCGTCATTTCCAAAAATGGGGCTGACACGATCATTGGCGGTGCAGGCAATGACTTCCTGCAAGGTGATGACCAAAACGACACCTACCGCTTTGAAGTTGGTTTCGGCCAAGACATCATTTCGGAGAGCGGCTGGAGCAATAACTCCTCCGCCGATGTCATCGAATTCGGGCCGGGCATTGATCCAGCCGATTTGCAAGTGCGCACAAGCGGCGACAACCTGATCCTTGAGTTTGAAGGCAGCGAAGATCGGGTTGTCATTCAAAATGGTCTGACCAGCGCGGACTTCATCGTCGAATTTGTGCGGTTCGAAGACGGCACCGAACTCACCCACGCGGACCTCGTTGCTCTGGCGCAGACGGGCACAGACGGCAATGACACCCTGTTGGGTGGGACTGCCGACGAAGAGATCAACGGACTGGCTGGCGACGATGAGATCTCCGCAGGATCGGGCAATGACACGGTAAATGGTGGTGACGGCTTTGACGTCCTGAACGGCGACGCGGGCACTGATCTTCTGGATGGCGGTCTGGGCAACGATACCCTGATTGGCGGCAGCGAGGCTGACACGCTGATCGCCGGTCCGGGCGATGACAGCCTAGTTGGCGGCGCCGGAGCTTCCGACACCTATCTGGTCTCTGCAGGCTTTGGCCGTGACCTGATCGATGAAGACAATGGCTGGTCCTCTCGCAACAGCACCGATGTGGTCGAGTTTGATGCGACTATCCCGTCGACAAGTGTCACGATCTTTGAGGACGGTGATGATCTCGTCCTCCGTGTGAATGGGACCGAAGACGAACTGCGTATCGTCGACGCACTGGGCAGCAATGGCCAGCGACGGGTGGAATCCGTCGTCTTCACGGGTGATGCTGTCACCCTGAGCTATGCAGACATGGTTGCCGCGGCTGTGCCCTACCCGGGCCCCTTGGGCGTGGATGTGCAAGGCAACCCAGCCACCAACCTTCTCGTCGGTGGGCTGGGCGACGACATATTGACTGGCCTCGGCGGCGGCAGTCGGATGGAGGGCGGCGGCGGCAATGATGCGCTGAACGGCACCGACGCGCCCGAGATACTGGTCGGCGGGACCGGCAATGACCTGCTGCAGGGCCTTGGAGGGGATGATGTCTACGCGCTCTCGCGCGGCTTTGGTCAGGATCGGTTGGATGATCAGGGCGACAATACCCAGGCCAACTTCGATGCCATCGCGTTTGACGCTACGATCGTACCTGCAGATGTCACCGTTGCGCAGGACGGCAATGACCTGATCCTTCTGATCTCCGGCGGTGCGGACCGACTGACCATTGTCGACGGTGCATTGGCTGATCCGGCGACGGGCGGTATCGATGAAGTGCGCTTTGACGATGGCACGATGTGGGATCTGACTGAACTACTGTCCCGCGCGGTGCCGTTCAACCCCGACGGACAGGTCATCTTTGCGGAACAGATCGCAGTTGACGACGTTCTTACCGGTTCGGACCTTGATGAGACGATCTATGGCAGGGATGGCGCGGACACGATTGATGGTGCCGGTGGCAATGATTACGTCGATGGCGGGGATGGCGATGATGACCTGACCGGTGGCCCGGGCGACGATGATCTCGAAGGCGGGTCCGGCAGCGACACCTATCGCTTCTCTGCCGGGTTCGGCCAAGATCGCATCTTTGACGGCAACTTCTTCTTTGAAGAGGAAGGCGGCGAGGGGGGCGATGACATCAACACCATCATCTTTGATGCCACGCTGTCGCCTGCTGACTTTATTGTCTACATTGATGATGACGAGGATTCTCTGCTGCTGACCTTTGTCGGCACGAATGACATCATCTTCATGCCGATTCCGTCTATCTTCCCGCCGGATCCCGTCGAAGACGGTGGTGGTCTGGAAGATGAAGAGCCGGGCCCGATAAGTGGCGCAATCGACAAGGTGATGTTTGAGGCTGATGGCTCCGAACTGTCCCTTGAAGGACTGATGGCTGTAGCCGTGCCGTTGCCGACGGACGACCTCTTCGGCGACGAAACCGGCGAAGCGCTGACTGGCGATGGTGACTTTGAGACCATCTTTGGCGACTCCGGCAACGACACGCTCAGCGGCAATGGCGGCAATGACTTCATCGACGGCGGCGAGGGTTTTGACTTAATCACCGGCGGGTTAGGCAACGATGTACTGGTCGACTTTGATGGCGGCGCGAACTTTGTGTTTGGCCCGGGATTTGGTCAGGACACGATCGACATGCAGTCCGACCCGGAAGTCGACTCTGCTATCATATTCGAAGCGGGTATCTCGCCGGACGACCTGCGGGTGGAAGGGGAACCAGAAAGTGGTGCCATCACCTTGCGCATCCAAGGGACCGACGACCGGATCACGATTTACGATTTCCAGATCGATGAAGTCCGTTTTGCAGATGGAACGATCTGGTCACAATCGGATGTCTATGCACTGTTTGAGACGGTCGAACAGCCCTTCATCGAAGGGGACAACCCGCCGCTACCCGAAGGTGGTCCGGGCGACGATGCCATCGCCGGGGATTTTGAGGAAGATCTCCTCGTCGGAAATGCCGGCAATGACACGCTCGACGGGTCTTACGGTGACGATACAGTTGTTGGTGGCGCCGGTGACGACAATATCGACGGTGGCCCCGGAAACGACGAATATCTGTTCTCGGCCGGGTTCGGTCAGGATCTGATCAACGACAGTGGGTGGTCTTCGGGCAGCGATGCGATTGTCTTTGACGACACCATCGCGGTGACAGATGTCATTGTTGAAGAGACCGATGATGGCTCTGGCGACCTGATCCTCAAGATCGCTGGCAGCGAAGATCGCATCACCATAGAAAACGGTCTGATCGACGACATGATCGCCGAAGTGCGGTTTGACGATGGTACGGTCTGGGATCGCACGACGCTGTTGGATCGCGCAATCCCATTCAGTGGACAGGTGGTCGACAGTTCTGACACCAACGACACGATTACGGGCACAGACTTTGCCGACACATTGGACGGAATGGGCGGCGATGATCTCTTCATTGGCGAACTTGGCAACGATCTTTTGTTCGATGCCGATGGCAATGACACGTATCGCTTTGATCTGGGCGACGGCTTTGATCAGATCATCGATCTGGCTGGCCTTGATCGGTTGGAATTCGGTCCCGGCATCGCACCCGAGGACATCGAGGTCGCTGGTGTCAACGACGGCACAATTGCCCTGATCATCTCTGGCACTCAGGATCGGATTCATCTGGTCGATGCGCTCGCCAACGCGTCTCAAGCTATTGAAACGATTGCTTTTGACGATGGAACGGTATGGTCTCACGCTGACCTTATTGCCTTTTCCACGGCGGGCAGCGCAAGTGTCGATCTGATCATCGGTTCTGACCAGGACGATGTGATCGACGGCCTCGCAGGCAGCGATACGATCGTTGGCGGCGCGGGCAACAACACCCTGATTGGGGGCCCGGGCTCTGACGAGTTGATTGGCGGAGATGCCGCCGACGATCTGACTGGCGGACCTGGGGCCGATCTGCTGCGTGGTGGCGATGGTGATGACACCTACCGCTTTGGCATTGGCAGTGGCAACGACACCATTGTCGAAACAGACGGTGTCGACGCGATCCTGATTGATGCGGCACTTACCCCGATGGACTTTACAGTCTTTGCTGCAGGTGACGACCTGCATCTGCGTGTCATCGGCACCGAAGACCGCGTCATCATTGAAGGTGCTCTCATCAACCCCGACGCGGTCGTTGAAGAGACTCGCTTTGACGACGGAACGGTTTGGAGCCATGCGGATCTGGTCGCCCTCGCGGCAGCGCTCGACACCGTTCTAACGGGCACAGATCTGGGCGAGACGCTGACGGGAGACGACGACGCCGAAGCCATTGACGCAGGCGCTGGTGAGGATTCGGTCGATGCCGGCGGCGGCGATGATGCTGTCGAAGGTGGCGCTGACAGTGATGATATTACTGGAGGTACGGGCAACGACACCCTGACCGACGTCTCTGGTGACGAAACCTATCGCTTTGGCTTTGGTGATGGACAGGACTCCATCGAAGACTTTGGCGGAACCGATACCATCGTTCTCGGCGCAGGTATCGCCGAGGCCGATCTGCGCGTCGACCAATCCGGCAGTAATCTGATTCTGAGACTGGTCGGCACAGAGGATCGGATCACGCTGATCGGGGCGTTGGATACCCCCTCCAACCGGATTGAAGAACTTCGCTTCGACAATGGCACCGGTGCAGTCTGGAGTTTCGCCGACATCCTTGCCGCCTCACAAACGCTGGGCGACGGCGCCGAGAATGTGCAGGGGTCTGAACTCGATGACGGATTTGCAGGTGGCCTTGGGGATGACTCCCTCTTTGGCCGAGCGGGAGACGACGACCTCAGCGGCGATGAAGGCGCTGACCTTCTTGAAGGCGGCGAAGGCAACGACACGCTTAATGGCGGAACCGGGCCGGATATCTTGCGGGGCGGTGTCAACGACGACACCTACATCTACAATGCTGGCGATGGTCAGGACATCATCGACGATGCTGACGGCCTCGACCGTATCGAATTCGGGCCGGGCATCGCCCAGGATGACATTTCGGTGCGTAAAACCGCGACCGGGCTCGAGTTGCGCTTTGCCGGATCCGAAGATCGCCTGACCATCGAAAACGCCTTGAGCGGCGTTGGCGCGATTGAGACGATTGCCTTTGATGATGGCTCGTCCTGGGATGCGGCAGAACTGCTGGCCCGTGCGACAACGGGCACGCCGGGAGATGACGATTATATCGGCTCTGATCAGGCGGATTCCCTGATCGGGCTTGAGGGTGATGATAGCCTCAGTGGGCTGGGTGGGGATGATGACCTCGACGGTGGCGCCGACGACGATGACCTCTCGGGCGGCGAAGGGGCCGACACTCTGGAGGGTGGCACCGGCAATGACACGACCTCGGGCGGGTCTGGAGACGACCTTTACATCTTTGTCGCCGGTGACGGTCAGGACGAGATCGACGACATGGGCGACAGCGGCGGGGATGTCCTGCGGATTGAAGGCTATGGCGCCGACGATCTTCGGTTCAGCCAGACGGGCGACGATGCCACCGACCTGACCATCCGGTTCAGCAGCAGCACCGACAAGATTGTGGTGCGCAGCTTCTTTGCTGATGATGGCGCGGGCCGGATCGAACAGGTCCTGTTGGCCGACAGTATGGTCACCCTCTCCGATGCCGAGATCATTGCCCGAATCGCCCCCGATTTGGGGATCGACGGCGACGCCATCTACGGCGACGGCGATGACAACACCCTGACCGGCACTGCTCTCGACGACTACATCGAAGGTGGCGAAGGTGCGGACAGCATTGATGCCGGCGATGGCGACGATATCTTTGGCGATATCATCGCCGATGACGCGGTCGACACCATGTCTGGTGGGGCCGGACGCGACACCTACCGCTATTTGCCGAATTTCGAGATCAGCGCGGACATAGCCGAGGACGTGATCACCGACTTCACGCCCGGGGATACTGGCGATGTAATCCGGCTTGCCTCATCGACACCGAACCCCTTCGTTTCGGGCCGCTTGTCACTGTTACAGGACGGCTTGGACACGACCGTGGTCCTGCGGGCGGATGATGGCTCCAGCCGCTCTGTTCTGCGATTGGAAGGGGTCACTGCCACTGACCTGACAGCGGCCAACTTTGGCGGTGTCGCATTGAGTGGTGACGGTGGCGGCATTCAGGACGATGAAGAAGGCAACACCATCGGTGGCGGCCCGCTGAACGACCTGATCTTTGGCAATGGTGGCGCGGACGAGATCCGGGGCTTTGCCGGTGACGACAGCCTCGCCGGTGGCGCCGATGGTGACCTGATCCTCGGTGGCTTTGGCAACGATCTGATCGCCGGTGAAGCTGGAAACGATGATCTGCAGGGCGGCGCGGGTGACGATATCATCCAAGGCGGCGCTGGCAACGACACCCTGACGGGCGGTGACGGCGATGCCGAGTTCAGCGGCAACGACATATTCGAAGGTGGCGCAGGTGATGACCTGCTGCAAGGTGGCGCGGAAAACGACACCTATGTCTTTGGTGCCAATGATGGCCTCGACAGGTTGACGGACGAAGGCGGCATTGATCGCATCGAGTTTGCGACCGGTATCCTTCCGGCGGACCTTTCGGTTGTCCAAGTCGGCGACAATCTGGAACTGCGTATTCTGGGCGGAACCACGCGGATTCTGCTTGAACGGGCGCAGATCGAAACTGTGGCTTTTGACGACGGGACGGAGTTGAGCCTTGCGGCCATTCAGGCTCTGTCGATGGGGGCAACAGACGGCGACGACGTACTTGCCATCCTTACCGGCACGACGCTCGACGGCCTCGGCGGCAACGATACCCTGATCGGTTCGGACGCGGATGAAACCTTGACGGGCAATCTGGGTGATGACCTCCTGCAGGGCGCTGGCGGCAACGATACCTACCTGTTTAACCTCGGCGACGGTCAGGACCGGATCGATGATCGTGACGGGATCAACGTCGTGCAGTTCGGCCCGGGCATTTCACCTGCCGACGTCTCTATCGTGCGCGGCCAGCCCACCATCATCCTGCAGATCAACGGCACCGGTGACCGGCTGGATCTTGGCTGGGACGCCGACCCGGCCATGTCCATTGGCGAAGTCCGCTTTGACGACAACACCGTATGGACGGCGCAGATGCTCGTCGATATTGCACTGGAATCGACAGAAGCTGATGATGTCATCTTCGGCACTGACGGAGTCGAAGTGCTGGACGGTCTGGGTGGCGATGACCATCTGATCACATTCGGTGAAGACGACGATCTGGCCGGTGGCGCAGGTGTTGACCTGTTGGAAGGCGGCCTTGGCGACGACACTTACCGGTTCAATCTTGGCGACGATCAGGACCGCATCGTCGACGCGGGCGGTGATGCCGATGTGCTGGACCTCGGGCCCGGTATCTCTGTCGCAGACGTGCGTGTCGCCCAAAGCAGTGATGGCAGTGCAATCATCCTAGCCATCGGCGACGATGGCGACCGAGTGCGCATTGACGATGCGCTGACCACCGGAAGGATCGAGACCGTCCGGTTCGACGATGGCACGGAATGGACAGTTGGCGATCTCATCGCGGCGGTTCCGACCGTCCTGGATGACTTCCTCTTTGGTGATGCCTCGGACAACGATCTCGCTGGTGGACTGGGAGACGACCGTGTTTCAGGAGCGGAAGGGGATGACACCTATCGCTTTGCCGCAGGCGATGGCCGCGACATCCTGCGCGATGAAGCCACCTCTGCCGCAGATGTGCTCCGCATCACCGGATACGATGTCGGCGACATTCGCTTCAAACAACTTGGAACTGACAGCCCCGACGTTGTCCTGCAATTCTCGGGCAGTGATGATCAGATCATAATTGTCGACGGGCTCAGCACCAATGGGCGCGGCATTGAACAGGTCATTCTGGAGGATGACGGCACCACTTTCACCATCGCCGATATTCAGGCACAGCTCGTCGCCGCACAAGCGACCGACGGCGGAGAAATCATCCTCGGATCGGACGGCGACGACGATCTGACTGGTGGACCAGGCAGTGACCTGATCATCGGTGGCAATGGCAACGATATCTACCGATATGCCGCAGGCGACGGCGACGACCGGATCGACGCGTTGGGCAACGGCGACAGCGAAGTCCGCCTGCTGGACTACACGCGCGATGACCTTTTCTCGGTCATGCGCGGCGGACCGGAAAGTGACGATCTGGTCCTGATCTTCAACGCGGGCTTTGCAGACCGACTGGTTCTGGTCGATGCGTTGGGCAGTGTGAACGGATTCCGCGGATCGCTGAACCTGCGTTTTGCTGACAACACCGTTTGGACTCGGGCCGAGATGCGATCCGAGGCGCTCGATGGTGTCCAGAGCGACGGCAGCGACAATGTGTTTGGCTTTGCTGGTGATGATATCTTCAACCTGTCCTTGGGCAATGACGTTGCCTTTGGTGGTGATGGTAGCGACCGTTTCCTCTTCGAATTGGGCGATGGGCACGACACCATCGAGGACGCGCGCGCTGACCTCGGCGATGTCGATGTGCTCGAGCTGATCGGTTTTGATACATCCGAAGTCACAGTGAGCCGCCTCTTCCGCGGCAGCGAGTCGATCCTGCTCGAGTTTGCAGGCAACGAGGAAGACAGCGTTACTCTGATCGATGCGCTGGCCGAGGACGGACGCGGGGTCGAACAGATCCGCTTTGACGACAATGCCGTCTGGTTGCGGGACACCCTGCTGACCTTGCTGGACAACAATGCACCTGTCGCCAACGAAGACGGGTTCTTTGCGGTTACATCCGGCGAGGCTCTGACCATCGAGTTGCGCGATGTGCTGGGCAACGACTTTGATGCTGACAATGACCCGCTGCGGCTCATTGCCGTGGATGGAAGTCCGGACGCCGTTGCCTTCATCAACGGGGATGGCAATATCCAATTCACCTCAGCGGCCGGGTTCGTCGGTTCCACGACGATTAGCTACCGCATCACTGATGATCGGAACGCCTTTGGCGATGGCTTGATCAACGTCAATGTTCGCCCCGTTGCCGAGGCGCTGGATGATGACGGTTTTGCCGTGGCCGAAGACGATTTCCTGACCATCCGGGTCGAGCGCCTGCTGTCAAACGACATCGATGGCGATCGGATGATCGTAGGTCAGGTCTTTGACGCGATTGGAGGCACCGTCGCCCTGTCGTCAGGTGGCGATATCGGGTTTACTCCGTTTGCCGACTATGTCGGACCGGCACAGTTCACCTATGCGGCCAATACGCCCGAAGGCGGGCGGGCCGAGGCGAATGTCTATATCGACGTCACCTCGGTCAATGACGCGCCCGTGGCAGTCAACGATTCCGGGTTCACAGTTGATGAGGGCCAGACTTTTGTCCTCAGCCCGGCGCAGTTGCTGGAAAACGACAGCGACATCGATGGCGATATTCTGACGTTGCAATCAGTGACCTCAAGCGCCGAATTGTTCGCCACGATAGATGGCGACGGCAATATTGTCGTCACGCCGGCGGACGACTTCTTTGGCACAGCGACCTTCGACTATACGGTCGCCGACCCCTCTGGTGAGGTTTCCACCGGAACGGTGACCGTCGTCATCAACCCGGTGAATGATGCGCCAGATGCCACCGATGACCGGTTCGAACTGACTCAGGCGGGTGGTCCGATTCTGGAAGACAATCCGATCATCCTTAGCCTCGCGCGCCTGACAGCCAATGATTTCGATCGCGAGGGCGATTTGCTGCAGCTGACCAACGTGGGCAACACTGTGAACGGTCGGGCGACTTTGCTAGACAACCAGACCGTCCTGTTCGAACCGAACGCGAATTTCTTTGGCGAGGCCAGCTTTGTCTACCGTGTTGATGACGGACAAGGCGGGTCCGATATTGCCACCGCGACAATCGTCTACCAGCCGGTCAATGACCGCCCAGTCGTGCGCGACGACAACTATGGCAACGATGCCTTCGCGAATGTCCTTCGCGGCACGCAGAACACGCCTCTGGTCATTCCGATCATCGAACTACTGAAGAACGACACCGATATCGAAGGTTTCGCCGTCTCCTTCGAGAATGCGACGGGCGGGATCAACGGAGACGTTGTGCGCGATGGCGACAGCCTGATCTTTACCCCCGACGATGGCTTCTTCGGAGAGGCCACCTTCGGCTACTCGGCGACCGACAACGAAGGATTGGTGGATGGCGGTGTCGTCACTATGTTCTTTGAGCCGACCTCGATGGCGCCACCCGAGGCCGAGCCGGACCTGTTCCTTGTTGCCGAGGACATCCCGACGGTCATCCGTCTCGACACGCTTCTCGGCAACGACACCGACGTGGACGGCACCGAAGGCCTGCAAGTCGTCGGCTACCGGTTGCTGAACGGGCTGGGCGATGTCTTCAAGTTCGGCGGAAAGGCCGCCGGGCCGCTCAACGGAATGCTCGAGTTGAACCAGGATGGCGACCTCCTGTTCACGCCCAACATCGATGCCAACTTCTCGTCCGGCTTTGTCTACCTGCTGCAGGATGCATCAGGGGCGACGGATGAAGGCTTTGTCGACATTGACATCGTTCCGTCCAATGACGACCCGACGGTCGAAGATGATCCGGGTTTTGTAACACCGTTCGAGGTGCCACTTGTCATCCGCGCCGACGATCTGGTCTTTAACGACTGGGACATCGAACAGGCCGACCAGGACCTCGATGGTATCCGGGACGATGATCTGGATGACCCTAATCGGGATCGGCCCACCTTTGTTGGTGTCGATGCGATCTATGATCCGGTGGAGCTCGCTCAGGGCTATCGGATCGAGGTTGGCTCGTTCGAGATGATCACCTTCCGGGACACTGAATTCATGGTGGCCCGGTTTGACCCGGGCTTCACCGGTCCGGTCACGATCCAGTACCGCATCGCCGATGAGGAAGGCCTTGAGGATGTCGGATTTGCCTATGCCGTTGTAGCCGATTTCTACGGGCAGGAACTGACGGGCACGCCGTTCATCGACTACATTGAAGGGAACGAGCTGGACGAGACGATCTTTGGCTACCGGTCCGACGATCATATCGTGGCGCAAGGGGGCAATGACACGATCCTGGCAAGCCTCGGCGACGACCTGATCGAGGCCGGAGATGGTGACGATCTGGTCGATGGTGGCGATGGAGCCGACGAAATTCGCGGCGGTGACGGGTTTGACACCGTTGTCTTCACCGGGTCAAACATCGGCGTTCGCGCTGATTTAACCACGCTGATCGGACAGGGCGGCTTTGCGCAGGGCGACCGGTATTTCAATGTCGAAGCGTTCATCGGCACCGAATTCCGCGACATTCTCGGCGGTGACGACCAGAACAATCGTCTTGCCGGACATGACGGCCGGGACGAACTGCTTGGCCGTGTGGGCGAAGACACTCTCGAAGGTGGGGACGGCGACGATCTCCTCGAAGGGGGAGCCGGGGCCGACACCTTGGACGGTGGCGATGGCGCTGATACCGCAAACTATTTCAACTCTGCCGAGGCAGTCGATGTTTCGCTCGCTAACGGTACGGCGTCCGGTGGTCAGGCCACAGGCGACACCCTGATCAGCATAGAGAACCTGATTGGCACCGACTTCGCCGACCGTTTGGAAGGCGACGACGGAAACAACCGCCTCGAGGGTGGCCGCGAGGCAGATAGCCTCTTTGGCGGCCTTGGCGACGACACCTTGATTGGCGGGCGCGGTGGCGATGACCTGCAAGGTGGTGGGGGTATCGACGTCGTTGAATACACCCTGTCAAACGACGGCATCGATATCGACATCGCAGCGGGCACCGCATCCGGCGGTGACGCCGAAGGCGACACGTTCGACGGTATCGAAATCATTTTTGCAAGCTTCCAGGACGACACCCTGCGTGGCGACGAAGGCGACAACCATTTCCGCGGCAGCCGCGGTGCCGACCTGATTGATGGCCGTGATGGCTTTGACACTGCCGATTATGAATTCGCCGACGAGGCCGTGACTGTCGACCTGGATCTTGGCCAAGGTCTCGCTGGTGAAGCGCTTGGCGATCAACTGATCTCGATCGAAAAGCTCATCGGGTCATCTTTTGGCGACACCTTTATCGGGTCCGTTGCAACCGATGTCTTTGATGGTGGCTTTGGCAACGATCTTCTCAAAGGCGGATTTGGGTCGGACGACTACCTCTTCGGCCTCGACAGCTCAGAGGATACAATCGAAGAACTGGGCGATGGGGGCGATATCGACCGGCTGGTCCTTGCATCAGAGCTGACGACCAAGGATCTGTCTTTCCTTCGCCTCGGTGACGATCTGTTCATCGAATTCGAACGCGACGACGGGTTCCTGATCGATACGGTGACGGTGACCGACCACTTCCTGGGTGCCGAAACCGGTTTGGAACAGATCGTATTCGGCGATAGCACCATCTGGGGTGTGACCGAGATCGAAGACCGCCTGCGCGAAGGTCGGTTCAATGCAGCTAACGACGTGTTCCGCTTCGGCATCGAAGACGAAGTGGCGATCATCGATCCGGTCGATCTGTTGCGCAACGATGCCGAGGCGGGCGTTGATCAGCTTGAACTGATCTCTGTTCAGTCCTCGCAATCCGGCACGGTCGAGATCAACGGCGACGGAATGATCGAGTTCCTCGGAGCTCAGGACTTCAACGGTGATGCCTTCTTCACATACACCGTGCGTGACCCGCTGGGTCGCGAATCCACAGCCCGGGTTGAGGTGAATTTGTCGGCGGTCAACGACGCGCCCGTCGCCAATGACGACCCGCTCGTTTACGGGGTCGAGGACGTACCGCTGCGCATCCGCATCGAGAATCTTCTGGCCAACGACTACGACGTGGACGGCGACGCGGCCATGGAAGGGCTGCGTATTGTATCCGCTCAGCCGCTGACCAACCTCGATGGCGACGAGTTGCGCCCCTACAAGGACCGGGATTACGACGGGGCGGCCACGGATGCGGCTTGGACGATCTCGGGTCAGTATATCGAGCTCTTGTCGAGACCTGATTTCTTTGGCTTTGCCGGGTTCCGGTACGTGCTGGAGGACAACGACGGCGCGCAAGATACAGCAGACGTCGAAATCTACTTCGCACCGGTGAACGACGCGCCACGCATTCGCGAACGCGCCGTGTCAGCGAAGCTGGAGGAAACGACAACCTTCACCGTCGATCAGCTGATGTCGAAGGTCTACGACATTGAAGGCGACAGTTTCGAGTTTGTCGGTCTGCACATCGCCGCGGATGGCAACGCCACCCAAAACGGAATTGAAAACTTCGACCCCGATACCGGCATCATCGAATTCACGCCGTTCTTCCTGGGGGCCGCAAGCATCGCCTTTGATGTGATTGACGAGCGTGGCGCCGAGGCGACGCTAGAATTCATGATCAATGTCCGGCCACAAAATCTGGAACCCAATGCGCGCGATGACTACGGCATCCGGATGCTTCAAGAAGAGGTAATCCTGATCGATCCGGCCACAATCCTCGCAAACGACACCGATCCGGACGACGATCCGCTCTTCTTCGAAAGCGTGTACCGCTTTGCCGAGAACGGAAAGGTCCGGGTGACCGATGACGGCATGATCGAATTCGCTGTTAAGGAGAACTTCAACGGTCAGGCGAGCTTTGAATACACCATCAATGATGGCCGCGGCCTGACCGACACGGCGAACGTCTACATAACGGTTCTTCCGCGTAACACGGCGCCTGAACTGCGCAATGACGTTGTCCGTGGCCTGGAAGACGGTCCGCAATACGTGATCCCCGCCGAAGCCTTCGGCAATGACCTCGATCTCGAAGGTGACGTGATCTTCTTTGAAGAAACGGTTCAACTGGGTGTGCTCACAAACCGTTACATTTCAGAGGATTACACCACTTCCGCCAAATCGTCGAACAACAGCGAGCTGCCCGAGTGGCTGTCCTTCGACGAGGCATCGATGACCTTTGAAGGCGATGTGCCAGCCGGCGCGACCGACCCGATTGAGGTGATTGTGTTCCTCGTCGATCCCGCAAGCGACGGCATCTATCCAACCAGGTTCACCTTTGATCCAACCAACGCAGGCGACGTCGCAGCGCTGTCCAATGGAGTTTCGGTCGAAGATACTGTGCTGGAGGGTTTCGAGCTACGGTCTGACTTTGCCCAGTCCTTTGAAGGTACAGATGACGACATCGCAGTCTTTGACATCTCCGCTGGCGGGTTCAGCGCCAGCAAGATCGGCGGACGCCCCCTGCCCTCTTGGCTCAGCTTTGATGAGGCCAGCCGAGAGCTTGGATTTTCTGATTTTGAGATTGACGACACCGACGGTTTGGCCCGTTTGCAGATTGTCTTTACACCCGACGACAAACCAGGCCTGCCGGACGACACGTACTATGCCTCGCATGAAGGTTTCACCATCGAGTTTGTCGTTGATCCGCAAGAACCGTTTGATGAGGCGATCAACGACGTCCTCGCCGGAATTCCGGGACTTGAAGCCGGAGACGTGTTTGGCATCGATCTGTCGAACGCTGCGAGCATCACAGTCAGGCGCGAAAGTGGTGCACCACTGGACAACTGGTTGAACTTTGACGCCGAGACACTGACCTTCTCCGGGCGGCCACCGTCGAACTATGTGGGCACCGTTCCGGTGCGCTTGGATATCGAAGCAGGCAACGGATTGCCCGCGTTCTCAATCATCACCGAAGTTGTGGTGGATGAGACGTTTACAGTCTCGGAAGACGACAATATCTCGGTCTTTGATCTGCCCGAGCGTATCAACCTGACCACGCCCTCCGATTTCAATGGCGCTGTGGCCTTCACCTACACTGCCAACGACGAAAAGGGGGCGGTGTCTGATCCGGCCGTCATCGTCTTCAACGTGCTGGCCCAGCGGGAACGTCCGGTGGCCGAAACCGACGAGTTCGACCTGTTCGAGAACGGCAATGTAACGTTCACCATTGCAGACCTGCTGGCCAATGACCGTGACGACGACGGGGATCCGCTGCGTGTCGTGGAACTGGGCGACAGCCTGAATGGGGCCGTTGATGTCGCCTTGGGCGTCGTTTCGGTGGCCACGCCGACCGCGTTGACGCCGCTAGCCGGGGGCACATGGACGGCCACGCTGGCGGATGGCAGCGTGCTGCCCGACTGGATCAGTGTTGACGAAACATCCGGCGCATTGGAGGCTACGGTACCGCTGGATGCGCTGGGTGAGTTGGAGATCACCTTCACCAATTCAGACGGCACAACAACGCAGTCCGAAACCCAGACCTTTGCCTTTGACGGCAACGCCGATGCGACCGTCACGTTCACACCTGACGCTGGCTTTGCCGGTGAAGTCGCCGTGACCTACACGATCACAGACGACAGCGAGGGTGCGGCCGATGGAACAGTCCTCTTCGATGTCGCGTCGCTTCTCGATCCGCCCATTGCGGTGACCGACAAGTTCAACGTTTTCGAAGACAGCTTCATTACGATCACACCGTCTCAGCTTTTGGCCAACGATCTTGATGTCGATGGCGACCCGATCCGCTTCCTTGGGATCAGCGTCGACAGCGCCCAAAACGGAACGGTGGCGTTCGACGGGACGAATATCACCTTCACGCCAACGCCTGATTTCGCGGGGCAGGCACTGTTCACTTACTCGGTCACTGATGACCGACATGGCGACAGCACCGGCACGGTCGCGCTGAATGTAGTAAGCACCAACCAGCGGCCCGAGGCCGTCACCGACCGGTTTGACACTGTCGAAGACACGCCGTTCGAATTCACCATTGCCGATCTCTTGGCGAACGATACTGACGCCGATGGCGACACGCTTGAATTCGTGTCGATCCAGTCGGAAATCCAAGACGGCCGTATCATCGAACTGCCCGACGGACGCTATCAGTTTGTGCCGGACGAAAACGTCAACGGTGAGTTCAGCTTTGGATACACGATCACCGATGGCCGCCTGCGCGACACAGGCCGAATCACGTTCGACGTCGAGGCCGTTAATGACGCCCCGATCGCCAACACCGACGGGTTCTTTATCGGCAACCAGGACGAACCTTTCGTCATCGACTTTGCCGACCTCCTGTTCAATGACCGGGATGTCGAAGGCGATGCATTCTCGATCGTCGAAGTCTTCGACGGAGACAACGGCACCGTATTCCAAGACGGCCAAACTGCCGTCTTCCAGGGCCGCGAAGGGTACTTTGGCGACGGTGGATTTAACTACCGTGTGACTGATGAATTTGGCGCCACAAGCATCGGCTACGCCACCGTTCTGGTGCTGCCGCTCTTTGAGGTGCCGGTGGCAGTGTCTGATGCGAGCTATGAGATGCTCGAGGACACCTTCATTGACCTCGACCCGCTCGAGTTGATGGCCAATGACGATATCCCACTGGGTTCCGAGGTCATATTCCTTGGTCTCGAGGCACCCTTTGGCAGCCCCGCCACGGTCGAAGAACTCGACAGCGGCCTCTTCCGCGTCACGACAGAGCAAGATTACTTCGGCACCTTCCGCCTGACTTACGCGCTCACCAATGAGACCGGATTTGAAGTGCCGACAACGGTCGAAATTGAAGTGCTGGCCGTCAGCGACGCACCCGTGGCCCTGGATGATGAACTGCTGCTGCAAGAGGACGAGGTTCTCACGATCTTCACCTCGCAGTTGACCGCGAACGACTATGACGTCGACCGCGACGCGATCGTCATCACCCGCATCCTCGAAATGGACAACGTTACTGCCACGCTCAGCGAAGATGGAACGATCACCATCGTCGGCGACGAGAACTTCAATGGCATCGGCGGCTTTGGCTACGAACTCAAGGACAGTTCGGGCATCGCGACCTCGGCCTATGTCACCGTGACCAGCGAAGCTGTGAACGATGCGCCTGTCATCATGCTGACTGCACTCGAGGGCACCGAAGATACGCCATTGATGGTCACCATCGCGGATGATCAGATCACTGACGAAGATGGTGACGCGCTGGTCATCGAGTTCCGGGGACCCGACGGCGCAGAACTGCCGTCCTGGCTGAGCTATGATCCCGAAAGCCGCACGCTTTCCGGCACGCCACCGCAGGATTTCAACGGCGATGTGGTATTGGAACTCTCAGCGTCGGACGGTCAGATTGAAACGCTGCAAGCGGTCACTCTGGCGATTGCACCAGTCAATGACGCCCCGGTCGCGAACGTTCTGGAAATGACACTGACCGAGGATGACGACCCGCAAGTGGTTGATCTGTTGGCTGAGGCCAGTGATGTCGACGGCGACGTCCTTTCTGTGTCAGGGGGATTGGCGCGGGCATCCGACGCAGGCGGGATCGTGGGCTTTGCAACGATCAATGGCAATGAAGCCCAAATCGTGCCGGGTCTGTTTAATGATCTCGGAGCGGGTGAAACCGCCATCGTTGAACTGGAATACGCTGTGTTTGACGGCGATATTCTGACCAACGCTTTGGCGCGCTTCACGGTTCTTGGCGCGAATGATCTGCCAAACCTCGTGGTTGGTGAGGCGTTTGACGTTGCCGAGAACGAAACGGCCGTCACCACGCTTTCGGCGACGGACGCGGAAGGGGACACGGTCAGCTTTGTCCTCGTGGATGGCGGCGCCGACAATGCCCTCTTCACCCTTGACGCGGTGACTGGCGCATTGAGCTTTACCAACGCGCCCGACTTTGAGGTGCCGTTCGGCGACGATAACCTCTACGAGGTCCGCGTCGGTGCCTTCGACGGGACTGACACAACGACCCGCGACATTGTGGTGACTGTAACGGACGTCGACGAAGGCGTTGCACCCGAGGTCTTGGCCATTGCACTGACAGCGTCGGAAGAGGATGCCGCGCTGACGGTTGACCTGTTGGCCGGGGCGACAGACGCGGATGATGATCCGCTCTCCGTGACTGGAGCAGTTTTGACCTCCTCTGACGGGCGTGACCTGACGGGCATCGCCGCAGTTCTGGGCAGTGACCTGCAACTTGATCCCGGCGCGTTCGACGACCTGGCCGGCGGGGAAAGCGTGGATGTGACCGTCAGCTTCGGCGTGTTCGACGGGACCAGTACAACCCCGAACACCGCCACGGTCGTAATCAACGGTATCAACGACGCGCCTGAGGTGTTTGACGCTGAGACCAGCACGGATGAGGATACGCCTATTGTTGATTTCTCTCTGGCCATCAATGCCAGTGACGTTGACGGCGATGCGCTGACTTTTGCCCTCAAGGACAACGCCTTGAACGGCAACGTGGGCATCGCGCCCGATGGCAAGATGAGTTTCTTCCCGGATGCTGATTTCAATGGTGAGACGTCCTTTACCTACACAGTTTCTGACGGAAACGGTGGTGTGAGCGAGGCGACGTTCACCGTGACGGTCGACCCGGTCAACGACGCACCGGAACTGGGTGAGGCGGAGTATGCGTTTGATGTGGCAGAAAACACGACCGAGGTCGGGACTGTCAGCGCCACGGATGTGGACAACGAAAGCGGAGACCTCACGTTCTCGATCATTGGCGGCGCCGACGGTGCACTCTTTGATATCGATCAGACCACCGGCGCATTGACGTTCCAGACCGCGCCGGACTTCGAAGCCTTTGCGGATTCCGATGGCGACAACACCTACGGAGTGCAGGTCGAGGTCAGCGACGGCCTTCTGACTGACGATGCGTTTGTGTTTGTGTCGGTGACGGATGAGGATGAGGATGAAGGTCCGGACCTGATCGAGGTTCTCGGCACCAACGACCGCGACCGGCTTATTGGCTCGGATGCGGATGAGATCATCAACGGTCTTGACGGTTCTGACCAGTATTACGGTCTGGGCGGGGCGGACACGTTTGTGTTTGCCTCCAATGGCCTGCGTGAGCGCGAGACGATCCTCGACTTTGAAGCCGGGTTGGACAGCATCCTGCTCGATTCAGAGTATGCCGTGCGCTTCACGTCGCGCTATGCGGCGATTACGACCGATGATGATGGGGACCAGATCCTTGTTTACGGTGACGCGACAACAGTGGAAGATTTGAACATAACACTGGTTTCAGATACGCTGCTTTGAGACGGGTGGTTTTAATTTAACGAGTAGGTCCAAGGGGATAACATCCAGGACCGAGATACTAGGGGAAGTGAAATGAACAAGAACTTTTTAGGCACCTGTGCTGCGGCCCTGCTGCTGGGCACGAGTGCCGCACACGCCGCGCCGATCGATTTTGTTGGCCTGGGATTTGTGGAAACGACACCTGTTTACGAAGGGTCGGGCGGCGTTTTCTATGATGATTTCTTCCCGCTTCTGAGCAACGATTCTCTGAGTCCACTGGTATTGGATGATTTTGCGGGTTCAGGGGTCTCTTTTTTGTTCGATGGAACCGGCTTTGATGATTTCGTGACGGTCAGCTACGAGTCTGTAAGCGACTTTGAGCGCTTCGACATCGTTGCCAGCGGTGACAATGAGACGGATACGCTTGAATTTCTACTGTCGCGGAACCTATCGAATCTGACGAACGGGAAAACGGGTCTTGGGGCAAACGCAATCATGCGCCTCTCGTCGGGTGACTTTAATTTCAGCAACTTGGCACCTCTGGATTTCTTTGCAGACAAAGCATTCAACGGGGTGGATGCTTATGACGTCACCTTCTCAATAACCGCGCTGGACTCGCCATTGGCACCGATCCCTCTGCCAGCCACTTTGCCACTCGTCCTCGCAGGCATGGGCGGTCTATTCATCGTGGGAAGACGTCGCCCCAAAAGGGCCTAGTCCCCACCAACAGGCTCATAATCCACAAAGAAGTTAGCTGTCAGGCGGCCCAGCCTCGGGTCGCCGACAAGGGCGTCGGGATGGTCAATAATGCCGCTGTGCAAGGTGAAGCTGCGATAGGCAACGACCCGATTGAAACGCGCGTTCACAAAGCTTGTGCGCGTGTATCCCGGAGTGTCCTGATCGGGATAGGCATGGGCAGCCTGCAATCGTGCGATATCGGCGCTGCGGGCTTTGGAATAGCTGGCACGGTTCTCGGGGCTGATCTGCTCAAACCCGGTCGCGTCCTGGCGGAAAAAGGCGGTGCCCCCGAACGTCGCATCACATAAGTAATGCAGGATCGCGACTCTGTTTGCCATTGCCACATCGATATGCGGCACACGCTGCATCTCGGCCAAATCGGCGGGCTTTCGCGTGACCATCGAGAAAGAGCACATGAAATCTCCAAGCTTTGCAGGATCTGGGATCAGCTTGTCCCGGATCGGGCCGTCCAGTCGTCTGAGGATGGATTGAACATAGCCGCGCGGCAATCCTGCCCGTTGTCCCGGATAGCCGCCGGGCGGCAAGTCGGTCCATTCGGACTTGGCGGCGTGATCGACCAACTCTGTCGGATCGGTCAGAAAGTCATCGATCACCAGCATCGGCTCGGCGCTCTGACCGATCGATCTGACTTCGATGTTCAGGTTAGGCGATATTTCAAAGGACTCCATGGGCCGACGATGCCGCATCTCATCCAGAAATACGAGGTTTTCGTGATGGCCCAATGGATTTCTCCCTGTTAGCGTGGGAGTATGAGTGAAAGACAGACCAGTCCGATGCGCGTTGCAATAGTGGGCGGAGGAACCGCAGGCTGGATGGCGGCGGCCGCCTTGTCGAAGTATTTCGGTGATCAATTGGCCGTGACCCTGATCGAGTCCGAGGCCATCGGCACCATCGGTGTGGGGGAGGCGACAATCCCTCAGATCCGCCTGTTCAATAGCGGTCTCGGCATCGACGAGCGGGAGTTTCTGCGCGAAACATCCGCCACGATCAAGCTGGGGATCAAGTTCATCGGCTGGCACCGCGAGGGGCACAGCTACTTCCACAGTTTCGGTGATGTGGGGCGCAAGATCGGAACCTTGCCGTTCTACCAATACTGGCTGCGCTACCATCAGGAGGGCGGGGAGCTCGACCTCGAGGCGTTCAGTCCTGGCACCCTTGCAGCCAAACACGGCCTTTACGGACCGGGAAAAACGAGCGCGCGCATGCCTGCGTCGGCCTATCATTTTGATGCCTCCAAATACGCAGGTTTCCTGCGGCGGTATGCCGAGGAGCGCGGCACACAGCGGATCGAAGGCATCGTTGAGGGCTGGGACCAGCACCCGGAGAGCGGCCATATCACCCGGTTGCATCTGGACCGGGAAAGAGCGGTCGAGACGGATTTGATTCTTGATTGCACAGGCATGCGGGCGCTTTTGATCGGCCAAGCGCTAGGTGTGGCCTATGAGGATTGGTCTCATTGGTTGCCCTGTGACCGGGCCTGGGCGGTGCCGTCCGAAGGCAATGGCAGGCTTGACCCGTTCACGCGCTCCACGGCCCGGGAGGCGGGCTGGCAATGGCAAATCCCGCTGCAACACCGCACCGGGAACGGGCACGTCTTTTCCCAGTCGCACATCAGCGAAGAGCGGGCCGCGGACCAATTGATGGCCAACCTGCCCGGCGCAGCCTTGGCGGATCCGCGACTCATAAAGTTCCAAACCGGGCGGCGGGCCAAATTCTGGGATAAAAACGTCGTCGCGATCGGTCTCTCCAGCGGGTTCCTTGAACCATTGGAATCGACGTCGATCCACCTGATCCAATCCGGCATCGCCCGGATTGTGTCACTGTTCCCGGATCGGAGCTTTGCCGCGTCGCAACAGGAGGAATACAACGCTCAGATGGCCTTCGAATTCAGGGCAATCCGGGATTTCCTCATTTTGCACTACAACTCGACCCAGCGCGACACGTCCGAATTCTGGAATTATTGTCGCACGATGCCGCTCCCCGACAGTCTGTCGCAGAAGTTGGATCTCTTTGACGCAACAGGTCAGATCGTCCGCTTCAATACGGAACTGTTCGACATAGCGAGCTGGTTGCAGGTGATGTGGGGCCAGGGCCGACGACCAAAGCATTTCCACCCAATGGTGCGCGCTGTCCCGACCGAGGACTTGGGCCGCTACATTTCCCTGAATGCACAGGAAACACAGGCGCAGATCGGCGCGTTGGGACCTCACGAAGCCTATATAAGACGCATGTGCGCGCCTGGAAAAGCAAGCGTGAGACCCGGCTGAACAGACATGTGTCTCAGGCTTCGGACGACCCCTGTTCTTTGGCGCCGTCACGCCGGGCGCCCATCTTTTCCAGGGTCTCTGCATCTACCATGCGTGAAATCAGGGGATGCAGACGCAATTCTCCATCCTTGATCACCTGCCGGAAGTTTGCGATCACGCTGGTTATGGTTTTCTGATCCGGAGCGATCACGTCCAAGAGCCAATTGATATTGCCGCTGTTCCAGTCCTCGGTCTTCAACCGGATCGGAAAGACACCCGCGGCAAGTTGTTCACGAATGCGCTTATCTACCTCTTCGGAGACGCTCGCCCAGATGGCAAACCCGGCCATTTCGGTCATGGGCTGCTTTTCCGACTTGCCTGGGTAGGCGAATGCCAGACGGTCCTGCAGCATCGGGTCCAATACAAGGTGCTGCAAATCAGCCAGATTTTGCGACCGATAGCGCGGCACCATCATCATGGCCATGACAGCCTTTCCGAAGTTTTCACGCAAGGAGGACCGCAGATTCGCCAACTTTGCCGCGACTTCGGGATCAATCTGCTGAGATTGCGGCTGAGTTTCTTCACTCGCTTGCCCGTTCTGCGGCGCATCTCGTGACGTTTCGATTGTAGCATCTTTCTTGGTCATGTTTTTCCCTTACTGAACCTGTAAACCGCCAAGCGATAAACTTCTGCTAACAGCGTCTAAAATCCTTTTAAGACAACTCACTAATCCGTTGGTAGACAACTTGAGGTGTGCCACCTCCTCTGTCAAGTGATACCCGGCATAAGCCCAAACCTGCAGACTTCCGCCAATCGGCAACCCCTCTTTGACACCCAAAGTCCGACCCAAAAGGCTACGAAGGTAGGAGATTAGATTCGAACTAGCGATACGCTTCGCCAATCATGCACTAACATTCAAACTGGACCACTCAGGTGGCGCGGATCATCAGCCCACGCCTCAACAGAACAATTGGAACCAATCCTTCCGGTTCTTCACAAGCTGGATCAGCCGTCAGCCTCAGCCGCACTTTTTTTGAATTTTCTACGTCGGATGATCCCCTTCCGCCCGGCACTTTCTTACCACAAGTATCGCTCAGCACCCCCACCGGGTCACTTCTCAGTGGAAATCAACAATGCACTGGTTTGAAGTCACATGAATGTCTGCTTCCATTGTTGCGGAGCGTATTGCTTGCGAACGCAGTGTCCGATCCTACATGATTTGCCTTATGAGCTCAAAGCGTGCACAAACGTCGCGTTCGGGCTGACAGCGGTCAAAGGGGATGTCACGCCTCAAGAGTGGGCTGCAGTTCATACCCACAGTCTTCTGGCTTGTGATGTGCGGCCCATCCGCATTCAGCGGTCGAAAATCGCCTCACTGGTCTGGTGTGGTAGCCAACGCACCGCGTCTTCCTTCATATGCTCGAATTGGGGCGGCTATCATTTTCACGATATGTTCTCAATATGTCCCGCTAACCGAAAATCGTTAAGTCACTAATTTTTTGTGATAAATTTTCGGATTTGCAATCCGCTGCGTAACCACTCCGCCAACTCGCCGCCGCTGGTGGTGGCGTTGAATTAGCGGATCGCCCGGTCCGGTGGAAGTGCGATTGCGTGCCGGGCTGGGCCCCGCGCGGGACGGCTCCGGGCAGGTGGGCACGGGACGGCAGCAGACAGTGGGCTCTGCTAACTGCCGTAGACCGCGTGCCAGCGCTCGATCAACTGCTGCTGCAGGCGTTTCGAGCGCGCGTTCCAGGCCGCCGCACCCGGCGGGCGTTCCTGCGCCGACTGGCCCAGCGCGCGGCGCTTTTCCTCGTTGCCGGTAAAGATCGCAAAGGCCAGTTGCCGGTTGTCCGGGCCAGTGGCGTAGCCCGACAGCGAGCTGACAAAATAGAGCGTGCCGGTCTTGGCCAGCACCTTCACGGGATGCCCCTTGTCGGTACTGCCATTCTCGTGGCGCATCACGAACGGCTTGAGCAGCGGCTCCAGCTTGCCCTCCGAAGCCACCTTGGCCAACGCACGGGCCAGCCCCTCGGCCGTCAGCCGCGAGGCGGCCCCGAGCCCCGAGTGATCCACCAGTGACGCTTCCGTCATGCCCAGTTCGGTCCGCGCCCATGCCGACATCTCGCGCCCCGACGCCGCCAGCGATGTGACCTTGCCGCCCCGTGCGACAGTGGCGGTCATGCCGACCAGTTCGGCGGTCAGGTTGTTGGAATATTTCAGCATACTCCGCAGGATCGTGCTCAGTGCCTTGCTGTTATGGGTCACCACCGCCGTGCCGCGCGGCGCATCGCTCTGCGGCCGGGCCTGATCGAGCTTGATCCCGTGCGAGCGCGCAAACGTGGCAAAGACTTCGCCGGCATAGCTCGCCGGGTAGCGGACGGGCAGCCAGCGGGCGCCCCCCTTGCCCAGGGCCTTGGCCGCCACGGTCCATTCATCGTGATCGCCCGCGTCCTTGTAGGTATAGACCGGGGCGGCGCGGTCGGCGATGCGCATCCGGGCCACGCGCACCTCGGGCCGGTACTTGCCCGACCTCGCGTCCATCGTGACGGTATAACCGTCCGAGTCCCGCGCCCATTCGAAATGCACGCGGTTGAAATTCAGGTTCAGCCCCGACAGCGACGGGTTGTAGCCGACGTGAACCGGCTGGCTCTCGTCGATCACGCGGATAAAGGGCAGCGCGCCGTCGAACACGCGAAAGGCGCCGGTGACGGCCCGGATGCCCGCTGCCTTGAGGTTGGCGGCCATGCCCGCCAATGCATCGGTATCGAGCGTGGGATCGCCACCGCCGGTCAGCACCAGATCGCCCTTGATCACGCCGTTCTCGATCGGCCCGGTCGCGATCAGCCGGGTGCGAAACCGATAGCCCGCGCCCAGCGCGTTCAGCGCATAAAGCGCCGTCACCGTCTTGGTCACGCTGGCGGGGGCAAAGCCCATATCGGCGTTACGAGTCTCCAGCAGCGCGCCGGTTTTCACATCGACCACCGCATAGCCAACCCTGCCGCCCAGTTTTGCCCGGTCGATCAGTGCCTGCGGATCGGGCGCCTTGGGGCGCGGCCGCAGGGCTGCCTTGTCCAGGTCGGCCGGGCGCAGTTGCGGCCGCAGCGATACGGCAGGCGCCCCGGCACTGACCGCACTGGCCAGACCCGCCAAGGCGGTGCCCAGTAAACCACGTCGTGAAAACAGTTTCGTCATGGCCCAGAGTTAAACCCAGTCGCGCGCGGCAGACAACGACGAATTGCCCCCATTTGGCCCCGGCCCGTGACAGCCCCGCAGATAAGGGCAAACCCAGCCCCGCGCGCACCATCACGCCCGGCTACCATGCGCCTGACGCCCGCAAGTCCGTCGAGGAAATCGCCCGCATCGGCACATTGATGAAACACCATGCCGGCGGCGCCATCAGCCCCAGACGCTGGCTCTGGCGGCCCGGCAGCCGGTGCGCCGCATAGATCCGCGCCATTTTCGAGTTGCGCGCCGCAATGCGCGTGCCCGGACGGGCCAGCACGCCCACCGGCACGGACTTCATGATCTCCTGCCAATCCTGCCATTCATCGAATTGCACCATGTTGTCGGCCCCCATCAACCACACGAACCGTGCGCCGGGCCGGGCCGCGCGCAGCGCCCGCAGCGTCTGGGCGGTATAGCGCGATCCGATCTGCGCCTCGGCATCGCTGATAAAAACGCGCGGGTGCTGCATGATCTGCGCCGCCGCCTCCAGCCGCCGCGCCATGGGCGCGGGCCCGTGTGCCTTCAGCGGGTTGCCGGGGCTGACCAGCCACCAAACCGCCCCGAGGTCGAACCGTTTCAGCGCTTCGCGGGTGATATGGACATGACCCGCATGTGGCGGATCGAACGACCCGCCAAGCAATCCGATGGTCTGGCCGGGCCGCACCGGCGGCAAGGTCAAAGCAGGCATTTTGCCGCAAGCTCCTTAAATTTTAAGAATTTTTATCCGCATAGGCGGCCGATGACCACCCGATATTAAGCACCGTTTGCCACTGTCGTCATGTAATTTCAGCGCAACCTTGGTGGAGCAGTGAGCAGACAAACGCGATCTGACAGGAAGCCGCTACGCGCGGACCCGGCGACCAGCACCGACGCCAGGCTTCCGGGGCTGATCCTCGATCATGTGCGCGATGGCATCATCCTGCTCGATATCAATGGCCGGGTGAAATGGATGAACCCCGCCTGCGAACAGATGCTTGGCTGGTCCCTGTCCGAGCTCAAGGGCTGCAATCCGCAGGAAAAGATACTGCCACCCGAAAGCCGCCCGCCCCGTGAAGAGACAGAAAACTTTCGGTATGATTTCTCGACCTCTCTGTTCGATCGCTACCGCATCACCCAGCATCTGCGCCGCGACGGCAGCCGGTTCTGGAACCAGCAGAGCCATTCGCTGATCGATCTCGGCCCCGACGACACGCAAAAGATGGTTGTCGTCACCTGCCGCGATGTCTCGGAGCAGGTCACGACCCAGGCCGCACTGCAACAGGTCAAGGACGACCTGGATCATGCCGCCTATCACGATGATCTGACCGGCCTTGGCAACCGCAAGAAACTGTCGCGCTACATGCGCAGCCGCAAGGTGATGGCCCAGATCATGGCCGGGCGGATCGGCGTGCTTCAACTCGATCTCGACAAGTTCAAGGAGGTCAACGACACGCTGGCCACGCGGCCGGCGATGCGGTGCTGCACCATGTGGCCGACGGTCTGCGCCAACAGGTCCGGCCCGGCGATCTGGTCTGCTGCACCGGCGGCGATGAGTTTCTTCTGATTTTCGTCGATATCGGCACGCAGAAGGCATTGCTGGCCCGCGCCGGGCAGGTCATGCGCGCCGTCAGCCGCCCATTGGTCTGGAAGGATCAGACAATACCCGTGGGCCTTTCCATCGGGGCCAGCATGTCCACCGCCGATACCGCCTCAGGAGAGGCCCTGATTCAGCAGGCCGATATGGCGCTCTACAGTGCCAAGGATGCAGGGCGCGGGCAGGTCGTCCTCTATACCGATCAACTGGGCCAGCGTGCGCGCGCCCGCCAGCAACTCAGCCGCGACCTCAAGGAAGCGGTGGCACACGACCAGTTCACCATCTTCCTGCAACCGATCCTCGATCTGGCCAGCAACCGGATCACCGGCTGCGAGGCGCTGTTGCGCTGGGATCACCCGCAACAGGGCCTGCTGGCCCCCGCGGCGTTCCTCTCGGCGGCCAAGGGCACACAGTTGCTGCCCGATATCGACTACCTGGCGATGAACCATGCGCTCGACGCGCTGGCGCGGATGCATCAGGCGGGGTTTTCCGGCCTGACCCTGTCGCTCAACGTCTCCAGCACGATCCTGTCGGATGTCAATTACCCCGGCCTGCTGGACTGGGCACTGCAATCGCGCGGGTTGCCGCATTCCAGCATCTGCGTCGAGATCCTGGAAACCAGCCTGCTGGGCGGCGGCCATATCGGGGTGCTCGCCGCCATCGAGCGGCTGCGGCGGATCGGCGTGCGCGTGGCACTCGACGATTTCGGCACCGGCCATGCGGGGCTGTCGCATATATCGGCCATCGAAATCGACGCGATCAAGCTTGATCACTCGATGATCCGGCGGCTGGAAACCGCGCCGCGCAACCGCGTCGTGGCACGCTCGATCATCCGGCTCTGCGCGCTTCTGGACATGGATGTGGTGGCCGAGGGCGTGGAAACCCAAGGTCAGCTCGATATCCTGCGACGCGCCAAATGCCCGTTCATCCAGGGCTACGGCCTCGCCTCGCCGATGCCGGTGGCCGATATGGTCGGCTGGCTGCGCGCCAATACGCCACTGCCTGCGCCCTTCACTCTGGATGCGACCACCCCGGCCCGCGCCACCCCGCACAAGGCAAAGCGATAGCGCGACAAACTCCCTGTTTGAAATCGCAGCGCCCGACGGTTACATGCAGGCCAACACCCGGTCTTAATCAGAAAGCATCAGCCATGGCAGCTTACCAATATGTCTATCACATGCAGGGCGTCTCAAAGACCTATCCCGGTGGGAAGAAGTGCTTTGAGAACATCCATCTGTCATTCCTGCCCGGTGTGAAAATCGGCGTCGTCGGCGTCAACGGCTCGGGCAAGTCCACCTTGATGAAAATCATGGCCGGCCTCGATACCGATTACACCGGCGAGGCATGGGCCGCCGAGGGCGCCAATGTCGGCTACCTGCCGCAAGAGCCGCATCTCGACCCGGCGCTCAACGTCCGCGAAAACGTCATGCTCGGCGTCGCAGCGAAAAAGGCCAAGCTTGATCGCTTCAACGAACTGGCGATGAACTACTCGGATGAGACCGCCGATGAGATGGCCGAACTGCAAGACCAGATCGACGCCGAGAACCTGTGGGATCTCGACGCCCAGATCGACGTCAGCATGGAGGCGCTGCGCTGCCCCCCCGATGATGCCGACGTGGCGTCGCTCTCGGGCGGTGAACGCCGCCGCGTCGCCCTGTGCAAGCTGCTCCTCGAAGCGCCTGACATGCTGCTGCTGGACGAACCGACCAACCACCTGGATGCCGAAACCATCGCCTGGCTGCAACAGCACCTCATCGACTACAAGGGCACGATCCTGATCGTCACCCATGACCGCTACTTCCTCGACGATATCACCAGCTGGATTCTCGAACTGGACCGCGGTCGCGGCATTCCCTACGAGGGCAATTATTCGTCCTGGCTCGAACAAAAGGCCAAGCGCCTGAGCCAGGAGGCCCGCGAGGACAAGTCCAAGCAAAAGACGCTGGAACGCGAACTGGAATGGATGCGTCAGGGCCAGAAGGCCCGGCAGGCCAAATCCAAGGCCCGGATCAACGCCTATAACGAGATGGCCGGCCAGTCAGAGCGCGAGAAACTGACCCGCGCCCAGATCGTCATCCCCAACGGCCCGCGCCTCGGCGACAAGGTGATCGAGGTGCAGGGGCTGACCAAGGCGATGGGCGACAAGCTCCTGATCGAGAACCTCAGCTTCTCGCTGCCGCCCGGCGGCATCGTCGGCGTGATCGGCCCCAACGGCGCGGGTAAATCGACCCTGTTCAAGATGCTGACCGGACAGGAAAAGCCCGATGCCGGCACCATCGAATACGGCGACACTGTCGATCTGTCCTACGTGGATCAGTCCCGCGACGATCTGAAACCGGACGAAAACGTCTGGGAGGCCATCGCCGACGGGCAGGACATCATCAAGCTCGGCGATGCCGAAGTGAACGCCCGCGCCTATTGCTCGGCGTTCAACTTCAAGGGCGGCGACCAGCAAAAGAAAGTCTCGCTGCTGTCAGGGGGCGAACGGAACCGCGTTCACATGGCGCGCCTCCTGCGCTCGGGCGGCAACGTGCTGCTACTCGATGAGCCGACCAACGATCTCGATGTCGAAACCCTGCGCGCGCTGGAAGACGCGCTGGTGGATTTCGCCGGCTGCGCCGTGGTCATCTCCCACGACCGCTTCTTCCTCGACCGGATCTGCACCCACATGCTGGCCTTCGAGGGCGACGCGCATGTGGAATGGTTCGAGGGCAATTTCGAGGATTACGAAGAAGACAAGAAGCGCCGCCTTGGCGCCGACGCGCTGGAGCCCACGCGGATGAAGCACAAGAAGTTTGCGAGGTAACGTTGAAAAGCATTGCTTTTCAACGCGTGCGCGAAAGCGATTGCCACGCAATGGCGTGCGCACCCGGTTGAGAATGTGCGCCGATCTGACATCTTGAGGGCGGTCTTCGGGCCGCCCTTTTTCCTTGTGTCAGGCTTCGACCCGGCCCGCTCACTCTTTCAACCGCTTGCGCAGCATCTCCTCCAGCTTCACCTCGCGCGCGATATGCATCTGCGCCCAGGTCGCCAACAGCCGGTTGATTCGCGCCTGATACCCCTTCCCCATCGCCCGATAGAACCGCGCTACCGAGCGATCCAGGTAGAGCGTCACCTTTTCCTTCGGCTCGGTCACGTCCAGATCGGCCTCCAGCGTGTGCCACGCATCGGGGATCTCGTCCGCGATCCGGATCGGAATCCAGTCGTCCCGCATCAGTTGGATCAGGTTCTTCATCAGCCCTTCGCGGGCAATACGTTCGGTCTTGGTCATGCGGGCCATCGGCACCTCCGGTTCGGAGCGCCCAACATTGCCCCGATCGGTTAATCCCCGGTCAAGCCACCGCACCGACCGGGGACCGACGCGATACCGACGGCCCTTTCCGCGACGGCAGTCAGCCTTTATGACGGGGCAGAATTTCTGGCCCCGGACCCGCACATGACCCGATTTGACGTGATCATCCTTGGCGCCGGCCCGGCCGGAAGCGCCGCCGCCGTGACCGCCCGGCGCGCGGGCCTCAGCGTCGCGGTGATCGACAAGGCACGCTTCCCGCGCGCCAAGCTCTGCGGCGGGCTCTTTACCGGGCGCGCGCAGGGATATTACCAAGAGATTTTCCAGCACACGCTCGATCCGCAACTGTTCGAGCCGCGCGACCGCTTCGCCTTTCACCTCGACGGCACCCCGCTGGGCGGGTCCGAACACACTTTGCCGGTCTACCTGACAATGCGCTGGGACATGGACCGCCTGCTATTCGAACGGGCGGTTCAGGCGGGGGCATCAGATTACTCGGGCTGTCGCGTGACAGAGCTTGATCTGGCGGCGCAACGTGTCGAGCTGGATGACGGCACAGCCCTTGAATATCTGATACTTATCGGCGCGGACGGGGTGCAAAGCCGCGTCGCGCGTGCGCTGTTCGGGCAATCCTTCGACAAGGCGCGCATCGGCTTTGCGCTCGAGGTGGAGGCCCCGCCGCAGCCCGACAACCCGGTGGTGCGAATCGATTTCGACGCGGCCAGCTGGGGCTATGGCTGGCAGTTTCCCAAACGCGGCAGCACCACCATCGGCATCGGCGGGCTGCAGGCCGAAAACCCGGAAATTCAGGCCCGGCTGGCCACCTACCGCGCGCAGCTGGACGATGCCAGCACGGCACGGGTCAAGGGGCATTTCCTGCCCTTCGGCGACTATCGCCGTGTTCCGGGGCGCGCTGCGGTTCTGCTGGCCGGAGATGCGGCAGGCTTTGTCGATCCAATCACCGGCGAGGGCATCGCCTATGCGATGAAAAGCGGGCAGTTGGCCGCCGATGCCGCCGCCACCGCGATCCGGGCGGGCCAACCGGATACCGCACTGCGGATCTATGCGCGTCAGGTCCGTCCGATCCAGCGCTCGCTGCGTCTGGCCTGTGTCTTGCGCCCGCTGATCTTTGCGCCGCGCGCGCGGCCATTCTTCCGCCGGGCCTTCGCCAGTTCGACAACCGTCAAGCACGCCTACCTGTCGATGCTGTCCGGCGAAATCGAGTACCCCCGGCTGATGTGGCTGATCGCGCGCCGCATCCCCGCCGCCGTCTGGCGCCGCCTGCGCCGGGCCTGAATCCACCGACCGGCGGGCTTTCGCTCAGATTTTTCACCTTCCCTCTTGCGCGATTGGTCGCGGCATCGCATATTATAAGGCGCGACGTTACAGCTATCGACCACCTGCTCCTCACGGCTCAGTCACTCGATCTTGCACGACTAGCCAGGCTGCCGCACCTCCGCGGGCAGCGATTATTGAAGGAGACCAACGGATGGCAAATGGCACCGTAAAATGGTTCAACGCAACTAAAGGCTTCGGCTTCATCGCACCGGAAACCGGTGGAAAAGACGTATTTGTTCACATTTCTGCAGTTGAGCGCGCCGGTCTGACCGGTCTGGCCGACGACCAGAAAGTAACATTTGACGTCGAAGCAGGCCGCGATGGCCGCGAATCCGCGACGAACATCGCGCTGGCGTAAACCGCCGCATGACATTTCGAAATTGGGGCCTTCGGGCCCCTTTTTCATTTCTGGCCCTGCTTTACTGATTCTGTTTCTGCGCCCGCGCGATCAGCGCCGCCACCGACGGCCCCACCGCCGCCACGATCAGCGCCACGCCATCTCTGTTCGGATGGATACCGTCAGCCTGAAAGAACGCCCCCCGATCACCGTCCACCTCGGCCTCGATCCCGTCGAAAAAACTCTCCAGGTAGAGCGTGTCGTAACGCTCGGCGAGTTCGGGATAGATCGCATCGAACGCCGCCTTGTAGTCTGGCCCGTAGTTTCCCGGCGCCCGCAGCCCGATCAACAGAACGGCAACATCCCGCGCCTCGGCAGCCTTCAGAATCGCCTCCAGGTTGGCGCGGCTCACAGCCGGATCAATGCCGCGCAGCAGGTCATTGCCGCCCAGCGCCACGATCATCGCATCCACATCCTCCGTCAGGCTCCATTCCACGCGGGCTGCCCCGCCCTGCGTGGTGTCGCCCGACACGCCGCCATTGATCAGCCGCGCGTCGATGCCCTGCTCGGCCAGCCAGTGCTCCAGTTGCGGCACGAAACCGTCCTGCTGCACCAGTCCGTAACCCTGCGTCAGGCTGTCGCCCAGCGCCAACACCGTCACCGGTTCTGTCGCCACGGCACGGGCAGCGGGCAAGGCGGCCGACAGAAACGTGACCAAAAGAAACACTGACCGCGCCTTGCCCCACCGGCGCCATAGCCCATATGTGAGACAACCATTTGCAAACAGGCGCGTTTTCATGAGCCATCCTCTTTTGTCATTGTCCGGCGCCGCGCTGTCGCTCAGATCGAACGCCGGTCTGGTCGAGATACTTCATGGCATTACCCTCGAAGTCCAGAGCGGCGAGACACTTGGCCTTGTCGGCCCGTCCGGGTCCGGCAAATCCTCGCTGCTGATGCTGATGGGCGGGCTGGAGCGGGCAACAGGCGGGACCGTCATGGCGCTGGGGCACGATCTGTCCGCCATGTCCGAGGACGCGCTGGCGCGGTTGCGCTGCGACCATTTCGGCGTAATCTTCCAATCCTTTCATCTCATTCCGACGATGACCGCGCTCGAAAATGTCGCAACCCCGCTGGAACTGGCCGGGCGCGCCGATGCCTTTGACCGGGCGCGGGCAGAACTGGATGCCGTCGGGCTTGGCGCGCGCGCCGATCACTACCCCTCGCAACTCTCGGGCGGCGAACAGCAGCGCGTGGCGCTGGCCCGCGCCGCAGCGCCCCAGCCCGATATCATCCTCGCCGATGAACCGACCGGCAATCTCGACAGCAGCACCGGCGCGGTGATCATCGATCTGCTCTTTGATCTGCGCGACCGGCACGGCACGACGCTGGTGCTGGTCACCCATGACGCAGACCTTGCCGCGCGCTGCGACCGCGTCATCGCCCTGCGCGACGGCCGCATCGACCCCGTGGCCAGCGCCGCATGAGGCTGATGCTCGCCGCACGACTGGCCCGGCGCGAATTGCGCGGTGGCCTGGCGGGGTTTCGTATCCTGCTGGCCTGCATCATCCTCGGCGTGGCGGCCATCGCCGCAGTCGGCACCGTGCGCGAAAGCATCGCTGCCGGTCTGGCGCGGGACGGCGCGGCCCTGCTGGGCGGCGATGCCGAGATCGAGCTGACATACCGTTTCGCCAGCCCGCCCGAACGGGCATGGATGACGCGCAACGCCGATCACATCTCGGAAATCGTCGACTTTCGCTCGCTCGCCCTCGGCCCGGACGAAACCCGCGCGCTGACCCAGGTGAAGGCCGTCGATGACGCCTATCCCCTGATCGGCCAGGTCGGGCTGGACCCGGCAATACCGCTGCGCGACGCGCTGGCCGGGAAGGGTGGCCTGCCCGGCGGCGTCATGGCCCCGGCGCTGATCGCGCAGCTGGGGCTGGAGATCGGCGACACCTTCCGCCTTGGCACGCAGGATTTCCGCCTGATGGCCGCATTGGTGGAAGAACCTGACAACGCTGTGGGCGGTTTCGGCCTCGGGCCGCGCAGTATCGTTGCTACCCGGGCGCTTGATGCCTCCGGTTTGCTGGCCCCCGGCACGCTGTTCAGCGCGCGCTACCGGCTGGACCTGCCACCGAACACGGACCTGGCGGCAGTGCGGGACGAGGCCGAAGCCGCCTTTGCCTCCAGCGGCCTCAGCTGGCGCGACGCGCGCAACGGCGCGCCGGGCGTGGCCGCATTCGTGCGCCGCCTCAGTGCGTTCCTGGTGCTGGTCGGCCTCAGCGGGCTGGCGGTGGGCGGCGTCGGCATATCTGCCGCAGTGCGTGCCTATCTGGCGCGCAAGACGCCGGTGATCGCCACCCTGCGCACGCTGGGGGCCGAGCGCAGCGTGATCTTTGCCAGCTACCTGATGCAGATCGGCGCGCTTGCAGCACTGGGGATCGCGGCGGGCGTCCTGTTGGGGGCGGGGCTGCCGGTGGCCCTGTCATCGCTGCTCGCCTCGCGGCTGCCGGTACCCGCAGTCTTTGCCTTCTACCCCACACCGATGATCGAAGCCGCGATCTATGGCGCCTTTACCGCGCTTGTCTTTACCCTTTGGCCACTGGCGAGGGTGCTGGATATCCGCGCCGCCAGCCTCTTTCGCGGGGACGCCGCCCAAAGCCGCACCATCCCGCCTTGGCCCTTCGTGGTCGTCACGGCGCTCCTGCTCGCCGGGCTTCTGAGCACGGCAATCTGGTTCTCGGGCAATCTGCGGCTGACGCTCTGGACGGCAGGCGGCATCCTCGGCGCGCTGATCCTGCTGGCGCTATCGGCACAAGGCGTGCGCGCGCTGGCCCGCGCACTGCGCCCCGTCGCACGCGGCAGACCGCCCCTACGCTGGGCGCTTGCGGCAATCGGAGGGCCGGGCACCACGGCGGGGCCGGTTGTGCTATCGCTGGGGCTGGGCCTGTCGGTCCTGGCCGCTGTCGGACAGATCGACGGCAACCTGCGCGGCGCGATCCAGGGCGATTTGCCCGAGCGTGCCCCATCCTTCTTCTTCGTCGATCTGCAAAAGGATCAGATGGCAGGCTTTCGCGCCCGGCTGGAAGGCGATCCGGGCGTCAGCCGGATCGAGAGCGCGCCGATGCTGCGCGGGATCATCACCCGGATCAACGACCGTCCCGCATCCGAGGTCGCGGGCGATCACTGGGTGCTGCGCGGCGACCGGGGCGTGACCTATTCCGCCACCCCGACAAAGGCAACGCGCGTCACCGCTGGCCAGTGGTGGCCCGAAGATTACACCGGCCCGCCGCAGATCAGCTTTGCCGCCGAAGAAGCCGCAGAAATGGGGCTGTCGCTGGGTGACACCATCACCGTGAACATCCTGGGCCGCGACATCACGGCCACGGTGACAAGCCTGCGAGACGTGGATTTCTCCACCGCCGGGATCGGTTTCATCATGTCGATGAACCCCTCCGCTCTGGAGGGCGCGCCCCATAGCTTCATATCCACCGTCTATGCCGACGTGGCATCAGAGCCCGCAATCCTGCGAGACATCGCCGCGCGCTATCACAACGTGACCGCGATCAGCGTGCGCGACGCCATCGACCGGCTCGCAGCACTGCTGGCGGGGTTGGCCACGGCCACCTCATGGGGGGCAGCCTCGACGCTGCTGACAGGGTTCCTTGTGTTGATCGGTGCGGCGGCAGCGGATCAGGCGGCGCGGGTTCACGAGGCAGCGGTGCTCAAGGTTCTGGGCGCCACCCGAGGCCGCATCCTGCGCAGCCTCGCCCTGCGCGCGGCGCTTCTGGGGGCGGCGGCGGGCATCGTGGCCATCGGCGCGGGTATCCTGGGCGGCTGGGCGGTCAGCCACTACGTGATGGAGACCAGCTACACCATCATCTGGTCCTCGGCGCTGATCATCGTGGCGAGCGGCATCGGCGTCACGCTGCTGGCAGCAATCGGCTTTGCGCTGCGCCCGCTGGCAGTGCGGCCCGCGCAAGTCTTGCGCGCCCGCGAGTGAGGCAACAGCAGGGTGGGTTTGAAACCCACCCTGCCTCAACGCGCCTAGTCGGCAGCGTCTGCATAGTCCTCAAGCGGCGGACAGGTACATATCAGGAACCGGTCGCCATGGACGTTGTCCACGCGATTGACCGGCGGCCAATATTTGTCGACGCGGAAGGCCCCCGGAGGGAAACAGCCCTGCTCACGGGTGTAGGGCCGGTCCCAATCGGTGACCAGATCCTCCATCGTGTGCGGCGCGTGTTTCAGCGGGTTGTTCTCGGCGTCGATCTTGCCTTCCTCGATGGCACGGATCTCCTCGCGGATCGCCAGCATCGCATCACAGAACCGGTCAAGCTCGGCCTTGGTCTCGCTCTCGGTCGGCTCGACCATCAGCGTGCCGGGAACCGGAAAGCTCATCGTCGGCGCGTGGAACCCGCAATCGACCAGCCGCTTGGCGATATCATCCACCGTCACGCCCGCGCTTTTCTCGAACGGGCGGGTGTCGAGAATGCACTCATGCGCCACACGCCCCGTCGGCCCCTTGTAAAGAACGTCATACGCCCCTTCCAGCCGCTTGGCGATGTAGTTGGCATTGAGGATCGCCACGCGCGTCGCCTGTGTCAGCCCCTCGCCACCCATCATCAGGATATAGGCCCACGAGATCGGCAGCAGCGACGGCGAGCCGAATGGCGCGGCGCTGACCGGCCCCTCGGTGCCACCGGTGCTGGGATGGCCCGGCAGATGCGGCACCAGGTGCGCCTTGACGCCGATCGGCCCCATGCCGGGACCACCACCGCCATGCGGGATGCAGAAGGTCTTGTGCAGGTTGAGGTGGCTCACGTCACCACCCAGATCGCCGGGGCGGCTGAGCCCCACCATCGCGTTCATGTTGGCCCCGTCGATATAGACCTGCCCGCCATGATCGTGAACGATCTTGCAAACCTCGATCACGGTCTCCTCGAACACGCCATGGGTGCTGGGATAGGTGATCATGCAGGCCGCCAGATTTTCCGAATGCTTCTCGGCCTTGGCGCGGAAATCTTCCACGTCGATATCGCCATTCTCGGCAGATTTGACCACCACGACCTTCCAGCCGACCATCTGGGCGCTGGCAGGGTTGGTGCCATGCGCGCTGACCGGGATCAGGCAGACATTGCGATGCCCCTCGCCTCGCGCGCGGTGATAGGCCGAAATCGACAGCAGACCGGCATATTCGCCCTGCGCCCCCGAATTGGGCTGCATCGAAATCGCCGCATAGCCGGTGATCTCGCATAGTTTCGCACTCAGATCCGCGATCAACTCGGCATAGCCTTCTGCCTGATCGGCCGGCACGAATGGATGCAGCCTCGAGAATTCGCGCCAGCTGACCGGCATCATCTCGGCGGCGGCATTCAGCTTCATCGTGCAGCTGCCCAGCGGGATCATCGCGCGATCCAGCGCAAGGTCGCGATCCGCCAGACGCCGCATGTAGCGCATCATCTCGGTCTCGGCGCGGTTCATGTGGAAAATGGGATGCGTCAGATATTCCGACGTGCGGTGCATGTTTTCGGGGATGCGATATTCGGGCGCGAAATTCTCGTCCTTCTGGGTGATCCCGAAGGCCCGCCAGACCGCCTCGATATTCTCGGGGCGGGTGCATTCATCAAGGCTGATGCCGACGCGGGTTTCGCCCACTTTACGCAGGTTGATCTTTTCGTCCACCGCCGATTTCATCACCGCTGCCTGCAACGGGCCGACATCCACGGTGATCGTGTCAAAGAAGAACTTCGGATCAACCTTGAACCCCGCCGCCTCCAGCCCGCGGGCCAGGCGCACCGTCTTGCGATGGATGCGTTGCGCGATGGCCTTGAGGCCCTTGGGCCCGTGGAACACGGCATACATCGACGCCATGACCGCAAGCAGCGCCTGCGCGGTACACACGTTGCTGGTGGCTTTCTCGCGGCGGATATGCTGCTCGCGGGTTTGTAGCGCCAGCCGGTAGGCACGATTGCCGTGACTGTCGACGCTGACCCCCACAAGGCGGCCCGGCATGGCGCGTTTATAGGCGTCGCGGCAGGCCATATAGGCCGCGTGCGGGCCGCCATAGCCCAAAGGCACGCCAAAGCGCTGGGTGCTGCCCACCGCGATATCGGCATTCATCGCGCCCGGCTCCTTGAGCAGGGTCAGGGCCATCGGATCGGCGCTGACGATTCCGATCGCGTCATGTTCGTGAAGCTGCGCGATGTGGTCGGTGAAATCGCGCACATGCCCATAGGTGCCCGGATACTGGAAAATCGCGCCAAAAACCGCGCTGGCATCCATCTTGTCCGGGTTGCCGACAATCACTTCGATCCCCAGCGGCGCGGCGCGAGTCTGGATCACCGCGATGTTCTGCGGATGGCAGTCGCGGTCAACAAAGAAGGCTTTCTGTTTCGATTTGGCCACGCGCTGCGCGGTGGTCATCGCTTCGGCGCAGGCCGTGCTTTCGTCCAGCAGCGACGCGTTGGCGATCTCCAGCCCCGTCAGGTCACTGATCATGGTCTGGAAGTTCAGCAGCGCTTCAAGCCGCCCCTGGCTGATCTCGGGCTGATATGGGGTGTAGGCCGTGTACCATGCGGGGTTTTCCAGAATGTTCCGCTGGATCGCAGGCGGCGTCACCGTGCCATGATACCCTTGCCCGATGAGCGAGGTCAGAACCTTGTTCTTGCTGGCTGTCACCCGCATGTGGTGCAGCAATTCGCGCTCGGACTTGGCCTTGCCGAAATCGAGCGGCTTTTTCTGACGGATGGATTTCGGTACCGTCTGATCGATCAGCGCATCAAGGTTTTCTACCCCCAGCACGTCCAGCATCGCCTCCATCTCTTCGGGCGATGGCCCGATGTGGCGCCGATTGGCAAAATCATATGGCAGATAGTCGGTCGGTTCAAAAGCCATGTCGGCCTCCCCTAATGAATGGCGTGCGGGCGCACACGGCCCGCTCCGCCTTATCAATGTTCCAAAATACTCCCGCCGAAGGAGCCTGAAATCCGCATGGATTTCTCTGGCGCCTCCGCCGTCAGCCGATGAATTTCTTGTACGCGGCCTCGTCCATGAAATCGTCCATCTGGCTGGCGTCGCTTGGCTTGATCTTGAACATCCAGCCATCCCCCAGCGGGTCGTCATTGACCTTGCTCGGCTCGTCGGTCAGCACGTCATTCACTTCCATGATCTCGCCGTCGATCGGGGCCAGAATATCGCTGGCGGCCTTGACGCTCTCGATCACCACGACCTCATCATCCTTGGTCACTTCATTGCCTACCGAGGGCAGCTCGACAAAGACGATATCCCCCAGCTGTTCGGCGGCATGCTCGGTGATGCCCACGACCACGATGTCATCCTCGACGCGCAGCCATTCGTGTTCTTCAGTGAATTTCATTATGTTCTTCTCCTTGAGATCAGCGTTTGAAATTGGCGGGGACAAACGGCATCGCCGTCACCTTTGCGGGCAACCGCTTGCCGCGCACATCCCCGTAGATCATTGTCTCTGGCCCGGCAAAGGCCGTCGCGACATATCCCATCGACATCGGACCACCCAGCGTCGGGCCGAACGCGCCCGACGTCACATGGCCGATCACATCGCCTCCCTCGGCATGGGCATAAAGCTGGGTGCCTTCACGCATCGGCGCGCGGCCCTCGGGGCGCAGGCCGACACGCCGGCGCACCGGGCCGTCTGCCTGCTGGGACAGGATCACATCCGCGCCGGGAAATCCGCCCGCGCGCGCGCCACCGGCACGGCGCACCTTCTGGATCGCCCAGCCCAGCCCGGCCTCGATCGGCGTCGTGCCTTCGTCGATATCGTGCCCATAAAGGCACAGCCCGGCCTCCAGCCGCAGGCTGTCGCGGGCACCAAGGCCGATCGGCTCGACCTCGTCATGCGCAAGCAGTTTGCGCGTCAGCGCTTCGGCGTCATCCGCCGCGACCGAAATCTCGAAACCGTCCTCACCGGTATAGCCTGACCGCGACATCACGGCCGATATGCCGTCCAGATCGACATCGCGGGCCACATCCATGAATTTCATATCCGCCACGGCGCCGTTGAGCCGCGACAGGACCGTTACCGCCGAAGGGCCCTGCAGCGCCAGCAGCGCGCGCGTGTCCAGAACCTCGATCTTGCAGGTGTCCGACAGGTGTTTCTGCATATGCGCGATGTCGGCATCCTTGCATCCCGCATTGACCACGACAAAGATATGATCGCCCATGTTGGCAATCATCAGGTCATCCAGGATGCCGCCATGATCGTTCAGGAACATCGCATAGCGCTGCCGCATCTCGCCAAGCCCTGCGACATCGACCGGCACCAGCGTCTCCAGCGCCTGCGCGGCATCGGCGTAGTTTCCTGATTTCGGCCAGATCACCACCTGGCCCATATGGCTGACATCAAACAGCCCGGCCTCGGCCCGGCAATGCAGATGCTCTTTCATCACGCCCATCGGGTATTGCACGGGCATCTCGTAGCCCGCAAAGGGCACCATCTTGGCCCCAAGTTCCTTGTGTAGTGCATTTAGTGGCGTCACACGCAGATCGCTCATCTCGGCCTCCTCACTTTGGCGCCGACCTTTCACGATCAAAATGATCCGAACGGATACGGCATCGTCAATAGTGCTGGCCCCGAATGGCCGCACTGCGATGCCCCCTCTGTCCTTTTGCCTGAGATCGCTATCCCTTCGGCGCCTTGCACGGATGTACAAGATCTCTCCAGAGTCCTTATCCCTCGACCGGTCCTTGTCGCCTGAGAGTTTCCGGGGCGGTTGCTCCTTCGGCATCGGCTTTGCGCCGATTCTCCCGGTCGGGGTAGAGTACACCGTAGTATGCAGTTTCGCGTCGGGCAAGCAGGATTTGAACCGGGCAAACCACCTTCCCGCACCTCAGTGAAACGCGCGTTTCTGCCGGGCCAAAGCCCCGGCTTAGCTGCTGAAGTGGCGCAGGGCGGGCTTTGCTGCGGCAACGTCCATCCGCGTCGTTCCGCACCCGGCCGGGGCAAGGATACGCTCCAACGCGATGTTGTCGCACACCAGCGCATCCAGGGTGATCGTGTCGAGATGGGCAAAGAAGGCTTCCGCCGCCGCGGCGATAGCCTCGCGCAGGCGGCACGCCTCGGTCAGCGGGCAGGAATTGTCCACATCCGCAAAGCACTCGGCAGCCGTGTACCCCGCCTCGATGTCGCGAAACACATCGCCGATGACGATCTCGCCCGCAGGCCGCCCCAGCGTCACGCCACCATTACGGCCCCGCTGCGTCTCCAGGTAGCCTAGCTGCGCCAACTGGTTGATGATCTGCGCCAGATGACTCTCGGAGGTCTTGCAGCGCGCGGCAACCTCGGCCTTGGTCGCCAGCCGTCCGGGCTGCACCGCGCAATACATCAGGACACGCATGGCAATATTGCTGCGTTTGGTGATTCGCATCTGCGGTCCTCCCCTACGGTTCCGGCATGCTTGAAGTTCCGCCACTCTGCCTGCATTACGAAGCCGTGCCATTGACCCAAATCAAAAGGACGGCAGGCAAATGACCCCGCATGACGCCTATTTCTTTGGTTACGGCAGCCTGGTGAACCGCGCTACGCATGGATATGCAGACCCGCAGCCCGCCACATTGACAGGCTGGCGGCGTGTCTGGCGTCACACCGACCTGCGCCCGGTCGCCTATCTCACCGTGGTCCCGGACCCCGATTGCGTGATCGACGGGCTGATCGCAGGCGTGCCCGGCGATGATTGGCAGGCCCTCGACGTGCGAGAAGGGGCCTATGACCGCATCCACGCGACAGATCAGGTCCGCCATCCACTGTCGCACAGGCCGCAGATCGCCCTCTACACGATCCCCGAGGGCAAACATGGCCGCCCCACGGACGCCCATCCGGTTCTGCTCAGCTATATCGACGTGGTGGTGCAGGGGTATTTGCGCGAATACGGACAAGACGGGGCGCAACGGTTCTTCGACACCACCGACGGCTGGAACGCGCCCGTGCTCAATGACCGCGCCGCACCGATCTATCCACGCCACTGCACGCTCAACGCCGAAGAGCGGGCCTTTGTCGATGACGCGCTCGTCGCGCTATCGGCGCAGGTTAAAGAGCTGTAGCAACCGCGCCTGTCGCTGAAACGGCTCGATGCCATCCGGTGGCGCGTTCTGGGCCATGACCCGGCGCGCCAGCAGAAAGGCCAGCAGACCAAAGATCACCCCGCCCAGCGCCTGCCCGATCAGAACGCCCGGCGCGCCGAACAATGCCGCCCCCAGCATCACCAGCGGCACCGTGCCCAATGTATGCCGCCCCCAATTCATCCAGGTGGAATAGAACGGACGGCCAAGGTTGTTGAACGCAGCGTTCGACACGAACAGCATGCCGTTGAAGAAGAACAACAGCGCCAGCGGCCCGCAGAACAGGTAGACCAGATCGCGCGTCAGGTCCGTTGCGGTGAACAAATCCGCAATCGGCGCGCGCAACACGAACAGCACCACCGACACCGTACCCACCACAAGCGCGGTAAAGACCAGCCCGGCATTGAACCCGCCATGCACGCGGTCGTTGTTTCCGGCCCCGTAATTCTGCCCGATGATCGGCCCGACAGCGCCCGACATGGCAAAGATCACGCCGAAGGCCAGCGGCGTCAACCGCCCGACGATGGCCATGCCCGCCACCGCCAGCTCGCCGAAATCGGCCATCGCACGGGTCACGTAGGCTTGCCCGATGGGCGTGGCCAGCTGGGTCAGGATCGCGGGCCCCGCGATGGCCAGAACCGGCGGAAAATCCCGCGCAAGGCCCCGCGCCGTGGGCCGGGTGAACCCGCCGTAATGTTTCAGGATCGGCAGCAACGATGTGGCCGCGATCGCCACCCGTGCCGCGACCGATGCCAGTGCCGCGCCGGTCAGTTCCAGATCAAGGCCGAATATCAGGATCGGGTCGAGGACCGCGTTGAGCGTACCACCATAGAGCGTCGCATACATCGCGCGGCGCGCATCGCCATGCGCCCGCAGGATCGCCCCCCCGACCATGCCGATGATCAGCAAGGGCAGGCTCGGCACGATGATCTGCAGGTAATGCACCGCCAGCGCCGCCGTCTCCCCCGTGGCCCCCAGCAGCGTCACAAGCTCGGCCAGCCAGAGCCAGACAACGCCCGCGAACACCGCGCCGAAAACCACCCCGTAGATCAGCGCATTGGTGGCGCGGTCCTTGGCCAATGCGCGCTCTCCGGCCCCCAGCGCACGCGCCACCAGCGCACCTGCGGAAATCGCCATGCCGATGCCAAAGGACGTGGTGAAAAACAGGATCGCGCCGGCATAGCCCACCGCTGCCGCCAGCTCGGCCTTGCCCAGCATCGCGATAAAGATCATGTCGACGAAATCGACGAAAAAGATCGCCATCAACCCGACCGACGCGGTCAGGGACATCACGCTGACATGGCGGAAAAGATTCCCGCTCAGGAATTTCGCTTGGGTGTCGGCCACGCACGCGCCTCCAATGGACTGCACGCCAACCAATCAGATGTGCGCTAACAAGCCAAGCCGCGATTGAGATAGGGCGCACCCTGCGCCCACGCACATCATCCGCGGGCGCGGATCACCTGCAACAGCGGCAACACCTGCGCCATCTCCGGCCCATGGGCCTGCCCCGTCAGCGCCTTGCGCAGCGGCATGAAAAGCCCGCGCCCCTTGCGCCCGGTCTGCTCCTTGACGGCGGTCGTCCATGTGCCCCAGCTGGTCTCGTCCAGTGGCCCGTCGGGCAGCAGTGCCATCGCCTCGGCAATAAACGCGCGATCCTCATCGGCGATGTCAGGCTCCGCCCCGTCGCGGAACAGCTCCCACCAGCCCTTGAGGTCATGCAACGTCGTGATGTTATCCTGCGTCACCGCCCAGAACCGTTCGGCCAGATCATCCGGCACACCAATCGCGGCGATTGTCGGCGCGACGGCGGTGTAATCCAGAGATTGCAGATAATGCGCGGTCAACGGAAAGAGGTCAGCCACATCGAATTTGGTCGGTGATGAGCCGAAGCGGTCCAGATCGAAACCCTCGATCAGTTCCGCCATATCCTTGCGCAGCTCCACCGGGTCGGCCGACCCCAGCCGCGCCATCAGGCTCAGCAGCGCCATCGGCTCCACCCCTTGCTCGCGCAAATCACGCAGGCTCAGCACGCCCAGACGCTTGGAAAGCGACTCGCCCTGCGGCCCGGTCAGCAATGAATGATGCGCAAATGACGGAACCGTGCCGCCCAGCGCCTCGATGATCTGAATCTGCGTCGCGGTGTTGGTCACGTGATCAGATCCGCGCACCACATGGGTCACGCCCATCTCGGTATCATCCACCACCGACGCCAAAGTGTAGAGGATCTGACCGTCGCCCCGTATCAGCACAGGGTCGCTCACCGATGCCGCATCAATGCTGATGTCGCCCAGAACGCCGTCGCGCCATTCGATCCGGCTCTGATCTAGCTTGAAGCGCCACACGCCCGGCCCGCGCTCGGCGCGCAGTGCGTCCTTCTCGGCCTCGCTCAACGCCAGTGCCGCGCGATCATAGACCGGCGGACGCCCCATGTTCAGTTGTTTCTTGCGCTTCAGGTCCAATTCGGTCGGCGTCTCGAACGCCTCATAGAACCGGCCCATCTCGCGCAGTTTTTCGGCCGCGGCCTCATAGCGATCCAGCCGCAGCGATTGCCGCTCGACCCGGTCCCAGGTCAGGCCCAACCACTCCAGGTCTTCCTTCAGCGCATCGACATAAGTCTCTTTGCTGCGCTCGGGGTCCGTGTCATCAATCCGCAGGATGAACGTGCCACCCGCCTTGCGCGCGATCATGAAGTTCATCAGCGCAGTACGCAGATTGCCGACATGAATGTAGCCGGTGGGCGATGGGGCAAATCGAGTGGTGGTCATATGGGACGCTCCTGAGGTCGAGCGGGATGTGTCACAGCCGCGCCCGATTGTCCAGTTTTCAGCCCAGCCCCCAGCCGCATCGTCCCCAGATTTTTCGGCGAAAAATCTTGCCCAAGAAAATTCGCGAATTTTCTTCGCTATGTAGTGATCGCACCCGTAACAGGTCATCGCCGTTCCATCAGGGCTACACATTTATGTGAAAGCGTATGCGCAGCCGACGTTCCGCGCTAGTCTCACCGCAAACCCAGCAACGGAGAGATACCATGCCTCATCTGACACGCCGCACGCTCTTGACTGCCGCCGTAGCGCTGCCGCTGGCCCGCGCCGCCGGGGCCGCCGCCCCGATGCTGGGCGCATCCGGCGCACTGCACCGAAGGGTCAAACTCGGCGCATTCGAAGTCACGACGCTTCTGGCCGCCAGCGCAGCCCGCCCCGATCCGCACAGCATCTTTGGCCTCAACGTGGATTATACGGCTTTCCGAACCGCCGCCGAGGCAGCGCTGCTGCCGGTGGACATGGCGCAGTTTTTCTTTACGCCAACCATCGTGAACACCGGCACCGAGCTTGTGCTGTTTGACACCGGCCTCAATGCCGAGGGCATCACCGCCGCGCTCGCGGCAGCAGGCTATACGCCCGACCAGATCGACGTGGTGGTGATCACCCATATGCACGGCGACCATATTGGCGGGCTGCGTACGGACGAAACCGCCACATTCCCCAATGCCCGCTACGTCACCGGCGCGCGCGAATTTGACGCCTGGGCCGGAATGCAGAGCGATGCGTTCGAGACCAAGATGCGCCCGCTGGCCGAGAAGACCACGATGATCACGCCGGGCCAGACCGTCACCTCGGGGATCACAGCCGTGGAGGCGTTCGGACACACGCCGGGCCATATGGCCTACATGCTCGAAAGCGAAGGCGCCTCGCTGCTGCTCGCTGTCGACTTTGCCAACCACTATGTCTTCTCGCTGGGCTACCCCGATTGGGAGGTGAAGTTCGACATGGACAAATCCGCCGCCGCCGCCACGCGCCGCCGCCTGCTCGACATGCTCTCGGCGGAGCGCATCCCCTTTATCGGCTATCACATGCCCTTCCCGGCAATCGGCTATGTCGAGGCACGCGGCGATGGGTTCCGCTACCTTCCGGAAAGCTACCAGTTGCGGCTCTGAGCAATATCCACCGCTTCGTGGCGCTCGACCTTCCCTTTGGCCGGGTGCCACGCCATATCAGCGTCATGGACCCTTCCGCCGCAGACCTGATCGAAATCGAGACCATCGCCCGTGAAACCATCGCGGCGCTGCCAGTGGCCTTCCGCCCTGCCGCCGATCAGGTGATGCTGCGGGTCGAGCCATGGCCCACCCCACAGATGTTGCGCGATCTGGGTATTGACGATCCAGCCAGCCTGACCGGCCTTTACGAGGGCATCCCGATGACGGAAAAATCCGTCTCCGACCCGGCCCCCTTCCCCGATACGGTCTGGCTCTTCGCCGGGCCGATCCTGACCGAGCTGGACGAGCGCGACGGCGTCACGCTGGCCGAACTGGTCGCCCATGTGACGGTGCATGAATTCGCGCATCATTTCGGCTGGTCGGATGAAGACATCAGCACGATCGACCGCTGGTGGGAATGACCCCATCCGCCAAGATTTTTCGCGAAAAATCTAGGCCGCGCCGCCCTCGTCGCGCCAGCGGTTCACGATGGGATAACGCCGGTCGAGCCAGAACGCTGCCTTGCTCAGGCGTGTCCCCGGCGCGGACTGAAAGCGTTTGTATTCGCTGATATATATCAGATGCTCGACCTTCTTCGCATCGGCCCGGTCGAAGCCGGCTGCGACGCAATCGGCGATGCTGCCATCTTCATCCACCAGAATCTGCAAGATTCCGTCCAGCACCGGATAATCGGGCAGCGAATCACTGTCCTTCTGATCGGCGCGCAGTTCGGCGCTGGGTGGCTTGTCGATCACCCGCTCGGGGATCACCTCGCCCTCCGGGCCCATCATCCATGCCCGGTGATTGGCATTGCGCCAGCGACAGGTCTCGAAAACGCGGGTCTTGTACATATCCTTGATCGGATTATAGCCCCCCGCCATGTCGCCATAGATCGTGGCATAGCCCACCGCGACCTCGGACTTGTTGCCGGTGGTCAGCAGCATCTCGCCAAACTTGTTGCTCAGCGCCATCAGCAGCAGACCGCGCAGGCGGGACTGGATGTTTTCTTCGGTCACGTCTGGTTCTGTGCCTTCGAACAGCGGCGCCAGTGTTTCGGTGATCGCCGCCCGCCCGTCCTTGATCGGGACGAAATCATAGCGACAGCCGAGGTTCTGCGCGACTTCCTCGGCATCATCCAGCGAATGCTGCGACGTGTATTCCGACGGCAGCATCACGCAGCGCACATTTTCCGGCCCCAGCGCATCGGCAGCGATGGTGGCAACAATCGCCGAATCGATCCCCCCCGACAGGCCCAGCAGCGCCTTTTTGAACCCGGTCTTGCGGAAATAGTCCCGCAGGCTGAGGACCATTGCGTGATAATCCTGCTCGTAGGCATCCGGCAGATGGGCCAGATCGCCCTGTTCCGCGCGCCATCCATCGGCGGTGCGCCGCAGATCGAGATGCGCCAGCGATTCCTCGAATACCGGCATCTGCAACGCCAGCGCGCCACCGGGGTTCAGCACGAAGGAGCCGCCGTCAAACACCTGATCGTCCTGCCCGCCCACGAGGTTGAGATAGATCAGCGGCAATCCCGTCTCGATCACGCGGCTGACCATCAATGTCTGACGCACGCCCATCTTGTCGCGGTAATAGGGCGAGCCATTTGGCACCAGCAAAAATTCAGCGCCGGTTTCCTCCAGTGTTTCGGCAACATCCTCGTGCCAGGCATCCTCGCAGATGGGGCTGCCGATGCGGACGCCATCCACCACATAGGGGCCGCCCACTTCGGCAGAGTCATATAGGCGGACTTCGTCGAACACGGTCTCGTTGGGCAGATGATGTTTGAGCACCGTCGCGGTGACCTTGCCCTGCCTGAGCACGTAATAGGCATTGTGCAGGCTGGCACCATTCAGCGCGGGGCCACCGATGGCGATGGCCGGGCCATCGGCGCAATCCGCGGCCAGTTGGTGAATCGCAGCAATCGCGGCCTGGTGAAACACCGGCTTCATCACCAGATCCTGCGTATTGTAGCCGGTGATGAACATCTCGGGCAGCGCCAGCATGTCTGCCCCGGCGTCGGCGGCTTGTCGCCACGCGTCTCGTGCCAGCGCGGCATTGCCCGCGATATCGCCCACCGTGGGGTTCAGTTGTGCGAGCGTGAGGCGAAACCGGTCGGCCATGATGCTGCCTTTCCTGAGCGTTGGGGGATGATTTAGCAGAACGACGCGCAAGTGAAAGCCGAATTGAGCAAAAGCCGTTGTCAGTCGGGCATGCGTCCTCTAGATTTCTGGAACCCGCACAGGGGAATGCGGGGACATTGGGCATCCGCAGACATTTGAAGACATCGGGGCGAGGGCATGGCATTCACTTGGGCGAAACGGACTGTTCTAGGCGTGGCTTTGTGTCTGGCAGGGCTGGCAGCGGCACAGGATGGCAACGTCCAGATCAAGCAATATGATGATGGCGGGGTCTATGAGGGCAGCTTCCGGGACGGGCTGCAACATGGCACCGGAACCTATACCCTGCCCAACGGCTATGAATATTCCGGCCAGTGGGTCGATGGCGAGATCAAGGGCCAGGGCGTTGCGCGCTTTCCCAACGGGTCGATCTACGAAGGCGAGTTTGCCGAGGGCAAACCCAACGGTGTCGGCAAGATCGTCTTTACCGATGGCGGCACCTACGAAGGCACCTGGAAGGCGGGCAAGATTACCGGCCGCGGCGTCGCGGTCTATGCCAATGGCGTCCGCTACGAAGGCGAATTCCTGAACGCGATGCATCACGGGCGCGGCACGATGGAGAGCCCGGGCGGCTATGTCTATGACGGCACATGGGTAAACGGCGTCAAGGACGGGCGCGCCAAGATCACCTATCCTGACGGCGCGGTCTACGAAGGCCAGGTGCTGCGCGGTGCGCGCCACGGTCAGGGCACACTGACCATGCCCGACGGGCTGATCTATGCGGGCCTGTGGAAAGACGGCCAGATTGACGGCAAGGGCAAGCTGACCCAACCCAACGGCGACATCTACGAAGGCGCGCTGGTCAGTGGACGGCGCGAGGGAACGGGCCGCGTGACCTATGCCAATGGTGACATCTACGAAGGCACGTTCAAGGACGACAAGCGCCACGGTCAGGGCAAATTCACCGGCACCGATGGCTATGTCTACGAGGGCAGCTGGGTCGCGGGCCAGATCGCGGGTCTGGGCAAGGTCACCTACCCCGATGGGTCAGTCTACGAAGGCGAATTCCGCGATGATCTGGCCAACGGAGAAGGCAAGATCACCTATACCGACGGTTCCACCTACGAGGGCGATTGGGTCGATGGCGTGATCGACGGTCAGGGGCGTGCGACATATCCCAACGGCCTCGTCTACGAGGGCGGCTTCAAATCGGCCCGCAACCACGGCTACGGAATCATGACCTATGCCGACGGCTATCGTTACGAAGGTGACTGGGTCGAAGGCCAGCGTCAGGGCGAAGGCACCGCCACCTATCCTGATGGCACCGTCTATGTGGGCAGTTTCAAGGACGGCCAGCGCCACGGCACTGGCAAGATCGTGATGCCCGACGGCTTTACCTACGAAGGCGACTGGAACGAGGGCGAGATCAGCGGTCAGGGTATCGCCACCTACGTCAACGGCGATGTCTACGAAGGCACATTCAAGGATGGCAAACGCCAGGGCAAAGGCACCATGCGCTATGCCGGCGGCGGTCAGGCCACGGGCGAATGGCTGGAAGGCGCGCTCAAGGCCGGTTCAGCCGAAATCACCGGCGTCGCGCCTCCCGCGGAAGGTGAAACGACCGAGCCTGCGTCCGAAGAGGCAGCGCCAGCTGAGTAACCCCCCGGAGACGGGCTGCGGTCATGTATTCCCAGACCGAATGCTGGCCTGCGGTCCATAGCGCGCGCAGATTCCACCCAGTTGCCAGCCCCAGGCACGGGCACCGACCGAATACCGATGCAATACCGACGTGATACCGATGTCACGTTTCAGCCCCTCCGCGCGGCCTGAGAAATGATCAACCAGAGCCAAGGCGCGATTCTGGCCTTTTCATTCTTTTTCGCCGCGCCTATGGTGGCGGGCATGAAAACCAATGGGCATATCACGATGATCGCGGACCGCATTACCGGTGCCCGCACCCATGCCCTACTGCTAGACCTAAGCCGCCTCTGAGCGTGCCCTCCGGCGCGCCCGCTCAGAGGATGTGCCTGCGCGCGCCACATGGCTTAGGATTTTCAGAATAAAGAGACTCAATATGAATACCACGGACAAGAACCGCGTTTCGCCAAAGGCGAAAGAAAACGTGTCGCCAAAGATGGACAAGGACCGCGTCGTGATCTTCGACACGACATTGCGCGATGGTGAGCAATCGCCGGGTGCCACCATGACCCATGCCGAAAAGCTCGAGATCGCGGGCCTTCTGGACGAGATGGGTGTCGATATCATTGAGGCGGGCTTTCCCATCGCCTCTCAGGGTGATTTCAACGCGGTGAGCGAGATTGCCAAGCACGCGCAAAACGCAGTGATCTGCGGCCTTGCGCGCGCGCAAATCAAGGATATCGACCGCTGCTGGGAGGCTGTGAAACACGCCAAACGCCCCCGCATCCATACATTCATCGGCACATCGCCGCTGCACCGCGCCATCCCCAATCTTACGATGGACGAGATGGCCGACCGCATCCACGAGACCGTGACGCATGCCCGCAACTATTGCGACAACGTCCAATGGTCGCCGATGGATGCCACGCGCACCGAATGGGATTATCTCTGCCGAGTGGTCGAGATCGCGATCAAAGCAGGGGCCAGCACGATCAACATCCCCGATACCGTCGGCTACACCGCACCTGTCGAAAGCGCCGACCTGATCCGCCGCCTGATTGCCGAAGTGCCGGGCGCGGAGGATGTGGTCTTTGCCACGCATTGCCACAACGATCTGGGCATGGCGACTGCCAACAGCCTCGCTGCCGTCGCGGGCGGCGCGCGTCAGATCGAATGCACCATCAATGGTCTGGGCGAACGGGCCGGCAACACCGCACTCGAAGAGGTGGTGATGGCGATGAAGGTCCGCGGCGACATCATGCCCTACACCACCGGCATCGACACGACCAAGATCATGAACCTTTCACGTCGGGTCGCGGCAGTGAGCGGTTTCGCCGTGCAGTTCAACAAGGCGATCGTCGGCAAGAACGCCTTTGCCCACGAAAGCGGCATCCACCAGGATGGCATGCTCAAGAACTCCGAGACGTTCGAAATCATGCGGCCAGAGGATGTGGGCCTGTCGGGCACGTCGATGCCCTTGGGCAAGCACTCCGGTCGGGCCGCATTGCGCGCCAAGCTCAAGGAGCTCGGGATCGACGCCGGGGACAACCAGCTCAAGGACATCTTTGTCCGGTTCAAGGATCTTGCCGATCGCAAGAAGGAAGTCTTTGACGACGACATCCTCGCGCTGGTCAGCACCACCGGCGAAGGCGAGGATTATCTGGCGCTGATCAATCTCAAGGTCATCTGTGGCACCGCCCCTGCCGAGGCTTCGCTGGAGATGGAAGTGGGCGGGGAAGAGAAATCCGCCACCTGCCATGGCGATGGCCCGGTTGACGCCACCTTCAAGGCCGTGCGCGCGATCTATCCCAACGACGCGCGGTTGCAGCTCTACCAGGTGAACGCCGTGACCGAGGGCACCGACGCACAGGCCACGGTCAGCGTGCGGCTGGAAGAGGACGGGCTGATCGCCACCGGTCAATCGGCCGATACCGATACGGTCGTCGCCTCGGCCCTGGCCTATATCAACGCGCTCAACCGGCTGCGCGTGCGCCGCGACAAATCAGGTGGCGACACGCCCGAGGTCAGCTACAAGGACCTGACCTGATGCAAGCTGGCCCCGGGGTTACTCAACCGTGCCCCGGGGCCAAGGTTTTTCGGCGAAAAATCTGATCCAAGAAAATTCGCTAATTTCTAAAACACCCGCAGCCTATTCCACGATCATGTAGATTTTGCGCAGGGTTTCGGTGATCTCCCAGTCCACATATTGCCCCTTGGCGATGTAGAACGTATCGCCGGGGCCGAAGCTCTCGCTGCTCCCGTCCTTGTGGCCCAGCGTGATCGCCCCTGAAACCACGGTCATCATCTCATGCACCGGATAGGCTTCGATCACTTCGCGGCAGGGGGCGCATTCCCATGTGCCCGCCGTCACGCTTTCGTCTTCGGTGGCAAAATGCGTGTGGTTCAGCTCCGTGTGGTCCTCGGTGGTAAAGACTTCGGGTCCGTTGATATCGGAGGGTCCCATCTCTGGGTTAGGATCAATGCCAAAACGGCCAGTGGTCATGTCGCTCTCCTGACTGCGGGATTACCCCGCCCATTCCCAGGGCCGTACGAACTGCCCCAGCACATGGGAAACCGTCGCATCTTCGACCTCTCCCGTCTTGGTCAATCGCGCAACGAGACCGAGTTTCTTGTCATCGACCACCTCGCTCACCTGTGCCGCGACGCCAGCCTCTTGCAGGGCGGCGTTATAGATACGGGTGATAGCGCGTTTGCGCAGGTCGGGTTTGAACACCTTGCCAACGGCAGTTTTCGGCAACTCGGGCAGAACCTCTATGTATCTTGGCTGCGCGGCACGCTCGTGCACGTGTTCCTTGCAGAACTCGCGCAGTTCTTCACCGGTCACGCTGGCGCCATCCACAAGTTCGACATAGGCGCAAGGAATCTCGCCCGCATGCGCATCGGGTTGGCCGATCGCGCCCGCCATCGCCACTGCCGGGTGCCCCATCAACGCCTCTTCAATCTCGGCCGGGTCGATATTGTGCCCGCCCCGAATGATCAGATCCTTGGCCCGCCCGGTGATCCACAGATAGCCGTCCACGTCTATCCGGCCCAGATCGCCGGTGCGCAGATACTTGTCGTGATAATAGAGGTCTGCATTCTTGACCGCCTCGGTATAGGTGTGCCCGACATAGACGCCCGGATTGTCGATACAGATTTCACCGACCTCGTCAGTTCCGCATTCCACGCCACCCTGCCCGCCTGCCTTGAATATCTTGACGTTGGTATAGGGCAACGGCACGCCGACTGACCCAACCTTCTTGGCCCCGGCGGGTGGGTTACAGGACACCAGGCATGTCGCTTCCGTCAACCCGTAGCCCTCGATCACGGTCATGCCGGTCGCGCTCTCGAACCGGTTGAACAGTTCCAGCGGCATCGGGGCAGAGCCGGAAAACGCGTTCTTGACCGTCGAGATATCGGCATCCACCTTGCGCTGCATCAGCGCCGATACGGCGGTCGGCACGGTGATGACAAAGCTGATCTTCCAGCGTTCGCAGAGCTTCCAGAAATTGTCGAACACGCCGTCGCCGCGATAGCCTGCAGGCGTCGGGAAAACCACATGCGCGCCGGACTTGATCATTGCCATCAGGATCACGTGGCACGCGAACACGTGGAACAGCGGCAGCGGACACATGATCACGTCGTGCTCGTCAAAGAGCAGCCGGTCCCCAAGCCAGCCATTGTAGATCATCCCCGAATATCGGTGCTGCGCCACTTTCGGCATGCCCGTCGTGCCGCCGGTGTGGAAATAGGCGCCGACACGATCCTTCCCGCCATCGTCAAAGGTCAGGCTCCGGGCTTGCTTGGCCGCTTCCTTGACGAAATCCTTTACATCCGCATGGTGCGTGACAGGCATCTTTGGGCGCAGAAGCGGCACCAGCCAGCTTTTTGGCGGCGAAAGATAGCGGTTGAGGTCGATTTCCAGCACCGTCTTTACATTCGGCGCGTCCTTGACCGCCAAAGCGGTCTTTTGCGCGATGTCGGTCTTGGGGAAGGCCTTGAGCGTGACCACGACCTTGGCGCCCGTTTCGCGCAGGATCGCGCTGATCTGTTCAGGTTCCAGCAACGGGTTGATCGGATTCACGATGCCCGCCACCATCCCGCCGATCAATGCGGTGGCAGTTTCCATGCAGTTTGGCAGCACCAGCGCGACCACATCCGCCTCGCCAACACCAAGACTCCGAAACAGATTCGCGGCCTGGCAGACCTGATCGCGATATTCCGCCCAACTGAGCGTCTCTGCCTTGTCGGTCGCGCCGGAAAATAGTTGATAGCTGATCGCGGGCCGGTCCGGGAACGCTGTGGCCGTTTCCTGCAACATCTGCATCAGCGTCTCGGGCCGCTCGCGTGACTCCCATGGAACTTCGTTTTGGATATCCAGCACATCCTGCAGCACAGCAAAACTCATGGCCCGTCCTCCCCAACTGCACGCCGCTCCCCTGGCGCGTGATGTCATATTTCCCGCAGAATGAGTGCCCGCGCTGGAATGCGCAAGTTTTACGCTACGTTTGTCGCCGACGGTATCGGCATAAGGGCGTAAAGCCGCAACCGAAAAGGGAGCATTTTTTGACTTGACTATTTTAGTCAGAAATCCGACGAATGCCTGATAAATTCAGTCAGACTACAGGAAGGACCTTCTGATGTTCCGTTTCGCCACCCGCACCGCGATCGCCGCGCTGTCGCTGAGTGCGCTTGCCGCGACCGCCATGGCGGCCGAGGTCAACGTCTATTCCTCGCGCCACTATGATAGTGACGACGCGCTTTATGAAAAGTTTACCGAGGTCAGTGGCATCACCGTGAACCGGATCGAAGGCAAGGCCGACGAGTTGATCGCCCGAATGTCAGCCGAAGGCGACAACAGCCCGGCGGATGTGTTCATCACCGTCGATATCGGCCGCATGGGCCGCGCCGAAGAGGCCGGGGTGATCCAGCCACTGCATTCGGATGTGATCACGAACGCCGTGCCCGCGCATCTGCGCCATCCCGATGACCTGTGGTTCGGCGTCAGCCAGCGCGCGCGCATCATCTTCTACGCCAAGGACCGGGTCGAGCATCCGCCACAAACCTACCAGGCACTGACCGACGCGGAATGGAAGGGCCGGATCTGCATCCGCTCGTCCAGCAACATCTACAACCAGTCGCTGCTGGCCTCGATCATCGAGGCAGACGGGGCAGAGGAAGCGCAAGAATGGGCCGCTGGCATCGTCGCCAATATGGCCCGCTCGCCGCAGGGCGGCGACACCGACCAGCTGCGCGCCATCGTGTCGGGCGAGTGCGATATTGCAGTGGCCAACCACTATTACTTCCTGCGCGGTTTCGACAAGGACATCGAAGGTCTGAGCTCGGGCATCGACAACATCGGCTGGGTCTGGCCGAACCAGTCTGGCCGTGGCGCCCACCTGAACCTGACCGCAGCGGCGATGACCGCATCCTCGCCCAACCCTGACGAGGCCAAGGCGTTGCTCGAATTCCTGACCAGCGAATATGCGCAGCAGCACTTTGCGGATCAAAATAACGAATATCCTGCCGTACCGGGGATCGGGCTCGGCGAAGGGCCGGCGCGTCTGGGCTTCTTCATCCCGGATACGACCACACCAACGGCCGCCTTCAGCGCCAATGCGGCCAAGGCGCAGGCGATCTTCAACCAGGTCGGGTGGCAGTAACCTCGATACATCGAGCCCGGAGCACTCTGCGTGCTCCGGGAAAAACCGATTTTACTGCGTTGCGCGTAGCACCGCGCCGGGGTTCATGATGCCAACCGGATCAAGGGCCGCCTTGATCGCCCGCATCGCCGCCAGCTTCGTCGGGTCGGCGTACCGCTCCAGATCATCCACTTTCAGCCGTCCGATGCCGTGCTCGGCGCTGACAGACCCGCCCATCGCGTGCACCAGGTCATGAACGGCGCGTTTGATATCATCGCTCAGATGGGCATGGATCGCGCGGCTTTCTCCCTGCTGCGGGAAGACGTTGTAGTGCAGATTACCGTCACCCAGATGCCCGAAACAGTTGATGCGGAAATCACCCTGCGCGGCGATCACCCCCGCCCCCCTTGCGATGAATTCCGGCACGGCCCCCAGCGGCAGCGAAATATCATGTGAACTGATCGACCCGATACGCCGATTCGCCTCGGGGATCTGCTCTCGCAACTCCCAAAAGCTCTGCCGCTGCGCTTCTGATTGGGCGATCAGACCGTCGGTGACCAGGCCCGCCTCGGCTCCTTCTTCGAACAGCCTCTCCAGCGCCGCCGCCGGGTCCTGCCCACGCGCGAGGCCCAAATCAATCAGCACGCACCATTCGGGCTTTACAGGAAAGGGCTGCCGCAGATCCGGCAGCGCCTCGGCCAGAAACTCTAGCCCTTGCCGGTGAATCAACTCGAACGCGCTGACCCCCTCGCCCATGTGCTCCCTTGCCAGCGCCAACAGGTCGAGCGCGGCTGCCGGGCTTTCGACCACCATCAACGCCGTCCCCTCGCCGGCAGGTCGCGGCGCCAGCTTGAGCGCGGCGGCGGTGATTACGCCCAAAGTCCCTTCGGCCCCGATCAGCAGGTTGCGCAGATCATAGCCGGTATTGTCCTTACGCAGCCGCTTCAGCCCATGCCAGATGCTTCCATCCGGCAGAACCGCCTCCAGCCCAAGGCAGAGGTCGCGCGCATTGCCGTAGCGCAGCACATTCACCCCGCCCGCATTGGTGGACAGCAACCCACCGATCCGTGCCGATCCCTTCGACGCGATGCTGAGCGGAAAGAGCCGATGCGCCTCTGCCGCCGCATCATGCACATCCGACAGGATCGCACCGGCCTCGACCACAATCACGTTTTCTTTGGGATAAATCCCGCGCACCGCTGTCATACGCTCCAGACTCAGCAGGATCGGCGCCGGTCCATCGGGGCTCACCTGCCCGCAAACCAGCCCCGTCCCGCCGGAATAGGGGACTACTGGCACGCGGCGCGCAGTTGCGAGCTTGAGGATCTGCGATACTTCGACGGCAGTTGCCGGGGCGACAACCGCGCCCGCCTGCCCCCGCCAGCGTCCGCGTGGCTCTTCGATATATCGCGGGGCAACTTCGCGCATCGCTGCGGCAGGAAGCAGGGCGGCCAGCGCATCCACGCAGGTCTGATCGGCTGGATTCAATGTCATCCCCTGTCCTACGAAACCTTGCTTGCGTTCAAAAGCATCGTTTTCGCCCCTCGTATAGAATTTCGGTCGCAATCCTCGGCCAGAGGTAACACTTCGATCAGAGTCCGTCGCCATACGAAACCAGTCTGGCCGATGGCCCGCGCGCGCTGGATCAGAACCGCCCGAAGCGTGGGGGATCGCCGCATATCGGCAGGGCCGTCCCCGTCAGCCTGTTCCGGTCCGCCCGCGCCGATCCGCCCGTATCGCGGCATAAAGCACATGGGTTCGCCAGCGGCCGTTAATCTGCAGATAACTTTGCGCAACGCCTTCATACTTGAAGCCGCATTTTTCCAGCAGCCCGCGCGACGCGGCGTTCTCCGGCAGGCAGGCAGCCTCCAGACGGCTGAGATCGAGCCGCTCGAACGCGTAATGGGTCACCGCCTCGATCGCTTCGCGCATATGGCCACGCCGCGCATAGTCCTCACCGATCCAGTAGCCCACCGTCCCGGCCTGCGCCGGGCCACGCCGGATATTGTCCAGAGTGATCGCGCCCAGCAGCGTCGCATCCTCGCGCCGGAATAGAAACAAAGGCAGCGCCGAGCCGTCCCTGATCGAGCGTTGCGCCCAGTAGACCCGATTGGAGAAGCCTTTGCGCGCCAGATGGTCGGGGGACCAGGCAGGCTCCCACGGAATGAGAAAATCGGCGCTCGATCTCCGAAGCGCGGCCCAGGCGCGAAAATCGCTCAGCACAGGTGGGCGCAGCGTTAGCCGCTCGGTCTCGATGCGGACCTTGCGACGCGGCAGAAACATCACGCGGCGCGCCTTTCCTGCAATGCCTCCAGAGTCGGCGCGCTCTCGACTGGACCGTAGAGCGCCATCGCGACCGGAGCGCGGGAGGCGATCTCTTCCGCCAGGCTGCGCACATCACCCAACGTGACCGCATCGATCCGCTCCACCACTTCCTCCAGAGGCGGGATCCGTCCCCAAATCTGCAGCATACGCGCCAACCGTTCGGCCCGGTTGCTGGGGCTTTCCAGCCCCATCAGCAAACCTGCCTTCATCTGCGCGCGGGCGCGTTCGACCTCATCCGCGCGCATATCATCTGCCGCGCGCTTCATCTCGTCGATGGTAATCTCGGCAAGGCCCGCCATCTGATCGGCCGATGTCCCGGCATAGACAGTCATCATGCCAGTGTCCGAATAGGCCCCGGCCTGCGTGTAGATCGTATAGCACAGGCCGCGCTTTTCGCGAACTTCCTGAAACAGGCGGCTCGACATGCTGCCCCCCAGGGCGGTGGCATAGATCTGTGCCGCGTGAATGCGCGGATCGCCGTAATCGGGGCTCTCGAAGGCCATCGCGAAATGCGCCTGCTCCAGCGCCTTGATGGTCCGGCTTTCGCCGCCTGCGAAGTGCGCGATAGCGGCAGCAGGTGCATCACCGGGCGCCATGTCGCCAAAGAGCGCCTGCGCGCTGCGCACCAGAGCATCATGATCGACGGCACCTGCCGCCGACAGGATCATCTGGCCGGGCCGGTAATGCTGATCGACAAACCGCGTCAGATCATCGCGCGAAAAGCTGCGCACACGGCCCTCGGCCCCCAGAATGGTGCGGCCCAGGGGATGATCCGGGTAGGCCTTTTCCTGAAGCCAGTCAAAAATGATATCGTCGGGCGTATCCAGTGCCTGCCCGATCTCCTGCAAGATCACGCCGCGCTCGATTTCGATCTCAGCAGGATCAAAAACAGCGTTGCGCAGAAAGTCCGCCACCACATCCAGCGCCAGCGGCACATCGTCCTTCAGGACCCTTGCATAATAGGCCGTCACCTCGCGGCTGGTATAGGCATTGATGTAACCGCCCACATCCTCGATCGCCTCGGCGATCTGCAACGCGGTACGGCTCTTGGTGCCCTTGAAGGCCATATGTTCGAGGAAGTGGGCAATGCCGTTCTGCTCGGGGGCCTCGTGACGGGCGCCGGCCAGCACCCAAACGCCGATGGCTGCCGATTGCAGGCCCGGCATATTTTCAGTGACTATGCGGAAGCCGTTGGGCAGGGTCGTGAGGTTGACGGTCAATACGCGGTCCATTCTATGATCCGCTTCGCGGCGCTTTCGGTGGTGAAAGAGACGCGAGAAGCGTGCTTCGTTTCTACAGGGCGGGCGCATCCCACCCAATCAGCCTCTGTGGTCATGTGCGGTTCGCTTTGATGATGCGCTGGATGGCCCCGAGATCGTTTTCGACCTCCGTGATCCGTTCCGACCGCTCATACAGGTCTGCCATATGTGAGGGCAAGGGGGGATGCTGGCCGCTAGCTTCTTCAACCGCGGCGGGGAATTTCGCCGGATGTGCCGTTGCCAGCGTGATCATCGGCACCTCCGGCACCAGATGCGCCTCGGCGACATGCACGCCCACGGCACTGTGCGGGCAAAGCAGTTCGCCGGTGGTTTCCCAGGTTCGCCGGATCGCCGCGCGCGTCTCATCCTCGTCGCAGCGCCCGCTGTCAAAGCTTTCGCGCAGCGCCTGCAGCGCGCCCTGGCTGACGGAAAATCCTCCCGATTTCAGTTCGTCCATCAACTGTGCCACTGCACTGCCGTCACGACCGTAAGCCTCGAACAGCGCGCGCTCGAAATTGGAACTGACCTGAATATCCATCGACGGGCTGATCGACGGGATCACACCATCGGGCTTGTATTCGGCGCTCGACAGGCACCGGTGCAGGATATCGTTCTGGTTGGTCGCCACCACCAGACGGTTGATCGGCAGCCCCATGCGCTTGGCGATGTAGCCTGCGAAAACGTCGCCAAAATTGCCCGTCGGCACGGTGAAGCTCACTTCGCGCTGCGGCGCGCCCAGCGATACGGCTGAAGTGAAATAGTAGACCACCTGCGCCAGCACTCTCGCCCAGTTGATGCTGTTCACACCTGCCAGCCCCACCGCATCGCGGAACTCGAAGTCGTTGAACATGTCCTTCACGCGCGCCTGGCAATCGTCGAAATGCCCCTCGACGGCCAGCGCGTGTACGTTCTCCTCGGACGGTGTCGACATCTGGCGGCGCTGCACTTCGCTGACCCGGCCCTGCGGGTAGAGAATGAACACATCGACCGCGTCCAGCCCGCGAAATGCCTCAATCGCGGCCGATCCGGTGTCACCGCTCGTGGCGCCCACGATGCAGACCCGTTTGCCGTTGCGCTTGAGAGCAGCCTCGAACAGTTGACCGATCAGCTGCATCGCGAAATCCTTGAACGCCAAGGTCGGCCCGTGGAACAGTTCCAGCAGGTGATGATTGGGCCCCAACTGCACCAGCGGTGCGCGCGCGGCATGCGAGAAATTGGCATAGGCGCGGGCGATGATCGCCTCGAACTCTGCATCGGTGAACGCATCACCGATATAGGGGCGCATCACGCGAAAGGCCGCCTCTTCGTAGCTCAGTCCGGCCAGTGCCGCGATCTCTGCGGGCGCCATCTGCGGGATCGTCTCGGGCAGGTAGAGCCCGCCATCGCGTGCCAGCCCCGTCAGCATCGCCTCTTCAAAGCTCAGAACCGGGGCTTGCCCGCGTGTCGATACATATCTCATGTTGTCTTACCTTTTGCAGCCCGTGCAGTGCGCCCGGTGCGCCATACAAAATAGCTGGTCATGCCCGCCCAGATCAGCGCCAGAGAGAACCAGGTGATGGCATATTGCAGATGATCGTTCGGGACATTCGTACTGTCTACCGGCAGCGGCGTCAGTCCGCTGACAGATTGCGGTGTTTCCTGCCGCACCACCAGCAGGACAGGCTCGGTTTCCAGAGCCTCCGCCATCGCGGGCACGTCGCGCGCGAACCAGATGTCGCGTTGCAAGTCCGGCGCGGGCGTATAGCTGTCCACCTCGTCGGGCCAGTGCAGATTGCCCGTGACTTGCGCGGTTCCCAGCGGCCGGGTGGCATCCTTGGCGTCAAGGTCGATAAACCCGCGATCCACCAGAATACGCCTTCCTTGGGTTTCGAAAGGTTGTATCAGCCGGTAGCCCGCACCGAGGTCCTTCGCCCCAACGAGAACATGCAATTCCGGCGTCAGAAATGCGCCGCTTGCTGTCACGGCAAGGTACTTGTGATCGGATTCCGTGGGCGTGTCAGGCAGGGAAACCGGAGCATCCGCGATGCGGCGGTCGATCTCGGCCAATCCCGCCTCTTTCTCTGCGAGCCGCTGCACCTGCCACATCCCAAGACTGATCAAGACGGCCGTCCCGATCACCCCGAAAACCAACGGTATCGCTATTTGCCGTTTCACCATGTCCTCGTCTCAAACTGAAAATGCGGAAGGCGCGCCCCCCGCATCTTCTTGTTTCTTGGAATATCCTCACCTGGGCCTAAAGGCTTCAGCCACCCCAGACATAGATTGCGGCAAAGAGGAACAGCCACACCACGTCGACGAAGTGCCAATACCAGGCCGCCGCTTCAAAACCGATATGGTTATCTGGGGTGAAATGGCCACGCAGCACCCGCAACAGGCAAATGAACAGGAAGATAGTTCCGATCAGGACGTGGAAACCGTGAAAGCCCGTCGCCATGAAGAAGTTCGCGCCATAGATATTGCCGGAGAAGCCAAAGGCCGCATGGCTGTATTCATAGACCTGAAAGACGGTGAACAGGGCGCCCAGGGCGATTGCGATGATCAGCCCCCATTTCATGTCGCTGCGGTTGTTCTCGTGCACCAGCGCATGGTGCGCCCAAGTGGCGGCAGCGCCCGAGCAGAGCAGGATCAGGGTGTTGATCAGCGGCAGGTGCCATGGGTCGAAAGTCTCGATTCCGACGGGCGGCCAGACGGCATCCTTGATCGGTGACATCGGCCCCATCGGATACATGGCATGCTTGAAAAAGCTCCAGAACCATGCCGAGAAGAACATGACCTCGGACATGATGAACATGATGAAGCCGTAGCGCAGCCCGATCCGCACGACCGGCGTATGATCGCCCGCCTGGTTCTCCGCGATCGTGTCCGACCACCAGCCGTACATGGTGTAAAGCACACCGCCAAGGCCGATCAGGAACATCCAGGGCTGGTTTGTTTCAGCTTGCGGCGAGATCATAAGAACCGCGCCAAACAGCATGACGAACCCGGACACCGCGCCGATAAACGGCCACCATGAGGGGTTCAGAATATGGTAATCGTGGTTTTTTTCATGTGCCATCGGTTCTATCCCTCTGTTGAGGCTCAGTTCAGGTTTGTACTTGTTTTGCCATCCGGTGCAAGAGCGGCCTGCGCTTCAGGCAGGTCGATCTCGTAGAATGTGTAGGAGAGAGTGATCGTGTGCGTGTATTTCGCATCCCGATCGTCAACAATTGCCGGATCTACGTAAAATGTGACCGGCATCATGGCCCGCTCGCCCGGCTGCAATATCTGCTCGGTAAAGCAAAAGCAGTCGATCTTGTCGAAGAAGCCGCCAGCCTCGTAGGGGGTCACGTTATAGGCCGCCTGCCCCGCAACCGGTCGGTCGGTCGGGTTGTACGCCTCGTAGAAGGCCAAGCCGGTCTCACCGATGCGCAGTTCCATCTCGCGCACGACGGGCTTGAAGTCCCACGGCATGCCGCGTTCCTTGCTGGCATCAAAGCGGATCTTGATCGTCCGGTCGAGAACAGTCTGGGAGCCGGCTTGCGCCACGCCCGGAATGCCACCGAAACCGGTCACCCGGCAAAACCAGTTGTAGAACGGCACCGACGCCCAGGCCAGCGCGCCCATAACCACGACGACACCAACCAGTTGCACCAATGTCCGGGTCTTTGGATCGCGCGGTATCATTGCGCCCCTCCCACCTCGGCGGGCACCGAGAAATCGTCGTCGCTCACCTTGGCGATGGTCAATCCAAAGACCAGTGCCACGAATCCTGCCAGAACCAGACCGAGGCCCAGATTGCGGCTGAACCGGCGCTTGTGCAGTTCATGTGGCTCCCTAAAGCTCATCCCCAGCCCCCTAGCCCGGCTTCGTTGAGCATGGTCTGCGCCCAGATCGCGGCGAAATGCGCAAAGAGGTAGATCAGCGACAGGCGAAACACTTTTTTCTCGATGCGGTAGCTGTCAGCCTCGGCCACGGCCTCATCGCGGCGCCAGATATCCCAGGCCCCCTTGAGGAACAGAGCATTCAGCACCACGGCCACCGCCAGATAGAACGGCCCGCCGATCGAGGTGAAGCCGATGCCGATGGCCAGCGGGGCCAGCAACACGGTATAGACCAGAATATGGGTGCGGGTCGCCCGGCGCCCATGCGTCACGGTCAACATCGGCACATCGGCCTTGTGGTAGTCGGATTTCATGAAAAGCGCGAGCGCCCAGAAATGCGGCGGCGTCCACATGAAGATCAGCGCGAACATCAGGATGGATTCGAGCGACACGTCGCCCGTCACCGCCGCCCAGCCGATCATTGGTGGGAACGCCCCCGCCGCGCCACCGATCACGATGTTCTGCGGGGTCGAGCGTTTCAACCACATCGAGTAGACGACGACGTAAAAGAAGATGGTAAAGGCCAGCAACGCGCCCGCAAACAGGTTCGTGGCCAGCCCCAGCATGACCACCGAGAACCCTGCCAGCGCGATGCCAAAGGCGTATGCTTCGCCTTCGGTGATCTTGCCCATCGGAATGGGGCGCCCCTGCGTTCTCTTCATGATGCGGTCGATATCGGCATCCCACCACATGTTCAGCGCGCCCGAGGCCCCCCCGCCCACGGCGATGAACAGGATCGCGGCAAAACCCACAATAGGATGCACGCTGCCCGGTGCGGCCAGCAGACCCACCAGCGCGGTAAAGACCACAAGGCTCATCACCCGAGGTTTGAGAAGCGCGAAATAGTCGCGGAAACCGGCATCGCCGGTCCCGGTCTCGCTGGCATGAAGGCTTGCGTCGCTCATGTCTGTGCTTTCCAAACTGTGGTCTGGGCCGGAGCCCAACCTACGAATTCCTGTATCACGTGGCCGGGCAAGTACCCGGCCAACGGGTTGGTCAATCGATCGACGCAGAAGGTAGGCCGGGCTTCAGTTCAGCTTGACCGTCGCGCATCACTCGGCGTTGGCGACGTCAAAGCCTTGCTGTGTAGGTGTACCGGCATACTCTTCAATCGCGCCCGCCAGCCATTCATCATAGGCTTCCTGGCTCACGACCTTGACGGTGATCGGCATATAGGCGTGGTCCTTGCCGCAGAGCTCGGAGCACTGGCCGAAATAGACGCCTTCCTTCTCAGCCTTGAACCACAGCCGCGCCAGACGTCCGGGCACCGCATCCTGCTTCACGCCAAAGGCCGGGATGGTCCAGCTGTGGATCACGTCCGCGCCGGTCAAATGCATCACCACAACCTTGTTCACCGGCACGACAACGGCGGTGTCGGTGGCGAGCAGGAATTCATCCCGGCTGTATCCGGCCGCTTCCAATTCTGCCACAACCTCGTCGTTCAGCACTTTGCCGTCACCGATCAGGAAGCTTTCGAAACCGAAATCATGGTCGGTGTATTCATAGCCCCAGTACCATTGGTAACCGGTCACCTTGATGTTGACCTCGCCTTCGGGGATTTCCTGTTGCTTGAACAGCACCGGCAGCGAGAACGCACCGATAAAGACAAGAATCACGATCGGGATGATCGTCCAGGCCACTTCGATCGGCGAATTGTGGGTGAACTTCGCCGGGTTCGGGTTGGCACGGCGGTTAAAGCGCAGGATCGCATAGATCAGCAATACGACCACAAAAAGGCTGATCGCCGAGATTATCACCAGCACCATACCGTCGAGCCAGTGCAGATCCCGTGCCAGCTCGGTCGCGGCAGGTTGGAAGCCCAGGGCGCCATCGGTCGGCCTGCCGATGATCTCAAGGTTTTCTTGCGCCAGTGCTGGCGTGGCGGTCAGGGCGGCTGTCGCAGCCAGCATGTTCGAAAAATATCGCATGATACACCTTGATCGGTTGAAGCGTTTATCGCGTTTTGCGGCAGGTGTCCGCCGCATTGGCGGAATCCCGTTGTTTCACCGCCCGTTAAAACCATATTCTTCCGGGACAGACAAGAAAGACGAATGCGGCAAACGGACGCTTTTTTGACTTCGATCAAATTTATGCGCCACCAGGCGAGGAAAACACGCATGCAAGACGCCCTATTTCGACCATTTGACACCCATCTCGATGCGGCCACCGCGCTGAATCATTTGCGCACCGCCACATCTGGCGCCGATGACGGAGAGCTGTTTCTCGAACGCAAGCGTTCCGAGACGCTGGTTTTCGACGATGGCCGGGTGCGCACCGCCAGCTATGACGCCAGTGAAGGGTTCGGCCTGCGGGCCGTGCGCGGCGAAGCAGCAGGCTACGCCCACAGCACCGATATTTCCGAATCCGCGCTGGCGCGCGCCGTCGAAACTGCCCAACTGGCCGTGGGCGCGGGCGGCGGCACGCTCGACGTGGGGCCAGTCGCCACGAATACCCGTCTCTATACAGATGCCGATCCGATTGCCGGGGCCAGCTTCCCGGTCAAGGTCGAGGTGCTGCGCGAGATCGACGCCTTTGCGCGCGATCTCGATCCGCGGGTGGTGCAGGTCACGGCCGTGATCACTGCAGAATTACAGGAGGTCGAGATCCTGCGCCCCGAAGGCACGCATTTGCGCGATGTGCGCCCGCTCACACGGGTAAACGTTTCGGTCATCGTCGAACAGGATGGCCGTCGCGAGCAGGGCACATCGGGCGGCGGCGGACGGGTTGGGCTGGACGGACTCATCGCGCCGCAGGATTGGCAGGCCAAGGCCCGCGAGGCGCTGCGCATCGCACTGGTGAACCTGGAGGCGGTGCCCGCCCCCGCCGGCGTGATGGATGTCGTGCTGGGCCCCGGCTGGCCCGGCATCTTGCTGCACGAGGCGATCGGGCACGGGCTGGAGGGGGATTTCAATCGCAAGGGCAGTTCGGCCTTTGCCGGGCTGATGGGCCAGCGCATCGCAGCGCCGGGCGTGACCGTGCTTGATGACGGGACGCTACCCGATCGGCGCGGCAGCATCAGCTTCGATGACGAGGGCACGCCCTCGGGCCGGAATACCCTGATCGAGGACGGAATTCTGGTGGGTTTCATGCAGGATCGGCAGAACGCCAGGCTGATGGGCGTGGCCCCCACCGGGAATGGCCGTCGAGAATCCTATGCCCACGCGCCAATGCCACGCATGACCAACACCTACATGCTGGGCGGCGATGCCGCGCCCGAAGACATCGTGGCCGATTTGCGCGATGGGATCTACGCCGTGGGATTCGGCGGCGGGCAGGTGGATATCACCAATGGCAAATTCGTGTTTTCATGCACCGAAGCCTACCGCGTGCAGAACGGAGTGATCGGCGCGCCAGTCAAGGGGGCGACGCTGATCGGCGATGGCGCGACAGCGCTCAAGCAGATCAGGGCCTTGGGCAACGACATGGCCCTTGATCCGGGCATGGGCAATTGCGGCAAACAGGGCCAATGGGTGCCCGTCGGTGTGGGCCAACCGACAGTGATGATCGGCGGTCTGACCGTGGGTGGCTCGGCGGCATGAGTTGGCCAGCTTCGCGGCCCGCCCTCGATAACGCAGAGCGATGTCGACTCTATAGTGCACCTGCCGGATTTGACTGGTAGCGGCGACGCCTTACGACAGCCTGACGCTTTCACCGATTGAGGTGAAAGCGCATCTGGGTTTACCGAGCGTTAACCGTGGGCGCGGTAAACCTGATTCTGCAATCAGGCGGAGCTGCAATGACCGAGGATATACATCCTTCCACTCACCCCCCACTCCCACCCACCACGGAAGATGATCGGGTATCGTGGCTTCGCCTATTGCGTTCGCGCCGTGTCGGCATCGCGACCTTCTACCGGCTTCTTGCCGAGCATGGCACAGCACAGGCAGCGCTGGACGCGCTGCCCGACGTCGCCCGCGCTGCCGGAGTTGAAGATTACAAACTCTGCCCGTTGGGGGTAGTGCACGCCGAACTGGCTGCTGGACGCGCGACCGGTGCGCGACAGATATTCATCACCGATCCCGACTATCCCGACATGCTGCGCCGTATCCACGATGCGCCACCGATGCTTTGGGCCGTGGGAAATAGCGCAGTACTGACGCGCCCCATGGTCGCAATTGTAGGCGCGCGCAACGCCGCCGACGTGATCGAGGCGCTGCCCGAGGAACCCGACGCCGACCCGGCACTGCCCAGTCTGCTGCGGGGGACACCCCCACTGCGCAGGGCAAAGCACCGATGCCGAAAGCGCCTCATGCGGGTCGGACCCACCACCCGATAGACGCAGCTTGCGCGAAACCGCCGATCTGCACAGCGTGATCCTCGACCGGCTAGGACCGTCGCCATTGGCCGAAGATCAACTGATCCGCGACATCGGCGCACCGGCCCGCAACGTCGCCCCCGTGCTGGTCGATCTGGAAATCGAGGGACACATTCGCCGCCAGCCCGGCGGACTGCTGTCGCGCGTCGGCTGATCATCACTCGTCCATGTCATACGCGGTCGCCGCGCAGCACCACACCAACCGGCCCAGCATGGCGAGCCGTGTGGCACATTTAAAACGGTGCGGTTTTGGCATTGAAGCGCGCTGCGCCACAGCAGCGCCTTTGGTGAATACTGACGAGAAAGACGCCAGAAAACGGCATGTCGGAGCCCATGATGCCTACCGCGCAACGCCAACTTGCGCCGTCTCGATCTGTCCAAACGGCCCCGGCAAGGCATACCCGGCTGCTTTGGCAACGGCACAAGCAACGGGCAGAGCGTGCGCGCAACGCTGCATGGCGCGACAAATCGGCTGCATTGACAATTTGCTCTGGCACCCCACATGGTCCGCCGCCATGAGGTGCCAATCTCTGAGTCGAAAGGAAGTCCATGCCTGTTGTCGTCGTCGAATCACCGGCCAAGGCCAAGACAATCAACAAATACCTGGGCAAGAATTACACGGTTCTGGCGTCCTACGGGCATGTCCGCGACCTGCCACCCAAGGACGGATCGGTCGATCCAGACAACGGTTTCGACATGAAATGGGAGATCGGGTACGACAGCCGCAAGCATGTAAAGGCGATTGCCGACGCGCTGAAAGATGACAACGAACTGATTCTCGCAACCGACCCCGATCGCGAAGGCGAGGCCATCAGCTGGCACCTCGAAGAGACACTGCGCAAGCGCAAGGCAATCAAAAAGGACACACCGGTAAGCCGGGTGGTGTTCAACGCGATCACCAAATCCGCCGTCACCCAGGCGATGGAAAACCCCCGCCAGGTCGATGCGCCGCTAGTCGAGGCCTATCTCGCGCGTCGCGCACTGGATTACCTTGTCGGCTTCAACCTTAGCCCGGTTCTGTGGCGCAAACTGCCCGGCGCCAAGTCAGCAGGCCGGGTGCAATCGGTCTGCCTGCGTCTGATCGTCGAGCGCGAGATGGAAATCGAGGCGTTCGATGCGCGCGAGTACTGGACGGTCAAGGCACTGCTGAGCACCCCGCGCGGCCAGGAATACGAAGCGCGGCTGATCACGCTTGCGGGCAAGAAGCTGGATAAGTTCGACCTGGAGAATGCCACGCAGGCCGAACTGGCCGTGCAGGCCGTCACCAGCCGCAACCTCAAGGTCACGTCCGTCGAGGCCAAACCCGGTAGCCGCAACCCCTCTGCCCCATTCATGACCTCAACCCTGCAACAAGAGGCGAGCCGCAAATTCGGCATGGGCGCGCGCCAGACGATGAGTGCCGCGCAGCGACTCTATGAAGCCGGATACATTACTTATATGCGGACCGACGGGATCGACATGGCCCCCGAGGCGGTGCACGCCGTGCGCGATGCCATCGCAGAGCGTTACGGCAAGGAATACGTTCCCTCCAGCCCGCGCATGTACAAGAACAAGGCGAAGAACGCGCAGGAAGCGCATGAATGTATTCGCCCCACCGAGATGACCAAGGACGCAGCCGCGCTGAAGATCACCGACAAGGATCAGGCCCGGCTCTATGATCTGATATGGAAACGCACGCTGGCCTGCCAGATGGAAGCCGCCCGGCTGGAGCGGACCACGGTAGAGATCGGCAGCGACGACGGCCAGGTCGGCCTGCGCGCCACCGGGCAGGTCGTGCTCTTTGACGGTTTTCTGCGGGTCTATGAAGAAGGCCGCGACGAGCCAGCCGAGGACGACGATGGACGCCTGCCGCAAATCACCCAAGGTGAGCCTGCGCCCTTTGCCAAGGGATCGCTGCGCGCGCAATTCACCAAGTCAGATAAATCGGATGATGTGGGCGAGGCAGCAGGCACGTCGGGCATGACCAGCCACGCCGCCGCCATTCTCAGCGAAAACGAAGCCGTGCTGGCGCTGCAATCGCACACCCAGCCGCCTCCGCGCTACACCGAGGCGACGCTGGTGAAGCGAATGGAAGAACTGGGGATCGGTCGCCCTTCGACCTATGCCAGCATCGTAACCACGATTCAGGACCGTGAATATGTCCGCAAGGACGGCAATCGGCTGATCCCCGAGGACAAGGGCCGGATCGTCACGATCTTCCTGCTCAACTTCTTTCGCAAATATGTGGGTTACGAATTCACCGCGAACCTCGAGGAAGAGCTCGACAATGTCAGCGCGGGCGAAGCCGACTACAAGGAACTACTGGGCCGGTTCTGGAATGATTTTTCCGCCGCTATTGCCGAAACGTCCGAATTGCGCATTACCGAAGTGCTTGATGTGCTGGACGCGGCTCTTGCCCCGACGCTCTATCCGCCACGCGAGGACGGGAGCGATCCGCGGGTCTGCCCGCTCTGTGGCGAGGGGAAACTACACCTCAAGACATCGAAATCCGGTGGTTTCGTCGGCTGCGGGCGCTATCCCGAATGCCGCTATACCCGGCCAATCGGTGGCGACGCCGCAGACGGCGGCGACCGCGTGCTAGGCGAAGATGCGGGCGACGAGATCAGTCTGCGCACCGGCCGCTTCGGCCCCTATGTGCAACGGGGCGAAGTCACCGAGGAAAACAAGAAGCCGCCGCGCTCTTCGTTGCCCAAAGGCTGGTCCCCCGACGACATGGATCTGGAAAAGGCGCTGACACTGCTCAGCCTGCCACGCGAGGTTGGCCCACATCCCGAGGACGGCGAGATGATCGAGGCTGGGATCGGGCGCTATGGCCCGTTCGTAAAGCATGGGCGGCTCTATGCGAACCTCAAGGAAGTTGACGAGGTCTTTACCATAGGGATGAACCGCGCGGTCGAAGTGCTGGCGCAAAAGCTGGCCAGCCGCGGCGCCGGGCGCACTGCGGCCAAACCGCTGAAGGAGTTGGGCGAACACCCCGAGAGCGGTGGACCGGTCAACATCATGGACGGGCGCTACGGCCCCTATGTGAAATGGGACAAGATCAACGCGACCCTGCCCAAGGGGACCGAACCGGACGACGTCACCATGGACATGGCCGTGATCCTGATCGCCGAAAAGGCCGCGAAATCGGGCAAGGGCCGCAAGGCCGCGGCGAAAAAGCCAGCAAAAAAGAAAGCCGCGCCCAAGAAGAAGCCGGCGGCCAAGAAAAAGCCCGCATCCGAAGCCTGATTTCCCCGGTGCCGGAGGACGCTGTCATGCGCCCCCGGCATACCGGCGTTGCTGACGCGAATGTGAGCGCTTGGTGGCTTCTCTATCTGGTATGGGCAGGGCAATCTGCGCAAAACCTTCTCAGATACAAGAGGCAGTCATGGCACGTTCATTTCTTACTCGTCGCTCCCTGATCCTTGGCGTTGCGGCATCCGGCCTCGCCACCCCGGCACTGGCCACCACACCGACGGCGGCGGTGCGTCGCAACACCTCCAGCTTTGTCACCCAGAATTGGCAGGACCATTTCGATACGCTGGGCAAAGCCGCGATCATTGCCGACACGACATCGCGCGCGCTGCATTACTGGAATGCGGACGGCACTGATTACCGCGTCTATCCGACGTCGGTTCCGATGACCGACGAGCTAACAAAACGCGGCTACACCAAGATCGTGCGCAAGAAGGTGGGGCCAGACTGGACGCCCACCGCGTCGATGATGGAACGCTTTCCACATTACAAATACATGCCGCCCGGCCCTGACAACCCACTGGGCACGCATGCGATGTACCTTGGCTGGCCCGCCTATATCATTCACGGCACCCACGACACCCGCAAGATCGGGCGCCGGTCCTCGGACGGCTGCATCGGCCTCTATAACTCGATGATCGAAGAACTCTTTGCGATCACGCCGATCGGCACGCAGGTTCTAATTCTCTGATCGCGTGCTCTGCACATCTGCACAGCGACATACGTACTAACACCTACCTGCCCGGCCTGCGCGCCGGGCAGCGTTGACTCTGGCGCCCTGCGCAGCCCATATCGGGCCAACCGTTATTAACGAGGAGGTCTTGGATGAATAAGGTCTATGGATCCGCCAAGGAGGCGCTGGATGGTGTGCTCTTTGACGGGATGCTCATCGCGGCCGGAGGGTTTGGGCTCTGCGGTATTCCCGAACTGCTGCTGCAGGCGATCAAGGAGGCCGGCACGAAAGATCTGACATTCGCCTCGAATAACGCGGGCGTCGACGATTTCGGCATCGGCATCCTGCTGCAGACGCGGCAGGTGAAAAAGATGCTCTCTTCTTATGTCGGTGAAAATGCCGAATTCATGCGCCAGTATCTGTCGGGCGAACTGGAGCTGGAATTCAACCCGCAGGGCACGCTGGCCGAACGGATGCGGGCTGGTGGCTGTGGTATCCCGGGCTTCTACACCAAGACCGGTGTGGGCACGGTCATCGCCGAGGGCAAGGAAATAAAGGTGTTCGACGGGGAGGAATACATCCTCGAACGCGGCATCTTTGCCGATCTTTCCATCGTCAAGGCGTGGAAGGCAGACGACACCGGCAATCTGGTCTTCCGCAAGACCGCGCGCAACTTCAACCCGCCTGCGGCAATGTGTGGCAAGATCTGCGTCGCCGAGGTTGAAGAGATCGTACCGCGCGGCTCGCTGGACCCCGACTGCATCCACCTGCCCGGCATCTATGTGCACCGGATCGTTCAGGGGACGCACGAGAAACGCATCGAACAACGCACGACGCGTAAAAGGGAGGACGTATAATGCCCTGGGACCGTAATCAGATGGCCGCGCGCGCGGCCGAGGAACTCGAAGACGGCATGTATGTGAACCTCGGCATCGGTATCCCGACGCTGGTGGCCAATTATACCGGCGACAAGGACATCACCCTGCAATCCGAAAACGGCATGCTCGGCATGGGCCCCTTCCCCTATGAGGGCGAAGAGGACCCCGATCTGATCAACGCCGGCAAGCAAACGATCACCGAATTGCCGCGCACCTCCTATTTCGACAGTGCCACCAGCTTTGGCATGATCCGTGGCGGCAAGATCGCGGCGGCGATCCTTGGCGCGATGGAAGTGGCCGAAAACGGCGACCTAGCGAACTGGATGATCCCCGGCAAGCTGGTCAAAGGCATGGGTGGCGCGATGGACCTGGTCGCGGGCGTCGGCCGCGTGATCGTGGTGATGGACCACACCAACAAGCATGGCGACAGCAAGCTTCTGAAAGAATGCACCCTGCCCCTGACTGGCAAGGGCGTGGTGGATCGGATCATCACCAACCTTGGGGTTCTGGATGTCGTCCCGGGCGGACTGCGCATCGTTGAGACCGCGGACGGCGTGACCGAGGAAGAATTGCGCGCCGCCACCGAGGCGACCATCGTCTGAGCAACGCACAAATGCGATTTGTATGGGCGGGGCCGAAAGGGCGCCGCCCTTTTTCGTTTTGGGGTGGGTTTATTTCAGCGCCAAATTCAACGCGCATCCATCCGAGAGGAACTGCGGCCGTGTCTTGCACAGGCCGCGTGCGACGTCATAGGCGGCGAGAACCTTTGGCACATAATCTCGGGTTTCCGGGTAGGGCGGCACGCCATTGTTGTCTTTTACCGCGTTTTCGCCGGCATTGTAGGCGGCAACGGCGAGGATCGGATCGCCCTTGAACTCTTTGAGCAGCCAATCGAGATACGCCACGCCGCCCTTGATGTTCTGCGCGGGCGACAGGCTGTCAGTGACACCGAACCGCTCTGCTGTGGCCGGGATCAGCTGCATCAGCCCTTGTGCGCCCTTTTCGCTGAGCGCGTCCTCGCGCCCACCGGATTCCACTGCGATCATCGCCAGCACCAGCGCCGGCGACACATCGGTGCCGATTGTTGCAACCAGAATATTCTGCCCGTGGCTCAGCGCAATCTGCTGAAGGTGCTGCAGGCGTGGACGCGGCACCGCAACACCCGCAGGCGGTTGGGCCAGCTTCAGGAGCGCCGAGTCAAAGCGCAGCGCGCTTGCATCCGAATAGCCCGAGGGGATCGCATCCCAGAACCAGTCATACTGCGCCACGCGCGCCGGGGCGTCCGGGGTTTCACCCGGTTTGGCAGCGGCAGGTGGTGCAACCTGATCGCCCGGCTCGATCTGGACAGTGATCCGCTTGCCCGTTCCGGCCTTGGGAGGCTTGCCCATTTTGAAGGTGAACTCGGGAAAAGGTGCCGGATCATCAGCACGAGCATCCGCACAGGGAATCGCCAGCACTGCAGCCAGTAGGCAAATTTTCATGTTTTTCCTCACGGCGGGCTGCTCTGCCTCTGATTGATTGTCCACAGCTTCGCAAAAATCATCGAATTTTACCAGCTTTGGGTGCGAAACCGGGGGCAATCGCGCCCAGCCTGGCCCTGAAATTCCACAACCTTAACGATAAATAGCATTTTTCTTCGATATTTAATAAAATAAAAACAATGACTTAATTAGGTAAATTACAAAAAACTTAACGTGCTTAAGAATCGAACGAATCGCGCCCAATTCCTGCCTGATTTGGCTGGCTATATCTCCCCATACCGGTGAGCAGACGGCCAACAGAGAGAGGCGGCCAGATAGTGAAACGGTTACGAACCTGAGTAAACCTATGATCCTTTGGAGGGACCAAACTATGATCAAATTCTTCAAGAACTTCAGCAAAGACGAAGACGGTGCCGTGACAGTTGACTGGGTCGTTCTGACCGCAGCAGTCGTTGGCCTTGGTGTTGCAGGCGTGTCGACCGTTTCGACCGGCATTGGCAACCTGGCAGACGACATCCAGACCGGTGTTGAAGCGACGGCTGTTGAAGGTGTCGGTGAATAATACTCGCCTTGACCTCCTAATACGAAGAGCCGCAAGTCACCGATTTGCGGCTCTTTGACGTAAGAGAGACCAATAACTAACCACCGCACCCCACCGGGGGAACGGGACGAGCCGCCGGCGCGCGCAAATGTCCACTCATCGCTGCCGGGATGAGTTTCCTCAAACTTCCGTTTGCGAGGTGCTAAATGTTAAATCTCAAATTTCCGACGAAATTTCTCTGGGACGAAGACGGCGCAATCACAGTCGATTGGGTTGTCTTAAGCGCTGCGATCATCGGCCTTGCCGTCGCTGGCGTGGCTGCAGTCCAGGAGTCGACCAACGCATTGACCGAAGACATCAATACCGGAATGTCCGCAGTTGATGTTATCGGCAACGGCGAATAGCCCCTGCCTTACCGCAGAACAACCACCCGCTTTCCCAGCTTTTGCCATAATCTTGGGGTAGTCTGGTCCTTGGGTAAATCCGTTTCGCACCCCGTGCGAAAATCGGAGACGTAACGACGAAAGGATAGGCCATGCGTGTTGTTTTCGGATTGGTACTTGTCGTGGGGCTCGGCCTTGCAGGCTTCGCCGTATACATGGCAAAAACTTATATTCAGGGCTACCAGGCGCAGCTCGCCGAGGAACGCAAATCGCGAGCTCCTGCAATCGAAACCGTCGAAGTCTATGTGGCCAAGGCCCCATTGAAATACGGGCAACGCCTGCTGAAAAAAGATGTTCAGCTGGTCAAGTTCCCCAAGAATTCGCTGCCCGCAGGTGTCTTCGCGACAGAAGAGGCCCTGTTTCCCCAAGGCGACGAGGTGCCACGCACCGTGCTGCGCGCAATGGAGAAATTCGAGGCGATCATGGAAGTCAAAGTCACCGACCCCGGCCAGGACGCAGGCATCACCAATGCGCTGGAGCGCGGCATGCGCGCGTTTGCCATCGAGGTTGACCGCACTTCCGGTGTGTCCGGTTTCTTGCGGCCCGGTGACCGGGTCGACGTCTATTGGACCGGCAGCGTCGGGCGTGGCGGTATGCGCACCGAGGGCAATTCCAGCGGCGATGTGACCAAGTTGATCGAAGCGGGCATCAAGTTGATCGCCGTCGACCAGTCTGCCAACAGCGACGATGTCAAAGCACAGATCGCGCGCACCGTAACAGTGTCCGCTCGCCCCGAGCAGGTCGCCGCCCTGCAGCAGGCGCAATCAACTGGTCGTCTGAGCCTGTCGCTGGTCGGAGCCCAGGATGATACCGTCACCGCCGCGATCGAGATCGATCAGCGCGAATTGCTTGGCCTGGCGGCGTCGCCAGTTGCGGTCGAACGTCCGCAAGAGCAGGTCTGCTCGATCCGGACCCGGCGTGGCGCCGAGGTGATCATTACCCCGATCCCCTGCACCAACTAGAGGGCTCCGCATCGCACCCGAATGGCCGATGTGATCCAAAAGCTACACTTCTCTGGGGCACTTGGGGCTTTTCCATCGCCCTGGAATGCTGGAGGAACGTGATAGACTTTCGATCCCGTCGCTCTGAAAAGACACGAAAAATCGGAGCGCCGCCCCCGCGGCGCTCCGTTTCATTCGTGCAACTGTTTTGCGCGCTGGATGAGAAAAACTGGCTAAGTGTCATTGATTCTTGAAAAAATAAAAAAAATGCCTCACAGTGATACGCAATATGGGCAAAAAGACCCAACCCAGAGGCGTGATCGAAAAAAGGCAGGTCACATGAAATATAGAAATGTTTTCACGGCGGCCCTGCTGGGTTTCGCCATTTGCGCGGGTGCAGGCCCAGCGCCAGTTCATGCAGAAAACCTGCATATTGTTCGCAAGGGCACAGGTCGTGATCTGAATGTCTCGATGAACCGCGCAGTTGTGGTCGAGAGCGACGTGCCTTTTGCGGAACTGAGCATCGCAAACCCGTCTATCGCCGACTTCTCGACGCTGTCGGATCGCACGATTTATGTCTTGGGCAAATCGCCTGGGCGAACGACGCTGACCCTGCTTGATGAAAACGGTCGGCTGATCACCAATGTCGAAGTGCGCGTGAGCGCCGATGTTTCAGAGTTCAAGGAACGTCTGCGCCAGATCCTGCCCAATGAGCAGATCGAAGTGCGCACAGCCAATGACGGCATCGTGCTGTCGGGCACCGTATCAAGCACACCGCGCATGCAACGCGCACTCGATCTGGCAGAACGCTATGCACCCGAGCGGGTGTCGAATCTGATGTCAGTGTCTGGCAAACAGCAGGTGATGCTGAAGGTCCGCTTTGCCGAAATGCAGCGAACGGTCGCCAAGAGTCTTTCGACCTCGCTCTCAGTGGACGGTCTTTCGGGAGCAGGCCTCGGTGGTGCGGTCGCCACCAACGGGCTTTCGTCTCAGGGTGTGGTCACGGGCGCGATCTCTCCGGGGACGAATTCGTCGGGATCAGCCAATAACGGCGCGATGTTCTTTGGCTTCAACGCCGGGTCAGCCCAAATCGGCGTTCTCTTGCAAGCGCTTGAAACAAAGGGCGTTATCAGAACCCTGGCAGAGCCGAACCTGACCGCCCTTTCGGGTCAAGAGGCCAAGTTCCTGGCCGGTGGCGAATATCCGATCCCGATTGCACAGGACAACAATACGATCTCGGTTGAATACAAACCATTCGGCGTAGAGCTGAATTTTGTACCGCGCGTGCTGGATGACAATGTGATCAATCTGGAAATTGCGGCAGCCGTGTCGTCACTGGACCTGTCAAACGGTTTGAACACCGGCGCCTTTACCATCGCAGCGTTCAAGCGGCGGGATGCTTCCACCACCATTGCCATGCGGGACGGCGAAAGCTTTGCGATCGCGGGCCTGCTGCAGGACGACTTCCAGGATACCAACGGTCAGGTTCCGTGGATCGGCGACATCCCGGTTCTGGGTGCTTTGTTCCGCAGCGCTGACTACCAGCGGTCGCAAACCGAACTGGTGATCATCGTGACCGCGCATCTGGTGACCCCCACCAAGGGTGAGGCGCTGGCGCTGCCGACGGATCGTGTACGGCTACCGTCCGAGGCGGACCTGTTCCTCAACGGCCGAGTCGCACGCAGCGTCGGGCCCGCAACCGGTGCCGCCGGTGAAGTTGCCAAACAGGACTTCAGCGGCTCTTACGGCTACGTGATGGATTGATGCAGGGATGGGACAGATGAAAAAAACTATTATATTTCTGTCGGTTCTCGCTCTTGGGGCATGTTCCAAGAACACCGGCCAAGTATATCGCTCCTACTTCGACGAAGCCGGGTCGCTGGTCGATAACGGTAGTTTCGGCAACGCGAACATGAACAACATGCAGATCATGAATGGCGAGAAAAGCTATGTCCATGATCTGTCGAGCCGCTTTGCGACCGAAGTCCTCAGCACCGTGAACTTCGCTTTCAACTCAGCCCAGCTTGACGCAGCGGCACGCGAGACGTTGCGCGAACAGGCCGCATGGATCAAACAGTTTCCCGAGGTACGGTTCCGCGTCTACGGCCATACCGACGCCGTCGGATCAAATGCGTTCAACAAGCGTCTGGGCCTGGCCCGTGCCAATGCGGTGGTCGGCTACCTGTCGTCGCAAGGCATCAGCCGGTCACGACTGGAAGCCGTCGTTTCCTATGGCGAGACACAGCCGCTGATCGTGACCGAGGGCCGCGAACGGCGCAATCGCCGGACCGTGACCGAGGTTTCCGGCTTTGTCCGATCAAACCCGATCGTCATGGAAGGCAAATACGCCGAAATCGTCTTCCGCGAATACGTGACCAGCGCCAAACCCGAATCGGAGTTGCCCCTTGCAAAAGGCAGTGGGTCGACCACCTCTGAGGAATAGGCCCAGATAGAGTTATCTCCCTGCCCGGCTTGCCGGGACACCTAAAAACCCGCTGCAACGACAGCGGGTTTTTCTTGTCTGACACAAGTGGTGCTTCACGGGCCGCATTGCGTACACAGGAGGGTTCCCGGCCCTCAACATGACGCCTGTGCGCACCGGCATGCTTCACCGCCATTTCGCACAAAAAGAGCTTTTTAGCCGTATTGTTGCCCAGATTTTAAGCGACCTTCCAGACAGGGTGAAATCAACCATGCACAACTCGCACGGTGCCGCGCTACAGGGACGCGCCAGATGTTTCACCAAAAGACCAACGTAGAGGCACCGAAACAGGTGACACGTAAATTATAGGACCGAGACGCAATGAGCAGTGCGATGCAACAATCAGATTCCAGCCCGATCGTGGCCTGTACGATCAGCCGGGACGTGCGCAACTTCGATCTGTTGATTGAAGACATGGAAACCGCCCTTGGCGAAGCCTGGGGCGATCTCGGATTTCCGGAGGCCATTTCATATCTGAAACAGCCAGAGGCCGAAGCGCTCGAATTCGTTGCGATAGCGATCGACCAGACCGATGAAGCACATCTGACAATGATTGGCGAAATCATCACCATGGCTCGGGTCCGCGGGATCAAGGTGATCCTGATCGCCGACGATGTCAGCCCCGCTGCGCTGCACCAGTTGCTGCGCGAGGGCGCAGACGAATTCGTCCCCTACCCCCTGCCCGAGAACGAGCTGCAGGCCGCCATCGAGCGGTTGCGCACGCCTGATCCGGAACCCGCCGCCAAATCCACCCTGACCGCCACCGCCGAGGACGGCGTATTGCTGGCGGTGCATGGGCTTGCCGGCGGCACCGGCGCCACGACGCTGGCCGTCAATCTCGCATGGGAACTGGCTACCGTTTCCAAGGAAAACGCACCGCGGGTCTGTATCCTGGATTTCAGCCTGCAATTCGGCTCCGTTTCGACCTTTCTCGATCTGCCGCGCCGAGAGGCCATCTACGAGATGTGGACCGACACCGAGGCGATGGACGAGGACATTTTCAAGCAGGCGCTGCTCAGCTACGAAGATCGGCTGTGGGTCCTGACGGCACCGCCCGAGGTGCTGCCGCTCGATCTGATTTCACCCGAAGATGTAAGCCGCGTTCTTGACCAGGCGCGCAAGCATTTCGACTACGTGATCGTAGACATGCCCACGACGTTGGTGATGTGGACCGAAACCGTGCTCACAGCGGCGCAGATCTACTTTGTTACGCTCGAGATGGACATGCGCTCAGCCCAGAACACGTTGCGCCTGAAACGCGCGCTCAAGGCCGAGGATCTGCCGATTGAGCGGCTGCGATTCTGTGTCAACCGCGCACCGAAATTCACCGATCTGAATGGCAAGTCCCGCATCAAGCGGATGGCGGAAAGCCTGGAAATCGGGATCGAATTGCAACTGCCGGATGGTGGCAAGGCCGTCAGCCAAGGCGCCGATCACGGCCTTCCACTTGCCAAGTCCGCGCCCAAGAACCCGTTGCGCAAGGAAATCGCCAAGCTGGCTGCCTCACTGCACGAATTGGGCAAAAGCGACGCCGAAGCGGCGTGATGCCGGAAAGGGACGAGTAGATGTTTGCACGCTACAAAAAGCCATCGGGGTCCACCCCCGCCAAGAAAGAAACACCGGCCAAAAGTGCGAAACCCGCAAATGCGGCGGCGCCCGCCGCCCGTGTCGGAACCACCGCACCGAATACATCGTTGCGCCGCCCCCTGCCCGCCAGCTCCGCCAAAGCAGCGCCGCAGGACAGGGAACGCAAGCGCAAGGAACGGTTGGGGGAGATCAAGCTCGACCTGCACCGCGCATTGCTGGACAACCTGAACCTCAGCGCGCTCGATACTGCGACCGAATCCGACCTGCGGGCCGAGATCAGTGCGATTGCCGCCGAGGTGCTGGAAGAGCGCAGCATCGTGCTGAACCGCGAAGAGCGCAGCACGCTCACCCAGGAACTATATGACGAAGTGCGCGGCCTCGGGCCGCTAGAGACGCTTCTGAAGGACGACACCGTGAACGATATTCTCGTGAACGGTCCGCACCAGATTTTCATCGAACGTGACGGCAAGCTGGAGCTGAGCGATGTCACCTTCAAGGATGAAAAACACCTTCTGCGCATCATCGACAAGATCGTGAGCGCCGTGGGCCGCCGTGTCGACGAATCGAACCCGTATGTGGACGCCCGTCTGCTTGATGGTTCGCGGTTCAACGCCATGGTGCCACCGGTGGCCGTGGACGGCAGCCTAGTGTCGATCCGGAAATTTAAGAAGGACAAGCTGGGGATTGACGATCTCGTCAGTTTCGGGGCCTTTTCCGAAGAAATGGCCGCTTACCTGCAGGCCGCCGTTGCCTGTCGCCTTAATGTCATCGTGTCGGGCGGAACCGGCTCGGGTAAGACGACGACGCTGAATGCGCTCAGCTCCTTCATCGACAATGCCGAACGCATCCTGACGATCGAGGACACGGCCGAGCTTCAGCTGCAACAGATCCATGTGGGCCGGATGGAAAGCCGCCCACCCAACGTCGAAGGCAAAGGCGAGGTCAGCGCGCGCGACTGTCTGAAGAACGCTCTGCGGATGCGCCCCGACCGTATCATCGTCGGCGAGACCCGCGGCGAGGAAGTCATCGACATGCTGCAGGCAATGAACACCGGCCACGACGGGTCGATGACCACGATCCACGCCAACAACCCGCGCGACGGGATCAGCCGACTGGAAAACATGGTCGCAATGGCCGGTATCGAGATGCCGCTCAAGGCCGTTCGCAGCCAGATCGCCAGCGCTGTAAACCTCATCGTGCAGGCCAGCCGCTTGCAGGACGGGTCGCGCCGGATGACCTCGATCACCGAGATCACCGGGATGGAGGGCGAAGTCATTTCCATGCAGGAAATCTTTCGGTTCCAGCGGGTCGGCCTGACACCGGAAAACAAGATCATCGGGCATTTCACTGCCACCGGCGTGCGCTCCAACTACTCCGAACGCTTCCGTCTCTGGGGCTATGACCTGCCCGCCTCGATTTATGAACCAGTAAGACCGGAGTGATCCCATGGGCATTAATGTAGAACTGATTATCTATGCCCTCATCTTCGTGGGTGTTCTGGCCCTTGTCGAAGGCATCTACCTGACGGTCTTCGGCAAATCCATCAGCCTCAACAGCCGGGTTAACCGCCGGCTGGAAATGCTGGACAAGGGTGGCAACCGCGAAGAAGTGATGGAGAAGCTGCGCAAGGAGATGCAGCAGCATCTCAAGGCACGGCGCATCCCGCTCTACTCGATCCTGTCGGCAAAGGCGCAGAAGGCCGCAATCGCATTCTCTCCCAAACAGCTGATCATGCTGATGGGCGGGCTGGCGGTTCTGGCCTTTATCGGCCTGTCGGTGGGTACCACGACCTCTTTTCCGGTGCGCGCAGTCGTCGCTGTCGCGATGGGCGTCGGCGGCGTGTTTACCTGGATTTCAATGAAAGCCGGCAAGCGGACCGCGCTACTGGAAGAGCAACTGCCAGACGCGATCGAGCTGATGGTCCGCTCTTTGCGTGTGGGGCATCCTTTTTCCTCCGCGATCTCGATCGTCGCGGGCGAAGTCGGTGATCCGCTGGCAACTGAATTTGGTATTATCGCCGATGAGGCCGCTTATGGCCGCGACGTCGGTGAAGCGCTCAAGGAAATGGCCGAACGGCTGGACATGCAGGATTTGCGCTTTCTTGCCGTGGCCGTGACCATTCAACAGCAGTCAGGTGGTAATCTGGCCGAAATCCTCGCAGGGCTGGCCAAGGTGATCCGCGCGCGGTTCCGCCTGTTCCGCCGCGTGAAAGCGATCACCGCCGAGGCCAAGTGGTCAGGTAAATTCCTGTCGGGCTTTCCCTTGTTGGCGCTGGTCGGGATTCAGCTGATCGATCCGAACTACTATGACAAGGTTCTGGATCACCCCTACTTCATTCCCGCCTGTCTGGCCGTCGGTTCATTTCTGGTGCTGAACCTGATCGTCATGCGCGCCCTTGTGAATATCAAAGTCTGAGAGGCCATGTGATGTCATTCCTCACCGAAACCCTGCACGACACGCTTGGACCCTTTGGCCCGCTCATAGCCGTTGGTACGCTGGGCGTGCTCCTGATCATGATCGCGATTTGGATTTATATGAACCAGCGCGACGATCCGCTGACCAAGCTGAAGAAATCGCAAACCGCCACCACCACGGGCCAGACCAGCGCCCAGAAACTGCGCTCGGGCAGTCGCAACGAAAAGCTGGACAAATACGCCACCTTCCTCGAGCCGCAGGATGAAAAGAGCTATTCGGCCATGCGTCTGACGCTGATGCAGGCGGGCTACCGCCATCGCGACGCGGTGCGCTATTTCCACTTTGCGCAATTCTCTCTCGGGATCGGGTTCCTGGTGCTGGGCGTTCTCTACTACGTCGCGTTCAAATCCGGCGGCGAAACCGACACCAAAAGCATGCTGCTGTATATCCTCGGCCCCGGCGGTGCCGGATACATGCTTCCGAAATACTGGATCACCAAACGGCAGCAGACCCGCCAGGACGAGATCACCGACGGCTTTCCCGACAGTCTGGACATGATGCTGGTTTGTATCGAAGCGGGCCAATCTCTGGACCAGTCAATCATTCGCGTCAGCGAGGAAATGCGCGCGTCCTATCCCGCGCTCGCGGAAGAGTTCGAAATTGTCAGCCAGCAGATCAAGGCGGGTCGTGACAAGGCATCGGTTCTCAATGAAATGGCGGAACGCTGCGGGGTGCAGGATATCACCAGCTTTGTCACCGTTCTCGTGCAGTCGCAGACCTTTGGTACATCCATCGCAGACGCGTTGCGCGTCTATGCTGGCGAAATGCGTGACAAGCGCGTGATGCGCGCCGAAGAAAAAGCCAACAAGCTGCCAACAAAGATGACATTGGCCACGATGATGCTTACAGTTCCCCCACTGTTGATCATTCTTGTCGGCCCGTCGGTTCTTGGTATCATGGAATTGACCTCGATGAGTTCGCATTGATCCAAAGATAAAAACAAGGGGCCTGATGAAACGAGCGGGCGCAGTAGTTCTGGGAATTCTGATGCTGGCAGGTTGCGCAGAGCGCGATCTGCCCGACAATCCCTATGCGCCCGGCGTATCCCGGTCCGGCGCTGCCGTCGATGGCGCGATCGTCGGCCACCGACTGATCCGCGCGGGCGAACACGAAATGGCCATCAAGGCATTCTCGCGCGCCGCAGTCGACGAGGGTATGACGCCTGAAATCCTCATCGGTCTCGGCAGCGCGAACCTTGGGTTGGGCCGTCTGGGCCAGGCCGAAGACCTGCTGCGCCAGGCCGTCGAAGCCGACCCGAAATCACCCGAAGCATGGAACAATCTGGGCGTCGTTCTGATGGAAAAGGGCGACGTCGCCGAGGCCAGCCAAGTTTTTCGCCGCGCTTACGCGCTCGACAATGGCCAAAGTGACTCAATTCGCGATAATTTGCGGTTGGCACTCGCAAAACTCGAAGATTCCTACTATGCTGAGGAAGAGGAACAAAATTATAAAATGATACGGCGCGGCGACAGCGACTATCTGATCCGCACGATATCATAACGAGGCTAAGGCAGTATAAGGACGCAAAAAATGCGCCACCCCATCCTTTTTACGCTCTGCGCAATGGGCAGTTTGACGCTGGCCGCATGCGAGAAATCGGACAACGCGACCGTGGAACGCTCGTTTCAGGGGGTTAACGTCGTTGACGAAAGCAACCTGAACGATGTCATGCTGACAGTGGCCGATCCCAACGAGGCGGTCACATATTTCCAGCGCACCGCAGGTGAGCAACCCGACAGGATCGACCTGCAACGCAATCTCGCCAAATCCCTGGTGCGCGCCAAGCGCAATACCGAGGCCGCCGCCGCTTGGAAGCGGGTGACCGAACACAAGGATTCGGGCGACGAGGACAAGGTCGATCTGGCCGATGCGCTGATCCGCAACAATGAATGGGAGCGGGCCGAGGCCGTGCTTGATACGGTGCCGCCCACCTACGAGACATTCAAGCGATACCGGCTGGAAGCGATGATCGCCGACAGCAACAAGGATTGGAAAGCCGCCGACAGTTTTTATGAAACTGCTGTTGGCCTGACGACCCGGCCCGCTGGCGTGATGAACAACTGGGGCTATTCCAAGCTGACGCGCGGCGATTTCCCGGATGCGGAACGGCTCTTTACCGATGCGATCCGCCTTGATCAGTCGCTGTTCACCGCCAAGAACAACCTCGTTCTGGCACGTGGGGCACAGCGCAATTACACGCTGCCCGTGATGCCTGTCAGCCAGTCAGAACGCGCGCAATTGCTGTATACGCTGGGTCTCACCGCGATCAAGCAAGGCGATATGGTCACCGGCAAGGGCCTGTTGCGCGACGCGATTGATACGCACCCGCAGCATTTCGAAGCCGCTGTGCGCTCCTTGCGCGCCCTGGATGGTTAATATGTGCAATTAGGGCAAGTTGCGCTCGATCAAACCTCCACATCAGGTTGAACGCCTGAAGCCGACAAAACGCAGTACGTAATAAACCAAACCACGAGGGGCCCGGCCCATGATGCAAATCACCGCAAGCTCGGCCATGTGGTTCCTGCCGTTTGTACTGCCCATCTGCCTGTGGGTTGCGTGGAGCGACCTGCGGGTGATGAAAATTCCCAACCTCGCGGTTCTGGCACTGGCAGCGGTCTTTGTCGTCATCGGCCTGATCGCGCTGCCGCTGGATCAATACCCGTGGCGCCTTTTGCAGCTGGGGATCGTCCTGCTCGTAGGGATCGTGATGAATGCGGCTGGGTTGATCGGCGCGGGGGATGCGAAATTCGCGGCTGCGGCCGCCCCTTTTATCGCGCTTGGCGATCTGCGCCTGCTCTGCGTCATTCTGGCCGCGAACCTGCTGGCCGGGTTCACGGCGCACCGAATCGCAAAATACACCGCGCTACGCCGGTTGGCCCCCGATTGGGAAAGCTGGTCACGCGGCAAGAAATTCCCCATGGGTCTGTGCCTGGGCGGCACGTTGGGGATCTATCTGGTTCTCGGGGCGCTTTACGGGGCGTGAGGGCTTGCGACCGGTGCCTTGCCACTTTTGTGCAGAAACGGCGCCCGCACAAAACGATTTGACGCCATAATTTGCGCATCTTTTTCTGGCAGTTTCAGCTGAACTTCATCTGAAACGAGGCCGCTCCCGATGAATATGCAAGTCACCACAGGTGTGAAACCGCCGCCGCCGCCCAGCCGGATCGAGGACATGAACCTGCCCATCGTGATGATGCGCGACATTCTGATCAAGACAATGTTCCGCAAATCGATTGATCTGGTCAGCGAGCTTGCGACCGCGCTCTGCCTGCCGCGGACTGTCACACAAGAACTGGTGGACATGGCCCGCGAGCAACGCCTTGTCGAGGCCACCGGCACGATGAGCGCCACGGCCGGTAGCGAAATGGGCTATCAATTGACCGATACTGGCAAGGCCCGCGCGCTCGACGCGTTGCAACAGTCGGAATATTACGGCGCGATGCCGGTGCCACTCAGCGCCTATGCCGAACAGGTCAAACGGCAGTCGATCCGCAACATCCAGATCACGCGCAGCGAACTGACCAAAGCGATGGGCCATCTGGTCTTGCCGGACAGCCTGCTTGACCATCTGGGCCCGGCGGTCAGCGCCGGCCGCTCGATCCTGATGTACGGACCGCCCGGCAACGGTAAGTCCAGTATTTCCAATGGTATCCGTGATGCCATGGGGGACAAGATATTTGTGCCACTGGCACTGGAATATGCCGGTCAGGTGATCACCGTCTACGACCCTATCGTGCATTCCAAGGCCGAGGCCGAAGCGGACGATCCCAACAGCCTGCGCCGCAATCGCACGTTCGATGCGCGCTATGTGCGGTGTGAACGCCCCACCGTGATCACCGGTGGTGAATTGACGCTCGACATGCTCGATCTGGTCTACAACCCGACCGCACGCACCTATCAGGCGTCGCTGCAGCTAAAGGCGACGGGCGGGATCTTCATCGTCGACGACCTTGGCCGTCAGGTCGAGCCGCCGCAAAACCTTGTGAACCGCTGGATCGTGCCGCTGGAAGAATCCAAGGATATTCTGGCCCTTCAATCGGGCGAGAAATTCGAGGTGCCGTTTGACACGCTGGCGATCTTCTCGACCAACTTCCATCCCAACAAGATTTTTGACCAAGCCGCGCTGCGCCGGATTTTCTACAAGATCAAGATCGACGGCCCGTCGCAGAAGGACTACCTGAAAATTTTTGCCATGGTCGCGCGCAAGAAGCAGCTACCGCTTGACGAAGCATCGCTGGTGCATCTGCTCAAGAAGAAATACCCGACGATCAACAACACCTATGCCAACTACCAACCGGTGTTTCTGATCGATCAGATCATTTCGATCTGCGAGTTCGAGGGGATTCCCTATCAGATGACTCCAGAACTGATCGACCGCGCCTGGGCCAACATGTTCGTCAAGGACGAAGATATCGTGAACTAACGTCCTTTGTCGGCTGTGAGAGCTTTCGTGAAATAATTCTCGGGAAAACCACAGTCTGCGCTTTAGATAGGGAGGAATGAAAACCCTCCCGCCCATTTTTCACCACTGGTTCGACACCCGTGGCTGGCAGGTCCACCCGCACCAGCAGGCAATGCTGGAGCGCAAGGATGCCCCCGCCCTGCTGCTGATCGCCCCCACGGGCGGCGGCAAGACGCTGGCGGGGTTCCTGCCCACTTTGGTCGATCTGGCGGAGGGTTATCACGCTGGGTTGCACACGCTCTATATCTCCCCTCTCAAGGCACTTGCGGCTGACATCCGGCGAAACCTGACGACCCCCGTGACCGAGATGGGCCTGCCCATCCGGATCGAAGACCGCACCGGCGATACATCCCAAAGCGCCAAGCGCCGCCAACGCGTCGATCCGCCGCATATCCTGCTGACCACGCCAGAGAGCCTGGCGCTACTGACCTCCTACGAGGATGCGCCACGCATATTCGCAGGGCTGAAGCGCGTCGTGGTGGATGAAATCCATGCCCTCACCGAGAGCAAGCGCGGCGATCAACTGATGCTGGCGCTGGCACGGTTGCAGACGCTCTGCCCCGATCTGCGGCGGGTTGGCCTGTCGGCGACGGTCGAGGATCCGGAAGCGATTGCAAGGTTGCTTGCCCGGCACCCGGACAAGTGCGAGATCCTGCTGGCCGATCCCGGTCCCGATCCCGACATCGCCATGCTCCAAATTGATGAGCCGCCCCCTTGGGCTGGCGGTGGCGCGGCCCATTCGATCCCTGCGGTGATGGATCAGATCCGCAAGCACAACACCACGCTGATCTTTCACAACACCCGCGCGCAGGCCGAAATTTTCTTTCGTAATCTATGGCTTGCTAATAATGACAACCTGCCTATCGGCATCCACCACGGTAGCCTTGACCGAACGCAGCGACAGCGCGTCGAGGGCGCGATGCAGCGCGGCGAACTGCGCGCAATCGTCTGCACCGGCAGTCTTGATCTGGGGATCGACTGGGGCGACGTGGATCTGGTGATACAGGTCGGCGCGCCCAAGAACGTCAAGCGACTCGTGCAGCGGATCGGCCGCGCCAATCACCGCTACAACGCGCCCTCCAAGGCGCTCCTGGTGCCCGCCAACCGGTTCGAGGTGGTCGAGTGCCGCGCCGCGCTGCAAGCGGTTGCAGAGCATGATCTGGACGGCGATCCGCGCGGCCCCGGTCCGCTCGACGTGCTGTGTCAACAGATCCTGATCACCGCCTGCGCGGGGCCGTTCGACGCCGACACGCTCTATGCAGAGGTGATCACCGCCGGGCCCTATGCCGTGCTCACACGCGCCGATTTCGACGCCTGTCTCGATTTCTGCGCCACCGGTGGCTATGCGCTGCGCAGCTATGACCAGTGGCAGCGGCTGCTCCGGCGTCCCGATGGCCTGTGGCAATTGCGTGATCCGCGCAGCACAAGGCTGATCCGGATGAACCTCGGGACGATACAGGACAGCGATCTGCTGAAAGTGCGGATGAAACGCGCGCGCGGAGGCAAGCCCCTGGGCGAGGTGGAAGAGGCATTTGCCGCGACGCTCACGCCTGGCGATACCTTTTTGATCGGCGGCCAGGTGGTGCGCTACGAGGGCCTGCGCGAGATGACCGTCGAAGTGTCTCGCGACAAGGGACGCAAGCCCAAGATCGCGACGTTCTCCGGCACGAAGTTCGCCACTTCCACCCAGCTCAGTCAGCGCATTCTGACCATGTTCGCGCAAGACGACTGGCCGGAACTGCCGGACCACACACGCGACTGGCTGCATCTGCAACGGCAGATGTCACGTCTGCCCCAGCGCGGGCGGCTGCTGATCGAGAGCTTTGCGCATGAGGGGGGCGAACATGCCTGCATCTACGGTTTTGCCGGGCGCAACGCCCAGCAGACGCTGGGGCTGCTTCTAACCAACCGGATGGAGGCGCTGGGGCTGGCGCCGCTCGGCTTCGTGGCAACCGACTACGCGACGCTGATCTGGGGGCTGGAGCCACTGACCGACCCCGGTCCGCTGTTTGACCCTACCGGTCTGCGCGAGGGGCTGGACACCTGGCTGATGGGCAATGCGGTGATGAAGCGGACCTTCCGCACCTCGGCCACGATCGCGGGGCTGATCAACCGCAACACGCCGCAGGCGCGCAAATCCGGGCGGCAGGCGACGTTTTCCTCGGATATCCTTTATGACACGCTGGCACGCTACGATCCAGACCACCTATTGCTGCGCATCACCCGGCAAGAGGCGATGCGCGGTCTCGTGGATTTTGGCCGGATCGAGGAGATGATCGCACGGATTGGCGGGCGGATCGACCTGGTGCGTCTGCCGCGCGTCTCGCCTCTGGCCGCGCCGCTCTTTCTGGAAGTCGGGCGCACGCCGGTAGAGGGCGCAGGCGTAGAACGCCTGATGGATGAAGAGACAAAGCGGCTGATGGAGGCGTCAGGGCTCGGCGCACTGCCCGGCGCGCCGTAAGCCTGCGCTTACCCCGCCTGAATGCTTTCAAGATAGGCCAGCAGTGCAGCCAGCGGGCGCGGCGTTGGCGTCAAGGTGCCATCGCCCGTGTCCACCGGAACGGTGGGGCCGGTCAGCAACGCACCGAATTCCGGCATTTGCTGGCCGGGTTGAGCCGCACGGTGATAGCCGTCGATCGTCGACAAGACGCGGGCACGCGGAAACACCCCATTCCGAGACAACACCGTGAGGTTAGCCGGCTTGGGGTCAACCACCGATGCCCAAGCGCCATCACCTTTGCCCGTCGCGCCGTGGCACTGGCTGCAATACTGCGCGTATAGCGCGCGGCCTTCATCCGGCTCCGGCATGGATACGGTTGTGCATGCGACCAGAAAGCCGAGGATTGTCAGGGATATCAGATACTTCATGATGGGCCTCCTGCCCGCAACCTGCGTGGTTTGGCGCCGAGGCGCCTTGATCTGGCGCAACGCGCCCCGAAACGCCCCGCTCCGTGGCACCCCGCCCATGTCACCGTCGCACTGGCGAGGCGGCTCCGCAAGGGACCACGGAACCGCTAATCAGGCCAGCTTGCCAGCCAGCGCCCGATCAATCAGCGCGATTGTCTCATCCACACCGTAAAGCGCGATGAACCCGCCGAACCGCGGCCCCTGGCTCGCGCCCAGCAGCACCTCGTAGAGCGCCTTGAACCAGTCGCGCAGAGGATCGAACCTGTCACGCCCCACCGTATAAACCACCGATTGCAATGCCTCGTCTTCCAACGGACCATCGTATTCGGACAATGCCGTGCGCAGCGCCTGCAACGCTTCACGCTCAACCTCTGTCGGAGCGCGGTAGACTTTCTGCGGTTTCACGAAATCGTTGTAGTAGCGCAGCGCAAATCCCACGGCCTGATCCATGTCGGGATGGGTCTCGGCACTGGTCTCGGGCGCGTAACGCTGGATGAAGCCCCAGAGTTGATCCTTTTCCTCGGCCCCGGCGACGGAGGCAAGGTTTAGCAACATCGCGAAGGGCACCACCATATTGCTGGTGGGCACGTTCTGCCCGTGGATATGAAACACGGGGTTATTCACCTGCGCCGCAGCGTCTTGGTTTGGAAAGGCGCGCAATTGCTGATGGTATTCATCCACTGCCTTGGGGATCACGTCGAAATGCATCCGCTTGGCCGTCTTGGGCTTTTGGTACATGAAATACGACAGGCTCTCGGTCGCGGCATAGCTGAGCCACTCGTCAATCGAGATGCCGTTGCCCGAGGATTTGCTGATCTTCTGCCCACCCTCGTCGAGGAACAGCTCGTAGGTGAAATGCTCGGGCTTGCGACCACCGAGAATCTCGCAAATCCGGTCATAGATCGGCGTGTTGGTGCTGTGATCCTTGCCGTACATCTCGAAATCGACATCCAGCGCCGCCCAACGCGCGCCGAAATCCGGCTTCCATTGCAATTTGACATTACCACCAGTGACCGGCAGCGTCATTTCGCTGCCGTCTTCGTCATCAAAGGTGATCGTGCCTGCCTTCGCATCCACATGCTTGATCGGGACATACATGACCCGCCCGGTTACGGGGTGAATCGGCAGAAAGATCGAATAGGTTTGCTGGCGTTCTTCACGCAAACTCTTGAGCATAACCTTCATCACGTCGTCGTAGCGTTCGGCGGCGCGCAACAGCACCTCGTCGAACTGGCCCGACCGGTAGAATTCGGTGGCCGAAATGAATTCGTACTCGAACCCGAAAGTGTCGAGGAAACGCCGCAGCATGGCGTTGTTATGCCCGCCAAAGCTCTGGTATTTTCCGAAGGGGTCCGGCACCGAAGTCAGCGGCTTTTGCAAATGCTCTTGCAGGGCTTCGGGGTTCGGCACGTTGCCGGGGACCTTGCGCATACCGTCGAGGTCGTCCGAGAAGCAGAGCAGCTTGGTCGGGATATCGCTGATCAATTCGAATGCGCGGCGGATCATCGTGGTCCGCGCAACCTCGCCAAACGTACCGATATGCGGCAAGCCACTGGGGCCATAGCCGGTTTCGAACAAGACATAGCCCTTGGCGGGCGGGGCCTTTTCGTACCGTTTCAGCACACGGCGCGCTTCTTCAAAAGGCCAGGCTTTCGATTGCATCGCGGCGTCGCGCAGATCGGACATTTGAAACACTCCTGATTTCCCGCGGCACTTGAGCGCGCCACAGGTCCGCTGCTACCTATTGCCGAGGCAGGCCACAGTCAATATTCTCTGGCGCAACGCCCCGCGCAAAGGACCCCCCCCGATGACCGACCAAATCCAACACCCCCTCAGCCCGCAGGATTGTCTTGTCGCTGTAATGGTCGCAGTTTCGGCCTCGGATGAGAACATCCGTACCGCGGAACTCGTCAAGATCGAGACAGCAGTGAACAACCTGCCCGTGTTCGCGGATTATGATCTGGACCGTATGAACAGCACCGCACAGACGGTCTTTGACCTGTTTGCAGTCGAGGAAGGGCTTGATGCGCTCTTTGGCCTCTTGCGCGACAACCTACCCGAACGCCTTTATGAAACCGCCTATGCACTGGCCTGCGATGTGGCCGCCGCCGATGGCAAGCTTGAGCATTCCGAATTGCGGTTGCTCGAGGAAATCCGCTATGAGCTGAACATCGACCGCCTGCACGCCGCCGCGATCGAGCGCGGATCGCGGGCACGGCACATGACGCTCTGAGAGCAACCCCAAATCGGCATTTCCATTGGCTCGAATCAACGGCTTAATGGGTACGACAGATCAGGAGACCCCTATGCGTTGCGTTTTCGTGAACATCCGCTGCCGCCCCGGCACCACCTACACGGTCGCCGAGAAAATCGCTCTGCGCGAGTTGCATTCAGAACTATATTCGACCTCCGGACCGTTCGACCTGTTGCTCAAGCTCTACATCCCTGAAGACGAGGATGTGGGCAAATTCATCAATGATGGCCTGCTTGGCATCGACGGCATCGAACGGACCGAAACAACCCTGACATTCAAGGCATTCTGATCCATGTCCAAGCTGATCGAGGCGCTCGCCGGGATTACCGGTCCCGCTCATGTTTTGACCGGTGCCGACGCCGCACCCTACACCGTCGACTGGGAAGACACGCCCCAGGGTGATCCGATCGCGGTGGTCCGGCCTGCCAACACGGCCGAAGTATCTGCCATTCTGCGCCTGGCGAATGAAACGCACACGCCTGTCGTGCCGATTTCCGGCAATACCAGCCTCGCGGGCGGCACCGCGGCCGACGGGGCGATCCTGCTGTCCATGGCGCGGATGAATGCCATTCGTGATATTCGCCCTTCGGCACGCACGGCGGTGGTCGAGGCTGGCGCGATCCTGAGCAGCATCCATGACGCCGTGGCTGAACATGGTCTGGTCTTTCCGCTGTTTTTCGGCGCGCGCGGCTCGGCGATGATCGGCGGCGCGCTGTCGACCAATGCCGGCGGCTCCAACGTGGTGCGTTACGGCAATACCCGCGATCTGTGTCTTGGCATCGAAGCCGTGCTGCCCTCCGGCGAGGTCGTGGACCTGATGCGCCAGTTGCACAAGGACAATTCCGGTTACGACTTGCGCCATCTGCTGATCGGCGCCGAGGGTACGCTCGGGATCATCACCGCCGCCGTGCTCAAGCTGTATCCCGCCCCATTGGCTCACGCCACCGCGATGCTGGCGGTCGAAAGCGTGGATGATGCGCTGGGTCTGCTCAACCGGTTGCAGCGCGAAACAGGCGGTGCGGTGCAGGCGTTCGAATACATGCCCCGCGCCTATATCGACGCGCATCTGGAACGCTTCCCGGACGCGCGCGCGCCGTTCGACGAAAGCCACGACATCAATATCTTGCTGGAGATCGCCACCACCCGCCCGGACGAGGCTGCGCCCGGCGACGACGGCCAGACCCCGATTGCCGCGCATCTCGAAGCGGCCCTGGCCGCGCTTTTCGAGGATGGCAAACTGATCGACGCCGTGGTGGCACAGAACGAAGCGCAACGCGCCGAAATGTGGGCCCGCCGAGAGGCCGCCGCCGAGGTCTGCCGCCTGCATGATCCGATCATCATCAACGATATCGCGGTACCGCTCGACCAGATGCAGACGCTGCTGGACCGGATCGAAGCGATCATTGCGGCGCATGATCCAGCCGCTCGGGATATCACGGTGGGGCATCTGGGTGACGGCAACCTGCATTTCTCGTGCTGGCCCTCGACCGATGACACCGCCGTGCATGACGCGATCCACGACGAAGTCGAGCAGGCGACCATCGATCTGGGCGGCAGCTTTTCGGCAGAGCACGGCATCGGCACGCATAAGCGCGACAGCATGGCCAAGCACAAAAACCCCGGCGCGCTGAGCGCGATGTGGGCGATCAAGACTGCGCTTGATCCGAACGGCATCCTCAACCCCGGCAAGGTCCTGCCAGACGCCTGAAGAATTGGCGCGGCCCCGCGTCACGGGCCGCGCCTTGGTAGCTCAAGCCTTGGCGCGCGCGCCCTTGGGGTCGTACATCGGGCGCAGGCTGACTTCGGCCGCAACCCGCGTGCCGGCCACGTCGATCTCGTAGGACGAGGCCAGCAACTGTTCTGCAGTCTCACCTTCGCAGGGCACGTAGCCCATACCGATGGCACCGCCCAGCGTATGACCGTAATTGCCGGAGCTGAGGTAGCTCACGATCTCACCGTCTCGCACCACAGGCTCGTTGTGATAGAGCAGCGGCTCCGGGTCGGTCAGGCGGAACTGAACCATGCGGGTTTTCAGCCCGGTCTCCTTCTTGCGCAGAACCGCGTCCCGGCCGACGAAATCAGGCTTGCCCGTCTTGACGGCAAAGCCCAGCCCGGCCTCCAGCACGTGATCCTCGCAGGTGATGTCATGGCCAAAGTGGCGGAACCCCTTTTCGATCCGGCAACTGTCCATCATATGCATGCCGCACAGTTTCAGCCCCATGTCCTGCCCGGCCTCCCAGAGGGTCTCGAATGCGTGACCCGCCATGTCGGCGCCGACGTAGATCTCCCACCCCAGTTCGCCCACATAGGTCACACGGTGGGCGCGGGCCAATCCCATGCCCAGTTCAATCTCCTGCGCTGTGCCGAACGGGTTCACCTCGTTGCTGAAATCATTCGGTGAGACCTTTTGCAGCAGCTTGCGCGCGCTCGGTCCCATCACAGCCAGCACACCCTCGCCTGCCGTCACATCGGTGATCACCACGTTGAAATCGCCCTTGTGGCGCATCATCCATGTCTGATCGGCCAGCCGGGTCGCCGCAGGCGTCACGACCAGATACGCCGTCTCGCTCAGCCGGGTGACGGTCACATCGGCCTCAATCCCGCCACGATTATTCAGGAATTGGGTATAGACGATCTTGCCCACCGGCACCGAATAGTCGCCGCCGCCGACGTAATTCAAGAACGCTTCGGCATCCGGCCCTTCGACGCGCAGCTTGCCAAAGGACGACATGTCATACATGCCCACGTTTTCGCGGACGGCCTTGTGCTCGGCGGCGGCGTTGCCGAACCAATTCTGCCGTTTCCAGCTATATTTGTATTCGCGCTCCTGACCTTCATTCGCAAACCAATTGGCACGCTCCCACCCGGCGGCTTCGCCCATCACCGCGCCCTGGTCCAGCAGGTGCTGGTGGAACGGCGTGCGACGCACACCGCGTGCTGTGCGTTTTTGCAGGTACGGGAAGTGATCGGCATAGAGCAGGCCCAAGGTCTCCTTGGAGCGCTCGAACAGGTAATGCTTGTTCCCCTGAAATGGCTGCATCCGGCTGACATCCACATCGCCCAGATCAAACGGCTTTTCGCCGCTATCCATCCATTGGCTGAGCGCATGACCCGCGCCGCCTGCCGATTGAATCCCGATCGAGTTGAAGCCACAGGCGACCCAGACATTGTCCATCTCGGGCGCGAGGCCAAGGTGATAGGCGTCATCGGGGGTAAAGCTTTCGGGGCCGTTGAAGAAGGTATGAATACCTGCCTCTGCCAGCATCGGCAGACGGTTGCAGGCGGCCTCCAGGATCGGCTCGAAATGATCGAAATCCTCAGGCAACTGGTCGAACTCGAAGCTGTCGGGGATGCCGTCCATCCCCCAAGGCTTCGAATGCGGCTCGAACGCACCAAGGAGAATTTTGCCCGCGTCTTCCTTGTAGTACGCGCATTCATCGGGCACGCGCAGCACCGGCATCTGCTTCAGGCCTTCAATCGCCTCGGTCACGATGTAGAAATGCTCGCAGGCGTGCAGCGGTACGTTGACTCCTGCCATGCGGCCAACCTCGTGGCCCCACATACCCGCACAATTCACGATCATCTCGCAGGCGATATGGCCCTGGTCGCTGCCATCATCGGCGGCCCAATCCACGCCGGTGACGCGGCGACCAGCGCGTTTGAGGCCCGTCACCTTGACCCTCTCGCGGACCAGCGCCCCATTCTGGCGTGCGCCCTTGGCCAGCGCCAGCGCGATATTGGCCGGATCGGCCTGCCCATCAGTGGGCAGCCAGACGCCGCCCGTGACGCCATCAAGGTTGATATGCTCGTACTTTTCCTTGACCTCGGCGGGCGACAATTCTTCAACCGGCACGCCAAATGCGCGGGCCATCGCTGCCTGACGAAACAGCTCTTCGCGGCGCTCTTCGGTCAGTGCGGCCGACACCGACCCACCCTGACGCAGCCCCGTGGCGACGCCTGTTTCGGCCTCCAACCCTTTGTATAGTTCAGCAGAATACTTGGCGAGCTTGGTCATGTTCTGACCTGCACGCAATTGGCCAATCAGGCCTGCTGCATGCCATGTTGTGCCCGAAGTCAGCTGCTTGCGCTCCAACAAGACCACATCTTTCCAACCCATTTTAGCCAGATGATAGGCCACCGAACATCCGACAACGCCGCCGCCGATGATCACCACGCGTGCGCTCTGTGGAAGGTCTGTCATTTCTTTGTTGTCCTTTGTGTCTGAGAATATTTGTGGCTTGATGGATCCGCGCCGGTAGCGGCGTTTCAGACGATCTCGTGACCGGCAGCGCGCAGGCGCGCGGCCAGTTCGGCGATGTGATCGGGGCCCACCTCGCAGCAGCCGCCAACGATCGTTGCGCCCTGCCCGACCCAGCCCATCGCGAATTCGGCGTAGGCAACGGGATCCAGATCGGTGCGATGTTCCAGTGCGTCAACGGTTGGATTGTCTTGCTTGAACTCTTCGGTGATCCGGGTAAAGCCGTTGGCGTAGGCACCAAAGGGACGCCCGAACCCCGCGATGATTTCCAGCGCAGCCTCCACCGCCTCGGGGCGCGAACAGTTGACCAGCACCGCGTCCGGCGCGTGACGCGCGACGATCTCGGCCAGATCTGCCACCGGTTCGCCGGACCGCAGCATGGTGCCGTCATCATCGTCCACCGTCACGGCCAGCCAGACCGGTTTCGTGCTGCCCGCGCAGCCGGTCAAGGCACCGTCCGCATGGGCAAGAGAGGCCACTGTTTCGACAAGAAAGAGATCGACCTTGTCCTGCATCAACCCAACGAGTTCGCTGTAAAGCGGTGCGGCAACCGCGACCGGTGGGCAAATATCGGGCCGGTAGGATGCCCCGAGCGGGCCAAGCGACCCCGCGATACGGCCCGCTCCAGCCGCGTCTCGTGCCGCCTCGGCCTCGGTCAACGCGCATTCGATCAGCGTTTCGAACTGCGGTTCCATATCGACCTTGGCCAGCCGGTCGCGATGCACCGCGTAGGTATTGGTCGTGGCTACCGTCGCGCCCACATCAAAATAATCGGCGTGGACCTGCCGGACGATACCGGGCTTTTCCATCATCACGCTGGTGGACCACAAGAAAGTCGCCCGGTCACCGGAGCGTTTGACGATTTCCTGTCCGATGGAACCGTCGAGAAGGGTTATCTGTGCCATGGTTAAATCTCCGCAATGTCCGTGCCTTCAGGCGCTGTCGACTGGTCTTCGGTCATGCCCCACACATGGGGCGGCGGGCCGGGCAGAACGCCCGGCCTACGGTTCACGTCAGGCGCGCAAACGCTCGTTCTGCGGATCCCACAGCGGCTGATCGGGCTGAACCACGGCGCGACAGCGCTTGCCGTAGATATCGACCTCCAGCTCAGTGCCCGGTGTCGCCAGATCGGCGCGCAGCATGCCCAAGGCGATGCTTGCATTCACGCGGTAACCGTAGCCGCCGCTGGTGGTCTCGCCCACCACCTCTCCGTCGTGCAGAAGCGTGGACATGTAGGGCGCATCCGCCTCTTCGGCGTCCACCAGCAACGTGACAAATCGCTTCTTCGAACCTTGTTGTTTTTCCGCCAGCAAGGCCGCTTTACCGACGAAATCCTGCGGTTTGTCGAACTTGATGAACCGCTCCAGCCCGCCTTCAAGCAGAGTGTAATCGGTGGACAGATCGCCCTTCCATGTACGGTAGCCCTTTTCGATCCGCAGCGCATCGAGCGCGTACATGCCAAAGGGCGTGGCCCCCGCATCAAGGATGGAATCGTAGATCGTTGGCATGTCGTCGTTCGCGGCATGAACTTCCCAACCCAGCTCGCCCGCAAAGCTGACCCGCGCGAGGAACGCAGGCTTGCCCGCCACGGTGCAGTGTTGGTGGGTGAGCCAGCCCAGCGTCAGATCGGCATCCGTCAGCGGCGCCAGCAGATCGCGGGATTTCGGGCCAGTGACAATAAGTGCGCTGCGCTCGGTCGTCGTCTCGTTCACGGTCACGCCCTCGGGCACGGACTGGCGGATCAGATCGCCGTCATGCCATTGCGCCGTGGCGGCAGTGATCAGCACAAAGCTGTCTTCGGCAAGGCGTATGCAGGACATCTCGGTCTTGATCCGCCCCCGGCTGTCAGAGACATAGACGAGGTTCATCCGGCCAATCTTGGGCAATGCGCCGGCCACGAAACCGCGCAGCCATTCATCCGCCCCCTCTCCCTGAAGCCAGAACCGGGAAAAGCCCGGCAGATCCAGCACGCCGCAACCGTCGCGCACCGCTTCGCATTCCTCGCGGATACGGGCCTCCCACGGGCCGGAGCGGCCCCAGGTCTGCGTGCTCTCTTCAGAGACGTCATCGCCCGGTTTGGCGAACCAGTTGGCGCGCTCCCAGCCGTTATAGGCGCCCATCACACCGCCCAACTCGCGCACGCGGGCGTCGTTCGGCCCCAGCTTCTTGTCGCGACCTGCGGGCCATTCGTGATGCGGGAAATGCATGGCGTATTCGTGGCCATAGGTTTCCTTGGCCTTTGCCAGACAATAATCGTGATCGGTGTAATCGGTATAGCGGCGCGGATCGACGGCCCACATGTCATGCTCGGTCTCGCCATGCATGACCCATTCGGCCGCGACCTTGCCCGCGCCACCACCCTGGGTGATGCCGAAAGTAAAGACGCAGGCCTCATAGGCATTTGTCACGCCGGGCATCGGCCCGATCAGCGGCAACCCGTCAGGCGCGTAGGGGATGGGGCCGTTGATCACCCGTCCTACCCCGGCGCTACCCAATATCGGCACACGCGCCATCGCGTCCTCGATATACCATTCCAGCCGCTCCAGATCGTCGGGGTAAAGCTGGAAACTGAAATCTTCGGGCATCGGATCATCGGGCGTGACCCAATGGGCGCGGCAGTTCCGCTCGTAGGGGCCAAGGTTCAGGCCGTTCTTGTCCTGACGCAGATAGTAAGAGCTGTCGACATCACGCAAAAGCGGCACCTTGTGCCCCTGCGCGGCGGTCCAGTCCTTCAATTCGCCGATTTCTTCTGTCAGGAAATACTGGTGGCTCATCGTCACCATGGGCACGGTACGCCCGCCGAATGGCTTGAACCACTCCCCGACGCGCTGCGCATAATAGCCAGCGGCGTTCACCACTTTTTCGCAGCGGATATCGCCCTTGTCGGTGTGCACGATCCATTCGTCGCCGTCGCGGCTGATGCCGGTGGCGGGGCAGAAGCGTTCGATCCGCGCCCCCATCTGACGCGCGCCCTTGGCCAGCGCCTGTGTCAGCTGCGCGGGGTCGATATCGCCATCCGCCGGGTCCCAGAGACCACCGGCCAGATCGTGCGTTTCGATGAACGGATAGCGGTCCTTGATGTCGTCAAGGCTCATCATATCCAGCGCGATGCCCTGATGGCGGCCCATGGAGCAGGCGCGCTCGAATTCCTGCATGCGCTCCTTGCTGTGTCCCAGCCGGATCGAGCCGGTCACATGGTAGTTCATCGGGTAATCCACCTCGGCCTCGAGCCGCGAGTAGAGATCCAGAGAGTAGCGTTGCATGTTCATGACCGCCCAGGAGGTCGAGAAATTCGGGCAGTTGCCCGCCGCATGCCAGGTGGAGCCTGCGGTCAGTTCGTTTTTCTCCAGCAATACGCAATCGCTCCAGCCGCCCTTGGCCAGATGGTAGAGCGTCGAGGTTCCCACCACTCCGCCACCGATGATGACCACGCGGGCCGTGTTTGGAAAGTCAGCCATGTATCCGTCTCCCTATTCGTCGTACGTTGTCTCGCCCGGCGGTTAGCTGTGCGCGTCTTGTGGCAGCCCGTCGGAAATGTCGTAGTAATCGCCCTTGTCCGCGACAAAGATGTGCCGGGTCATTTTCAGGCCCGTGGGATTGTCGATCGCCCCCAGCGCAAAGCTGATCGTGTCCTCGGCATCGGCAGCCCAGAACAGGAACGAACCGCAAGTCGGGCAAAATCCGCGTTTGGCGTCCGCGCTTGCCGCGTACCACCTCACGTCTCCGGTGATGCGCAGCGCGTCCTTTGGCACATAGGCAGAGGCCCAGACATGGCCCGACTGGCGGCGACACTGGCCGCAATGGCAGGCGCAGGCACCTTGTGGCTCGGCGGTTGTTTCAAATGTGACGGCGCCACACAGGCAATGTCCATTGGTCATGGCTCAGACCCTTCCCACAGGTGCGGCAGTGCTACCCAAAAGCACGCCGTATATGATGAAACAGCAAGCCAGCGCGCGGCGCAGCCAGACGTTGAAGACAGCGCCCAGCGCGGCACGGCCCAGCCCGGCGCCGAGGCCGGTGTAGCCCAGATAGCTGAGAGCCGTGAGGCTGAGCGCGGTGGGGAAGATGACCCACATCTGTGACCAGATCGGCACGTCGGGCTGCACGAACTGGCTGAACGCTGCCAGGTACCCTGCGACACTCTTGGGGTTGATCGTGGCGATGGCAAAGGCGCGCCAATAAACGGATCCGGCGGGGCGCTCTTCCATCCTGACGGGCGTGCGCGCCATGATCCAGCCTCGGATGCCGAGATAGACCAAAAACCCGGCACCGATCAGCTTGGCCACCTGAAAACCAATGGGCGATGCGGTAAGAAGCGCGGTCACGCCCAGCGCCGACAGCGTCAGGAATAGCGCCGCCTGCGTCAGAATCGCGGCAACCCCCGGCAAGGCGCGACGAAACCCGATGGTCATACCATTGGTGATGCAGTTGACCGCGTTGGGGCCGGGCGTGGTCACGAAGACCGCCCAGAACACCGCGAACATGATCCATGCCTCTGCGCTCATGTCGCCCCCTCAGTACACGGGCGGGGCGATCACCCAGATCACCACGGCAGGTTGGTCATAGGGGTTGATCCACTCGAACGGTTCGTTCTTGATCCGAAAGCTGTCACCCTGACCGACGGTAAAGTGGCGCCCAGCGATCACCAGATCAAGCTGACCGGATACGATGTAACCGACCTCTTGGGTTGGCCGCTCGATGATCTCGCCACGGCGGCTATGCGGCGCGAATGTGGAATGCACGACCTCGAAATCGTCAGTAAGATCGGGCGAGAGCAGTTCTTCGACCAACCCTGCCGGGGCCGAGCCAATCTGGCGGCGGGCATGACGGCGCACCACATGCCCGGCCTCGTCGGCGGGGGCAGCGGAATGGCCGAAAAGCAGCGACACGGAGACATCGAGCGCCGCCGCGATGTGACGCAAGTCCGTGACCGACGCCTCGGAGAGGTCCCGCTCGACCTGGCTGAGCCAGCCGACCGAACGCCCCAGCCGCTCAGCCAGATCGCTGAGCGTGACACCGCGCGCCTTGCGCAGAGCCCGCAGATCGGCCCCGAGGGTGCGCGTTTTAGAGGGATCGGTTTGGTGCAAGGGGATCTCATCCGTGAAATATTGGCCTGTAATTTCACGGTGCGTCGATTCTATGAAAAAATCAAATATTTTTTCATGGAGAGGTCAAGGCACGGCCCTTTCAAAGACCTGGGCAAGAAGCATTCCCAATCCATCCGCGTCTGTTTGGGTGAAGGCGTCAGGTTGGTTGCTGTCGATATCGAGCACGGCGATCAGCCGTCCGGCACTGTCGCGGACCGGCAGCACGATCTCGGACCGGGTGCTGCTGGCGCAGGCGATATGCCCCTCAAATGCATTCACGTCAGAGACCAGTTGCACCTGCCCCGTGCGGGCCGCGGCGCCACAGACCCCTCGGGTAAACGGGATCTGCAGGCAGCCATGCCCGCCTTGATAGGGGCCGATCTTCAGCATTCCGGGCGCCGTGACCCGGTAGAACCCGGTCCAGTCGAACCGGTCATCGGCATGGTGCAATTCGCAGGCCATCGTGGCCATCAGAGCGATTTCATCGTCCTCGCCCCCTGTCAGAGAGGCGAGGGTCTTGGAAAGGTCGGCGTAGTCAATTTGCATGTCGCGCACCTTGAAAGGCTTGGGAACGGAGGCCAGCCCCCTACGTTGAAAATCAGGGGATTTTCAACGTGCCACGGGATATTTACAGGCCAGAAGGTGAGGCATCAGACACGCTCGATTGCGATGGCGGTCCCTTCGCCGCCGCCGATGCAGATGGCGGCGATGCCGCGCTTCATTCCGCGCTTCTCCAGAGCGTTCAGCAACGTGACCATGATCCGTGCGCCGCTGGCCCCGATCGGGTGGCCCAGCGCGCAGGCACCGCCATTCACGTTCATCCGGTCGCGCGCGATGCCCATCTCGTGCATGAAGGCCATCGGCACCACGGCAAACGCCTCGTTCACTTCCCACAGGTCCACATCATCAACGCCCCAGCCCAGACGTTTCAGCAGTTTCTGTGCTGCGGGCACTGGTGCCGTGGTGAACCACCCGGGGGCCTGTGCGTGGCTGGCATGGCCAAGGATGCGGGCGCGGATGTTCAGGCCCTGTGCCTGTGCCGCCTCCTCCGAGGCAATGACCAGCGCCGCCGCCCCGTCGGAGATGGACGAGGCATTGGCCGCTGTAACCGTGCCATCCTTGCGAAAGGCGGGCTTCAACTGCGGGATCTTCTCGGGCCGGGCCTTGGCGGGTTGTTCATCCACCCCCACCGTGACCTCGCCCTTGCGCGTCTGGAGCGTGACCGGCGCAATCTCACCGTCAAAGCCACCGCCGGACTGCGCGGCAAGCGCGTTGGTCAGGCTGCGTATGGCGTATTCATCCTGCGCCTCGCGGGTGAACTGGAATTTCTCGGCGCAATCCTCGGCGAAAGTGCCCATCAGGCGCCCCTTGTCATAGGCATCCTCCAGCCCATCGAGAAACATGTGGTCCTGCACCTCTGCATGGCCGATTCGCGCGCCACCCCGCATCTTGGGCAGCAGATAAGGCGCATTCGACATGCTCTCCATCCCGCCCGCGATCATGGTGTCCGCATGGCCAAGGGCGATCTGGTCGCAGGCGATCATCGCCGCCTTCATCCCCGATCCGCACATCTTGTTCAGCGTGGTGGCGGGAACCTCCTGACCGAGGCCCGCAGCGAACCCTGCCTGGCGTGCCGGGGCCTGCCCCTGCCCGGCTGGCAGAACGCAGCCCATCAGCACCTCGTCCACCGTCTGCGAGCGTGCATCCTCCAGCGCCGCGCGGATCGCGACCCCTCCCAGCAGACTGGCCGGGGTGCCGTCAAAATCCCCCTGAAATCCGCCCATCGGCGTGCGTGCCGCCCCTGCGATCACCACGTTTTTCATGTCAAAGCTCCTCGTGCTTGCTGTGTCATGCATACCGAATGGTAAGGAATGCAGTCTAGTCTGCCGCGTAATTATACGTAGCCCCGGAGGGCCCCATGGACCTGTCGATTGCCCGCGAGGGCGCCATTGCCATCATCACCGTCAATGCCACCCGCATCGACGCATCAACGGCCATTCAGTTCAAGGATGAAATGCGCAGCGCCACCGCCGAGGCAGGCGATCATATCGTCCTTGACCTAGGCCAAGTCGAATTCATCGATTCCAGCGGGCTGGGCGCCATCGTCGCGGCGATGAAGCAGCTTGGGCCGGGCCGCAAGCTTGATCTGGCGGCACTGACCCCGGATGTGGACAAGGTATTTCGCCTGACCCGGATGGATACGGTTTTCGACATCCACGGTAGTCTGGATTCTGTCGGGGAACGAGCGGCTGTTTAAGGCGTTTTGCGGCTTTCTTGAATCAGGGAAATTTCACAAAGCCCACCTTCCCTCATAGTGTGGGCGTTTGCTCTCCAGACTGACATGTCGGAGGATCATCCGTGCCCCAAGGTGAGGTGGTGTAACCTTGTGTCTGGAAATTTGATTGGCGCTGGCGCCATGAGCCCCTGCCGGGGCGCGCCCCGGCAGGGG
>NZ_JAPWHW010000014.1 GCF_028369135.1 Roseovarius sp. ZX-A-9
TCATAAGCAGTTTACGACAACTGCACTATGGCGCATTGCGACGCCGGTTGATGCAGGAGCCATCCACCCCATCCGCAAAGCGTTTTCCCAAGATCGCGCCACGTTTTCGCGCGGCCTCGCGGGAACCTTTTTCAATTCCCCACATCCAATTTTCCGAAGGGCCAAATCAAAGGGCTCTTGACGACGGCTAATTTAAGAGCCGGACCGCCTCAGTTTTCGCACGCCTTCAGTGGATGCCATGCGACAACACACATCACGGAGAACAAGACCGATGCACAAATATCATCTCCCATTCGCGATCGCTGCCGCCGGTATGCTCGCCTTTGCCGGCCCCTCGGGGGCCGCGACTTATTTCGTTCAGGACCGGATCAGTTCCAACAACCCTCTTCTCACATTGCGCGGCGGGCTGGAGGAAGATGGGCAAACGAGCAAGAGCACCAGCCACGTCAATGGCACGACCTTGATCGAGACGAATGCGAAGCTCGGGGAAGGCGCCCTGCACGGGCAACTCCAATCCAACGAAATAAGAGCGATCCACGGGATGACAGCAACATTCGGCGATCGGGTGACGATCACTGGTGGTGCCGGGACAAACGTGGATTTCAAGCTGAGCTACAACTTAGCGGTCGACGCCACCATGGATCTGGCCAACCCGGCGGCGTCGATGTTGCTGACGGGAAGCACCCGATTTGCCGTCTTCGACCCGGCGATCGGAGCGAGCGCGGGAAACTGGAAGAGTCTGGCTTTCCCGATCTTCGGTGGTCCGGAGCGAACTCTTGGCAAGGATCTGGCGTCCTTCGGCTATGGCCCCGGCAACCTTCCGATATCGGACGTTCTGAGCGGGACGCTGTCGTTCACGCTGCCGGTCACCTCCGACACCCAGAGCTTCGATTTTTTCGCCGACCTGACCACGACGATCATCGCCGGCAACAATACGATGATTGATCTCGATCTGGAATTCGATGGCTTCGCGAGTCTCGGGCTTGCGGATGGAGTGACGATCACTTCGGGATCAGGCGCGTTCTTGACCCAAGGGACGAATGCCGCCCCGCAGGCGATTACACCCGTGCCGCTTCCGGCAAGCGCGACACTCCTTCTCGGCGCATTGGGGCTGCTCGGCTGGGGATCGCGCCGCAGGCTCCGGTCACTTTAGGTCACCGGTGAGGGGAACAGGATGCCTGGCCGCCTGCCCCATTCCAGCAAGAAGGCCCAGGCGATCTCTCGCCCGGGCCCCTAAAATCATTAAAAACAGCGCCCTACCCGATGCGGTAATTCGGGCTTTCGCGGGTGATCTGAACGTCGTGCACATGGCTCTCGGTCAGACCAGCACCGGTGATCCTGACGAAATGGCAATTCTTGCGCATCGCTTCGACCGTCGCACAGCCGGTATACCCCATCGCCGCGCGCAGGCCGCCAACCAACTGGTGAATGACCGCGCCCGCAGCGCCTTTGTACGGCACTCGTCCTTCGATCCCTTCGGGCACCAGCTTGTCACTCGCGGCATCCTTTTGGAAATACCGGTCGGCGCTGCCCCGTGCCATCGCCCCCAGGGAACCCATGCCGCGATAGGCCTTGTAGGACCGCCCCTGGTAGAGGATCACTTCGCCCGGGCTCTCATCAGTACCCGCGATCATGCTGCCCACCATGGCGCAGGACGCGCCCGCCGCGATCGCCTTGGCAAAATCGCCCGAGAACTTGATGCCGCCATCGGCGATTATCGGGATGTCGCCCGCGCCTCTGACACAATCCATGACCGCAGTCAGCTGTGGCACGCCAACACCTGCGACCATCCGCGTGGTACAGATGCTGCCCGGACCGATGCCGACCTTGATCGCATCCGCGCCCGCGCCGATCAGCGCTCGGGTGGCCTCGGCCGTGGCCACGTTTCCGGCGACGACCTGCACCTCGTTCGACAGCTTCTTGGCGCGCTCCACCGCCTGGGCGACACCCTCGGAATGGCCATGCGCGGTGTCGATCACGATCATGTCCACGCCCGCATCCACCAGCGCCTGACTGCGCTCGAAACCGGCATCGCCGACGGTCGAGGCCGCCGCGACGCGCAGGCGCCCCAGCTTGTCCATGCAGGCATTCGGGTTCAGAACCGCCTGTTCGGTATCCTTCAGCGTCAGAAGCCCTGTCAGCTTGCCCTTGCCATCGGTGACCAGCAATTTCTCGATCCGCCGCGCCTTCATCAGCGACTTGGCCTCTTCGAGCTCTGCAGGTTCCTGCAACACGGCCAGATCATCGCTGGTCATCATCACCCGTACCGGGGTCTTTGGATCCTCGGCGAAGCGCATGTCGCGGTTGGTCACGATCCCCACGACGCGCCCGCTCTCGTCCACCACCGGGAATCCGGTCACGCGGTAGCGTTCCTGCAGTGCCTGCGCATCGGCCAATGTCTGATCGGGTGTCAGGGTAATCGGGTTATAGACAATGCCGCTGACGAACCGCTTCACTCGCCGTACTTCTTCGGCCTGTTCTTCGAGATTGAGGTTGCGGTGCACCACGCCCATGCCCCCGGCCTGGGCCATGCAGATCGCCATGCGCGACTCGGTCACGGTATCCATGGCAGAACTCAGTAGCGGGATGTTGAGAGCTATGGACTTGGTCACATGCGTACGTGTGTCTGCGGTGCTCGGCAGCACATTTGACGCAGCGGGGACCAGCAGAACATCGTCGAATGTCAGGGCCTCACGAATTTCCATAGCGTATCTCCATGCATGGGGTCGTTTGGCGCTTCCCTATTGCATGGATATGAAAGAGACGAAAGGTCAATTCGCGCCTTTCCAGTGCATGCGCTGCTTGAGGGGCTGCCTGCGGCGCGGATGATCACGAAGCATGCAAAGAGCGGACATGGATGTGACACCGGTCGGCTCTGCGAGGGCCGCGAGGGATCAAGACATGCGCGCATGACGCGCCAAAGCCAGATTTTGCCGGTTGCGGCCTACCCAACGGCGCGCAAACCACTATGGTCCGGCCATGTAGATCGCCCACCAGATGGAGTCGCCATGAGCACCGATCCTCTCGTCGTATTCACCCCTTCGGGAAAACGTGGCCGTTTCCCCGTGGGTACACCCGTTCTGACCGCTGCACGGCAGTTGGGAGTGGACCTCGATTCGGTCTGCGGCGGGCGCGGTATCTGCTCTAAATGCCAGATCACGCCGTCATATGGTGAATTTTCCAAACACGGCGTGACCGTCCATGAAGACGCATTGTCGGAATGGAACTCGGTCGAACAGCGCTACGACGACAAGCGCGGCCTGAAAAAGGGCCGCCGCCTGGGATGTCAGGCCACGGTGCAGCGCGACGTGGTCATCGACGTGCCGCCCGAGAGCCAGGTGCACAAGCAGGTTGTGCGCAAGCGCGCCGAGGCACGCGAGATTACATTGAATCCATCGACCCGGCTGTTTTACGTCGAGGTCGAAGAACCCGACATGCACAAACCCTCGGGCGATCTGGAGCGACTCTGCACGGCGCTGGACGAGCAATGGGAGCTCAAGAATGTCCATGCCGATCTGCACATTCTGCAAACCATGCAGCCAATCCTGCGCAAGGGTGGCTGGAAGGTCACTTGCGCCGTCAACCTGGGCGACGACGAAAACCCACCGCGCATCATGCACCTGTGGCCCGGTTTCTATGAAGGCACGGTTTACGGCCTCGCTGTCGATCTCGGCTCCACCACCATCGCGGCACATCTTTGCGATCTGGGCACCGGCGAGGTGATCGCGTCGTCCGGCATCATGAACCCGCAGATCCGCTTTGGCGAAGACCTGATGAGCCGCGTCAGCTATTCGATGATGAACAAGGGCGGTGCCGCCGAAATGACCGCCGCCGTGCGCGACGGTATGAACGCGCTGTTTGATAATGTCGCTGCCGATGCGGGCATCGACAAGATGCTGATCGTCGATGCCGTCTTTGTCTGCAACCCGGTCATGCATCACCTGTTCCTTGGAATCGACCCGTTCGAACTGGGCCAGGCGCCCTTTGCACTCGGCACGTCCGATGCTATCCGCCTGCGTGCGCATGAACTGGACCTTGTCCTGCATCCTTCGGCGCGCGTCTACCTGTTGCCCTGCATTGCGGGCCATGTCGGGGCAGACGCCGCCGCCGTCGCGCTGTCAGAGGCGCCGGACAAATCCGAGGATCTGGTGCTGGTCGTCGATGTCGGCACCAATGCCGAGATCTTGCTGGGCAACCGCGAAAAGGTACTGGCCTGTTCATCGCCCACCGGCCCGGCCTTCGAAGGCGCGCAGATCAGCGCAGGCCAACGTGCCGCCCCGGGCGCCATCGAGAAGGTCGAAATCGATCCGGTGACCAAAGAGCCGCGCTTTCGCGTGATCGGCTCTGACCTGTGGTCCGACGACCCGGCTTTTGCCGAGGCCACCGCCGAAAGCGGCATCACCGGAATCTGCGGCTCGGGCATCATCGAGGCGATCGCCGAAATGCGCCTTGCCGGTATATTGGACGCTTCCGGCCTGATCGGCTCTGCCGCGCAGACCGGCTCGGAGCGCTGCATCCTTGACGGGCGGACCAACTCCTACCTGCTGCACGACGCATCCGCTGAGGGCGGCCCGCGCATCACCATCACCAACCCGGATATCCGCGCCATCCAGATGGCCAAGGCCGCGCTCTATTCCGGCGCGCGCCTGCTGATGGACAAGTTCGGCGTCGACAATGTGGACCGTGTCGTGCTGGCGGGGGCCTTTGGCGCGCATATCAGCCCCAAACACGCCATGGTGCTGGGCATGATCCCCGACGCACCGCTGGAGAAGGTCACGTCGGCCGGCAACGCCGCCGGCACCGGCGCCCGGATCGCGCTGATCAACAAGGACGCGCGCGCCGAGATCGAAGAGACCGTGCGCCGGATCCACAAGGTCGAGACCGCTGTTGAACCGCGCTTTCAGGAGCATTTCGTGAACGCCTCGGCAATTCCGAATGCGGTCGAGCCCTTCCCGATCCTCAACAGTATCGTGACGCTGCCGGATGTGTCGTTCAACACAGGCGGCGATGGTGCGGGCGGTGGGCGCAGGCGGCGGCGGGGATAACACCCGCACCGAACCAGAGCCAAGGGGCCGCCGGGTCAGCGCAGACCCGGCTGGCACTTTGCACTCCGACTGACAAAAGCCCGCTTCCCTCGGCTCCGTCCCATGTTATGTTCGGCCGATGAAACCGCTGCTCACCGCACTTACCCTTCTTCTAGCCCTGCCCGCTGCGGCCGAGCCCACTGGCACCTTCCGTCAGGCCCATGAACTGGGCTTCGGTGCGCTGAGCAACCTCGATCCGATGTCCAACGGGCGCGTGCTGCAAATCACCGAAAAGGTCATGAACCGCCTCGTCCGGCCCGGCGCGGACGGCACCCCACAGCCGGTTCTGGCCACCGCATGGACACCCAATGACGACGGCACCATATGGACGTTCGACCTGCGCGAGGGCGTCAGGTTTCACGACGGCAGCACCTTCAACGCCGCCGATGTGGTCTATTCGCTGAACCGGATCATCGCGCCCGACAATGACAACTCTGCGCGAGCCACGATCCAGATGATCCAGCAGGTCGAAGCGGTCGGACCACACCGCGTGCGCATCCATCTCGATGGCCCGTTTGCCGACTTGCCACTTCAACTCATGGATTTCCGCATGCGGATCATCCCAGAAGGGTCTGGGGATACCATCGCGCAGACCGGCATCGGCACCGGCCCTTTCATGGTCGAACGGTTCGACCCCGATGGCATCACCCTTCTCAAGGCCAATCCCGACTACTTCGAAGGCCCCCCCGGCGTCGCCGCGATGGAAGTGATTGCCATCCCCGACGCGCAGGCACGCCTGCAAGCGCTGCTGGGCGGCCAGATCGACATGGAGCGCGGCATCACCCCGCAGCTTGGCAAGGTGCTGGAGGCGTCGGATCGCTACCAGGTCCAGCAAGTTCCGACCGGCAACTGGATCGGCGCGGCTTTCCGAACGGACGTAGCACCTTTCGACGATGCCCGGGTGCGCCGCGCGTTGCGGCTCGCCGTGGATCGCGAGGATATGCTGAAACTGGTGCTGGGCGGGCGCGGCATTGTCGCCTGCGACACCCCTGTGGCCCCCAACGACCAGTACCGCATGAACATCGACTGCCCCCAGGACACCGCAGCCGCAAAGGCGCTGCTGGCCGAGGCGGGCTATCCCGATGGCATCGACATTACGCTGCATGTCTCAGCCCTCGACTCCACCTGGCCGACCATGGCGGTGGTTTACCAGCGGCAGACTGCCGCTGCGGGTATCCGCGTGACGATCAAGAAGGAATCGACCGATGGTTACTGGAGCCAAGTCTGGATGCAGAAAGACGCGGTGGCGACCCGTTGGAATGAGCGGCCCGCCGATCAGGCCCTCAACGAGGCATTCCAGTCCGGCGCAAAATGGAACGAGACATACTACCGCGATGAGGTTTTCGATCAGCTGATGAGCGACGCCCGCGCCGAGCTGGATTTCGAAAAACGCAAGGCGCTCTATGTGGCGGCGCAAAAGCGGCTCTGGGAAAACTCTGGTACGCTGATCCCCTATCACGTGACACAGCTTGTCGGCTTGTCCGCGCGCGTCCAGGATCTCGATCCGGTCAAGAACGACGCCGTGCGCTGGCACCTGCTCCGCGTAACCCCCGACAGCTGAGCATCCGGGATTATTCGCAGAATAATCTCTTTTTCGGAAAATTCGCAGAATTTTCTGCAGCGGTCCGCGCGCAGGTCAAACCTTAGTCAGTAATTCCCGGCGACATATTTCGCGATCGCCCCGCCCCGCGAATTGACGGCAAGCTTCTGGTAGATCGCCTTGAGGTAATATTTGACGGTATTTTCCGACAGGCCCAGCCGCGCGGAAATCTGGAAATTGGTCAGCCCGTTCACCAGCAACCCGAGGATCTCATGCTCGCGCCGGGTCAGCGAATCCGCGGTCTCGTTGGTCAGGCGGCACAGAATATCGGTGGGCACAATCGAATGCCCCTCGACCAGCTTGCCCAGAATTTTGGGCAAGCTCACCAGTATCTGGCTCATCATGCAGACCGAATTGGCCCCCGCTTTCACCGCCGCGCGGATAAAGGCGAATTCGGTATCGTCCGCCACCACCACGATCATCGCGCGCGGAAAATCCTTGCGCAACATGTCCAGAGTCGTGGCCAGATCGGCATCGGCCAGGCGCACGCCGAGGATCACGATCACCTGACCGTCCTCCGCCGCAATCAACTTGCGCAGCTCTTCAATCTCTGTCGCGAAGCTGCCCAGGGCCACACCGGGGATCTGCCCCACCAGCGAGCCGATCCCCTGACAGACGATCAACTGCCGGTCAGCGACAATGACGCGCGATGTGAGGGTTGTTGCCATATCCATGACCAACAGCACCACAACGCCGCGTGGCATGGCGACGAAATTCCGACATTTCTGTGCACGAAACCGATGTAATCAAAGGAAAAAAATGTATACCACGGAATGCCGGCAGGGGTCAGGCCCCGCACGACACTTAAATAGCGCAAGTTCACACCGCCGATACAGCCCGCCCGATGCGATCAGGATTGATCTCATGGCGCATTGTATTCCGGTGCATCCCATATAGCGCCTTCGGGTAGCGGCACCCTACCCGTTCAGACCAGCACGCCACACCGGGTCGGATGAAGCTACCCAACAGAAAGTGTCACCGGGGATCGCAAGCTGACAATCTCTTGTCATGGCCTACCGACACCTAATGTCGCCATGCCCTGCCCAAGAAAAGGATGCCCCCGATGAGCTACACCTTGCACCCCCTCAAGAAACAACGCCTCCAGCGCTCCGAACTGGCAGTACCCGGCTCGAACCCGTCGATGATCGAAAAGGCTGCCGAAAGCGACGTGGACTACATCTTTCTCGATCTCGAAGACGCGGTCGCCCCGCCTGAGAAAGTGCAGGCGCGCAAAAATATCATTGAGGCGCTCAATGACATCGACTGGAAGGCCAAGGGCAAGACCATGTCGATCCGGATCAACGGGCTCGACACCCATTACATGTATCGCGACGTGGTCGATATCGTCGAACAGGCCGGTCAGCATCTGGATACGATCCTGGTGCCCAAGGTGGGCGTGCCTGCCGATCTCTACACCGTCGAAACCATGGTCAGCCAGATCGAAGAAGCAATGGGCTTCACCCACCAGATCGGCATCGAGGCGCTGATCGAAACCGCCCTTGGCATGGCCAATGTCGAGGCGATCGCCGCCGCCCCGGGCCGTCTGGAGGCAATGCATTTCGGTGTGGCGGATTATGCCGCGTCGAACCGCGCCCGTACCGTCGTCATTGGCGGTCTGAACCCCGATTACCCCGGCGACCAGTGGCATTTCGCGCTCAGCCGCATGACCGTCGCCTGCCGCGCCTACGGGTTGCGCGCCATTGACGGGCCGTTCGGCGATTTCAGCGACCCGGACGGCTACATCCTGTCGGCCAAACGCGCCGCAGCCCTCGGGATCGAAGGCAAATGGGCGATCCATCCAAGCCAGATCGCCATGGCCAATGATGTCTTTTCCCCACCCGAGGCCGAAGTGACTCGCGCCCGCCGCGTGATCAAGGAATTGCGCAAGGCCGAAGCCGCAGGCAAGGGCGCCGCCAGCCTCGACGGCAAGATGATCGACGCCGCGTCAGAGCGGATGGCGAACAATGTGCTGACGGTGGCCGACGCCATCGCGGCCAAGAACAGCTAGGCAGGAGGATATCAGATGGATATTCACGAGTATCAGGCCAAGGAGTTGCTGAAGCGGTTTGGCGTGAACGTCCCGCGCGGCGGCATCGCCTACAGCCCTGAACAGGCGGTTTATCGCAGTCATGAATTGTCGGGCGGCAAATGCGTGGTCAAGGCGCAGATCCATTCAGGCGCACGCGGCAAAGCGGGCGGCGTGCGGATCTGCTCCTCGGATGACGAGATTGCGGATGCCGCTGCCTGGATGCTGGGGCGCAAGCTGGTCACGCACCAGACCGGCCCGGCGGGCAAGCTGGTCAGCCGTCTCTACATCGAGGAAGCCACGGATATCGCGCAGGAAATCTACCTGGCTTTCGTGATGGACCGCACCGAAGAACGCGTGGTGGTCGTGGCCTCGGCACAGGGCGGCATGGAGATCGAGGATATCTCGACCGATGAGCCCGACAGCATCATCCGCTCGGTCGTCGATCCGGCCGTGGGCATGCAGGCCTTTCAGGCGCGCGAGATCGCGTTCCAGTTGGGGCTGGATCCGGCGCTGATTGCCCAGGCGACCAAAACCATCACTGGCTGTTACCGCCTGATGGAGGACATGGACGCCAGCATGGTCGAGGTCAATCCTCTGGTCGTGACCGGTGCAGGAGAGATCGTGGCGCTGGATGCCAAGGTCAGCTTTGATGACAATGCGCTGTTTCGTCGGCCCGAGATTTCGGAGTTTCGCGACAAGAGCCAGGAAGACCCGAGAGAGACCTACGCCGAGGATCGAGGGCTGAGCTATATCGGGCTGGAGGGCGAAATTGGCTGTATCGTCAACGGTGCGGGCCTCGCCATGGCGACACTCGACATGATCAAGATGGCGGGCGGCGAACCAGCGAACTTTCTCGATGTGGGTGGCGGCGCCAGCCCTGAACGTGTGCTGATGTCATTCAAGGCGGTGCTGAACGATCCCAATGTAGAGGCGATTTTGGTCAACATCTTTGCCGGGATCAACCGTTGCGACTGGATCGCAGAGGGCGTGGTGCGCGCGGTGCGCGAACTGAACCTGACCATGCCGCTGGTGGTGCGCCTGTCGGGCACCAATGTCGAAGAGGGGCGCGCGCTGATCAACGAAAGCGGGCTCGATATCATCACCGCCGACACATTGGCCGAAGCCGCCGACAAGGTCGTCGGCGCCTGGAAAACTGGCCGCAACCAAAACGGAGGAGCCGTCTGATGGCTATTCTGATCGACAAGAATTCACGCGTGCTGGTCACCGGCCTGACGGGCCGCATCGGCAGTTTTCACGCCGAGGAGATGCGCGCCTACGGCACCAATGTCGTGGGCGGCGTGACCCCCGGCAAGGGCGGTACGACCCATAATGGCCTGCCGGTATTCAACACGGTCAAGGGCGCGGTTGCCGAAACCGGCGCGGATCTGGCGATCTGTTTCGTTCCGCCTCCCTTTGCCGCTGATGCGATCATGGAGGCCGCCGATGGTGGTATCCGCACCTGCGTGTGCATCGCTGACGGCATTCCGACACAGGACATGATCCGCGTGAAACGCTATATGCGCCGCTATAAATCCGAACGCCGCATGCGTCTGATCGGGCCGAACTGCGCCGGGATCATAACACCGGGCCAGGGCTTTGCCGGATTGATGCCGCCGCATATCTACCTGCCCGGCCGCATCGGGATCGTCGGACGCTCCGGCACGTTGGGATATGAGGCCGCCAGTCAGATGAAGGCGCGCGGGATCGGCGTCAGCTCGTCCATCGGGATCGGTGGCGACCCGATCAACGGATCAAGCTTTCGCGATATTCTGGAACTGTTCGAGAACGATCCCGACACCGATGCTGTCGTGATGGTCGGCGAGATTGGTGGCCCGCAAGAGGCCGAAGCGGCAGAATATATCCGCGATCACATGACCAAACCCGTGGCGGCCTATATCGCGGGTCTGTCGGCCCCCAAGGGGCGCAGGATGGGTCATGCAGGGGCGATTGTCTCGGCGTTTGGCGAATCAGCGCAGGAAAAAGTTGAGATCCTCAAGGACTGCGGTGTTGCGATCGTTCCGAACCCTTCCGCCATAGGCGAAACGGTGGAAAATATGGTCGCTTGACCTTTCTGCGGCGACGGCCTAGATGCCGCCTCGGCAAGCTTCGCTGCGCCGCAGAATTAGTTTTCGGAGCCTCTCATGCGCACCGCGCTGATGACAGTATCTGACCGCCCTCACGCTTGGGGCGACACGCCTGATGCGATGCAACGAAACGCTGCTTTGCCGCTGCTAGACGGCGGCGGCTGCACGCGCCCAAATCAGGCGCATAAATCACCGCCCGCGGGCCTACCTGTCGCGCCAATAACGCTGCAGCAGGCCCGCGCTGGCGGCCCGGTTTTCATCGAAATGCAAGGTAGGGTCGGCAAGAACTTACCTTAATTCGACCCAACCCACGCCCCGACTCCGTGCAACATTCCCCCCCAATAAAAAGCGCCAGCTGGCGTGAATCGGCTGGCCTTCCTGAGACAGGAGCAGTGCAGATGTCCAAAGACTCCCCAAAGCCGCCTCGCGGCACTTCCGGCTCGCCCAAACCAAAGCCCAAGCCCAAGCCTCAAGCGGGGCCACGGCGCGTTATCACTGACTTCGCCAGTATCTGAAGGCGGCGTAATCGCGTTGTTGCTGGTTAAGATAACGCCCTGCGCGCAGTGCCGCGCAGGCGCGAGACCGGAACATTTGTCTGCTCCGTTGCCCGCCGCACCCTGCCCTGCGGCGATATCGGCATCGGCATCATATTTCGTCTTTGCAACGATCCGCATTGGACACGCAAATGCAAATGGGCAGCCCATGACAGGCTGCCCATCGTCGCGTCAGAGACGCGTTTAGTCTATACGTGTCAGCCAGAGACTGATCAGCCGACCAGTTCGAGACCCGAGAAGAAATACGCGATTTCGACGGCAGCCGTTTCAGGCGCGTCCGAACCGTGGACAGAGTTTTCGCCAACGCTCTCGGCAAATTCTGCACGGACTGTACCGGGGGCCGCATCGGCGGGGTTCGTGGCCCCCATTACTTCGCGGTTCTTGGCAATGGCGCCTTCACCTTCGAGCACCTGCACGACGACCGGGCCGGAAGCCATGAATTCGCACAGTTCACCGTAGAACGGGCGCTCGGCATGTACTTCGTAGAACTTGCCAGCCTGTGCCGGAGTCAGTTGGATGCGCTTTTGCGCGACGATGCGCAGACCTGCATCCTCGAACTTGGCGTTGATCTTGCCGGTCAGGTTGCGTTTGGTGGCGTCGGGTTTGATGATGCTCAGCGTGCGTTCGATTGCCATGTCGGCCTCTTTTCAGGGAATAAGTGTGAATCTGGCGCTGGCATTAACACGCGTTCAGCGTGGAATAAAGACCTATTCGGGGTGCGGCAACGCAGACCAGAATTACAGGGATTTATTTCCGACCATTTTTATCAGCAGAAATTTCCGAAGCGCCCAGACAAACTGGGAATCACGACAATGTAGTTGACCACCCTTTCCCCTTCCGCCGCGCCGATCCTTTCGGCGACACCGCTCTGGGCCGATACGGCCCCCCGACCGCGGACCTGAGCGCAATTCCAAGCGGCCGTACCTCATGTGGATATTGAGAATTGCCGCAAGACGACGTGTTTTGCCGCGCGCCCCTTCTGCATGAGGAAATTCATGTTTTCGTGTTACGTCAGGATGGCGGCAGCCCGTTTGTCGGGTTCAAGACCTATCCTGCCGACAGCATGGCAACCCCGCTGGAATAAGACCGCCGGTTGACAAGTGGAGAGTGGTCAGCCATCGCTCCGCGCATGTTGCGCATTACAGATATATCATATTCGGTCGCAGGCCGCCCGCTGATCGTGAATGCATCGGTCTCCATCCCTGACGGCCACAAGGTCGGCATCGTCGGGCGCAATGGCACCGGCAAGACCACGCTCTTTCGTCTGATCCGGGGCGAATTAGCGCTGGAATCCGGCACCATCACTCTGCCCAGCCGCGCCCGCATCGGTGGCGTCGCTCAGGAGGTGCCCAGCAACGAAGTGTCACTGATAGATACAGTGCTGGCCGCCGATACCGAACGCGCGGCCCTGCTGGCGGAATCCGACACCGCCACCGACCCGACGCGGATTGCCGAAGTGCAGACACGGCTTGCGGATATCGACGCCTGGGGCGCCGAGGCACGCGCCGCCTCTATTCTCAAGGGGCTCGGCTTCAACCACGATGAGCAACAACAACCCTGCTCGGCCTTTTCGGGCGGGTGGCGGATGCGCGTGGCGCTGGCGGCGGTGCTCTTTGCGCAACCTGACCTGTTGCTCCTTGATGAGCCAACCAACTATCTCGATCTCGAAGGGGCGCTGTGGCTTGAGACCTACCTGGCGCGATACCCGCATACGGTGCTGATCATCAGCCACGACCGCGAATTGCTCAATCGCGCGGTGGGGTCGATCCTGCATCTCGAAGACCGCAAGCTGACGCTTTATCAAGGCGGATACGACACCTTTGCGCGCACCCGTGCGGCGCGGTTGGCTGCTGCTGAGTCCGAGGCCAGGAAACAGGATGCGCGCCGCGCCCACCTGCAGAGCTTTGTCGATCGTTTCCGGGCCAAGGCATCAAAGGCCGTGCAGGCGCAATCACGCCTCAAGATGATCGAGAAGATGACGCCGATCACGTCGCCCCAAGAGGCCGCGCTCAAGAAATTCACCTTTCCCTCACCCGAAGAACTGTCACCGCCCATCATCGCGCTCGAAAACGTCGCCGTGGGCTATGACGGGAAGCCGGTGCTATCGCGGCTGAGCCTGCGGATCGATCAAGATGACCGGATTGCCCTTCTGGGTAAGAACGGGGAAGGAAAATCCACCCTTTCCAAGATGTTGGCCGGAAAACTTGATGTGATGTCCGGCAGCATGACAACGTCGTCCAAGCTGCGCGTCGGTTATTTTGCACAGCATCAGGTCGAAGAGCTGCACGTTGACGAAACACCCGTGGATCACATCCGTCGCCTGCGCCCCGGTGAGACACCCTCGCGGCTGCGCGCCCGTCTGGGCGGTTTCGGCATCGGTGCAGAGCAGGCCGAAACCCTTGTGGGCAAGCTGTCTGGCGGGCAGAAGGCACGGCTGTCGCTGATGCTGGCCACCATCGACGCGCCGCATATGCTGATCCTCGACGAGCCGACCAACCACCTTGATATTGAATCTCGAGAAGCGTTGGTGGAAGCGCTGACCGCCTATTCCGGGGCGGTGATCCTGGTCAGCCACGACATGCATCTGCTCAGCCTCGTGGCCGACCGCCTGTGGCTGGTCAAGGATGGCCGCGTCGCCCCCTACGAGAGCGATCTGGAAGGCTATCGCGCCACTTTGCTGGCCAGCGACAAGCCTGCGCAAAAGCCAAAAGCGGACAAGCCGAAACGCCCATCGCGCGATACGATCCTCGCCCTGCGACAGGACGCGAAGAAATGCGAAGAACGTGTTGAAAAGCTGAACGTAATGCGTGACCGCCTGGCCAAGAAACTGGCCGATCCGGGCATGTATGAAGAAGGCAAGGCCGACGAGGCCGCCGTCTGGCAACGCAAGTATTCAGAGGTGATGGACGGGCTTAGCCGGGCTGAAACCATGTGGATGAAGGCGCTTGAAAAGCTGGAGAAGGCGCAGGCCTGAACCGCCCCGCCTGTTGACAAGCTCCGGACCGGACCGCATTGAGACGGCATGGACAGTGCCGCGCTTATCACGACTTTCGTGACCCTTCTCATCGTGATGGACCCCATCGCGCTGGCGCCGCTGTTTCTGGCGATGACGCAAGGGATGGATCAAACCCGCCGCCGACGCATCGCGATCCGCGCCTGCGTCACCAGCGCGCTGCTGCTCTGCGTCTTTGCCGCGTTCGGCGAGGCGGTGCTGGGTTTCATTGGCATCTCGATGCCCGCATTTCGCATCGCGGGCGGCATCCTGCTCTTCCTGACGGCGCTCGACATGCTTTTCGATCGCCGCACCAAGCGGCGCGAGGATCAGGTGGAAAATGACGATCACCACGACCCATCCGTTTTTCCGCTTGCCATCCCGCTGATCGCCGGGCCGGGCGCGATTGCCACGGTGATCCTGCTGGCCGGACAGCAGGACGACATCAGCGGGATTTCCTGGGTTCTCGGCATCATGTTCGTCGTATTGACCCTTGTTTTCATTTCGTTTCTTGGCGCCGGACTTCTTGAGCGAGCGCTGGGGAAGACCGGAATCAACGTGGTGACACGAGTCCTCGGCATGCTGTTGGCCGCGCTCGCGGTTCAATTCGTCCTCGACGGTCTGCACGGCTTTGGCCTGCCTGCCTGACCTTTCATTCCGCAGGTCCGCCCCCTATCTGTGTCCCAGGCAATCGGGCGGACGGACATGAACGACTTCGACAGTGCACATCTGATCTATCTCATCGTGCTGGGCAGCGCGGTGGTATTCTGGTTCGTTGCCTCGAACCGCAATTCTCTTGGCAAGACGATGCAGCAGGCGGTGCTGTGGGGGCTGATCTTTGTCGGCGTGCTCGCGGGGATCGGATTGTGGGAAGATATCCGCCAGACCGTGATGCCAACGCAGACCGTATTTTCCGGCGGCGTAATCGAACTGCCGCGCGCACCCGACGGGCATTACTACCTGCAGGCAGAGGTGAACGGCGCCCCGATCCGCTTTGTAGTCGATACCGGTGCCAGCCAGGTCGTGCTGAGCCAGGAGGACGCGACGGCGGCCGGGCTAAAACCCGAAACGTTGAACTATTTCGGTACGGCCAACACGGCGAACGGTATTGTGCGCACGGCGGCGGTACGGCTCGACAGCTTTGTCGTGGGTGACATGCGCGACACCAACTTACGCGCGGTGGTCAATGAGGGCGAACTGTTCGAGTCTCTGCTCGGCATGACCTACTTACAACGCTTTTCCAATATCCAGATCGCCGATGGTCGGTTGGTGCTCACGCGCTGAGGAGCTTCGCGCAAAGCCAAAGCCAGAGGTTTGAAGCGCAGCACTCCCCCTTCCCCGCGTCACCCTGCCACAGGCTCATTTGACCCGTGTCAATGCCGCGTTCGCTTGGGGCTTGTACGCTGGAGATTGGAAACACGCGATCTCAAGGATTCATGCCATGCGCTTTCTGCCTACCATCGCCCTTTGCACTGCCGCCGCCCTGCCTGCCGCCGCACAGGAGGCTCCGAACCAGCTCGTCACCGTCATCACCAGCGAAAATGCCCAGACCCAGCTAATGGGAATGGTGTTGACCATGCAATCCGTCCGCGCTGGCGCGCAGGCGCATATGCTGCTTTGTGGCCCGGCTGGCGATCTGGCATTGAAAGCCGCGCCCGAAGCCGCGACGACAGCACAGCCTCCGATGGGGATGAGCCCCCAAGGCCTGATGCAAAAGATCATGGAAACCGGTGCCAAAGTCGAAGTCTGTGCGCTCTACCTGCCCGGCAAGGGCGCGGATACGACCGTCCTGCTGGATGGTATCACCGTAGCCGCACCGTCGGCGATGGCCGCGCTGCTGATGTCCAAGGACGCCCGCGTCCTGTCATTTTGAACCTGAGGAGGATTTATGATGATCCGTCAAACGTTTTTGGCCGCGCTGATCGCGACCAGCTTTGCCGCGCCCGGTCTTGCCGCCGACGCGCCTGAGAACCCAGCTTACCAGACCGAGTGGGGGCTCTACCTGACCTCTCGCGAAGCGTTCGAGATGAAACAAGAGCAGGGCGACCGGGTGCTCTTTGTCGATGTGCGCGAACCCATTGAAATCATGTTCACCGGCTGGACTGACATCGTGGACGTCAACGTACCCTACATGCTGGTCGACCCGACCGCATGGAACCCCGACAAACCTGTCTTGCAGATGCAGAAGAACCCCGAATTCGCCGCAGGCGTTGCCGCTGCCATGCAGGCGCGCGGCCTGACTGCGGATTCTCCGGTGATCGTGATGTGTCGCTCGGGCGGAACACGCGGCGCGCCGTCGGCCAAGGCATTGGCACCTTTGGGACTGACCCAGGTCTATGTGGTGGTCGACGGGTTCGAGGGGGGCACGCTCAAGGAAGATCCGCGCGGGCCCTGGCGGCTGAAAAACGGCTGGAAGAACAGCAATCTGCCCTGGAGTTACAAGCTGGACAAAGACAAGATTCCGCTGCGCACCGAGTGACTGAACAAGCTGGAGGCGCCGCGGCTGCCCGTCATGACGAAGGGGCCGGGTTTTTCTCGGCCTTCTTCTCCCAACGCCCGCTTTCCTCGGACCAGTATTGCGCGGCGCAGCCTGCGTCTGTCAGCGTTTTCCACTGTCCGCGTGCCACGTCCACCGCCGCGATGTCGTTTCCGTCAAACAGCACGCAGACACGCGACAACGCCGCCACTTCCTCGGCCGTGACATCGGCCCCATCCACCGCCATCAGGCAGACCGCGCCATTGGGCAGGTCGGTCTGCGTCGTCAGCAGGATCGGTTGATCGGCCGCGTGCGGCGCGCTGGCCAGACCGTGGGCCAGAAACCCGTCATCGGGTCCCTGCCACAGCTTTTCGTCCAGCCATTCCATGCGCGCCTGCGACGCACCGCGCACCGCCACGCGCCAGCCAGCCTGCCGCGCCTTGCCCAGAAGGACAGGCAGCGTGGCCTCCAGCGGCTGACGCGTCAGGTGATAGAAATAGGCCGCCCCCATCAATCGCCTTCCAGCATGTCCGCCACCAGCCGGTTGAGCGCCATGACACCCCAGCCGCTCGCCCCCTTGGGCGCATGCGGCGTGTCGGATTTGACCGATGCCGTGCCGGCGATATCCAAGTGTATCCAAGGCAAATCATCTTTGACGAATCGCTTGAGGAATTGCGCCGCGGTGATCGACCCGGCGGGGCGGCCACCGACATTCTTCATGTCAGCAATCTGACTTTTCAGCATGTCGTCATAGGCTTGGCCCATCGGCATACGCCATGCGCCTTCGCCTTCGGCCTCTGCGGCCTTGAGGAAATCGCGCGACAGGGCGTCGTCATTACTGAAAACGCCCGCGTTTTCATGCCCCAGAGCGATGATGATCGCGCCGGTCAGGGTCGCCAGGTCGATCATGGCGCGCGGCGAGAACTGTTGCTGTGCGTACCACATGACATCCGCCAGAACCAAACGGCCTTCGGCGTCCGTGTTGATCACCTCGACTGTGTCACCCTTCATCGACGTGACCACGTCGCCGGGGCGCGTCGCCCGGTCAGAGGGCATGTTCTCCACCAGCCCGACCAGACCCACCACATTGGCCTTGGCCTTGCGCCGGGCCAGCGTGTGCATGACGCCGGTGACAACGCCCGCACCGCCCATATCCATGGTCATGTCTTCCATGCCGGCAGCTGGTTTCAGGCTGATCCCGCCCGTGTCGAACACCACGCCCTTGCCGACCAGCGCCAGCGGGGCATCGCCCTTCTTGCCCCCGGCCCATTCCATCACCGCAACCTTCGTCGGGCTGGCACTGCCCTGCCCAACCGATAGCAGGCAACCCATGCCGAGCTTTTCCAGCTCCGGCTCTTCCAGCACAGTGATCTTGAGGCCGAGCCCCTCCATCTCCTTGATCCGGTTGGAAAATTCGGTGGTGGTCAGGTGGTTGGCCGGTTCGCTCACCAGATCGCGGGTCAGGAACACACCTTCGGCCACGGCCGTGGCGGCCTCGGCGTCGGTCTTAATCGCGGCGGGGTCCTTGACCATCATCGTCACGCTGGCGTTTTCCTCGTCCTTCTTTGTCTTGTGCGCGGTAAAGTCGTAGGCACGCAGAACGACACCCAACGCCAGATCGACCGGGCGGCGGGTCTGACCGGCCAGCACCAGCAGCGGCGCGGTTCCCTTCAACTTGCCCAGGGCGACGCCGGCCTTGCGGGCCTCATCCGGCTTTGCGCCCCGCTCGACGCAGACGATATCGACCGCCTCGGCGGCCAAGCCCGTTGGCCAAGCCAGCGTCTTGACCTCTCCCGGTTTCATTTTTTCCAGAGCGCCGCCCTCGATCATCCGGGCCAGCGCGCCCTTGGTCAGCTTGTTCACGCGTCGCGCGCCGGGGTCCATCTTGCCGTCTTTGCCGATCAGAACCGCGACGCGCCCTTTGGCCGCTTCGATCTGGTCAATGTCTGTTTCGATGTAATTTACGGTTACCGGCGTTGTCATGTGGCACTCCTTGGAAGGCTGTTTTCCCAGACCTAGCGCGAATGGCGGGCTGGCTGAAAGGCCAAAATCAGCCACCTTGCCGGGCTTTGTGCCATCTGAGATGGCCGGGATCGCGTCGCAAGTCACCAGCAAGAGCGCCTCTAATCCCCCGATTACCGCCTGCCGCGCGCTGAACGCGCGCATCCCGGACGTGCCAATGCGATTTTCCGGGGACACCATGCACGGCGGCAGGCCGGGCTTTCCCTCACTTTTCTCCTTGGTGAACGCTGCGCTGGCCAACCCTTGCCGACAGGTACAGTTAACAGTTTTCCCTGCTTACCAATTGCGATACCGTGCCGCAAAATATGGGGTAACGGGGGGCAGATGTGACCAGATTCGACAGATATATGCTGTCGCAATTCATGGTGCTGTTTGGGTTCTTCGCACTGGTTCTGGTTTCGATCTTCTGGATCAACAAGGCCGTGCGCATGTTTGACAGGCTGATCAGTGACGGCCAGTCGGCGTGGATCTTTCTGGAGTTTACCGCGCTGACCCTTCCGGGGGTAATTGGTGTGGTGTTGCCCATCGCCGCCTTCGCGGGCGCGGTTTATGTCACCAACCGGCTGAGTACCGAGAGCGAATTGACCGTAATGCAGGCAACAGGCTATTCGCCCTGGCGTATGGCACGTCCGGTCTTGTTCTACGGGATCATCATCGCATTGATGATGTCGCTATTGGCGCACTTCCTGATCCCGGCCAGCCTGCATCAATTGGAGATGCGCAAAGCCGAGGTGTCGCGCAACGTCACGGCGAAGTTCCTGACCGAGGGCGAGTTCCTGCATCCTGCATCCGGTGTCACCTTCTACATCCGCGAAATCACCACCGAAGGAGAATTGCGCAACGTTTTCCTGTCGGATCGGCGCGATCCCGAGAACGTCGTCACCTATACGTCTACCCGCGCCTTTCTGGTGCGCGAGGGGGGCAGTACCAAGCTGGTGATGTTGGAAGGGTTGGCCCAGACCCTGCGCCGAGATGGCTTGCGGCTCTTTACCACGCATTTCGACGATTTTTCTTATGACATCAGTCCGCTCATCACCCAGAATCGGGCCGATCCGGATGCCATCGGCTTTGCCAGCACGCAAGAACTGATCCGCGCGCCCGAGGTGGTGGCCGAACGAAATAACGCCACGTTGCCCATGGTGCTGCAGGAGTTGCACAACCGGTTCACGCAGCCGTTGATGTGCATAATTGCCGGGCTGATCGGCTTTGCCACCCTGCTGCTGGGGGGGTACAGCCGGTTCGGCGTCTGGCGGCAGATCATCACCGCCTTCGTACTGCTGGTCGGAATCAAGATGATCGAGGGGGCGGTAGCCGGGCCGGTCCTGTCCAGCGCGTCCATGTGGCCGCTTCTCTATCTACCATCGCTTTGCGGCTTTGCACTCAGCAGTGTGCTGCTGCACCTGGCTGCCAATCCCGTCATCCTGCGGCGCCTGTCAGGCCGATACAATCGGGCGGAGGGCGCGGCATGATCCTGCACTATTATTTCGCGCGCAAGTTCCTCTGGACCTTCCTCGGCATTGCCGGGGTGTTTGTCATCCTGCTGGCGCTGATCGACGTGGTCGAGGAATTGCAGGATTTTCCCGATCTGCCGGTCTGGGACGTGATCGAGATTGTCCTGCTGAACGTCCCCAATACGAATTACGAGATCTTGCCGCTGATCGTGATCCTCGCCGCCGTGGCACTCTTTGTGCGGCTGGCACGCACCTCTGAACTGGTCGTGGTGCGCGCTTCGGGCCGTTCGGGTCTGGGGGGATTGCTGGGGCCGATGGCAGTGGCGGCGGCAATTGGCATCGTGTCGATCACCGTGCTCAATCCGATCGTGGCGGCATCGTCGAAACGCTATCATGACTTGGTCAGCGGTCATCTCGGGGGCGGGACGAGTGTTCTGGCGATCTCGTCCGAGGGGCTTTGGCTGCGTCAGGGCAGTGCAATAGGGCAAACCGTGATTCACGCGACACGGGCCAGTTCTGACGTGAGCGTGCTATACGATGCAACCTTCATCGCCTTTTCGCCAGAGGGCGACCCGCTGCGCCGGATCACCGCGCGCACTGCGCGGCTGGGCGCCGGTGAATGGGTGCTGAGCGACGCAAAGCTGTGGGATCTGTCGGTCGACATCAACGCGGAATCCACTGCCCGCACCCTGCCAACCCTGAGCGTGCCTTCCGCGCTGACCCAGGACCGCATCATCGACAGCTTTGGCAAGCCTGAATACATTTCGCTTTGGGATTTGCCAGATTTCATTGCCCAGCTCGAAGAAGCAGGGTTTTCCGCGCGCCGCTACGCGGTCTGGTTCCAGATGGAGCTGGCCCGGCCGCTCTTTCTGATGGCGCTGGTGCTGGTAGCGGCTGCCTTTACCATGCGTCACGCACGCACATCGAATACCGGTTTGTCGGTTTTGTCGGCGATCATGCTTGGCTTCAGCCTCTATTACATGCGCAATTTTGCGCAGGTGTTGGGGGAAAACGGTCAAATTCCAATAGTACTGGCCGCCTGGGCACCGCCAGTGGCATCATTCCTGCTGGCCTTCGGAATATTACTGCATATGGAGGATGGATGACCTCTTCGCTCCGCCTTCTTTGCACGCTGGTCGTGGGATTGTTGCTCAGCCAGGTGCCGCCTGCCGCCGCGCAGAACCGTACAACTGCGCCCGAGCGGCAGCCGGCGATGCTGATCGCCGATGACGTCTATATTCTGGGCGATCAAACCCTGGTGGCCGAAGGCAACGTGGAAGCGGTCTATGAGGGCCAGCGCCTGACCGCGCAGCGGATCACCTACGACAGAACCAGCGAGCGGTTGCAGTTCGAAGGGCCCATCACTCTTCACGATGGGGCCTATACGGTCGTTCTGGCTGACAGTGCCGAGCTTGACCGCGACTTGCAAAATGGCATCCTGTTTGGTGCGCGGATCGTCATGGACGACCAGTTGCAACTTGCCGCACAGCAGATGAATCGTACCGATGGGCGCTACTCACAGCTCTACAAGGCTGCGGTCACCTCCTGCCATGTATGTAACGATGGCCGCCCTCCGCTTTGGCAGATCCGCGCGCGACGTATCGTGCATGACCAGGAGGCGCAGCAGTTCTACCTTGACGATGCGCAGTTCCGAGTCTTGGGAACGCCGGTCTTTTACGTTCCCCGATTGCGCCTGCCCGATCCGACACTGAAGCGCTCGACCGGTTTCCTGATCCCCTCGATCTACAACTCCACCCTGCTCGGGTTCGGGGTGAGAGTGCCCTATTTCTTCCGGATCGGCGATCACAGGGACCTGACGCTGACCCCGTGGCTGTCGAACAAGACCCGCACGATGGAATTCCGGTATCGCCAGGCATTTCGGCGCGGTGGTATCGAATTCGAGGGAGCGCTGTCGAACGACGATCTGAACCGCAGAGATAACCGAGCCTATGTCTTCGGGCGCGGCCTGTTCGAGATGGACAACGATTTCATCCTGCGCTTCGACGTCGAGGCCGTCAGCGACGATGCTTACCTGGTCGATTACGATTTCTCCTCCAAGGATCGGCTGGACAGCGAATTGTCGCTGGAGCGGGTCCGGCGCGACGAATGGATACGCGGCGCCGTCACCTATTTTCGCTCCCTGCGCGTCGGTGAAAGCAACGCGACGTTGCCGACAATCGTTGCCAACGCCGATTATGAACGCCGCATCTTCCCTACCAGTTTCGGCGGCGAGTTGCGCTATGCCGGACAGGCACATACCCATTACCGCACGTCGTCTCTGAGCACCGACGGGCCGGATGCGGATGTCTTTGCCGATGGCCGCGATGTCACCCGCCTGAGTGCCAGTGCCGACTGGCTGCGCAGCTGGACTTTGCTCGGCGGGGTTCGATCAACCTTCCAGACCGGCGTTGCCGTCGATCATTTCGAGATCGAGGGCGCGGGCACCACCAGCCTTTCATCGGTCACGGATGTGATTCCCTCTGCCGCGCTGACGTTTCGCCTGCCATTGGCCAAGACCACCGCGAGAGGTGTGTCACACGTGATAGAGCCTATGGTGCAGCTTGGCTGGGTTGGCGGCAGCACCCCGAGCATCGCCAATGATGAAAGCACGCGGACCGAATTCGACGAAGGCAACTTGCTGACCCTGTCGCGCTTTGCCGCGCAGGACCGGCGCGAGCGCGGTGCGATGGCGGCCTACGGGCTCTCCTGGTCGCGGTTCGATCCGAACGGGTTGAGCAGCTCAATCACCGTCGGGCAGGTCGTGCGAGACCGGGCGCAGCGCGAGCCCAATGGCGGGCTCACCTTCACCGATACATCCGGGTTGAGAGGGACATTCTCGGATATTCTCTTTGCAGCACAGATCAGCACCCAGAACGGGATGACGCTGACCGGGCGCGGGTTGTTCAACAATGCCTTCGACACCACCAAGGCCGAAGCGCGGGCCAGCTGGCACAACGAGTTCACCAATTTCGGCGCCACCTACATCTGGCTGGGCCGCGATGTGGCGGAAAACCGTCCGACCACCATATCGGAATGGGCGTTCGATGGCTCCTATCGGCTGTCGCGCCACTGGACCGGCAGCGCCCTTTGGCGGTACGACGTGGCCAGCGATCGCAACGTCAAAGCTGGCGTCGGCGTGGTCTACACGAATGAATGCGTCGAAATCGCGCTTTCGGCCTCGCGTCGGTTCACCTCTTCCACTATCCTGACGCCGTCGACGGATGTAAGCCTCACTGTCGGATTGCGCGGTTTCAGCACGCGCACCGAAGACAAAAGCTATGCGAGAACATGCGAGAATTGATGACCCAGATGATTTCCCCGATCCGCTCCTTCACCGCGATGCTCACTCTGGCGCTTGGACTGGGGCTTGGCCAGGCCCCTGCACCAGCATCGGCACAGGGGCTTTTCGAGCCGGTGATCAAGGTCAATGGCGATGCCGTCACACGGTATGAGTTGGAGCAACGCACTCGGCTGCTGACGCTGTTGCGCGCGCCGGCCGATCCTGCGCGTCTGGCCCACGATCAGCTGATCGAGGACCGGCTGAAGCTGCAGGCCGCAAAGGCCCAAGGGATCGCCGTCAGCGAAGAAGCCGTGCGGGAAGGCATGGAACGCTTTGCCAGTCAAGGCAACCTGACCGGCGATCAAATGATCAAGCTGTTGGCTCAGGGCGGCGTGGCCGAGCAGACCTTCTACGAATTCGTCCGCGCCGGCCTGACATGGCGCGAATTGACCCAGGCCCGCTTTGGACCCCGTGTTTCGGTCAGCGAGGAAGATCTGGAACGTGCGCGCGCGGCCATCAGTTCGGGCACCGGAGTGCGCGTGCTGCTGTCCGAGATCATCATTCCCTACACACCCCAAACCGAAGAGCAGGTTCTGAGCCGGGCCAAGCGGATTTCGGAAATGACATCCGAAAGTGCATTCAGCGCCCAGGCCCGGCAGTATTCGGCGACGCCGTCGCGTGATCGCGGTGGGCGCATGCCCTGGACGCCGATCACCAAGCTACCGCCGATCCTGCGCCCGCTGGTTCTGGGTCTGGCACCGGGCGAAGTGACCGAGCCGCTGCCGTTACAAGGTGCGGTCGCTCTCTTCCAGATGCGCGGAATCGAAGAGACGGATGTGCCCGAACCCGAATATGCCGCGATCGAATATGCCGCCTACTACATTCCCGGTGGCCGGACCGAGGCCGCATTGGCCCGTGCTGCGCAGATCGACGCCGACACCGATACTTGCGACGATCTCTACGGCATCGCGCAAGGCCAACCGCCGAGCGTGCTGGAGCGCGGATCGAAGGCACCGAGCGATATCCCCGACGATATCGCGATCGAGCTGTCGCGCCTTGATCCCGGCGAGATCTCGACCACGCTGACCCGCGCTAACGGCGAGACGCTGGTGCTGCTGATGCTCTGCGGCCGCACCGCGGTGCTGCCCGGTGCCGAGGAGCAGGCCGCACCCGCCGCCACCGGCGAGGGTGAGGAAGGCGCCGAAGACACCACCGCCGCGCCTGATGTGACGCAACAACTATCGATGCAGATCGCCAACCAGCGGCTGGACTCCTTCTCGCGAGGATATCTGGAACAGTTGCGCTCCGAGGCGCGGATCATCGAATACTGATGGCTGCGACGCTGCGTCCGATAGCCGTCAGTTGCGGCGAACCGGCTGGCATCGGGCCTGAACTGGCACACAAGGCCTGGGCTGCGCTCGGGACTGACCTGCCGTTTTTTCTGATCGGCGATCCGGCTCATGTGACCGCCGGTCCGATCGTCAAGATCAACGACCCAACACAAGCAGCAGAAGCCGCGCAGGATGGGCTGCCGGTGTTGCCCCATGCCTTTGACGGGCCACTGACGCCCGGCACCCCCAACCCCAGCCATGCCGCTGCCGTTATCAGCGCCATCGCCCGTGGCGTGGACCTGGTGCAATCTGGTGCCGCAAGCGCGCTCTGCACCGCGCCGATCCACAAGAAGGCGTTGCAGGACGGTGCCGGGTTCGCCCATCCCGGCCATACCGAATACCTGGCCCATCTGGCAGGGATAGCGCGCGTCGTCATGATGCTGGCCAGCGACCAGTTGCGCGTTGTGCCCGCAACCATCCATATCCCGCTCTCCGATGTGCCTGCCGCCCTGACGCGCGAATTGCTGACCGAGACGCTGCGCATCACCCATGCGGGCCTGATCCGCGATTTCGGCATCCCGACCCCGCGCATCGCCGTCGCCGGTCTGAACCCCCATGCCGGTGAAGGCGGCAAGATGGGTAGTGAGGAAATCACGCTGATCACCCCGGTGCTGGAGGCTTTGCGCGCAGAGGGGCTGGACCTGCGCGGCCCGCTATCGGCGGACACGATGTTTCACGCCGCCGCGCGCGCCGGCTATGACGCTGCCGTGGCGATGTACCATGATCAGGCGCTGATCCCGATCAAGACGCTGGATTTCGACCGCGGCGTTAACGTGACGCTTGGCCTGCCCTTCATTCGCACATCGCCCGACCACGGCACCGCGCTCGATATCGCGGGTCAGGGGATCGCCAATCCCAGTTCGATGATCGAGGCGCTGAAGATGGCCGCGCGGATGGCTGCGGCGCGCGGCGCATGAGTGCAATGGATACCCTTCCTCCCTTGCGGGACGTCATCGCGACACACGGGCTGGCAGCGCGCAAATCGCTGGGTCAGAATTTTCTGCTCGACCTGAACCTCACCGCCAAGATCGCAAGGCAGGCGGGCGATCTGACCGAGTGCGACGTGCTGGAGATCGGGCCCGGCCCCGGCGGGCTGACGCGCGGGTTGCTGTCAGAGGGCGCGCGGCACGTGCTGGCCATCGAAAAAGACCGCCGCTGCCTGCCCGCGCTGGCAGAGATCGCCGAGGCCTATCCGGGCCGCCTGACCGTTCTGGAAGGCGACGCGCTGCGGATTGATCCGCTGGCACATCTGACGCCGCCGATCCGGGTGGCGGCCAACCTGCCCTACAATGTCGGAACAGAACTGTTGGTACGCTGGCTCACGCCGCCCGAATGGCCACCATTCTGGCAAAGCCTGACGCTGATGTTCCAGCGCGAAGTGGCCGAGCGGATCGTGGCAAAACCGGGCAGCAAGGCCTATGGACGGCTGGCCTTGCTCGCCAGTTGGCGGTGCGACACGCAGATCGCCATGCATCTGCCACCTGGCGCGTTTACCCCGCCGCCAAAGGTATCGAGCGCAGTCGTGCATCTGCGCGCCCTGCCCGAGCCGCGTTACCCCGCAGACGCAAAACGGCTGGAAGCAGTCGTCGCCCGCGCCTTCAATCAAAGGCGCAAGATGCTGCGCGCCGCTCTCAAGGGGCTTGCCCCCGATATCGAAGACCGCCTGATCGCCGCCGGGATCGCGCCCACGGACCGCGCCGAAACCGTATCGCTGGAGCAGTTCTGCGCGCTGACGCGCACGCTGGAGGCATGAACATCGCGATCCTCATGCCCGCGGCTGGAGCCTCCTCTAGGATGCGCGGGCGGGACAAGCTGCTGGAACCTGTGGGCGGTGTGCCCCTTTTGGCGCGGCAGGTGGGCCGGGCGATGGCCACACAATTGCCGGTCTATGTGACAACCCGCGCGGATCGCCCTGCCCGTATTGCCGCGTTGAAGGCGCTGCCGCGAAACGGGCTTCACCGTGTCCCGGTCGGAACCCCGGACGAGGGGCTCGCCGCGTCAATCCGGGCCGGCCTTGCAGGCTTGCCGGCGGATACCGAGGCGTTGATGGTGCTTTTGCCCGACCTGCCCGACATTGGTACGGACGATATCCTTGCCATGATCGCAGCGTTCAGGAAATCTCCGGACCGCATTCTGCGCGCCGCGACCGAGGACGGCAGGCCAGGCCATCCCGTTATTCTGCCAAAACGAACGTTTGCTACGTTGGCACAGTTGCAAGGCGATACTGGGGCGGCGGCGCTGCTGCGCGCCAACCCACCCCGGCTGTTTCCCCTAACAGGGGAACGTGCGATTACCGATCTGGATACACCCGAGGACTGGGCAAATTGGCGGCGCAAGGGTGGGGTTTGAACCGGCTCAGCCCGCCTGTGCCACAAGCAACTGCGCCTCATGTTCGCGCAGGGAGCGGCGGGCGGCGCGATAGGCGCCGCGACCGCTCTCTGATGCCAATTCCGGGAAAAGCTCCAGCAACTCGCGCCGCTGGGCCGCGCCAACGCCACGCAGCGCCTCGGTACCGGGCTGAAAACTTTCGGCCCATGTGCCATCCGCAAGGATCACTTCGTGGTTTTCGAACATGATATGCACATAGGTGACCGCCGCGCCGGGGCGTTCCCAGATCACACCGTCCAGCCCTACCAGATGCTTGGCCGCGACCAGCACTTCGCGCTCGCCGAACATCATTTCGGACATTTCATTGGCCAAGAGCATCCGGTGGTTCGGACTGACCCACATGTCACGTTCGGGCATACCCTGCCCCAGCGCTCCGGCACGGATCAGCACAGGGCTGAGCCATTGCGAGCGCGACAGGTCATCAGCGCCGAGCGACTTTTCCCCGCGCCAGCAAATCTCGCGAATGCCGTTGTCGCGCGTGATCACCCTGTCGCCGGGGCGTAAGGCCTCGACCGGCACGATGCCGCGCGGGGTGGCGATACCGGTGCCGGGGGTAAAGCAGATCACCCGCTCGATCTCGGAAAACTCCATCGTGCTGGTGACGTTGCCGCCTGCGTCCAGAAATTCCACCCGCCCGGATTCCGGGCCGATATGAATCACGTTCTTGTCTACGCCAGAGAGGTCGAGCACGTCAATGTCACCACCATCGGCATCTTCGCCGCCAATGACAGTGTGGTTGCCGCCGGCCACCACGGTGAAGAGGTCCGATTGCGTGCCGCCCAGCAGCCGATCATCGCCCGGACCCGCGACAATCGTGTCCTCGCCGGTGCCCCCCTCGACCGTATCATCGCCCTGACCGCCAACAAGGCTATCTGCGCCACCCTGCCCGAGAATGAGATCATCACCCTGCCCGCCGATGATCGTGTCTGCACCTTCCTCGAAAGGCACCACAACTGCATCGTCGATCAGATCACCGCTAAAGCTGAACCCCGATTGCGAGCTACGCGTCTCCAGCGTGAACTCGATGAATTCGCGGTTCTCGAATTCGGCAGAAAACCAAGCATCCTGATCGTCGGGTGAGTTTTGCTCGGTGCCCGCTGCGGTGACGGCGCCGCCCGATTGCGTCAGGCTAACAGAGCTGCCCGCGGCAGTGGCAAAGCTGGTAAAGCTACCCGAGTCGATCGTCACGGATTCCTGATCGCCGACGCTGTTACGATCGAGGTCATTGACCGTTGCAGTGGAATTTAGCGCGACAGCATCGCCGGTCGCGGGGTCAAAGAATTCCAGTCTAAAGCTGGCGGTCTCGCCCCCTTGGCCGCTGCTGGAGCCCGAGCCGCTGTTTAGCAGTATCTCATAGCCGGTTCCGCCGGTCAGATCGACATTGAGATCCGTGTCACTCACCGCTGTCAGCACCAGCCGCGCGGAGATTGATGTGCCGTCCTCCAACGTGGCGACATCGCGGTAAACAGCCACATCACCGACCTGTGCGTCGTTATTGCCCGAGGAGCTGTCCGAGACACGGTTGCCCCAAGCAAGGATCAGCGGCGAGGCATCAATGCCCTGTGCAGTTCCTTCGCCGGCATCACCATAGAGCGTGTCGTTACCTCCACCGCCTTCGATGCTATCATCGCCCCCTTCGCCGGAGACTAGATCATCGCCGGCAAAGCTGCGGATCAGGTCGTCTTCATTGGTACCTTGCAGAGTATCATTGCCACTGCTTCCAGGAATAGTCGGCATGTTCGGACCCCCACCCAAACGTTTCAATCTCGACCGACGCGCTTGAGTGCTGGCAGCAATGCATGTCGGTCACATTTCACAAGTAAAGCATGGATTCCGGTATCCGAAGGGGAAAGAACCCGACGCTGCGTCATAAAGGTTCATCCGCATCCTCTAAGCGGATCTTTCGCGAAATTTCCGTTCCTTAGCGTGCAGGTACCGCAACAATGTCGCCGCAAGCGTGAAACTGTTTCCCAAAACGAAACAATCCCAGCGCAAGGCCGGGATTGTCGTCGTCGAAACCGATACAGCCCCCGTAACCGATTCCGTTGGTCAGTCCACCCGTGAGGGCGAACCGACCGGCTGCAAAGGGTTATTTGGTCAGCAGGCGCGCTTCGTGCTTTTTCAGCGAGCGACGCGCGGCCTGATAGGCCTCGATGCCTTCCATCTCACGTAGTTCGGGGAACAGCGAATAGATTTCATCACGTTGCTCGGTGCCCATGCCGTCCAGGGTCTGTTCGCCGGGCTGGAAGCTTTCGGTCCAGGACCCGTTGGACAGGACGACCTCGTGCTGGTCAAACATGAAGTGGATGTAGCTGACCGCGCCTGTATCAACAGCGTCGACACCTTCGAGCCCGGTCAGGTGCTTGGCAGCTGCCAGCACTTCGCGGTCCTCGAAATAGAGCGCCGATTTCTCGTTGTTGATCAGCACACGGTGGTTCGGGCTGACGAGCAGATCACGTTCGGGCAGACCACGGCCAAGGCTACCGGCGCGGATCAGGACCGGCTTGAGGTGCTGCGCCTGAAGCATCTCGCCACCTGCCAGATCGCGGCGTCCCAACCAGCGGATCTCCTGCAACCCGTTGTCGCGGGTAATGACCCGGTCGCCAACTTGCAGATCTTCCACGAGACGCTCGCCTTTTGGCGTTGCAATCACGGTACCCGGTGTAAAGCACGGAATGATTTTTTCGATTTCCTGGAAGGTCATCGACCCCGTCACCGCGCCGCCCGGCGCGTCAAGAAAGTTCACCGTGCCGCTTGTCGAATTGCCATCGGGGTCTACCGTTTCACCCACGATCTCGAAATCACCAACCCCGGTCAGGTCGAGCGTATCGAAATCGTCGCCGCCCGAACCACCATCGGCATTATCGCCGTAGCCGTCCGAAGCCGAACCGATGATGAACGTATCACGCCCGGTATCGCCCGACATGTCGTCCGCGCCGGCGCCGCCGATAATCACGTCGTTGTCTGCGCGGCCTTCGATTGTGTCATTGCCGTCGCCACCAAGAATGGTGTCATCACCATTACCGCCTCGCAGGCTGTCGTCGCCTTCGTCACCCATGATCGAGTCGTTGCCGTCCTGTCCACGGATGAAGTCGTCGTCGATGCCGCCTGAAAGCGTGTCGTCGCCGGTGCCACCGAGGATAGTGTCGTTGTCGTCCTCACCAAAGATCAGGTCATTGCCCGCACCGCCGTCGATGTAATCGTCGGCATTTTCAAGCTCTGGATCGATCGCGTCAGGGATGTTGGCTGCCGGGATATTGACGCCACCATAGATCGTGTCGTCGCCGTCGCCACCGTAGACAGTATCGCTGCCTTCACCTGAAATGATTACGTCATCGCCGGCACCGCCACTGATTTCGTCATCGTCCATACCGCCGTCGATATAGTCATCGCCGGCACCGCCGGTGATGGTGTCTGCATCGTCACCGGTAAAGATGGTGTCGTTACCGGCGCCGCCTGCAACGAGGTCGCGATCGTTGTCCACGTCGGGATCTTCCGGAACAATCGTGCCGAACCCGTCATCAGGCAGCGGAAAGTTGGGATCTCCGGGCTCTCCGACAGGTGCCGAAGTGTCAATATAGTCATCGCCACCACCACCAAGAGCGGTGTCCTGACCGTCACCACCAAGCAGCGTGTCATCGCCTGGGCCACCAACGAGCGAATCGTCGCCATCGCCACCGTCGAGTTCGTTGTCGCCGTTGCCGGCGATCAGCACGTCATCGCCGCCTTCGCCCATCAGCGTGTCGTCGCCGTCGCCGCCATTGAGCGTATCATCGCCTTCGGCAACGACAGGGAAGGTATCGAAATACACATCTGTCAGCTTGATGCCCGACGTTGCAGGGCCGTCCTGGCTGTGTTCGACGATGATCTCGGACACCGGGCCCGGAATATCAACGAGGACCGAGTACGCGGGCGACGAGTCGTCAGCGTAGCCGCCACTGCTGTCCGCGGTGTCGGCACCAGCGACGGCGTCAGTGTCGAGCAGCGTCACGTTCGGGCCTGCGGTCAGGTTGACGGTGATCGTGTTGCCATCCGCATCGAGCGCGGTCACTTTCACGATGCCATCGCCGTCCACGTCATTGATGCGGAACGAAACATTTTCAACCGGGCGGTCAAAATCGAGATTGAACTGGTTGCTGTTCCCCGGCTGGCTCAGAACATTGTCGAGCGAGCTGTTGGGGTTGGGCGCGGCGCCGTCGGTTGCCACACCATCCACAAGGTGGAAATTGGAGGCGAACACTGTGGCGTCACCACCGGTGCTGGTGGACGAGAACGTCACATCAACATTGCCGGTATTTTGCGTGAAGCTACCGAATTCGTCCTGATCGTCGATACCGGGCGTGCCATCGTCACCATCCGGATCGGGTGCGGCGTCCCAGCGGAACACTTCGCGCACGGGGATATTGTCGGTGATATCACGGTCGCCAAGGATCAGGTCGTCGCCTTCGCCGCCGCTCAGGTCGTCATCGCCTGCCCCACCAAAGATTTCATCATCGCCAGCACCGCTATGGACCGTATCGTTGCCGTCGCCAGCGTTTACGATATCCTCATCGCCACTCTCGCCCGGGAGGTTGGCATCGCCGTTATCGATCCGATCACCGTCCGGATCGCCGCTGTAACCAAGATCAATGTCGTTTGCATTTGCATCGCCTTCAACAACGCCGGCACCGGTGTCCGTTCTATCAATACCCATGGTCTTTTCCTCCTAATACAGCCGTTTCCGGCGCACCGCTCGATCGCGGACAAATGTCATGCCACCGACGATACCGGCACTCACTCAGCGACCAGCACCAACCACACGTGAAAAACATAGGAGATCGACATCCGTACCCACGGCACAACTGTCCATCATGGGCGGGGCCCACAATTCGCATTTTCTACGCATTGCCAACGCAACACGGCGAACACACGTCTCCCACATCATCTGATGTGCAATTCGCGCGGTCGCCCCCGTGACCACAAACATCGCCCCCCAGTTGGGCAAGGCTTTTGTATGCGTCGGCCCGACCCATTCAAAGTGAAATTTGTCCGAAAAGTGTTCGCATCAAGCCGCTTGTGCCTCTTTGTCGGCACGTTTCGCCATGAATTCGGCACAGGTGAGGCGTGATTGTTTCCATATTGAAATTCCACGGTTTTCGCGAAAATCCATGTAAATCTGCCGAATGGTGAAAGATACCCGACACGTTTCCACGATCCATGGGCGTTCCGCTGTTTCCATATCAGAAACGATGCCTCTTTTCGCGACCATGGCAATCATGTCGGGAATGGGGCAAGCGCACTGTTCCCATATACGCACCAATCACCACTACCCATCAACTTTGATGAGGCTCAAGAAACCAATGAGCGATTCGCCGCCGAGAACCGGGCGGAGACTCGATCAGGTTGCCCGGTTACAAACCAGATCGGACCACGCCCTGAGGCGCACACACCAATCCCCCTCAATCCCCGCCGCGCGCAGTCCCGCAGCCTCGCCCCTTCGAGCCAAGGACGCGCCAATCGGTCGGTTGCGGACTATTGAAACCGAACCGGATGATGTGAGCAGTCTCAAATGCCAATTTTCCTCTGGCATCGGAGCGGCATATGGGTGCAACTCAACACCACAACCACGCCCGCTAAAGAGGAAAACCGCATGTCTGTCGAAATCAAGTTTCAGAAGCTGGCAACGGACAACGCACCCGGCCAGGAGGTCCGCCAGAAGTCATCCGACCTGGACGCTCGCTTCATCGGCGAGCCATTGACTGGCCGCCCTGTTGATTTCTCTCATGGTGACGTAGACGCGCATGCCCCTGCACCGGCCAGCTTCGAGGCGTTTTCCGCAGGCGTCTCCAAGGGAGGCACGCAGGCTTATACGGAATATCGCGGGGATCGAGAAATCCGCGAGGCCGTCGGCACGCGGCTGGCCGCATTCACTGGTGCGCCAGTGAACGCCGATGACGGGCTGATCATCACGTCCGGCACTCAGGGCGCGCTGTTCCTGGCCGTTGCCGCGACGGTGACGCGCGGCGACAAGATCGCGATTGTTCAACCCGACTATTTTGCCAACCGCAAACTGGCCGAGTTTTTCGAGGCCGAGATCATCCCGGTGCAGATGGCTTATGAGACCACCACAGACCACGCCGGTCTGGACCTGGGGCAACTGGAGGACGCCTTTCGCGCCGGTGCCCGGGCCTTCTTGTTCTCGAACCCGAACAATCCCGTTGGCGCGATCTATTCGGCCGACGAGATTTCCCAGATCGCCACGCTCGCAGGCCGCTACGATGCAACGGTGATCGTTGATCAGCTCTATTCGCGCCTGTGCTACGATGGCGCGGACTATACCCATCTGCGTGCCGAAGACATGGACCCAGAAAACATCGTGACCATCATGGGGCCGTCCAAGACCGAATCCCTCAGCGGATACCGATTGGGCGTCGCCTTCGGGTCGCCCACGATCATTGCCCGGATGGAACAGTTGCAAGCGATCGTCTCGTTACGCGCCGCGGGATATTGCCAAGCGGTCCTGCGAACATGGTTCAACGAGCCCGATGGCTGGATGGCCGACCGGGTCGCACAGCATCAGGGGATACGCGACGATCTGCTGACCGTTTTACGCGGCATCCCCGGTTGTTCCACGCGCAGCACTCAGGCGGGCAGTTACATTTTCCCGAAACTGCCCGAACTGACGCTTACACCAATGGATTTCGTCAAGGCGTTGCGATTGCAAGCGGGAGTTATCGTCACCCCGGGCACGGAGTTCAGCCCGTACAGCGCGCGCAGCGTCCGGCTGAACTTCTCTCAGGATCACTCCGCTGCTGTCGCCGCGATGAAGCGCATGGCCGCCCTCATCGAACGGTACCGCGCATGACGCGCCCCGGTATGAAACTACGATCATCGATCTGCGGAGAATGGCATTGCCATTGGTACCCAAGGCCGGACTCGAACCGGCACGCCTGTTAAGGCGGGGGATTTTGAATCCCCTGCGTCTACCATTCCGCCACTTGGGCACGTTCCCTTCCTCTAGCAATGCCCGCCCGGTCCGTCCAGCCCCCAAGCCAGTGCGGATGCTGTTTTTTTCCGTCACGACAGCGCTCCGTGCTTGACCCTTCCGGCGCTGCATGGTCAGAGGCAGAGACCCGAAAACAAGGACTCCGGCGCGATGCTCAGACGGCTTTACGATTGGACGATCCGCATGGCGCATCATCCCCAGGCTCTCTGGGTACTGGCCCTTGTCGCGTTTATCGAAAGCTCGGTCTTTCCGATTCCCCCTGATGTGCTGATCATCCCGATGATCCTGGCGCGGCCCAACCGGGCGTGGCTGATCGCAGGTGTGGCGCTGCTGGCCTCGGTGGTGGGCGGCTTGCTGGGCTATGCGATCGGGGCGCTGGCCTACGAGCAGATCGGCCTGCCTATCCTTGAATCCCTGGGCAAGGGCGATGCGGTTGCCGCATTCAATACCCGCTTCAACGATCTGGGTTTCTGGGCTGTGCTGACCGCAGGTGTTACCCCCTTCCCCTACAAGGTGATCACGATCATGTCGGGCTGGACCGGCATGCCGCTGGCGACGTTCATTGTCACGTCGATCATCGCGCGCGGTTTGCGGTTCTTCATCGTGGCGTGGCTCTTGTGGAAATTCGGCGCGCCGATCCGCGACTTCATCGAAAAGCGGCTGGGCCTGCTGTTCATCCTGTTCGTGGTCTTGCTGTTCGGCGGGGTCTATGTGGTGAAATTCCTATGAATGATATGGCGCGCACCAAACTGATCATGATTGCGGCGGGTGGCTCGGCGCTGCTGCTGTTGGGGGCGTTCGCCTTTCAGCACATCGGCGGACTCGCGCCCTGCAAGATGTGCCTCTGGCAGCGCTGGCCCCACGCCGCCGCCGTGTTGATCGGCGCTGCGGCACTGGCAATGCGTGGCCCCGCCCTGCCCGTCATGGGTGCGCTGGCAGCTCTTACGACAGCCATCATCGGCGGGTTCCACGCAGGCGTCGAGCAGGGCTGGTGGGAAGGCCCCGCCTCTTGCACCGGCGGCAACGGTCTGGGCGGGATGAGCGGTGCGGATCTGCTCAGCATGGGCGGACCAACCGGCATCGTCATGTGCGATGAGATCGCGTGGCAGATGCTGGGCCTGTCGATGGCCAGCTGGAACATGCTGGCGTCGCTCGCTCTGGCTCTGCTTTGGGTGATGGCAGCGCGACGCGGCTGACGCAGCTTGACCTCTCACGGGGCCACATCCTGCCGTCACGCCCGTGCTGAACCTCGATCCCCTCCACTATACCTCCCCCGACATCCATGCGCAGGATGTCACCCGCATTTTTGCCCGCACATGGCAGCTCATCGGCCCGGCCTCGCGCCTGCTAGAGCGCGGCAACTACATCGCCACCGAAATCGCCGGGCAGAAAGTATTCGTGGTCATGGCCCGGGACCGGCTGCGCGCCGCACAAGGCTGACTCGCCGTCAGCCAGCCGATTTTCGCGTGCTCAACAGAAGGTTCGTCTCGCTGCTGACGATCCCCTCAAAGCGCCTGATCTGCGCCAGCACCTTGTCCAGTTCCTCCAGCGTCGCGGTTCCGATCTCGACGATCACATCCCAGCGGCCATTCGTCGTATGGGTCGCGCGCACCGCGCTCAATCCGTTCAACTGTCGCACCACGCGGTCCGCCCCCCGCCCTTCGATCCCCAGCATCATCAAGCCGCGCACTGGGTCGCGCGCCACGTCCTCCTTGACCACCACGGAAAAGCCGACAATCTCGCCAGACCGTTGCAGCCGTTCGATCCGGCTGCGTACTGTTGTCCGCGACACCCCAAGCCCCAGCGCCAGATCAGACAGTGACGCGCGCGCATCATGGCGCAGCGCCGAGAGCAATCGGCGGTCCGTTTCGTCCATTTCGCCACTCCTTAATTCCGTTTCGGTCAATCTTGTTCCGATCAGTACAAAATGCTCGCTTACATTCAACCGATTTGCCCGTATTTTCACCTCAACAGAGGAAAGAGAGGCAAATCATGACACGAAAGACATGTATACTGGTCGGTGCGCCAGTCGATTGCGGCAAACGTCGGCAAGGCTGTCTGATGGGGCCTGACGCCTACCGTGTCGCGGGCATCTCATCTGCGTTGACCGATCTTGGTCTGGACGTCCGAGACATCGGCAATGTCGCACCCGACGACGCCACAGCGCCAGACACGCTGCCCGATGTCGTCTACGAATCCGCCCGCATGATCGGCTGGACCTCAGCACTGGCGCGCACCGCCGAAGAGGCAATGCCGCAGGGTACGCCGATCTTTCTGGGGGGCGACCACGCGCTGTCGCTGGGGACCGTCGCCGGAGTGGCAAACCACGCCGCCAAGGAAGGCCGCCCGCAATTCGTGCTCTGGCTTGACGCCCATAGCGATTACCACACGCCGCAGAGCACGGCGACGGGCAACCTGCATGGCACGCCGTTGGGGTATGTCACGGGACGTGAAGGCTTTCACGGATTCCCCAAAGTCGCCAATCCGGTGCCACAGGGCAATATCTGCATCATCGGCCTGCGGTCGGTAGATGCGGCCGAGCGCGAAGACCTGCAGGGCAGCGACATCCGCTACCACGACATGCGCAGCATCGACGAGGTCGGCATCGCCCGCCCGCTGGAGACATTCCTGCGCGACGTGGCAGCGGCGAACGGCATGTTGCATGTCTCGCTCGACGTGGATTTCCTCGACCCGAGTATTGCTCCGGCTGTCGGCACCACGGTGCCCGGAGGCACGACGATCCGCGAGGCGCATCTGGTGATGGAAATGATCTGTGACAGCGGTCTGATGACCTCGCTCGATCTGGTCGAGTTAAATCCGTTCCTCGATGACCGCGGCCGCACCGCGCAGGTGATGGTCGATCTGGCCGCCTCGGCACTGGGCCGTCGCGTATTTGACCGCCCGACACGCGCCTATTCCTGACTTGCCCAAAGGATGACTGACATGACCAACCTCTCTCCCTCTGAAAAGGCCCTCGTGCCCTTCGTCAGCGTGGATCACATGATGCAACTGGTGCATCATATCGGAATCGAACCGATGCTGATCGGCCTTGCAGATTACATCGAGGCCGATTTCAAGCGATGGGAGCTCTTTGACAAGACGCCCCGCATTGCCAGCCACTCCGCTGAAGGCGTGATCGAGCTGATGCCGACCTCGGATGGCGAGGTCTACGGGTTCAAATACGTCAACGGACACCCCAAGAATACAAAGCAAGGGTTGCAGACGGTCACCGCGTTTGGTCTGCTCGCCAATGTCGGCAACGGATATCCCGTATTGCTGAGCGAGATGACCCTGCTGACGGCGCTGCGCACCGCGGCCACTTCGGCGCTGGTGGCGCGCTATCTCGCGCCCAAGGGCAGCACGACGATGGCGATGATCGGCAACGGCGCGCAGTCCGAATTCCAGAGCCTTGCGATGAAGGCGATCTGCGGCGTCGATACCGTACGCCTGTATGACATCGACCGCGCAGCAACCCAGAAGGCGGCCAGAAACCTGTCGGGCATGGGGCTGAAGGTCGTCGAATGCGACAGCGCCGAGGCGAGCATGGAAGGTGCGCAGATCATCACGACCTGCACCGCAGACAAGCAGTATGCGACCATCCTGACCGACAACATGATCGGCTCGGGTGTGCATATCAACGCCATTGGCGGCGACTGCCCCGGCAAGACGGAACTGGCCCCGGCGATCCTGGAACGTTCGGAAATCTTTGTTGAATTCCCGCCCCAGACCCGCATCGAGGGAGAGATTCAGCAGATGCCTGAAGATCACCCTGTTACCGAGCTGTGGCAGGTGATGAGCGGCACCGCTAAGGGCCGTACAAGCGCCGGCCAGATCACGCTGTTCGACAGCGTCGGCTTCGCCATCGAGGATTTCAGCGCCCTGCGCTATGTCCGCGCCAACGTGGCGGGCACGGAGTTCTATCACGATCTGGACTTGCTGGCCGATCCTGACGATCCGCGCGATCTGTTTGGCATGCTGAAACGCGCGACACCGAAGTAGGACGTTTCGCGCCCTATTTGGTACGGTGCGGCGGTACATCTGCGTACCGACTACCGGCAGGCGAACCGCCGAAAGGCCCCCGGCCCGCGCCTCTATGGGGAAGAGAATATACGCGGCCCGGGGGGACGGAACGGTTGGTTAGCCGTCCGTCGCAGCGGGGATCAGGCCATTTTCCTGCCCAGCCGCCATCTCGGCATCATCGAGCGCGCCGTCACCGTTGACGTCGATCTCGCTGAATACTTCGTTGCTCATTTCGGGATAGACGGCGCGGACTTCCTCTATGGTCATCAGCCCGTCGCCGTTGGCGTCGATCTCGACGGTGCTGTCGCTCATGGCAGCGGCGGATTGGGCCAGCGCGCCCAGCCCGATGAGGATTACGATAAACTTGGTCATGTCAGGTCTCTCCTGTCATTTCGGTTACGGGCAGGCCTCATGCCTGCCTCACCTCACAAGACGCGCGGCCAAGGCTTTGCGTCCGCAGCGGAATTTCGCGCAGCGGGCGCTTGCCGATCGCCGGGCACGGTTCCGGCGCCTCACCGCCCAAAAAGACCGCATAGGATGTATCGGCGGAAAGCCCCCAATTGCAGGCTGCACGAACTGCGCGCAGGTTCGGGCAAATTTCCCCTGCCTGCGAGGTTCTCCGATGCCCTGTCCGACGCCCCTGCCCGACGCGCTGAGCGCCCTGCATACCGATCTGCTGCGCCTTGCCCGCCGCCTTGCCGGAAACGAGGCCGAAGCCCAGGACGTGACACAAGAGACATTATTGCGTCTCTGGCAGCGGCAGACGGCGCTCGCGGAGGTAGACGATCTGCGGGCCTATGCCCGCGCCACCCTGCGCAACGTCTTTCGCGCCTCGAAGCGCCGTGCGCCGATGCTGTCCGATACCGACGCGCCAGAGCCATGCGCCGATCCGGCCGTCTTTGGCGTGATCGCCCTGCGCGAACTGGACGCTGCGATCGCACGCCTGCCATGCGATCAGGCGGCGTTGATGCGACTGGTGGCGCATGGCGAGACCAGCCCGCAGCTTTTGGCACAAAGGATCGGCTGCCCGCGCGGAACCATCATGTCACGCCTTGCGCGCGCCCGGGCGCAATTGCGCTGCGAAATGGGGATGGGCACGGATGCGCCCGTCAGATCTCTGCTGTGATCAATCCGCTGATTTGCGCGCCACGACGAACCAGCCGAAAGTCTGCAATTCGGCCGATTTTCGGTTCATCCGGTCCCCATCGGCGCTGGCCACCATCCGCACCCAGAGGCGCGTGATGTTGGTCAGGATCAACAGCACCGGGTCAGGAAACCATGCGCCGAATTGCCGGCGCACCTTGGACACGCGGCCCAGCTCCTGATCGACGGAATCAAAGAACCCGCCATTGGCCGTCAGTTCCGTAATCTCGAACCCCAGACGCTCCAGATGATGCCGGTAGAAATACTGCGAAAAGCCAGTGCAGAAATGGTAGGGGCTGAAATGCGTGACCGAATTGAACGGCGCGGTCAGGATCATCTGCCCGCCGGGTTTGGTCAGGCGCGCCATCTTTTCGACCGCGCGGACCGGGTCGACCACATGTTCCAGCACTTCCGAGCAGAACACGGTATCGAACTGCCGGTCCTCGGGGATATCGTAGAGGTCGCAAACGAAATCCAGTTGGCTGGTGTCCCACTTGTCAGTTTGCAGCCCCTTGCCATCGCCCGAGCCGTCATATTCCGCGATGTCCTGCGCGAGATACTCCAGATGGCTGCAATAGGGTTTGTAGGCGCATTCGCCCGCCCCCACGTCCAGCAGGCTGGAGCCGTCAGGCAGTGCGCGCAGGGTCTTCGAGATCCAGTTGATCCGCGCCTGATGGTTCTTCAATCGCTTCATTGTCTCGCGTCCCCGGGTTTTGGCTGGGCCTGCAATGCCACAGTCGCATGGGTTTTGGCTAGAGGCGATCGTGCGGCACGACCGATCTCGCCCGCGTCAGACAATATTCGATAACCCAGCTATCACAGCCCCAGCGCCTTGCGTCTCTCCGTGGCGAACCCCTGCACCAGTCGGTCCGCAACAAGTGCGAGGATCGCCATGCAAGCCCCCGATGTGATGCCAAGCCCGACATCCGCCTGGCTCAGCGCGAGGTAGATCGACTGCCCCAGCCCGGTCGTGCCGATGAGCGCCGCGATGACCAGCATCGCAAAGGCGTAGAGGATCGTCTGGTTCAGCCCCAGCAGAATCGTCGGCGCGGCGTAGGGCGCGCGCACCTCCACCATCGTTTGCCAACTGGTCGCCCCGGACGACACTGCCGCTTCGATCAATTCATCCGGCACCGTGACCAGCCCGTGCCGCGTGTAGCGGATCATCGGGACGATGGCGTAGAAGCAGATGGCGAGAAAGGCAGAGAATTCACCGATCTGGAAGAACATCAGCACCGGGATGAGGAAAACAAAGAGCGGGATCGTCTGCAACATGTCGCAGATCGGGCGCACGAAACGCCACGCCAGCGGGCTCATCGCGCAGACAAGGCCAATGGCGCCGCCAAACACGGCGCAGGTAAGCACCGCTGCGCCGGACAGGTAGAGCGACAGCAGCGCCTTGTCCCATAGCCCGCTCAGCAACACCGCCAGCAGCATCAGAACCGCGAACTGCGCCAGCTTGCGCCCGCCCGCCACCCAACCGATGGCGCCGGCCCCGACCAGCACGAAAGGCCACGGCAGATCGGCTATGCCGGTCTCGATCACGCCGGCGGCGATCACCAGCATGATGCCCGCGGCGATGTTGCCCCGCAGTGCCAGAACCGCACCCAAGGCTGCCGCGGCCCCAAACAGCACCAGGCTCATGCCAAAGGTCCATTGAAATCCCCAGGTAAAGGGCAACACCGCACCGTCAAGACCGATCCGCAGCGGCAACAAGCCATAGAACATTGCGCCGTTCTTGAGCCCGTCGAGGGCCGAGCCGTTTGCCACCGTGAACGCGCTCAATCCGCTATCAACCCAATCGGCTGTCGGTTGCAGCAGCGTCAGCGACGCAGGCTCGGGAAGGCGCGACCAGAACACAATCGCAATGACACCGGCCACCGCGATGATCGCGCCCGAAATACGTTTCGAATGGCGCTGGCGGTCTTCTGCCATCTGGCCGCTGATCCGGTCGATCACGATGGCGAACACCACGATCACCAGCCCCGCCAGCAGCGCCTGACCGAACTGCGCTTTGCGCATGGTCAGCAACACTTCCCAGCCGATATCGTTAAATCCGCCAATCACGGCGGCGATGATCACCATCGACAGGGCCGCCATCAGGCATTGGTTGACGCCAACCATGATCTGCTGACTTGCCGAAGGGATTTCCACCAAGAACAGTTGCTGCATTCGGGTGCCGCCCGACATGATCGCGGCCTCCTTGACATCGCTTTCGACCCGTTCCAGGCCAAGCATCACGTTGCGCGCCATCGGCGGTGCCGCATAGATCGCGCTGGCGATCAGCCCGACCACCGGACCGAACCCGAAGAGCAGTAACAAGGGCGTGAGATAGGCGAATGTGGGCACCGTCTGCATCACGTCCATCAGCGTCTGCACGGCATTGCGGACGCGCGGCACCTCGTTGGCCAGGATACCCAAGCCGCCCCCGAATAGCAGCGCCAGCGGCACCGACACGGCAACCAGCGACAGCGTGTTCATGCTCTCGTCCCAGTAACCGGAACTGACAACGAAGCTGAGCCCCAGGAATGACAGCGACGCCAGCGACCAGCCGCCCACATACCAGCCAAGGGCTGTCACCAGCCCGATCGACAGGGGCCACGGGATACCGTTGAACAGGATATTGGCCCATTCCATCGGATAGGCCAGTGCACGAGAGAAGAATCTTGCCACCGGTTTGATCAGGTTCAGCAGCCACTCCAGCGCCGCACCAATCCAGTCCGATGCGGGCAATGCCCAGCCTGCGGGATACTTCACCAGCCAAGGCCAGACCGGTGCCAGAGCCATGCAGAGCGCGCCGATGATCAGCACCACCAGCGCAGCCTTTGCTCCAGTCGTCAGATGAATGCCACCATGTGCGGTGTCCTGCGCTACGGTGGGCGCGCTCATGCTTCGTCCACCTGCAACGCGGCTGACAGATCAGAGGGGTGCACCACGCCGATGATCTTGCCGTCGGCATCATGCACCGGCACCGGCTGATAGAGCGAAATGCACGCAGCCAGCGCTTCTTCCAGCGTCATGTCCTGCCTTATGCCCGGATCGTCGGGCATGTTGTCGGGGGCCTCGCTCAGCGGTCTGAGGACCGAGCTAATGCGCGCGTGACGCCCCTTGACCACATCCTTGGAAAACTCGCGCACATAGTCATCCACGGGTTTTAGCACGATTTCGGTCGGAGTGCCGATCTGAACGATGCGACCGTCGCGCATGATCGCGATCCGGTCGGCGATCTTCAGCGCCTCGGCAATATCATGGGTGATGAAGATGATGGATTTCTTAAGCGTCGCCTGAATCTTGATGAATTCATCCTGCAACTGCCGCCTGATGAGCGGGTCAAGTGCGCTGAATGGCTCGTCCAGGAACCAGATATCGGGGTTGACGGCCAAACTGCGGGCGATGCCCACACGCTGCCGCTGGCCGCCGGACAATTCCCTTGGATAGGCGGTCTCGCGCCCTTCCAGCCCGACAAGACCGATCACCTCATGCGCGCGCTTCAGCCGGTCGCGCTTGCCCTGCCCCTGCATCTTGAGCGGAAAGGCCACGTTCTCGGCCACGGACATATGCGGAAACAGGCCGAAATGCTGAAACACCATCCCCAGCTTGCGGCGGCGCAGCTCGATCATCTGCGCCTTGCTGGCGTCAAGGATGCTCTGGCCGTCGATGTCGATGGCTCCGCCGGTCGGCTCGATCAGTCGCGAGATGCAGCGCACGATGGTGGATTTACCCGAGCCCGACAGGCCCATGATTACGAAAAGCTCGCCGCGTTTCACGTCGAATGTGGCGTCCTGTACCGCCGGGATCAAACCGTCCTCGCGCAGCGTGTCGGCGGCCGATTGCGACTCGCCGCCTGACGCAGCGAGTGCCGCCTTGAGCTTTGACTTGGCGTTCGGACCAAAGACCTGCCAGACCCCCCGGCAACTTATCGCAGGTTGGTCCGCGCGCGTGTCATCACCCATGTTTTTCCCCTGATTTCATTGGCTGAAATTCTGTCGTTCAAGACAGCACGCCCCGGAACTTAGATCGGGACGCGCTGGAATCATCATCCGCAGGGTCGATCAGTTGGTCGCCGCGTCAACCACCGGCTTCCACTTGGACTCGTTGGCGTCCATCCAGGCCGCAACGGCCTCTTCGACGGATTGACCATCGACATCGATCTGTCCCATCAGCGGCTGCTGGTCGGCCACATCAAGCGTGTAGTTCGCCAGGATTTCGGCAGCGGCGGGCCATTTCTCGTCAAAGCCCGACCAGGTTGCCTTGAAAATGCGCGTCGGCGCAAAACCGCAGTCGTTGACCGCGTTCGGGTTCGGGCCCCAGGCCGGATCCTCGAAACATGCATCCTCGCCCACCGGCAGATCGACGAACCTCAAATCATAGGCGGACATCGCCCAATGGGGTTGCCAGAAGGTGATCAGCAGCGGCGATTTCTTCTCGGTCGCGGCGCGCAATTCGGTGATCAGCGCCCCTTCGGAGCCTGCCGGCACGGCCCTGAACGGCAAATCGAAGCCAACCATGCGGTCGGCACCCGGCGTGCCCCAATCGGCGGGATAGTCCACCAGACGACCCATTGGCAGCGTCTCGGCTGTCGCGAACTGACCTGCGCAGTCTTTCAATGCTTCCCATGCGGGCAGACCCGGACAGATTTCGGCCACGTGGGCGGGGTATGCGATGCCTTCCATGGCTGCGAGTTCAAGGTCACCAATCTCGGTCACCGTGCCGTCCGCGACTTTCTTGGCGTATTCATCCGACACGTTCGACGACCAGATTTCCAACGTGGCGTGCAGATCGCCATCCGATAGCGCCTGAAACTGGTTCATCATGCCAGCGGTGACGTACTCGACCTTGTAGCCAGCCGCCTCAAGCATTTCACCCGCGATATGCGTGGTCACATGCTGCCCGGTCCATTCATTGATCGCCAGCTTGATCGGCTCGTCCACGGCCCCCAACTCGGCAGCATTGACGCTGCCTGCGATGGCGGCGATGGCGATGCCACAGCTCAGATATTTCATGTTCGTCTCCCTGGTTGGCTTTTTTGTTCGTCAAAGTATGACAAGAGGATTGCGTCGCAAAATGCTTGTTTTGGTCATGCTTTGTGCATCAATAGCCAGATGAAACGCATTTCGCAAACCCCGTTCAAAATACTCATCGTCGTCACGCCACATTTCAACATGGCGGCAACGATGGGTTTTGTCGATCCGTTTCGCGTCGCGAATTATCTGGACGGGACGTCCCGCTTTCGCTGGCAGATCGTTTCGGAACGCGGCGGCCCCTGCCCGGCCAGCAACGGGATCGAACTCTGCACAATCCCGTTGGCAGAGGTTCACGGACAGCGCAGCGATATCGTCATCGTGTCATCCAGCTGGGCCCCCGAGATGCATAGCAGCACGCCACTGCACGCGGCGCTCTGGCGGTGGGCCGGTCAAGGCGCCACGCTGGGGGCGCTGGATACCGGCGCATTCATCCTGGCACAGGCCGGGCTATTGAAGGGCAAGCGCGCGACCGTGCATTACGAGCATATCGACGCCTTTGGCGAGATGTATCCGGACATCGGGCTAAGCGAGGAACTGTTTGTATTCGACGGCAACCGGATCAGTTGCGCGGGCGGGTCGGCGGCGGTGGATTTCGCACTCAACATCCTGCGCGGTGCGCTGGGTGATGCGCAGGCCAACGCTGCCGCGCGCTACCTGTTTCACCCCTGCGTGCGCCCGGCGGGCAGCCTGCAGAATGCAGGCCCGATAGAGCCTTTGGGCAATACCGCACCGCGCGCGGTCAAACGCGCCATCGCGCTGATGGAAAAGAACCTGGAGACGCCGCTACCGATTGCAGAGATATGCGATGCGACAGGTATATCGCACCGCCAGCTCAACCGGCTCTTCCAGACCTATGTCAAGAAAACCCCGGCGCTCTATTACCGCGATATCCGGCTCGACCGGGCGCGGGGTTTAGTTACGCAGACCGAGATGGCGATGGCGCAAGTGGCGCTCGCTTCGGGCTTTGCCAGCCAAGTGCATTTCAGCCGTGCCTATCGTGACCGGTTCGGCCTGCCGCCCCGGCGCGATCGAATCGAAGGGCGCGTGCCGTTCGAGTTTCGGGCCTGGCCACTTCACCGCAAGGCAAAGTAACGCAGCGACGCCGTGGCGATAGAAGTTCAAAGCGCGGCGATCCATGCACATTTAGATATGTGCCTTGCCCCATGCTGTGATGCAGGTCAGGGGCTGCCGTCCCGCAGCTCAAACGGAGTGCCGACATGCCGCCAATTCTCAGCCAAGCCGACCTTGATCACATCCGCCAAGGCTATTCGCCCGATGCTGGCCGCTCGCTCTCGTTGCGGGCCGATGCGTATACAGAGCAGAAGTGGTTCGATACCGATCTGCGCGCCATCCTGGCCCGCAACTGGCAATGGGTTTGCCACGTGGAGGCGCTGCGCACGCCCGGCAGCTATATCGCGACCCAGATCGCCGGTCAGCCGATCGTCGTCGTGCGGGACCGCGACGGGGTACTGCGCGCCTTTTACAACGTCTGCAAACACCGTGCGCACGAGTTGCTCAGCGGCAGCGGCACCACCACCCGGATCATGTGCCCCTATCACGCCTGGGTGTACAAGCTGGACGGGCAACTGGTGCGCGCGCCGGAGACCGAGCATCTTGAGGATTTCAACACTGGTGACATCTGCCTGGACGCCGTGCAGGTCGAGGAGTTCTGCGGTTTCGTCTACGTCAACCTCGACCCGACGGCACAATCGCTGACGGTGCAATCAGGTGACCTCGCGACCGAGATCGGCCACTGGGCGCCTGATATAGACCAACTGACCTTCGGCCACCGCCTGACCTACGATATCAAGTCGAACTGGAAGAACGTCATCGACAACTTCCTCGAATGCTACCATTGCCCCACCGCGCACAAGGATTTCTGCGAACTGGTGGACATGGACACCTACAAGGTCACGACCCATGGCATCTATTCGTCGCACATGGCCGATGCGGGCAAGAGCACGAACAGCGCCTATGACGTCTCGAACGCGACGGTGCGCACCCATGCAGTCTGGTGGCTGTGGCCCACGACCTGCCTGATGCGCTATCCCGGTCGGTCCAGCATGATCGTGCTCAACGTCATACCGGTGGGCCCCGAACGGACGCTGGAAACCTATGACTTCTACCTGGAGACGCCCGAGGCAGACCCGATGGAGCTGGACGCGATCCGCTACCTCGACGAGGTGCTACAGGTCGAGGATATCGGCCTGGTCGAAAGCGTGCAGCGCGGCATGAACACGCCCGCCTTCACCCAGGGCCGGATCGTGAACGACCCCGGCGGGTCAGGCAAATCCGAACATGCGGTGCACCACTTCCACGGGCTGGTGCTGGACGCCTACGCCAAGGCAGCTACGGCATGATGCAAGGCGCACAGGTGATACGGGTCATGTCGCCAAGCAGCCTGGTGCGGGCCCGCCTTGCGATTATGACCCGCCCAGCGATGCCAGACAGCAAAACCTACGCAACCACATGGACTGGACAGTAGTCGCCGCGCGCTACCGCTTTCCACCGATCAAGGACAACGAAAGATGATTTTAAAGGGTAAGACAGCGCTGGTGACCGGTGGGCGCGGCGGGATCGGGCGCGCGATCTGCGCGCGGTTTCTGCGCGAGGGGGCAACTGTCTATGCGGCGGACCTGAACGAGGCAGGCTCGCTTGGCGCGCATGATGAGGACGGCACGCGCTTTGTCCGGCTGGATGTGACATCCGAGGCGGCGGCAAGATCCGCGATGGCGCAGGTTGGTGCCGATGAGGGCAAGCTTGATATCCTGGTCAACGCCGCCGGTATCGAGATCGAGAAGACTATTGAGGACACCACCCTGGAGGAATGGAACCTCAGTTTCGCGGTGAATGTCACCGGCACCTTTCTGACCAGCAAATATGCCCTGCCGCTGATGCGGGCGGCGGCGAAATCCGGCAACAGCGCCAGCATCATCAATTTCGGCTCTTATGACGGCTTCATCGCCGACCCCGGTCTGGCCGCCTATTGCGCCACAAAGGGGGCTGTGCACGCCCTGACCCGTGCGATGGCCTGTGATCACGGCCCCGAGGGAATCCGCGTCAATGCGATCTGCCCAGGCTATATCGACACGCCGATGTTGCAGAGCTTTTTCACCGGCGACGGATCAGGCGCCGGCGGCAAGCCCATCGGAGAGTTGCAGCAAGCGGTCCGTGACGTGCACCCGATGCGTACTTACGGCACGCCCGACGATATCGCCAACCTGGTGAACTGGCTGGCCTCGGACGAAGCGCGCTATGCATCGGGGCAGCTATGGGTGCTGGATGGGGGCCTGAGCGCCCAAGTTCAGCAGATGCGCCTTTGACGGAGGGCGCGATGCGTATTTTTGCAAAAGGAATGGCCAAGGAGCCTCGTCGAGATACGTGCCATGAACAAACCGGTCATTATCACCTGTGCGCCAACGGGCGGCATTCACACGCCGCCCCTGTCCAAGCACCTGCCGATCACCCCTACCGAGATCGCGCAAACCAGCATCGAGGCCGCCGAGGTCGGTGCGTCGATGAACATGGGCAGCATGAATTTCGGCATTTTCCTGATGAAGGACAAATACACCGAGTGAAATCACGCCTGGGAGCCGGGATTTCTGGACATGACCCGCGATTTCATCTTTCGCAACACGTTCGCCGATATCGGTTACGCGATGAAAACCTTGGGCGAAGGCCACGGCACAAAATTCGAGTTCGAGATTTACGATCAGGGCCATCTCTACAATCTGGCTTGGTGGATCGATCAGGGCTGGATCAAGCCGCCGTTCTTTCTGCAGGTGGTGTTCGGCATTCTGGGCGGTGTCGGAGCGGCCCTCGACAACCTGATGCATATGCACACGATCGCTCAGAAGCTCTTTGGCGACAGCTACGAGTGGTCGGTTCTGGCCGCCGGACGACACCGATGGCGTTCACGACGCAAAGCGCGCTATTGGGTGGCAATCTGCGGGTCGGCATGGAGGACAGTCTCCATATCGGGCCGGGGCAGAAAGCGACGTCGAGCGCGCAACAGGTCATCAGGATCCGCCAGACCGTAGAAAACCTCGGCCTCACCGTCGCCACGCCAGAGCAGGCCCGCGCGCGGCTGGGCCTCAAGGGCGGCGATCAGGTCGAATTTTGGGGAAAGGCCATGCAGATGCAGGTTCAGAAGGCGAACAGATGACAGGCAAAGTTGCAATTGTTACCGGCGGCGGGCGCGGGATCGGCCGCGCAGTTGTCACCCGCCTTGTCGCGGATGGTTACAAGGTGGTCACCTGCGGGCGAAGCACACGCCCCGATGACCTCGGATATCAAGTGGACTGGGTGCTGGGTAACGTCGCCAAAGCGGATGACGCGGCGCGGATCGTGGAGGTCGCCGCCGCGCTCGGCCCGGTTGCGCTGCTGGTGAACAATGCCGGCGTTCAGGTCGAGAAGACCACCCGCGACAGCACCGATGCCGATTGGGATCTGGTGATCGGCGCCAATTGCCGGGGTGTTTTCAACATGTGCCGCGCCGTGTTGCCGGGGATGGAGACGCAGGGCGGTGCTATCGTCAATATCGGCTCGATCTCGGGCCATGTCGCGGACCCGTCGATGGCGCTCTATAATGCGTCCAAGGCGTTCGTGCACGGGCTGACACGTTCGATCGCGGTCGATCACGGACCCAATGTGCGCTGCAACGCGGTCTGTCCGGGCTGGATCATGACCGAGATGGCCGAAGACGCCTTTGCCCTTGCAAGCGATCCGCAGGCGGCGATGAAGGATGCGCTGGCCCGCCACCCGGTGGGCCGGATGGGCACGCCCGAGGATATCGCCAATATCGTTGCCTGGCTTGGCTCGGATCAGGCCAGCTATGTCAGCGGCGTGACCTTTACCGTGGATGGCGGCATGACCGCCGCCTCGCCTCTCAATCCGGGGTTATTCTGATGGAATTCGAACATGTCGCCGCATTGGGGGCTGGCGTGATCGGCGCCAGCTGGACCGCGCTTTTCCTTGCATCGGGACGGTCGGTCGCGGTCTACGACCCGTTACCGCAAGCCCCGGACACGGTGCGGCGCTACATCGACACGGCCTGGCCGACGCTGACCGAACTGGGCCTGACCGAGCACGGCAGCCCCGATGCTGTCAGCTTTCACCAGAATCCAAGCGACGCGATCGAGGGTGCGGCGTTCATCCAGGAAAGCGTGCCGGAGCGGCTGGAGATCAAGCACGCGCTTTTTGCCGAGATCGAACCGCGCATGGCAAAAGGAGCGATCATCGCCAGCTCGGCCTCAGGCCTGACCCTTGGCCAGATGCAGCCGGGCTTTGCTGATCCGTCGCGCCTGGTGTTGGGGCATCCGTTCAATCCGCCGCATCTGGTCCCGCTGGTCGAAGTGATGGGCAACGCCGCCACCGCGCCCGGTGTCGCGGATGCCGCCGCTCGGTTCTACGAGGCCGTGGGCAAGGTCACGATCCGGGTATACCGCGAAATGCCCGGCCACGTCGCCAACCGGCTACAGGCCGCCGTCTGGCGCGAGGCGATCCATCTGGTGCAGTCCGGTGTCGCGTCTGTGGGGGATGTGGACAAGGCGATAACCGCCGGTCCGGGCCTGCGTTGGGCAGCGATGGGGCCGACAACGCTTTTCAGTCTTGGTGCGGGTCCTGGGGGGATGCAGGCCTTCTGCGATCATTTCCGGGACACGTTCAACGGCTGGTGGGACGATCTGGGCAAACCCTATCTCGATGATGAAACCATCGCGATGATCGTCGATGGGGCGGAAGAGGCTGCCCGAGGGGCCAGCCACGCTGACCTGTCGGCGCAGCGCGATGCGATGATCACCGCGCTGCAAAAGGCGTTGTGCCCGTTGCGCGATTAAGACCGCGCAACGCAACACCTGGAGTTTTCGGCTCCCCTCGGGATTGGGGTCAGTCAGCGGCCTGCGCGTTGAATGTGAAGAGCTGTTCACCGGCGACGCGATAGCCGTCGATCAAGGTCGCCGCACGCGGCGAGGTCAGCCACTCTTCCAGCTCGACGGCCAGTTCCGCTTTGACATGGGGGTGCTTTGCGGGGTTCACCGGCAGATAGGCGTATTGATTGAAGAGCACCGGATCGCCGGCAAACAGCAATGCCAGATCGCCCTTGTTGCCAAAATTCAACCAGCTGGCCCGATCCGCCAGAATATAGGCATTCATGCCCGATGCCGTGTTCAGCGCCGCGCCCATGCCCGCACCGACTGCGCGATACCACTGCCCTTCGGGTGTGACACCGGCGGCAGCCCAGAGGCTCAGTTCCTTTTTATGCGTGCCGCTGTCGTCGCCGCGGCTGACAAACGGCGCCTTGGCTGCTGCAATCGCGCCCAGTGCCGTGGTGGCCTTGTCAGCATCGGCCGTTCCTGCAGGGTCCGCCGATGGGCCGACGATGACGAAATCATTATACATGATCTCGCGCCGGTGGGTGGCATTGCCTTCGGCAACAAACGCCTCTTCGGCGGCTTTGGCGTGGACCAGGATGGCATCCACATCGCCCGCAGCGCCAAGGCGCAGCGCCTGGCCGGTGCCAACCACCAGCAATTGCACGTCGATACCGGTATCATCCTTGATCGCGGGCAGCAGCACATCGGCCAGGCCCGAATTATGGAACGAAGTGGTCACGGCCATCTTCAGGTCTTCGGCACGCGCCGCAGGCGTGATCAGCAATGCGGCGAGGGCCGCGGATATCAGGTGTTTGAACATTAAAAGTCTCCTTTATTCTACAATATCGCCCGCGAGAAAGGCGCGTGCTTGCGCCGTTCGGGGGCCGTCGAAAAACGCAGGTGCCGTGCCGGTCTCGTGCACTTTGCTGCGCAATAGAAAGATGACATCGTTGGCCAGACGCCGGGCCTGCCCCATGTCATGTGTCGCAAGGATCAGCCGGGTGCCCTCATCAGAGGCAGTCTGTAACAGCGCCTCGATCTCGCGCGTGGCGCTGCCATCCAGAGAGGCGCAAGGCTCGTCCAGAAAAAGTGCATCAGGCCGAGTGATCAGGGCACGCGCAAGCGCCAGTTTTTGCTTTTCCCCACGTGACAGCACCGTCGCGGAACGGTCAGTCGCCTCCCCCAGGCCGATGCGCGTGCACCACTCGCGCCCTAGCGCCAGCGCTTCCTCGCGTGGCCTACCGACGATGCGCAGCGGGTAAATCACGTTCTCCAGCACCGAACGGCGCAGCACGACAGGCGTCTGGAACACGAAGGCCAGCCGACGCTGCGCCTCGCGCGCGTCGCAGGCCCAATTCACCGACCCACCGCTGAGGCGTGACAGGCCATAGAGCATTTGCAGAAGCGATGATTTGCCCGCGCCATTGGGGCCGATCACGACCGTGACACCCTGCCCGCTCAGCGTCAGATCCACCGGCCCGATCAACACATTGCCGCGCCTGCGCACCATCGCGCCCTGCGTCGTGAGGGGAAACAATGACACTACCATCTGCGACCCCTTTCCGTCTGGCTGAGCCAGTGGATCGCCAGATTCACCATGATCGCCAGTGCGATCAGCACAAAGCCGAGGCCGAGCGCCAGGGCAAAGTCCCCCTTGCCCGTCTCAAGCGCAATGGCCGTGGTCATGACCCGCGTCACATGATCGATATTTCCACCGACGATCATGATCGCGCCAACTTCGCCGATGCCGCGACCGAAACCCGCCAGCGCGGCGGTCAGCAATGCCCGGCGCCCGTCCCAGAGCAGTGTCATGATGCGTTGCCGCTGGGTCGTGTTCATCGACAACAGAAGATCGTGATACTCGGCCCACAGATCGCGCAGCGACTGATGCCCGACGGACGCAATCAGCGGCACGATGATGATTACCTGCGCAATGATCATCGCTGTCGGGGTAAAGAGCAGTCCCAGCACGCCCAGCGGCCCGCTGCGCGACAAGATCACATAAACCACCAGGCCCACCACCACCGGCGGCAGGCCCATCAGCGCATTCAACACCGCAATCGTGGCGCGCCGTAGCCGAAAGCGGCGCACGGCCAGCAATGCGGCCAGCGGCAGCGCGATGAGCGAGGCCACAATCAATGCGACCCCCGTTACCTGAAGCGACCGCAATGCGATTTCCAGCAGGTCCGGGTCGAAGGAGATAAGCAAACGGCCTGCCGCTAGCAGACCGTCCCAAAGCTCTAACATTTCACCAACTCTTCGGCTAATTAGTATTCATCGGTACACAGTGCACCAATCATGAATACCGGCGACTGCAAAGACGTCAATGGCGCACGCATTCCCGACAGCGCGCATATTTCAATTGGTGACCAGCGAATATTGCGTGCCGTTCCCCTTGTTGACCACCTGGATGGTAAAATTCTCGGTCGTCGAAGGCTTCCATCCGCAATAGGCGATATTGGTGATGTCGGTGTCCGAGCAGACCAGCCGCCCTGCCCCGTCATAGACATAAAGAACCAGATTGGCCTGCCCGTGACCTTCGACATAGATCTCGGCATAGGCGCCACCCTCGAATGATACATGTGGGTATTTGTGATCTTTCGCGGCAGCAATCGCAGTGCTGGAATAGACCGGCCCGCCGGGTACGCCTTTCACATCGGTAAAGCGCACCTCATTTACCAGCTTTTCCATCACCGGGTCGCCTTCGGCCAACACGGCAGCGACGTTCAGCATCGCCTCGGCGCTGAGCGGATCGGCATCGTCGGCAGTACCACCTTCGGGGGCCAGCGCGCGGTAGGCGAGCGGCACCGACTTGCGCAACTTGGCCGCCGCGATCACCATCATCGGATCCTGATCGGCCAGACCGGCCTTGTAGACCACGCGCGACGTTTCGAGCCGTTTGATCGGAGTGATGGCCCCCGTATCGCCCGCGGCAGCCGGTGTCGCAAGGCCAAGGCACAAGGCAAGCGCGAGGGGCGTCAAAACTCTCGGAAACAGCGGTATCATTCGCATTCCTCTTCAGATCTCGGTGCCAGAACATTGCCCCGTCAGGATCATACCGGCGCAGCGCGAGATGATACAAGCGCCTGTTTTCCTTACCTTGCATGTTGATGGACTGCCCGTGGCACATTGCAAAAGCGCTTTGCGCCGCGCACGCTCTGCTTTAGCAATGGCGCTACACGCAGCGGGAGATCATGCGATGCAGGTAGCGGTAAAGGGCATGATAACGGCAGCGGTGGCGATGCTGATCGGCTGTTCCGCGACGAATGCACCGATCAACAGCAGCCTGTCCAGCAGCGACAGCCAGATCGAAACCGGATTTGATGCGCATTATTCCGAGATCGACGATGGCATCTATATCGGGCTTGCCTTTTCGGGGGGCGGCACGCGCGCTTCGGCCTTTGGCTACGGCATGCTGCAAGAACTACGCGCCACCGCACATGAACACAGCGGCCGCGACGGTCTATTGAAACATGTCAGCCTTGTCTCAGGCGTTTCCGGCGGTTCGGTCACGGCGGCCTATTACGGGCTTTACGGGGCAAAGGGGCTCGATAGCTTTCGCGATCGCTACCTGATCCAGAATGCCGAAAAGTACATGTCCAATTCGCCCTATAACCCATTCACGATCGCACGCGGGTTGGCGGGCGGTGCGAACGGACGCAATACCTTTGCCCGGTTCCTCGACGAGAGCATTTTCAAGAATGCGACATTTGCTGATCTGGCGCAACGCGGCCACGCGATCACCTGGATCAATGCCGCTGATGTGGCAAACAATACGCCGTTCCTCTTTTCGTCGGAAACATTCGATGCGCTCTGTTCTGACCTGGGCAAACTGCCAGTGTCAGAGGCCGTCGCCGCCTCTGCTGCCTTTCCGTTGGTCTTTTCGCCCATCGTGCTGGAGGCCCATACCGAGGCCTGCGACTATTCCGAGCCGGATTGGCTGACCTCGGCACGCTTCAACCCCGAGGCCACATCGGCAATGCGCGCCTATGGTCAGACGTTGGAAAGCTACCGTGACCCCGAAAAGGTCAAGTATGTGAAACTGCTGGATGGCGGGATCACCGACAATTTCGGCACCACCGGCCTGACGATGGCACGCGCTAAATCGCAGACACCCTTTGGCCCGCTTTCCGCCCAAGAGGCAGTCAAACTGCGCCGCATGTTGTTTCTGGTGGCCAATGCGGGCGTGCAGTCGGATTACAAATGGACCAAGCAGCAAAGAGGGCCCGGTGGTCTGCAACTTGCAATGTCGATTGCAAACTCCTCGATGTCCTCGGCCACCCGCACCGGCTACGATCTGATGCGCGTCACCCTTGATGATTGGGTCAAGGACATGATCGAATACCGTTGCAGCCTCAGCCGTAGTGAGGTCCGCCGCCTGCGCGGATCGCTGGAGGGCTGGGATTGCAGTGATGTGAAGCTTTTCGTCGGGCAGATTTCCTTTCAGGACGCCGCCGATGAAGAACGGACCAAGCTGAACGCGATTCCGACCCGGCTGAAGCTTAAAGCTGAAGAGGTCGATCTGGTCATTGCCGCCGCCCGCGAGGCGACGCGCGGCAATTCCGAACTGAACGGTTTCCTGCGCAGTATTGATGGGACCACGGCAAAATCCATTGCCACATCGGGGGCGCGGCGGATCACCCCGCAATAGGTCGGATTCAGGTGATTTTTTCGCCGAAGAAATCGCGCCCGCCGATTGCAGGTGCGGCTGGTTTCGGGTTTACTCCGCGCAACGCTTGATTAGGCGCACGATCCCAAAAAGGAGTTAGACAGCACCTCATGCAGTATTTCAAACCGCAGACCGCCGCAGAGGCGACAGATATCCTCGCCAAGGGCGCGGGCAAGGCCCGCATTCTGGCGGGTGGCACCGATCTGTTGGTGCAACTGAAATCCGGCATGATCGAGCCGGAATCGATCGTGGATATCAAGCATCTCGACGGGATGCGCGACATCACGCAAGAAGACGGCGGCTACCGCATCGGCGCGGCGGTTCCCGGCATCAAGCTTGGTCAGCACGCGGGCGTCGTAGCGCTCTGGCCCGGTGTGGTCGAAGCGTGCGAACTGATCGGCTCGACCCAGGTACAGGGGCGCTGCACGATGGTCGGCAATCTCTGCAACGGATCACCCGCCGCCGATAGCGTGCCCGCAATGGTCGCGGCGAATGCCGTGGTGCGGATCGTGGGGCCGGACGGCACGCGCGACTGTGCCGTGATCGACATTCCGACCGGCCCGGGCAAGACCTCGCTCAAGCCGGGCGAATTCGTCACCTCCATCTTTTTGCCCGCGCGGCCCCCGCGCGCTTCGGACGCCTATCTGCGCTTTATCCCGCGCACCGAGATGGATATCGCCGTGGCGTCTGCCGGCGTCAGCCTGGAACTGGCCGAGGATGGCACGATCTCGGCGGCACGGGTTACGCTGGGCGCGGTCGGCCCCAAGGTCATGCTGGTTGAGGACGCGGCCAACGCCATCGTCGGCACCAAGCTGGAGGATGCGGCGATCGACGCGCTGATGGCTGCGTGTCGTGCTGCCGCCTCGCCCATCGATGACAAACGCGGCACCGTCGAGTTCCGCACACATGTGGCAGGCGTGCTGGCCAAGCGCGCCGCCCGCATCGCAATGCAACGCGCCGGAGACAAGACATGAAGAACATTCACGTATCCACCACCGTAAACGGCGACAATGTCGAGTTTATCTGCCCGCCGGGCGAGACGTTGCTTGACGCGCTGCGTGATCGGATCGGCCTGAAAGGTGCCAAGGAAGGCTGCGGTACCGGCGATTGCGGGGCCTGCACCGTCGAAATGAATGGCGAGATCGTTTGTTCGTGTCTCGTGCTGGGCGCAGAAGCCGAAGGGGCGGAAATCAAGACTGTCGAAGGCATGGCGAATGGCGATACGCTGCATACGCTGCAACAGAGCTTTATCGACAATGCCGCACTGCAATGCGGGATCTGCACGCCGGGTATTCTGGTCGCGGCCAAAGCCCTGCTGGAGCGTAACCCGGACCCGTCCGAGACCGAAATCCGCTATTGGCTGGCAGGCAACCTCTGCCGCTGCACCGGCTATGACAAGATCATCAAGGCCGTGCAGATCGCCGCCGCTGAAATGAGAGGGGCATGACATGAACTACCCTGTGAAAACCAAGACTGACTTCAAGGTTGTCGGCACCCGCGTCCCGCGTCCCGATGGCGTGGACAAGGTCACCGGCCGTGCGCTCTATGGCGCGGATTTCTCCGTCCCCGGCATGCTGATCGGCAGCGTGCTGCGCAGCCCGCATGCCCATGCCCGGATCAAGAGCATCGACACCTCTGCCGCCGAGGCCCTGCCCGGCGTGAAAGCAGTCGTGACCTCGGCCGATTTCGGCGTGCCCGAGGATGATTTCCTGCGCGATGTGCAGGACAACTGCATGGCCCGCGGCAAGGCGCTTTATCACGGGCATGCAGTCGCCGCGGTCGCGGCCAAGGATGCCCAAACCGCGCGTGCCGCGCTCAAGCTGATCAAGGTCGATTACGAGGTGCTGCCGCACGTCACGGATGTAGACGCGGCGATGGCCGCCGACGCCCCCGTCGTGCAGGAAGGTCGCGCCGACGAGAGCGTGCCCGCGGGCAGCGGCCCGAACGTGACCAACTTCCACGAATTTGGCCACGGCGATCTGGAGGCCGGCTTTGCCCGCGCCGATCTGGTGCTGGAGCGCAGCTTCAAGACCGAGGCGACCCATCAGGGCTATATCGAACCGCATGCCTGCCTGGCCACCATGTCGGCCGGCCGGGGAGAGCTGTGGTGCTGCACCCAGGGGCAGTTCATGGTGCGCGAGCTTTGCGCCGGGATCATGCAGATGGACGCCAGCCAGTTGCGCGTGACCGCGTCCGAGATCGGCGGCGGCTTTGGTGGCAAGACCACCGTCTTCATCGAACCAGTCGCCCTCGCGCTGAGCCGCAAATCGGGCCGGCCGGTCAAGATCGTGATGACCCGCGACGAGATCTTCCGCGCCACCGGGCCGACGATCTCGTCGTCGATGGATATCAAGATCGGCATGACAAAGGATGGCCGGATCACTGCTGCTGATGCGCAATTGCGCTATCAGGGCGGCGCGTTTCCTTGCCAGACCGTCAGTTTCGGCGCGCAGGCGGCCTTCGCGGCTTACGATCTGGAAGCGGTGCGCGCCCAGGGCTGGAACGCACTGACCAACCGCCCCAAGGAGGCCGCCTATCGTGCGCCGGGCGCACCGGTAGCAATCTACGCGGTCGAAAGCGTGGTGGACGAGCTTTGTCAGGAACTGAATCTTGATCCGCTGGACGTGCGGCTGTTGAACGCAGCGCGCGACGGCACCAAGGCGTCTTATGGGCCCACCTTCGATCAGATCGGTCTGGTCGCAACGCTGGAGGCCGCCAAGGCGCATCCGCATTACTCGGCACCCCTGGGCGAAAACCAGGGGCGAGGCCTGAGCTGTGGTTTCTGGTTCAACTTTGGCGGCAATACCTGCGTATCGCTGAACCTCAACAGCGACGGGACCGTGGGCGTCACCGAAGGCAACCCGGATATCGGTGGCAGTCGCGCATCAATCTCGATGATGGCCGCCGAAGAACTGGGCATCCCGTATGACAAGGTTCGCACGGTCATTACCGACACGAATTCGCTGGGCCACAACGACGTGACCGACGGCAGCCGCGTGACCTTCGCCGTGGGGATGGCCACGATCAAGGCGGCACGCGCCGCGATCGAAGAGATGTGCGCCCGCGTGGCCAAGATCTGGGGCATCGACGAAGATGCCGTGTACTGGGAAGACGGCTATGCCAAGCCTTCGGGGCCGAACGCGGGCAATTTCGAACCGATGAGCATTGCCGAGATCGCCGCCATCGCCTCTGAGACCGGCGGGCCGATCGCAGGCCATCACGAGGTCAACGCCGAAGGTGCCGGCGTCAGCTTTGGCGTGCATCTGGCGGATGTCGAGGTCGATCCCGAAACGGGCGCGACCAAAGTCGTGCGCTACACCGTGTTCCAGGATGCCGGCAAGGCAGTGCATCCCGACTATGTCGAGGGCCAGATGCAGGGCGGATCGGTGCAGGGCATCGGCTGGGCGCTGAATGAGGAATACATCTATGGCGAGGACGGCAAGCTGCAGAACGCCGGGTTCCTGGATTACCGCGTGCCAGTCGCCTCGGACCTGCCGATGATTGACACCGTGATCCTTGAGATCCCCAACCCCGGCCACCCCTACGGTGTGCGCGGTGTGGGCGAGACGTCGATCGTGCCGCCGTTGGCTGCGCTCAGCAACGCGGTCAGCCGTGCGGCGGGCATCCGGCTGCACGAGCTGCCGATGTCGCCGCCCAAGATCCTCAAGGCGATGATGTCAAAAGGCTGAGCCATGGTAACGGTCACGCTCTGGGGGTCGCTGCGCGACCTTACAGACGGGCAAGAGGTGGTCGAAGTGGAGGCCAGCAACTTCAAGGAGTTGCTGGACGCTCTTCAACGCGACCACCCTGCCCTCGGGCCGCAGATCAAACGCGGCGTGTCCGTCGCCATCGACGGGCGCGTCTACCGTAATTCCTGGTTCACGGAAATCAGGCCGGACAGCGAAGTTGTGCTGATGCCGTATATGAAGGGCGGATGATCGGGCGACTTCGCCCCCCTCCTGACATCATAAGATCCACTTGCAAGGGAGTATGATGTGGCCGACAGGGACAGCCCGCTCGAAGAATATCAGTCGATCACGCCCTATTTCACAGTTGTTGACGGCGACCGCCTGATCGGATTTCTGACTGCTGCCTTCGATGCATGCGTCGTCAAGGAAAGCAGATATGACGACAACCGCATCCAGCACGCACGACTGCGCATAGGCAACTCTATCATCATGCTGAATGAAAGTTCGAACGAATACCCAGCCAATACGTCTCAGATGCACCTATATGTGGACGATGCCGATGAAGCCTATGAACGGGCGCTGAAATTGGGGGCGGTGTCTCTGATGGAACCCAATGATCGCCCCCATGGCGACAGAATGGCGGGCATAAAGGACCCATGTGGCAACGTTTGGTGGATCGCCACACGACGTTCATAGAACGGTATTCTCAGATAGATGGATCGGTAAGTTTGGGATCGAGCCGGTCACATTCCCTGTATTCGTATTAGAAGCCGCGCAGTCGCCAGCGCGGCGGGCGGTCTCCCTCTCGCCGATTTCAGGCAACCGCCTGCAGGGCAATCGGCAATCGCGCGGTGTCTCTGGCTAGCCTCCGCGCGATTGCCCTTCTCTTATCCGTCCTTGCGAATAGCTTCGTTCTTCGGATCATAGGGGCTGTCTTCGGTCACGGTCGCGTCCCACAGCTTGTCCATGATCTTGACCTTCAGCACCGTGCCCGGCACCACCAGTTCGGGGCGGATATAGCCCATGCCGATGCTCTTGCCGAAAGCCACCGAATAGCCGCCCGAGGTCAGTCGGCCGACCCGCTCGCCGTCCGCAGTATAGAGCACTTCGCGGCCCCAGGGATCGGCGTCATCCGGCCCGTCGATCAGGAAAGTGCAGCATTTCACGCGCACGCCGGTTTCCACCAGCTTGGCCTTGCCGTGGAAATCCTTTTCCAGATCCACAAAGCGCGGCAGATCCGCCTCCAACGGCGTCGCGTCCCGGCCCAGTTCGTTGCCGAAGGCGCGGTAGGATTTCTCTTGCCGCAGCCAGTTCTGCGCGCGAGCACCGACCAGTTTCATGCCAAACGGCTCTCCGGCCTTCTCAAACAGGTCGAACAGGTAGTTCTGCATCTCGATTGGATGATGCAGCTCCCAACCCAGCTCGCCCGTATAGGCGACGCGGATGGCGTTTACCGGGCACATGCCCAACTCGATCCGGCGGGCGGTCAGCCACGGGAACCGCTTGTTGCTGAGTGCCGTGGCGGGATCGGCGTCCTTGATCACCGCGTTCAGAACATCACGTGATTTCGGCCCGGCGATGGCAAAGACGCCCCATTGCGTGGTGACATCCTGAATCTCGATATAGCCGAACTCCTCCATCTTGTCCTCGGCCGCCTTGCGCAGATAATCAGCGTCATATTCGGTCCAGGCACCAGCAGAGACGAGATAGTAGTTGTTCTCGCCATTGCGCACGATGGTGTATTCCGTGCGCGTCGTGCCTTTGGCGGTCAGCGCATAGGTCAGGTTGATACGTCCCACGCGGGGCAGCTTGTTGCAGGTGAACCAATCCAGAAACGCGGTCGCACCGGGCCCTTTGACGACGTGTTTGGAGAATGCGGTCGCGTCGATCAGGCCGACGCCCTCGCGGATCGCCTTTGCCTCCTCCACCGCGTATTGCCACCATCCGCCCCGGCGGAAACTGCGCGCATCATGGTCGAATGTCTCGGGCGCATCCAGAGGCCCGAAATAGTTGGGGCGTTCCCAGCCATTTACCCAGCCGAACTGTGCGCCGCGCGCCTTCTGCCGGTCATAGGCGGGTGCTGTCCGCAACGGGCGACAGGCCGGGCGCTCTTCATCCGGGTGGTGCAGGATGTAGACGTGATCGTAGCATTCCTCGTTCTTGCGCGCGGCAAATTCCGTCGTCATCCAGTTGCTGGAGTACCGTTTCGGGTCAAGTGAGGCCATGTCGATCTCGGCCTCGCCGTCCACCATCATCTGCGCAAGGTAGTAGCCGGTGCCGCCAGCCGCAGTTATGCCAAAGCTGAAGCCCTCGGCCAGCCACATGTTGCGCAGCCCCGGAGCCGGACCAACCAGCGGGTTGCCGTCGGGCGTGTAGCAGATCGGGCCGTTGAAATCATCCTTAAGACCGCTTTCCTCGCAGGACGGGATACGGTGGATCATCGCCATGTACTGTTCTTCAATCCGCTCCAGATCGAGCGGAAAGAGGTCGGCGCGGAAGCTGTCGGGAACGCCATATTCAAAGACTGCCGGGGCATTTTTCTCGTAAACGCCAAGGATCCAGCCGCCGCGCTCTTCGCGGACATAGCTTTGGGCGTCGGCGTCGCGGATCACCGGATGCTCGGGATTTCCAGCCTGCTTGCGGAACTCCACCAGCGACGGGTCGGTGTCCATCACGATGAACTGATGCTCGACCGGGATCGCGGGGATCTTGATACCCAGTTTCTTGGCGGTGCTTTGGGCGTGGTTGCCGGATGCGGTCACGACATGCTCGGCAGTGATCACGATTTGCTCGTCTGACGCGACCAGATTGCCGCCCTTTTCGATCATTTTCGAGCAAGTCACTTCCCAGTGAGTCCCGGTCCAGTGGAACGCATCGGCCTGCCATTTACGCTCGATCATCACGCCGCGTTGGCGCGCGCCCTTGGCCATAGCCTGCGTCACATCTGCGGGGTTAATGTAGCCGTCGGTGTTGTGATAAAGTGCGCCTTTCAGATCGTCGGTGCGGATCAGCGGCCATTTCGCCTTGATCTCATCCGGGGTCAGCCAGACGTAAGGCACGCCGCAGGTTTCGGCGGTCGAGGCGTAGAGGCGGTATTCGTCCATCCGTTCTTCGGTCTGGGCCATGCGCAGGTTCCCGACCACGGCAAAGCCGGCATTGAGGCCCGTCTCGGCCTCGAGCGTCTTGTAGAAATCGACCGAATATTTGTGGATATGTGTGGTGGCATAGCTCATGTTGAAGAGCGGCAGCAGGCCTGCGGCATGCCAGGTTGAGCCGCTGGTCAACTCGTCGCGCTCCAGCAACATGACATCATTCCATCCTGCCTTTGCAAGGTGATAGGCGATGGAGGTTCCGACGGCACCGCCGCCGACAACGAGAGCTTTGACTTGGGTTTGCATGTGACCGTCTCCCTGACGCATATTGTGTTTCGCTTTTATCATGCCAGCGGAACGGCGCGCAGCCCAGCCGACCTAAGGCAGCGCAAAACCGACGCCCACCGTCAAAACGTGGCCCTACCGCGCCAGCGCTGCATCCAGTCGCCCGAGCGGGAAATGGGGTGACAGGATCTCCCGCAACTCTCCCCGGCGTTTGTTCGCAGGATCGTAGAGCGCATAGCACAGGTAATCCTCCAGCAACGCCGCCTGCTGCTCGTACCCGTAATCGAGAAAACCCGCCCTTTGAGAGGACGCGTAGAAATAGGGATCAATATTGACAAAGCTTTCGAGCGCGGCGCGAACGGGGCGATAGCCGGTGCGCTTTCGGTTCTGCCATTGCCAGACATGCACCAGCTCATGCGCCATCACCAGCGCCTCTGGAAACAGCGCGTATTTCGGCCAACCCACGGCAAGATCGGGCTGGTACAGCTCCGCCACCAGATGCACCCGATTGTAGAGCGCCCAGGCTGGTGGCGGCCCACTGGCGGGTGTGGGCGCGGTCCGGTCGCAGAATCCTTCATGCGGGGGGCTGTCGACCGGTAGCAATTTCGGGGCACGTTTCGGTTTTGCGGGCGGCACGGCCAAGCCCATCCCATGCGCCACGCGAACCTTCTCGACATCAAGGCCGGGGCCGAGAATATCCGCCGCAAAGGCGCGTTCATTGGGTGTCAGCGCGCGGCTGCACCCGCCGAGCGCGAGCACGACGGCGAGTGCCAGATACAGCGCATGTCCGGGTCGAAAGATCATGAGCCGCCTAGTGCCGGGGCTGCGCGCAGGTTGGCGCGGCAGGCAGATTGAGTTTGTAAGATTGGACGGTCATGACAGCTTCCCTTCCCCGCCGAAATCATTGCGCGTTTTGGCGCGCAGGCCAAGGGCTTGGGATGGAAAACTGACCGCGCGCCAGCCGACGCGCGGACCTTTGGATCAGTTGCTGCCGCAGAATTTGCCAACGCTGCTGGTGCGGCACGCGTCGGAATTCAAATTCAGCCGCTTTACGCCGCCATCGGCGCGTTCCGAATTGCCGGCAGCATCTCCTCCGACGCCCGTGAACAACCCGCCCTGCTTGCCCTGCGCGGTCAGGCGCTGGGGGCCGCTGTCCTTGACAGCCGTATCTGCCTTGGCCGTGCGGGCAGAGGATTTGGCCGCGGCCCGCTCCAGTTGCCCCGCCCGCTTGAGAAATGTCGCGCGCTTGCGGTCGCTGAACGGACGGGCGTCGCTGCCGATATCCCATGCCGGTTTTGCCTGCATCGCGTTGAGCGCATCATAGTCTATGGCCAGCAACAGGTCCAAAAGGGTTTTGGAATCGCCATCGGCATAGGCGGTGATCACGATATCGTTTCCGATATATCCGCGAAGGAAGATCGGCTTTTCACCGGAACTGTCAAATTCATCATGCTTCGCGGCGTAGTAGGTCACGCCGCCGATCTCGCCCATCTCGACCGGGCGGCCACTGCTTCGCAGCACGACGTTAGCTGCCTCCGGGTCATTCGCCATCATCTCGGCAAACGCCTCACCTGCCGACGGGACGAGGGCCGCTGACAGACGTATCGTGCCAGTGGGGCCGATATATTCCCAGATATTGCGATCCGCACGCGCAGCCGCCGTCAACTCGGCATCCATCGAGGCTTCGTCTCCGCTCGCCTCCGGGCTCGCCGTGAGCTTGCTCATCAAGCTGTCCTTGAGCGCAAGCAGGCCCGCCGCGGCAGAAGTTGCGCCCTCCGGGGGCGTCCAGCTGCGCCGTTCCCATCCATCAGGCGCTTCGGGAAGGTGGCTCTTGGCCATAACCACTGGGCCGACCGGCTCAGGACCGACCAGCGTTCCGACGCGGCTGGTCACGCTCTGCGTATAGTCGGAGATCGAAAATTCCCCCGGCCCCTTGCCGAGAGCCTGCGCCTGCGAAATGTAATCGACCCCGGCAACCGCAATGGCGGCAACCACGGCGAAGCCGAGTGCAAATTTATTGATCATGTCGGGCCTCTCCGGTCGCGTCGGTTTGCGCCAGTTTCCCAGACAAATCAGGCAGAATTGGGAAGTTCGCCGGGCGTCTTTCGGGCCGCGCGTTACTCTCCCAGGGCGACACCTTCGCGCCGGGGATCGGCGCCACCGCGCAACACCTCCCCGACCGAGATCGCGTGCAGCCCCGAAGTGAGATCGCGCAGCTTGACCTCGTAGCCCATCGCACGCAGCGGATCGACAAGGGCCTCGGCGCTGGTGCCCGCCTCAAGGTCGTAAGTACCGAAGCGGTTGACCATATGCGCCAGCGCGGTCGCCTTCTGCACATCAAGCCCCCAGTCGAGATGCGCGATGATCGCGTTGGCGACGTAGGGGATGATTCGGCTGCCTCCCGGACTGCCGATCAGCAGCACCGGGGCTTCGTCCTTCAGCACAATGGTCGGCGCCATGGACGAGCGCGGCCTCTTGCCCGGCTCGACGCGATTGGCCACCGGCACGCCATCCCGGTGGCTGCGAAACGAAAAGTCCGTCAGTTCGTTGTTAAGCAGGAAGCCAGCCACCATGAGCCTTGAGCCAAAGGCGCTCTCGATCGTGGTCGTCATCGACAGCGCGTTGCCGTAGCTGTCAACGATCACGATATGTGAAGTCGACGGCAATTCGATCGCGTCGCCATCCGCCCAATTGAGCGCATGATCAAACTCGGGCATGCCAGCCGTCACCTCTGGCAGCGCGTCGTCGCCCTTCAGCAGTTCGGCCCGATCCGCCAGATACCCCGGCGCGAGCAGTCCCTCCACCGGCACAGGCACATAATCGCTATCGGCCATGTAACGGCCCCGGTCGGCAAAGGCGAGCCTGCTGGCGTCGCCGATCAGCCGCCGCGCCACAGCACTGTCCAGCCCCATCGCCGCCAGATCGAACCCCGAAAGCAGCCCCAGCGTTTGCCCCACCGTCAGCGCCCCCGACGATGGCGGCCCCATGCCGCAAATGTCGTGACCACGGTAAGGCGCGCAAACCGCCGCACGTTCGCGCACCTGATAGATCGCAAGATCCAGATCGCTCAGCAGCCCCGGATTGTAAGGCGCATTCTGTACCGCGCGCACGATCTGCTTGCCGATTTCGCCGGTGTAAAACACGCCCGGGCCATGTGCGGAGTAATCCCGCAGGGTTTCCGCATATGCCGGGTTGCGCAGCGTCTGACCAACGGCGACTGGCGCCCCATCTGGCAGGAAATAGGCGACAGTTTCCGGGAATGGCGCGAATGTCAGCGCCTCGCGCGCAACCGATTTGTGCAGGCGCTCCGTGACGGTGAACCCGTCCTCGGCCAGGCGGATTGCGTCGTCAAAGAGCGTCGGCCACGCCGATTTTCCCCAGCGTTGATGCGCCTCATGCAACAATGCAGGCGTGCCCGGCGTGCCGACAGACAGACCACCCGGCACCGCCTTGAAGAAATCCATCGGTTCGCCATCTGCGCTCTGAAACATCCGCGGTGTCGCGGCCAGCGGCGCGGTCTCGCGCCCGTCCAGCGTCGTCAGGCTGCTGGATTGCGCATCCCACCACACCAGGAATGCGCCACCGCCAAGGCCCGAGCTTTGCGGCTCCACCAGACCCAACACAAGCTGCACCGCGATCATCGCGTCGGCGGCCGTACCACCCGAGCGCAGCACCTTTGCACCGGCCTCTACCGCCAGCGGATGCGCCGCGACCACCATCCAGTCATCCGCGACCACCGGCTGACCGGCCTGCTTGTGGCGCAGCGCGTCGGCCACCGCTGGACTGGTCGCCACGGCCCCTGCCCCGCCAAGTTCAGGCGCGACAGCATCGGCGGCCTCCTGCGCTGCTGCGCCACTGGCCCATAGCAAAGCCACCGCGATGAAAACGAATTTGCGCATGACGCCTCTCCCTTAAAGAACCGGCCTTGCTGAATTTCGCTCAGAGCATGGACGGAACCACCTGATCCGGTGGGCGGTGGCCGTCGTCGAAGGTTTTGATATTAACCAATACCTTTTCGCCCATCTCGATGCGCCCCTCGACCGTGGCCGAGCCCATATGCGGCAACAGCACGACGTTCTTGAGTTCTCGCAGGCGCGGGTTGGCCCCGTCTTCGTAAACATCAAGCCCCGCACCCGCGATCTCGCCCGCGCGCAGCATGCGCGTCAGCGCGTTCTCGTCGATCACCTCACCACGCGAGGTATTCACGATCACCGCGTCACGCTTCATCAGTTTCAGCCGCCGCGCATTCATCAGGTGGAAGGTCGAGGGCGTGTGGGGGCAGTTCACGCTGATCACGTCCATCCGCGCCACCATCTGATCCAGACTCTCCCAATAGGTCGCTCCCAGCGCCTCTTCAATCTCGGGGCGCAGACGTTTGCGATTGTGGTAGTGGATCTGCATGCCGAATGCCGCCGCGCGTCTTGCCACGGCCTGTCCGATGCGACCCAGCCCCAGAATGCCCAGGCGGCGCCCTGCGACTCGCCCGCCCATCAGGGCGGTGGGCGACCAGCCATGCCATTCGCCCGACTGCATCAGCGCCAGCCCCTCCGGGATGCGCCGCGTCACGCTGAGAATCAGCGCCATCGTCATGTCGGCAGTGTCATCCGCCGAAACTCCCGGCGTGTTCGACACTAAAATGCCGCGCTGGCGCGCCGTGGCCACGTCGATATGGTCGACACCCGCGCCGTAATTCGCGATCAGCTTCAGCTTGTCGCCGGCCTGCGCGATCAGGCCCGCATCGATCGTATCGCTGAGGGTCGGCACCAGAACGTCAGCCCCCCGGATCGCCTTGACCAGCTCGTCGCGGGTCATCGGCGTGTCATCCTCGCGCAGCGTCGTGTCGAACAACTCGGCCAGACGGGCCTCGACGGCCTCGGGCAAACGTCGCGTTACGACAACACTCAGGCGTTCAGTTGGCATGCGGACCCTCCTAGATCTTTTCACGTTGGCGCGTTGCTGGCAGAGTGACGCAGGAATAGACGGGGCACAAGAACCCCGCGCAGCTAGACAGGCAGAAATCGAGATATGTCGAGAGTTTCCAATCTTCTCTGGGCGACATTGCTGACCGGTGCGCAAACGTTGGGCGCTGCGGCCCAGGATCGCGGCTCGGTGACCAAGCTGCCCTTGCCGCGCTTCGTGTCAATGAAGGCCTCCGAAGGCAATGTGCGGCGCGGCCCCAGCAGCACGCACCGCATAGACTGGATTTTCGTGCGCAAGGATATTCCGCTGGAGATCACTGCAGAACACGGCCACTGGCGGCGCATCCGCGATCGTGACGGCGCGGGAGGCTGGATGCACTATTCACTGCTGTCGGGCGTACGCACCGCGATCATCGAGACCGACATGGTCGAAATGAAAGCAAAGCCGGCCCCGGATGCGATGGCCGTGGCGCAGTTGGAACTGGGGGTAATCGCCCGAATCCAGGAATGCAGCATCGAATGGTGCGAGATCCGGTCCTCTGGCTATCAGGGCTGGGTACGCAAGGCTGATCTTTGGGGTGTGAAGCCGGACGAAACACTGGAATGACGGCGTGGTCGCAGCCGCACCACCACGCGCGCAAAAATTGTCATCGAAACGGGCATCTTTTTTGCCATTCCGGCCTTGCACCAGATATCCAGCCGCGTTAGATAACGCGCCAATGTTGGGATGTAGCCAAGTGGTAAGGCAACTGTTTTTGGTACAGTGTACCGTAGGTTCGAATCCTACCATCCCAGCCAAATACCTCTCCAAAACCAGACAATACGACTGCCACTGCTGATAGTGGCACTGTTTCCGTGGGTTACGGGTATGCTGGCCCATCGCAGACCGCCAATGCCCGACGAATAAGCCCCAACATCACTCACAGTCTGAGGTCGCGCTTTGCGCGAGACAAGTGTCCGTCCGGGATGTTCAGAGAGTCGTGAACCCGTGGCACACCATGTCTGACTTCAACGCCTATGGGGTCAAATAGAGCAAATTTCTAAGAGAGTGTTCTTGGCTCATCGTAACCACTGGGGAGTGGAAGATAAGACAGGCAACTGGAACACGCAAAAGTCTTGGTGAGAAGATCTTCAACACACGTTGACGCAGGCGCGGTCGCCCTGGTGTGTGGCCTCATGGACCCTTGCAAGGCACACCTCACAACTTGTGATTGACTGCAAGAAAGATCAAAGATACCCCGCCTGAAAAAGCCGAATGGCACCATCTTACGATGCTGTCTTTCATCCCAATTCCTTCGATTTTTCCGAGGTTATTCCCCTGAAACAGCTGCAGACTGACAAGCGACTACATGTCTCGATTCTCTTCATCTTGTTGGCTCTGTACGCCTTTTGGTTCGGTTCACGCTATCCCGCGTTGAATGAGAAGGCATTGATGGGAATGCGGACGGAAACATCCGGGATCGCGTTCGATACGTTGATCGAGGTGTTGCCCGGTGCCGGGCTGCTAAAGGCTGTTTTTGCCAATACGATCAATTGGATCTACACGAACTGGAAGGGCATGACCTTCGGTGTGATTTTTGGTGCCGCCATGCTGACCTTGCTGGGGTTGCTGCCAAAACGTCAATTCAAAGGCTATTTCTCGAATGCCCTGATGGGCACGATGATGGGGGCGCCCTTGGGGGTTTGCGTCAATTGTGCGGCCCCGATTGCACAAGGTCTGCATGAGGCAGGCATGCGCCGAGAGACAACTCTGGCGGCCCTGATCGCGTCGCCATCGTTGAATGTCATTGTCGTTACGATGAGCTTTGCGCTGTTGCCGCTGCATCTGGCCCTGATCAAGCTGCTGGCGATGCTGATCTTTCTCTTGTTAGTATTGCCGGTTCTGGTGCGATTGCTCGACCGTGTCGTCCCGGCCAAACCTACAGCGGATCTCGCACCAACGATCCGAAAGAACTCGTTGCTGCGCTCGATTGGCGAGAAAATCCACCTGGGCGTGCATTCGACGGTTGCCCAGCAACGGTATCTGCAAGCCTTGCGTTGGTTCCTGCGCACCTATGCAGAGAATTTCCTGATGCTGGTGCGTATCACGGTCCCTCTTATGCTTTTGGCCGGTTTTGCCGGTGCGATGATTGTCACGGTGTTGCCAGTCGAAACGCTGTTGTCCCACGTCACCTTTTTTGATGGGCGAATGGGCGCGTTTCTGGCGCTTTGCCTCATTGCCGCCTTTGCACTGTTCCTGCCGGTTCCCATCGCATTCGACGTGATCCTGGTTTCCGTTCTCTATGCGGCGGGCTGGCGGGATTACTTTGCCATGACGGCATTGCTCGCGCTGGGGACTTTCAGCATCTATTCGTTCCTGATTGTCGGCAGGGCGATGTCCTACCGCATCGCATTGTCAATGAGCGCCGCATTATTCTGTCTGTCCATCGCCGGCGGCATCGTGGCATGGGGTGCCGCACCTTATGCGCAGAGTTTCCGCTGGGAGCAGGTGGCAGCCATCTTGCAAAACGCCAAACCGCGCCAGACCGTGAATGAAGCCGCTGTGTTGCCGGATGTGACAGCGGATATCCAAGAGACCCCCGCAGCCGTTCCCGTCTCGCGCAGCCGCTCCACAAACCTCATTTCCCATACCGGCCCCGGTCGTGTCACGGTATCAGAAGCGCCCCTAGAGTCGGCAGCCGCGCCAGCCGTTGGCAACACGGCGTTCGCCCGCATAGACGGCGCCGACATCGGGCTAGACCTGATCCACGACGCGGCAGCGCTCAAACAAATCGAACCGTATACATATTTTGGCGGAATCGCTGCCGGAGACATCGACGGGGATGGGTGGGACGAAATCGTCATGGGGAATGGCCCGGAAACCGGCGGCCTTTCGCTCTACATGAACCGGCAGGGCCGGTTTGTCCGACAGGATGTTTCGCTGGGGCAGATTGACGGCGCTTTTGTCAACGCGGCGACGCTGGTCGATCTGGACAATGACGGAGCACTTGATCTCTTCGTATCGACCTTCATGGAAGGCGCGTACATCTTTCGAAACATAGGCGGGCAGTTTGATCCGAAAGAGGCCACCCGTCTTCCCAACCGTGACGCGCTTATGATGGGTGCCCCTGCTTTTGCCGATCTGGATCATGACGGTGATCTGGATATCCTCGCAGCCAACTGGGTCGGGGCTGCGGCCGTCGGTTTTGGCGCGGACCGCCGCGCAAGGGACCGCATCCTGTGGAACAACGGGACCAGTTTCGAGCCAATGGAACTGCCGGGCGTGCCGGGGGAAAGCCTGAGCACCCTGATCATGGATATCAACGGCGATGGCCATGACGACATTCTCATCGGCGATGACGGCTTCCACTCGGACAAGGCCTATCTCAACACCGGGCACCACAGCTACAAACTGCTTCGGAAATCCGACGGAGTGATGCCCTATCTCGGCCAGGCGACGATGAGCCTGGATTCCGGAGATTTTGACAATGACGGCGAGATGGAAGTTTACCTGTCCCAGATCACCCAGGCCAAATCAAGCGAACGTCAGGATTACTGCAACCCAGAGATGAAGCTGTTGCATGGAGAGACCGCAGATTGCGAGACCATGCTGCTCGATCGCAGCAAACTGTTCGCAGCGACGAACCCATTGCTGCCCAACTGCATGACCATGCAGGACCCGCAGATGCGCGCGATCTGTGGAATGTACGCGCATATCCGGCGCGCGGGCCTGAGCGGTGCGTCATATGACTGCGGCCAATTCCCGGCGGGCTGGCCGGTCATGCGTCGCCTTTGCGAGGCTTTGTTGCCCACCCAGATACTGCCCCCGGCAGAAATCGCGGACGATAACGCAAGGCACGATCCTCTGGGCTATCGGGCCGATAGAAGCCTGCTGCTGTCAAAGACGGAAAACGGAGCGTTTGTCGATCTCTCGACGCAGACGCATTCCGACCGCCCCGGATGGAGCTGGAACGCGAAATTCACCGATCTGGATCAGGACGGGTGGCAGGATATATTTGTCGCAACAGGTTACATTCCCTTGCCGCCCTATGCCTCGAATGCCTTTTACCGCAACACCGGGACGGGGACATTTTCGCATATGTCCTCCGAATACGGTCTGGCGGATGCCATCCCAACGACATCATATGTCTTGATGGACTATGACCGAGACGGAGACGTCGATGTTATCCGTGCGCCAAGCACTGCGGGCGTCATCGTGCATCGCAATGACCGCCCCGATGGCCAGGGCTTGTGGATCAGGCTTCGCGATGAAGTCGGTAACACCTCGGGCATCGGAAGTCGGATCACGATCGAAACAGAGGCTGGCACCCAGGTTCGCATCATCAAGACAAGTGGTGGGTTTGTCTCCTTCGATCCGATCCAGGCGCATTTCGGCTTGGGCTCTGAACCGTCAGCCGCCCGCGTGACCGTCGATTGGCCCGATGGCGCGCAAAGCACCATGGCCGGCCCGGTACAAGGCAACCGCGAGCTTATTTTCACACGTCACTAGGAGATAACCGCCCGTATTCGGCCGCCCAGTCCATTGATGGTCTGAAACTCACGAGATCGTACGTCTCAGCATCCAAAAGACATATCTATGAAGCACAGCATCTGAGCTGGAAGTGCAGATTGCGTGGCATGGGTGCCGGCAGGTCTCAACGGGGATCGACCTCGAGACCGCACCGGGACGGCCGTTGCTCGGATCGGCGCGCGCGGTTTTTCTTGGCCGCGAGCCGGTAATTTGATTGCCGAGATGCCGGTAATGCACCATCATTAAGTTATGATCTATAGATACTGATCTATCAGGGGCATTCAGCTACGACTACCGTGGTCTTGTCCCGTGACCGAGGGAGGTTCGCGCTTGGTGTGCACAATCCAAACGTTCTGCGATCAGAAAACCTGTCAGAAATTCACCAGACAAGAAAAACATATTCACCCCGAAGGGCCGTTGATGAGCAGCGCCAAAGCCCATTCACGTTGAGAAGACCGATATGACATCTGAAAGCTTTCCTCCCCCGCAAAACGCCTGTGAGAAAATTCAGGCTTTGGAAACGGAACTGCGATCAACCGTCACCTGTCGGATATCGACGGCCAGCGCCGTTCGCGAACAGCACGGGAATGCCCTGACATGGGGCGTCAATCAGCCGCCCGATCTGGTGGCTTTTGTCACATCCACCCAAGAGGTCGCGCAGATCGTGCGCCTTGCGGCGTCGCATAGCGTTCCGGTGGCGTCAGTCGCTAACCGCTTTGGCGAGCAATGTGAGATTTTTCTCGATAGCGGTTTTCGTCGAGGCAGCGATATCGCAAAGGCGTTGTCGCTTGGGGCCAAGGGCGCGTTTTTCGGCCGTACGACGCTTTACGATCTGGCGGCGGGTGGTCAGGCCGGGGTCGAGATGGCGCTGCAAATGCTATCGGATGAACTGGAAACCTGCATGGGGCAGATTGGGTGTGCCCGCATTGCCGATCTTGAACAGGCGACAACCGTGCAAAACGCGCCGTCTTCCGCTCCCTCCTGAACAGCACCGCCGGTCAGGGATAGCCGGATACACTCGCCGGAAAATCGGTTTAGCTCGCGACGCTTTCGTCGATCATTTCCACCGCAAGCGCGGCAAGGATCGGCACGGTCTGGCCGTATTGCAGCGCGGTCTCGGCGTTGGCGGCATTGCCGTCCAGATAGCGCCGATAGATCCCTTGCAGGATCGCCGTCAGGCGAAAGAACGAGAACGCCAGATAATAGCTCCAGTTGTCGATGCCCGGCAGGCCGCGATGGCGACAATAGGTGGCCACGTACTCGGCCTCGTCCGGGATGCCCAAAGTGGCGCGATCGACGCCGCCCAGCCCCTTGAAGGCGTTCTCATTGGGTAGCCGCCACTGCATGCATTGATAGGCCAGATCGGCAAGCGGATGCCCAAGCGTCGAAAGCTCCCAGTCCAGCAGCGCGCGCACTTCGGCGCTGCCTTCCGCAAAGATCATGTTGTCGATGCGAAAATCGCCATGCACAAGGCTGACGGCACCGTCATCCTCGGGCTGGTTCGCCTCGAGCCAGCCGATCAGCCGTTCGATATCCGGGTTCGTCTCGACTTCGGCGGCGCGGTATTGCCGCGTCCAGGTGGCGAACTGGCGGGCGAAATAATTACCCGGGCGACCGTAGTCGCCCAGCCCGCAAGCCTCGATGTCGACCATGTGCAGATCCGCCAGCAGCGCAGCCATGGCGCCGTATATCTGGCCGCGCAGCGCCGAGGTCATGCCCGGCAATGCGGGATCCCAATGGGTCACGCCCGACACCATCTGCATCACGATATAGCGTCGATCCAGCGTTTCGTCGGCGCCGCCCTGCAGCAGCATCCGCGGCACCGGAACGCGGGTGTCGCGCAGCGCGTCCATCACGCGGAACTCGCGGTCCACCGCATGGGCACCCTTGAGCAACGGGCCGGGTGGCTGCACCCGCAGGACCGCGCAACTCTCCGGTCCTTCCAGCAGGTAGGTCGGGTTCGATTGCCCCTTGCCAAAGGCACGCACCTGCGGCGTGCCGCCAAGGGACGGCACACGCGCCGCGATCACCGGGGCGAGCGCTGCGATGTCAGCAGGGATGGCGGCCAGATCGGTCATTCCGGCGCGTAGCGTTTCAGCATCTGCCGCGCCAGCGCATCCTGATGCACCTCGTCCGGGCCGTCAGCGATGCGGATCGTGCGGGCATAGGCGAACAACCCGGCCAGCACGGTATCCTGACTGAGGCCACCGGCGCCATGCACCTGTATCGCCCGGTCGATCACGGTCTGGACCATCTGCGGGATGACGATCTTGGCCATGCCAATCATATCACGTGCATCCTTGTTGCCCAGCCGGTCCATCTTTTCTGCCGCCGCCATCGCCAGTAGCCTGCCCTGCTCGATCTCGCAGGCCGACAGCGCGATCTGCTGACGTACCACGCCTTGATCCGACAGAGGCTTTCCGAACGCATGGCGCGACTTCGCACGGCTGCACATCATTTCCAGCGCGCGCTGCGCCCCGCCAATGAGGCGCATGCAGTGATGGATACGACCGGGCCCAAGCCGCCCCTGCGCAATCTCGAATCCACGCCCTTCGCCCAACAGGATGTTCGTCGCGGGCACGCGAACATTGTCGAAAGTGATTTCGGCGTGCCCATGCGGCGCATCATCGGCTCCGAATACGCTGAGCGGGCGGATGACGGTCACGCCGGGCGTGTCCATGGGCACGAGGATCATCGACTGCTGCTTGTGCCGCTCGGCGCTGGTATCGCTTTTGCCCATCACGATCAGGATCTTGCAACGCGGATCGTTGGCCCCGGATGACCACCACTTGCGGCCATTGACGACGTAATCATCGCCGTCCCGGATGATCGACGCCTCTACATTGGTGGCGTCAGACGATGCCACCGCCGGTTCGGTCATGCAAAAGGCCGAGCGTATCTCACCGGCCAGAAGCGGCGTCAGCCATTCCGCCTGCTGCGCCGGAGTGCCGTATTTGATCAGCACTTCCATGTTGCCGGTATCGGGCGCGTTGCAGTTGAACACCTCCGGCGCAATCAGGGAACGGCCCATGATCTCGGCCAGCGGCGCGTAGTCGAAATTGCTCAGGCCAGCGCCAAACTCGGGGTATGGGCACCAGAGGTTCCAAAGCCCGGCGTCGCGCGCTTCGGCCTTGAGCATCTCGATCACGGGCGGGATGGTCCAGCGGTCGGCCGCGGTTTCAACATGGTTGAAATATGCCGCCTCGGCGGGGATCACCTTGGCCTCCATGAACGCCGTGAGGCGCGATTGCAGGTCGGCAATGCGATCGTTTGCAGCAAGTTTCATGTGTCAGATCCCCGTAAGAGTTGCGCCGCCATCGACGGTAAGCGTGGTGCCAGTCATGAAGCTGCCCGCGTCTGACGCGAGCAAGAGAAGCGGCCCGTTCAGTTCCGACATGTTGCCGAGGCGGCGCGGGAACAGCTTGCCGATCAGTTTCTTTCCAGCGGCACTTTGGAAAAATTCGGCGTTGATGTCAGTCTCGAAATAACCCGGCGCAATGGCGTTGACGCGGATATCGTGCCGCCCCAGCTCTCGTGCCATCGCCTTGGTCATGTGCAACACGCCTGCCTTGGCGGCGGCGTAATTGGTCTGGGTCGGCTGCACCACCTGCCCCAGGATCGAGGCAATGTTGATGATGGATCCGCCTTTGCCGCGCTCGGCCATGATCCGGGCCGCGATCTGGGCGCAGCGCCATACGCCACCAAGGTCAGTCTCGGTCACCGCCGCCCAATCGGCCTCTTCCATTTCCAGAAAAGGCGCCGTGCGGGCAATTCCGGCGTTGTTGATCAGGATATCGACGGTTCCGTGCCTGTTCGCGAAGGCCGCAAAGGCAGTCTCCAGCGCCGCACGATCCGTGACGTCGGCAGGATGCGTGTCAGCGTCGATACCCGCCTCTGCCAGTGATTTCGCAACTTGTTCCAGCTTGTCCTGGCTGCGCGCGATCAGACACACCTGTGCGCCCGCATCGCCCAGAACCTGCGCAAAATGCGCTCCCAGACCCGAGGAGGCACCGGTTATGACGGCGATCTTGCCAGTGAGGTCCATACTCGTCATTCCGCAGCCCCCACGACAAAGGACGCGATGGTCGTGGTCGATCCGCCGATGTTCAGCAGGCCGACCTTGCGCGCGCCTTCGACCTGATAGTCCCCTGCCCGGTTCGTCACCTGCTTGTACCCGTCCAGCATCATCCGCACGCCAGTGGCCCCCACCGGATGCCCCATCCCGATCAGGCCGCCCGACGGGTTGATCGGCAGGCGACCCCCATGGGCGATGACGCCTTCCTCGACCGCTTTCCAGCTTTCGCCCGGTGCGGTGATCCCGAAACTGTCGATCGCGGCATATTCGGTCATGGCAAAGCAATCATGTGTTTCGATCGCATCGAGGTCAAACGCGCCGCCGATACCTGCCCGGCCAAAGCATTCCTGTATGGTCTGGTTGACCTGTGGCAACACGAAGCGCGAATTGCGGCTCTCTTCCAGCTTGTCGGTGAACAGCATCGGCGCGGTGCGGTGGCCCCAGCCGTCGATACGGGCCAGATCGCCCAGTTTCAGGCCATGTGCCTTGACATATTCCAGCGCGCGTTTTTCGGACGCCAGGAACACGACCGCGGCACCATCAGTGACCTGCCCACAATCATTGCGACGCACCTTGCCCTCGATCACCGGGTTGGCATCATCATCGACGGTGAAGCTATCGTCGTTGAACGTCCATTTGCGGGTCTGCGAATTGGGGTTTCGGCGGCCATTCTCATAGTTGATGCGGGCGATTTCCCCCAGATGGCGGTAATCCACCTCGCCGTATTTTTCGGAATAGGCGTCGTTGAGATCGGAAAACGCGGCGGGCCACATGTACTTGGCATCCTGCCATTCGCGACCATGCCACGCAGCAGCGCCCAGATGTTCTGCGGCGATCTGGCCCGGCACATTGCGCATGTATTCGACGCCCAGAACGCACACCAGATCGTAACGCCCCGCCTCGATCTCGGCCATCGCCGACAGCATCGCCATCGAGCCCGATGCGCAGGCCGCCTCGTGGCGACTGGCGGGCACGCCCGAAAGGTCTGGATGCAGCGAGGCGAAGATGCCGCCCAGATGGCCCTGGTTGCAGAACAGTTCAGCCGTGAAGTTGCCGACATGGGCACTTTGAATATCGCGCGGCTCCAGCCCGGTGCGCGCCAGCCCGTCCTCCAGCACTTCGCCCATCAGCGCATCTATCTCCAGCCCTTCGCGCGACCAGTTACGGGCGAAATCGGTCTGCGCGCCGCCCAGAACATAAACGGAATTGCCTTGTGCCATCACTTAAACCTCCAGCCATGCTTTGCAGGTGTCATGGTCGATCCGAAGTTCTTCGGGGCTGCCACTGAACACCGTTCGCCCATGCCCCATGACATAGACGTGATCGGCGATCCGCATCGCCATGGTCAATTTCTGTTCGATCAGCAGGACGGAAACCCCGCTGCGGGTGATCTCGGCCAGCAGCTCTGCCACCTGCTCCACGATCAGCGGAGCGAGCCCCTCGGTCGGCTCATCCACCAGAATGAGGTCCGGGCCGGACATCAACGCCCGGCACATCGCCAGCATCTGTTTTTCACCGCCCGACAACACGTCCGCATCAGTATCGCGTCGACGCTCCAGCGAGGGAAACTGGGAATAGACCTTGTCCAGGGTCCAGCTTTTCGGCCCCGCGTTCGCGTGTTGCCCCAGGATCAGGTTCTGCTCGACCGTGAGGCCGGGAAAGATCGCGCGATCTTCCGGCACGTAGCCCACGCCCAGCCGCGCCATCTGGTGCGGCATCATCTGCGACGTCTCCTGGCCCTTGATGCGGATGCTGCCCTCGCGCTCCACGATGGCCATGATCGCCTTGCACAGGGTCGAGCGCCCGACGCCGTTGCGGCCCAGAAGCGCCACGATCTGGCCCTCGCGCACATCCAGATCGACGCCGTGCAGAACATGGCTCAGGCCATAATAGGCGTGTACGTCGCGGACACTCAGAAGGGGTGCGGAATCACTCATGCATCAGCTCCGAGATAGGCTTCTTTCACCGCCGGGTTGGCCCGGATATCCTCGGGCTTGCCGGTCGCGATGATCTGGCCGTAGACCAGCACCGAGATCCGATCCGCGAGGCTGAACACGACGTTCATGTCATGCTCGACCATCATCACCGTGCGCCCCTTGGCGATCTTGCGAAGGAAGGCGGCAAAGGTTTCGACCTCGTGGTGGTTCATGCCAGCGGTCGGTTCGTCAAACAACAGCACCGAAGCGCCGCCTGCAATGGTCATGCCCACCTCAAGCGCGCGTTGTTCGGCATAGGACAGGTTGCCCGCCATATCGGTCTTGCGCGCAGTCAGGCCGATTTCCTCCAGCAGGCTGTCGGTACGCGCGTCGATATCGCCGCAGCGCGAGGCAAACCGCCAGAAGCAGTAGCCGACGTTGCGCGACCACATGAGGGCGCAGCGCAGATTCTCGAACACGCTCATGTTCGCGAAGATGTTGCTGACCTGAAACGACCGCGACAATCCCATCCGGTTGATCTGATATGGACGCAGGCCGCTGATCCGGCTCCCGTGCAGCGTGACCGCACCCGAACTGGGGGCGAACTGGCCCGATATCAGGTTGAAGAGCGTCGACTTACCCGCCCCATTGGGGCCGATGATGGCGTGAAATTCACCCTCCTCGATCTCCAGATCAATGCCCTGGATGATCTTGGCCGCGCCAAAATTCTTGTGCAGCCCCTTGATGGACAGGACGCTCATGACGTGCCTCCCTTTTGCGCACGGCGGGGGGCGGCATTGCGCCGGTTCACCGCCAGCCATGCCAGGCCAGAGATGCTCATGACAGCACCGACAGTCCACGGCGTCCAGCTCTGTGCGTTGACCTCGGTCCAGAACAATTTCAGCGGTTCGCGCGGATCAAAGCTGTTGGACAGATGGTAACAAAGCTCAACCAGGATCACTGATCCTGCGGCGATCAGGAACACGACAGGTACCCAGCGCAGCAAAGCCTTTGCCAGACCGCCCCAGCCCGCACGGCGCACAGCGTCCGGCGTGTCCATCAGAATACCCGTCAGGCCGCGCGGCGCGAACAGGATGATCGCGATGAACAGAAGGCCATAGTAAAACAGCCATGCTTCGGTCAGCCGTGCCAGATTGATTTCCAGCAACGTCACGACCAATGCGCCGACAACAGGCCCCAGCACATAGGTGATGCCGCCCAGATAGGTGGCGATCAGCACGTTGGCGGATGTCCGCAGACCCAGCACCTCGGCATTTGCGATCTCGTAGGTCAGCGCGAACAGGCTGCCTGCGACACCGGCAAACGTGCCTGCGATGCAGAACTGCGCAAAGCGGATCCAGTAGGGCGTATAGCCAAGATATTCGACGCGCTGCGGATTGTCGCGCACCGCGTTGGCCAACCGGCCCAGCGGCGTGCGCGACAAGAACACCATCGCCGCCACGCTGAAAACGGCCCAGACCAGCACCAGCATATAGATTTCCTGCGGGCGGCCATATCCCATCCCTGTCAGGGAATAATCCACCATCCGGTCCGTCGACACGCCCTGTTCGCCGCCAAAGACGCTGGGGAACAGCATCGCCGCTGCCACGAACAATTCCGCCAGCCCCAGCGAGATCATCGCGAAGGTCACACCGGCGCGGCGCACCGACACAAGGCCGAAAATCGCGGCAAGGATGAACCCCGCCAGCGCGCCGCCCAGCGGTACGAATTCCAGCGGCAACGGTACGGTGCCCTCACCGATCGCCGTGATCAGGTAGAGCGATGCAAAGACACCTGCCCCCAGATAGACCGCGTGACCAAAGCTCAGCAGCCCGGTCTGCCCAAGATTGACGTTATAGGACATGGCGAAGGTCGCCATGATCGCCAGTTGCGTCAGCATGACAATGACGAAACGCCCAGCCCCCAGCGACGGCAGCAGCAGTGCAGCAGCGAGGGCTGCCGCGCAGGCAAGGAAGATCACGAAACGTTTCATCAAGATTCCCTCGTTCCCAGCAGGCCGCGGGGGCGCACAATCAGCAGGATCACCAGCAGCAGATACGGAAACACCGGTGCGAGGTTGGCGGGTGCGATGGTCCAGATCTCGCGAAACATGCCGGTGGCATGGGGGGCCGCGCCGCCCAGCGACGTGATCAGATCGGTGAGCGTGCCATCCATCGTGACCATCAGCGTCTGCGTGATGCCAATGATCAGCGACGCGAGGAATGCGCCCAGCAGCGACCCGAGCCCGCCGAAGACAACGATCACGAACAGGATTGTCCCCATCTGTTGCGCCATGCCCGGCTCTGTCACCAGATAGTTACCGCCGATGACGCCCGCCAGACCGGCCAGCGCGACGCCCCCGCCGAACACCAGCATGAACAGGCGCGGCACGTTATGGCCCATCGCCCACAACACGTCGGGATGCGACAGTGCGGCCTGCACCATCAGGCCGACGCGGGTGCGTTTCAGCAACAACAGGACAGAGATGAACATCGCCACCGCGATCAGCAACATGAAAGCTCGGTAGGCAGAATAATCAATGCCACTGACGGAGAAGAGCGTGAAATCAAGGCTTTCGGGAATTCTGTACGGGACGGGCTGACGCCCCCAGATCAGACGCACCAGTTCCTCGATGAGGTAGGCCAGACCGAAGGTAAACAGCAGCTCGGCGACATGCCCGTGCTTGTGGACGATGCGCAATCCGAAACGTTCGATCGCGGCCCCCAGGCAGCCGACCAGCAATGGCGCAAGGATCAGGCCCAGCCAGAAAGACCCGAAGCTGGCCAATTGGTAGGCGAAATACGCCCCCAGCATGTAAAAGCTGGCATGGGCGAAGTTCAGCACCCCCATCAGGCTGAAAATCAGCGTCAAACCACTCGACAACATGAAGAGCAACATGCCGTAAAGCAGCCCATTGACCAGCACGAATATGAATGTGTCCACGCACGCCTCCCAGCAGACGGGTTAACCCGCCCCCGAATTACTCCGGGAGCGGGATCAACTTTAGGGTTTTTCGACCTGGCAAGTCGAATCGTCGCTCAGGTGCTCGGCATCGACGCTGAGAACGGTCTTCCAGCCCAGACCGGTATCCTCGGAGTCGTTGGTGATACCATCCTGGGTAAAGACCGACACGAAGAGCGGGTGAAAGAGCTGGTGATCAGAGGCACGCATCTGCATCGCACCTGTCGGGCCGTCAAAGCTCATGCCCTCCATCGCGGCGGCGATGGCGGCAGGTTCCGCAGAGCCAGCAGCGTTGATGGCCTCGCCCAGCATCTGCATCTGCACGACGATTTGCACATAATACAGATCGCTGTCGTATTTCGCCTCGAAGTCCTTTGCCATCTTGGCCGCGTCTGCGTTGCCCTGCTCCACGGGAACATCCGGATGCCAAGGGGCTGCGTCATAGATGCGCCCTTCGCCCGCTTCGCCGATGGCAGTCGGCGTGCCGAATGTGCCGGAATACTGGGTGAAGAATTTTGCATCCAGCCCGGCGCTGTTCGCCGCCTTGATCAGCAATGACAGGTCCGAGCCGAAGTTGCCGGTCACGACCGCATCCGCCTCGGAGGCAAGGATCTTCGCGATGTACGGCGTGAAATCCTTGACGGAACCGAAAGGATGGAACTCGTCACCGACGATCTCGATATCCGGGCGCTTCTCTGCCAGCATCTCTTTGGTATAGCGGCTGACTTCGTGGCCGTGGCCATAGTCCTGACCGATGATATAGACCTTCTTGATGCTGTCGTCCTTGGCAATCTGGTCTGTCGCCGCGGCCTGCTTCATCCCCGAGTGCGCCTCGAAGCGGAACATGAAATAGTCGCATTTATCGCGTGTGAGCGACGGATCAGCCGAGCCGTAGTTCAGATAAAGTACCGGATCATCCGGGTTGCGGCGGTTGTATTTCTTGACTGCGTCAGCCAGCGCCAACGCCACGCCAGAGCTGGTCGCCTGCGTAACGATGCGGATACCTTGGTCCAGCGCCTCCTGGAATGCGATCACGGTTTCCTGCGCGCTCAGCTTGTTGTCGAAGCGCACGATTTCCAGCGTATCGCCATCCAGCACACCGCCAGCGGCGTTGACCATGTCGGCACCGAACTGGACGTGTTTGCCGTTGACCGTACCAACATTCGAGAAAGCCCCCGAGAACGGGTCGATATGTGCGATGCGGATAGTGTCGGCCAATGCCGTACTGGCAAGCAGACCGGTGGCGACGGTGGCCGCCAGAATTGATTTAAAAGTCATGTTGTCCTCCCTCAGAGTTCCCGATGGGTAGCAACTTTGGAACGGTCGTTCAAGTTATTGATTGCAGTTTCTCCGAATTCTTGGAATAAACGGAAAAAATAAGCCGACGAGGGCTAATAATCCTCCACGCTCGCGTAAATCTGAACAAATTGGAGGCATTTTAATGGAACGTTCGTACCAAATTTGGGACGAAACACCGTCTGCGATCGTAACAGGCGCGGCCTCGGGTCTGGGCCATGCGACAACGATTCGACTTGCCAGCGACGGCTACACCGTCACGGCAGTCGATCTGGACGAGGCCGCGCTAAACGCCGCGTTCGCAGGGCAGGACATGTCGTGCATCCACCCCGTCGCGTGCAATGTCACCGACGATACCGCGGCAGAGGCGCTGTTTGACGCCCACAAGGCCGCGCTCGGCCCTGTTCGGGTGCTGGTCAATTGCGCCGGGATCGCGTCGCCCGGCGCCACATTGCGCCCCGATGGACCCCTGCCGCTGGATGATTTCCGCAACGTGCTGGAAGTCAACGTGGTCGGCACGTTCAATTTCATCCGCCTTGCAGCGCGTCAGATGCAGGAAGCGTCCGCCGGTGTCGACAACCAGCACGGCGTGATCGTCAACACCGCCTCGGTCGCGGCCTATGACGGCATGGTGGGGCAACCCGCCTATGCCGCATCCAAAGGCGCGGTTGCGGCGATGACGCTGCCGCTCGCACGTGAACTTGGGAAGTACGGCATCCGGGTCATGGCCATCGCGCCGGGCGTATTCTCCACGCCGATGGTCAACGAAATGAAGCCGCGCGCGCGCGACGTCGTCACGGCCTTGCGCCCGCCCTTCCCCGACCGCCTGGGCGAGCCGGAGGAATTTGCAACACTGGTAGCGGCAATCGTGGAAAACCGCATGCTGAACGGTGAAGTGATCCGCCTTGACGGCGGCATTCGCCTTCCGGCACGCTGACTTAACGAAGGGAGGATCGTCCAATGACCGGCGACACTTATGAGCCAAGGATCGTGGGACAGCGCTTTGTCGTGGGCGCGGATATCAATCCGACCCGGACAGAACTGCATTTCGGGAACCGCGTCTTTCGCTGCTATGAAAACAGGCCCGAGCGGTTTGACGATCTCTTGCGCCGCGCCGCCCGCGACACCCCCGACAACGAGGCGTTGGTCTGCGGCGATACCCGCCTCAGCTATGCCGAATATGACGAACGCGTAACCCGCGTTGCCAACGGCTTCATCGCCGCCGGGATCGCGCCGGGCGAACGAGTGGGCATCATGCTAGGCAACGGCATTCCGTTCTTTCTGGCCCTGATGGGTGCCGTGCGGATGGGGGCCATCGCCGTCCCGATGAGCGTCAAGATGAGCCCGCCGGAAACGGCCTATATCCTGAACCACTGCGCCGCTGCCGCGCTGGTCACGGAAACCTCTGTTCTGGACCGCCTGCCGCCCATGTCCGAGTGCCCGTCAGTCCGGGCAACCTGGTCCGATGGCCCGGCCGAGGGCATGACGCCCTTTGACGAATTGCTGCACGCGCCCGCCACCGACATCACCCCGGTAGGCACCGAGGATGACACGATCTTCCTCTTTTACACCTCCGGCACCACGGGCAAACCCAAGGGCGCCTGCATCGCCAATATCAACATCATCCATTCCGCACTGCAATATGCCCACGGGATCGACCTGAAACCAGGTCAGCGCGGCCTGCTGGCGATCCCCGGCGCGCATATTTCGGGCTTCATGGCGCTTTATACCAACATGCTCAGCGTGGCGGGCGCGACGGTGATCATGCGCGAATACAAGACCGCCGCCGTGCTGGACGTGCTGAAACGCGAGCGCATCACCTTTACCGTTTTCGTGCCGTCGATCTACCAGCTGATCCTGATGCACGAGAATTTCAACGCCGCCGATTTCGCCCATTGGCGCACAGGTATCTATGGCGGTGGCATCATGCCCCCCGCCATCGTCACGCGACTGGGCAAGGCGCTGCCCAAGCTGCGCCTGATCAATGCCTATGGCGCGACCGAGACCACCTCGCCGGTGTCGATCATGCCCGCTTGGGCCAGTGCGGACCGCCCCGACAGCATTGGCCTGCTGGTCGAATGCGGTGAAGCGGTAGTAATGGGCGAGGACGGTATCGAAGTGCCCCCCGGCGGCATCGGAGAGCTGTGGGTGCGCGGGCCGATGATCGTCAAAGGCTATTGGGAGGCGCCCGAGCAGACCGCAGAGGCGTTTCTCGACGGGTTCTGGCGCACGGGCGATGTCGTCAGCATGGATGACGAAGGGTATCTGTTCATCCACGACCGCAAGAAGGACATGATCAACCGCGCCGGATACAAGGTGTTCAGCGCCGAGGTTGAAAACGTGATGATCGCCCATTCGGAAGTGATCGAATGCGCGGCGGTACCGGTCCCCGATACAGTCATGGGCGAGCGGGTATGCCTCTTCGTCACGGTGCGCGACATGGCCACCGACGAAGCGGCGCTGCGCGCCCATGCCGCGAAATCTCTGTCGGATTACAAACAGCCGGACTTTTACAGGATTTCAACCGACCCGTTGCCACGCAACGCGAATGGCAAGATGATGAAGGCCCCGCTGGTCCGTGAGGCCCGCGCATTCGGGACCGGCGAGGAATAGCATGACCAAACCGCAAAGCGAAACGATCGATCTGGACGCGCTGGGGCGCGAAGTAAAAACGTCGGACAGTGGTCAGGCGCGCACCAGCGAGACCCGCAACCGGATCATCGAGGTTGCCGAGGGCCTCTTTGCCCATCGCAGCTACGCCGCCGTGTCGATGCGCGAGATCACCACTGCGGCAGGTGTCGGGCTGGCAGCGGTAAACTATCATTTCGGCAGCAAGGAAGGGCTGTTCAAGGCCGTCTTCCTGCGGCGCGCAACCGACCTGAACCGTGAACGCGCTCAACTTCTGGAAGCTGCCGACAAACGCGCCGAAGGCGGCGTGGTCCCGCTGCGCGAGGTGCTGAGCGCCCTCTTGCGCCCCGGCATTCGCTGGTCGTTTGACACCGGCGGGCGCGGCCTGTTCATCCAGTTCCTGACACGTCTGCAACTGGATCAATCGTCGCCGCTGCACGAGATTTTCTATAACGACGTCGGCCACCTGCGCCGCTTCATCCCGTATTTCAGCCGCGTTCTGCCCGAATTGTCAGAAGAAGAGATATTGTGGCGCCTGCATTTCACCTTGGGCGCGCTGCATTACACGATCACCGATCTCAAGCGGCTCGAACGTATATCAGAAGGCGTTTGCGACATCTCGCAATTCGAGGCCACGCTGGAGCGGATCGTATCCTTTGCCGAGGCCGGGTTCCGGGGCAACGGCCCGTCCTTGCCACCGAGAGAACGGGTATGATGCAATCTGCGACGCGGCTCATCCCAGGACCGTCGTCAGCAGATAGGTCAGCCCGCCATAGGGGATGAGCGCAAGCATCACGAATATCCCGTCCCGCGTCAGCATTGCCATCGCCAACAGACTGACGCCCGTTGCCACAAAGGACGAGGAAAACGGGATGAATTCAAGAAACGGCATCGCCGCGCCGCTCAACAGGCACAAGACTTGCGGCACCCAGACTATCGGACGATGGAACAGAAATCGCAGCCTGTTGCCCGTGTACCTGTCGACCCAGCGCAGCGCAGGCCGCATCTTGCCCATCGTCAGGCGCAGTTTGCCGGCATCAATCGGCGCATGGTTTAGCTTTTTCGGCAGATAGAGACTACGGAAATTTGCGATCAGTTCAAAAGACAAGAGCACGATCAGCACACCGCACACCATGGAAACGCCCGGAATGCCAGACAGTGGCGTGGCCGCAACCAGCGCAACCAGCAAGAGCGGCGGCAGCGCGCCGTTGTCTCCGCTGGCGTGAATGATTTCACCGACAGTCACATCGTCGTCCCGGTTGTCAGTAAGACTGAGGACAGAGTCCACCGTTTCGCTGAGCGCACCGCCAGCTCGGTTCGTCCGCGTGGCTTCGGTGGGTTTGGTATGCATAGTAAACCCCTGTTTCTTCTACGACTGCCCCCGCCAAGCCAAGGCGCGCAATCTGCATCGCTCGGGCACTTAGACTGCCCAGAGCAATGCTGCAAAGGCTCACAGAAGATGCGTTCCTTTGAAGATAAACGCACCGCCAATGGGAAGGTTCCAGGTTGGCTGGCGGCTGACGCGAAGCGTATGTCAAAAGCCCTCCCGGCGCATAACGCCGAAGCACCGGGATTTTCTCTAATTGCCAAGGCTTCTCTGGCTGCCGAGAAGACAGTTACCAGAACCTGCCCAAGGTGTCCCACAGATCGCACCGGCCATCTGGCCCGATGCCCACAGCATCCAAGGGCGAAAAGGCAACCAAACCGTGATCCACGATTATCACGGCCATGCGCGCTTTGAGGTTTGTGTCATTTCCGAACAGTGTATACTGACACGGATCAAATCGGAGCGTGCCATATGAGTTCCCCAGACCGTCTGCGACAACACCTTGCGGCGATCGTGGAAAGTTCCGATGACGCGATCATCACCAAAAACCTCGACAGCATCATTCAAAGCTGGAATCGCGGCGCGGAATCGCTGTTCGGTTTCACCGCCGAGGAAGCGATCGGCCAGCCCATCACCATCCTTTTCCCGCATGGCAGGCAGGGCGAAGAAGCCGATATCATCGAGCGAATCAGACGCGGTGAGCGCATCGCGCATTACGAGACGACCCGCCAGAGAAAGAACGGCAGTCTGGTGCCGATCTCGGTGACGATTTCACCTATTCGCGACGACGGCGGCCGCATCATCGGCGCATCGAAAATTGCCCGCGACATCACCCTGAAACGTCAGGCCGAAGAGCAGCAGCGCATGCTGCTGTCGGAAATGCGTCACCGGGTCGGAAACTGCTTTGCCGTGGCAGGCGGGTTGCTGCGCATCTGCGCACGACAGGCAGACAGCGCCGAAGAGCTGGTGGAGATGATGCAAGACCGGTTTCGCGCCCTATCGGAGGCGCATTCCCTCGCGGTGCCCAGCCCGGACCCCAAGCAGGCGACGCCATCTAAGACGGCCCTTGCCGATCTCGTCTCCTCCATCCTGCAACCATTCATCGGAGAGAGACAGCCCAGCATTGAGCTTGCCGATTGTCCCGTCGCAGAAGCCGCGATCACGCCACTCGCGCTCGTGTTCTACGAGCTTTGCACCAATGCCGTGAAATATGGCGGGCTGTCCGGGCCGGAGGGGAACCTTACCATCACCAGCAACCAAGACGGCGATCTGCTGCGGATCGAGTGGATCGAAACCTGCACGATCGAAGACGTTAGCGAAGCCGAAAGCCATGAAGGCTTCGGGACGCAGATGAGTCAGACAGCCATTGCCGCCTATCTCGACGGATCGCTCACACGGACATTCACGCCCACGGGTATGAAGGCGGTGCTTGATCTGAGTTATGAAAAGGTCTCGGGCATTTGCGCATCGACACTGTCGGCAAGCGATGCGCATACCGCCCGCACAAACCACTGAGTTCCCCCGGCACGGCGCTCGCCCTATGCGCCGCCGGCAACAGGTTTAGCAGATTAAATCACCTCGTTTTTGTCAGACCCGCCGGAACGTCAGGTAATGCGGCACGCGCCCCTCATGCAGTGCCTTTTGCTCGTACCGCGTGCGAGTCCAATCTGCCCATGGCGTGCGCCAGTCGGAGGGGCGCTCCGCCAACCACTCAAACCCAGCCTTCGGCACTTCCTCCAGCGTCTGGCGCACATAATCCTCGATATCCGTGGCCACCCGCAGGATCGCCCCCGGCGCCATCACGCGCGCCAGAGGTGCCAGATGTTCCTGGGTGACGAAGCGACGCCGGTGATGGCGCTTTTTCGGCCAGGGATCGGGATAGAGCAGAAATGCGCGCGCAATGCTGCCCTCAGGCAAGACGTCAAACAAGTCGCGCGCATCCCCCGGATGCACCGCGACGTTCGTCACGCCTGCCTTGCGCAGCTTGGCCAACAACATGGCCACCCCATTCAGATAGGGCTCGCAGCCGATGAACCCGACATCAGGATTGCTCACGGCCTGATGCACCAGATGCTCGCCGCCGCCAAAACCGATTTCAAGCCAAACCGGCCGGCCACCGAATCGCGCCTTCAGGTCGAGCGGCACGCGCTCCGGGTTCACGTCCCAGCCCACGGCTCCGGGCGAAAGGCCCTCCAGGTCTTCATCCAGCAGCGCCTCCTGAGAGGCGCGCAGGGATTTGCCCTTGAAGCGGCCATAGAAATTGCGCCACGGCGCACCTGATGGATGTTTGAGCGTTGCCATGGTCGCTGCCTTTACCTCGCCCCTGCCCCGAGCGCAAACACTCGCGTGTTCCAAACCGCCCGTGCTTTCATCTTTCCAAAAATACCTGATAGCGACCTGCGCCAAACGCGAAACGGCGACTCTCATCGAGCCGCCGTCTTGAAAATTCCGCGTACGACCGGGCGATCAGATCGCCTTGGTCAGAACATCCACCAGATCGGTCTTTTCCCAGCTGAACCCGCCATCTGCATCGGGTGCGCGACCGAAATGGCCATAGGCCGCCGTACGCTGATAGATCGGACGGTTCAGTTGCAGGTGCTCGCGGATGCCACGCGGGCTGAGGTCCATGCATTTCGAGACCGCTTTCTCGATCTGCGCCGGCGACACATCGCCAGTGCCGTGAGTGTCGGCATAGACCGACAGCGGCTGACTGACCCCGATGGCATAGCTCAACTGGATGGTGCATTTCTGCGCCATGCCCGCCGCCACCACGTTCTTGGCCAGATAGCGCGCGGCATAAGCCGCCGAGCGGTCCACCTTGGTCGGATCCTTGCCCGAGAACGCGCCGCCGCCATGCGGGGCCGCACCGCCATAGGTGTCCACGATGATCTTGCGTCCGGTAAGTCCCGCATCACCGTCCGGACCACCGATCACGAACTTGCCGGTCGGGTTCACATGCCATTTCGTCGCGTCGGTCAGCCACCCCTCGGGCAGAACCTCGCGGATATAGGGGCTTACGATGTCGTAGATGTCGGCACTGGTCAGCGCCTCGTCCAGATGCTGCGTGCTCAGCACGATCGAACCGATACCTACAGGCTTGCCGCGTTCATAGATCACGGACAGCTGGCTCTTAGCGTCAGGCCCTAGGGCCGGTTCGGTTCCATCCTTGCGCACTTCGGCAAGCCGGCGCAGGATCGCGTGGCTGTACTGGATGGGGGCCGGCATCAATGCGTCGGTCTCGTCAGTGGCAAAGCCGAACATGATGCCCTGATCGCCTGCGCCCTCTTCCTTGCCCGACGCCGCATCAACCCCTTGGGCGATATGCGCGGACTGCTCGTGCAGCAGGTTAGTGATCTCGCAGGTTTTCCAGTGGAACTTCTCCTGCTCGTAGCCGATGTCGCGAATGCACGACCGGACGATATCCTCCATCCCGTCCATGTAACCGCGGAGCTTTTCCTGATCCGAAAGCCCCACCTCGCCGCCGATCACCACGCGATTGGTGGTGGCAAAGGTCTCTGCTGCCACACGCGCTTCGGGTTCTTCGGTCAGCAAAGCGTCCAGCACCGCATCCGAAATGCGGTCGCACACCTTGTCGGGATGCCCTTCAGAGACGGATTCCGAGGTGAAGATATAATTCTGTCGTGCCATGAAGTGCTCCATTCATATGACATCGCCACGCCAGGAAGCCGTTGTGACGAATTCGCGCTAGCTAGCGCGCCCGCGCGCGCGCCGTCAATCGTTAATGCGGTAAAGGGCCCCGCTGTGTCGTCTCTTTCACTCAGGCGTTCTGAGCGGACTGCCGCGCAAACCTGTGCCGCTGAGCCGCAAGCGCAGCGATCAGCAGCATCAGCGCCAGCACCGGCCAATCGCCCAACCGGGCATAGGGCGTCGGCGGCGCGGCGCGCGGTAACGCCACATCCAGCCAGCCCGCCTGCCCCAGCGGTATCTCGCCAATTATCTGCCCGCGCGCGTCGATCAGGGCCGAGACACCGGTATTGGCGACCCGTATCATCGGCAGGCCCTGTTCAACGCTGCGCAACCGCGCCTGCGCCAGGTGTTGGTACGGGCCGGACAGCTCTCCGAACCAGGCATCATTGGTGATCAATAGCAGAAAATCGGGCCTTTCCGGCGCGCCTGCGATGTTGCGCGGAAAGACACCTTCGTAACAGATCAGTGGTAACGCCCGGCCCAGCCCGGGCACCTCAACAAGCTGTGGACCGGGACCGGAGGAATAGCCGTTGCCCTGACGCGCTGCAAAACCGCGCAGCCCGAACCGCGCCAGCGTGTCACCAAAGGGCAGGTATTCGCCGAAGGGAACCAGGTGATGCTTGTCGTAGGATGCGGACACCGTACCGTCCGGCGCGATCAGCGCCAAAGTGTTGAAGAACCGCATCCCCTGCATCCGTTGCAGTCCGACAATGGCAGGCGCACCGCGCGCGGCTGCGGCGATATGGCCCAGCGTATCGCCCGCATGGTTCAGCAGGACCGGCACGGCGGTTTCCGGCCAGACCACCAGATCAGGCGGATCACCCGCCGACGTGTAGGCGATCTGACGATCAAAAAAACCCTGGATCTTGTCCGGGTCCCATTTTTCGTGCTGCGCCGCATTGGGCTGGACCAGCCGCACGATGGGCGCGCCCTGCGGCATCGGGACCGGCGTACCGAGGTTTGGCCCCGCCGCATAGGCAGCCGCCAAAGCCACCAGCGCAACGCCTCCACGGACACGCTGGCCCGCCACCGCGTGCCACAGCGCCGCTGCAGCGCCAAGGCTCAGCGCGCATAACAAGAGCGGCCCGCCGATCGCGGCCCATTGCATCATCGGTGTGCCAATCCAGATATGGCCGATCTGCGCCCAGGGAAAACCGGTAAAGATAACACCGCGTAGCGCCTCGGTCAGCGTCAGCGCCGCGACCCAAGCCATCGCACCACCGCCCAGCCACCGCGCGGCCCAGACGCCCAGCATCCAGAAAAGGCCCAGTCCCGCGCTCAGCAGCACCAGTGCGAAGGGCGCCATCCAGCCATGGGTCGCCACATCAACAAGGAATGGCTCCACGATCCAGTTGAGCGCCACCAGAAAATATCCGGTGCCCGCTGCCAGCCCCAGCCATGCCGCCTGTCGCGCGGTCCATTGAAGCGTACAGATGCCGAAAAAGGCTGCAAGCGCCAGCAGCGTCAGTGGCCAGAACCCGAAGGGAGCCTGCCCCAGCCCCGCTAGCGCACCCAGCACCGCACAAAGCGCGGCGCGCTTCCATGCGCCAAGGCTCTCTATCCGCAGCGCGATGCCGGCGGGCATCGTTCGCTCGGTCATTCCCCTGCGGCCGCCGCCCCGGCACCGGGGACGCGCACACGCATCCGCTTGATCCGCCGCGGGTCGGCGTCGACCACTTCGAAAGAGGTGCCGTTAGGATGCTCGATCACCTCACCGCGTACCGGCACCCGGCCGACCAGCATGAAGACCAACCCGCCCAGCGTATCAATCTCTTCTTCCTTGACGTCTTCGACATCCGTCAGCGACTGCCCGATCTCGGCCTCGAAATCTTCCAGCGGGGTTTTGGCCAGCGCCAGATAGCAACCCGGCTTTTCCTCGGACCACAGCGCGCCTTCGCCAATGTCGTGCTCGTCCTCGATTTCACCGACCACCTGTTCGATCAGGTCCTCAATGGTCACCAGCCCATCAACGCCGCCATATTCGTCGATGACCAGCGCCATGTGCCGCCGGTCACTCTGCATCTTCTGCAGCAGGACGCCGATCGGCATGGAGGGCGGGACATAGAGCAGCGGACGCAGCATGTTCTTGAGCGAAAACCGCCCACCATTGCCGTTAAATCCGTGCTTGAGCGCGAAATCCTTGAGGTGCGCCAATCCGATGGGCGTGTCGAGCGTGCCCTTGTAGACCGGCAACCGTGTCATGCCGCTTTCGCGGAACACTTTCACCAGTTCATCCTTGGTAATGTCCGATGGCACCGAGACGATATCGGCCTTTGGGATCGCTACGTCCTCAACCACCATATCATGCAGGTTAAGCATGCCGCGCACGCTCGCCTCCTTGGTGCCATTGGCGTGGCCCTCGGCCTCGTCATCTGTATCACTCGAGGCGAAAGCCCCTATGAAACGGCGAAAGAACCCGCCTTGGTCGTCGTCGCCTGTTTGCGCGCCCTGCGCTGCGTTAGACGCATCTTCGATACTATCGCCCATCGTTCCTTTTTCCATATACCGCGGGGATCGATCCCGCCACGGTTCAATATGGGCTGGTCAGACCCATTTTTTCAAGTATTTCGACCTCGAGCGATTCCATCTACACCGCATCTGCGTCACGCATGTGATCATAACCCGGCAAATGCAAGGCCGCATGCACGATCAGACGCGTGGCATGAGCGCGCAGCGGGATGCCGCCGAGCATTGTTTCGGCGCTGCAGGTTTCACGAGCGATGGCGCTATCCCCCGGCTCCGCCTCGCGCCGGCGGTGGCCTTGCGTGATCATGTGAGCCAGCATGTGTCGCACCTCAGGCAAGGTCCGGGGCAGCCGGAAGATCGAATCGATCCGACAACCCCGCTCGCAGGCCGCTAGGCGTTTCAGGCTCGCGGCGAAATACAACCCAAAGGCGCAATTTCGGACAAGGGAAGCCGCCCAGCCTGACGTACACAAGGCGCAAATATATGAAAAGGGCACCGCTTCAGGTGCCCTTTTTTTCATCGCGCACCGGGCATTCAGGTTTATGGCGAAACGCCTCAATATGGGCTGCGCAGGCCCATTTTACCGAGTATCTCGACTTCAAGCGTTTCCATCAACGTGGCGTCCGCGTCACGTAGGTGATCATACCCCAGCAAATGCAGAACCGCATGCACGACCAGATGCGTGGCATGAGCGTGCAGCGGGATGTCACCGCGCACAGCCTCGGCCGCGCAGGTTTCATAGGCAATGGCGATATCGCCCAGTTCCTCATCCCGCACGGGATCGGGCGCGTCGGGTGTGCCGCCGGGTGTCGGTGCGCCGCGTTCGGCACTGGGCCAGCTCAGCACGTTGGTGGGCTGCGCCTTGCCGCGAAAACTGGTGTTAAGCGCCGCAATGCGCGCGTCGTCACAAGCCAGCACGCTGATCTCGAACGCTTCCGCGTCAAGCCCGAGATGACCCAGCGTCGCATCGGCCGCCGCGCTGCATAACGCTTCGATGTCCAGGTCTGCCCAACGGGCATCTTCGATGATGATATCCACGCTCATGCGGCCCTTATGATCGCGCGGGGCGCGCACAGCAAGGGGCCCCGCACCTGCCGGATCAGAGCTTTTTGACTGCGCATCGCAAGCTGCGGTTCAGATTTTCCCGGTCTTGCGCTAAGCATGGGATAAATCGACCAAAGGCGGCCTGCATTGCTACGACTCATCTCGATCAACCTGATCATTTTTGCCTGCCTGATCATCGGGCTTGAGTTGCTCTTTGGCACATGGTTTTCCAGCACCCACGCGCTGCACCAGTTTACGAAACCGCGCAATATCGCGCTGGAGCGGCCCAACCCGCTGGGTGACGAACCCGCAGTGATCCATTACACCCGCGACGCCAACGGGTTTCGCGGCCTTGCGGCGGATGTGTCCGAGATCGACCTGCTGACCGTGGGCGGCAGCACCACCGACCAGCGCTATCTTGACGACAGCGCCACCTTTCAGGCGCGGCTGGCGGCGAGTTTTGCAGATGAGGGACGGCAGATCGCCATCGCCAATGCCGGGATCGACGGTCAGTCCACCTTTGGCCATATCGCGAATTTCGAAGCGTGGTTCAATCGTATCGACGGGCTCGCCCCGCGCTACATTCTATATTATGTCGGGATCAACGACGCGCTGATCCTGTCGTCCAAACCAGAGTTCGACGTGATCGAAGCCTCGGGCAAGCTGCGCCGCCTACAGCTCTTTATTCGCGAAAAATCAGCGCTCTACCAGCTATACCTCATCGCCAAACAGGCGATGCGTCCCCCCGAGGAAAGCCACCAGTTATCGCATGCCAACTTCGCGCTGCCCGGCACGCCGCTGACAGATACACCGACCCTCGCACCCGATGCATTACAGGACCCGGACGTGACCCGCGCGCTGGATACGCTCGGGGACAATATCGCCACGCTCGCCCGGTTGACGCGCGAAATGGGCGCGGTGCCGATATTTGTCACCCAGCGCAGCACCGCCTGGACGCTAGAGAATGGCAAGGTGGTGGGGATAAAACAGATCTCACCGGGTTTCCTGAACCGCTACACAGCCCGTTTCGGGCCGATCAACGGGGTCGATGTGCACGCCGTCGAAAGCCGCATCGCCGATGCGATCCTCACCGCGTGCAGGGCAGCGGATGCGGCCTGCTTCGACCTAATGCACGAGGTCACGTTCGATCTGGGCCGCGATTTCTATGATGAGGTCCACACCAATGCAGTCGGGGCCGAGGTCATCGCCGCCTATCTGCATCGAAAGCTGTCAGAGCTCGAAGGGTTCTGATCCGCCCCGAAAGCCAGAGTGAAAATCATTATTCTCCCAACGCTTAACTGGTATAATTAAAGCGCCACTTGAACGTGAAACCCCTCAGCTATCGGCCTCATACGCTTTGATGATTGCCGCGACCAGCGGATGCCGCACAACGTCCTTGGCGGTAAAGTAGTTGAAACTGATATTCGGGATCGCCGACAACAGCCGTTCGGCGTCATGCAGCCCGCTCGGCACCCCGCGCGGCAGGTCGATCTGGGTCCGATCGCCAGTAACCACCATGCGGCTGCCCTCGCCCAGCCGCGTCAGAAACATCTTCATCTGCATCGTCGTGGCGTTCTGTGCCTCGTCCAGCACCACGAACGCATTTGACAGCGTCCGTCCCCGCATGAAGGCCAGCGGCGCAATCTCGATCTTCTTTTCCTCGATCAGTTTGGCCAGTTGCTTGCCCGGAAGGAAATCGTTCAGCGCGTCGTAGAGCGGCTGCATATAGGGATCGACTTTATCCTTCATGTCGCCCGGCAAATAGCCGAGCTTCTCTCCGGCCTCGACCGCAGGGCGGCTGAGGATGATCCGGTCCACATGCCCTTCGATGAACATCGAAACCCCAACAGCGACCGCCAGATAGGTCTTGCCGGTACCCGCCGGGCCAATCCCGAAGGCCAGTTCGTTCGAGAACAGCGACCGCACATAGGCTTTCTGTGCATCGGTGCGCGGCTCCACCAGCTTTTTGCGGGTCTTTATCTCGACCCGCCCGCCCTGAAACATTTCCAGCTGATCACCGTCTTGCACGCCAGTATCAGCTTCCGTGCCGCCCATACGCAGCTCACGGTCGATATCGCCACGCTCGACCGCGCGACCGGCTTCGAGCCGCTCATAGAGGGCGCGCAGCACATCGGCCGCCTCCACCACCTGCGCTTGCTCGCCATGCACCGCAAGCTCATTGCCCCGGCGCAGGATCTGCACACTTAGCGTCTGTTCGATTTCGGCCAGATTGCGGTCGTGTTCACCGCATAGATCTATCAACAGGAAATTGTCGGGAAACTCGACGATTTGCTTGTGCATCGCGTCGCTTGCGTTGGCTTCGGGCAGCTCGGCTCGGGTCAATCAACTCTCCGGGATTAGGTCTGGCCTGAATTGGCATTTCGGATGGTGACAAGTTGCGGCGGGGCGCGCAAGCGCCTCGATGCGGCAACCACGCTCATGGCACGAAAAAGCCGCGAGCAAACAGCTCGCGGCTTTGATGTTTCTCAGTGCGGGCCCCGCGATCAAACCGGGTCCGATACAGGCGAGCCGCGCTTAAACGCACCGGTTGCCGTGTTCGGCGGCGCAGTGCCAGAGCAAACCGGCTTGCCGTATTTGTCCAGACGCTGCGACAGGTAACCTTCGATCCCGTCGTCGATGATCCAGTGATCGCACCCGTTCGGGTCAATCCATATACCGGCCTTGAGCTGGCTCAGGTGCTTCGAGTCGAAGCCCCGGTCAACAGTCTTGTCTTTTTTCGGAGCGTCACACCCGGCGACGACGACGGCTGCGCATAGGGCAACAGCGAGTTTAACAAGTTTCATGTATCGCCCCCCTAGCGAATGCAGATGATTTCGACGCGGCGGTTTTGCTGCATGCCCGCGGCGGTGTTGTTCGATGCTTTCGGCATCCGCTCACCATAACCGCGGACATCCGCGATGCGCGCCCCGGTGCTGGCCGCGATGCGTGCCACAGAGTTGGCCCGGCGCAGCGAAAGATCCATGTTGTACTGATCCGATGCGCGGCTGTCGGTGTGGCCGGTTATGATATAGGACACCGCCCCGGTTTTCTTGAAGAAATCCATCAGATACCGCTTGCCCGAAGGGCTGATCCGCGCGCTGTCTGTCGCAAACAGCTGATCGCTGTTCATCACACCGCAAACATTGCCCCGGCGGCAGACCGGAATGCCCTGGCGGTTGGTGTGCGGGCTCATGTAGCCTTCCCAACCGTCATCCATGACCCAGTGTTCACATCCGTCCGGATCGACCCAAATCGTTGGCGTGTAATTCTCACCCACAACCGTTTTCTGCTGGGCCAAAGCCGCCCCGCTCGAAAACACGATACACGCACCCAGAGCAGCGGCAGCTATCCCCCCCAGAGCGCTGCGACATGACTTCGTCAGTCTCGTCATCACAGCCAAATTCCTTCTTCTGTTCCCCCCATTGGCCTGCTCGGTTTTTCCGGGCCTGCCAATGTCGTAAATTATCGTTCAACCTTAGCAGCTTTGCCCGTGTTGTGAAGCACTAATAAGGGAGGAATCCACCCAGAAGAACCACCTGTGGTCCCTCTAGGCCGGACATTCACAACATACAGGGGCCATGCGCGTGGATCTTCGCCCGGCCAGAACCAGAGACGATTCGCCAGCTCAGTCTTAAATCAGCACGCCGGCAAGCGAATTGGCGCCGCTTTCGCTGATCCGGACCCGCGCGATATCGCCTGGCCGGATGTCGGGTGCCACCACATGCACCGCATGCAGATACTCGGACTTGCCCACCATCTGACCCGGCTGCCGCCCCGGCTTTTCAAAGAGCACGCTGACCTCGCGCCCGACCATGCTTTGCTGCACCTCACGCTGCTGCCGGGTGAGCAATGCCTGCAGGCGTTGCAGGCGCTCATCGGCCACGGACGGGTCGACCTGTGCGCGGTTGGCCGCAGGCGTCCCTGGACGGGTCGAATACTTGAACGAATAGGCGGTGCCGTAGCCCACCGCCTCGATCAGGCGCAATGTGTCCTCGAAATCGGCATCCGTCTCTTCGGGAAAGCCGACAATGAAATCCCCTGACAGCAGGATATCGGGGCGTGCCGCCCGGATCCGTCCGATCACATCCAGATAGCTTTGCGCAGTATGTTTGCGGTTCATCCGTTTGAGAATGCGGTCGCTGCCCGACTGCACCGGCAAATGTAGGTAGGGCATCAGCTTGGCGCAGTTAGCGTGCGCTTCGATCAGGTCATCGCTCATGTCATTGGGATGACTGGTGGTAAAGCGGATGCGCTCCAGCCCATCGACCTCGCTCAGTGCCCAGATCAGCCGCGCCAGCGACCAGTCGCCACCTTTTGGCCCGACCCCGTGATAGGCATTCACGTTCTGCCCCAGCAGCGTGATCTCGCGCACGCCGCGCTCGACCAGCCCGCTGGCCTCTTCCAGGATGCGGCCTGCCGGGCGACTGACCTCGGAACCGCGGGTGTAGGGCACGACGCAGAAGGCGCAAAACTTGTCACACCCCTCCTGCACGGTCAAAAACGCCGTCGGTCCACGCCTGGCCTTGGGCCGCGCCTTCAATGCCTCGAACTTGTCCTCTTCGGGGAAATCGGTATCGAGCGCCTTTTCCCCCTTCGCCAGCCTTGCTTCCATCTCTGGCAGGCGATGATAGCTTTGCGGGCCGACCACCAGATCGACCAGGGGCTGACGGCGCATGATCTCCTCGCCCTCGGCCTGCGCGACACAGCCTGCGACGCCGATCTTCAGATCCGGCCGCGCGTCCTTCAACTCGCGGAACCGCCCCAACTCGGAATAGACCTTCTCGGCGGCCTTCTCTCGGATATGGCAGGTGTTGAGCAGGATCATGTCCGCGTCGGACACGTCGCGCGTCTCGACATAGCCCGCCCCGCCCATGGCTTCGGCCATGCGTTCGCTGTCATAGACGTTCATCTGACAGCCATAAGTCTTGATATAGAGCTTCTTGGGTGCGGACATGGGCTGCGCCTCTGGCTTGCGGTTTGCAGTGTGTGGGTGCGCGCCTGCCTATACCAGAGAAGGGGGTTCTTGCAATGCACTGCGATTTGCCCGAATCTGCCGCAAAACAACATGAGGCAACGCGTGCAATTCACCGGACTTGAAGATTTCACCGCCCGAGGCAAGCCCGCGCTGGCAAAAGGACCGATCGCGCTCGTCTTCGTCGAGGACGATACCGAGATCGACACCACGCTGCGCCACCATCACGATGCGGGCTTTCGCGCGCTGGTCGTGTTCATGCCTGCGGAATTCACACTGCCCGACGACGTGGCCGAGCAGACAATGCGCGTCGATTTCGACCTCAGCCGCGGTGACAGCGCCTTTGCCGCAGTCAACGCGGTGATCAAGATGGCCCCCGGCGAGTGGCTTTATTACTGTTACAATGCCGAATACCTCTTTTACCCGTTCTGCGAGACCCGCACCGTCGGCGAAATGCTGGCCTATCATAGTGAAGAACGGCGCGATGCGATGCTGACCTATGTGATCGACCTTTACGCAGGCGATCTCGACGCGCATCCATCCGCGGTTTCGCTCGAAGACGCACATATCGACAAGTCAGGCTATTATGCCTTGGCGCGGCTTGATCCGAACAATCACAACCATCCAAAGGAACGCCAGCTCGATTTCTTTGGTGGCCTGCGCTGGCGCTACGAGGAACACATTCCCGCCCCGCGGCGCAAGATCGACCGCATCGCGCTCTTCCGCGCCAAACCGGGCCTGACGCTTCGCGAAGACCACACGTTCAACGACGAGGAATACAATACCTACGCCTGCCCCTGGCACAACAATCTGACAGCCGCCATCGTGTCTTTCCGGACCGCCAAGGCGCTCAAACGCAACCCCGGCTCGACCTTCGACATCCCGACCTTCAAATGGCACAATTCGACGCCCTTCGAATGGCACTCACGCCAGTTGCTGGACCTCGGCCTGATGGAACCCGGTCAGTGGTTCTGATGCGAAATAGCGTCTTATCTAGATGAATATCCTCACCGAAGGCACAGATTTTTCGGCGAAAAACCTATTTGCCGCTCGCATGTTCGGCGCAACGTCTCCTTAGATTTTTCACAGAACAATCTCGGGCTTGTCAGAGGTTTTCAGCCTGCGGCATTCCCAGCACATGAAAACCGCCATCGACGCGGATGATTTCGCCGGTCGTGCAGGCCCCCGCATCCGACGCCAGGTAGACCGCCGTACCACCCACCGCCTCCAGCGTGGCGTTGGCACGCAGTGGCGCGTTCATGTCGGTGTGCTTGTAGGTCTTGCGCGCGCCGCCGATCGCCGCGCCCGCCAGTGTCTTCATCGGGCCGGGGCTGATCGCGTTGACGCGAATGCCATCAGGCCCAAGGTCGTTGGCCAGGTAGCGCGTGGCGCTCTCCAGTGCCGCCTTGGCCACGCCCATGACATTGTAGTTCGGCACCACCCGGTTGCTGCCCTGATAGGTCAGCGTCAGCAAGGTGCCGCCATTTTCGCGCATCAACGGATGGGCGCGCCGCGCCACTTCGATGAAGGAATAACAAGAGATGTCCATCGAATGCTTGAAATTGGACCGGCTGGTGTTCAGGAACCGGCCGGTCAATTCCGCCTTGTCGGAAAACGCGATGGCATGAACCACGAAATCGATTGTCGGCCAGCGGTGCGCCAGCCCCTCGAACGCGGCATCAAGCGAGGCATCGTCGGTCACGTCCACATCCACGAGGAAATCCGACCCGACCGATTCGGCCAGCGGCGCCACGCGCTTGCCGAATGCATCGCCCTGGTAGGTGAACGCCAGTTCCGCCCCCGCCGCGTGCATTTCGCGGGCAATGCCCCACGCGATGGAGCGATCATTCGCCACCCCCATGATCAGGCCGCGTTTGCCCCGCAGTGAATTTGTCATGCAATCATCCTTGGTATTTGCTCAACAGCATCGAGCCGTTAGTGCCACCAAAACCGAAGGAATTGGTCATGACCGTATCGAGCCCGGCTGCGTCCACCGGCGCCGTCGCGATTTCGGCCGGGTCCAGTGCCGGATCCAGATTGTCGACATTGATCGACGGGATGATGAAATCATGCTCCAGCGCCAGCAGGCAATAGATCGCCTCCTGCGCACCCGTCGCGCCCTGGCTGTGGCCAGTCATCGACTTGGTAGAGCTGATCGGTGGCGTCGTTCCCTGCCCGAAAACGCGGCGGACGGCCTCCACTTCGCCAACATCCCCGACCGGCGTCGAGGTGCCATGCGCGTTGATGTAGCTGACGCTGCGCCCTTCGGGCAGCGTGCGCAACGCGGCGCGCATCGCCCGTTCGCCCCCCTCGCCTGACGGTGCGACCATGTCAGCACCATCCGACGTGGCGGCAAAGCCGGTGACTTCGGCATAGATTTTCGCACCGCGCGCCACTGCCCGTTCCAGGCTTTCCAGCACCACGATGGCACCGCCGCCCGAGATCACGAACCCGTCGCGGCCCGCGTCAAACGCGCGGCTGGCGCTTGCGGGGGTGTCGTTATACTTGCTCGACATCGCGCCCATCGCATCGAAAAGGCAGGATAGTGTCCAGTCCAGCTCTTCTCCGCCGCCCGCGAACATCACGTCCTGCGTGCCCAGCGCGACCTGCTGTGCAGCCATGCCGATGCAATGCAACGAGGTCGAGCAGGCTGAAGTGATCGAGAAGTTCATGCCCTTGATCTGGTAGGCCGTCGCAAGATTGGCGCTCACGGTCGAGGACATGCATTTGGGCACCGCAAAGGGGCCGATCCGCTTGGTCGCGCCGGTTTTCAGCACGGTCTGGTGCGCCAGCAACATGGCACTGGTAGACGGCCCGCCCGATCCCGCGATCAGCCCGGTCATGGGATTCACGACTTCCTTTTCCGTCAACCCCGCATCGGCAATCGCCTGACCCATCGCGATATGCGCATAGGCACTGCCCGGCCCCATGAAGCGCAGGGTGCGCTTGTCCACATGTTCAGCCACATCAATATCCACCGCGCCCGCAATCTGGCTGCGGAACCCGTGTTCGGCCATCGCCTCATTGGCGGTGATCCCCGATTTCCCCTCTCGCAGCGAGGCCAGAACTTCCTCGGCGTTGTTCCCGATCGACGATACGATCCCGATCCCTGTTATGACCACACGGCGCATAGGCAAACTCCCTCATCGGTTCAACGTCTTGTGTAAGGCAGGCCGGGGCAAAGGGGCAAGCAGATTGGGCAGAGATATGAAGGAAAGGCTGAAGGCCGGGGCGTAAACTGGCACGATCTGACGCATGGTGCCGCATAACCGTCGCCCCCGCTCCAATATCTGCCCTCGGTGCCCGGCAGCTTTGATCATTGACGGACCGGGGCGGTTCAGGCATCGGGAGGTTATCCCAACCTCGGTTATCTGGCGGCACGTCCGTCGCCGTCGGGGCGGCAACTTGCATCGGAAAACCTGTGGCGACTGAGATTACGACGGACCGCAAGGCCAACCTGCTCGGCAGTATCTGGATGATTTCCGCAATGGCGATCTTTGCCATCGAGGACGCATTCATCAAGGCCGCATCCGTAACACTTCCTGTCGGACAGATCCTGATCATCTTTGGTTTCGGTGGCGCAGTCCTGTTTGCCTGTCTGGCACGCCGGAACAATGAATCCCTTTTCATCCGAGAGGTGGTCTCACGCCCGATGCGTATTCGCGTCGTCTTCGAAATCATCGGCCGGTTGTTCTACACGCTTGCCATTTCCTTGGTCCCGCTATCCGCAGCCACCGTGATCCTGCAGGCGACGCCGCTGGTCGTGGTCGCCGGGGCGGCATTGGTTTTTGGCGAAAAGGTCGGCTGGCGCCGTTGGACGGCAATTGTCATCGGATTGGCCGGGGTTGTCATCATCGTCCAACCCGGCACAGAGAGTTTCTCGATGCTTTCGATCCTGGCGATTATCGGAATGATGGGATTTGCCGGGCGCGACCTTGCCAGCCGTGCCGCGCCAGCAGCGCTCAGCACGTCGCTGCTGGGGTTTTACGGCTTCCTGGCAATCATCATCGCCGGCGCGTTGTTCTCAGTCTGGCAGGCGGCCCCGTTCGTTCAACCCGGTATCGAGGTTTCCTTCTACCTGCTGGCGGCGGTGCTGGCTGGGGTGTTCGCCTATTCGTGCCTGATGAAGGCCATGAGAATCGGAGAAGTGTCCGCCGTGACCCCCTTCAGATACACCCGGCTGCTGTTCGGGTTGGCATTGGGGATCGTGCTGTTCGGCGAAAGCTTGAGCCTGTCGATGCTGATCGGGTCAGGTCTGATCGTGGTCTCGGGGCTGTTCATCCTTTGGCGCGGCAAGCAGATCACCGCGCCAAAGTAAGCACCATAGTGGGGCCTGAGCATGCGCGTTCAGATCGGCAGAGGCCTCCGCGATCTACCCCGCATCGGGCAAGGGCGGAACCGTCCGAAGATACAGGATGATCGCTGCCAGATCCTCGGGCGTGATGTTGGCAAAGTATCCATAGGGCATCGGTGGCAGCATCGTCCGGCCATCGGGATGTTTGCCTTGGGTGATCATCATGCCGAGTTCGGCATCTGTGTAGCCCGCCAGACCATCAGGGCTGTTGGTCAGGTTCGGCGCAACCGATATCCCCCAAGGCCCTTCAAACTCGCGCCCGCCGCGGCCCAGATCGGTCTCGAATAGATGACCCTCCGGGCCAAGGGGCGTGTGGCATTCTAGGCAATGCGCAACCGTGGCCAGGTATTTTCCATATTCGACGCTGACTGTATGCGGCACATCCGGAACGCTCCCCACAGGCGGGCCGTATGAGGACGGCACCGGGATGTGGTAGATCGACTCTGGAACCGCCTGCTCTACCGCTGGAAGGCTGCGCAGATAGGCCACGATCGCGGCCAGATCGGTATCCGATATGTGGCGGTAAAACTCGATTGCCATGGGCGGGCGAATGACCGATCCATCGGGTCGAATCCCCTCCCTGATCGCCAGTGCCAGTTCCGCATCCGACCAACCGGCAACCCGGCTGCCCGGCGAGATGTTGGGAACATGTACTGTGAATTCGGGCATGGCGATGACAAACCCGCCCGCCATTTCCATATTTGCAATCGGGCCGACCGGGCCTTTTGGCGTGTGGCAATTGCCGCAGCCCATTGGCCCCTGCACCAGATATCGCCCGCGTTCGAGCGGCGTTTCCGCGGCAGCACTCCCCGCGATGCACACACTTGCCACAAGCGTAAACAGAACCGATTTCATGATGATCCCCGCGAATCTACGGCTCAGGCGGATGCGCCTGGCTCAGGCCGGAATCATATCATGACGCTACGTAAAGAAGAGTGCAGAACGCGACATAGTGACGCCGCTGATTTCGGGCGCAGCTGCGAGGGATTGCCAATGCCGGACGCGGGCCGACGGGACGCCCCGCGACTGTCGCAAATGGATGGTAAACTATGAAACCGGGCCGGAAACCCGCGTGATCGCCGCCCCGGACCCCGGTCAAGCGTGGTCGGGCAACGGAGCGGCGGCAGACAGGCCCGTCGGCTCAGCTCTCGCTCAGCGCCACTTTCATGTCCTTGACCATGTAGATCACTTCGCCATCGGCCTCCACGATGCCATCGGCAACACCCATGGTCAGCCGTCTTGTCTGGATCGCCTTGGTGAAGTCGATCTTGTAGGTCAGCATTTTTCGGTCGGGGCGCACCATGCCGGTCAGCTTGACCTCGCCCACGCCCAGCGCATAGCCGCGCCCGGGCCAGCCGCGCCAGCCAAGGTTGAACCCGGTCAGTTGCCACAGCCCGTCAAGACCCAGACAGCCGGGCATGATCGGATTGCCGGGAAAATGGCACTCGAAGAACCATAGGTCCGGGGTAATATCGAATTCGGCCACCACATGACCTTTGCCATGCGCGCCGCCGTCACCCGAGATGTCGGTGATCCGGTCCATCATCAGCATTGGCGGCTCTGGAAGCTGCGCATTGCCAGGGCCGAAAAGCTCGCCCCGCGCACATTTCAGCAAATCGTCTTTTCCGAAGCTGCTCGGATAGTCGGCCATTCGCACGGCTCCCTCTTGATTGGTGGCAAGTCCCAATCCCCCCTCTAGCACCCCGGCGCGCGACCATGCAAGCCCGTGAAACCGCGCCCGTCACGCGACAACAGACCGGTCAAAATGCGATTTTCATTTGAAATTCATCCGTTCTGCGCCATATGGTTACGTGAGAGAAACGAATGCAGGCACCAATGTCACCTAAGGCGCTGGAACGAGGATCAGACTGGTTGATGGATGCGGGGCTGCGCCCGACGCGGCAACGCGTGGCGCTGGCGGCGTTGCTGATTGGCGACGGCCAGCATCGGCACGTGACCGCAGAGAGCCTGTTTTCCGATGTGCGTCGCCTGGGTGAGAGTGTGTCGCTTGCCACTGTCTACAACACTCTGCGCGCCTTTTGCGATGCCGGGTTACTGCAAGAAGTGATGGTGGACGGTGCCAAGAGCTATTTCGACACCAACACCCATGATCATCCGCATTTCTTCTGGGAAGACGAAAACCGTCTGAGCGACGCGCCCGCAGACCAGCTTCAGATCGTCCGCCTGCCGGATGCGCCCGAAGGCGCGGAAATCGCCTCGGTCGATGTGGTGATCCGCCTGCGCCGCCGCCACTAACCCGCCAACCATCTCAAAGCTCCGCCCGACATCGCGGCAACTCGCCCGGTGATGGGTCGCCCCCTCTTGGCCAATGGCTCAAACTGCTGAGCGCCCCGCGACCTGCTCTTGCGCCTTGGCCGCCAAGCAGGTTCATAGGCACATACAGAACAATGCAAGGAGCCTCTGACATGCGCGCCATCAGCTACGACCGTTTCGGCCCCGCCGCCGAAGTCCTGCAACTGGGCGACATGGAACTGCCCGCCCCCGCCCCGGGCGAGGTGCGCGTCCGCCTGGCTTGGTCCGGTGTGAACCCGTCAGACGCCAAAGCCCGCGCAGGCACGCGACCCGGCGTGACAAAACCGGCCTTCGACCGGATCATCCCCCATTCCGACGGCGCGGGCGAGATTGACGCGGTGGGGGACGGCGTCGATGCCGCGCGGATCGGCCAGCGGGTGTGGATCTGGAACGGCCAGTGGCAGCGCGCCTTCGGCACGGCCGCCGAGGCAATCTGCCTGCCCGAGGTTCAGGCCGTGCCCCTGCCCGATGGCGTAGACATTGCCGCAGGCGCCACGCTGGGCATTCCGGGGCTGACGGCGGCGCATGCGGTGTTTGGCGGTGGAAATGTCGCGGGCCAGACCCTGCTGATCAGCGGCGGCGCAGGGGCTGTCGGGCACAATGCTGTGCAACTGGCCAAATGGGGCGGCGCCAAGGTCATCGCAACCGCGCGAGGCGACGGCCTGATGCGCACAGCCGAGGCCGGTGCCGATCATTGCCTCGACTATACCGATCCGGATCTGGCGGCGCAGATCGTCTCGGCCACGGGTGGCAAAGGTGTGGACCGGGCTGTCGAGGTGGAATTTGGCCGCAACGCCGCGATGCTGGCCGAGGTGATGCGACCGCAGGGCACGATCTGTGCTTATGGATCGGGTGCCGAGATGACGCCTGTCCTGCCGTTCGGGCCCTATCTTTTCAAGGCGCTCACCCTCGATATCGTGCTGATTTACATCCTCGACGCCGCGCCGCGCACCGCCGCGATCCATCGTCTGCACGAGGCGCTGTTAACGGGCGCGCTGCGCCCTGCGATTGCCGGAACCTATCCGCTGGCAGAATGCGCCGCCGCACAGGACGCGGTGATGACACCGGGCCGCTCGGGTGCCGTGCTGCTGGAGATCTGACGCAGGGTGGGTAGAAACCCACCCTGCCCCGACATCGCTCAGCCGATTGCGACCAGCTCAATCGCGAAGGTCAGATCCTTGCCCGCAAGGAAATGATTGGCATCCAGCGTAACATGGGTGTCTGTCACCTCGACCACCGTGACCGGCATTGCCTGGCCTTCGGGCGTCTGCACCTGCAACTGCGTGCCTAGGTCCAGCGGGATATCGGCGGGAATGCCCTCGCGTGGCACCTGCTGAAGCGCGGCTGGATCCGGCTGGCCATACGCATCGTCCGCAGCCACTTCGACCACCTTCTTGTCGCCCAGGCTCATCCCGGGCAGTGCAGTGTCCAGTCCGGGAATGATCTGACCCGAGCCGACCTCGAATTTCAGCGGTTCGCGGCCATCGCTGCTGTCAAAGACAGTCCCGTCTGCCAGCGTGCCGGTATAGTGAATGTGTACGGTGTCACCCGTTTTTACTTGCGTCATGAATGCTCCGATCTTGGGGAATTTGCCCTCGCCTGCGCATTGCGTGCGTCTGGCGGGGCATCAGGAATTGACGAGGCCGCGGCGCGCGCGGGTTCTCGATGGCGAATCCCAAAGACGCTAACGTCGCATCCGCCAGTTTGCAAACAGACTGCCATGCGGACACCGGACCGTGAACCAAATCACCCTTTTCCCGCTCTGCCATCCATGCCAGTCTGCATACTGACCCGCGGAGGACACAATGCCCATCACCACCTGTATATTCGACGCTTACGGCACGCTTTTCGATGTGGCTGCTGCCGCCCGCACGGCTGCGGCCGAGCCGGGCCGCGCGGCCTTTGCCGCCCATTGGCCGCAGATTGCGCAGAACTGGCGGCTGAAACAACTGCAATACACCTGGCTGCGCGCGGTCATGCAGCGGCACACCGATTTCTGGCAGGTGACGCAGGACGGGCTGGATTGGGCGCTGGAGGCTGAAGGGCTGGAAGGCGACGTGGAACTGCGCGAGCGGCTGCTGCAACTTTACTGGGAGTTGGAAGCCTACGCGGAAGTGCCGGCCATGCTCCGCACACTCAAGGACGCGGGACTGAATACCGCGATCCTGTCGAACGGATCGCCCGACATGCTGGACGGCGCGGTGAAATCGGCAGGACTGACCGACCTGCTCGATGATGTGCTGTCAGTCGAGGATGTGGGCATCTTCAAACCTGCCGATGTGGTCTATGACATGGTGGGCAAGCGCTTTGGTTGCGCCCGCACCGAGGTGCTCTTCGTGTCGTCAAACGGCTGGGATGTGGCGGGTGCCGCGGGCTACGGGTTCAACACGGCCTGGGTGAACCGAGCGTCCGAGCCTGTGGACCGCCTGCCCGCACGCCCGGCCCATATCCTGAACGATCTGACCGGCATCCCGGCACTGGCAGGCGCCTGATGCCCAGATTTCTGTCCAAGGGCGGATTGACGCTGCATTACGAGGATGCGGGTGACGGCCCACCGGTGCTATGCCTTGCGGGCCTGACGCGCAACAGTGCCGATTTCCAGTTCCTGTTGCCGTTTCTGCCTGACTACCGGGTGATCCGGCCGGATTATCGCGGGCGCGGCCAATCGGACTATGCCAATGATTTCATGACCTATTCCATCGCCCAGGAAGCGCAGGACGCCATTACCCTGCTCGACCATCTGGGACTGGACCGCGTCACGCTTATCGGCACGTCGCGCGGCGGGTTGATCGCAATGCTGCTGGCCCACATGGCGCCCGAGCGTCTGAGCGGCGTGATCCTCAACGATATCGGCCCCGAAGTCACACCTGTCGGCATCGAGCGGATCATGGACTATGTCGGCAAGGAGCCGAACGCGCCCGATCTCGACACTGCCGCCACCACACTGCGCGCAGTCAATGCCGATGCCTTTCCCGGCGTGTCGTTTGATCGTTGGCGCGTACAGGCCGAGATGATGTTCTATGAAAAAACCGGCGGCGGCCTTGGGCTGCGCTATGACCCACGGCTACGCGATGCGTTGGTGGGTCAGGCCGGTGCCGGCCCCGCGCCCGACCTCTGGGCGCTCTTTGATGCTTTGGCAAAACTGCCGCTTACCGCCATTCGCGGCGCCAATTCCGATCTGCTGAGCGTGGAGACATTTGCGAAAATGCAAGAGCGCGCGCCCGGCATGCACACCACCACTGTACCGGATCGCGGGCATGTCCCCTTTCTTGACGAGGCCGAGGCACTGGCGGCGATCCACACCCATCTGAAGGCCCACAGCACATGAGCAACATCGAAATGATCCGCGCCGCAGCAACCCGGTTGGAGGGGCATGCACGCCGTACGCCGATGCTCGGTTCGCCCTTCCTTGACGAGATCGCCGGGCGGCGCGTGCTGATCAAGCCTGAGTGCCTGCAACATACCGGCAGTTTCAAATATCGCGGCGGGCGCTCTGCCGTCTCGGCGCTAGATCCGGAAGTGCGCGCCAATGGTGTCATCGCCTACTCCAGCGGCAATCACGCGCAGGGCGTGGCGCTGGCCGCGCGCGAACATGGCGTGCCTGCGGTGATCATCATGCCCGCTGACGCGCCGCGCATGAAAATCGACAACACACGCGCGCTCGGCGCCGAAGTGGTGCTGTATGATCGCGTCAATGGTGAAAGCCGTGAGGCCATCGGCGACACGCTCAAAGCCGAGCGCAACCTGACCCTGATCCGCCCTTACGATGATCCGCAAGTGATCGCGGGCCAAGGCACCGCAGGTCTGGAGATCGCCGCGCAGGCCGCCGAAATGGGCGTGACGGCAGGTGATGTTCTGGTTTGCTGTGGCGGCGGCGGCCTGACCTCGGGCATCGCCATGGCACTGGAGGCCGATGCGCCGGGCCTGCGCGCCCGCCCTTGCGAGCCGCAAGGTTTTGACGACACCAAACGCTCGCTTGCCTCCGGGCAGATCGAGACCAACAAATCGCAATCCGGCAACATCTGCGACGCGATCCTGACGCCCGCGCCGGGGCAGATCACCTTTCCGATCATGCACCGCCTCTGCGGGCCGGGCATAGCCGTCACCGAGGACGAATGCCTGCACGCCATGGCCCTTGCCTTTCAACGGCTCAAGCTGGTGGCCGAGCCGGGCGGCGCCGTGGCGCTTGCTGCAGCGCTTTTTCACCCCGACGAGATCGAAGGCGATGCGGTGGTCTGCGTCATCTCCGGCGGGAATGTCGATGCGGATCTGTATCAGCGCGCGCTCACAGCCTATGGGGGCGTCACATGACCGAATTCACCATTGCCAGTTTCAACGTCAAGAACCTGATCGGACCGGACAAGGAATATTACGAGTTCCAGACCTACACCCCCGAAGAATACGCGTGGAAGGAAGACTGGTTGGCCGACCAGTTGCTGACGCTGGACGCGGATATCATAGGCTTTCAGGAAATCTTTGAAGAGGCCCCCTTGCGCACTGTCATCGACGAGGCCAGCCGCCGCGCCGAAGTGCTGAATGCCGCCTCTGTCCCGGATCGTTCCAAGCGCTATCATCGCAAGGTCATCTTTCGCAAGCTGGCCGCCACCGGCTATGCGGATGCGTCGCTGGCCTATGCGCCCAACTCCGCCGATACCGGCGAACCGGGCAAGCGCCGCCCCGGCGTGGCGATCCTGTCGCGCATGGGCTTTGCCGGAACACCCGAGGTCATTCAGGATCTGGCGCAACCGCTGGTGATCCCGTTTCAGCCCCTGCGCGGGCTGGACGGCGAAGCGGAAGCCGGTCATTTCACCCTGCGCCGCCTGTCGCGCCCGATCCTCAAGGCGCGCATCCCTGTAGGCGAGCAAACTGTCACTGTCTTCAACTGCCATCTCAAGTCGAAGCTGGGCGAATACATCAAACCCGCCGGCGCGGATTTCGCCCCCGAGGCGGATCTGACCCGCTACGATCCCGTGGGCCGCGCATTGGGGTCGATGCGCGCCGCTTTGCGCCGCATGGCCGAGGCGTGGGTACTGCGCACCGAGATCGTGGCCGAACTGCGCGCCGGACACCCCGTGATGGTGCTGGGCGATTTCAACGATGGCGAACACGCCACCGCGTCCGAGATTATCGCCGGTGAAGTCCCGTTCAAGAACTACCAGTGGATGTTGCGCCACGACGCGCACACCCGTGACGACCGCTACACAGCCGAGGAATCCCGGCAGATCACCGAAGATGTCGAGGCCGTCCGCCTGCATTCCGCCGAGAAGCTTTTTGTCCGCAAATCTCTACGTGATATGGTTTATACGTCGGCCTTTGGTGGCGTCTATGAAAGCATCGACCAGATTTACCTGTCGCGCCATTTCCACCCTGATTTCGACGCGCGGATCGGCGACATGGAATATTTCAGCGTCTTCAACGACCATATCACCGATGGCAGCCACCCCGAGGCACCCTATAACAAGCTGGCCTCGGATCACGGGCAGATCATGGCCCATATGAGGCTGCGCTGAGATGCGGTGCCAGGTGGCAATCATCGGTGGCGGGCCTGCCGGATTGCTGCTGGGGCAATTGCTGCACCGGGCCGGGATTGACACGGTTCTGCTGGAACGCCGCAGCCGCGACCATGTGCTGTCGCGCGTCCGCGCGGGCGTGTTAGAGACCGGCATGGTCTACCTGCTCGAGGCGGCGGGTGTCGGCGCACGCCTGCGCGCCGAAGGGTTGATCCATGACAGTGTGCGCATTGTCTCGGACAGCACCGATGTCAAAATAGATTTCAAGGCACTGACGGGCCGGCACGTGGTCATTTACGGACAGACCGAAGTGACCCACGATCTCTACGCGGCCCGTGACGCGGCCGGTGCCGTGACACTGCACGATTGCGATGCTGTCACGCCCTGCGATATCGATACCGACGCACCTTACGTGAGCTTCACCCATGACGGTCAGGCGCAGCGGCTTGATTGTGACCTGATCGCGGGCTGTGACGGCTTTCACGGTCCGTCTCGCCACGCGATCCCCGCCGAGCACCGCACCGAGTTCGAGAAAACCTATCCCTTCGGCTGGCTCGGCATCCTGTCGCAGACGCGGCCCGTCGGGCCTGAACTGATCTATGCCAACACGGCGCGGGGCTTTGCGCTCTGCTCGCAACGCTCGCCAGAGCTCAGCCGCTACTATGTGCAATGCGCGCTTTCCGACAGCCCGGACGACTGGACCGACGCGATGTTCTGGGACGAGTTGCGCCGCCGCCTGCCCGCGCACGTGGCAGAAACCCTGATCACCGGTCCCTCGATCGAGAAATCCATCGCGCCGCTGCGCTCCTTTGTCTGCGTGCCAATGCAGTGGGGGCGGCTCTACCTCTGCGGCGATGCGGCGCATATCGTACCACCCACCGGGGCCAAGGGGTTGAACACCGCCGCCAGCGATGTGGCCTATCTCTTCGACGCCGTGCATAAATACTACGATGCAGGCGATGAAACCGGACTTGCGGACTATTCCACACGGGCGCTGGCGCGAGTGTGGAAGGTCCAGCGCTTCAGCTGGTGGTTGACCAACCTGCTGCACCGTTTCCCCGACCAATCCCGGTTTGACATCGAAGTGCAACAGGCCGAACTGGCGTTTCTGAGCGAAAGCCACGCCGCGCAGACTGCGCTGGCCGAGAATTACGTAGGATTACCCCACTGATGCCGATGCTCGATCTTGATGATATCTCCCTGCACTACCGCGAGGATGGTGATCCGGACGGCGCGCCGGTGATGTTCCTCAATTCGCTGGGCACCGAGCTTAGCCTTTGGGACGGCGTGGTGGCGCATCTGCCACCGGGTCTGCGCCTCGTGCGGGCCGATCTGCGTGGGCATGGGCGGTCAGGTTGTCCGCCCGCGCCCTATCCGATGGGCGCGCTGATCCGCGACGCCGAGGCGCTGCTGGATCATCTGAACATCCGGGCGGCGGCTGTTGTCGGGCTGTCGATCGGCGGGATGATCGCGCAGGGATTGGCCGTCAAGCGGCCCGATCTGGTGCGCGCACTGGTGCTGTCGAACACCGCCGCCAAGATCGGCACACCCGCGCTGTGGCAGGACCGTATCGCCGATCTTGAGCGGCTCGGCCTCGAGGGTATCGCCGACGCGGTGATGGAACGCTGGTTCGGGCGCAGTTTTCGCGAAACCGGCGCGCACAAACCGTGGCGCGAGATGCTGGTGCGCCAGCGCGCCGAGGGCTACAAGGGTTGCTGCGCCGCCATCGCGGGCAGCGATTTCTACACGCCCACCAGCGGGTTGCGCCTGCCCACGCGGGGCATCGCAGGGGCCGAGGATCGCGCGACCCCGCCCGATCTGGTCCGTGAAACCATCGAGTTGATCCCCGGCGCGGAAATGGTCCTGATGCGTGGCGTGGGCCACCTGCCCTGCGTCGAAAAACCGGCCGAATACGCGGCGTTGCTGGCGGAGTTCCTTGAACGCGCAGGCCATCTCTGACCGCAGCCGCGCTGCGGTTTCGGCCCGAACGCGACCCATCCTGTCGCACCCGACTGAGCACCGCCCCCCGGCGCGGCCACACTGGAGCCAGACCGAACCAACGGAGAAGCACCAATGACCGATACCGCCCTGCCCCAGATCGTCCCGCGCCGCAGCTTGGCGATGGGAATGATGGTGGTAGGCTCCATCGCCATCAGCTTCAGCGGTCTGGTGCTGCGATTCATGGAAGAGGCCGACGCCTGGCAGATCGCCTTCTACCGCTCCTGGGCGGTGCTCGGTATGATCATCCTGGTCCTGCTGGTGCGCTACGGGCGGGCGATGCCGTCGCGCATTCGCGCGGTTGGGCTGCCGGGGCTGATCGCCGGCGGGTTCATGTCGGTCTCGACCATCAGTTTTCTGCAATCCATCACCAATACCACGGTTGCCAACACGCTCTTCATGATGAGCGCGATCCCCTTCATCACCGCCTTGATCGCGCGCGTTCTACTGGGCGAGAAGCTGCGTCGCGCGACCGCTCTGACGATGATCGGCGCGATTGTCGGCATCGCCGTGATGCTGGCGGGCAGTGTGGGTGGCGGCGGGTTCTATGGCAATGCCATGGGTTTGGTCACCGCGCTGTGCTTTTCTGGTTATGCGATCACGGTGCGCCGCCACCGCGAGATCGAGATGCTGCCGACGGTGCTGATCGCCGCCACCATCGTGATCTGCATCAGCGGTGTGGTTCGCTGGGGCGATCTGTGGGTGCCGCCTGCCGATGTTGCGCGCGCGCTCTTTCTGGGTGGGGTTTTGTCGGCGCTGACCAACGTGCTGTTCATCGCCGCATCGAAACACCTGGTCGCGGCCGAAGTCACGCTGTTCATGCTGCTGGAATTCGCAGTCGGACCTGTCTGGGTCTGGCTGATCATCGCCGAAGTGCCCAAGGATACAACCATCATTGGCGGCGGCATCGTGATCGCAGCGGTCGCCTTGCGCGCCCTGAACGAGATTGCCCAGAGCCGAACGCGGCGCGCGCGCCCCGCGATCCGGCCGCATTGAAGTGGCGGGGCAGCGGCATTGCCGAATTCCCTCTTGAACGCTTTTGCGAATCCGGGTCAGGCTGACGCATAGAAACGACGGAGGGATCATGCAAACCATCAAAGCCGCCGTGTGCCACGCTTTCGGCGCCCCCCTCGTGATCGAAGATGTGCATTTGCGTGCGCCTGAAATGGGCGAAGTGCAGGTCGATCTCTCTGCCGTTGCAATCTGCCATTCGGACATCTCGTTTATTGATGGCGCCTGGGGCGGTTCACTGCCAGCGGTCTACGGCCACGAGGCCGCTGGACGTATCAGTGCGGTCGGTACGGGTGTCAGTGGCTTCAGCGTGGGTGATGCGGTGCTGGTCACGCTTATTCGCGCCTGCGGGCAATGTGCCAGTTGCGGCAGCGGCAAGCCGAATATCTGCCAGACGCCCTATGATGGCGATCTCGGCCCGCTGAAAACGGCCGATGGCGGCAAGCTGCACCAGGCGATGGCCTGTGGCGCCTTCGCCGAAAAGGTCGTGGTGGATCAAAGCCAGATCGCGCATATCCCCGCCGACATGGCGATGGATGCGGCCAGCCTGCTCAGTTGCGGGGTGATCACCGGCGTCGGCGCAGTGGTCAATGTCGCGCAGTTGCGCGCGGGCCAGGACGTGGTGGTGATCGGTGCGGGTGGTGTCGGGCTCAACGCCATTCAGGGCGCACGCATCGCCGGTGCGCGGCGCATCGTCGCCGTCGACATGACCGAGGAAAAGCTGGAGGTGGCCCGCGGCTTTGGCGCCACCGACGGCGTTCTGGCCACCAGCGACAAGCCGTGGCGCGCCGCCAAGGCCGCGATCGGGCGCGGCGCGGATGCGGTCGTGGTGTCCGTGGGCGCGATCCCGGTCTACGATCAGGCGCCCAGATACCTGGCGCCAGGCGGGCGGATCATCATGATGGGCATGCCTCATGTGGGTGCCGAAGCCCGCTATGAGCCGGTCAATTTCGCCGCTGCCAGCCAGGGCATGCTCGGCTCCAAGATGGGCGATACGGTGCTGCGGCGCGATATCCCATGGATGATCGACCTTTACCAACAGGGCCGACTGAAGCTCGACGAGCTGATCTCGGGCCGCTGGCGGCTTGACCAGATCAACGAGGCGATTGCCGACACCAAGGCCGGACTCGCCAGCCGCAATGTGATCCTTTTCGAAAAAAACTGACCGTTCCCTCCCTATAGACAGGAGACCGAAATGCCTGACGCCTCTCTCACCCTCGAAGACGGCGGTGCTGTCCTGCGCCTGAGCGGGATTGCGCCGGATGGCCGCGACCTTCGCTTTCACGCGATCTGGCTGCGTGACAACGCGCTCGATCCGGCCACGCGCGATCCCGGCAACGGGCAACGCCTGATCACGCTGGGCGATATCCCCGCTGATTGCCACCTGTCGGATGTGCGGCTGGACGCGGGCCAGTTGCACTGTACCTTCGCGCCGGACGGGCATATGTGCGCCTTTCCGCTGGGTTGGCTGCGCGATCATGCCTATGACCGACCCCACGCGAACAACGCCGCCGCCCTGCCCGAAGGGGCAGAGGTCTGGGATGCCACGCTCAACGCGTCCGTTCCCAGCGGCGTGATGCCTGATCTTGAGCAAAATGGCGCGGCCTTGCGCGACTGGCTGGCCGCGATCCGCCGCTACGGCTTTGCCAAGGTGACAGGCATGCGCGCGGAGCCCGGTGCGCTCTTTGGCATCGTCGATCTTTTCGGCCATGTGCGCGAAACCAACTATGGCCGACATTTCGAGGTGCGCACCGAGGTGAACCCCGTCAACTTGGCCTATACCGGCCTCGGGCTGCAGGCCCATACCGACAACCCCTACCGCGATCCGGTGCCGACGCTGCAGGTGCTCGCCTGTCTTGAGAATTCGGCGACGGGCGGCGAAAACATGGTGGTCGACGGCTTTGCCGTGGCCCGCAAACTGCGCGACGAAGATCCGCGCGGCTTTGCGTTGATGGCCGGGCACGACGCCCGCTTTGCCTATGTCGGCGGTGGCGGCGTGCATTTGCGTTCGCGCCGCCCGATGATCGAGCTGGGCCCGGATGGTGCCCTGCAAGCCGTGCGGTTCAACGCGCGTTCCGCAGCCCCGATCACCGATGTCCCGTTCGATGACATGGCCGACTACTACGCCGCCTATCGCCGGTTCTCGGCGCTGGTTGACGATCCGACCATACAGGTCACGTTCAAGCTGGCACCGGGCGAGGCGTTCATCGTCGACAACACCCGCGTGCTGCACGCGCGGCGCGGCTACAGCGGCGCAGGCACCCGCTGGTTGCAGGGTTGTTACGCTGACAAGGACGGGCTGCTGTCGAAACTTGCCGTATTGGAGGAAGAGGCATGACCGGGGCACAAACCACCGAACCGCTGACCACCGAAAATATCGTCGCGTTCATCGGCGATATCTTCAAACGTCGCGGCGCCGAAAGCTACCTGGGCGAGGACGTGACCATGTCTGAGCACATGCTGCAAGGCGCCACGCTGGCCCAGCAAGCGGGAGCATCGGACGTGTTGATTGCCGGCGCGCTGCTGCACGATATCGGCCACTATACCAATGAATTCCCCGAAGACGCGCTGGCTCGGGGAACCGACAACCTGCACGAAGAGGCCGGCGCGCGCGTGCTCGACGGGTTCTTTCCCTCGATGGTGACCGACTGCATCCGCTGGCATGTCGCGGCCAAGCGGTATCTGTGCGCCACCGATCCGACCTATTTCAGCAAACTCTCGGAGGCTTCGGTGCATACCCTGAACCTGCAAGGCGGTCCGATGGACGCCGCCGAGGTCGCGGAATTCGCCAAGCAGCCGAACCTGAACGAAATCCTGCAGGTTCGCATCTGGGATGATCAGGGCAAGGTGCCGGGTATGCCGACGCCGGATTTTGACGATTTCGCGCCGTTGTTGCAGCGGGTCGCGGATGCCCATGCCGCCACACAGACTTGACGCCGTGCCGGGGCGTGCACAGCAAAGCGCGCTCAGGCAAACCCCGACCGGAGCCCACGCCCATGAAGCTGCAAGACCTCGACATCATCGTGACCGCACCGCCCGCGCCGGGCTGGGGCGGGCGTTACTGGATCCTCGTCAAGCTCACCACCGATGACGGTGTCATCGGCTGGGGCGAATGCTATGCGGCGTCGGTTGGTCCGGACGCCATGCGCACGGTGATTGAGGATGTATTCGCGCGGCACATGCAGGGCGAAAACCCCGAGAATATCGAGCTCATGTTCCGCCGCGCCTATTCCTCGGGCTTTACCCAGCGCCCCGACCTGACCGTTATCGGGGCATTTTCGGGGCTGGAAATCGCCTGTTGGGATATCTTGGGAAAGGCGCGGGATCGCCCGGTCTACGCGCTGCTTGGCGGCAAGATGAATGACCACATCCGCGCCTATTCATACCTTTATCCCCTGCCCCATCACGACCTGAACAAGTTCTGGTCGTCGCCCGACATGGCCGCCGAAAGCGCCGTGGCCCTTGTCGACCGGGGCTATACGGCCGTCAAATTCGACCCGGCGGGCCCCTACACGCTTCGCGGCGGGCACATGCCCAGCCTAATGGACATCGACCTGTCCGTGGCTTTCTGCAAGGCGATCCGTCAGGCGGTTGGAAACAAGGCCGATCTGCTTTTCGGCACCCATGGCCAATTCACTGTCGCGGGGGCCATACGTCTGGGGCGCGCCATCGCCCCCTATGACCCGCTGTGGTACGAGGAACCCGTGCCGCCCGACAACGTAACAGCGCTCGCCAAGGTGGCCGCCGCCACCGGCATTCCCATCGCCACCGGCGAGCGGCTGACCACCAAGGCCGAGTTCGCACCCGCCCTGCGCGATGGCAGCGTCAGCATCCTGCAGCCCGCCCTGGGGCGCGCGGGCGGCATCTGGGAGATGAAAAAGGTTGCCGCCATTGCCGAGGTCTACAACGCGCAGATGGCCCCGCATCTTTATGCCGGGCCGGTGGAATGGGCAGCGAATGTCCATCTCGCCGCCTCCATCCCCAATATCCTCATCGCCGAGACGATCGAGACACCATTTCATGCCGCCCTGATCCGCAACGGCATCAAGATCGAGAACGGCTATATCATTCCGCCCACGGCGCCGGGCCTCGGGATCGACGTGGACGAGGCACTGGCGCGCGCGCATCCCTACACAGGCGATGGCCTGCACTTGGAAATGCAGGAGGCCCCATGCCACTATCACGAAGGCAATGCCTTTTCCGGCGGCGCGCCGCACAAGGATAGCTGATCAGGGGTCTCACCGGAGCGCGGTCAGAGGGCGTTTGTAACAGTCGCCTCGGCGGGGGTTCTGCGCGGCACGGGAAACACCAGATCGTAGAGCCAGTTGAACACGAAAGCGTAGCAGAAGTAGAAGACCGTGAACGAGATATCGAGCTTGAAAGCCTCCCACACGGAAATGCCCAGATACCACGCGATGAAGGGCAAGAGCAACAGCAGGATCCCCACCTCGAACAGCACGGCGTGCAGCACACGCACCCAAATCGTCTTGGCAACCTGCCCGGTGATCCGCAATATCGCGTGATCGAACAGAAGGTTGTAAAGGTAGTTCCACAGCGTCGCGATCGTGGCACTGACCACCGCGATCATACCGATGTCATGCATCGAAAAACCAAAGAGCAACGCGCCGCCCGGCACGACGATCAGCAATGCAATAATCTCGAATGACAACGCGTGGCGTATACGGTCTGCTGTGCCTCGCATGACACCTCTCCTTGTTAAATGCCGGGTCGTCCCGGCAGATCACACCCCGAACCGGGGGGAGGTCGTCCTCGCTTGGCCCCGCTTATACCGATCCGAACAGATGCTGCAAGGGCCGGACACGGATCACGGCAACAACCCCATCCAGAGCCACGCACTGAAGATCGAAAGCGCCGTGCCGATCAACACTGCCGAGGCGGCGACGCGTTTGGCCCGACCGTACATGTTGGCAAAAATGTAGGCATTCGCCCCTGGTGCCATCGCCGCCGACAGGACCGCAGAACGTATCGCGGCATCCTCCAACGCAAAGGCACCACCCAGGGTCCGGGTGATCAGCGGATGCACCACCAGCGCAACCAGGCAGATCCAGGCAATCACCCGCAGATCGCCCTCGGGCCGGTATTGTGCCAGCACACCGCCCATACCAAAGAGCGCAGCAGGCAGCGCCGCGCGTGAAATCAGGTCGAGTCCCTCTTGCAGCGTCACCGGCAATGCCAGCCCGGTCACGTTGACCAGCAGGCCAAGGCCGATCCCAATGATCAGCGCGTTGGTGAACATTGCCTTGAAGACGCGCCGCGCCACCTCCGCGCCTGCCGCCCCCCGCGCGCGGGTGATCTCCATCACCGAAATGCCGACGCCGTAGCAGAACGGCGAATGCAGCGCGATGATCGCATAGTTGGCAGTCAGCGCATCGGGGCCATAAGCCTGTTCGGTCAGCTGAAGCCCCAGAAGGACCGTGTTCGAGAACAGGCAGCAAAACCCGATGACGATGGCGTCTTCCCAGGGCCGGCCAAAGATCAGTCGCGCGCCGAGAAGCCCGATCACGAAGCCGGCCAGCGCGCCCGCATAAAAGCTCAGCAGCAGCCCGGCGTCGAACCCCTGCCCCAGATCAAGTTGCGACAGCGCAGTAAAGAGCAGGCAGGGAATGGCGAAATTCTGCGCGAACCGCATCAGCCCTTCGACGCCATCCTGGGAAAACCATTTGAGCCACACTGCCAGATAACCTGCACCGATCACCACGAAGACCGGCAGGATCACATCCAGCAGCGCCTGCATCGCCTAGACCTCGTAGCAGAGCGTCAGCCCGTCATAGGCAGGGATCACATGCTCTGGCAGTTCCTTTTCCAGCGTGCGGTAATCCATGTCGATATGCATGTTGGTGATGACCCCGCGGCGCGGCGCGGCGCGTTCGATCCATTTCAGCGTATTTTCCAGATGCGAATGGGTCGGGTGCGGCGTCCGACGCAGCGCATCGACGATCCAGCAGTCCAGCCCGTCGAGCACCGGCCAGACATCCTCAGGGATATCAGCCACATCCGGCAGATAAGCCACGTCACCGATCCGGAACCCAAGCGCTTCGATCGCACCATGCCCGACGGTGAACGGGGTCAACGTGATCGCGCCCCCCGCGCCCTCGATGGTCACATCACCGTCGATCGTGTTCATGTTCAGGATCGGCGGATAAGGCGACGTCTCGGGCTGGACAAAGGCGTAGCCGAAGCGCGAATAGAGCGCGTTCTGGGTGTCGCCATCGGCCCAGACCGGCAACCGCTTTTTCATGTTGAACACAATCATGCGCAGATCATCGATCCCGTGCACGTGATCGGCATGGCTATGGGTGAACAGTACCGCGTCCAGTTCGCCCACCCCGGCATCCAGCAACTGCGCGCGCAGATCGGGCGATGCGTCGATCAGCACCCGGGTGATCCCATCGGGGCCCTCCTGCTCGATCAGCATCGAACAGCGGCGGCGGGTGTTGCGCGGCTCGTTCGGGTCGCAATCCCCCCAGTGCCCGCCGAGGCGCGGCACCCCGCCCGATGACCCGCAGCCAAGTATGATGAAACGTCGCTTTGCCATCATGCAGCAGCCTCGAATTGTGCCGCTTTCCAGAACAGGCGGTCGAAATTGGCCTGGGTCTGCGCGGCGAAATCAGGCCAGTCCATGCCGAAGGTTTCCGCGCCCACCTTGGCGGTGTGTACCGTATAGGACGGCTCGTTTCGTTTGCCGCGATAGGGCGGCGGTGCAAGATAGGGCGCATCGGTCTCGACCAGAATACGGTCGACCGGCGCTGCGGCGAAAATATCGCGCAACTCCTGGCTCTTGGGGAAGGCGGCAATGCCCGACATCGACAAGTAGAACCCCAGATCAAGCGCGGCGCGCGCCAGTTCGGCGCTCGAGGAAAAACAATGCATCACGCAGCTATAGGCACCGTTGGCATGCTCTTCGCGCAGGATGCGCGCCATGTCTTCATCCGCCGCGCGCGCATGGATGATCAGCGGCAACCCGGTCTCGCGTGCGGCCGCGATATGGATGCGCAGGCTGGTCTGCTGCACCTCGGCGCTGTCAGCGGTATAGTGGTAATCAAGGCCGGTCTCGCCGATACCCACGAATTTCGAATGCTTCGCCAGCGCGACCAATTCATCGACGCTGGTCAGCGGCTCGTCTGCGGCACTCATCGGGTGCGTGCCCGCTGCGTAGAATACCGGCGCGTAAGCTTCGGCTATGGCACGCACCTGGGGTTCCAGCCGCAGCTTGGTGCAGATGGTGACCATGCGCGTGACACCTGCCGCCACCGCCCGCGCGATCACCGCGTCGCGTTCGGCATCGAAATCGGGGAAGTCCAGGTGGCAATGGCTGTCGGTGATCTGGATGGTCTGGGTGGTCTGGGTCATGCGCGCGTAATCTAGCCTCTTGCGGTCTTCCTGAATCAGGGGGAGCGGAAAAGGTCCGCGCCCATTCAACATCATGCGCGTTTAGCATTCAATCTGTCACCCAGACGAAATCCGAAGCGCCTTAGCGGGCCATGCCCGCCGTCGTTTTCTGTATCTTTATGATGGTATCTAGGACGAGCGCGGCAGGGTCAAGGTTGACCGCCCGCCCGTGACGCGCCCGCGTCCCTGCGACCTGTGCGCAATCCGCCCAGGCCCGCCCCTGCGCCGGGTCCGGCGCAAGCCGCATCAGCATCTCTGCCTCGCCCGGCGCTGCCTCGGGCTCGGGTGGTGTGCCCAGACTTCCGGTGCGCGCCAGCCGCGCCATCAGCAGATCGAAAAGCCCGATCAGCAGGTCCAGCCGGTCCTCGGCGCCGCGTGTCGCAGCCGCATTCGCCAGTTTCAGCGCACGCACCCGGTCAAGCTGTGGCAAACTGGCAAATAGCTGTGTCAACTCGCGGTACATCTCCAGCCCGCCAAGATTGCTCAGCCGCACCGCTTCGCCGACCGAGCCGCCGGAAAGGGCCGCCAGCGCCACCGCGTCCGCGCCATCGGTCTCCACCCCGGCCTGCACCAGCGCCGCCGCCATGTCATCCGGGCCGAGCGGCGGCAGGCGCAATTCGCGGCAACGCGAGCGGATGGTGGGCAAAAGGCGCGTTGGCTGGTGGCTGATCAACAGCAATGAGGTGCGGGCGGGCGGCTCTTCGAGCATCTTCAGCAAGGCATTGGCCGCCTGAACGTTCATCTCGTCGGCGCTGTCGATGATTACGACACGGCGGCCCCCGTCGGCAGCACTCAGCCCCAGAAACCGGGCCAACCGCCGCACGTCCTCGGCCACGATCTGATCGCGCATGCGGCCTGTCTTTTCGTTGAGCGTCCGCGTGATGTGGAAAAGCCCCGGATCCGACCCGGCCAGTAGACGCCGCGACACCGGATGATCCGGCGCGATATCCAGATTCTGCGGCACCTCCGGCGCATCGCCAAAGAGGCCGCCCCCCGCATCTGCATCCTCTGTCGCCAGCAAGAACCGCGCGATCCGCCATGCCAGCGTCGCCTTGCCGACGCCACGCGGCCCGGTGATCAGCCAGCCGTGGTGCAGCCGCCCGGAGTTGTACGCTTCCAGAAATCCGGCTTCTGCCGCCCCCTGCCCGATCAGGTGCAGGGTTTCACGCGGGTGTGGCGCACCCTCGACCCGGTCCGGCTGCGAAAGTTCATCCGTCATGTCATGTCTTCCAGCACTGCCGCCTTCACGTCGCGCGCCACGGCGTCGATGGCGCGCGCCCCGTCGATCACGCGGATACGTTCCGGATTGGCCTGCGCAAGCTCCAGAAACCCCTGCCGCATCCGACGCTGCAAAGTGTCGCCGAAGGATTCGAACCGCGCTTCACCACCGCCCCGCTCCAACGCACGGGCAAGGCCCGCTTCGGGGTCCATGTCGATGAGCAGCGTCAGATCCGGCTCTTGCCCGATCATCAAGTCGTGCAGTGCATCAACCATGGCCCGCAGATCGCCACTGCGCAGGCCCTGATACATCCGCGTGCTGTCGGCAAACCGGTCACAGATCACCGTGCGCCCTGCCGCCAGCGCCGGGCGGATCGTCCGCTCCAGATGATCGCGGCGCGCGGCGGTGAATAGTAGCAATTCGGTTTCAGCCGACCAGCGGTCCGGTTCGCCCTCCAGCACCAGCTTGCGGATTTCCTCGGCGCCGGGACTGCCGCCGGGTTCCCGTGTCAGGATCGCGTCATGGCCCGCAGCGGTCAGCGCTTCGAACAGCAGCCGCGCTTGCGTGGATTTGCCCGAACCGTCGATCCCCTCGAAACTGATGAACCGGCCCTGCCCGATCAAAGCGCGCCCTCGGGCCCCTGTTGCAGCCGTGTCAGCAGCAAGCCCGAGACAGTCTTGATCCGGTTGACAAAACCACCGCGCGCCACGTTCTCCGCCGCAACCAGCGGCACCCGGACCTCGGCCATGCCTTCGGGGGTCACCACCAAGGTTCCCAGCTTGTCCCCCTGCGCGACCGGGGCCTTGACCGGGCCGTCATAGATCACTTCGGCCTTGACCTCTTCGGCGCTCAGCACCGGCAACAACATGCTCAGATCCTGCTCGGCCACCAGGCCGACGCTGTCGGCGTCACCCATCCAGACATCGGCGCGCAGCACTTCGGTGCCTCCCTTGACGACGGTGCTCTCGACGAACTGGCGGAACGCCCAGCTGACGATCGCCTCGGCCTCTTGCGCACGCTGCGCTGATGAATCTAGGCCCGACAGGACAAAGACGATGCGCCGGTCGCCCTGCTTTGCCGACCCGACAAGCCCGTAGCCCGCGGCCTGCGTGTGGCCGGTCTTCAACCCATCCGCACCGATCCCGAGCGACAGCAGCGGGTTGCGGTTCTTGGTGTTCTGCGGTGCACGCCCGTCAAACTTGAACTCGGTCTCGGCGAACATCGGGTAAAATTCCGGGAAATCCTCGATCAGATGCCGCGCCAGCAGCGCCAGATCACGCATGCTCATCCGGTGGTTTGCCGCAGGCCAGCCGTTGGAATTGGCGAAAACGGAATTGGTCATCCCCAACTTCTGCGCGCGCTGGGTCATAAAACGGGAAAAGCCCGCCTCGGTCCCGTCGGGGCTGAGAGCTTCGGCGATCACCACACAGGCGTCATTGCCGCTGAGCACGATGATCCCGCGCAACAGATCCTCAACTCGCACCCGATCTGTCGTGTCCAGGAACATGGTCGAGCCACCATAGCTCATCGCGTGCTCGGACACCGGCAGCCGTTCATCCAGCGACAACCGACCCATTCTGATCGCCTCGAAGGCGACATAGAGCGTCATCAGCTTGGACATCGACGCCGGAGGCATCGGCTGATCGGCGTTCTTGCTCAGCAGGACGGTACCGGTTTTGAGATCGGTCACGAAAGCGGCCCGCGCCCGCGTATCGAACGCCGCCGCCGGCAGCGCAAGAACCAGCATGGTGAGAACGGCAATACTCAGACGAAGGGTTTTGGATAGCATGGGTTCTTTCCGGATCAGTTGGTCACGGGATAGGCGTCATCAAAGCCGACACCCTTGATTTTCTTCAGCAGCGCCGAACGCTCGGATTTCGAGGCTGCAGGGCCGACGACCACGCGCCAGAATTTCTTGCCACTGGATTGCTGTTCCAGAACTGTGGGCACCATGCCCGCCTGGCGCATCGCGGTCGCGGTATCTTTGGCATTTTGTTCAACGCTGAAGATCCCGATCTGAATGAACGGTTTTTCCAGCGAGGAACTGCGTGCAGGCGCGGCCGGTGCGGCCTCTGGCTTGGGCACGGCGACGGATGCGGTCGCGGTTGGCGCGTCGTCAGCCTCGGCAGCATCAATGGCAGCCGCCGCACCCGCGATCGGGTCCAGCGTTGTCGCTTCGACCTCGTTCGGGGACAGCGTGTCCGCGACGGGTTCGGGGGTCGCCTCGCGGCGCAGCGCGGTGACGTTCAGTTGCGATGGCGCGCCGGCCAGCATTCCCAGCGCCGCAGCCGCGTCCGACGACACTTGCAGGATCGGTCCGGGGTTGGAGCGTTCGCGCCGGAACAGCGCCCCGATGACAAATTTCGAATTGGCCGTGTTGCGGATGATCACGCGCTCCGGTTCGGTAACGTCAGGATGCGCCACCCAGACGCCGCCGAGCGAAGGACGACCATCCCACAGCCCCATGTCCGTGGCCTGAAAGACATCCGGCGCCTCGACGTCGCGCTCGACCAGGCGAACCGACGAGGCCTCGCCGCTGGCGACCGCTGCGGTATCTGCCTCGGGTTTGGCCTTGAACGGGTTCACGTCTTGCAACCCTTGGCAACCACTCAGAAAAATGATCGCCGTTCCCGCCCCGAGCGCGATGCGCCACCCCGCTCTTGCGCCTATCCCAGAGAATTCCATACCATGCCCCTTGCCTGTCTCGCGCGTGCCGTTTCCGACCCCGCCACCGGTCTCGCCGGCTTGCTGCTGCTGTGGCGGTCGTTGCCGCTCGGCGGCATGTTAGCTCTTTGTCGGACCCAAGAAAAGCGCGCAGGCAGTAGCTCGGCGGAATTCCACAGAAAACTGGTACTTTCAGAATCGCATCGCACGCTGTAGGCACTGTTTCTGTCGGAGGAGTGGCAGAGTGGTCGAATGCACCGGTCTTGAAAACCGACGAGGGTGTAAGTCCTCCGTGGGTTCGAATCCCACCTCCTCCGCCACTGCCGAACAAAAATGGGCACTACTGTCGGGCCGGTGTTGCCTGAAGCGTGATTTAGCGCCGCGCATTCTATATCCCTCTGATCTATAATGATTTTCACGCTATTTTCGCTGACGATGGTCTTGTTGATGACAGCGCGTAAGTACTGGCGTTTGAACTGAAGGGTTCCTTCGCTGATCTATGCTCCCTGAAACTGTGGTGCGTTTGATAGGTAGCTACGCATCTCGAGGTTTTCATTGGTCATTCTGAGGTCCTCCGAACGGATGGTTTGCAAAAAGCCGGCGCCAGCACGTGGGCGAGTAACCGGTTCGTTTTCGGAATATGCTTCCGATGTTCTCACGCCGGAAACGGCTTGACGCTACGTCATGCTGATTTCTGTCGGTCAAGACTCGGCGTGCTGCGGCCGTCACGGTCAAATTTGAAAATATCGCAATTCATTCAGTCCCTTGCAGACTCTCCGCCCCGAACTTCAGAACACAAACAATGTTTGGACGATTGCGATAATTTCTGAGTCCGGCAGCAGCCAAGTACCTGATTTCTGACTTCAATGAGGAGATTGGCTATCTGCCCGTAAGACGAAGTAAATATTGACGGCAAGCCAAATTTTTCTCGTGGTATGTGAAGCGACGAACCGGATGAGCATAGATCCGACATTTGGAAAGACTGCCCAAATACCCTCAAGATCGAGATGAAAAGGGGGCAGTACGGTCCTGACGCATTCCGTGTGGTGGGAGGCTCGGTCGCTACTATGTTTCTGTGAAATAAGGCCGCGCCAATGATGGCAAGCCCCTTACCGGATGTGTTGAAGATGTTCTTCGATCAGCTGCGCAAAGGGAGTAATGTCGCCTCCGAAGCTCGCAGCATCGAGCGCTTGCATGTAGCGCTTGCGCTCCTCCAGTCTGATGACCACCCATCCATATCCCGAACTTGCAAGAATTGCGTTCATCACGAAGCGAGCGAGGCGTCCGTTTCCATCTGGATAAGGATGGATGTATCCTAACAGCCAATGCCCCAGAATAGCGCGCACGCCCGGATGGTCCTCCTCGTCGAGGAGTTCGAAAAACGTCTCCATCGCATCCATGAGCTTTTCGGCAGCCGGCGGCACATGATTGGCTGTGCGAATAAAAATAGGATGGTTGCGGTAACCGATCAGCTGGGCGGGCGTCAGAATGCCCGCATCCACCGATGGCGCAAAGAGATCCTGATACCACTCATCGAGATGCGCGCCGACGACGACAGGACTTCCACTTCCAAGAGATGTCTCTACAACCGCCCTGACCGACTGGAAGGCATTCCAATACCCTTTCGCCGCCATGGCATCTCGATCGGAAGCGTCGGTGTCGCTTGCGTCCGGGTCCCACTCTCCCTTCCGGATTTTCTCGATCAGCCCTTTCGAGACCCTGTAGCCTTCGATCGAGAGTGAATGCCATGCGTCGTGCGTGTAGACATCATCCATGTGCTCCAGAACGGCTGCCGCATCTTGCGCGCCGGTGGGTGCAGAGAGTATCGCTGAGACCTTGACGCGGTCCCGCTGCCAGATGGCGCGCAACATGTTCGAGATCGGAGGCGATCCAGGAACGACAGCGATACCCTCCCCGGTGAAGGGGCTCTCGATCCGTAAATCGATCCCCGCGCGCCGCATGCCCTCCGCCATCCTGTCGGCCTGGGCAGTCATGCCCAGATGCCGGAACGCACCGACCATTCGGCTGCCCGGGCGCTTATGCGAGCCCTCGACCACCATCCTGAGAAGCGGGGTGACATCGCGGTAGCTCCCCAGGAGTGCAGCTACAGCCTCGGGGTGAGCCTGATAGCAGTTCTCCGCCATTTGAATCAGCGTGGCTGCCGGGTTGTATACGCGCAGGCCGTTCTCAAGCTTCATCCTGCGCTCCGGTGGCGGTAGCGTCTTGACCTTCAGGTCGTAGAGAGACCGGCCCGCAGGTAATCCAATAGCGTTGTTGCCTCCCTTTATGGCCTGGATCAGAACTTGCACAGGCGGCACGTTGATGCCCGCATGCAGGCCGAGGCTGATCTCTGGACTCAGAACCCAGTCCGCGCCGAAACGGTCTTCGCAATATCGTTGAACAAAAGACCAGAAGCTCATCGTCCAGGGCGTCGTGTCACCGGGGTGAGACGCGGGATCGGACAGATGATACCACCCCTTCATGATCGGCTGGATATATCCAGCCGACCTCAGCGCCTTGAGGCGGTCCGGGGGGATATCTCCGCTGCGAACGACAAGGTTGCCTTGTTCTTGAAGTCCATGCAGGTCCTGCAAGGCGTCCGCCAGGATTTCATGCTTGATCGCCAACAAACGCCTCCATCACAATAATGTCCAAGTTCAAGTATATCATATAGTCCAACTTCAAGTAAATACATCCGTCCAAAAACAAGTATATACCAGTGTCCAATTTCAAGTTTATACTTAGCCTGCTACTGATCTCCGAAGTTGATGCGAAATCGTAAAGACTCGTGCCGCCTACACGGACGGCGGGGAGCCGGCGTTCGACCGGAATAGGCTGCTTCCCCGAAGCGGTCGTTTGTGCTTGCTGCAGAGAGGATAGGTCACCACTGTCCAGTATTGGATAAATAAGAGAAAGAGCCGCCAATGTTCGAGCATATCAAGCCGGTAGTGACAAGGATGTGGCGATGGTTTCGTCGCAGATCTCTCTTCAGCCAGCTCATTCTGGTACTCCCAATCCTTTGTGCGATTGCTCTGACTGTTTTGGTGGGCAACATGGGGCTGGCACTGATGGGAACAGCCATCGCGCTCTATGCGCCGGTAGTTGGTTGGATTGGTGGCTTCATCGCGCTCATACTCGCCAAGGCCGCGTCGATCATCTTCAGAGATAAGAGACGCTCCCCATAACCGTTGACGGTCCAGAGCCACCTTCAAAGCGTGCAAGACCGAATGGCCGTTTGCGCTCCACACCCTGTTGCGAGATAAAGTCATTGTCAGGTGCCCCTTTTGGGGAGAATCGGGAAGTCGGTGCAAATCCGACGCGGGCCCGCCGCTGTATTGGGGATCGTATGGCACATGCCACTGGGTAAAGCTCGGGAAGGCGCCATGACGAGATGATCCGAAGCCAGAAGACCGGCCTGATGTTCATCGCGCTTCGGGGTGGAACCTGTGGTGCATTGAATGATGCGAGGTCCCCAATGTCCCCAGGTGCTTCCGCCAAAACCGGCGCTCCGCAACCCGCCCGTTTCTTCGACGAACGAGAACGTCAGGCGCTTTATGATATCATCAACGCCCGCCGCGACGTTCGCAACGAGTTCCGCCCTGATCCGATTGATCCCGCCGCGCTTCAGCGCATTCTCGCGGCCGCGCATGCCGCGCCCTCTGTCGGCTTCATGCAGCCATGGGACTTCCTCTTGATCCGCGATCCGAAACGGCGCGCCGATATCCATGCAGCCTTCCTCCGCGCCAATGCTGAAGCGGAGGAGATGTTTGGGGGCGACCGCAAGGCCCTCTACCGGTCTCTGAAGCTTGAAGGTATCCTGACCTCTCCCTTGAACATCTGCGTGACTTGCGACCGAACCCGGGGAGGGAAGGTTGTCCTGGGTCGGACCCACAACAGCAACATGGATCTCTATTCGACGGTCTGCGCAGTTCAAAACCTTTGGCTGGCGGCCCGTGCCGAAGGCGTAGGTATTGGCTGGGTTTCGATCTTTCGCCCCGAGGACCTGCGCGGATTGCTTGGCATCCCCGACCACGTTGAAATCGTGGCCTACCTTTGTGCGGGCTACGTCGATGAACTTTATCCGAAACCGGAGCTCGAAGTCCGTGGTTGGCGGAAGAGGTTGGACCTCGAAAGCGTAGTCCATGAAGAGGGATGGCCTGAGCTGTAGCTACAAGCTGTCTTTGCATATCCGCTTGTTGGATTAAGGTCAAAAAAAGGGTTCTCTGCGGCCGTTAGATCGGTCGCAGCACACTCGCTTCAGGATGCACCATTGCTGGCCCGAACGGCCCGGAGCGGCCTTTCGTCGCTTGCTCAAGATGCTGCGACCGCATCCCGCTTTGCAGACATTGGCTTTCGTAATCAGTACTTCTATCATCTACCGCAGATCAAAGAGGTATTCAGATGGAACGCGAACCCAACCTTGTCATTTCCAGCGCCTCGCAGCGCATCGTTGAGGATGGGGTGCCATTCAAGGTGGACATCTACAAACTCGAAGGCGGGAACGGTTGGTCGCTGGAAGTTGTGACCGAAGACGGGACATCCATTGTCTGGGACGATCTCTTTGAAGACGACCGAGCCGCATTCGAGGAGGCAATCAGCACCATTCGCAGTGAAGGCGCGGTCGCTTTCGCCAACGGTGGTTCAAACGTCGTCCCGTTTAAGCAGTAGGCGAACGGCCCAAACCAGCCATTCACCGAGAGGTAGAAATGCTGCGGTCGCAATTCGCATTGCGGACATTCGCGCAGTCGCGTTCCGACTAAATGCTCACAGATGATCGAATTGCTTCGATTAAACGTCGAAATTCCACATTGTCAGAGTTACCTTTCCAGAAATTTGCAAAACGGCAGGGTTGTTGTCAACTCAATCCGTCTATCAGGCGCGATTTTGGCTTTGGCCTGTCGAGCGGAATTTAACGCAAAAGGTCCAAATTCGTCACATATGAGTAGAAAATCCCCCGAAATCGGCGCAAATAGGTCTTCGAAGCTGGATATCGGAGGCTGCCGATGAGTATGTTGCTTGGTTCGCCGCAAGCAGATTGGATAAGTCACTTTGACAAACATCAATATTCAAGCAGCACATTTAAGCAGTCGCTCAACTCACGCCAGTCATGACGGCGCTCTACGACAGCTTTTCTTTCTGTCGCTTGATCCCTCGATCGAGATGGACGACAAGATTTCTCGGCTTCTCCAGCTGGGATGTGACGTTCTTGGTTTGCCTCTTGGTATCGTAAGCCGGATCAAGGGGCCCGATTACGAAGTTCAGTATACCGCTGGGCCAGAGTGGGCACCGGAGCCCGGTTCAACGTTCGAGGTCTCGAAGACCTATTGCATCCACACCCTAATGGCCGACGATGTACGGCACTTTCACCATGCGGGGGCGTCCGAGATCGCCAGCCATCCTTGTTACATGCACTTCGGCCTTGAAAGTTATATCGGGGTTCCCTTGCGCGTTGGACCCGAGCGCGTGGGCACGCTCAATTTTTCCGGCCCGGACCCGCGAACGCCGTTCACATCAACGGAGATTGAACTGGTGGGATTGTTCGGCCGATGGCTCGGACAGGAATGGCTCAAGTGGAACACTGCAAAGGAACTTGCTGAGCAAACAATGCTACTCAACTCCGTTGTTGAAGCTGTGCCAGACGCTATCATTGCGGCCGACGGCGACAGGAAGATCCAGATGGTCAACGTCGCGGCAGAGCGTCTATTCGGCTTCAGTCGCAACGACCTCATCGGCCGGAACACCTCAATCCTTTACCCCAGTGTTGAAGAATATGAGCAACAAGGCCAGCGCGTCTATCGAAGCGATATGAAAAAGCCGATCGAACGATTTGAGATGAGCCTACGGAAGCGGAACGGTTCAACATTCGATGGTGAAGTCTTCGTTGCGCCATTGCGTAATAAGTCCAAAACACAGCTCGGTCTGGTAGGAGTGGCACGTGATATAAGCGACAGGAAAGCCCTCGATCGAGCGCGGAATGAGCTCATCGCGACGGTCTCTCACGAACTTCGCACACCGATCTCCTCCGTCAACGGGGCACTTAAATTGCTTGCGATGGAGCGAGCGAACCTGTCTGCAAAAATGCAGAAGATGCTCGACTCGGCTGTGCGGAATGCCGAACGCCTGACGCACTTGGTCGACGATATTCTCGATTTTGAGAAACTCGGATCGAAGAACGACACTACCGAAACACGTGACGTCAATTTGTCTATTCTCGTGCGGCGTGCCATCGAGGACATACGGCCCTTTGCCTCCGAGCGTGATGTCACAGTGACCGCTGTCGAGAACGACACGATTGGAGGATCCGTCCAAGGCGATGAAAGCCCACTGCTTCAGGTCATGAGCAACCTGCTGTCAAATGCCGTGAAAGCCTCCCCGCCTGGGAGTTTCGTTGAAGCCGGAACCGCACCAGATGGCCTTGGTTTTTGGGTCCGTGACCACGGCAAAGGCATTCCGCAATCAATGCAGAAGACGCTCTTTGACCGATTTACCAGGGCACCGAGCAGCTACACAAAAGGTCAATCGGGAACCGGTTTGGGGATGAGTATTATAAAGTCCATCGTGGATCACTTTGGCGGCGAGATTCAGATAGAGACCTCGTACGGCGAGGGCACAACTTTCAACATCACGTTTGCACCCTCTTCGACCGATCAGAACAAATAGAAAAGGGGCATTACGAATCCAAGCCACTTACCAGAGTGGACGTTTGAACTTATCATCTTCTAACAGAGGCGATTAACTGCGAGACTCACAAATCATTCTATGAGAGTCAGGCTCGCGCAGGGACGACATTTCACGAATTCGATCTCGTCACCCGGACAATAAATGACTGCGGCCAATTATCGCAATACATTAGCGCGCTTGTTTTTGTCATTCAGCTGCGGCTGGGCATACTCGAACGGCCCGAAGCTGCCGTCCGCCATACATCTGCAATGCTGCGGCGCAGCCCGTCAGACCGGATGGGGTGGATAGCTCCTGCTCCACCCGGCGTCGCAATGCGCCATACTGCAGTTGTTATTGACTGCTTATTCCAGCAGTCCAGCGGCGTCTCGCCGTTCAGCCCGCTGTGCGGCGTACGATGGTAAGGCCGTCGGCACACGCTGTGCCCTTCAGGTGGCGCGTAAGCGCCGCCTGAGCGTCAATCCTGACGCGTTCGCGGTAGAGCAGGACATCTGCGACGTGACGCTCTGGCTCTCCGAGAAGTACAACTTGTCTCGGGTCCACGTATGGGTAGACCGGCACTATACGCAGACCGGTCAAGAAATCGCTGGCGTTGCGGTGATAAACTCACCGAGCCACCCCGCGCACCTGACCGAGGAAGCACACGAGGCCTTCCTCGCGCTTGGTTACAAGGTCGAAGATACGGGGGCTGACATATACGCCTATGGATTCTGTCACGGCCATCATTCGAGGCACGAGGCCATCCAAGCGTACGCGCGCATCGAGGCCGCGCTGCGACGCTGGCGAGCAACTTAGGAAAATCATAGGCTCCTCGAAAAGGGCGTAAGCGGTGCGCTGGTCACACGGGTCTGACGTAATTCCAGGGCAGCAGTTTGTTGATGTCCGTTTGTTTGTGTCCTTCGGCGATGGCGGTGAGAACAGCTGACAGATAGCCGTGAGGTTCGATCTCGTTGAGTTTGCAGGTTTCGATCAGGGAGGCGATGACGGCCCAGTTTTGCGCCCCAGCGTCGTGCCCGGCGAAGAGCGCGTTTTTGCGGTTGAGCGCAATTGGACGGATCGTCCGCTCGACGGCGTTGGAATCCAGTTCGATGCGACCATCGCTGAGGAACAGGATCAGCCCATCCCAGTATTTGGCGATGTATTTCAAGGCCTCACCGGTCGGCGATTTGGCCGAGACCCGGGCGCGGCTTTGGGCGAGCCAAAGCTCGAAAGCGTCGATGATGGGTTTTGAGCGTTCTTGTCGTGCAGCGCGGCGTTGGTCGGCTGATCGACCGCGCAGATCTTTTTCGATGCGGTAGAGCGCCTGGATTTGCGCCAAGCCTTCCTGCGCGATTGGTGCCGCGCCAGATTGGGTAACATCATGCAGCTTGCGGCGGGCATGCGCCCAGCAATAAGCCAGTGTCACATCCTGAGCAGGCCGTTTCAGCAGGCGGTTGTAACCAGCATAGCCATCGACCTGCAGGGTGCCGCTGAAGCTTTTCAAAATATCTTCTGCATGCTGACCGGATCGCCCCGGTGCATATGTGAAGGCGACACCGGGGGGATCATCACCACCCCAAGGCCTGTCATCGCGGGCAAGGGCCCAGAAGTATCCTGTTTTGGTGCGTTTGCGCCCAGGTGCCAGAACCGGCGCGGGCGTCTCATCCATGAAGAGCTTGGTCGAGTGCTTCAGATCGGCCATCAGGGCATCATAAATGGGGGTCAATTCGAACGCCGATTTGCCCACCCATGCGGCCAAGGTCGAGCGATCCAGATTAATGCCTTGACGGCTGTAAATCTGTGCTTGTCGATAGAGCGGCAAGTGATCAGCGTATTTAGAGACCAATACATGCGCCAGCGTGGCCTCGGTTGGCATGCCGCCTGCAATGATGTGGGCCGGTGCCGGAGCTTGGGTGATCCCACCCTCACAGGAGCGGCAGGCGTATTTGGGTCGCCGGGTAACAATCACGCGGAACTGGGCAGGGATAATGTCCAGCCTTTCGCTGACATCCTCGCCAATGACATGACGCTCGGTGCCGCAGGCGCAGAAGACATCAGGTTCAATGATCACTTCCACCCGCTCCAGATGCTTGGGCAGTGAACCACGATTGCTCTGACGCGGCTTTGCTGGCCGCACGGGCGCGGTGCGCTCATCCGCATCAATCTCGGCTTTCACCTGTGCGATGGCCGTCTCGATGTCTTCGAGTTCCAACTCGTATTGGGCCGGATCGATCTTCTCGGATTTGGCACCAAACAGTGCCTTCTTGAAGGAGGCAACCAAGGCCTCAAGCCGCGCATTCTGATCCTGCTGCGCACGGATAATCGCCTTCAGTTCGGCGATATCATCGGGCAATTTGTCAGGCACAGTCATGCCTGTTCCCATAACAAAACAAGGGCAGAATGGCCCGTGCAAACGTGCCAGTGAGTCACTCCGCCGCAGCAGGAGCCGCCACCTCCAAAGGCCGTACACGCCGCCAATCCAAACCCGCGAACAGCGCTTCAAACTGGGCAGGTTCCAGGCGCATCACCCCATTCTTGATTGCAGGCCATTTAAAGCTGTTATCTTCAAGCCGCTTATACGCCATCACCAGACCGCTGCCGTCCCAATAGATCATCTTCAGCCGATCCGCCCGCTTGGCCCGGAAGACATAGACCGACCCATCAAAAGGCTTTTGGCGCAATTGGCTTTGCACCAAGGCGGCCAGCCCGTCATGACCTTTGCGGAAGTCCACAGGATCGCTGGCCACAAAAATCCGCACCTTGTGGGATGGCGTGATCACGTTGCCAAAGCCCGCGCGATCTCGCCGATCCGCGCCGCTGGCGTCGCGGAATCAAGACGAATGGTGACATCGCCTTTGATCACATCAATCGTGCCGGAGGATGTCGCCGCCAGAGGCTGGACCGCAGGTGCAGGCGTCTCATGCGGGTTTCGCAAATTCCCGGACACGGATTTCAGTAATTCCCGGACACGCGTTTCGGTAAATCCCGGACAGCTCC
>NZ_JAPWHW010000015.1 GCF_028369135.1 Roseovarius sp. ZX-A-9
TCATAAGCAGTTTACGACAACTGCACTATGGCGCATTGCGACGCCGGTTGATGCAGGAGCCATCCACCCCATCCGCACAGCTGCCATCCGGGACGATGAAACCGCCCCCTGCAAATTTCAGCGAAGGCATTAGCCTGTTCAGACCCATATTGCGTTCGGGGGCAAACGTGGATTTTCAATACGAACTGTAAGGGGTTTGATATTCCGTGCGGGCTTTGGCGGGCGCGTCCGGCGAGGGTAAGGGAATCCGCTATTGTATGCGGCACGGTCGCTCGGCTAGCCTGTTGCGAACTGCACCGGGACAAAAGGACGCCGTCATGAATGCTCTGAAATCCGCGATACTGGCCACCTGCACCTGCCTTGCCCTGCCTGTCGCGGCACTGGCCGAGGGCGACCCCAAACCGGGCCTGCTGGATCTCATCACGCCGGACGCCATCGCCGGATCGCTGGCCAGCGTCGCCATTTCGGCGCTGCGCACCCAGATGGAAGTGGAATACGACCATATGGAGACCGACGTGATGCGCGGGACGGTGGCGCTGTCGGGGGTGACGCTGCGCCCGCAACTGCCCTATGACCGGGCCCGCCAATGCGAGGTCAAGCTGGCGCGGATCCGCTTTGACATCGGCAAGCAGCGCCCGCTTCTGGCAGCCTCGAACATTTCGGTGACAGCGATCGGCGCGCGCGCCAACATCGCCTGTCTCGACCGCGATATCGGCTTGGCGCTGCGCACCGCAGGCTATCCGCAGATCGAGCTGGACCGGCTGGTTTACGAGATGGATTACTTCCACGGCTCTGGCGAGATTCGCGCCAATGCTTCGGCCACGATCAATGATCTGGCGACGATCGACCTGGCGATGTCCGGCGCGATCCTGCCCCGGCTCGACCGCTATGGCTATACCGGCGATCCGGCGATCCGGCTGCGCCGCGCGGTGCTGGGATTGCAGGATCATGGAGGTTGGGAGCGCCTGTCGCAGCTCATGCCCGAGAACCTGCGCCAGCCGGATGTGATCCGTGGCCTGGGTACCGAAGAGCTGACCAACATGCTCAGCCAGAACGGCACCCGCGCGCTGACATCGACCGAGCGGCGGTTCATCGAGGATCTGATGGACCACGTTGCGCGGTTTGTCCGCACCCCCGGCGAAATCACCATCGAGGCCGAACTGCCCGCCGACGGGATCGTGATCGAACCCGAAGTGTACCAATCGCCCGAGGAACTGTTGCAGGCGCTGGCCCCCGATGCGCGTTCTGCGCCGCTGGCCCAGTCGCAACTGCTGAGCGAAGATCTGCTGAAACGCAAACAGGCCGAGCTTTCGCGGGCCGACCGGCTGGAACTGGCGCAGGCGCTGCTGGAGGGCAGGGGCCTGCCGCGCGCCGAGGCGCTGGTGCCCGACTTGCTGGCGCCGATGGTCGACGCAACCAGCGCTGACGGCGCGCAGGCCGCGTTGATGACGGCGCAGGCGCTGATGCCATATGACGCCGGCAAGGCCTATCAGTATGCGCTGATCGCCAGCGAGGCGCGGCTGCCCGAGGCGGTGCCGCTGCTCGATGCGCTGGAGGCGCGGCTGACGACCGGTGCGGTGATCGACGCGCAGGACACCTACCTGGACGCCAGCGGTGCCGAGATCGGCGCAGCGGCCCTGCCAGCGGATGGCGACGTGCGCGCGGTCCGGCGGCTGGCACTGGCGCATTTCACCGGGCTGGATGCGGCGCGCTCTTACCGGCTGGCCTATTACTATGCGCTGATCGCCGAGGCGGCGGGTGATATCGGCGCGCGGCCCCTGCGCGAGGACATCGAGGCGCGCTTTGCCAATCGCGGCGACACCGTAAACGCGCTCTGGATTCAGACCCGGACCAGCGTGCAGGAAAAGGCGCTGTCGGACTGGGTCGAGTTGGGGCTGGCGGCGCGCTTCCGCCGCGACGACTGACTGGCGGCGCTGGCGGTCGCCGTTAGCGCCACCACAATTGCAACGCAGACGTCGCTCGCCTAGAAGCGGGGCAATTCGACATATCCATTACAGAGCGGAGCCGCACAGATGCCCAACCAGACCCAAGCCGAGAAGATGCGCAGCGCAGGCGGATTTATCGCCGCACTTGACCAGAGCGGTGGTTCCACGCCCAAGGCGCTGAAGCTCTACGGTGTCGACGAGAGCGCCTATGGGTCCGAGGCTGAGATGTTCGACCTGATTCACGCCATGCGCGCGCGCATCGCGCAGGCCCCGGCCTTTACCGGCGACAAGGTGATCGGCGCGATCCTCTTCGAGATGACGATGGACCGGCAGATGGGTGGCAAGCCGACCGCGCAGTTCCTGTGGGAAGAGCGCGGCGTCGTGCCGTTTCTCAAAGTGGACAAGGGGCTGGAGGACGAAGCAGACGGCGTGCGCCTGATGAAACCGATGCCGGATCTGGATGCGTTGCTGGAACGCGCCCGCGCCGCGGGTATCTTCGGCACCAAGATGCGCTCGGTCATCGACGCCGCGTCCGCCAGCGGCATCGCCGCCAACGTGGCGCAGCAGTTCGAGGTGGGTCGGCAGATCCTGGGCCACGGCCTGATCCCGATCATCGAGCCGGAAGTGACGATCACGATTGCCGACAAGGCCGCGGCCGAGGATATTCTGCTGGCCGAACTGACCAAGGCACTGGATGCGCTGCCCGAAGGCACGCAGGTGATGCTGAAGCTGACCCTGCCCGAGACGGCGAACCACTACAAATCTCTCGTTGATCACCGGGCGGTGATGCGGGTGGTGGCGCTGTCTGGCGGGTATTCGCGCGAAGAAGCCAATGACCGGCTGGCGCGCAACACGGGCGTGATCGCCAGCTTTAGCCGGGCCCTGACCGAAGGGCTCTCGGCGGATCAGAGCGACGCGGATTTCAACGCGACGATTTCGGCCACGATCGACAGCATCTACCAGGCGTCAATCGCGGGGTAGGTGCGGGCCGCGCCCCTCACGGCCCCAATCGCGCCAGAATAGCACCCGTATCCACCCCGGTGATCGCGCCGGCGGTACGGCCGCGCGCCTCCAGCCGGGTGGCGACATAACCATCGCTCACGGCGGGCGGCGCGTGGCGGATCAGCACCGAGGCAGTCAGCAGGGTCGCAAGGCTCTCGACATACCAGCGCAGATCGCCCTCGTCCGGCAGACACGGGAAGCGCCGTATATGCGCGTCGAGTGCGGCGTCATAGCGCCGTGACTGGCCGGTGGCGGCGCCCAGTTCCGCGCTCAGGATTTCGGCGGCGGCGGGCATGCGGCGCAACGTGCGCAGGAGATCCAGACAGATCACGTTGCCCGACCCTTCCCAGATAGCATTCAACGGTGCCTCGCGGTAGAGCATCGGCAGCGGGGTGTCCTCGATATAACCCATGCCGCCCAACGCCTCCATCGCCTCGAAGACCAGCGGCGGGCACAGCTTGTTGCCAAGGTATTTGGCCAGCGCCACGCCCAGCCGCGCCAGCGTGCGGTCGGCCTCTGATCGCCCGTCAAAGGCGCGGGCGACATGCAGGCCCAGCGCCAATGTCCCCTCCCAGTCCAGCGCCAGATCGGCCAGCACGCGGGCCATCAGCGGCTGGTCGATCAGCTTCGCGCCAAATGCGCTGCGGTGCCGCGCCCAGTGATGTGCCTCGGTCAGGGCGGCGCGCATCAGCCCCGCCGGGGCCATCGCGGTATCAAGGCGCGTGTGATGCACCATCTCGATGATTGTGCGCACGCCTGCCCCCTCGTCCCCAAGCCGGTGGGCGCAGGCATCGGCATATTCGATCTCTGCCGAGGCGTTGGAGCGGTTGCCCAGCTTGTCCTTGAGCCGCTGGATGTGCACCGCGTTGCGCGCGCCCTCCAGCCAGCGGGGCACGACAAAGCAGGTCAGCCCGCCCGGTGCCTGCGCCAGCGTCAGGAACCCGTCGGACATCGGTGCGGAGCAGAACCATTTATGCCCGCGCAGCCGGTAGAGATCACCGTCGCGTTCCGCGCGGGTCGTCGTGCCGGTCAGGTCCGAGCCGCCCTGTTTCTCGGTCATAGCCATGCCCATCGTCGCTGCCGCCTTGCGTGGCAGGGGGACGGGCGCGGGATCGTGCAGGCGCGCGGTCAGCTTGGGGCTCCACTCGGCAAACAGCGTCTTGTCGGCGCGCAGCGCGGGCACGGCGGCGTAGGTCATGGTCATCGGGCAGCAGACGCCCGGCTCTACCTGGCTGGTCAGGTAGACCATTGCGGCATGGGTGCTGTGCCCGCCTTCCGCACCCTCCCACGGCAGCGCGGCATAGCCGGCCCCGAGCCCCAGCTGCATCAACTCGTGATAGGCCGGATGATAGCGCATCTCGTCCAGCCGACGACCGCCTGCATCAAACAGCACCGCCTCGGGTGGGTTGCGATTGGCGGCGCGGCCCGCCGCGCGTGTCTCAGCCCGGCCCAGCCTGCTGCCGTAGCGGGCCAGATGCGCGGCGTCGGCGGTGTGGGCATGATCCTGCAATGCCGGGTCATCTGCCCAGAGGTCGAGATCGCCGCGCGGTTCGGGTTGATTCGTGACCACATGGGTGTCGGTCTCTGTCCGGGGCGGGGAATGGGGCATCGGCGGGTCTCCTTTGGCGCACCCATTAAGCGGATCACATGCCCTGATTGCAACGGCTGCGACCATTGCACACCGCGTGGCGGGAAAACGATTCCCAAACCGGGCGGGATATGCGACTGTCCCCGAACAGCGCCCGTCAGAGGCGCGGATATTGAAGAGCACCGAGGCAGACCGACATGATCACCCGCAAGAAACCTGCGCTGGGCGTATTGGCCTATTTCGCCGTGGCGTTCAGCCTTTGTGTCTATTTCACATTCGCCGCCGTTCAGGGCGATTACGGCCTGTTCAGCCGGGCCGAGATCGAAGCGCAGCGCGCCGAGTTGCAACTGCAACTGGACGCGATCGAGGCGCAGGTGGCACGCATGGACAACCTCACCCGGCGGTTGTCGGATACCTACCTGGATCTTGACCTGCTGGACGAGCAGGCGCGCAGCGTGCTGGGCCTGCTGCGCAGCGACGAGCTCGTGATCCGCTAGCAGCCCGAATCAAGCGCGACGTGCCGCCTTGACGGTGGTTTCCCACTCGGGGTGAATCCACGGCTGCTGGTTTGAGGCGGGCAGCAAGCCGCGCCCCAGAATGTGATCGCTGGCCTTTTCGCCGGTCATGATGCTGGGGGCGTTGAGATTGCCATTGGGGATGCGCGGAAAGATCGAGCTGTCGGCGACGCGCAAGCGGTCCACGCCGATCACCCGGCATTCGGGATCGACCACCGCAGTCGGGTCATCTGCCGCGCCGATCTTGCAGGTGCCGCAGGGGTGATAGGCGCTCTCGGCATGTTCACGGATGAAATCATCCAGCTCGGCGTCGCTCTGCACGGCATCTCCGGGCTGGATTTCCCGCCCCCGGTAGGGCGCAAAGGCATCCTGCCCGAAAATCTCTCGGGTCAGGCGGATGCAATGGCGAAACTCGGCCCAGTCGTCGGGGTGAGACATGTAGTCAAACGCGATTTTTGGCGCGTCGGCGGGATTGGCAGAGCCGAGTCTGACCGAACCGCGCGATTTACTGCGCATCGGGCCGACATGCGCCTGATAGCCATGGCCCTCTGCCGCCGCCTTGCCATCATAGCGCACGGCGATGGGAAGAAAGTGGTATTGGATGTCTGGATATTTCACGCCCGGCGCAGAGCGTAGGAACGCCACGCTTTCAAACTGGTTCGACGCGCCGAGGCCGCTTTTCGTGAACAGCCACTGCGCCCCGATCATAGCCTTGGAAATCAGGTTCCAATATTTGTACAGCGTGATCGGCTGAATGCTTTGCTGCTGGATATAAAGCTCCAGGTGGTCTTGCAGGTTCTGTCCGACACCGGGCCGATCTGCGATCACCTCGATCCCGTGTTCGGCCAGATGCGCGGCGGGGCCGATGCCGGACAGCATCAAGATCTTGGGTGAATTGAACGCCGATGCCGCGACGATCACCTCGGCGTTGGCGTGCACCACTTCGATCTTGCCGCCGCGCTCGATCTCGACGCCGGTTGCGCGACCGTCCTCGATGATCACCCGGCGCACGAAACAGCGCAGCAAGTCGCAATTGGGCCGTTTCAGTGCCGGATGCAGATAGGCGTTGGCCGCGGACCAGCGGCGCCCTTTCCAGATGGTCTGATCGAAGGGGCCAAAGCCCTCTTGCTTCTCACCGTTGTAATCGGCGGTGGTCTCATAGCCGGCCTGCCGCCCTGCCTCGACAAAGGCTTTGATCAGCGGATTGGCCAAGGGGCCACGTTGCACATGCAGCGGGCCATCCGTTCCGCGCCAAGCCGGGTCGCCGCCATGGCCGCTATCGTGCCAGTTTTCCATCCGCTTGTAATAGGGCAACACGTTCTTGTAGCCCCAGCCGGTCGCGCCTGTTTCCTCCCAATGGTCGAAATCGCAGGCGTGGCCGCGAACGTAGCACATCCCGTTGATCGAGGATGATCCGCCAACGACCTTGCCGCGCGGGGCGGCCAGACGCCTGCCATTCAGGTGCGGTTCGGGCTCCGTGGTATAGCCCCAGTCATACATCGACATGTTCATCGGATAGCTCAGCGCGCCGGGCATCTGGATGAACGGGCCTGCATCGCTGCCGCCATATTCCAGTACCAGAACCGAATGTTTGCCGTCCTCTGACAGGCGGTAGGCCATCGCCGACCCGGCAGAGCCGGACCCGATGATCACGTAATCGGCTTGCATAACTTGCGACTCCCGGCGCTGTGGATTGCAGGAATACTTACCGTTGGTCAGTTTTTATGTCAAAAGGTAATTATTGTTACTCCGCTGCCCGTTGTCTAAGTTGTGGCAACAAGAATTCCGCAGACACGAGGCACGCAGATGGCACGGCAAAGCATTGGCGAGATCAGGCGCGCAGAGCTGTCGCAGGCGGCGTTCGATGCGCTGGTCCAGTTCGGCATGCGCGGTACCACGCTGGAGCGGGTGGCAAAGATCGCAGGCGTGTCCAAGGGCGTCGTTCTGCACCATTTCAAGGACAAGGATGCGCTCTTTGAGGCGGTGCAGCGCAAGGCCAACACCGTGCTGCGCGAATGCGTGGTCGAATTGCTGCACCATGCCGATACCCCCGTGGAACGGCTCTATGCGATCATCGTCGGCAATTTCGCCGAGCCGGTCTTTCAGCAGGAAATCTGCCATGCGTGGATCAGCCTGTGTTCGGATGTGCCGCACCACCGCCAGAGCCAGCGCATCCAGACCGCGGTACATGCGCGCATGCGGTCGAACCTGCTGAGCGCGCTGCGCCCGCTGATGCCGCTGGACCGCGCGCGACAGACCGCGTTCCAGTTACGCACGGTGATGGATGGGATCTGGCTGCGCGCCAGCTTTCAGGCGCAGCCGATGCCGGGGCGGCAGGGGGTGGATCAGGTGGATTACGCCGCGCGGCATCTGATGCCGGACGTGGTGCCGGACCTGGCCGAATTCGACGCGGCGCGGCAGAAGATGGAGACGCTGGCCGGGATCATGCTGAGTACGCGGGCCTTCCGCGAACGTGCCCTGACCGGGTAGTGCCACGCGCGCCCGGTGACGCGATAGACAGCTTCGCGCCGCGGGTGATATAGCGGGGCGCAACGGTACGAGGGGGCATGGTTATGGCAGACTGGATTGTCGAGGCGATCGAGAAAATCGAGGCCGATGTTCGGCGTTCGTCGGATACGCATCTGTTGAAGCTGCCGCTGCCGCAGCTCAAAGGCGTCGATATCTACCTCAAGGACGAAAGCACCCACCCCACCGGCAGTCTCAAGCACCGGCTGGCGCGCTCGCTGTTCCTCTATGCGCTGTGCAACGGCAAGATCGTGCGAGACACGCCGGTGATCGAGGCATCGTCGGGCAGCACGGCGGTGTCAGAGGCGTATTTCGCCCAGATGCTGGGCCTGCCCTTCATCGCGGTGATGCCGCGCAAGACGGCACAGAGCAAGATCGACAAGATCACGCTCTATGGCGGGCAGTGTCATTTCGTCGACAGCAGCCCGCAGATGCATGACGCGGCGGTGAAACTGGCGGCAGAGATGGGCGGCTATTTCATGGATCAGTTCATGTATGCCGAACGCGCCACCGACTGGCGCGGCAACAACAACATCGCCGAAAGCATCTTCGAGCAGATGAGCCGGGAGCCGCACCCGGTGCCGCATACGCTGGTGATGAGCGCGGGCACCGGCGGCACCTCGGCCACGCTGGGGCGCTATCTGCGGTATCGCGGTCACCGCACGCAGCTGGTGGTGGTGGACCCGGAAAACTCGGTTTTCTACGACAGCTACCAGACCCGCGATGACACGCTCACCGCCGATTGTTCCAGCCGGATCGAGGGGATCGGGCGGCCACGGGTCGAGAAATCCTTTCAGCCCGATGTGATCGACGCGATGATGCAGGTGCCCGACGCCGCCAGCGTCGCCACGATCCTGTGGCTTGAGCGGCTGATCGGCCGCAAGGCGGGCGCGTCCACCGGCACCAATCTGTGGGGCGCGCTGAAGGTGGCGCGCGACATGGTGGACCGGGGCGAGACGGGCTCGATCGTCACGCTGCTCTGCGATGGCGGCGAGCGGTATCTAGACACCTATTACAATCCGGCATGGGTGCAGGAATGTATCGGCGATATCACGCCTTATTCCGAGGCGCTGGAGGACTGGTTCTAATCGGTGGTCGCCGTGACCAGCCGGTAGGCCGCGATCCGGTAGCAGAAATAGAGCCACGCCGCCGCGCCAACGAACTTGAATCCTTCTTCCAGCGCTTGCGACAGCCCGTAGCTGATCGGCAGGATCTCCTGCACCGCATCTACCACCACGGACATGGCCAGCAGGCCACCGGCCGTGAGAAAGGCGAAGGCGTCGATCTGTTTGATCTTGGCGTAGTATTTGCGCAGCAGGTAGCCCACGAACAGCGCATAAATCGGGATCAGGATACCTTCGGTGATGAACCGGTCGTGGATCAGGAAAAAATCATCCACCGCCAGGAAGGCCGAGAACCAGCCGCACAGGACCAGCAGCATCTTGTGCGCCTCTCCGTCATGCCCCGCACCGGCCGCCACGCGAAAGAAGCAGACCGTCGTCGCCGCCACCCAGAGCCACGCGCCGATGCTGGAGACAAAGCCGAGGAAGCTCGATTCCTTGGTGATCTGCGCCGTATCGCGGAGCGTTTCGACCAGAGTGAAGCCGCCCAGCGCCATCGCGCCCAGCGAGATGAGGTAGAAGACCAGCGCCGGGATGCAGCAATAAATGGCGATGCGGCGGAAATTTGCGGCGGTGAATTCGGCCTTGAGGCCACCGAATCTCGACATGGGACTGCCCTTTGCTGTTCTTCGGCGGGCGTGGATCGCCGCCGTTCCGGACCAGTGCCGCGAAACGCGCGGCAAATCAAGCCTGCGATGGCGGTGCGCGCGGCGGTGTGGCTTGCGGCATTCAGCACGGTTTCAAAATCGGCGGAATGTGACTACTTGCTTGGGGTGCGGGCAAAGTCGCCCCCGGCATTCCGAATGACCAGGTGGAGAGCCATGACCACAATGAGAGATGACCGATGCTGACGGTAGTGCCCTATACACGCGATCTGGTACTTGTCGGTGGCGGACATGCGCATGCGCTGGTGCTGAAGGCTTGGGCGATGGACCCGCTGCCCGGTGCGCGCCTGACGGTGATCAATCCGGGGCCGACGGCGCCCTATACCGGTATGTTGCCGGGGTATGTGGCGGGGCATTACGGGCGTGATGATCTGGAGATTGACCTGGTGCGCTTGTGTCGCCACGCAGGCGCGCGGCTGATCCTCGACAGGGCGGTCGGAATTGACCGGGCGCGTCGCGAGGTGGTGTTGGCCGGGCGCGGGCCGGTGGCCTATGACGTGGCCTCCATCGATATCGGCATCACGGCGCGGATGGACCTGCCGGGATTTGCGGAACACGCCATCGCGGCCAAGCCACTGGATGCCTATGCCGCGCGCTGGGCCGATTTTCTGGAGCAGGCCGCACGCGGTCAGGTGGCCCCTGAGGTGGCAGTGATCGGCGGCGGCGTTGCCGGCTGCGAACTGGCGATGGCGATGGCATTTGCATTGCAGGCCGCGGGCGTCGCGCCGCGGGTGACGGTGATCGAGGCGGCGCCGCAGGTTTCCGGTGTCGGTGACAAGGGGCGCCGGCGTATTCTGGCGGCGATGGACGGTCTGGGGATCGTGGTCAGAACCCATGCCAAGGTGGTCGAAATCCGGCCCGATCAGGTGCTGCTGGAAGCACAGGACCCGGTTGCGGCGTCGCTGTGCGTCGGTGCGGCGGGCGCCTTCGCACATGGCTGGATCGCAACCACGGATTTGCCCCAGCAGGCGGGGTTCATCGAAATCGGCGCCGATCTGGGCGTGGTCGGCGATGATGCGCTCTTTGCGGTGGGCGATTGTGCGGTGATGCCACATGCGCCCCGGCCCAAGGCAGGCGTCTTTGCCGTGCGCGCCGCGCCGATCCTGCATCACAACCTGCGCGCGGCGCTCAGTGGCGGCAGGCGCAAGACATGGCGTCCGCAGAAAGATTTTCTCAAGCTGATCTCACTGGGCGGGAAATCCGCAATGGCCGAGAAATTCGGCCTGACGCTTTCGGGGCCGTTCATGTGGCGCTGGAAAGACCGGATCGACCGCACCTTCATGCAGCGCTTGAGTGATCTGCCAAGCATGGCCGCGCCCAAGGCAACGGGCGAACTGGCCAGCGGCGTGGCCGAAATGCTGGCGGCCCGGCCACTATGCGGTGGCTGTGGCGCCAAGGTGGGACGCGGCGTGCTGTCGGGCGCGTTGCATACGGTGGCGCCCCCCGGTGGCGATGTGGTGACCGGCGCGGGCGACGATGCGGCGGTGATCCGCCAGCCCGGTGGCGGATTTCAGGTGATCAGCACCGATCATCTGCGCAGCCTGGTCGACGACCCGGCGCTGATGACCCGGATCGCGGCGGTGCATGCCTTGGGCGATGTCTGGGCGATGGGCGCGCGCCCGCAGGTCGGGCTGGCCTCGATTGTCGTGCCGCAGATGTCTGCCGCATTGCAGGCGCGCACGCTGGCGGAGATCACGCAGGTGGCGACCGAGGTTCTGAATGCGGCTGGCGCCGAGCTGGTCGGCGGGCACACGACCATGGGGGCAGAGCTGACGATCGGCTTTACCGTGACCGGCACGCGCGAAACGATGCCTCTGACGGTGGCCACGGCACAGGCCGGGGATGTGCTGATCCTGACGCGGCCCATCGGGTCTGGCGTCATTCTGGCGGCGGATATGGCCGGGCAGGCGGACGGGCGCGCCGTGGCGGCGGCGCTTGCCATCATGGCGCAGCCGCAGGACCGCGAGGCCGCCGTGCTGGCCCCGGTTGCCCACGCGATGACGGATGTGACGGGGTTCGGGCTGGCCGGGCATGTGCAGACGTTCTGCGCGGCCTCCGCGCTGGATGCCACCCTGTGGCAGGATGCCATTCCGGTCTACGCGGGTGCGCGTGCGCTGTCGGATGCGGGCGTGTCATCAACGCTGATGCCCACGAACCGTGCCGATGCGCCGGTCGCAGGGGTGGAGGATGCGCTGCTGCATGATCCGCAGACGGCCGGCGGATTGCTGGCGGCGGTGCCCGAGGTCCGGAGTGCTGCGGTGGTCGCAGCGTTGGCTGCCAAGGGATGCACGGGCCATGTGATTGGCCGGCTGGACAGTGGCACGGGGCGTTTGCACCTGAAGGCGTCGCGCCTTAACTGAACCGCGCGCGCAGGCTTTCCGCAGTGCGCGCAAGGGTGCTGTCGTCGAAATCCGACAGCTCGATCCTGTGCACGGCGTCCCGTGTGAGGGCTGCGGATTTGGCATAGCGCGGGTCATAGTGATCGGCGATCAGCCCGGCGGCCAGTGCCTGCCAATCGCCTGTCTGCACCTGCGCCTGCCACCCGGCGATCCGGTCGCGCGGATGATAGGGGCGCAGTTTGTCCAGCAGATCGCTCAGGGCAGCCTTGTCCTCGGTCAGGTCGGCATAGGCACGACAGAGGAATCGGCTGCGTGCGCTTAACGGGGCGGTGATGTGGATGCGTGGGGCGTTCATCATCAGCGCCCAGAGCGATGGCGGGATCAGCCGTTCACCGATCTTGCTGCTTTCGGCCTCGACAAATGTGACCTTGGCAGGGTCGAGCGCGGTCAGTTGCGCGGCGAGGCGGGTTTCGAACATCTTTTGCGACGGCTGCGCCGTGCCGGTGGTGCCAAAGAGCGACCCGCGATGCGCTGACAGCCCTTCGAGGTCAAGGATCTGTGCGCCCTGCGCGGCCAGTTGGTGCAACAGCGCGGTCTTGGCCGTGCCGGTGCCGCCGTCGATCAGCACCAGGCGGTGCGGCAGCGGCGTCTTGTAGAGCATCTTCACCACCTCGCGGCGGTAGCTCTGATAGCCCCCCTTCAGCAGTTGCACCCGCCAGCCGACCTGATCGAGGATCGTGGCAAAGGCGCCCGAACGTTGCCCGCCGCGCCAGCAATAGACCAGCGGCTGCCATGCGCCACTTTTCTCGGCCAGCGGCCCTTGCAGGTGGGTGGCGGTGTTCTGCGCCACCAGCGCACCACCGATCTTGCGCGCGTCGAACGGGCTGACCTGGCTGTAGATCGTTCCGACCTCGGCGCGCTGCGCATCGCTGAGCACCGGCATGTTGAGCGCGCCGGGCAAATGGTCCTCGGCATATTCAGCCGGGGCGCGCACGTCGATGATCGTATCGACAGTCAGATCTTGCAGATCAGCCAGAGAGGTGAGGACAAACGGGGTCATGGGGGCCTTTGCTGCGTGGTGTCACGGGTCTGCCCCTCATCTACCGCGCTTTGCCATGTGACTTCACGTCAAAACTGGCCGCACACCAGAGAGTCGCAACAAGCTGAACAAGCGGCCACATGGAGCAGGCGAAGAAAATGTATCCTTTCGGGCAGCCGCTTCAAATCGCCGACATGTCGCGCGAACCCTGATTCAAGCGTGCATTCCGGCTGTTGCCGCCACCGCACCGCTTGCGTTGTGCGATGCATAAGCAACTGATAGCCTTTTGACAGATTCCGGATCGGAGGCTTCAATGACCAAGGAAATCCAATCCCACGCGATGACCCAAGCTCCGTCATTGCCCGGTCCGCACGCAGGTTACATGCCCGGTTTCGGCAATGATTTCGAGACCGAGGCACTGCCCGGCGCCTTGCCACAAGGCAGGAACAGCCCGCAGAAATGCAACTACGGCCTTTACGGTGAACAACTGAGCGGCACCGCCTTTACCGCGCCCAGCCATCAGAACGAGCGCACATGGTGCTACCGCATCCGCCCGTCGGTCAGGCATTCGCACCGCTATACCAAGATCGCGCTGCCATATTGGAAATCCGCGCCGAACATCGTGCCGGACGTGGTCAGCCTCGGGCAGTACCGCTGGGATCCGGTGCCGCATGGCGATGCGCCGCTGACCTGGCTTACCGGCATGCGTACCATGACCACGGCGGGCGATGTGCATACGCAGGTCGGCATGGCGAGCCATATCTACCTTGTCACCGAGAGCATGCAGGACGCCTATTTCTACTCCGCCGATTCCGAACTGCTGGTGGTGCCACAAGAGGGGCGTCTGCGGTTCTGCACCGAGCTGGGCATCATTGATCTGGAACCCAAGGAGATCGCGATCCTGCCGCGCGGATTGCTCTACCGGGTCGAGGTTCTGGAGGGGCCGTGCCGTGGCTTCGTCTGCGAGAACTACGGTGCCAAGTTCGACCTGCCCGACCGGGGGCCGATCGGGGCCAACTGCATGGCCAACCGGCGCGATTTCAAATCGCCCGTCGCGGCCTTCGAGGATCGTGAGGTGCCCAGCACGGTCACGGTCAAATGGTGCGGCGAATTCCATGAAACGCAGATCGGGCAAAGCCCGCTCGACGTGGTGGCGTGGCACGGCAATTACGCGCCGGTGAAATATGATCTGCGGACCTATTGCCCGGTGGGGTCGATCCTGTTCGATCATCCCGATCCGTCGATCTTCACGGTGCTCACCGCGCCCTCGGGGCAGGCGGGCACGGCCAATATCGACTTCGTGCTGTTTCGCGAACGCTGGATGGTGGCCGAGGATACCTTTCGCCCGCCGTGGTACCACAAGAACGTGATGTCCGAACTGATGGGCAACATCTACGGCCAGTATGACGCCAAGCCGAAAGGCTTCGTGCCCGGCGGCATGAGCCTGCACAACATGATGCTGCCGCACGGGCCAGACCGCACCGCGTTCGAGGGCGCATCGAACGCTGACCTGAAGCCCGAGAAGCTGGACGAAACCATGTCCTTCATGTTCGAGACGCGCTTTCCCCAGCAACTGACCGAGTTTGCGGGCAAGGAGGCCCCGTTGCAGGACGATTACATCGACTGCTGGGAGAGCCTGGAAAAGAAATTCGACGGCACGCCGGGGGCGAAATGAGCCTTTTTGCATTCAGGAAAGCGGGGACGGCGTGAAGGTTGTCACGCATGGGCGGCGGCCCGAGGGGCCATTCGTGGTCGTGCCCGCGCCGGGTGGCGGCCTGTCTGGGCACCGGATGACCGCACATGCCAGTCTGGCGGCATTTCTGGAATCGGGCGAGGGCGCGCCAGAGTGTGAAAAGGACGCGATCACGCTGGATCAGGCCGATTGCCTGGCCCCTTTGCCGCGCACGCATACCTTTCTGGATGGGTCGGCCTACGTGAATCATGTCGCGCTGGTCCGACAGGCGCGCGGGGCCGAGATGCCCGCACGGTTCTGGACCGATCCGCTGATGTATCAGGGCTGCGCGGATTTCTGCCCGGGGCGCAGCGGATATGCGGCGGACCCGGAATGGGGGCTCGACTTTGAAGGCGAGATCGCCGTGATCACCGGGGATGTGCCGATGGGCGCCAGTGCCGACGCGGCGGCGGCGTCGATCCGGTTTGTCATGGTTCTGAACGACTGGAGCTTGCGAAACCTCATTCCTGATGAACTCTCGAAAGGCTTCGGCTTTGTGCAGTCCAAACCGCCTTCTGCCTGTTCTCCGATAGCGGTCACGCCCGACGCGTTGCCGGGATGGGACGGTCGCAAACTGCACGGAACGCTATGTGTTGATCTCAACGGTGCGCCCTTCGGTCGGGTGGCCACCGGCGAGGACATGACCTTCGACTTTGGCCAGCTTGTCGCACATGCCGCCAAGACCCGCGCCCTGCCTTCCGGGGCGGTTATTGGGTCCGGCACCGTGTCCAACCGGGATGCAGATGGCGGCCCCGGAAAACCCATTGCCCAAGGCGGGCGCGGCTATGCCTGCATTGCCGAGCAGCGGATGGTCGAAACCATTCTGCACGGTGCCCCCGCGACAGGGTTTTTGCAGGCAGGGGATACCGTCCGCATCTGGTATGAGGATGAAAGAGGCGACGCGCCCTTTGGGGCGCTCGACCACGTAATTCAGGATTAGGAACAGACATGGCCAAGGCATTCGCATCTCAAGGCGACCTGAGTGAAAAGAAAATCACCTTTGACGAGGTGGGCGCGGGCCTCTGGGCTTTCACCGCCGAGGGCGACCCGAATTCCGGCGTGATCATCGGCGACGACAGCGTGATGATCGTCGAGGCACAGGCGACCCCGCGTCTGGCGGGTAAGGTGATCGAGTGCGTGCGCAGCGTCACCGACAAGCCGATCAGCCATGTGGTGCTGACCCATTACCACGCGGTGCGCGTGCTGGGCGCCTCGGCCTATGGTGCCGATCAGATCATCATGTCCGACGTGGCCCGCGCGATGGTGGCAGAGCGCGGCCAAGAGGATTGGGACAGCGAGTTTCAGCGGTTCCCGCGTCTCTTTGAAGGGCACGAGAGCATTCCGGGTCTGACATGGCCCACGACCACGTTCAGCGACGCCATGACCGTCTATCTGGGCAAGCGCCGGGTGGACCTGATGCATCTGGGCCGGGCGCATACGGCGGGCGATATCGTGATCCACGTGCCCGACGAAAACGTGATGTTCACCGGTGATATCGTCGAGGACCGCTCGGCCTGCTATTGCGGCGACGGGCATTTCCACGACTGGCAGGACACCCTGGACAATATCGCCGCCTTCGATGTGGACGCCATCGCGCCGGGGCGCGGCGGCGCGCTTGTCGGCAAGGATGCGGTGGCGCGCGCGATTGCCAGCACCCGCGATTTCGTGGCCTCCACCTATGCGCCGGCCGCGCGGGTGGCCGCACGGGGCGGCACGCTGAAAGAGGCATGGGATGGCGTGCGCGCAGCCTGCGACCCCAAGTTTGCCGATTACGCGATCTACGAGCATTGCCTGCCCTTCAACGTTGCCCGCGCCTATGACGAGGCGCGCGGCATCGACACGCCCCGCATCTGGACGGCGCAGCGCGATCTGGACATGTGGGCGGCGCTACAGGGATGAGCGCGCCCTACAGCAGCATGGCGCGCAACAACGCCTGGGCAAACGGGGTGTTCTACACCGCGTTGCGGGCGCTGGGGCCGGGTGATTTCACAGCCCTGCGCCCCGGCTTCTTTGGCTCGCTGGCGGCGACAATGAACCATATCCTGCTGGTGGATCGCTATTACATCGCAGCCCTCGAAGGTGCGCCGCTCCGTTACAGCGCGATCGACGCGCCAGAGATCACCGATGTGGCCGCCCTTGCCGCCGCACAGGCGGCAGAGGACGCGCGGCTGATCGCGCTCTGCGACAGACTGGATGCCGATGCCCTGACCGATACTTGCACGACCCTGCGCGATGGCGGGCCGGTGGCCGAGCGTGTGGATGCGGTGTTGCTGCATCTCTTCCAGCATCAGGTGCATCATCGCGGGCAGGCGCATGTGCAACTGCACAGCGCCGGAATCGCGCCGCCGCAACTGGATGATTTCCACCTCGCCTATGGCCGCGTCCCGTCGGCGCAACGCTGGCAGGACTGATGGGGCCGGGGCTGCGCGCTGATCCCGTGTCGTTTCGGCTTTACCCCTATGCCCGCGTGCCGGATCAGGACGCGCCCGCGCGGCGGCATGCCGTCGTGGTGGTCGGCGGCGGGCCCGTGGGCCTTGCCCTGGCGCTCGATCTGGGGCGGCGCGGCACGCCGGTGCTGCTGTTGGACGACAACGAAGGCGCGGGCCAGGGCAGCCGCGCCATCTGCTTTGCCAAGCGCACGCTGGAGATCGCCCACCGGCTGGGGGCGGCCACGCCGATGCTGGACAAGGGCGTGGTGTGGAATGTCGGGCGGGTCTTTCACGGCGAACATCAGGTGTTCGAGTTTGACCTGCAACCGGAAACCGGACACCGCAACCCGGCCTTCATCAACCTGCAACAACCGTATTTCGAGCGGTTCCTCGTGGATGCGATCCGCACCGCGCAGGCCGAAGGCGCACCGATCGAGCTGCGCGGCGGCAACCGTGTCACCGCCATGACCCAAGAGGCCGATCACGCGGCGCTGGAGGTCACGACGCCTGATGGCGCCTATACTCTCGAGGCCGATTGGCTGATCGCCTGCGACGGTGCGCATTCGTCGATCCGTGATTTCATGGGGCTGGAATTCGAGGGCCGCGTGTTCGAGGACAATTTCCTGATTGCGGATGTGCGCATGACTGCCGGGTTCCCGACCGAACGCTGGTTCTGGTTCGCGCCGCCCTTCGAGGGCGCCGGGAAATCGGCGCTGCTCCATAAGCAGCCCGATGATATCTGGCGGCTCGATTTCCAGATCGGCTGGGACATCGACCGTGCTGCGGAGCTGGCCCCGGAGAAGGTGCGCGCACGGGTCGATGCGATGCTGGGGCCGGGGGTGGAGTATGATCTCGACTGGACCTCGGTTTATACGTTCCAGTGTCGCCGCATGCGCAGGTTCCGGCATGGCCGGGTGCTGTTTGCCGGTGACGCGGCGCATCAGGTCTCGCCCTTTGGGGCGCGCGGTGCCAATTCGGGCATTCAGGATGCCGACAATCTGGCGTGGAAGCTTGATCTGGTGATCCGCGGGCAGGCCCCCGATACGCTGCTGGACAGCTATTGTCAGGAACGCGGGTCCGGGGCGGACGAGAACATCCTGCACTCCACCCGCGCCACCGATTTCCTGACGCCCAAGAGCGAGATCAGCCAGATCTTCCGCGACGCCGTGCTTGGGCTGGCGCGACGCCACGCCTTTGCCCGGTCCTTCGTCAATTCGGGCCGTCTGTCAGAGCCTTGCGTCTATGACGACCTGCCGCTGACCGGAGCGGATGCGCTGACAGACGGCCCGGCACGCACCCGCCCCGGCGCGGCCTGTGTCGATGCGCCGCTGGCGGATGGTTTCCTGCTGGATCGGTTGCCGGGGGAATTCGTGCTGCTGGGGCTCAATGCGCCGCTGCCCGATCTGGCCGGTATGGAGGGGATCACGCTGCACAGGCTGGCGCTGGATTGTGCCACGGATGATCCAACCGGCGCGCTGGCGGCGCGCTATCTGGGCGCTGCGGCGCAGGCGGTCTACCTGATCCGTCCCGATCAGCATGTGGTCGCGCGCTGGCCGGATGCACAGGCCGGAGCCATCACCGCCGCGCTGCGCCGTGCCATTGCCCTGAAAGGATAGACCATGCCCCTGATCCTGGATCCCAATATCGACGATGCCGACGGGTTCTATGACGAATTGCTGGCGGCGCATCACGGTCTGACCAAAGCCGAGAGCGACGCCCTGAACGCGCGCCTGATCCTGATCCTGGCGAACCATGTGGGCGACCGCGCCGTGCTGCGTCAGGCGCTGGAGGTGGCGCGCGAGAAGTAGCAGCGCATATTCACGACCGGGCAGGGATCAGGGGATCATCGCCTTGATCGCGGCGGCGTGCTCTGGCGTGGCGCCCAGCGTGTCAGCGGCCAGCGCATGGGCGGTCGTCATCAATGCTTCCGGCGCGCAAAGCGCGTTGAGCAGCCCCCAGCGCCCGGCGGTCTGTGCGTCGATCTTGCGCCCGGCCATCAGGATCAGCTTGGCCCGCCCCGGACCGACGAGGGCCGACAGGCGCGCGGGGTCCGACGGCTGCGGCAGAAATCCGAGCTTCATCACCGGGTAGAACATCATTGCGTCCGGCACCGCGATGCGCAGGTCGCAGGCCAGAACCATGCCCATCGCGCCGCCCGCGACCGTCCCGTTCAGCGCGGCGATGCTGAGGCCGGGCAGGGCGGCAATCGCGCCCGACAGGCGTTCCCATTCGGGGCTGGTCGCCAGCCCTTTGCGCGCCGCCTCCAGATCGGCGCCGGCGCTGAACACATGGCCGGCCCCGGTCAGGATCAGAACCCGAGCCTCTTGGGCGTCCTGCGCGATATCGGCCAGATCGGTCAGCATCGCCTCAGTCAGTGAATTGGCCTTGTCCGGGCGGTTGATCGTGACGGTCCAGACGCCATCGGATTTATCCAGCCCGATCATATCAGGCCGACCCGCTGCCGGATATCCGGGTCGCGCAAGGAGATTTCCTGCCCCAGATAGCCGTCGCTCGCGGCGCTGCACATCCACAGCAGCGCGCGTGCGGGCCAGTCGGGCGGGATATGGTCGGACCAATCCAGTTCGCTGACCGGGTTGATGCCGCTGGCCTTGATTGCGCGCTGCATCTGCGTTGCCACCGTGCCGGGGGACAGACCCATCACGCGCAGCCCGTGGGCGGCCCCTTCCAGATGGGCGCTCTGCGTCAGCATCGCGGCCCCTGCCTTGGACGCGCAGTAGGCGCTCCACCCCTCCAGCGCGCTGTGGGCTGCGCCGGATGAAACCGTCAGGATCGTGCCGCCGCCTGCGGCCTGCATCACCGGCATCGCCGCGCGCATGCCGTGATAGACACCCTTGAGGTTGATATCGATCGCCCGACCCCATGCCTCGGGGTCCGATGTGGCCAAGGGCGCGATCGGCTCGATCACCCCGGCATTGCCGATCAGAACATCGACACTGCCGAACGTGTCCTGCGCGGTCTGCACCGCTTTCTGCATGTCGTCGGCGCGGCTGACATCGCAGGGCAGTGCGCGGGCCTGCGGGCCGATCTCGCGCGCCAGCGCGGCGATGGCCTCGCCACTGCGCGCCAGCAGCAGCAGGTTCGCGCCCGCATCGGCAAAGACCTGCGCCGCGGCGGCGCCAATGCCCCGGCTCGCCCCGGTGATCAGCACCGTTTTGCCTGTCATGGTCTTGTCCGTCATGGCCTGCCGTCTCCTTCTGCGCGCGCGTCCGCCCCGTCGTATCCGCCGGGCCCGTCGGCGTCCAGCCAGAAGCCCACTTGACCCTGAGGGGATATGAGCCGAAGCTGTTCGGGATTATTTTTTTCAGAAGGGTTCATAATGGGCACTTATAGACATATCGGCGGCGCCATTGCTGCAACGGCAATTTTGATGACGGGCAGCACGGCGTTCGCCGATGTAACAGCACGACAGGTCTGGGACGACTGGCAGTCCTACATGGACGGTTTCGGCTATGACGTGACCGCCGAGGAAAGCGAAAGCGGCGGCGACCTGAAGGTGTCGAACGTGGCCATGACCTTTCCGGTCCCCGAAGAAGACATGTCGCTGACGATCACCTTGTCCGAAATAACGTTTTCCGACAATGGCGATGGCACGGTGGCGATTTCCGTTCCCGCACAGATGCCGGTAACGGTTGTCGGTGATGGCGACGAGGCGTTCAAGGTGGGGCTGGACTATCTCACGCAGGGCTGGAACATGGTGGTTGCGGGCGATCCCACCGACATGACCTACACCTATTCGGCGGCCACCATCGGCCTCGCGCTCACTGGTATCGAGGCCGAAGGCGAGACGATTGAACTGGGCACCGCCGAGTTCGAGATGGCCAATGTCTCGGGCTCCTCGCGGATGACCACAGGCAATATCCGCAGCAACGTGCAGAAAATCCTGGCCGGGGCCGTCTCCTATGCGGTCGACATGAAGGACCCCGACAACAGCGAGTCGCATTTCGTCGTCAAGGGCGGCACCGCCAGCCTGGCAATGGAGGCCGAAACCAACCTCCCGCTCGAACTGGACATGAACAACATGGCCGAGGCGGTCAAAGCCGGCTTTGCGGTTGATGGCAGATACGAGTTCGGCCCCGGCCAGATGAACTTCAACTTCAGCGATCGCGGCGACGTCACCCAGGGCAAGACAAGCAGCAAGGGTGGCTCGTTCATCGTCTCCATAAGCGAGGCGGGCATCAAGTACGGCGTTGGGTATGATGAGCTGTCGTTCGAGATGATGGGCGGCGAAATTCCCTTCCCCGTGGCGATGGCGATGGCCGAGTTCGGCTTTGACCTGCTGATGCCTGTCTCCAAGAGCGACGAAGAGCAGGATTTCGGTCTGGCATTCGTGCTGAGCGATTTCACCATGAGCGACATGATCTGGGGGATTTTCGATCCGTCAGGCCAATTGCCGCGCGATCCCGCCACCATCGCGTTTGATGTGTCGGGCGCGGCCAAGCTGTTTTTCGACCTGCTCGATCCCGAAGCAATGGAAGCCGCAGGCAGCGGCGAAGAGATGCCAGGCGAGCTGAACGCGCTCAAGCTGAACGATCTGACGGTCAGCGTGGTCGGCGCCGATCTGAAAGGAACGGGCGATTTCACCTTCGACAACACCGATCTGGCCACTTACCAAGGCTTCCCCAAGCCGATCGGCGAGGTCAATCTGGCGCTCGCGGGTGGCAACGGGCTGCTCGACAAACTGGTCGCGATGGGCTTTGTCCCCGAGGATCAGGCGATGGGTGCGCGGATGATGCTGGGCCTGTTCGCAGTGCCGGGCGATGGTGAGGATACGCTGAAATCCAAGATCGAATTCACCGATACCGGCGGCATTCTGGCCAATGGTCAACGGCTGAAGTAAACTGCCAACCTGCCGAACATCAGCCGCCGGCCCGATCGGGTCGGCGGCTTTTTCATGGGCGCGGGGGTGCCAGATCCACATGCAGCCAATCGGGCGCCTGCGCGCGAAAGGACTGCGATTGCGGGGCCAGCTCTGCGCGGCCTGTCTGGTCGAAGACCCCCAGCAGCAGCGCGATCACCGGCGCGTCATCCACCGCCCCCAGCGAACTGCCGCAATTGCCGCAAAACGCCCGGCTTGACCCGGCCGAGGACCGCCACAGGCGCGGCGCGCCACCAGGGCCGGTCCATGTGACCGCCTGCGCCGGAAATTCCACCCATGCCGTGATCGGCGCGCCGCTGTGGCGCTGGCACATGGTGCAGGCGCATGTATGCAGGCTGCCCGCCGGGCCGGTCGCCGCAAAGCGCACATTGCCGCACAGACACCCGCCAAGGTAGGTTTCTGCCACTTGCTTCCCCCTCTTTTGCCTTCGCTGCGCCCCAGTGCAGCAGCCTGCGGCCCCTGCGTCAAGCGCGGCGTGGCTTGCTGCCCTTGCACCTGTGCGGAGTGCGGACTACGTCTGACAACAAAGCGGAGCAGAAAATGACCCATTCCCATGCCGACCTGACCCAGATGATGCTTGATGCCGCACGCCGTGCCGGGGCCGATGCCGCCGATGCGCGCGTCGCAGAAGGCCGCTCGAACGTTGTTGAAGTGCGCGGCGGGGTGCTGGAGCACGCCGAACGCGCCGAGGCGGTCGATCTGGGCCTGCGCGTGTTGGTTGGTCAGCGACAGGCCAGCATCTCGTCTTCGGATGTGCGGCCTGAAACGATCACCATTCTGGCGGAACGCGCCGTTGCCATGGCACGCGAAGCCCCCGAGGACCCCTATATCGGCCTTGCCGAGCCTTCGCAGCTGGCAACCGGCTGGGACATGGACGTGCTGGAACTGGCCGATCCCGCGCCCGAACCGACGCCCGCCGCGCTACAGGATCTTGCCTGTCGCGCCGAGGCCGCGGCGCTGGATGTACCCGGCGTGACACAGGCGCAATCGGCCACCGCCGCTTATGAAACCCGCGGGCTCTACATGGCGCTCAGCAACGGCTTCTCGGCGGGCTATGCCCGGACAGGCAGCTATGTCGGCACCACGGCCATCGCCGGCACCGGCAGTGGGATGGAGCGCGACAGCGACGGCGATGCCCGCATCTTCGCCGCCGATATGCGCACGCCCGAGGATATCGGCCAGCGTGCCGGGGCCCGTGCGGTCGAACGTGTCGGCGCGCGCAAACCGCCCACCGGGGCCTATCCGGTGCTGTTTGACGAACGCGTCGCGGCCTCGCTGATCAGCCATCTGCTGAGCGCCGCCAGCGGTACGGCGGTGGCGCGCGGAGCCTCTTGGCTGCGCGGGCGGCTTGGCGAGCAGGTGCTGCCCGCCGCGCTGTCGCTGGTCGAGGATCCGCACCGAGTGCGGGTGCGCGGCTCTGGCGCGTTCGATGCTGAAGGCTTGCCGACACGCCGCCGGGCGATCGTCGATGAGGGCAGGCTCACCGGCTGGACGCTGGACCTCGCCACCGCGCGGCAACTGGACATGGCGCCCACCGGCAATGCCAAGCGCGGGCTGTCCGGCCCGCCCATGCCCGGTCACTGGAATATCGCGCTGACCCAGGGAGAGGCCAGCCGCGATGACCTGATCGCGCAGATGGGCACTGGCCTGCTGGTCACGTCGATGATCGGCTCCACGATCAACCCCAATACGGGCGATTACTCGCGCGGCGCGTCCGGCTTCTGGGTCGAGGCTGGGCAGATCGCCTATCCGGTGAATGAATGCACCATCGCGGGCAGCCTGCCCGAGTTTTTGCAGCGCATGACACCGGCCAATGACGCGCGCGCGCATCTTTCGACGGTGGTGCCGTCGCTTCTGGTCGAGGGGCTGACGCTTGCCGGCGCGTGATCTGGAACTGTTGCAACAGGCCGCGCGCGAAGCGGGCGAGGTTGCCAAGGGCTATGCAGGCGAGAGCGCGCGGCGCTGGGACAAGCCCGATAACGCCGGCCCCGTGACCGAGGCGGATATCGCGGTGAACGATGTGCTGGAACGGATCCTGCGCAGCGCCCGCCCGGACTATGGCTGGCTCTCGGAAGAGAGCGAGGACGAACCGGGCCGTCTCGATGCCGAGCATGTCTTTATCATCGACCCGATAGATGGCACCCGCAGTTTCATCGAAGGCTCGCGCTCCTGGGCGCATTCCATCGCCGTGGCGCATCGCGGGGTCGTCACCGCTGCCGTCATCTACCTGCCCCGCAAGGACAAGCTTTATGCCGCCACCACCGGGCAGGGGGCGACGCTGAACGGCGCACCGGTCCGGGTCAGCGCGCAGGCCGGGCTGGACGGCGCGTCGGTGCTGGGCGCCAAGCCGACCTACGCCCCCGAAAACTGGCGCATTCCGGTTCCCGCCTTTTCGCGCGTCTACCGCCCGTCGCTGGCCTACCGGCTGGCCTGCGTGGCCGAAGGACGGTTCGACGCGATGCTGACGCTGCGCCCGACTTGGGAATGGGACGTGGCGGCGGGCGACCTGATCCTGCGAGAGGCTGGGGCGCATGTGTCGGACCGGCGCGGCGGTGTCTTGCGGTTCAACAACGCGGTGCCGCAGGTGGGTGGTATCGTCGCGGCGGGGCCAGCGCTGCACAGCGCACTCATCGGCGCGCTGGCGTAACCTCGCCCGCAAAATCCTGCCGCGTCACCCGTTATTGCTGCCCGCAGGGGATCACTTTTTCCCGATCTTCGGCTCGGTCCCGGCGCGGATGCGGCGGATGTTGTCCTTGTGCCGGATAAAGATCAGCAAGGTCAGGATTCCGCCCATGATCACCATTTGGCCGGAGCCCAGGAACAGCATCCAGATCGTCGATGTCGCCGCCGCCGTGACCGCCGCAAAGGACGACATGCGCGAAGCTGCCGCCGCCACCAGCCATGTCCCGCAGCACGCCACACCGACCGGAAACGCCAGCGCCAGCAGCAGGCCGAGGAACGTCGCTACCCCCTTGCCGCCGCGAAAACCCAGCCAGACGGGAAAGCAATGCCCGAGAATGGCCATGAGCCCCGCCAGTTGCGCCGCATCCTCGCCCGTCAGCCAGCGCGCCAGCAACACCGCCAAGGCCCCCTTGCCGCCATCCAGCAGCAGCGTGGCAAGGGCCGCGCGCTTGTTGCCGGTGCGCAGCACGTTGGTCGCGCCGATATTGCCCGACCCGATGTCGCGCAGATTGCCCAGCCCCATGGCGCGCGCAATCACCATGCCGAACGGAACAGAGCCGATCAGGTAGCCCAGCACGGCCCAAAGCAGCAAAATGCCGGTGGCGGTCTCGATTGGGGGCATCAGGGGGCCTCGTAGACTGGGGTGCCTGCAACGAATGTGATCCGCACTTTACCTTGCATGCGGGCCTCGTCAAAGGGCGTGTTCTTGGATTTCGACAGTAGTTTGAACCGGTCCATGATGAACGGTGCGTCCGGGTCGAACAGCACCAGATCGGCGGGCGCGCCCTGTGCCAGCCGCCCGCAATTCAGGCCCAACCGTTTCGCCGGGTTGTAGCTGAGCGCGCGAAACAGCACCGGCAGGTCCAGATCGCCCGAGTGATAGAGCCGCAGCGCCGCAGGCAGCAGCGTCTGCAGCGCCACCGCCCCGCTGGCCGCCTCCTCGAAGGGCAGGCGCTTGCTTTCTTCGTCCTGCGGCGTGTGCATCGAACTGATCGTGTCGATCAGCCCGTCACGCAGCGCCGCGATCACCGCCTGCCGGTCATCCTCCGAGCGCAGCGGCGGCTTGACCTTGAAGAAGGTGCGATACCCCGCCACGTCCAGTTCATTCAGCGTGAGGTGGTGGATCGACGTGCCCGCGGTGATGTCGAGCCCGTTGCGCTTGGCACGCTCCAGCGCGGGCAGGGCGCGCGCGGTGGTGATCTGGTCAGCGTGATAGCGCGCGCCGGTCATTTCCAGCAGCGCGATATCGCGGTCCAGCCCCATCCGTTCGGCCATCGGCGACACGGCCGGCAGACCGTAGAGCGAGGCGAACTTGCCCGACGTGGCCGCCGCGCCTTCGCTCAGGCCCGGATCCTGCGGATGCGCGATCACCAGCGCGCCCAGCGACCGGGCATAGGTCAGCGCGCGGGCGAACACCTTGGTATTGCGCACCACATGATCGCAATCGGTAAACGCAACCGCGCCCGCATCCATCAAGAAGCCGATTTCGGTCATCTCCTGCCCGGCACGGCCCTTGGTCAGCGCCGCCATCGGCAGCACGTTGACCGGGGCCGCCTCATTGGCGCGGCGGGCCACGAATTCCAGCACCTCGGGGCTGTCGATCGCGGGCATTGTATCGGGGCGCGTGGCGATGGTGGTGACACCGCCCGCCGCCGCCGCCAGACCCGCCGAGCGATAGCTTTCCTTGTGCCGCTCACCGGGCTCGCAGACCTTCACCCCGATATCCACGATGCCGGGAGCGAGGCATTTGCCGCCCGCGTCGATCACCCGCGCGTCGCTCGGCACCCCTTGGGGCTGACCTTCGGAATAGACCTGCGCGATCAGGCCATCCTCGATCAGCAGTGCGCCGAGGGTATCGGTGGCGCCTTCGGGGTCGATCAGGCGGGCATTGGTGATCAGGGTGCGGGTCATTCAGGCAACTCTTTGTTTCATGGTCTGTCGCGCCAGGGCGCGGGGGGCCTGAACATCTGATGCCGCTTTTCGGGCAGATGTGCGAGCCAGATATGCGCAGGGGATCGTCGGTGCCGGATCGGTCATGCCTCGCGCTCCTGCACATTGCGCATCAGGCGATACACCTTGGCGCCGTCGTGGATCCGTTCGAACCCGATCCTGACGGTATAATGCCCGTTCTTGCCGCGCTTGCGCTCTTCGTGAAAGATGATCGTGCTCAGGTCGCCGCTTTCGAAATCCAGCACCGTGTCCTCGGTGATCGGATAGGATTTCAGCCGCTTGCCGACCACCGGCAGATCGGTGGCGATAAAGGCGCGCCTGTCGGTCAGCGTGTACCAGATATGCCTGCGGGAGTAAGGCCCCCAAAAGAATGCCCAGGCGATGATGCCCGCGCCCACGGAAAAGTGGATCAGGCCAAACATCCAGAACCCGCCCGGCGCCTGCGACGCCATGATCATCCAGAACATCGCAAAGGCGGAAAACGCCAGGCCAAACAGGGCCACGCCAATCTGGGCGGGCCGCAGCACGAACCCGGGATCGGGGCGGCCCTGCCAGAGGATCGTCTCACGCGGGTCGAGTATCCCGGCCCAGTCGCCCTGTGTGTTCATAGGGTGCCCTCCGTCATAGCGGCCCTGATCCGGTCGCGGGTCGCGGCGCGATCGGCCTGGTACTTCAGCAGATGCTTGTCACCGTCGCGGGTCACGATCTGCACCGCACTGCCGAACATTCGCAACTCGCGGATATCCGCCAGCCGCACGGCGCGTGTGGCCGGGCCCAGCAGACGCCGGTCGGTCAGATCCCAGCGCGCCGCCAGTTCGTCAGAGGCCACATAGAGCGTGCGCACCGCCACGGCGGCCAGACCGCCCACTGCCCCGGTCCAGACATGCGGATTGCCGATGGCCCAAAGCACCAGCATGCCGATGGCCATTGCCGCCGCCGCCAGCCAGGCATGATCGCGGTAATAGGTGGCGCGGTCAGGGTAAAAGCTGTGCTGCACCCGCTCGGTATCCTCCAGCGGCGTGGTAGGCGTCATGCCCTGGGGGATGCCGTCGTCCGGCCTCACAGCGCCAGCGCCAGGCCGATAATGATAACCCCGACGACAATCAGCGCCAGCGGCCACCAGTTGCGCTTGGCCCGTAGCGTGACGGCGGGGGTGGCGGGGCTGATCACGCCCTGCGCGCTGGCCGATGGCAGCGGTTCGAATTGCACAGGCGGGCGTTCTTCGCGAAAGGTTGCGATATGGCGCAACGGCGCGCGCGGGCGCAGCGTCACCGCCTCGCCACCAAACGCGCGCGAACGCACGATCAGCACGCCGTCCGTCAGCGCGTCCAGCCGCGCGCGCATGCCCTCCAGTTCGGCAGGCGCTACGCCGAACCCGTCTTCGAGATAGCGCGCCAGCCCGACACCCGTCAGATCGGTGGCGGGAAACAATTCGACCTGATCGGCGGCCAGAGCCTCGATCCCGAGCGCATCGGCAACCGGCCAGCTGCCATTGCGGCGCCCGAATGCCTTCAGGGCGTCCGCGTCCAGATCGACGGCAAAGAGCCGCACTACCCCGACTTCGCTGGCGGGAATGTCCATCTTGCCGCTCATGTCATGACCTCTTTGGCTGTGGCTCTGCTGCTGCGTCTTGAACGCAACTGCCGTGCCAAAAGGTCCATCGCGGCCATGCGCACGGCCACGCCCATCTCGACCTGCTCCTGAATCACGCTGCGGTTGATGTCGTCCGCCAGCTCGCCGTCGATCTCGACGCCGCGATTCATCGGGCCGGGATGCATCACGATGGCGTCCGGTTTGGCATGGGCGAGCTTTTCCGCATCAAGCCCGTAGCGGTGATAATATTCGCGCTCGGACGGGATGAAGCCGCCATCCATGCGCTCCTTCTGAAGCCGCAGCATCATCACCACATCGACACCATCCAGCCCGCGCGCCATGTCGTCATAGACCTCGACGCCGAACTCGCTGATCTGGCTGGGCATCAGGGTGGGCGGGCCGATCAGGCGGATGCGGTTCTCCATCTTGCCCAGAAGCAGGATGTTGGAGCGCGCCACGCGGCTATGGGCGATGTCGCCGCAAATGGCGATGTTCAGCCGGTGCAGCCGTCCCTTGGCGCGCCGGATCGTCAGCGCGTCCAGCAGCGCCTGCGTCGGGTGCTCGTGCCGCCCGTCGCCCGCGTTCAGCACCGCGCAGTTGACCTTCTGCGCCAGCAGATCGACCGCGCCGGATTGCGGATGGCGCACCACCAGCAGATCGGGATGCATCGCGTTCAGCGTCATCGCGGTGTCGATCAGCGTCTCGCCCTTCTTGATGGAACTGGCCTGCATCGCCATGTTCATCACATCCGCGCCAAGCCGTTTGCCCGCGATCTCGAAACTGGCCTGGGTGCGGGTGGAGTTTTCGAAGAACATGTTGATCTGGGTAAGACCCGACAGTGCATCGGTGTGTTTCACGTCGCGCCGGTTCAGCGCGGCATACTGGTCGGCCAGATCCAGCAGCGTCGTGATGTCGTCTGGGGCCAGTGGCTCGATTCCCAGCAGGTGATCATGATTGAACGGCACGCGAGCAGGCTCCTTGGGGGCGGACGATGCCGGTTATCGCATCAAGCGCGGGCGCGATCAATGCGCAAGCGGCGGCGCGGGCTGCCGGTGGGGGATTGCGTATCTGGAGAAAGACGAAAGCCCTGCGTTGCCGCTTTTCCCCGGACGCGCCGCGGGGTAGCTTGGGGCATGGATTCGGCAATGGAATATTACAGCGCGCGCGCTGCCCTGCAATGGCAGGTGGAACTGGGGGCCGACGAGGCGCTCGGCGATGTGCCGATCAATCGCTACGAGTTGCCGGACACCGCACCGGGCAAGCCCGCGCGCCCCGTCCCGGTGGCCGCAATGGCCGGCGCGCAGGCTGCACCGCCACCCGAGCCCGACAAGGTTGATCCGGTGGCCGATGCAAGGCGCATGGCGCAGGCCGCGGGCGATCTGGACGGGTTGCGCGCCGCGATGGCCGCCTTTGAGCATTGCGAGTTGAAGCGCGGAGCGCGCAATCTGGTGTTTGCCGACGGCCAGCCGGGCGCGCGGCTGATGGTGATCGGCGAGGCGCCGGGACGTGAGGAAGACCGCGAGGGCCGGCCCTTTGTCGGGCGCGCCGGGCAGCTTCTGGACCGGATGCTGGACGCCATCGGCATGGCGCGGGGCGCCGAGTCGGCGGCGAATTCGGTCTACATCACCAATGTGATGCCCTGGCGGCCGCCGCAGAACCGCGAGCCGACGCCAGAGGAAATTGCGATGATGGTGCCCTTCATGCAGCGCCATGTAGAGTTGGCCGCGCCTGATGTGCTGATCCTCGTGGGCAATATCAGCTGCGACGCGGCGATCGGTAAACGCGGCATCACCCGGCTGCGCGGCCAATGGGCCGAGGCTTATGGCCGGCCGGCCATGCCGATGTTCCACCCTGCCTACCTCTTGCGCCAGCCACAGATGAAGCGCGAAGCCTGGGCCGATTTGCTGGAGGTGCAGGCACGCCTGCGAGAGATGACATGAAAATCCTGGCCTTTTCCGACCTGCACCATGCGCGCGCCCGCGCCGAAGATCTGGTGGCCGCCAGCCGCCGCGCCGACCTGGTGATCGGGGCGGGTGACTTCTGCAACACCCGCAAGGACCTGGCGGGCGCGATGGCGCTGTTGAGCGGGATCAAGACGCCGATGGTGCTGGTCCCCGGCAATGCCGAGAGTATCGAGGAATTGCGCGCCGCTGCCCCGCGCACGGCCACCGTCCTGCATGGCAGCGGAACGCAGGTGGGCGGGCTGCGCCTGTTCGGTCTGGGCTACGGTGTGCCCCAAACGCCCTTTGGCGAGTGGTCATGCGACCTGAACGAGGCCGAGGCGGCCCGCATGTTGGCCGAATGCGACCGGGCCGATATCCTGATCCTGCATTCACCGCCCAAGGGGATCGCGGACCGCACGTCAGCCGGGCAATCGGTCGGCTCCGAGGCGATCCATGCGGCAATTGAACGGATCCAGCCGCAGCTCGCCGTCTGCGGCCATATCCACGATAGCTGGGGCCAGACCGGGCTGATCGGGCGCTGCAAGGTGCACAACCTCGGCCCGCGCCCCAATTGGTTCGAGTTGGGCGAATGATCGATCCGCTGACCTTTCTGACCTTCGTGCCCGCGGCATTGGCGCTGAACCTGACGCCGGGGGCGGACATGATGTTCTGCCTCGGGCAGGGGTTGCGTGCCGGACCCCGGTCTGCGGTCGCGGCCAGTGCGGGGATATCGGCGGGCGGCATCGTACATGTGACACTGGCGGGGCTGGGTCTCGGGGCGGTGGCGCAGCAGGTGCCCTGGGCGCTCGACGTGATCCGCTGGATCGGGGTCGCCTATCTGCTGTGGCTTGCATGGGGCGCGCTGCGCCTGCGCCTGCCGCAGCGCACCGATCTTCCGATTCGGGCAAGGCGGGCGTTCCGCGACGGGTTCATCGTCAATCTGACCAACCCCAAGGTGATCCTCTTCGTATTGGCCTTCGTGCCGCAATTCGTCGATCCTGCAGCAGGCAGCATCCTGGGGCAGTTCCTGATCTACGGCGCGGTGCTGGGGGTCGGCGGCTTTGTCATCAACGGCGCAGTCGGTGTCTTTGCAGGCGGGCTGGGCCGCCGGATGACTGCCGCACCGCGTCTGGCGCGCGGGCTGGGCTATGCCTCCGCCGCGATCTTTACCGGGCTGGCCTTGCGCCTGGCCCTGCTGCAGAGGGCCTGAATCATGAGCCAGATCGACGAGACCAAGGAATTCATCCCCGTTCGCATCGCCGTGCTGACGGTCAGCGACACGCGCACGCTAGCCGACGACCGCTCCGGCGACACGCTGGCAGAACGGGTCGAGGCGGCGGGGCATGTGCTGGCCGCGCGCGCCATCGTGACCGACGACCGCGCCGCGATTGCCGGGCAGTTGCGCGCATGGATAGCCGATGACGGGATCGACGCGATCCTCTCGACGGGGGGCACCGGCCTGACCGGGCGCGATGTGAGCGTCGAGGCGCACCGCGACGTCTATGAAAAGGAAATCGACGCTTTCGGCACGGTCTTTACCATCGTCTCGATGAAAAAGATCGGCACCAGCGCGGTGCAATCGCGCGCCACGGCGGGCGTTGCGGGGGGCACCTACCTCTTTGCGCTGCCCGGCAGCCCGGGCGCGTGCCGCGATGCCTGGGACGAAATCCTGGCACCGCAGTTCGATTACCGCCACCGGCCCTGCAACTTTGTCGAGATCATGCCGCGCCTTGCCGAACACCAGCGCCGCAAGTAGCGCCATACCGCCCGCGCTTGGCATTTTCACGCATGTGCTTACATTAGACAGGTGCGTCCGCGCGGCGCGCGCCGGGTAAGGTTCGATTGATCATGCGGTTTTTGCGTCAAAGTCTGACGGGTCTTTTTCTGGTGTCGCTGACACTGGGCCTGCTCAGCTATGCTGGTTTCATGGTGTATACGGCGGTCGCCGAACGGCTGGCCAAGGAACCCCGCGTGGCCGAGCGCCGCGAGCGGGTCTTTGCAGTCAACGTCATCACCGCCACGCCGCAGCAGATCACCCCGGAACTGGTCGCCTTTGGCGAGGTGCAAAGCCGCAGATCGCTGGAAATCCGCGCTCGGGCGTCCGGCACGCTGGTCGAACTGGCGGATGCCTTCGAAGAGGGCGGACAAGTGCGCGAAGGCCAGTTGCTGGCCCGGATCGACCCCGCCGACAGCCAGGCGGCGCTGGACCGCGCCGGCAGCGATGTGCGCGACGCGCGCAACGAAACCCGCGAAGCACAGCGCGCGCTGGAACTTGCCGGCGATGAACTGGACGCGGCGGCCGACCAGGCGGCGCTTCAGGATCGTGCCTTCCAGCGTCAGCGCGACCTGGCCGAGCGCGGTGTCGGCACCGCTGCCGCGGTCGAGGCCGCCGAACTGGCCGCCGCACAGGCGCGCGCCACCGTGCTGTCCCGGCGACAGGCGCTTGCCGAGGCCGAGGCGCGGGTCGCGCAGGCGGCGACCCGGCTTGAGCGGGCCATCATCGACCAGCAAGAAGCGCAGCGCAGGCTGGACGACACCGCGATTGTCGCAGGCTTTTCCGGCAGCCTCAGCGATGTCAGCGTGGTCGAGGGCAGGCTGGTTTCGGCTAACGAACAACTGGCGCGGCTGATCGACCCGGCATCGCTCGAAGTGGCGTTTCGCGTGTCCACACCGCAGTTTTCTCGGCTTCTGGACCCGCAGGGCATGTTGTTGAAGGCACCAGTGCAGGTCACGCTCGAGGCGTTCGGCGTCGATCTGCAGACCACCGGCACCGTGACCCGCGCCAGTGCGGCGGTGGGCGAGGGGCAGACCGGGCGTCTGGTCTTTGCCCGGCTGGATGCTGCGCAGGGCCTCAAGCCCGGCGATTTCGTGACCGTGCGCATTCAGGAACCACCGCTGGACAATGTTGTGCGCCTGCCTGCTGCGGCGCTTGGCGCGGATGGCGCCGTTCTGGTGCTGTCTGCCGATGATCGGCTGGAACCGGTCGCCGTGACACTGCTGCGCCGGCAGGGCGACGCCATCCTCGTGCGCGCCCCCGAATTGGCCGGGCGCGAGGTGATTACCCAGCGCTCGCCGCTGCTGGGCGCCGGGGTCAAGGTCCGCCCGCTGCGCCCCGCCGACGCCGGCGCACCGGCCGAAGTGCCGCAGATGCTGGAACTTGGCGCCGAGCGCCGCGCCCGGCTGATCGCCTATGTGGAGGGCAACACCGACATGCCCGAGGCGGTCCGGACCCGCCTGCTGGCCGAACTGGAGCAACCCCGCGTGTCCGCCCGCGTCGTGCAGCGGCTGGAAAACCGCATGGGAGGGTAGGGGTGTTCCGCGCGGCAGCTCACTCCGAGGCAACGCGGCCCAAAGTTGGCAGCGAATGCACCCATACGCCACGCGCGCCGTGCCTCAACAGTCTTGATACCGCGCGGTTAACCCCATGACCCGCGCGCTGCCCTCTGCCGCTGGCGGCTTGCTGTCCTACTTCACGCGCCACCGCACCGCCGCCAACCTGTTGCTGGTGGTGATGCTCGTGCTCGGGCTTGCCGCAGCACCGCGGATGCGCGCGCAATTCCTGCCCGATGTGGTCATCGACACGGTCTCGGTCTCGGTGATCTGGGAAGGGGCCGGAGCCGAGGATATCGACTCTGCCATCGTGCAGGTGCTCGAACCGGTGCTGCTGGCCGTCGAAGGGGTCGAGAGCAGCACGTCAAGCAGCCGCGAGAACAGCGCCAGCATCGCGCTCGAATTCGATCCGGGCTGGGACATGGGGCGCGCGGCAGATGATGTGCAGGCCGCCATCGACGCGGTCACAACCCTGCCCGAAGAGGCCGAGGAACCCGAGGTCCGGCGCGGCGCGTGGCGCGACCGGGTAACGGATGTGGTGCTGACCGGCCCCGTGGGCACGCAGCAACTGGGCCTTTATGCCGACGAGATGGTGACACGCCTCTTTGCCGCTGGTGTGACCCGCACCACCGTGCGCGGCATCGCCGCCCCCGAAACCATCATCGAGGTGCCCAGCGTCGCGCTGATGGCCCATGACATCACCATGGCCGAGATCGCCGCCGCCATCGGTGCCGAGGTGGATGCAAACCCCGCAGGCGACGTGGAAGGCGCCAACACCCGCGTGCGCACCGGCATCCAAAAGCGCGACCCCGCCCAGATTGCGGCGATCACGCTGCGGGTGAACCCCGACCGGTCCAAGCTGACCGTGGCCGATGTGGCCACCGTCCGGGTCGAGGGCATCGCCCGCGAGCGCAGCTATTTCGTCGGCGAAAACCCGGCCATGTCGATCCGTGTGGACCGCTCGGCCAGTGGCGACGCGCTGCAGATCCAGGAAACCGTCGAGAGGGTGGCGCAGGAGATGGCCGAAACCCTGCCCGAAGGTGTCTCGGTCGATCTCATCCGCACCCGGTCCGAGATGATATCGGCGCGCCTCAACCTGCTGCTGAAAAACGGGGCCACCGGGCTCTTGCTGGTGGTCACGCTGCTGTTTCTCTTTCTCAATGCGCGCATCGCCTTCTGGGTGGCGGCGGGCATCCCGGTGGCGATGCTGGCGGCGGTGGCGCTCATGTATGCGGCGGGGCTGACGCTTAACATGATCTCGCTCTTTGCGCTGATCATCACGCTGGGGATCGTGGTGGATGACGCCATCGTGGTGGGTGAACATGCCGATGCCCGCGCCCGCAAACTGCGCGAAACCCCGGTCGAGGCCTCCGAAAACGCCGCAAGGCGCATGGCGCTGCCGGTGTTCTCGGCTACCCTGACGACGCTGATCGCGTTTTTCGGCCTCACCGTGGTCAGCGGCCGGTTCGGGGATCTGATCGCCGATATCCCCTTTACCGTGATCGTGGTGCTGACCGCATCGCTGATCGAATGTTTCCTGATCCTGCCACACCACATGAGCCATGCCCTGCTGCACACGGCCAGACAGCATTGGTACGATGCACCCTCGCGGGTGGTCAATCGCGGCTTTGTCTGGGTGCGGAGCAGCCTGTTTCGCCCGCTGATGGCAGCGGTGATCTGGGCGCGCTACCCGGTTCTGGCGGGCGCGATCCTGGTGCTGGCCTCGCAGGTCACGCTGTTTGTGACGGGCGATGTCACATGGCGGTTCTTCAACGCGCCCGAACGGGGCAGCGTGACGGGCAATTTCGCAATGGCACCGGGCGCCACCCGCACCGATTCGCTGGAAATGATGCGGGAAATGCAGCGCGCCACCGATGAGCTTGGCGCGGAATACGAGGCGACCTACGGGCGCAATCCCATCGCCTATGTCATCGCCGAAATCGGCGGCAACGCGGGCTATGGCATGGCGGGGACCGAAACCAAGGAACCCGACCAACTGGGTGGCATCTCGATCGAGCTGATAGATGCCGATCTGCGCCCCTATTCCAGCTTTGCCTTCGTCGCGGATCTTCAGGATCGCGTGGTGCATCACCCGCTGGCCGAAACCGTCAGTTTCCGGGGCGGGCGCTCGGGCCCCGGCGGCGATGCGCTCGATGTGCAGTTCTACGGTGCCAGCGCCGAGGTGCTGAAAGCCGCGTCAGAGGCGCTGAAGGCCGCGCTCTTGCGCTACCCCGAAGTGTCCGGTGTCGAGGACAATCTGGCCTATGACAAGGAAGAGCTGATCCTTGACCTGACCCCGCAAGGGGCGGCGCTGGGCTTTGACATCGACGGGCTGGGGCGGGTTCTGCGCGCGCGGCTGGGCGGGATCGAGGCGGCGACCTACCCGGTCGGCCCGCGCAGCGCCGAAATCCGCGTCGAACTGCCCGAGGGCGAACTGACCGCCGATTTTCTGGAACGCATGCAACTGCGCACGCCGACAGGGCAATATGTGCCGCTGGCCGATATCGTCTCGGTCGAGCGCCGCAACGGGTTTTCCACGGTCCGGCGCGAAAACGGCATCCGCCTGATCAGTGTCACCGGCGACATTTCCGAGGACGACCCCGCCCGCGCCGCCGAGATCACCGCCGCGTTGCAGCAGACCGTCCTGCCGCGCATCGCCAGCGAGCATCAGGTCGAATGGCGCATGGCGGGCCTGAGCGAGCAGGAGGACGAATTCCTCGCCGATGCGCGGCTGGGCCTGATGCTGACGCTCACAGGTATCTACCTGGTGCTTGCCTGGGTGTTTTCCAGCTGGACCCGGCCCCTCGTGGTGATGGCGATCATTCCCTTCGGCCTTGTCGGCACGATCTACGGTCACGCGCAATGGGGCGTGCCGCTCAGCATGTTCACGGTTGTCGGGCTGCTGGGCATGACCGGTATCATCATCAACGACGCCATCGTGCTGGTCACGACAATCGACGAATACGCGCAGGATCGCGGGTTGATTCCGTCGATCATCGACGGCGCGGCAGACCGGCTGCGGCCCGTGATGCTGACCACACTGACGACAGTGGCGGGGCTGGCGCCGCTGCTGTTCGAGCGCTCGCAACAGGCGCAGTTCCTGCTGCCCACGGTGATCACGCTGGTCTACGGGCTGGCCTTCGGCATGGTGATCGTGCTGCTGGTGGTGCCGGCCCTCATGGCGGCGCAGAACGATCTGGCGCGCCAGACCCAGGCGTTGCGCCGGGGGCTGCGCATGCGCCATCGGCCCATTCGGCTGGCGCTGGGCGCCGGGCTGGGCGCGGTGCTGCTCTGGCTGGGGGCGACGATGGGCGCGGTGATCTGGACGGGCAGCCTGCCCGCGCCGCTCGTGGCGCTGCTGCCGTTGCCGGATGGCATGTCCCCGCTCGGCGCGGCGCTGCTGGCCTTCCTCGGTGGCGCGGCGGCGCTGGTTCTGGGGCTTTACGTGATCATGGCGCTGGCGCAGGGCCTGCGGCGTCAGCCCGCCGGGCAGCCCTGAATATCCACCGCGTAGGAGGTGCCCAGCACGGTGATCCGCAGGGCAGAGCGGTTGACCGCGAAACTGCGCCCTTCCGCATGTTCCAGCCGGGTCTGCGCCGTCAGCGTGCCGCCGTTGCGCGTTGTTTTGGCTGGGGCGACCCAGACTTGCGGGTTGTCCGTTTCGATTACCGCAACTTCGGTGCCGCCTGCGCTAGGCATGCGGATATCGGCCCGTAATGTCAGACCGCCTTCGCGCGGCGACAGGGTGCAGTGCACGCTGCCGACCCGCGCCTCGGTCGCGCTATAGGGCCGATCGGCCAGCGCGGCGGCGATAGCCGGATCGCGCCTTTGGGCGTCCCGGGGCAGGGTCGCGGAAATGTTCAGGTTCACCGGGATGCAGACATCCTCACACACTCCGAGATCAAGCGCGCCTTGCAGCCGGATATCGCGCCCGGCGCGATCCGGCAGCACCTTGAGCGGAAACACCACGCGCCCCGTATAGCCGATCGTGGTCATCCCGTCCTGCAACAGCGCCGCGGGCGTGGGCCACTGGATCTCGACCCCGGCCAGATTGCCCGATCCGCGCCAGTCGAAGCTGGGCGGAATGCCCAGATCGCCGGGTGCGCGCCAATAGGTTTTCCAGCCCGGCCTGAGCGTGATTTCCAGCCCGGCCATATGCGTGCCGTCGGCCATCCGCCAGCCGGTCAGCACCCGCGCCTTCAACACATCGTCGAGGGATCCGGCCGCCGCAACGGGCAAACCGGGCGCCAGAAGCGCGGCACAGGTCAGAAAGATATGGAACAGGCGCTGTATCATGCATCCGACATGGGCCATCCGCGCCGCAATGCCAACTCACTTTCCGGCGACAACTCTGCAACAATCCGTGCCCGGCCTGTCCGGCTTCCCATATCGAGCCTGCCACGCGGGGTGCTTGTCATGCCCGTGTCACTGCCCCATTGTCAGAACAGGACACAGCGCCAGTACCCCACAGGACCGCGCCGCGAAAAAGGAGACGACGTGACCCACGAAATGGAATTGACAGGCCAGTTGCTCATTGCCATGCCGGGCATGGGAGATGACCGGTTCGGCCATTCGGTGGTATTCATGTGCGCCCATTCGCCCGATGGTGCGATGGGCCTGATCGTGAACAAGCCGACCTCGGACCTGTCACTGGGCCACCTGCTGGAGCAACTCTCGATCAAGCCGGGCCCGCAGGCCCGCGACCTGCCGGTGTATTTCGGCGGCCCGGTCGAACACGGGCGCGGCTTCGTGCTGCACGAGACGGGCTATGTCTCGCCGGTGTCGACGCTGCAGGTGAACGAGACATTCGCGATGACCGCGACACTCGATATCCTCGAGGACATGGCCGGCGGGGGCGGTCCGGCGCAGGCGGTGATCGCGCTGGGCTATGCCGGCTGGGGGCCGGGGCAACTGGAAGCCGAGATTGCCCATAATGGCTGGCTGATCTGTCCGGGCACGCCCGAACTGGTCTTTGGCACCGCGGATGTCGCGAAATGGGAAACCGCGCTGACCTCGCTGGGGATCAGCCCGCTGACCCTGTCGGCCGAGGCCGGCCGCGCCTGACTATACCCGTACGGGCATGATGCGCCGTGGGTGGTTTGAGTATTTTTGGCAAAATGAAGAATGGACCTGCGCCGGTCAGAACCGGTCGAGCAGGCGTCGCAGGTAGTCGCGTTCGACCTCGGGGCGGTCGCCCTCGCCCGAGCGGCGGCGAATCTCGTCCAGCAACTCGCGGGCGCGGCGATAGACATCTTCGCCCTGCAACAGACTGTCCTGCGTGCCCGCCTGATCGCCCTGGCCCGCAATGCGCCCCAGCGGATCGGATTGTTGCGCCCCGTCCGCACCCCGCGCCTGACCCTGGCCGCCCTGGTTTTTGCGATTCGCCTCTGCCAGCGCCTCGCCGAGGTTGCGCATGCCGTCGCGCAGGGCATCCATCGCCTGTGATTGCTGGTCGATGGCTTCGGCCAGATCGTCCTGACGCAGCGCCTGTTCGGCATCGTTCATGGCGCGGTCTGCACGCTCGAGTGCCTCACGCGCCGCATCGCCCGCCTCGGAGCCCTGGCCGGGCAGGTTGCCGCGCTGGCGCTCCAGCTCGCGGCGCAGCGCTTCTTGCCGGTCGGCCAGACCACCCGCGCCGGGCTGCTCGTCGCCCTGTTGCTGGCCCTGCTGCTGACCTTGGCCCTGACCCTGACCGTTCTGGCCTTCATGGCTCTGGCCGCGACCCTCGCCGCCGCTGCGGCCTTCGTTGCCCTGGTTTTCACCCGCCTGTGCGCCGGGATTGAACTGTTCCTGCAGATCGCGGAACGCCTGATCCGACAGGCCCTGTTGCTGGCGCAGGGTATCGGCCAGACCTTCCATCGCCTGCTGCCCTTCGGACTGGCCCTGGCCGCCTTGCCCTTCGGTGACGCGCAGGTTCTCCATCATCTCCTGGAATTCCTCCAGCGCCTGCTGTGCCTCGGCCATGCGGCCCTGTTCCATCAGCTCCTGGATGCGGTCCATCATGTCCTGCAGATCCTGCTGGCTGAGCTGCATCGAATTTTCGCCGCTGTCGGGCTGGTCGGTGTCGTTCTCGCGCTGGGCCTGCTGCGATTTCTGCCGCAGGTAATCCTGCGTAGCATCGCGCAATTCCTGCATCAGGCGGGCGATCTCATCCTCGCTGGCCCCGTTCTTCATCGCCTCGGTCAGCCGTTCCTGCGCCTTGCGCATCCGCTCAAGCGCGTCGCCGATATCGCCATCCTCCAGCAGCAGCGCCAGATCCCACATTGCGGCACCGATCTCGTCTTGTGCATCCGTGGTCAGCGCGTCGTGGCGCACCAGCGTTTCCAGCCGCCGCAGGATCACGCGCAGTCGCAGATAGGCTGTTTCCGACCGGAACAGCCCGCTTTCGGGCCGGTACGATATGGCGCGCAGGATCTGCGCCACGTCGCGCGCGTTCTGGCGGGACCACAGCAGCGCCTGGCGCTGTTCGACCACTGCCGCCGCCAACGGGTCAAAGAACCGCCGCGCGGGCAGGGTCATCGGCACGAGCGCGCTGCTGCCGGTCTGGTCAAGCGCGTCCGTTACGCGCAACTCCAGCGTGACCGGCAGATGCGCCCAAGGGTGATCTGACAGGTTCTCGATCAGCGTTTCGGTGAACGCATTGCGGTTGCCGGTGATCGGCATGGGCAGTTCCAGCTCGATCGCCTCGCGCGGCTCCGGATCGGTGGCAAGCCCGTAGCGGCGCGTCACCCGGTCGACATCCAGCCGGAATATGGCGGTGCCGCTGGTCACGCCGTAATCGTCGGTGGCTTGAAAGGGTTGGTGCATCTGGCCGTCGAATGTCGTGCGCTTGCCGTCATCGATCAGCGCGACATCCGGTGCCGCGTCGGGCAGCACGGAGATGGTCCAGCTACGCCCGCCAGCGCCCTCGATCGCCAATGTGCCGCTCTGGGTGATCTCGAAGCTTTGCTCCGGGTCGGTGGCGGCGCCGACGCCGTCGGTCCGCCCCGAGACGGTCTCGGATGTACTGAGCGCACCCGGTGTGCCGTAAAATCGCAGGGTGACGCGGCTGCCCTCTGGTACGGAGATCCGGTCCTTGAGGTCGGGCAGGTAAAGGCTGGGCAGGCCGGTATAGTGGGGCGGCTCGATCCAGCCCTCCCAGGCCGGGCCTGCTGCGGCGGCCTGTGCCCCGCCGGGGCCGATCTGCGTCACCGTGCCCACCCGCCAGATCGACCCGAACAAGAGCGCGACCACCAGCCCCAGAAGGGCAATGTAGCGCAGGCCGAACGGATCGCGTTTTGACAGCCGCAGATCAGGCTCTATCGCCCGCGCGCTGCGTGCCGCGGTGGCCATGCGGGTCAGATGCACGCGCCACAACGCCTCGGAGGCGGCATCGCCCGCGCCGATGGCCTGCCGGTCTGCCAGCGCCGCCAGCGGTCGCCCGGGCAATGCGGCATCCATGCGCGCCAGCGCCTCGGCCCGGTGCGGCCAGCGAAACCGCCGCAATCCCTGCACCGCAAAGACCAGCGCGCCGATGGCGGCCCCGACCAGCGCCGCGCCCACCAGTTCGACCATGGCCCAGTCCTGAAAGCCCAGCATCAGCGCCGCCGCCGTCGCGGCGATCAGTGTCCAGAGCGGCCAGAACGCCTGCACCAGGCGCTCGGCCAGAAGCCCGGCCCAGGTCAGGGTCAGCGCCAGACGCAGCCGCGTCAGCACATCGTTCAGAAGGGGAGGCTGTTCAGCCATCTGTTTGTTCGGCCACCTTTCCGGCAAGGGCCAAGCGCGCCACGCGCTACAGCCATTCGGGGATGGTATCGCGATTTATGATTTCGTCAAAGCTCGGTCGTGCCCTTATGACGGCGAATTGATGCTCATGCACCAGAACCTCGGGGATCAGCGGGCGGGTATTGTATTCGCTCGCCATCACCGCGCCGTAGGCCCCGGCACTACGAAAGGCGACCAGATCCCCGGCGGCAAGCGGCGGCATCATCCGCGCGCGGGCAAAGGTGTCACCGCTCTCGCAGACCGGGCCGACGATGTCGTAGGGCTGTTGCGCGGCACCCGGCTTCGGCTCGATCACCGGGATGATATCGTGCCAGGCGTCATACATCGCCGGGCGGATCAAATCGTTCATCGCGGCATCCAGGATCAGGAAATCGCGGTCCTCGCCGGACTTCACATAGATCACCTCGCTGACCAGCAGCCCGGCATTGCCCGCGATCAGCCGCCCCGGCTCGATCTCGATCTCGCAGCCCAGATGGCCCAGCGTGTCGCGGATCAGCGCGCCGTATTCGGTGGGCAGCGGAGGCGCAGTGTTCGAGCGCGTGTAGGGAATGCCCAGCCCGCCGCCCAGATCCAGCCGCCTGATGTCGTGCCCGTCAGCGCGCAGCGCTTCGGTCAGTTCCGCGACCTTCGCATAGGCCAGCGCGAAAGGCTCCAGATCGGTCAACTGGCTGCCGATATGCACGTCGATCCCGATCACCTCCAGCCCCGGCAGGGCCGCCGCATGCGCATAGACGGTACGCGCGCGGGTGATGGGAATGCCGAACTTGTTCTCGGATTTGCCGGTGGCGATCTTGGCATGTGTCTTGGCATCCACATCCGGATTGACCCGCACGGTGATCGGCGCGCGCAGCCCCAGCTCCAGCGCGACCGCGTTCAGCGCCTCCATCTCCGGCTCGCTCTCGACGTTGAACTGGCGGATGCCGCCCTCCAGCGCCAGCCGCATTTCGTCGCGCGTCTTGCCAATGCCCGAGAATACGATGCGCTCGCCGGGCACGCCCGCGGCCTTGGCGCGCAGGTATTCGCCGCCCGAAACCACGTCCATGCCGGCCCCCAGCGCTGCCAGCGTCTTCAGGATCGCCTGATTGCTGGCCGCCTTCATTGCGTAGCACACCAGATGGTCCATTCCCTCCAGCGCCTCGTCAAATAGGCGAAAATGCCGCTCCAGCGTGGCGGTTGAATAGACGTAGAACGGCGTGCCGACGCTGGCCGCGATCTCGGCCACCGGCACGTCCTCGGCATACAGCGCCCCGTCGCGATAGAGAAAATGATCCATGATGCAAATCCAGTTGTTCCGTTGGCGTCATATCAGAGTAACGGCCTGCTGCAACAACCGCCGCCGATTTCGCCCTATGCGCTCAGCCCGCGCCCCTTCAGCAGCGCCGCTGGCCCCGGCATCCGGCCACGAAACGCCAGGTAAAGCGCCTCGGCATCCTCCGATCCACCACGCGACAGGATGTGCCGTTCCAATGCGGCGGCGCGCTCGGGGTCGAACGGGCCACCGGCCTCCTCGAACGCGGCAAAGGCATCGGCATCCATCACTTCGGACCACATGTAGCTGTAATACCCCGACGAATACCCGTCACCGGAAAACACATGCGCGAATTGCGGCGTCGCATGGCGCATGGTGATCGCCTCCGGCATGCCGATTTCGGCCAGCACCTCGGCCTGCCGCGCCATCGGATCGGCGGGCGGCGTGCCCTCGTGAAACGCCAGATCGACCAGCGCCGAGCCGAGATATTCAACCGTCTGAAACCCCATGTCAAAGGTCGCCGCCCCCAGCACCTTGTCCAGCAGCGCCTTTGGCATCGCCTCGCCGGTTTCGGCATGGGTCGCGAATTCGGCCAGCACCTCGGGCACTTCCAGCCAATGCTCATACAGCTGGCTCGGCAGTTCGACGAAATCACGCGCCACCGACGTGCCGCTGACGCTCTCGTAGCGCACATCCGACAGCATCTGATGCAGCGCATGGCCGAACTCGTGGAACAGCGTGCGCGCGTCGTCATAGCTCAGCAGCGCCGGGTCGCCCTTGGCAAAGTTGCACACGTTGATGACCACGGGCGCCTGCAGCTCGGGAAATTTCGCCTGACCCCGCATGGCAGAGCACCACGCGCCAGAGCGTTTCGAGCCGCGCGCGAAATAATCCCCGATGAAGACCGCCACATGCGCGCCATCCCGCGTCACCTCCCACGCCCGGCAATCGGCGTGGTAGAGCGGCACATCCAGCGCGCGAAACTCCAGCCCGAACAGGCGGTTCGCACAGGAAAATGCCGCCTCGATCATCCGGTCCAGTTGCAGATAGGGCTTCACCTCGCTCTCATCCAGATCATGCTCGGCCTGCCTGCGCTTCTCTGCGTAATAGCGCCAGTCCCACGGCTCCAGCGGGCCGTTGACCCCGTCTTCCTGCATCATCTGCGTCAGGGTTTCAGCATCGGCCAGCGCCTGCGCGCGGGCAGGGGCCCAGACCTGCATCAGCAGATCACGCACCGCCTGCGGCGTCTTGGCCATCTCGGTCTCCAGCTTGAAATCGGCAAAGCTGTCATAGCCCAGCAATTGTGCCCGCTCGGCGCGCAGCGCCAGCGTCTCGGCGGCGATGGCGCGGTTATCCGTCTCGCCGCCATTCGCCCCGCGCGCCTCCCACGCCGCGAACGCCTGCTCGCGCAGGTCGCGTCGGTCGGAAAACTGTAAAAACGGCACGATCAGCGACCGCGACAGGGTGATCACCGGACGATCCAGCCCCTTTTCGGCACCTGCCGCGCGGGCGGCAGAAATCAGGAATTCGGGCAACCCGTCCAGATCATCCTCGCCCAGTTCCATCTGCCACGCGGCCTCGTCCGCCAGCAGGTTCTGGGTGAACGCGGTGCCCAGTTCCGCCAGCCGCGCCATGATCTCGCGCATCCGCGCATCCTCGGCCCCGGTCAGCGCCGCACCCGCACGGCGAAAGCCGCGATGGGTCAGCATCAGCACGCGGGTCTGCTCCGGCGTCAGATCCAGCGTGTCGCGCGCCTCCCACAGCGCCTCGATCCGCGCGAACAATGCCTTGTTGCCCGACACCCAGGATGAATACCCCGCCAGCTTGGGGGAAAACTCGCGCTGCAACGCCTGCCGCGCCGGGTTGCTGTCCGCGCCCGCAAGGGTGAAAAACACCGACAAGACCTTGTCCAGCGCCGCGCCCGATGCCTCCAGCGCCTCTATCGTGTTGGCAAATGTGGGCGGCTCGGGATTGTCAGCAATCGCCGTGATCTCGGCCCGCGCCTCATCCAGCGCCACGTCAAAGGCCGGGGCAAAATCCTCGTCCGAAATTTCGGAAAACGGGGCCAGTTGAAACGGGCCGGTCCAGTCGCGCAACAGCGGGTTGGTCATCAGTTAATCCTTTTTTCCACCGCACACACGGCAATCCGCGCGCGGCGTCAGTTTGAACTTGCGCGCATCCGCATGCAGCGCGTCGTAAATCAGCATCTCACCGTGCAGCGGCGTGCCCGCCCCGGTGATCAGCTTGATCGTCTCACCGGCCATCATCGCGCCGATCACGCCGGGCAGGGCGCCCATCACCCCGGCCTCGGCGCAGGACGGGGCCAGATGTGCCTCGGGCGCGCGCTCGAAAATGCACTCGTAACAGGGCGTGCCGCGCGCCGGGTCAAATATGTTGAGCTGCCCTTCCCATTGCGTCAGCGCGCCGGACACCAGCGGTCGCCCCAAGGCTGCGGCGGTCCGGTTGGCCAGGTAGCGGGTCTCGAAATTGTCCACGCCTTCCAGGATGATGTCATATTCGGCAAAGAGATCGGCGGCGATCTCCTCGGTCAGGCGGCGGTGATAGGGCTGCACGGTCACATGCGGGTTCTGCGCAGCAATGGCCGCTGCGGCCGATTGCACCTTGGGCAGGCCGATATTGGCCTCGGGATGGATCACCTGGCGTTGCAGGTTCGAGGCATCCACCACATCGTCGTCAATGATCCCGATGGTGCCGACCCCGGCAGCGGCCAGGTACATCAACGCGGGCGATCCCAGCCCGCCGGCCCCGATCACCAGAACCCGCGCCGCCTTCAGCTTCTTCTGCCCCGGTCCGCCAACCTCGTGCAGCACGATATGGCGCGCATAGCGCTCCAGCTCCGCATCCGAGAAACTGCCGCGTTGCTGCGTTGCCGGCTCTCGCGCCGCCCCCCGTGCCGCCGCGCGCGCCCGCAACCAGCCCAGCACCCGGCCATAGCCCAGCCCCAGCGCCGCGAACCCGCCCAGCAACAGCCACGGCGCGGCACTCTCGCCAGTCGCCAGCCGCAGCGTATGCCCCTCGGGCAGCCCCAGATGCAGCGCCACGACGCCGGCCCACAAACATCCGATCATGCCCCAACGCAGCCGCGCGGGCGTGCCGAGGACCGCCCCCAGCCCCCAGAGCGCCCCCGCCAGAACCACGACCAGTAACATCAGCCCGCGCCCGTCGAGCCAAAGCCGCCCGCCCCGCGCGCTGTCGCATCCAGGTCATCGACCAGATCAAACCGCGCCTGCACCACCGGCGCCACTACCATCTGCGCAATCCGTGCCCCGTGGGCCACATGAAACGCCGCATCGCCCGTGTTCAACAGGATCACGCCCAACGGCCCTCGATAATCCGAATCGATGGTGCCGGGGCTGTTGGGCACACAGATCCCGTGTTTCAGCGCCAGCCCCGAGCGCGGCCGGATCTGCACCTCGTAGCCCTCCGGGATCGCCAGCCGCAGCCCCGTCGGTATCAGTGCCCGCTGCCCCGGCGCCAGCGTCACACCATCCCGCGCGCCGGGGGCGAAATTCGCGCGCAGATCAGCCCCCGCCGCCCCGGCGCTGGCATAGACCGGCAGGCCCAGCTCCCGATCCGCCTCATCATCCCAGACAACAGATATGCCCACCATCCCCCGCCCTTTCATCTTTCCGAAAATACCTGAATCCTACGCCAGCGCCGCCGCGATCCGCTCTGCAAGGCGCGCCGCCACCCGCGCCTTGTCCATGCGCGGCCAGGTCTCGGCGCCCTGCGCGTCGATCACGGTCACGGCGTTCTCGGGGCCGCCCATGATGCCGGTCTCGGCACGCACATCATTGGCCACGATCCAGTCGCAGCCCTTGCGCGCCCGCTTGGCAGTAGCGTTTTCCACCACGTCATCGGTCTCGGCGGCAAAGCCTACGACCAGCGCGGGCCGCGCCTGCGTCAACTGCGCTACATGCGCCAGAATATCGGGGTTCTCGGCAAACTCGATCTTCGGCAGCCCGCCCTTGGTCTTCTTGATCTTCGAGTCACTGGCCCCCACCACGCGCCAATCCGCGACGGCGGCGGCAAAGACCGCCGCATCCACCGGCAACGCCGCCTTGACCGCCGCCAGCATCTCCTGCGCGGTCTGGACGCGGATCACCTCCACGCCTCCGGGCGGCGGCACATCCGCCGGGCCGGTCACGAACACCACCTCTGCCCCCAACGCGGCCAGCGCGCGCGCCAGCGCCGTGCCCTGTGCGCCTGACGACCGGTTGGCGATATAGCGCACCGGGTCAATCGGCTCATGGGTCGGCCCGGAGGTGACCAGCACCCGTTTGCCCTTCAGCAGCCCGTCCGCCAGCGCGGTCTCCACTGCGGCGGCAATCTCCAGCGGTTCCGCCATCCGGCCGGGGCCATGCTCGCCGCAGGCCATGTCGCCTTCGTTCGGACCGACAAAGCCGATGCCGTCACCGCGCAGCACGGCGATGTTGCGCTGCGTCGCAGCGTGCTGCCACATCCGCACATTCATCGCGGGCGCGATCAGCACCGGCGTGTCCGTGGCCAGCAGCAGGGTCGAGGCCAGATCATCCGCATGCCCCTGCGCCATCTTTGCCATCAGATCGGCCGTGGCCGGGGCCACCACGATCAGATCGGCACTGCGGCTCAGCTCGATATGGCCCATCTCGGCCTCGTCGGTCAGATCAAACAGGTCCTGGAACAGCTTGTGCCCGGCCAGCGCAGACACCGACAGAGGCGTGACGAACTCCGCCCCCGCCCGCGTCAGCACCGGCGTCACCGTCGCGCCGCGCTCGCGCAGCCGGCGGATCAGGTCCAACGCCTTGAAAGCGGCAATGCCGCCGCCGATGATCAACAGGATATTCTTCGAGGCCAGCATCCGGCGGCTCCCTTGCGATACCGGCCAGAGACTAGGCGCGCACCCGGCCAGAGACAAGGGCAAGCCGCACGCCAAGGCGCGCCCGGCGGCGCGCAACCGGGCTCATCGGAATGCATCGCACGGATCGTCCCGCTCTGGTGCAGGGGCGTCGCGCAACGCATCGAACACGCCGTCCGGCGGTACGCCGTCCTCGCCCTGGCCCAGCGCGTGTATATCCAGATCGGGCGCGGCGCGGGCCAGCAGCGCAGGCGCCCCCCAGTCGCGCCTTGCATGGCCATTGCCGGTGATCACCACCACCGGCCCGCCAGTCTCGCGATAGGCGCGCAGGGCCACGCGCGCCAAAGTGGCATCGCGCAGCCGCTGGATCGCCACCATGTCGGGCAGCATGTCGGCGGGCAACGCATCGCAATGCGCCTCCATCTGCGCCGCCTCACGCGCGGCCTGTTCGGCGTCGGGCAGCGGCTCGGTCAGCCCGAAATCGGCAGCTTCGGGGCCAAAGACCTCCGCGATGTCGCCCGCCATCGCCGCCCGCGCCACCGGTCTGGGCACGCCCGCGCCATAGACCGGCGCCGCGGGTGCGGCGGCAAATATCGGATAATAAAGCCCGAAATCGGGCCAACCGCTCTCGGCCCAGCCCAGCGCGGCCTCAAGTGCCTGCCGGTCTCCGCGCAGCGCGGGCAGGGCGGCGCGCACCTGCTCCGGGGTCAGCATTTCGAACACCAGCGCGGCGGGCGCGATCTGCGCCGTCATTTCGGCCTGTATGCGGTGATGGTCGGGATTGTCATGCACCTCGCCCAGCAGCCACACATCCTGCGCCATGGCGGGCAGGCCGAGCAGGCTACAGACAAGGGCAATGCGGCAGATCATGCCAGCAGGCTATGCACCTCGCTGCCATTGGCTTCAAGCGTCTTGCGCATCTTGGCAAAGGCTGCGGCCTCTAACTGACGCACACGCTCCTTGCTCAGGTTCAGCTCCCGCCCGAGGCTTTCCAATGTGCGCGGTTCGTCACGCAGCTTGCGCTCGCGCACGATCAGCCGCTCGCGGTCGTTCAGCCGTGCCATCGCCTTGGTCAGCCAGCGGCGCAGCGCGGCGCGGTCATGCGCCTGCTCCACCTGCTCGTCACCGCGCAGGCCGTCATCCTCGATCGTGTCGATCCATTCGCGGCCTTCGTCCTCGGCGCTCTGCGTCGTGTTCAGCGAAAAATCCGATCCCGACAGGCGGCCCGACATCATCTCGACATCGCGCAGCGGCACGCCCACCTCCTGCGCGATCATCTCGCGCATCTGGTGGCTGTCCAGTTCCACCCCGTCGGCCATCGCTTCACGCTCCAGCCGGGCCTGTACCCGGCGCAGGTTGAAAAACAGCGATTTCTGCGACGACGTGCTGCCGGTGCGCACCATCGACCAGTTGCGCATCACGTAATCCTGCACACTGGCCTTGATCCACCACACCGCATAGGTCGAAAACCGCACCCCGCGGTCGGGGTCGAACTTGTCGGCGGCCTTCATCAGGCCCAGCCCGGCCTCCTGGATAAGATCGTTCATCGGTGCGCCGTAGCGGCGAAACTTGAACGCCATCGAAATCGCCAGCCGCATATAGGCGGTGATCAACCGGTGCAGCGCCGCCTCGTCGCGGTGATCGCGCCAGGCATAGGCCAGCGCCAGCTCGGTCTCTGCGTCCAGCAGTTCCGCCTTCATCGCCTTGCGCGACATTGCGCGCTCGTCATGCATGTCCTGTGCCATCGGTTCCCCCCGATCTCATGGCGCATCTTGCTTTGCGCCCTTTCTCAGTCTTGCACCCGGTGGTACGCAGGGCAAATCAACCCGGATCAAAAAAAAGAGTTTACTACCATGTTTGGGCAACGCGCACTGGTCCTCGGTGGTTCCGCCTCTGGCAAATCTTCGTTCGCCGAGGGGTTGGCCCGTGACACCGGGCGGGCCCGCATCTATCTCGCCACGGCACAGGCTTTTGACGCCGAGATGGCGCAGAAGGTGGCCCGCCACCAACAATTGCGCGGCGACGGCTGGCACACGATCGAGGCCCCGCTTGATCCCGGCCCGGTGCTGGCCGAGGCGCGCGCCGATCAGGTGGTCCTGCTGGATTGCGCCACCATGTGGCTGAGCAATCACATGCTGGCCGGGGATGATCTGGACGTGGCCGAGGCCGCGCTGATGGCCGGTCTGGCGGCCTGCCGCGCGCAGGTCATCATCGTGTCGAACGAACTGGGCCTGTCGGTCGTGCCCGACAATGCGTTGGCGCGCCGGTTCCGCGACGCGCAGGGGCGGCTGAACCAGCGGCTCGCGGCGCAGGCCGATCTGGTGGCGCTGGTGATGGCGGGGCTGCCCATGGCGCTCAAGGGGACGCTGCCATGAGCCGCATCTACTGGGTCCGTCACGGCCCGACCCACGCCAAATCCATGGTTGGCTGGTCCGATCTGCCAGCCGACCTCAGTGATACGGCACAGCTTGCGCGGCTCGATGCTTATCTGCCTCGCGACGCGCTGGTGATTTCCTCTGACCTCATTCGTGCGCGCGCCACCGCAGATGCCATTCAGCAAAGCCGCAGCCGCCTGCCTGATGATGCCGACCTGCGCGAGATCCATTTCGGCGCTTGGGAGCTACAGGATTTCGATTCGGTTGATGACTCCGCGCATCTGCGTCGTTTCTGGGAAGAGCCCGGCGACATATCCCCTCCCGGCGGCGAAAGCTGGCACGCGGTCAGCGCCCGGGTCAGCGGTGCCGTGGCGCGGCTCCGCGCGGCGCATCCGGGGCGCGACATCATCGCCGTGGCGCATTTCGGCGCGATCCTCAGCCAGGTCCAGCAGGCATTGCAGATCGACGCCTACGCGGCACTGGGCCACCATATCGACAACCTTTCGGTCACGGTGTTGCAGGCGCATGGCCCGCGCTGGCGGGCCGAGACGATCAATCACCTGCCGTGATCGACTGCCGCACAATTCATTGTTAACGCGCGGGCATCCATTGGCGCTATCCTGCGGCGCATGACCTATGATATCATCCTCGGCGATTACGCCTACTCCAGCTGGTCGCTGCGCGCCTGGCTGTTGTTCGACCGCTTCGGCATCTCCCGCAATCTCACGCTGGTCAGCTTCAGCAAAGGCTCGGTGCCTGACCAGATGCCCGGCTGGGCCCCGGCCAAGACAGTGCCCGCCATGCGCACCCCCGATGGCGCGATCATCGGCGAATCCATCGCACTGGCCGAAGAGCTGGCCAGCCGCCATCCGGACCTGATGCTCTGGCCCAGCGACCCCGCCGCGCGTGCCACCGCCCGCACCCTCACCGCCGAAATGCACGCCGGGTTCACCGCGCTGCGCAGCGATTGCCCAATGAACCTGCGCAAGGCCTATACCGGCGTCACCCCATCAGCGGCGGTCGAGGCCGATCTGCGCCGGCTTGAAGCGATCTGGGACCACGCGCGGCAGGTCTGCGCGTCTGACGGCCCGTGGCTCTGCGGCGATTACTCCATCGTCGATGCCTTCTACGCCCCGGTCGCCGCGCGTATCGCAGGCTACGGGCTGGCGGTCTCGGACACCGCGCAGGCCTATGTCGCGGCACATCTCGCCGATCCGTCCTTTTGCCGCTGGCGCGCGATGGGGCTGGTACATGGCCCCGATCTGGAGCGCTACAGGATGGACCACGCCACGGGCACATGGCCCGGCCCCACACCGGCCACGGCGCGCGCGGTAGAGGCCGGGACCGCCGAGAATGCCACCTGTCCCTATTCCGGCAAGCCGGTCACGCATCTGATGGAAACCGACGGGCGCATCTTCGGCATGTGCAACGCCTTTTGCCGGGACAAGACCGTGGCAGACCCCGACGCCTGGCCCGCCTTCACCGCGCTGCGCGATGGCTGAGCGTTAACCTTTCTTAAATCCCTCTTGCGCTACCGTTAACCACGATTGACGCCAAAAGAGGGGCCAGAATGGTCGCGCGCGCCTACACCGTTGCCTTCGAGGGGGTCGAGGCCAGACAGGTCGAAGTGCAATGCGCCGTGACACCCGGCCTGCCTGCCTTTTCGCTGGTCGGCCTGCCGGACAAGGCAGTGAGCGAGGCGCGCGACCGGGTGCGCACCGCGCTCAACTCGATGGCCATCGCGCTGCCCAGCAAACGCATCACCATCAATCTCAGCCCCGCCGACATCCCCAAGGAGGGCAGCCATTTCGATCTGCCCATCGCGCTGGCCCTGCTGGCCGCGCTCGAGATCATCCCCAAGGACGCGGTGGAAGAGACCACGTCGCTGGGCGAATTGTCGCTCGACGGCTCGCTGATCCCGGTGGTCGGCGCATTGCCCGCCGCGATGGCCGCCGCGACCGAGTCACGCACTCTGCTCTGCCCGCTCGGGTCAGGGGCCGAAGCCGCCTGGGTGGGCGCCGCGCGGGTCATCGGCGCGGCCAACCTGGCAGACGTGGTGCGCCACTATACCGGCCAGTCACCGCTGCCACCGGCCGAACCGGGCGAGGTGCTGCAAGCGCCGGCTGGCCGCGATCTGCGCGACGTCAAGGGCCAGGAACGGGCCAAGCGCGCGCTGGAAATCGCCGCCGCCGGCCGCCATCACCTCCTGCTGGTGGGCACGCCCGGATCGGGCAAATCCATGCTCGCCGCGCGCCTGCCGGGCATCCTGCCGCCTCTCGATGCCCGCGAGGCGCTGGAGACGTCGATGATCCACTCGCTCGCCGGTCTGCTGGACGAGGGCGGCATCAATCGCGCCCGCCCGTTTCGCGAGCCGCACCATACCGCGTCGATGGCGGCCATCGTCGGCGGCGGTCGCCGTGCCAGCCCCGGCGAAATCAGTCTGGCGCATAACGGCGTGCTCTTCATGGATGAATTCCCCGAATTCCCCCGCACCGTGCTGGAAACGCTGCGCCAGCCGATCGAAACGGGCGAGGTGATGATCGCCCGCGCCAACGCCCATATCACCTATCCCTGCCGCTTCATGCTGATCGCCGCCGCGAACCCCTGCAAATGCGGCTACCTCAGCGATCCGGCCCGCGCCTGCGCCCGCGCGCCCGCCTGCGGCGAAGACTACCTTGGCCGGATCAGCGGCCCGTTGATGGACCGGATCGATCTGCGGGTCGAGGTGCCGCCCGTCACCTTCACCGATCTGGACCTGCCCCCCGCGGGCGACAGCTCGGCGCAGGTCGCCGCGCGCGTTCTGGCCGCCCGCGAGATGCAGGCCGCGCGCTCTTGCTCAAGGTGGCGGAGCGGTTCGGCCTGTCGGCGCGCGGCTATCACCGGGTGTTGCGCGTGGCCCGCACCATCGCCGATCTGGACGGATCGCCAGATGTCCGTCGCCCGCATGTCGCCGAGGCGGTCAGCTACCGGATCACAGCCGCGAAAGAGATGTGATCCACGCCGCCAGCTCTGCCAGCGTCTGCCGTGCCTCGGGCAGCAGCGTCTGAAAGATAGGCCAGACATGGGGCAGGTCGTGTTCCACGATGCAGGTCACATCGACGCCCTGCGTCATCAGATGCTCGGTCATGCGGCGGCTGTCATCCAGCAGGATTTCCGTGTCGCCCACCGTCAGCCAGACCGGCGGTGCGCCGTAAAAACTGGCAAAAAGCGGCGAGGCGCGCGGATCATCCGCCGGATGGCCGGCCAGATACATCTGCGCCATGTCACCCACACGTTCGGCGGGCAGGATCGTGTCGGATTTTGCGTTGTCGCGGATGCTGTTGCTGCTGAAGGTGACATCGGTCAGCGGCGAAAACGCAAAACAGCCCAGCGGCAACGGCAGCCCCTGCGCGATGATCTGCGCCAGCAGCGACAGGGCCAGACCGCCGCCGGCACTGTCTCCGCCGATGATCACGCCGCCGGGGCGATCCATCACCGCGCAGTATGCGGCCAGCGCATCCTCTGGGGCGGCGGGAAAGGGATGTTCGGGGGCCAGTCGGTAGCGCGGCAGCATCGCGCCAAGACCGGTCAGCGCCGCCAGCCGCGCCAGCATCGCGCGGTGCGTGGCGGGCGAGCCAAAGACATAGCCGCCACCGTGGAAATACAGGATCAGCGGGCCGGGCCGCGTCTCTTCCGGCGTGACCTCGATTCCGCCGAATGGACCGGTCTGCGCCTCGGAATACCGGGTGCCCCGAATGGTGCGAAAGAAGAGCTTCGCCTTGGTCTCGAAACTGCGGCGCAGCGCCGCGGGGTCCTGCGCACGCGCCAGATGCCGCTTCTCGGTAAGCCGCAGATACGGGCGCAGCAATTGCAGGCGCAGGCTCACTTGCGTTTGGCCTCGATGGCCTCCCAAATCTTGGCGGCGATGTTGACGCCGTCGAACCGCTCCAGCTCCTGAATGCCGGTGGGAGAGGTCACGTTGATCTCGGTCAGGTAGTCGCCGATCACGTCGATACCCACGAAAACCTGCCCCTTTTCACGCAAGAGCGGCCCGATGCGCGCACAAATCTCGCGGTCGCGCTCCGTGAGCGCGACCTTCTCTGGCCGCCCGCCCACATGCATGTTCGAGCGCGTCTCGCCCTTGGCGGGCACCCGGTTGATCGCGCCTACCGCCTCGCCGTCGACCAGGATCACGCGCTTGTCGCCCTTGGCCACAGCAGGCAGGAATTTCTGCACGATCAGCGGCTCGCGGCTGAAACCGGTGAACAATTCGTGCAGCGAGGTCAGGTTGCGGTCGGCCTCGCTCAACAGGAACACACCCGCCCCGCCATTGCCGTAAAGTGGCTTGAGGATGACATCGCCGTGCCGGTCCTTGAAGGCGCGGATGGTGGCCAGATCACGCGCGATGGTGGTGGGCGGCATCAGGTCCGGGAAATCGAGAATCAGCAGCTTTTCGGGAAAGTTGCGAACCCAGAAGGGATCATTCACCACCAGCGTACCCGGCGCGAGCCGGTCCAGCAGGTGGGTGGTGGTGATGTAGAACATGTCGAAGGGCGGATCCTGCCGCAGCCAGACCACGTCGAAATCGGCCAGGTCGACCGTGGTCATCTCGCCCAGGATCGCATGGTCACCGACCACGCGCTGCACCTGCAATGACTGCCCCCGCGCGGTGATGCGGCCCTCGTCATAGGCCAGGTTCTCGGGCGTGTAGTAAAACAGCTCATGCCCACGCGCCTGTGCCTCTTCGGCAAGCCGAAAGCTGCTGTCAGCGTTGATGTCGATCGGACCGATCGGGTCCATCTGAAAGGCGATTTTCATGCAGCAGCCCCCTGAAACATTGTGCCGCCATTACATGCGCTACCTGCGCGCGCTGTGCAAATCAGAAATGCGACAGCGCGCCCTCCATCACCTTGCAATCTCCGGTGCCATCTACGGTGACAAGGTCAAACCGCACCTCGCTGAGAAGCCCCTGCGGCTGCCCGCCAAGGTATTCCGAAGCCGCCGCGTGAATGCGCCGCATCTGCGCCGGGCGCAGGCTGGCACGGGCCGCGTCATGGCTGCGGGCCTGTTTCACCTCGGCAAAGACGATCACGTCGCCGTCACGCAATATCAGGTCAATTTCGCCCCCCTGACCGCGCCAGCGGTGTTCAAGCAGGTCAAGACCCGCCGCGCGATAGAGACGCACCGCGATACCTTCGGCGGCCGCCCCCGACTGCCAGGCGCGCGCACCGCGCACGCGGCGTGCCGCCAACGGGGCGGCGGGCAATGTGGCGATATCAACGTGGTAGCTCATTCCGTATCCTTTTCGGCGGCCGCATCTTCGCCCGCGATTTTCAGCGCCATCTGGTACACCTGCCGCCGTTTCAGCCCTGACGCCTGCGAAACCGTGTCGGCGGCATCGCGCACCGTCATCTGCCGCATCGCATCGCGCAACATGCTGTCTAATTCACCCAAGTTAATATTTTCCGAATGCGCCCGGTCAATCAGCACCACCATCTCGCCCTTGCGCGGGTTTGCCGCGGCTTCGGCGGCCAGCGCGTCCAGCGTATCGCGCTGGACCTCCTCGAATTTCTTGGTCAACTCGCGGGCCAGCGCCGCGCGGCGCGTGCCGCCCAGCACGGCTGCGGCGTCGCGCAGCATGGCCGCGACCCGCTTGGGCGATTCGTAGAACACCAGCGTCGCGGGCACATCCGCCAGCGCGGCGAGTGCGGTTTTTCGCTGAGAGGACGTATTCGGCAGAAACCCCGCGAAGAGGAACCGATCAGTGGGCAAGCCCGACAGCGTCAGCGCGGTGATCACCGCCGACGGGCCCGGCGCCGAGATCAGCGGCAGACCCTCGGCAATCGCGGCGCGCGCCAGGTCGAACCCCGGATCGGCCACCATCGGAGTGCCGGCCTCGGATGCGTAAACCACTGATTTTCCCGCCTGAAGCGCCTCCATCAGGCGCGGCCGCATCCGCGCGCCGTTATGATCGTGATAGGCCAGCAGTGGCCGTTCGCCCAGGGCGATGCCGTGAATATCCATCAGTTTGCGCAGGCTGCGCGTGTCCTCGGCGACGATCACATCGGCGCTGGCCAGGATATCCAGCGTGCGCAGCGTGATGTCGCGCGCCGTCCCGATCGGCGTCGCCACAAGGTAGAGCCCGGGCTCCAGTTTTCGCTCAACCTGTTTAACCACTAGACCCGCCCCACATGACGTTTATTATCACTCCTGAACTGCGGCGGCCCGCACGGCCTGCCCGTCATCACGGAGTGAGATACCCCATGTTTGCTGTTTTGCCATCTGCCCGCAAGGTGCTGCACCTGATTGCCCTGATGCTCGGGGGGCTGCTTGTCGCGGCCTGTCAGCCGGTGGCGATGGGGGGAGGCGGCAATAGCGGCTCGTCGATCGACCCGAATGTACCTGTCACGGTGGCGCTGCTGGTGCCCCATGGCGCGGCCAACGCGCAAGAGGCGGCACTGGCCAAGGATCTGGAAGCCGCCGCGCGCATGGCGGTGGCCGACCTGCAAGGGGTCAAGATCGATCTGCGCGTCTATGGCACCGCCGGGCAGGCCGGCCAGGCACAGCAGGCGGCACTGAACGCGGTCAAGGACGGGGCCAAGATCATCGTCGGCCCGCTGCACGCCGAATCGGCCAATGCGGTGGCTGTCGCCGTGGCGGGCAAGGGCGTGAACGTGCTGGCCTTTTCCAACAATGCCTCCGTCGCGGGCGGCAACCTCTTCGTGCTGGGGCAGACCTTTGACGATACCGCCCGTCGCCTGACGAAATACGCGGTCCGCCACGGCAAGGGCCGCATCCTGACCGTGCATTCCGGCAACCTCGCCGGCCAGTTGGGCCGCGACGCCATCGCCAAGGCAGCCGCCGCAGCAGGGGCCACGATCGTCGGCAACGTGCCTTACGATTTCTCGCAGCAAGGCGTGGTGGCGGCAGTCCCGGTGATCGCGTCCAGCGCGCAGAGCACCGGTGCCGATGCAATTTTCCTCACCGCCAACACTGCCGGCGCGCTGCCGCTGTTTTCGCAGATGCTGCCGGAAAACGGTCTGTCATCCACCGACATCCAGTATATCGGCCTCACCCGCTGGGACAAACCGCCCCAGACGCTGGACCTGCCCGGCGTGCAGGGTGGTTGGTTCGCGATGCCCGATCCGCAGAAATCGCAACGATTCGAAACCCGCTTCCACACTGCCAACGGCAAGTTTCCGCATGCCGTCGCAGGCCTGGCCTATGACGGAATCGCGGCCATCGGCGCGCTGGCCAAACGCGGCAACCGCGATGCGCTTTCGCGTAGCAGCCTGACCCAGAGCGCCGGTTTTCAGGGCACCGGCGGCGTCTTTCGCCTGCTGCCTGATGGCACCAACCAGCGCGGTCTGGCCGTCGCCACGATCCGGGACAAGAAACTCGTTATCCTGGATCCGGCACCCCAGAGCTTTGGTGGAGCCGGATTCTGACTGACGCCGCTGCCAATGAGGCCACCGCCGCTACAGACGATGGTGCGGCCAGCGCGGGCGTGCCTGATACGCCGCAGTTGATCTGCCCTGCGTCGGACATTTTCGACGAGGCCCGCGTTGCCGCGGCGCTGGCAGAGGGGCCCGACGGCGACGGCCCGGCGTTGCGCAAACACACCGTCATGGTTCTGGCCGAAGAGAAAGAGCGCGGGCGCGCGGCCATTGCCGCCGCCCTGACCGCTGAACCCTTTGCGGCCCGGCCCGCCATCCACAGCTACACCTGGCTGACCGATTGCATCGTCAAATCGGCCTTTGCACTTGCCACCGGGCGGCTGCACCCCAACCCGACCCCGACCAACGCCGAGCGGCTGTCGGTGGTCGCCGTCGGCGGCTACGGGCGCGGCGAAATGGCGCCGCGGTCAGATGTCGATCTGCTGTTTCTCACCCCCTACAAGACCACCGCATGGGCCGAGAGCGTCATCGAATCGATGCTCTACATCCTGTGGGATCTGCGCTTGGACGTGGGCCACGCCAGCCGGACGATCCCCGATTGCCTGCGCCGCGCCGAGGAAGATTTCACCATCCGCACCGGCCTGCTCGAAAACCGCTGGCTGACCGGCGACGCGCAGCTTGCAGAGGATCTGAACCAGCGGCTGTGGAACGAGGTGTTCAAGGATACCGAACGCGCCTTTACCGAGGCCAAGCTGGAAGAGCGCGACCTGCGCCACGAGAAACAGGGCGGCCAGCGTTACATGGTCGAACCCAACGTCAAGGAAGGCAAAGGCGGGCTGCGCGACCTGCAATCGCTCTTCTGGATCGCCAAATATCTCTACCATGTCTCCGACGCCGCCGATCTGGTGGCCAACGGCATGTTCACCGAAGAAGAATTCAAGACATTCAGTGAGGCCGAGAATTTCCTCTGGGCGGTGCGCTGCCAGCTGCACCTGATCACCAAGCGGCCGAATGATCAGCTCACCTTTGATCTGCAGGTCGAGGTGGCCGAGCGGATGGGCTATTCCGACCGCGCCGGGCGGCGCGGGGTCGAGCATTTCATGCAACATTATTTCCGCCACGCCACCGCGGTGGGCGATCTCACCCGCATCTTCCTGACCAAGCTGGAGGCGGCGCATGTCAAGTCAGAGCCGCTGCTGCAACGCCTGTTCCGGCGCAAACGCGCGCTGAAGGACGGCTATATCGAGGTCCACGGGCGTCTGGCGATCAAGGACGAGGCGGCGTTTCTCTCTGATCCGCTGAACCTTCTGCACGTGTTCGAAGAGGGGCTGCGCACCGGCCTGCTGATCCACCCCGACGCGATGCGCCTTGTCACCGCCAATCTGGACCGGATCGACGACAGCGTGCGGGCCGACCCGGCAGCGCAAAAGCTGTTCCTGGGCCTGCTGCTGAAACACGGCAACCCCGAACGCGCGCTGCGGCGCATGAACGAACTGGGCGTGCTCAGCGCCTTCATCCCCGAATTCGAGCCGATCGTCGCGATGATGCAGTTCAACATGTATCACAGCTATACGGTGGACGAGCATACCATCCAGTGCATCAGCCATCTCAGCCGGATCGAGCGCGGCAAGCTGATCGAGGAATTGCCGGTTGTCTCCTCTATCCTGAAAGAGGGCGTCAATCGCCGGGTGCTCTACGTGGCGCTGCTGCTGCATGACATCGGCAAGGGACGGGACGAGGACCATTCGATCCTGGGTGCGCAGATCGTGCGCCGCGTCGCCCCCCGGCTGGGCCTGAAACCCAAGGAAGTCGACACCGTCGAGTGGCTGGTGCGCTACCACCTGCTGATGTCCGACATGGCGCAGAAACGCGACATCGCCGACCCCCGCACCGTGCGCGATTTCGCAAAGGCGGTGCAGACCAAGCAGCGGCTCGACCTGCTCTGCGCCTTGACGGTCTGCGACATCCGCGGCGTGGGCCCGGGCACCTGGAACAACTGGAAGGCATCGCTGATCCGCGCGCTCTACCGCCAGACCCTGCGCGCCATGGAAGGCGGGCTGGAGGATCTCAACCGCGAACAGCGCGGCTCGGACGCCAAGCGCAACCTGCGCGCCGCGCTCAAGGGCTGGGACGCCAAGGCGCTCAAGGCCGAAACCTCGCGGCACTACCCGCCCTACTGGCAGGGCCTGCACGTCACCGCGCATGTGGTCTTTGCCACCCTGCTGCGCGATCTCGACGCCGACCAGATCGGCATCGACCTGCACCCCGACGACGACCGCGACGCCACCCGCGCCTGCTTTGCCATGGCCGACCACCCCGGCATGTTCTCGCGGCTGGCGGGGGCGCTGGCGCTGGTGGGGGCCAACGTAGTGGACGCGCGCACCTATACGTCAAAGGACGGCTTTGCCACCGCCGCCTTCTGGATACAGGACGCCGACGGCCACCCGTTCGAAACCGCCCGCCTGCCGCGCCTGCGCCAGACCATCCTCAAGACCCTCAAGGGCGAGGTCGTGGCCCGCGACGCGATCAAGTCGCGCGACAAGATCAAGAAACGCGAACGCGCCTTCCGGGTACCCACCCATATCACCTTCGACAACGAAGGGTCCGAGATCTACACGATCATCGAGGTCGATACCCGCGACCGCCCCGCGCTGCTGTTCGACCTGACGCGCACCCTGGCGGCGGCCAATGTCTATATCGCCAGCGCCGTGATCGCGACCTATGGCGAGCAGGTGGTGGACACCTTCTATGTCAAGGACATGTTCGGCCTGAAATTCTACTCCGAGGCCAAACGCGCCGCCCTCGACCGCAAACTGCGCGCCGCGATCGCCGAAGGCGCTGAACGCGCGATTACCTGAGGGGGCGGATCGCCACCACCGCCCATGCCGGGCAGCGCCCGCCCGCGGGTGGGCGCCGCCCCGCTTGAATGGGCCACTTTATCGCCCGGCCACATCCCACGACGATTGAAGGAGCCAACGCTGCCAAAGCGCCCGTCCGTCGTGCTGTAAGCACGCCTCCGGCGTGGGGGCGGTCGGGCGCTGCCCGGCGGCGCGCAAAGCGCGCCTTGATTCCGGGCTGGGGGGCTGTTGCCGGGTTTCAAATTATTTGCCAGCCACGACTGCTGTTGTGTTGTTATGAGTGAACTGAAACTTCCATGTTCACGTAGACGATCCATTCAATTTATCAGTTTTCGCGTTACTTGTAACGGTCATTGGATGGAGTTATTTATGGAAGTGGTTAGCGCTAGTGGGATATGGCATGTATAATTTTCAGTTATCAGAGGGTTATATTGGTGGGGCAATTGTTGAGATTGACACAGTGCGTTATGAGGAATTGCTGCACGCGAATGCGGTCATAAAGCCTATTTGGGATTTAGAGGATACCTTCTCGCTTCTCGCTAATTCATTTATAGAACTTGAAGAGTACTTTCTTAGCCTCGGTATATCCTATTTCTACCAGAAAGATATGCAGCGTGACATGAATCATTTCTTTGATGACGTCCGCCAAGGTGCGAACCTTAAGCTAATTTCGGCGCTTACGGCTTCAAGAGTGTACGAAGAGCAGCTACATCGGAAAACCTCTTTGTTGTCAAAATTGACAGAAACAAAAATCGACCTTTGTCCCAGCTTCTCGTCTGCATTTGATGAAAGTATTGAGTATCGCGTTATGTACGCACTTCGAAACCATGCACAACATCGTCAGTTGCCGTTAACCAATATCATCTTTAGCAGCTCAAACCTTTCTGAAACAGGTGACATGCGCGATGGGGCTGCATCCCGCCACCGTATCACGATAGATCCCAAAATTTCAGTCACTGAATTTTGTAATTCGGACAAAATAAAATCCTCGACTCGAGAGGAAGTTCGGGATTTAGGTTATCAATACCTTGACCTAAAATTTTTCATGCGAGGCTTTCTTTCATGCCTTGCTGTTTGTCATGAGGATTTTCGAAAAGCGACTGAACCTTTCGTGGAAATCTATTTAACCGCATTGAAGGAAGCGCGCGATGAACTCTGGAAATTAAAGGGTGACGAACCGAAGCACATCTGTATTTTTAAGCGATACGAAGGTAGAGTGGTTGAAAAACACTACATTGACTATACAGAAAGATCGCGTCTCCGAGACCTCCGTGGGTTCTGGACTGGGCTTCAGTCGGTTCAGCGAGGCTACGTTTCATCTGAAGTCAAGCTATCAAAAGATACATATCCCGAACAGCACGAGAAAGTCTGGATCGCAAAATGAAAATAATTATCTAATCGTGAATTCGGAACGTTTTTTTCTAAAGGCGTAGCCCTAGCAGTGATTGCCAAAAGCTGTAGAGTAACGAAGCGAGATTTGAGCCACCTAAAAGAATGTTTATCTTCCCCCCCATCACCGCCCCGCCGCAAACTCCGCGCGCCTCCTGGCTTCGGCCTCTTCCAGCAACGCCATGCGCAGGCGGCGGTCCTCGTTCAGGCGTTGCAGCATCTTCCACTCGGCATAGTCCTCTCGGGTATTGGCCACGCGCCATAGCGCGCGGGCCTCGTGGGCGGGGACCAGCCCGGCCATGGGGCGGCCCCGGCGGGTCACGATCAGCCGCGAGCCCTGCATCCGCACCTGGTCGAGGTAGTCGCGCAGGTAGCTGCGGAAATGGTCGGTGCTCACCTCGGGCACCGGGGTGGTGTCGATCTGGCTCATGGCGCGGCTCTCTGCTCTGGCCCGGTTTGCGTCTGCGCCATCCTGCGCCGCAAATCTTGTCAGCCGCTTAACCCGCCGCGCGTTGCCCCATGCGGTCTGTGCGGCGCTCTCGTACGGTTTCCCCGTCCGAACCGGACAGATCCGCGCGCCGCCCCGTCCCGATGCGGCGAAAACCTGCAAACCGCTATGCTTTTGTGGCCTCTCGTGCGGCCCACCCGTGCGGTTCGGACGGGGTTTTCGTACCGATGGGCCTTTTCGCCGGGGCTTGTGTCCTCTAATCGGGGGGGGATCGATCCCTTGGCCAGAGGTCCGCCCATGAAACCCCCACGCCTTCTTGCCGGTGTGTTGACCGTCGGCGTCTGGACCCTGCTCAGCCGCGTGCTGGGCTTTGTCCGCGACGTTCTGATCGCGGGGTTTCTTGGCCCCGGCCCATTGATGGATGCCTTTGTCGCGGCGTTCCGCCTGCCCAACCTGTTCCGCCGCTTCTTTGCCGAGGGCGCGTTCAACGCGGCCTTCGTGCCGATGTTCTCCAAACGGCTCGAAGCGGAAGAGAACGCAGACGGGTTCGCCAGCCTCGCGATGAGCGGTCTGGCCCTTGTTTTGCTGGCTCTGACGGGCTTGGCGATGGTGTTCATGCCGGCGCTGGTCTGGGCCACCGCCGAGGGGTTTTCCGGCGACGCACGCTTTGATCTGACGGTCGAGTTTGGCCGCGTCGTGTTTCCCTACATTCTGTTCATTTCGCTGGCCGCGCTGCTGTCCGGCGTGCTGAACGCGACCGGGCGTTTCACCGCCGCCGCCGCCGCTCCGGTGATGCTGAACGTGATGCTCTGCACCGCGATGGGCTACGCGGTGATGACCGGCGGGCAGGTGGTGCAGGCGCTGGTCTGGACGATCCCTTTTGCCGGAGTTGTACAACTCGCGCTGGTCTGGGTCGCCGCCCACCGCGCCGGTCGCAACATCCGCCTCGTCCGCCCGCGCTGGACGCCCGAGATGCGCCAGCTCGTGCGCATCGCCGTTCCGGCGGCTTTGGCAGGGGGCGTCATGCAGATAAATCTGCTTGTTGGTCAACAGGTTGCCAGTAATTTCGAGAACGCGGTCAGCTGGCTTTACGCCGCCGACCGGCTCTATCAACTGCCGCTGGGCGTGGTCGGAATCGCCGTCGGCATCGTCCTGCTCCCGGACCTGTCCCGCCGCCTGCGCGCCCGCGACGACCTCGGCGCCCGCGAAGCCCTGAGCCGCGCCGGAGAAATTTCACTGGCCCTGACCATCCCCGCCGCCGTGGCGTTGGTGGTCATTCCCATTCCGCTGATCACCGTCCTGTTCGAGCGCGGCGCATTCGGCACCGACGACACTGCCGCCACGGCGCTGGCGGTGGCAATATACGGGCTGGGCCTGCCCGCCTTCGTGTTGCAGAAAGTGCTGCAACCGCTTTATTTTGCACGCGAAGATACCCGGCGTCCGTTTCACTACGCGGTGGTCGCGATGGTGGTGAACGTCGTCATTGCCATCGGGCTTGCGCCGTTCATCGGCTGGATCGCCGCGGCCATCGCCACCACCGTCGCGGGCTGGGCGATGGTCTGGCTGCTGTTGCGTGGAACCAGACCTTTTGGCGATGTCGCACGGTTCGACGCGCGGTTTCGCCGCCGTCTCTGGCGGATCACCCTCGCGGCGCTGCTGATGGGGGCGGTGCTCTGGGCAGGTGTGCTGCTGATCGGGCCGTTTCTTGGCCTGAGCGGCTGGCGCTGGCTGGCGCTGTTGGTGCTGATCCTTCTCGGCGCGCTCACCTACGGGCTGTTCGGGCGGCTCTTTGGGGCCTTTGACAAACGGGCGCTGCGCAGCGCATTCCGGCGGGGCTGATCTGCGGCTCTCGGGACCTTCGCGGGCCGTCTTTCGCCTCAGCGTCCGCGCAGCCGCTGATGGATTTTGCGCCAGCCGCCGGGGCTGACGAAAAACGACAGGACAAAGCCGGCGCCAAACCCGGCCACATCGGCCAGCCACCGCATGTTCGCACCGAAGAGCAGGCTGAAGAGCAACTGCGCGCCCATCAGTAGCCCGATGAGCGCAAAGGCCCGCGTCTGCCTTGCCCCCAGTTCTCCGAGCTTGAGCCAGAGCAGATAGGTGAAGGCGCCAATCAGGCCGTAAACCCCCGGAAACGCGCCGTAAACCCAAGGCGGGTCGACCACAAACGCGGCGTAGAACGCAGCGCCCAGAATGGAAGAACTGACAAAGACCGCAAGAACCGCCCAACCGCTGAATATCTCGCCGACGAACTTGCCCATCGCCAGCAACATTACCCCGGCAAACAACGCATGAGTGAAATCACCGTGCACGAACGGATAGGTCACGAACCGCACCAGATGCTCGGGCGGATAGCGGCCATTGGTCCACATCCACTGCATCACTTGCGAATTGAACGCGTAATCCTGTATCGCCGCCTGCCGCCAACCGATGGCCCCGGGGCCGCCGATGATACCCCGTGCGCCCAGCGAAATGGCGATCTCTATTCCGATGATTGCTAGAAACAACGCCATCACCACGGGAGGCAACGGGTTGAGGGGGCTTTCGGTTTCCGGACTGCGCATGATCGGGCCTCTGCTTGACGGGGCTTTGGTGCATGGGTAAGCGAGGCAGGCATAGAAATCCAGACAGGAGAACGGCCATGTCCGGCCCGACCCACGCAACGTCCCACACCCCACGTGTTTTTTCGGGCATCCAGCCTTCCGGAAATTTGCACCTTGGCAACTATCTTGGCGCACTGAAACGCTTTGCTGACAGTCAGGGCAAGGGGACGCCGACGATTTATTGTATGGTTGATATGCATGCGATCACGGTCTGGCAAAACCCTGCTGATCTGCGCCACGCCACGCGCGAACTCTGTGCGGGCTTCATCGCGGCAGGGCTTGATCCGGAGCAATCGATTCTTTTCAACCAGAGCCAGGTCGCCGAACACGCGCAATTGGCCTGGATTTTCAACTGTGTCGCGCGCATGGGTTGGATGGGTCGCATGACCCAGTGGAAAGACAAGGCCGGCAAGAATGCCGAAAATGCCTCGCTCGGTCTTCTGGCATACCCGGCACTGATGGCTGCGGATATCCTCGTGTATCACGCAACGCATGTTCCTGTGGGCGAGGACCAGAAACAGCACCTGGAGCTGACGCGCGATGTGGCGGCCAAGTTTAACCATGACTACGGCGTTGACTTCTTCCCGATCCCCGAACCCGTGATCGAAGGTGCCGCAACGCGGGTGATGAGCTTGCGTGACGGGTCCAAGAAGATGTCGAAATCCGACGCTTCCGACATGAGCCGCATCAACATGACAGATGACGCCGACGCGATCGCCAAGAAAATTCGGAAGGCCAAGACCGATCCCGAGCCGCTGCCCTCTGATCTGGAGGGGCTGGCCGACCGCCCCGAGGCGCGCAATCTGGTAAATATCTACGCGGGCCTTGCAGACACGAACGCCGAGGCCGTCATAGCGGAGATGGGTGGCAAGGCATTTTCCGAGTTCAAACCGGCTTTGGCCGATCTGGCCGTCGCGAAACTGGCCCCGATATCCAGTGAGATGGAGCGTCTGATGCAAGACCCGGCAGAGATTGACCGGATCCTCGGCAAAGGCGCCGCAGCGGCGCGGGAAATCGCGGCACCAATCTTGCAGAAAACCTACGACATCGTCGGGATGGTTGGCGCCAAGGTCGATTGAGGCGCTCTAAGCGACTAAGGACTTTTCATCTTTCCCCAAATACCTGTTTCCGACCGGTCGCGACGCGGGTTCAGATGCGAGCCCGGAGCCGCAGGCGCCGATTACTGGGCCGCGCGCCGCAAGGCGCTCATCCGGATCAGACGTCAGCCACGGGTGGCGCGGGTCAGCGCCTGTTCAAGATCGGCGATCAGATCATCCACGTCCTCGATCCCGATGCTCAGCCGTAGCAAGTTCGGATGCACCTTGAAACCTTCACCCGAGACAGTCTTGCGGTGCTCTATCAGGCTCTCCACGCCGCCGAGCGACGTGGCGGGGTAAAACACCTCGCAGAACCGGGCGGTGTCGATAGCGGTCTGTTCGGTGCCCTTGGTCACGATCGAGAGCATGCCGCCATAAAGGCCGCCAGTCTGGCGCGTGGCAATTTCGTGCCCCGGATGCGATGGCAGGCCGGGGAAGAGCACGCGCTCGATCAGGGGATGGCCCTCGAAATGTGCGGCAAAGGCAAGGGCATTCTGCGTTGCCCTCTCGACCCGCAGCATCAGCGTCCGCATCCCGCGAATGAGCAGAAACGCGTCGAACGATTGCAGCACGGTGCCCTGCAATTTCCGGATGTGAAACACCTCGTCCCACCATGTCCCCGTTTCGCGGACCGAAAGTGCCCCGGCGGTGACGTCGGAATGACCGTTGAGGTACTTGGTTGCCGAATGAAACGAGATATCGGCGCCGAGATCCAGCGCGCGGGTGCAACAGGGCGGCGTGCCGGTGCAATCGGTGAATAGCTTGGCACCTGCGTCATGGGCAATCCGGGCGGCGGCGGCGATGTCGGTCACGTCCCAGTCGGGGTTGTTGGGGGTCTCAACCCAAACAAGTGCCGTTTCGCCGGGGCGGATCGCGGCCTGCATCGCGGCCAGATCACCGGTGCTGTAGAAACTTACATCGAGGCGGCCCAATGCGTGGTGCTTTTGGAGCTGCTGTAAGACGCCGTGATACATTACATCGGGCGCAACGACATGAGCGCGGGCGGGCAGAGCCTCCATTACCGCGCTGGCGGCCGACATGCCGGAGGCGAACAGCATCGTGTCGGCGGCATTTTCCAGATCCGCGATGACTGCCTCGGCGTGATCGGTGGTCTGGTTGCTGTCGCGGCGGTAGATATAGGATTTGCGCTCGGAATAGTCGGCAGCGCGGGCATAGGTAGCCGAAGGCTGGATCGGCGGGACAATCGCGCCGGTCTCGTTGTCGAGATAGCGCAGCGCTTGTGCGAGGCGGGTGGCGGGCGAGAGCTGGCGGTTTTTCATATGTTGATGCCTTTTCGCAAGATGCTCATCCGGCCTTGCGGATGTATTCGCGGTTTTGGCCTTCGGCGAGGGTATTTGTCGCGAGAAGAAACGGGGCGGCGCATGGAGCCGCCCCGTTTGATATCATGACAATGCCGCGTCGCAACGCGCACAGGTGCCCGGATGTTGGTGGGTGCCGACATCGGGCAGGAATTTCCAGCAACGCTGGCATTTATCGCCATCTGCCTTGGCGAAGGTCACCGCTATGCCGCCGATTTCGGGCAATGTGAACGCATCTGCGGGTGCGTCCGCATCGGTCAGGGTGATCTGCGACGTGATGCAGATATCCTCGAACGGGACGGATTGCAGCGCGGCCAATGTGTCGGGTTCAGCGATGTAAACCGTCGGGGCGGCTTCGAGCGAGGAGCCAATGACCTTGTCGGTGCGCTGGATTTCCAGCGCCGCTGTAACGACCCGGCGCGCCTTGCGCACTTCAGCCCATTTGGTGGCCAGCGCGTCGTCTCGCCATGCCTGCGGGGTGTCGGGGATATCCTGCAGATGCAGGGAGCTCCCCGCGCCGGGGAACCGCTCCAGCCAGACTTCTTCCATTGTGAAGACCAGCACCGGCGCAAGCCATGTGGTCAGCCGGTGAAAGAGCAGGTCGAGCACGGTGTGCGCTGCGCGGCGTTCGGCACTGTCGCCATCGCAATAGAGAACGTCCTTGCGAATATCGAAGTAGAAGGCGGACAGATCGAGTGTGCAGAAGTTGAACAGCGCCTGAAACACGCCCTGGAAATCATAGGCGGCATAGCCCTCGCGCACACGGGTATCGAGTTCTGCCATCCGGTGCAGCACCCAGCGTTCCAGTTCCGGCATTTCCGAAGCGTCGACGCGGTCGCTCTCCTCGAAATGCGCCAATGCGCCCAGCAGGTAGCGCATGGTGTTGCGCAGGCGACGGTAGCTGTCGGACACGCCTTTGAGGATTTCAGGACCGATGCGCAGATCGGCAGTGTAGTCCGATTGCGCCACCCACAGGCGCAGGATATCCGCGCCGTATTGCTTGGTCACATCCTCAGGCGCCACGGTGTTGCCCACCGATTTGGACATCTTGTTGCCCTTGGCATCCAGCGTGAAGCCATGGGTCAGCACGCCACGATAGGGCGCGCGACCCATCGTTCCGCAGGCCTGCAACATTGAGGAATGGAACCAGCCGCGGTGTTGGTCGGTGCCTTCGAGGTAGAGATCGGCCAACCCGTCGTCCGAGCCATCTTCACGGTCGCGCAGGACAAAGGCATGGGTGGAGCCCGAATCGAACCACACGTCGAGGATGTCTGTGACCTGATCCCAATCGTCAGGGTTCACGATGCCCTCGAGGAAGCGCGCCTTGGCGCCGTCCTTGTACCAGGCATCAGCACCTTCGGCCTCGAACGCGGCGAGGATACGCGCGTTGACCTCTTCATTGCGCAGAAGGAAATCCTCATCCGTGGGCAGCGCGCCGCGCTTTGTGAAACACGTCAGCGGCACGCCCCAGGCGCGTTGCCGCGACAGGACCCAGTCAGGCCGCGCTTCGATCATCGAATAGAGACGGTTGCGGCCCTTTTGCGGGGTCCATGTCACCAATTCATCAATCGAGGTCAGCGCCCGCTCACGGATCGTCTTGCCATAAGTGTCTTGCCCGTCGCCTACGGGGCGGTCGATGGCGGCGAACCATTGCGGCGTGTTACGGTAGATGATTGGCGCCTTGGAGCGCCATGAATGCGGATAACTGTGCTTGATCTTGCCGCGCGCCAGCAGGCCGCCGACTTCGACCAGCTTGTCGATGACCGCCTTATTGGCATCGCCCTCCTTGCCGTTCGGCTTGAGGATGGTCTTGCCGCCGAAGAAGGGCAGATCGGCGCGGAAACTGCCGTCATCCATCACGTTGTAGGTGATGACCTGCTCCAGCATCCCGAGATCACGGTAGAGTTCGTATTCTTCCATGCCGTGGGACGGCGCGCAGTGTACGAAACCGGTGCCTTCTTCGTCGGTGACGAAATCGGCGGCGCGGAAATCGCGCGGGGTGTCCCATTCGTCGTTCGAGCCTTCGGCACCGGCGAGGGGATGATTGAGCGAGAGACCCGCCAGTTCGTCAGCCGAAACACCGCGCACACGTTTCCACATGCCATCTTCCAGCCGCGCACGGCTGAACACGTCCCCCGCCAGTTTATCCGCCAGCAGGAAGCGTTCGCCGGGCGCGGCCCAGCATTCCTCGGGCGCATCCGTCACCTCGTAAAGGCCATAGTCGTAACCCGCGCCGTAGACGACCGCCTTGTTCGAAGGGATGGTCCAAGGCGTCGTGGTCCAGATGACGACATTCGCACCTTGAAGATCGCCTGTCGTGGCCACCGGGAACTTCACCCAGACGGTAAAGCTCTCCTTGTCGTGGTACTCGACCTCCGCCTCGGCCAACGCGGTTTGCTCGACGGGCGACCACATCACGGGCTTGGACCCTTGATACAGCGTGCCGTTCATCAGGAATTTCTGGAACTCCTCCGCGATGATCCGTTCGGCGCGAAAATCCATGGTCAGATAGGGCTTTTCCCATTTGCCGGTGACACCGAGGCGTTTGAACTCGCTGCGCTGAACATCGATCCAGCTATCGGCAAATTTGCGGCATTCCTGCCGGAAGGCGACGATGTCGACCTCGTCCTTGTTCTTGCCCTTGGAGCGGTACTGTTCCTCGATCTTCCACTCGATCGGCAGGCCGTGGCAATCCCAGCCGGGGATGTAACGGGCATCGCGACCCATCATCTGTTGGCTGCGCACGACCATGTCCTTGAGGATCTTGTTCAGCGCGTGGCCGATATGCAGGTGACCGTTGGCATAGGGCGGGCCGTCATGCAGCGTGAAAGGCACGCGGGTGCCGGGGGCCTCTGCCGCCTTTTCGCGCAGCCGGTCATAGATGCCGATTTCTTCCCAACGCGCCAGCCATTCCGGCTCGCGCTTGGGCAGGCCCGCGCGCATCGGAAAATCGGTGCGGGGCAGGTTCAGGGTGGATTTGTAATCAGGTGTTGCGGTCGCGTCGGCGCACATCGGGGGCGTCCTTTGTCATACGGGTCATGTCAAAATGGTGTGGGGCGGCGCGAATCGTCAAACGCCTTGTCCCGGCGGCTCATGCTGTCAGAGCGCCGGGCATGTAATTCGAATGATGATCGCCTTGGCGTATCTCATGCGTGGCCTTATAAGGCGCTGGTTTCGCGGCGTCCAGAGCCGCGCGCACCTGCGTCCATCTGACTGCTGGAACCTGAAGCGCGATTGACCGAATGTCGGGCCGGATCCGCAGGCAGGAGCGCTGGCATGGCCAATCCGCTGAGACAATTCGACATCACCGAGGACGAGATCACCAAAGTGGTCACGTTGTTCTATGCGCGAGTGCGCAAGGATCCTGATCTGGGGCCGGTCTTTGCCGCCCATATTGCCGCTGACGGCTGGCCTGCGCATGAGGCCAAGATTGTCGGGTTCTGGTCGAACGCGATCCTGCGCACGCGCAGCTATTCGGGCAATCCGATGCAGGTGCACATGGCCGCGACCGATGTGCAGGACGTGCATTTTCCGGTCTGGCTGGGCTTGTTTGACACGGTTCTGGCCGAATGCCTGCCGGATGCGACGGCACGCGCGTGGTCGGCGCTGGCGCACCGGATCAGCCGAGGGTTTCTCTACGGTCTGGAGATACGTAAACCGCCCGGCGAGGTGCCGGTGTTCCGTTAATGCGAGTCGGCATGGGGGCGTGCCGCGTCTATGGGCCAAACCCGTCAGCCGCCCGAGCGGGGCAAGAACCCGGCCAGCGCGCGACCGACCAGCCGCGAGACCGAAGGCCGCTTGCCCTTTGAGAAGGGTAGCGGGCGGCAAACTTCCATCGCCGAGACGCCTACCCTAGCTGTCAGTGCCCCGTTCACGATTCCCTCGCCAAAACGGCGCGAAAGCTTGGACAGCAGGGTGCCACCCGCAACCGATCCGATCAGGTCGTCGCCCACAGCGATCGCGCCGGTGGCCACCAGATGCGACAGCACCACCCGCGTCAGCCGCCAACTGCCCAGCGTTCCGGAGCGACCGCCATAAATCTCGGCCACGCGCCGGATCATGCGCAGGTTCGACGAAAGGGCGACGAACACATCTGCCAGCGCCAGCGGTACGATGGCGGTCACGGTGGCGACTTGGCGGGCGGCGGCCTCTACTTCTTTTTTCGCGGCGGCATCCAGCGGTGCCAGCAGTTCGGCCTCGGCCAGGGCCAGCAGCGTGGTGGCGTCGAACTGATCTGCCTGCCGCTCTTGCAGCCGTTCGCGGCCCCATGCGGTATCCTCGCGCGCGGCGTAAAGCTGGTTCAGCCCCTCAATCACCTTGCGCGCGCCTGCCAGATCGTTATCGGCCAACGCCGTGTCTGCGGCACGGTGCAGCGTGTCGATGCGGCGCAGGCGCGAAAAGGCGGAAATTTCGCGTAGTGCGATGGCGATCACGACCAGCAGAAAAATCGCGACCAGAACCGTCACTGCATATCCCACCAACGGCATGCGGGCGATCAGGTTGTTGACGAAATCCCATGCCGCGATGGAAACCACCACCCCCAGCAGCGTCAGCAGGAGCGACCAGAACAGCCGCGCCAATCGCGACGGCCGTCCAGCGGCCAGCGCCGCGATGGTTTGCATCGCGCGCCCATCGGGGGTTGCGGTGCCGGACAGATCGGCCTCGGGCACTGGTGGGGCTTCGGCAGGATTGGCCGGGGCTTTTCGTGCCTCTTCGGCTTCAATGTCGAACAGGACTGGGCCCTTGCTCATGCTTCGGCACTCCTTTGGCTGGATTCGGGGGGCCAGACCATCAAGATATCCGGTAGGTTCTCGTCATTGCCGCCGCCTCGTGCGCGGGCGACCTCGACAAAGCCATGTGCCGTGTAAAAGGCCCTGGCGGGGTGATTGGCCTCGACCACCCACAGCTCCAGCCGGGGTGATTGCGATTTGGCGTCTTGCAACAGGGCACTGCCTAACCCGCGGCGGCGTGCGCGCGGATGCACATAAAGTGCAAGAATGCGTTCGCCCTCACGCGTGATAAAGGCCGCGGGCCCGCATCGGCCCGGTACAATCCGCACCCAGCCGCGCCGCGTGAACTGCGCCATCAACCGCAGATCGGTGTGCCGGGGGCGCACTCGGGGCAGCCACGGGGTGCTGCGCGCAAATGCCCAGAGAATCGCGGTCATCTGCGGCACATGGTGCAGCCGGGCGCGGCGTGGTTCGGGACGGCGCGCCAGTTTCACAGCTTGTCTCCGATCAGGAATTGCGCGGCGCGGTCAAGCCGGATATGCGGCGGCCCGTCGCCTGCCCGAAGGGTCAGCGGTGCGGGTGCAAACTTCATGATCTGGTAATCCTGATCGAGCCACGCCTCCTGACCTTTTTGTGCGGCACTGATCAGCGCCGAGGGGTTTTCCGGCAACGTGCCGGGGTAGAAGGCCGCTTGCTTGCCGCTATCAAGCAATGTGCCGCGCACGCAATCAAGGGTATCCCCGGCATGCTCGCGTGTCTCTTCAACCGTGGCGCGCAATGCGGCAATGGCCAGCGCCTGGGTTTCGGCCCCTTCGAACCGGGCGCGATCCCGAGCGGTGCGGGTCAGGGCCTCCATGATCGCGGTCAGGCGCGCATGCTGGCTATGGTGCAGGTGGTCGGCCTTGGTCGCGGCAAAGAGGATTTTCTCGACTCGTCGCCCGCGCAGTAGGCGGGTGAGGAAAGCATTTCGGCCCGGACGAAAGGCCGACAGGATTTCGGTCATCGTCTCTTGCAGATCGGCGACCGCGCGGGGGCCGGAATGGATTGCGCCAAGCGCGTCCACCAGTACGATCTGCCGGTCGATCCGAGAGAAATGATCGCGAAAGAACGGTGTGACCACCTCGCGCCGGTAAGCGTCATAGCGCCGCTCCATCTCGCGCCAGAGGCTGTGACGGCCGGGGCGATCGGTGGCGGGCAAGGGGGCGAAGGTCAGGGCCGGAGAACCCTCCATTGCGCCCGGCAGCAGGAACCGGCCCGGTGCGATGCCGGTATAGCCCGCATCGCGCGCCGCGCCCAGATAGCCGGTGAAGGCAGCGGCGAGTGCCTTGATTTGCGGATCGTCCCAGTCAGCTGCCGGATCGGTGCTGCGGATCAGTGCCAGCGCCCCATCTGCGGCGGGGCGTGTCTGCATGGCGCCCAGTGCTTGCGCCGACCATTCAGCATAGGATTTGTCCATCAGCGCCAGATCGAGCAACCATTCGCCGGGGTAATCCACGATATCCACGTGGATCGTGCGCGGGCCCGTCAGCCCCGCCAGCATCCCGGCTGGGCGCACGCGAAGCGATAGGCGCAGTTCGGAAATCGTTCGGGTACTGTCGGGCCAGTGCGGCTGGCTGGCGGTGAGGGCCGCAAGATGCTCCTCAAAATCGAAGCGCGGCACGGTATTGTCGGGCTGGGGTTGCAGGAACGCGGCCTCGATTCGCCCCTCGGCTGCGGCGACAAGACCGGGCATGCGGCCGCGGTCCATCAAATTGGCGACGAGCGAGGTGATGAACACCGTCTTGCCCGATCGCGCAAGCCCGGTGACGCCGATACGGATCACCGGTTCGAAAAACGTTTCGGACAGGGTGTTGCTGACCGCGTCGAACCCGCGCGTCAGACCATCCGCCATTGCCCCGATCACCACTCGCTTGCCCCCTTTGCGCCTCTGCCATCCATAGATAACGGCGGGCCGTTGCGGTTGCTAGGGGCAAGCGGTTCGCGGAATTCCCCGGCCTTTGCATGTACCGAAGCGGCGGGTGCTTTCGGCGAGGATATTTTCGGCCAGAAGATGTATGCGGGCCATCTTTTCGGAAGGGTCGTTTTGGGTTAAGCGGAAGGTCATGCCCCGCTATGCACTCAAAGTTGAATATCACGGAGCGCCCTTTGCCGGGTGGCAGCGCCAGCGCGACCAGCCGTCAGTGCAGGGTGCGATCGAGGCGGCGCTGGCGCGATTGGAACCGGGGCCGCACACCATCGCGGCGGCCGGGCGGACCGATGCGGGCGTTCATGCGCTGGGGCAGGTGGCGCAGTGCGATCTGGCCAAGGATTGGGCGCCCTTTCGCCTGATGGAGGCGCTGAACCATCATCTGAAGCCCGCGCCGGTGGCCATTGTGGATTGCGCGCAGGTCAGGGATGACTGGCACGCCCGGTTCTCGGCTTTGGAGCGGCGCTATCTGTTTCGTCTGCTGATGCGGCGGGCACCCGCGACCCATCAGGCCGGGCTGGTTTGGCAAGTGCCGCACAGGCTCGATCTGGCGGCGATGCGCGCGGGGGCTGTGCATCTGGTGGGGCACCACGATTTTACCACGTTCCGGTCGTCGATCTGCCAGGCAGCCAGTCCGCTCAAGACGCTGGATGCGATCGAGATCAACGAGGTGCGGACAGATGGCGGTCCCGAGATAGAGTTTCGCCTACGTGCACGGTCTTTCCTGCACAATCAGGTGCGCAGCATCGTCGGCACGCTGGAACGGGTCGGCAGGGGTGCATGGGCCCCGGACGACGTGCGCGCTGCGTTGCAGGCGAAGGATCGCGCGGCCTGCGGGCCGGTCTGTCCGCCCGGTGGGCTCTATCTATACGGTGTCGGTTATCCCGAGGATCCGTTTGCACCCTGATTTTGCCTTTACGTGCACCGCGCGGTGACGCTAAACCGTGGCCAGCGGCTCCGTAGCTCAACTGGATAGAGCAAGGACCTTCTAAGTCCGAGGTTGAGGGTTCAAGTCCTTCCGGGGCCGCCATTGATTGATCTGTTAATCGCACGACCAACGATCCCTTTCGCCCGAGAATTCGAGCAGAGCATCATTGCGCGCGAAGTGCGTCTATCGTCGGTATGCCAAGCTGTATCATCGTGCGCAGGATCTCATCCTGGAACAGCGAGAAGATGTGCTGCGCCCCGGCTTGTGCGCCCAATCCGGCGACGGAGTAGTAGAACGGGCGGCCAGCGAAACAATAGGCTGCGCCCGCGTGCAAGGCGCACAGCACATCCGAGCCAGAGCGAATGCCTCCGTCGAGAAAGACGGGTTTGCCGTCGGCAACTTCGACGATTCGGTTCAGGCAGCCGAGACTGGCCGGTGCCGCGTCGAGCTGTCGTCCGCCGTGGTTGGACACCTGAATCGCATCAGCGCCGAGAGCGAAGAGTTCCTGTGCAAGGCCGGCGTCGAGGACGCCCTTGATGACAAGCGGGCCGTTCCATCGGGCGCGAATCTTCTCCAAGTCCGACATTCCAAAGGCCGCATCCATAAGGTCGAAGATATGTTCGTATCCTTCTGGAGATCCTTGCTTGGCTTCCGGAATATATGGTTCAAGAACGCGTAAGCGGGGGAAGCCCTTGACGACGGTTGTCAGTGACCACCACGGTTTGACTGACGCCTGCATGACCATCCGCATCGATGGCTTCAAGGACAAGGCCAGGCCATTACGCCAGTCCCGCTCTCTTTTGGAATGAACCGGAACGTCGATTGTGACAACGAGGGCCTGGGCACCTGCAGCGGCCGCACGATCAACGATATCGAGTGTTACAGCGATATCTTTGGTCGGGTAGAGTTGAAACCAGTAGTTGTCGCCAGCATTTTCGGCGATGCGCTCCATCGTCTCGGTAGAGAAAGTGCTTTGTGTAAAGACAGCGCCTGCTTGCGCCGCTGAACGTGCCAGATACCGTTCGCCGTGATGTCTGAACAGATTTGGGTAGCCTACCGGAGAGACGCCGATGGGTGAGGCAAAACGCTTGCCGAAGACCTCGACAGTCGGATCATTGGCGGTGTTGTCCTGCAGAAATCTAGGGATCAACTGATAGTTTTCGAATGCCTGACGATTTCGAGCAAGGCACGATTCTGTGCCCAGCCCGCCATTGAGATAGTCCCATGCAAACCTTGGCAGGACCCGCTTTGCCTTTGCCCCGAGGTCAGCAACCGACGGATATTTCAAGCCAGTCGGAAGGCGCGCGAAGTCATGTGATCTGTTCATAAGAGGGCATCTCGTTGCAGAGGTTTTGAAAGGATGGCTTTGGTGTTTCGGCTGCTCGTAGGGTGGCAAAAAAACGTGCCCTGCCGCTTGTTCGAGGGAGGGAGCGACGTGAACGGGCCGGTTTCACGAAAGCGGTCGGGAGAGAATAAGGCGCAATGCATAGGAAAAATAGCTGGGCTCATCAGGGATGAAGCTGGCGAGCTGAAAGCGGTTTCAGTCCTTGAAAGCCTTGCGTCGGGGCGTGTCGTTTTTTCCATCGGTCCGGCAGCCGCTACGCCGCGTAACCGAAATAGGCTTCTTCCAGGATTTTCGGATCGTCTATCTCGGAGGTCCGCTTGGAAAGAACGATTTCGCCATTCCGCAGAACGTTCACCTGATGCGCCAATTTCAGGATGCGCGCGGTGGACTGCTCGATGATGAGAAGGGTCATTCCCGTAGATTCATTGAGCGCTTTGAGGCTTGCGTAGACTTCGTCGATCATCAACGGAGCCAGACCAAGCGATGGCTCGTCGATCATGATGAGTGCGGGCTGCTGCAGGATGGCTCTTGCGATTGCGAGCTGTTGTTGTTCACCGCCAGACAGATGTCCAGCAACACCCTTGTAGCGGCTGCGCAGGATGGGAAATGTTGTCAAAACTTTTTCCAGATCGCCTTCCAGAACATCCTTGTCCTTGCGGCCCATTCCGCCAAGGGCGAGGTTTTCTTCGACGGTGAGGCTGGCAAAAATGCTCCGCCCTTCCGGCACCAGAACCAGCCCCTCGCGACACAGCTTTTCCGGCGGCTGACCATTGATCAGACTCTGCTCGAACTCGATTCGCCCACCCCAAGGTTTGATCAATCCGCAGATAACCTTAAGAAGAGTGGATTTGCCCGCTCCATTGGGGCCAACGACAAATGCGATCTCGGATTTGCCGACCGTCAGATCGATTCCTCTCAGGGCGTTCAGGCGGCCATAACCTGCCGTTAAGTCTGAAATTTTCAGCATTATCAGTCCCCTACATTCCACAAATGCGTCGGGTGCAAGCGCCTGAAAGCACCCTCTGCGCCATTCTGTGAATAGCGCTGGAATTGCGTTCTGTCCACAGTCTTCATATTTTCTGTTGACGGAACGGGGGCGTTGAAGGTTAACTGCCGCCAATCCACGGAAGATTGTGGACCGTCCACAGGAGGTGAAAATGAATTTGAATAAACTGACGAAGATCGTTGCTGTTGCTGCGCTCGGGGGTGTTCCGTTGACAGGCGCGCAGGCGCAAGAGGATCCGATAAAGATCGGATTTGCCATCGCGCAATCCGGCTGGCTTTCGAATTATGATCTGTCGCCCTATCGCGCGGCTGTTGCGAAGATCGACCAGATCAACGCGAGCGGCGGCTTGCTGGGTCGGCAGATCGAATACACGGTCGGGGATACCAAGACCGAGCAGGAACGCGCCGCCGCCGTCGGCGCGCAGATGGTGTCCACAGGGGTAGATCTTCTTGTGGTCTCATGTGACTATGACTTTGGTGCACCTGCCGCGCTTGCAGCGAATAGTGCGGGCATCATCACCATGTCCCTTTGCGCCGCAGATCCCAAGATGGGCGTTCAAGGTGTCGGTCCTTACGCATTCTCGGGCAATAGCGCCGCTCAGTCAGAAGGCATCGCCATCGCTGAATACGGTGTCAAGAAGATGGGTCTGAAGACGGCCTATGTGCTGGAAGACACGACGATCGAATACAACAAATCCAACTGCGCTGGCTTCCGTCACGCCTGGAAGGAAACGGCGGGCGAGGGCAGTATCGTTGGTGAGGATTCCTTCCGGAACGAAGATCCCTCGATCGCAGCCCAGATCACACGCATCAAATCGCTCGACGTCGCGCCTGACGCCATCCACATTTGCTCCTTCACGCCCGGCGGAGCATCGGCGGTTCGGCAACTGCGTGCGGCTGGTATCGATGCGCCGATCCTTGCCAGTACTGCCATGGTTGATAACTATTGGCTGAATGCTGTTCCGGGGCTCAAGGATTTCTATGTTCCGGGGTTCATGTCGCTTTATGGCGACGACCCGCGCCCGGAAATGGCAGAGTTTCTCGCCGCGTTCAACGAGCGCTGGGGTGAAGGTCCGGTTTCGTCCTATTCGGTCCTTGGTTACACGCTGATCGAAAGCTGGGCACATGCTGTCGAGCAGGCCGAGACAGCGGATGCCGACGAAGTACTGTCTGTGATGAACAGCTATGTAGACGAGCCGTTCACGGCAGGTCTGACATCGTTCTCGGATCAACTGCACATCCAGACAAACCGCCCTTGGCTGATCATGAAAGTCGAAGACGACACGTTCAAGGCTGTCGAGATCTTCCGAAACACGATCACCCCGGACATGCGGTTGCTGTTCCGCGTCGGTCAGTAACGAGCGGCCAGAGATAGTCACACAGGGGATGCCGCCTTTCGGGGCGGCATCCATCCCCGACGCTCTGCGAAAAAACGCCGATACGAGAACGTATCAGCCAATCCTCCACCACAGCTGGAAAAGTGATCACATGAATCAGCTCGCCGAAAACAGCCTCGAGACTCGCAATGTGCATGTAGCGTTCGGTGGCATCCATGCGTTGTCCGGCGTGGATATTACGATCAAGACCGGGATGGTTCAGGGTCTGATTGGACCGAACGGTGCCGGCAAGACGACCTTGGTAAATGTACTTTCGGGATTTCAGAAGCCGACACGCGGCCATGTTGTGCTGAACGGCAAGGATGTTTCGGGCGACGGACCGCAGAAACTGGCCCGGGCCGGGGTGGGGCGATCCTTCCAGGCAGCTCGCCTGTTTCAGGATATGAGCGTCGAACAGAACCTGATGACCGCTGCTATCGGCACCGGGCTCAACAAAGCGGATGCAATCATTCGCAGCCGTGAAATTCTGGACTGGATGGGCCTTGGCCACCACGGCGCCGTATTGGGCGGAGCTCTTAGCTATGGAGATGAACGCAGGATCTCCATTGCTCGCGCTCTGGCGCTACATCCCAAGTTTCTTTTGCTGGACGAGCCTGCTTCGGGAATGAACGCCGAAGAGAGCCAGAACCTGATGTCGATCATTCGTGCCATCCCGGCCCATTTCAACTGCGGTGTTCTGCTGATCGAGCACAACATGGAAGTGATCATGGGGGTTTGCGAGCATGTGTATGTGGTGGATGGCGGGCGCAGCCTGGCCAACGGTACGCCGCGGGAGGTGCAGGATAATCCCGACGTTCGCCGCGCCTACCTGGGCGAAGAAGACGCGGCAGCTTGAAGGAGGGATGATATGCAAAACTTGATCCAGATTATCGTGGATGCGGTCGCGTTGGGCAGCTTGTATGCGCTGGTGTCGCTTTCGATCGGGCTCGTCTTCGGCGTGATGCGGCTCATCAACTTTGCGCAGGCCGATTACATCACGATTGGCGCTTATGCCTTGGTGGTGCCGACGGCCTCGGTGTCGCCGGCCCTGCTGCTCGGGGCGCTGCCCTTTGCTTTCATGGCTGGCGGTGTGGTGGTCGTGGTGGTGGTGCTTGCCCTGCTGACCGAGCGTCTGGCATTTCGGCCGATGCGCGGATCAGACCCGGCAACGCTGTTGGTATCGTCCTTTGCCGTTAGCTACTTTCTGCAACACTTGGTGATGTTGATCCATTCCGGACGTCCAAAATCGGTGGGCATCGGCAACAGTCTGAGTGCTGCAGTCGAATTCTGGGGCATTCGGGTGCCGGGCACTCAATTGCTCACGATGGGGGTGGCGCTGGTGATGCTGGTCGCCATGGTGTTCTTCCTGAAGAAAACACCGATGGGCATCCAGATGCGCGCCGCCGCTGAAAACTTTCAAATGGCGCGTCTGATGGGCGTCAAGGCCAACCGCGTGATCGCCACTGCATTTGCAATCAGTGGAATCATGGCGGCCGCGGTGTCGCTGTTGCTGGTCGTGCAAACCGGAACGCTGGATATCCGCATGGGCCTGATGCCGGTGATCTTTGCCTTTTTCGCAACAGTCATCGGCGGGATGGGATCGCTGCCCGGCGCGGCGCTGGGAGGGTTCATCGTGGGGTTCGTGACTGTCGGGCTTCAGGCCTTCCTGCCGCCTGACCTCAGAGCATTTCGAGACGCCTTCGTGTTCATGCTGGTCATAGGGTTCCTCCTGTTCCGCCCTCAGGGCCTGATCGTAACCAGCGCGGCAAGGGAGCGTGTCTGATGTCTAACGCCACAACAACTCCGTACCAGAGCTTTCTCTCACGTCATTTTGCAGTTCTGCTGATTGCTGCGTGCCTCGTTTTCATTGTCTGTCTCGTTCACCTTTTTGGTTCCGTGATGGTGCAGCGGGTCGTGATCGAAGCATTGATCCGCATCGTGATCGTGGTGGGGATCTATATATTTACCGGCAATTCCGGGATCATATCGTTCGGCTCCGTCACATTCATGGCAATCGCCGCATATGCGACGGGCTGGCAGACCTGTTGCGAGATGCTGAAACCCATCACGATGTCAGGGTTGCCATCAATCTTGCGCGACAACAGCTATCCCGTCTACGTGTCTGCGCTGACTTCGGTGAGCCTGGCGGCGCTGGCGGCCTTCGTCGTGGGCCTGATCCTGATGCGGCTCGGCGGCCTTGCCGCGTCAATCTCGACACTGGCCATCCTGTTCATTCTCAACGTCTCCTATTCCAACTGGGAAACCGTAACGATGGGCACGGCCTCGATGGTTGGGTTGCCCACATATATCACGCCCTGGATTGCGCTGGGTGCGGCGCTGATTGCCGTGGTTTGCGCGTGGGTATTCCAGAATTCGGCGCGCGGTATCTTGCTGCGGGCCACCCGCGCAGATGAAGTGGCAGCAGCGGCGTGCGGTGTATCGCTGTACTGGTCGCGGCTGATCGCCTGGACCCTTTCCGGGGCGGTCATGGGGCTGGCCGGTGTTCTGACGGCGCATTTTCTCGGCACCGTTTCGATCAACTCGTATTTTCTGAACCTGACCTTCCTCGCGCTTGCCATGCTGGTCGTCGGCGGCATGAAAAGCCTTTCCGGCGCGGTGGTCGGCGTGGTGGTCGTATCGACTATCGTGGACATGTTCCGGCGCCTCGAAGCCGGCGTTTCACTGGGTGATACGACACTGTCATTGCCTGCCGGAACGCAGGAATTGGTTCTGGCAGGCGTCATGATCGTGATCCTCATGTTCCGGAAAGACGGCTTGATGGGCGGCAAGGAATTTTGTCTTCCTAAGCGATGGGCGGCCGTCCGCTCAGAGTCTGTCACTTCGGAAAGGAACGCCCAATGATTGCTCAAGAGCCAAACAAGCAACAAAACATCAATCAAGAGGAGCCTGATTTCAGCTTTGAAACGAAACCTCTTTCATCACAGGTGGAAACCTACCTCGTGAGAGAATTGATGCGCGGTCATTTGATCGGCGGGCAACGTATCAATGAAGCTGAAATGGCCCGCAATCTGGGCATCAGTCGTAACCCGATCCGAGAGGCGGTGCGCAGGCTCGAAGAGCGCGGCGTGCTCGTGTCCCTTCCGAGGCGGGGCACTTTCGTGCGCACGTTCTCTCGCAAGGATGTCGACGATATATTTTCCTTCCGCCTGGTGGTCGAGGATTTTTCCCTGCGCCAGGGCCTGTCGAAAATGACAGATGCGCAGCTGGAAGAGATCGTGGGAACCGTCAGGGAGATGGAGGCGGCAGCCGAGCGCGATGATGCGATCGCGTTGGTCGAGAAGGACTTCGAGTTCCATCATCTCATCTGCAAACTGCCCAACAATCATCAGTCCCTGCACGCATTCCTCACGATTCAGGCCGAACTCCAGCTCTTGATCACCATGATCGACAGGAAGTTCGAGACTTTGGAGGCGGCAGCCGTCGACCACTGGCCAGTTGTGGACGCCTTGCGCACCCGAAACCTGGCCGCGGTGCGAAAAGCTCTGCGCGAACACATCAAAGATTCCTGGAGCCGTCTCAGCGACAATTACGACGGCATGGAAGACATCGACACGAATTGACCAAGTGCCAATGGAGGACACAGTGCGAAAAATTATCGGTATCGATATTGGCGGGACGTTCACAGACTTTGTGACATATGATCCCGCAACAAATCAGATCGAAAACTGGAAGAACCTGACGACGCCCGCCGAGCCAATCAAGGGCGTCATGCAGGGGTTGGAGAAAATGGAAACATTGGCCGATGTCGACAAGGCGCGGCTGGGTACAACCATTGCAACCAACGCACTGTTGACGCGGCGCGGTGCCAATGTGGCCTATGTCACGACGACCGGTTTCCGCGACATCCCGTTCATCCAGCGCGGCAATCGCAAGGCGCACTACGATATCACCTGGATCAAGACGCGCCCCTTCGTGGAACGCGCGAATTGTTTCGAAATTGATGGGCGCATTACCGCAAAGGGCGATGAATGGGCGCCACTGGATGAAAACGCCGTTCGCGAACTGGCGGCCAAGATCAAGCAGGACGGAACCATCGAAGCGGTCGCGATCTGCACCCTGTTCTCCTATGTCGATCCCAAGCACGAGTTCCGGATCCGCGAGATCCTTGCGGAAGAACTTCCGGGGATGCCGCTCTCGATTTCTTATGACGTTCTTCCCAAGTGGAAAGAATATGACCGCGCATCGACCACGATCGCAGATGCCTATCTGAAGCCCGTGGTCGCCGAAAACTTTCGCAAAATGCAAGCGCAGTTCGACGAACTGGGGCTGGGCAAGAAGGTCGGCGTGATCAAGTCCAACGGCGGAGAGGCGACGCTGGCCAGTGCGGCGGATGCACCTGTTCAGATGGCGCTGTCCGGTCCGACCGGTGCAGTGGTGGCGACCCGTATCATGTCGGAACTGACCGGGATCAAGAACCTTGTCGTGTTCGATATGGGCGGCACGTCCACTGATTGTTCGACCGTCGTGGATGGCGCGGAACACGTCACCACGAATTTCGAGATCGAATGGGGTATTCCGATCCAGATCCCGATGATTGATATCAACACGATCGGTGCAGGCGGTGGCTCCATTGCATGGATCGACAAGGGAGGCATGTTGCGGATGGGTCCGCAATCGGCCAGCGCTGATCCCGGCCCGGCCTGTTACGGTCGTGGCGGTCAGGATGCCACTGTCACCGACGCCAACGTGGTTCTGGGCCGAATTTCCCCGGATAACTTCCTCGGCGGTGAAATGACGCTGGACAGCGAAGCGTCTCACGCCGCAGTGGGCCGGATTGCCAAAGATCTGGGTATGGAGGTTGATGAGTGCGCCTTTGCAATGGTGCAGATCGCCAACAACAACATGCTGGGTGCGCTTCGTGCGGTTCTGCTTCAGCGTGGTCTGGACCCGCGTGACTTCACCTTGGTGGCATCAGGCGGTGCGGGACCGGTGCATGTTTGCGACCTTATGGACATTTCGGGCATTCCCAAGGGGTTGGTGCCGAATTTCCCCGGTCAGTTCTCTGCGTTTGGCTTCATCATGACCGACGCGCGCGTCGACCGGCATCGGACTGTTCAGCAAAGCTCCAAGTTCTTCGATGGTGAGCGTGCGACGCAGGCCATGGCCAGCCTGGTCACCGATGCTATCAAGGAACTGCATGATCAGGGCTACACTGACCGGATCGAGATCAAACGCTCCATCGAGGCGCGTTATCTGGGCCAGAACCATGAACTGGAACTTCATTTCAACGGTGAGGAATTCAACGAGGCCACGATCGCGACCATGTGGGAGGATTTCCACAAAGAGCACAAGATCAGGCACGGCTTTGCCATTCCGGGCGAAACCATCGAGACGGTCAACTTCAAGGTCGTCGCAGTGGCGGTTTCCGAGAAACCCGTCATGCCCGATCTGGAGAAAACCGAAGGCAAGCTGACTGCCAAGAGCACGCGGAAAGTCCGCTTCAAGGATGGTTGGCATGAGGTGTCGGTCTTTGATCGCGCTGATCTGAGACAGGACGACGAGATCGCGGGTCCCGCGCTCATCGAGGAAAGCGCCTCGGTGACGATCGTACAGCCCGATCACCGTATCGTCGTCGACCGGATCGGCAACCTCATCATTTCCGCATAAAGGAGCAGAGAAATGGACTTTGTGACCATGAATATCCTCGACTCGGCGATGGTTTCCATCTGCCGGGAAATGGGGATCACCCTGATGAAGACCTCGTACTCGACGATCTTCAATGAAGCGTTGGATTTCACTTGTGGCTTGGCCGACATGAATGGCGATATGATCGCTGTTGCTGATTTCTGCCCGGCGCAGATCGGCGGTATGCCCCTCTTGGTGCAGTCGTGCCTCAAGGAAATCCCGATCAGCGATATCCACGAAGGCGATATCATCCTGCACAACGACCCCTATCGCGGTGGCCTGCATACGCCCGAGCACACGTTCTTCAAGCCGATCTTCGTCGAAGGCGAAATCATGGGGTTTGCCGTGGCCATCGGCCACATTGCCGAAGTCGGCGGCATGGCGCCCGGCGGTTTCTGCGGCGAAGCAACCGAGATTTTCCAGGAGGGTGTGCGTATCCCGCCGGTCAAGATCGTCAAGAGGGGAGAAGACAACGTCGAGGTCTGGAAGCTGCTGCTGGCCAACGTCCGGACGCCACGCGTCAACTACGGCGACCTCAAGGCGCTGATCGCGGCGGTGGATCTGGGTGAAAAGCAGATGCAGGGAATCTTTGCCAAGTATGGCAAGGCGAAGGTGAAAGAGACCGTTGCCGACCTGCTGCTCTATTCCGAAAAGCGGATGCGCGCAGAACTGGAGATGATCCCCGACGGCATCTATTCCTTCGATGATTACGTCGAGAGCGACGGCGTGGAGAGCGACAAGAACCACCTCATCCACGTTGACGTTCACAAGAACGGCGGCTCCATCGTCATGGATTATCACGGTACCTCGCCGCAGGCGATCGGCCCGATCAACGCGACGTTGGGGGTTGCCACGTCGGCGGCCTACAACGCGGTGTTGCACATGACAGACCCGACCATTCCGCGTAACTCGGGCTGTTTCCGCCCGATCGAGGTGATGGCAGAACCGGGCAGCCTGCTTAATGTGGATTTCCCGGCGCCATCGGTGGGGGGTAATACCGAAACGCACCCTCGCATCGTCGGTACGATCCTCGGGGCGATGTCCAAGGCGCTGCCTGACAGGGTCATGGCGGCCGAAGGTGGAACCCACTGCAACTTTGTCTTCGGTGGCGTTGATGCGGACACCAAAGAGTACTTCGCCTGCTACGACCTGGAGGCTGTGGGCTGGGGCGGGCGCTCTTTCGCCGATGGCAACAGCGCTGTGGACTCCATCAATGGCAACTGCCGGATCACACCGGTCGAAGTCTACGAAACACGCTTTCCCTGGTTGATCGAAAGCCTCGCACTGGACACCGACTCCGGTGGCGCCGGCAAGCATCGCGGCGGCTTGGGCTATTCCAAGCAGATGTTGTGCGTGAACGATGTCATCACCTGCTCGCAGATGACCGACCGCCATCTTCTGGCGCCTTGGGGCCTTGAGGGCGGCAAGGAAGGGGGCTGCGGCGCGACCTTGGTGATGAAGGACGGCGAAGACACGTGGAAGACCATGCGCGAAGCCTATGGCAAGGCGTCGACCAGCCGGTTCAACAACGTTGCGATCCGGCGGGGCGACCGTGTCCTGCTTCGGATGCCCGGCGGTGGCGGCTACGGCGACCCGGCCGAGCGTGATCCGGACGCGGTGCTGAGTGATCTCAAAGATGGTTACATTTCGAAAGAAGCGGCCAAGAAATACTATGGCTACAAGGAGGCCTGATAGATGAAATTCTCAGCAAACGGCTACTACATTGAAAGCTATCAGAAATGCCCCAACTGCGGTGTTTTGATGTACGCGAATTCCGAAGAAGACAGGAAAAAGCGCGTCGAGCACGAGGATAAAACCTATTGCTCTCAGCGCTGCGTGGACTGGAGCATTGCGCGCGAGAAGCGCCGTGCAAGCGCTGCGGGCTGACCTGCGGAAACAATGGCACGCGGCGGGTGTGACCCGCTGCGTGTCATGAATACCAAACAACGCTGTCGGCGGTGTGATGCTTGCCACCAGCTCAAAACCTTTTGCGTTTTTCTGACAAAGGAAGAACGCAAAAGGTTCACGCCTTTCAATGTTGAGGGCGTTTCGCATCTCTCACAGCCTCTCCGCTTCGAGCCTATAGAGTGCCCTGAGGCAGACAGTCAGAGGCATTGCTTGTGGCTGCGTCCATCAAGCTGAATACTTGCCATCACTGACCCAAAGCCCGCGCTTGGCGCGCGCAGTGGGGCGGGATCGGGGTTTGACCCGCTGTCACGAAAATTTCGCAAAACAGGTGCTATCCAGATAGTAAATCGGCTGTTAACCTCTAGTGGAAACGTTTCCACTAGGATCGAATCCCGATGAGCGACAAGGCTACCATCACCATCAAGGACGTCGCCCGCGTGGCGGGGTGCGGTGTGGCGACGGCGAGCCGCGTGCTGAATGCTTCGGGACCGGCCAGCGCGGAAATGACCGAACGGGTGCGCCGTGCCGCCGAGGATCTGGGCTTTTCCTTCAACGCGATTGGCCGCGCCTTGCAAAGCCGTCGCTCCAGGACGGTTGGCTGTCTTGTACCGTCGTTGGCCAACCCGGTCTTTGGAGAGGCCATGCAGGGCGTGCAGGACCAGTTGCGCGCCGCAGGATACCAGCCGCTGATCTGTGCGTCGAACTACGACGAAGACATCGACGAGGATATGCTGCGCACCCTTCTGGCGCAAAAGGTCGAAGGGCTGATCATCACCATGGCCGTGCCTGCCCGCAGTGCCGCGCTGAAAGTGGCGCGCGCGTCCGGCGTGCCTGTGTCGCTGATGTTTCACGATCCGATCGACGGGTTCGCCAGCGCCTATGTCGACAATGCCGCCGCAGCGCGCGAGGTCGCGCGACAGTTCATCGTGCGGGGGCATCATCGGCTGGGGTTTCTTGCGCTGCACTTTGCCTCGTCCGACCGCTCGCAGAGCCGGTATGCCGGTTTTCGGGATGAATGCCGCGTGGCTGGCCTTGCCGAGCCTGCGCTGATCGAGATCAGCGAACGCGAGGCGCGCTGCCCGGACATGATCGCCAATGTACTGCGCGCCAACCCCGAGATCACCGGCCTTTTCGCATCCAACGATTTTCTGGCCATTGCCGTGCAGAACGCGGCCGCCCGTATTGGTCGGCGTGTTCCGCAGGATCTGTCGGTCATTGGCTTTGACGGGATAGACATCGGCCACCTTCTCAGCCCGTCCCTTGCCACGATCGAGACGGATGCAGGTGCGATGGGCCGTCAGGCGGCGCATTCGCTGCTGATCGCCATGCAAAACGGGGAGATGCACCAGCGCCCCCCCTTGCCATTCGTTTTCCGCGCGGGGGCGACGCTTGCTGCCGCGCCGGAGAAAAAGGACGGCGACCGGGATGCACCCCAGTCACCGTCTGTTCACCAAGCCTCAGTTCCCACCAAAACAAGGACGAACTCATGAGATATATCTTTGCAGCGGCCCTGGCCGCAACCACCCTCGCGGCCCCCGCCATGGCCGAGCAGGGCATCTGCTACAATTGTCCGCCGCAATGGGCCGACTGGGCCTCGATGCTGGAGGCGATCGACGAGAAGCTCGACATCCAGATGCCCCATGACAACAAGAACAGCGGCCAGACCCTCAGCCAGCTTCTGGCAGAGCAGGCGAACCCTGTCGCGGATGTTGCCTATTACGGCGTGACCACCGGCATCAAGGCCGGCGACAAGGGCGTGGTCGAACCCTACAAGCCCGCGCTTTTCGACGAAATCCCCGAAGGGCTGCGTGACCCGGACGGCAAATGGTTTGCCATCCATTACGGCACACTGGGCTTTTTCGTGAATGTCGATGCGCTTGGCGGTGCCGAGGTTCCTCAGTGTTTTGCCGACCTGACCAAGCCGGAATATCGCGGCATGGTCGGCTATCTTGATCCGTCATCGGCCTTTGTCGGTTATGCGGGCGCGGTCGCGGTCAACATCGCGTTTGGCGGTGATCTGGACAATTTCGATCCGGCGATCAAGTTCTTCAACGAGTTGTCGGAAAACTCGCCCATCGTGCCAAAGCAGACGTCCTATGCGCGCGTCGTTTCAGGCGAAATTCCAATCTTGTTTGACTATGACTTCAACGCGTATCGCGGCAAATACGAAGAAGACGGCAATTTCGAATTCGTTCTGCCTTGTGAAGGATCGGTGCGCGTCCCTTACGTCATGAGCCTTGTCAAAGGCGGGCCGAACCCCGAGGTCGGCAAGCGCGTGCTGGATTTCATCCTGTCGGATGAAGGGCAAGCGATCTGGACCAACGCTTATCTTCAGCCCGCCCGCCCGGTTGAGCTGCCCGCCGAGGTTGCGGCAAAGTTCCTGCCCGCCAGCGATTACGAGCGCGCAGTGGCCGTGGACTACGCCAAGATGGAAGCCGTGCAATCCGCCTTTGGCGAGCGGTATCTGTCCGAAGTCAAGTAAGCTCAATGATCAGGGGCAGGGCGCAGGCCTTGCCCCTCTTTGCCGTCCGGAGACCTGCCCATGTCATCCCGCACCTTTGTTCCGCTCTGTTTCCTGCCACTGGCGATCTTCACGATCGCCTTTCTCGCGCTGCCATTGGTGCGACTGATCCTCGCCTCTGGCGAAGGTGAGGCAGGCTGGGCGATCTACCTCGAGATTTTGCAAAAGCCGCGCTACCTGTCGACGCTGATCCAGACGGTCGTGATTTCGGTCGCGGTGACGATCGCGGCACTGGCGATATCGACCACCGCCGGATTGTTCCTTGTGCGCAACCGCTTTCGGGGGCGCGGCACGCTGTTGTCGATCCTGACGCTCCCGCTGGCCTTTCCGGGGGTTGTCGTCGGTTTCATGATCATTTTGCTGGGGGGACGCCAGGGCCTGATCAACCAGATCACGCCCGGCCATGTTGTCTTTGCCTATTCTGCCTTTGGGCTGTTTCTGGGCTATCTCTATTTCTCGATCCCGCGCGTGTTGCTGACCGTCATGGCGGCGGCAGAGAAAATCGACCCGGCGCTGGAAGAAGCCGCGCTGACGCTTGGCGCGTCACCATATCGCATCGTACGCGACGTGTTGCTGCCCGCCCTCATGCCCGCGATGATCGCGGCGGGGGCCATCGCGTTCGCCACTGCAATGGGCGCGTTCGGCACGGCCTTCACGCTGGCCACGAATATCGATGTGCTGCCGATGGTGATCTACACCGAATTCACGCTGTCGGCGAATATCGCCATGGCCTCGGCCCTGTCGGTCATCCTTGGTCTGGTCACATGGGCGATGCTGCTGATCGCGCGCAGTTTCGCCGGTGGCGTCGTGGCGGCGGGGGGCTGAGCCATGTTGAAATCCCCTGCAAAAATCCTGCAACTGGCCGTCACGCTGCTGGCCTGCGCGTTCCTGCTGGTGCCGACGCTGCAATCGGTACTGGCGGGCGTCACGGTCAACTACTTTCAGGGCGTCAAGTCCGGCCTGACGTTGAAATGGATCGGTGAGGTCTGGACGCTTTACTCGGCGTCCATCTTCCTGTCGATCTGGCTGGCGTTATGCTGCCTCATTTCAACTCTCATCATCGGCGTGCCTGCGGCCTACGCGCTGGCGCGCAATCCCGGCCGGCTTTCACGCATCCTGGAAGAGTTCATATCGCTCCCCCTTGCCATTCCCGGCCTCGCCCTCGCGCTTGCGCTGCTTCAGGTCTACGGCTCGGTTCAGGGGTTCCGCGCGCATTGGAGCTTCATCCTCGTCGGTCACGTCCTTTACACGCTGCCCTTCATGGTGCGCTCGGTCCTGTCGGTCATGGCCGCCATCGACCTCAAGACACTTGAGGAGGGCGCGGCATCGCTCGGTGCGCCCGCCTGGCGTCGGTTTACCGATATCGCGGTACCCAATGCGATGCCCGGCGTTCTGGCCGGGTCGCTGACGGTGGTGACCCTCTCGATCGGTGAGTTCAACCTGACATGGATGTTGCACACACCGTTTCTGAAAACCCTGCCTGTGGGGCTGGCTGACAGCTATGCCTCGATGCGGCTGGAAATCGCGTCGGCCTATACGCTGGTCTTTTTCGTGATGATCGTGCCGCTGCTGATGGCGATGCAATGGGCCTCGGCCCGCGCGCAAAGGACACTGACATGACGCTGAAACTGACCAACGTTGCCAAGACATTTCCCGACGGTACGCGCGCGCTGATGCCTGTCGATCTGGATATCAAGCAGGGCGAGATCGTGTCGCTGCTGGGCCCGTCAGGCTGTGGCAAGACGACCCTTTTGCGCATCATCGCCGGGCTGGAAACCACCGACGCAGGCGGCAAGATACGCTTTGACGACGAAGACGTGACTTCCCTTTCGGTGGTCCAGCGCAAGGTCGGCATGGTGTTCCAGTCCTACGCGCTGTTTCCCAACATGTCGGTGCGTCGCAATATCGGCTACGGGCTGAAAATGCAGAAGTTACCGAAATCCGAAATCGATGCGCGCGTCGATGAGGTGATCGCGCTTTGCCGGCTTGAGCCCTACGCAGATCGCCCGATCAATGCCCTTTCGGGTGGCCAGCGCCAGCGTGTCGCGTTGGCGCGGGCCTTTGCACCACGCCCGCGTATCCTTCTTCTGGACGAGCCTTTGTCGGCGCTTGATGCCGCGTTGCGCGGGCAGTTGCGCGACGAATTGGCCGTGCTGTTGCGTACCTTCGGGATCACGGCGATTTTCGTCACGCATGACCAGACCGAGGCGATGGCAATCGCCGACCGCGTCGCTGTCATGTCGCATGGGCAGGTGGCCCAGATCGGGACACCCGAGGCGCTCTACCGTGCGCCTGCCTCGCCGTTTGTTGCGCGTTTTGTCGGGGACGCGATGCCGCTGAAGGGCCGGATGGGCAGCGGCGCGCTGCATCTGGATGGCGGCACGCTGCCACTTGAGGGCGGGGCCGAGGGTGGTTCTGCCTATGTGCGCGCCGAAGATGTTCGCCTGGACGAGGATGGCCCGCTACGGGGGCGGATCGAGGCGGTGACATTCCTTGGCACGCATTACCGCGTCGTGCTGTCAGGCGTCACGCCCGAGCCGGTCGTCGCCCTGCATGTCGGTGCCAGTGCGCCCAAGCTGGGCCAGACTGTGGGCCTGAGCATCGCGCCCGGCGCCATCCTAAGCTTTGCACACGAGACGGAGAGTGCCTGATGGCCGCGTTCATCCAGATCACCGACACACACATCGTCCCCGAGGGCGAGCTGGCTTACAACCGCTCTGACACGGCCGCCGCCCTGAACGAGGCGGTCGCCTCGATAAACGCTATCCTGCCGCGCCTTGATCCGGTGGATTGCGCAATTATCACCGGCGATCTGACCGATTACGGCACACCTGCGGAATACGCGCGGCTCAAGCGCATATTGGCGGAGCTGCAACTGCCCTACCTCGCCATTCCGGGCAATCACGATGTGCGGGATGCCATGCGGGCTGCGTTTGCCGATCAGGCGTGGATGCCGGAGGCGGGTCCGATCCAGTGGCACCGTGACTTTGGCGATTTCAGCGTAATCGGCCTCGATACCCTGGTCGAAGGGTCTCATCACGGCATGCTTTGCGACGAGGGGCTGGCGTTTCTGGACCGGGTCTTGGAGACGCTGAATGGCCAGCCGGTCGTGGTGGCGACGCATCATCCGTGGATGCATTCCGGCGTGGTGGCGATGGACAACAACAACCTGCGCAACGGCGGCGCTTTGCTGGACAGGTTAGAGGCGTATGGGGGTCCGGCGCGGATGATTTCGGGCCATGTTCATCGCACGCTGACCACCCAGATCGGCAAGGTTACCTGTCAGATCGCGCCCGCCCCGTGCCACGCGGTTCACCTGTCGCATCAGGCGGCGTCGATAAATTCTCTGATCATGGAGCCGGGCGGCGTCACGCTCTGGAACTGGCACGACGCACCCCGATCCTGCCTTGTGTCGAATGTGATTCCCGTCGGCACGTTCAAGGGGCCGTGGCCGTTTTACGGCTGACCGGTCAGCGCAGGCTCGCCACCAGCCCGCGCCGCAAAGAACTCGCCTATGGGCTTGCTGACCCAAAGGCGAGTTCCTGAACGATGGTCGGTCCGTTGCAAACGATTATTGAAAGCGCCGGCGGTTCTATCCCGGTTCAGTTGCCGGCGTTTTCCAGTTCCCGGATGCCGCGCACCGGAAGCGGGATCGGGTTCACGTAAGCGTACCCTTGGGACTCCAGCATGACGATTTCAGCAAAGCCCGCCGGAACGACTGTGACAAAGCCGTGCATGTCTTCGGGCTCATACCCTGCGGCGCGCAGCGCATTGTTGCACATGCGAAATTCCACACCCTGTTCGGCAAGCTCGGCCATCTGATCCATGAGGCCATAGTATTTGTCGTAATTTTCCTTGGCAAAGGCGCGCAGCTCGGGGCCATGGGTGACAACCACCGCCTTGCCGGGAACGACCTTGCGCGTGTTCTTGACGAAAGCGTAGAGGACGCGAAGCGAATTGGGGTCTTCGTAGTTGACGTCGTAAACCTGATTGATCTCAGGATATTCATGCATGTCCACTTTGGCCGTGCCGTACGGGGTCAGTTCGTCGTCGGCATATGCCCCGAGGGTCAGAACGGCAAGAAGCGTCGCTGCGAGCGCTGGAATGCGGAGTAAAGGCTTCATGAGAAACTTCCCTGTTTTCTGGATACTTTCCAGAGCTTAGGCAGGGCTTGATATTCGTGTCAATTCTCTGCGCGAAAGAGGGAAAAGGTTCGGATCGAAATCGCAGCATAGAGAAAAGTATCCTAGGACTAAGCGCGTTTTCAGTACCGGATAGCTGTATTGCGTGATGATGCGGGGTGTTGGAAAGGCGATTGGGGACAATAACATGATCAAGATCGACGGTGGATCGGTGCCGACCTGCGCCAATACCGAGGATCACATGCCAATGTCGCCACTGGCGGCGCGCCAGGCTGCCGATGTGGTGGACATGGCGCAGACGATTCTGGTGATCGAATGCCTACTGGCCGCTCAGGCGATGGATCTGCGCGGCATCGACCCGGCCCCGCTGTTGCTGTCGCTCTACCGGGCGATACGCGGGGCTGTTCCTGTCATGGTCGAGGACCGCGTCCTGGGTGACGATCTGGCGGCGGTCCGACAGGTGGTGACGGATTATGCACAAACCCTGCATTGACGCGGATTTTCGGGCGCAAAAATCCTCGCAGATGCATGCAAGGGCTTAACAAGTTCTTAAGAACTCAAGATACTCGCACCATAACAAAGGAGAACGCATCATGAAGAGAAGACATTTTCTGAAAGCCTCGGCGGGGGCGGCCGCTGCGGCACCCCTGGCAACTCCGGCGCTGGCGCAAGGCACCCGCCAATGGAAGATGGTCACATCCTGGCCCAAGAACCTGCCCGGACCGGGTGTTGCGGCACAGATGCTGGCCGACCGGATCACGGCGCTGTCTGGCGGGCGGATCGAGGTCAAGCTTTATGCTGCGGGCGAGTTGGTGCCGGGGCCGGGCGTGTTCGATGCGGTGTCCGAAGGCACAGCAGAACTCTATCACGCGGTGCCGGCCTATTGGGGGTCGAAATCCAAGGGCATCCTGCTCTTTGGGTCACAGCCCTTCGGCCTGCGTGGTGACGAGCAATATGGCTGGATGGTGCATGGCGGCGGGCAGGATCTCTATGACGAGATGTATGGCCGCTTCAACCTAAAGCCATTCCTTTGCGGCAATTCCGGGCCGCAATGGGCCGGCTGGTTCCGCGAAGAGATCGAGTCTGTCGAAGACCTGAAAGGCATGCGGTTCCGCACCACGGGCCTTGCCTCCGAAGTGTCGAGCAAGCTCGGCATGGCGGTGCAGGCGATGGGCGGGCGCGACATGTTCCAGGCGCTGCAATCGGGCGCTCTGGATGCGGGCGAGTTCATCGGGCCCTGGTCCGACAGCGCGCTGGGGTTCTACCAGGTGTGCAAATACTACTACTGGCCTGGCGTGAACGAGCCATCCTCGGCCGAGGAATGCGCAATCAACGCAGACGTCTACGCGGAGCTTCCCGAAGATCTGCAAATGGCCGTGCGCGTTGCGTGTTCGTCGCTCTACAGCGACGTTTGGACCGAATACACCACCAACCACGCCCGCGCCCTGCCCAAGCTGGTCGAAGAGCACGGCGTGCAGGTGCGCCAACTGCCAGAGGATGTGATGGTGGCGATGGGCAATGCCGCAGGCGAGGTGATGGCCGAAATGCGCGAGGACAGTGACGAGTTGGTGCGCCGCATCACCGAAAGCTTCATGGCCTATCGCGGGTCGGTTTCAGATTATATGGTCTACGCAGATAACGGGCAGATGAACGCCCGAGCACTGGACTATAAATACTGATTTTATTGGCGGCGCCGGTTTCGACCGGCGCCGCTTAATGACTGGGAGCCCGCTGAATGAATCGCCTCGCGGATGCGCTGGATACGATCAATCGCAATGTCGGTTATGTGGTGCGCTGGCTGGCGCTGCTGATGGTTCTGGCGCAGTTCGGGATCGTTCTGTTGCGCTATGTCTTTGGCGTCAGTTGGGTCTGGGCCAACGAAAGCGTACTCTACATGCATGCCGCGTTCTTCATGATCGCTGCGGGATACACATTGCTGGTGGATGAGCATGTGCGCGTCGATATCTGGTACGCCAAGGAAGGCCCGCGCGGGAAGGCATTGACCAACCTGCTGGGGCATCTGGTGCTGCTCATCCCGTCGATGACGGTGCTGCTGCTCTATTCCTGGCCCAGCGTGCGCAATTCCTGGAAGATTCTGGAAGGCCCCATTTCGGTGGGCGGGATTCCGGCGTCGTTCCTGCTCAAAACGCTCATCCCGATATTCTGCGTGCTGCTGATCATTCAGGCGGTCGCCAACATCCTGCGCGATCTTGCGCGCCTTGCCGGGACACGCTGATGCCTCTGGACCTTTTGATGATCGCCGCGCTGATCGTGGGCATTCTGATCGGCTACCCGGTGTCGTTCACCATTGCGGGGGTGGCGACGCTGTTCGCGGTGCTGGGCTGGGCGACGGGCAGCTTTGATTTCTCGCTGATGGGCGCTCTGGGGCAGCGGGTCTTTGGCCTTCTGACAAATCAGGTGCTGATCGCGATCCCGCTCTTTGTCTTCATGGGCGTCATCCTGGAGAAAAGCCAGATTGCCGAGGACCTGCTCAAGACCATGGCCCGCCTCTTTGGCCGGGTGCGCGGCGGACTTGGCATCTCGGTGGTGCTGGTGGGCGCGCTGCTGGCGGCCTCGACGGGGATTGTCGGTGCCACGGTGATTGCTATGGGAATGATCGCGTTGCCGACGATGCTGGCCAGCCGGTATGATCCGCGCCTTGCGTCGGGCCTTGTCTGCACTGCGGGCACGTTGGGGCAGATCATTCCGCCCTCGACGCTGCTGATCATCCTCTCGGACGTGATTTCGAATGCCTATCAGCAGGCGCAGTTCGAGCAGGGAAAATTCACCGTTGATACGATATCAGTCGGGCAGATCTTTGCCGCCGCCCTCTTTCCCGGCCTGCTGCTGGTGGCGATTTACTGCATATACATCCTGATCCGCGCATGGCTGCGGCCCGAGGATGCGCCGGCCATGGAGAAACTGGACGAGCCGCCCTCGCTGGGCACGATCCTGCGGGCGATCCTGCCACCCATTCTGCTGATCCTCGCAGTGCTGGGGTCGATCCTGGGCGGCATCGCGGCCCCCAGCGAGGCAGCGTCGGTGGGGGCCGTAGGCGCGCTCCTGATGGCGGGGGTGCGGCTTGGGGCTTCGCGGTGGATGATCATGCTGGGCACGGCTGCGCTGTTGATCCTCGGCGTCGCGGCGGGGCTGGCACCCGTGCGCCTGCAACGCACCGACACCTCGGTGCTGGATTACGGCCTTGGTGCCGCCTATGCGCTGGCGGCGCTGATCGGGTTTGTCGCCATCGTCGTCGCGCTGCGCCGCAGCCTTAAGGCTGGTGCGCTGCGCCCCACGGTGACTTCGACGATGACGGTAACGGCGATGATCTTTGCCACCATCCTGACGGCGAGCATCTTCTCGCTGGTTTTTGTCGGTCTGGGGGGCGAAGAGCGGATCGAGGCGATCATCATGGCGATGCCGGGTGGTGCGGTTGGCGCATTGGTGTTCTCGATGTTGCTGATCTTCGTGCTTGGGTTCTTCATGGATTTCGTCGAGATCACGGTGATCGTGCTGCCGCTTTTGCTGCCGATCCTGATCGTCATGGGACATGATCCGATCTGGCTGGGGGTGCTGATCGCGATCAACCTTCAGACGTCGTTCCTGACCCCGCCATTCGGTTTCTCGCTGTTCTACCTGCGCGGCGCGGCCCCAAAGGAGATCACGACCGCTCAAATCTATCGCGGCGTCGTGCCCTTTATCGGGCTGCAGTTCATTGCTGTTGCGCTGATCTGCGCGGTGCCCGCGATTGCGACCTGGCTACCGGGGGTATTGTTTTAAGTGACTTGCGGGCCTGACCCATGCTTTTGGCGTGGGTCAGATGTCGAAGAACACCGTTTCCGCGTCACCCTGAAGGCGAATATCAAAATGGTAGCGATTGCCCTCTGCCGTCGCAATCAAGGTCTTGCGGCGCGGCGGCTCCGGGATAAGACCCAAGACCGGATCGCTCGCATTGGCCGCAGCCTCATCACCGAAATACATCCGTGTGCCTAGCCCAACGTTGATGCCGCGCGCCACCAGCCAAAATGTGATGTGCGGTGCCATCATGCGCCCATCCGGCCCCGCGACCGCGCCGGGCTTTACGGTTTCGAACCGAAACACACCGCTGTCGAAATCCGGGATCACCCGCCCCCAGCCGCGAAATCCCGGCTCGACCTCGCCTGCGCCGGCAAAGACGCCCGCCGCATTGGCCTGCCAGACCTCGATCAGCACATCCGTGACCGGCGTGCCGTTACCGTCGATCACCTGACCGGTGACGGTGATGGGCGTCCCCTGCGCCTCTGGTCCGGCGATATCGCGGCCCAGTTCCGTGCGGTAGATGTCGAACCCCGCATCGCCGGGTGCCAGCCCGATATGCACGAATGGGCCAGCGGTTTGCGATGGTGTTTCCTTGAGATACTGCAGCTTCTGCACCATGCTCATCCTCCCTCCGGGCGGTTCTCGAAATAGGTCGCGCGATGCCCGCGCAGCACGATGTCGAACCTGTAGGCGATACTGTCGAGCGGCACGCTGGCGTTCATGTCCAGTGCAGCGATCAGTTGTTCTATCGCGCGGGCATCCGGCACGGCGTTCACGATCGGGCACAAGGCGATCAGCTGATCGCCTTCGAAATACATCTGCGTGATCAGCCGTTGGGCAAATGCCGTGCCGAAGACGGAAAAGTGGATATGCGCAGGCCGCCAGCTGTTTACCCCGTTGCGCCAGGGGTAGGCCCCCGGCTTGACCGTACGAAAGGCATAGCAGCCATCCGCATCCGTCAGCACCCTGCCGCAGCCGCCGAAATTGGGATCGACCGGTGCGAGATAGCTATCCTTCTTGTGCCGGTAACGCCCGCCGGCATTGGCTTGCCAGATCTCGACCAGCGTGTGCTGCACCGGGCGCGCGTTTTCGTCCAGAACTCGGCCATGCACGATGATCCGCTCGCCTATCGGATCGCCGGTATGGGCGTAATTTCGCAGCAGGTCATTGTCCAACGGGTCGATATCGCCATGCCCAAAGGTGGGGCCGGTCAGTTCGCTGGCTGTGCCGCGCAGCGATAACAGCGCCTGTCTGGGCGCGCGGGTGGTGCTGGATTTGTAGTCGGGCGCAAAGGCGGGGGGGTGCCAGCTGCGGTCACGCTGGTGCAGTTCGGGCAGGCTCATGGGGCTTCTCCTTCCATCTCGGCATAGGTCTGCTTGGCCAGTTTGATGGCTTGGTTGGCGGCGGGTACCCCGGCATAGACCGCAACATGCTGAAAGACCTCGATCACGTCCGTCTTGCTGGCGCCGGTGTTGGCGGTGGCACGGATATGCATCGGGATTTCGTCGAAATTCCGGGTCGCGGCCAGTAGGGCGAGGGTGATCATCGACCGCTCGCGCAGGCTGATCGCGTCGCTGGCCCAGACCGTGCCCCAGGCACCTTCGGTGATCAGCGATTGAAAGGCAGTGTCGAATTCGGTGCGCGCCGCCTCGGCCCGGTCCACATGCGCGTCGCCCAAAACCCTGCGGCGGATGCGCATGCCGTTTTCGTAACTGTCAGGCATGGCCGTGGTCCCCTCATGTCTGCAATCCGTCGCGGGCAGTATGGAACCCCGCGGGGTGAGAAGTAAAACGAGATATTGCCGCCACCGGGCCGGGCGGCGTTCAGACCTCCTTCAACAATCCTTTCGCGACCAGATCGGCGCGGATCGCTTCTGAATCCGCGCCGCGCTCGGGCGGTGCCGCAACCGGCCGCCGTGCGCCGTCAAAGCGTGGCGCGGGCGAGGGTTGCAGCACACCGCCGGGGGCCTGCCAGACGCCGCGCGCCTGCATGTGCGGATCCTGCGCCGCCGCATCCGGGCTCAGCACCGGCGCAACGCAGGCGTCGCTGCCGTCAAAGAGCGCGGCCCAGTGCGCCACCGGTTCGGCGGCGAAGAGCCCGGCCAGCTGCGCGGTCTGGCGCGGCCATTGTGTCGGATCATGCTGATCAGCGAATGCCGGGCTTTTATCCAGCCCCATCAGGCGCAGGAACGCGGCGTAAAATTGTGGTTCCAGACATTGCACGCTGACATGGCCGCCATCGGCGCAGACATAGCAGCGCGACCAGTGCGGCCCGTCCAGCAGGCTCTGCCCGCGTTCTGTGTTGATGTGCCCGGCCTGCCGGATTGCCATCAGCAGCGCCATCATGTGCGCCGATCCGTCGACCATTGCGGCATCCACCACCGGCCCGCGCGCCCCACCGCGCACCGCCAGCAGCCCGGCCAGAATGCCCGCCACCAGATAAAGCGCGCCACCGCCGATATCGCCCAGCATCGTGGGCGGGGTAAAGGGCGGCTGCCCTGGGTCGGACGCGTACCAGAGCGCCCCGGACGTGGCGAGGTAATTGAGGTCATGCCCGGCGCTCTGCGCGCGTGGACCGTCCTGGCCCCAGCCCGTCATCCGGCCATAGACCAGCGCGGGGTTGACGGCGTGGCAGGGCTCTGGTCCCAGGCCCAGACGTTCCATCACGCCGGGGCGCAGTCCCTCGATCAACGCGTCGGAATCTGTAACCAATGCCAGTGCAACGGCGCGATCCGCCGGTGATTTCAGGTCGAGCGTGATGGATTTCTTGCCGCGATCCAGCAGGCTTGCCGGGCCGGTCACGCTGCTGGGCTGGTGCCGGTGGATGCAGGTCACCTCGGCGCCCAGATCGGCCAGCATCATGGCGGCAAAGGGCGCGGGCCCCAGCCCTTCGAATTCGACGATACGTACCCCTGACAGCATACTGATCTCCGGTCATGTCGGCTGCAGCTTAGGTCGGGCGCAGGTTTTGGGCCAGACCGTCAGTGACGCCGTTGCAATTGCTTGGCGCTGACTAGGCGGCCTTTCTGGCGTTCGCGCAGGAATACGAACAGGCCCGAGCCAAGGATCAGAGCGATGCCGACCATCACCAGCGGCGCAGGCCATTCGCCCCAGATCATCCACCCCCAGAAGATCGCCAGCGGCAGCCCGGTATATTCGAACGGCGCGATCGTGCCCGCATCGGCCAGCCGGTAGGCCTGTGCCAGCGCATAGCCGATCACCGCCGAATTCAGCCCCAGCCCGAGGAACAGCCAGACATCGCGCCCTTGCGGCCAAACCCAGGCCCGCAGGAGGAAAATCAGGCTTTCGTTCTCGATCCCGACCGCATAGCGCCCGTCGCCGGCAATGGCCCAGAAAACAAGCGTGACAATGATGAAATTTACCTGGACATAGGCGGTCATAGCAGAGGCTTTTGACGTTGCCCCAAGTTTGCGCGTCAGCAACTGGTTGATCGCGTATGTCAGTGCCGCGAGCAACGGCAGCAGATAGATATACCATGCCGCCGGGCGCGTCTCGCCGCTCTCCCACGGGCGGACCATGATCACCACGCCGACAAAGCCGACAATCACCGCGCCGATGCGCAGCGGGCCGACCTTCTCGCCCAGAAACGGGATGCTGAGCAACGTGATCAGCAGCGGCGCGATAAAGAATATCGCCGTAGTTTCCGCCAATGGCAGCGAAGCCAACGCCGAAAAGAATGTCAGGTTCGCCAGCACCAACATCATGGCGCGCAGCAGGTGCAGGCCGGGTGCGCGGGTTCTCAAAATGTGCCATCCGCCCTCGATCTGCATCAGCATAAGGGTGAACACGATGCCGATGACCGACCGCGTGAACACCATCTGATGCAGCGGATAACCACCGGACAGAAGCTTGATCAGCATATCGTTGATGGAGATCGCCACGATGCCGACGAGGATAAAGCCGATGCCTGCGGCGGGTTTCTGAAGCGCGCCAGAAGGAGGAGAGATCATTCGGTAATCCTTTTCCCGCAGCGCTATCATGGCGCCTCTGGCGGGGGCATGTCCGGTTGCGACATTCTGCCGAGTGGCGATTGGGCTCGCAGTTCGCGCGCCTAGCCGAGTTGCGCCGCGATACGCGTGGCCACGTCCTGCCCGCTTTGCCATGCACCATGCGCTGTGGCCTGCCATTGCGCAGAGAGCGCCTCGCCCGCAAAGGCGACATTGCCAGTATCGGCGGCGATCAGATCGCGTCGCAACTGCGCCGCACCGGGAAGGGCGTGGGAGTAGGAGCCGCCGATAAGCGGGTTGTTCACCCAGTTGGTGCACTGCGCTGCCACGATCAGCTTCGCCACGTCCGGCCCCATCACCGAAATCAGGCGGTCACGGGCAAACACGATCCGGTCGGCGGCGGGCAGTTTCATCAGATCGAAGGCAGGCGTACCCGCGATATGTGCGATCATCGTCGGGATCGGGCCATCTGCGATCTTGAAATCAATAGCGGGCGCGCCGCCGTCGGGATAGATCATCAGGTGGCGAATTTCGCGAAACTCGGCAGGCAGGTTGCTGAGCGCGAAAGCCACTTTCTCGAACGCGCCGCAGGGGAATTGTCGGGCTTTCTCGACAAATTCCGCCGCCGGGCCGGGTGAAAACGCGATCGCGCTACCAGCGAGCACGTTGGTCGACACGGTCACGATGGCCGCCTTCGCGTCGATTGTGCCCGCGCCGGTTTCAACGCGCACACCTCCCGCGCGGTCAGTCACGCCGCTAACCGGCGTGTTAAGGCGGATCGGCAAGCCGTCGGCCATCGCGGCGATCAGCGCGCCATAGCCCGATACCACGGGCCAATCGTGATCGGTGTCGTCATAGTCTGCATACGCAGCAGCGGAATCGGTTTCCGGGTCGTCGCCGATCATCAGTTGCAGGACATGCCGCGCGCCACGCGCCCAGCGTCCGGCATCGGGCAACACGTCGGATATGGCGACGTCGCGACCACGCTCGCCTTCGGTATAGACTGTATCGAAGGCCTGTTGCACAGCCGCGTTGGACGCTGCGACTTCATCCTTCGACGCCAGCGCACCGTCGATCCAGAGCGCACCCGCTTCCCAGCCTGGGTCAGTCAGATATTGCGACCCGAGCCTTTGGGCATGGGCGACCAGTGGGTTCACGTCCGCGCAGTGCAACCAGTGACAGCCATGGTCCCAAGGTGTGCCAAGTGAAGCAGTGTCCGTAAACGCACGCCCGCCAATCCGGTCGGCGCCCTCGACGATCAGAAATGGAATGCCGCGCTGTTGCAGCGCCATGCCCGCGCCGATACCGGCCGCACCGGCCCCGACAATTACAACGTCTGGCGTGCTCATGGTTCGGTTCTCTCCGGGAGGGATGGCTGGGGGGCAGCCTAGTGGAGCACCGCGCCGGGGCGCAAGCTGATTGCGGTTGTGCATTCCCGCAGGGGCAACCCGCACTTGCACGGGACGGTGAATGGGCTAGGGTCCGGCGATGTTTTGAAAGGCCCGGATAGCATGCCCCCGATCGTCAAAGTCGAAAACCTGCAAAAAACCTATGATGGTGGCTTCGAGGCGCTCAAGGGCGTTTCGCTTGAGATTGAGGAAGGCGAGATCATCGCGCTTCTGGGGCCGAACGGCGCGGGCAAGACGACCTTGATTTCCGCGCTGTGCGGCATCACCGGACCGACCGGCGGGCGCGCCGAGGTGGGCGGGCATGACATCATCACCAGCTACCGAAAGGCGCGCGAGATGATCGGCCTTGTGCCGCAGGAGGTGGCGCTGGAACCGTTCGAGAAGGTGATCAACACGGTCAAATTCTCGCGCGGCCTGTTTGGCAAGCAGCGCGACGATGCGCTGATCGAACGGGTGCTGCGTCAACTCAGCCTGTGGGACAAGCGCAACAGCCGCATTCGCGAGCTGTCGGGCGGGATGAAGCGCCGGGTGCTGATTGCCAAGGCGCTCTGCCACGAGCCGCGCGTACTGTTTCTGGATGAACCGACGGCAGGCGTCGATGTGGAACTGCGCCGCGACATGTGGCAGATCGTCGATGGGTTGCGCCGCGAAGGTGTGACGATCATCCTGACGACGCATTACATCGAAGAGGCCGAAGCCATCGCCGACCGTATCGCCGTAATCAACAAGGGCGAGATCCTGCTGGTCGAGGATAAGGCAGCGTTGATGACCCGCATGGGCCGCAAGACATTGCGCATCGACCTGCGCGACCCTGTCGATAAGGTGCCGGATGCGCTGGCAGAATATGACCTCGACCTGTCCGACGACGGGCACAGCCTGAGCTATCATTACGACACGCGCGGCGAAGGCACCGGCATCACGCGGCTTTTGCAAGCGCTGTCTGCCGAGGGGCTGAGCCTGCGCGACATCCAGACTACCCAGAGCAGTCTGGAAGAAATCTTTGTCAGTATGATTCAGGAGAGCGCAGCATGAACTTTCCGGCGATCAGGGCTATCTATAAATATGAAATGGCACGGTTTTTCCGAACATTGATGGAAAGCCTGCTGTCGCCGGTGATTTCCACATCACTCTATTTTGTCGTGTTCGGCGCCGCCATCGGCAGCCGCATCAGCGAGGTCGAGGGCGTCGCCTACGGTGCCTTCATCGTGCCGGGTCTGATCATGCTCAGCGTGATGACACAGGCGATCAGCAACGCATCCTTCGGAATATATTTCCCAAAATTCATCGACACGATATTCGAGATCCTGTCGGCCCCGATCAACTTTTTCGAGATCGTGATCGGCTATGTCGGCGCCGCGGCAACCAAGGCGCTGTTGATCGGCCTCGTCATTCTGGCAACCGCGCATTTCTTTGTGGATATCGAGATACAGCACCCTGTTGCGATGCTGACCTTTCTCGTCCTGACCTGCCTGTCGTTCAGCCTTTTCGGCTTTATCATCGGCATCTGGGCGGAGAACTTTCAGCAGCTCCAGCTGATTCCGCTACTGGTGATCACGCCACTGGTGTTTCTGGGCGGCTCATTCTACTCGATCTCGATGTTGCCACCGGTCTGGCAGACGATTTCGCTGTTCAACCCCATCGTCTATCTGATGTCGGGGTTCCGCTGGTCCTTCTTCGGGCAGGCCGATGTTTCCGTGGGGCTGAGCCTGCTGGCCATCGCGCTCTTCACCGCGATCTGCCTTGGTGTCATCTGGTGGATTTTCAAAACCGGCTATCGAATCAAGTCGTGATATCCTGCGCGATTTCAGCGGCATCGGGCATTTTTTTTCCACAAGAGTGGGTTTGCCACACCCATCGCCTTGTTTGTGGGAGGCTGGCCATCTACATCGTAAAACATGATTGACCGGCCGCTGCTCAAACGCATCTCACCATTTTCAAAGTCGCCGCCACTTGTGGCGTTACTGAGACTGTCAGGAACCATCGGGTCCGGCCCGCGATCCGCGCTGAGCGATGAAGCCATGGGGCCGGTGATCGAAAAGGCATTCCGCAAAGGCAAACCTGCGGCAGTCGCCCTCGTGATCAACTCGCCCGGCGGCTCGCCGGTGCAGTCGTCGTTGATTGCCGGACGCATCCGTCGGCTGGCCGAGGAAAAGGAAATTCCGGTGCACGCCTTTGTCGAGGATGTCGCGGCGTCGGGTGGCTACTGGCTGGCCTGTGCTGCTGATGACATCTGGACCGACCCTGCGTCGATCGTCGGTTCTATCGGGGTCATCTCTGCGGGCTTTGGCCTGCCGGTCTTTCTTGCACGGCAGGGCGTGGAGCGGCGGGTCTACACCTCGGGCAAATCCAAGTCACAGCTCGACCCGTTCCAACCCGAAAAGAAAGAGGACGTGGAGCGGCTCAAGGGCCTGCTGGAAGATATGCACACGGTCTTCATCGACTATGTAAAGGCCCGTCGGGGTGCCAAGCTGAGCAATGATGGCTCGCTGTTTTCAGGCGAATTCTGGCTGGGCGGGCGCGCGACAGAACTGGGTCTTGTCGACGGGCAGGCCGATGTCATGACCAAGCTGCGCGCGCTTTATGGCAGGGATGTCCGCATCGCGCGCTATGGCCGCAAGCGGGGCCTGTTTTCGCGGTTTGGTGCCAATATCGCACAGGACGCCATCGCGGCCGTCGAGGACCGCGCCAGTTTTGCGCGATATGGGCTCTGAATCAGCATGATCATCAAGATCGTTACACTCTTTCTGGTCGGCATGGGCGTTCTGGCCATGTTCGGGCGGTTGCGGTTTCCGGGTCAGAAACGTCTGGCGGCCGCCAAGTGCCCGGACTGTGGCAAGTTTCGTATCGGCAAGGGTCCATGCGGTTGCCGGAAAGGGCTGAAATAGGATGACGGATGCGCTCGCATCGACATTGTCGGTCTGGCTCTTTGTCGGGTTGGGTTTGGTAATTCTGCTGCTGGCGGGCGATGCGCTGGTCAAGGGAGCGGTGAACCTCAGCCTGCGCGTGGGTATCCCCGCGCTGATTGTCAGCCTGACGATCGTGGCGTTCGGAACCTCCGCACCAGAGCTGCTGGTTTCGGTCAATGCAGTGATTATGGGCAAGCCGGGGCTGGCGCTGGGCAATGTTGTCGGTTCGAATACTGCCAACATCCTGCTGGTGCTCGGCGTGCCCGCGATACTCACGGCGCTGCACACCAGTGGATGCGACACCCGCAAGACCTTTGTCTTCATGCTGGGCTCCACGGCGCTGTTCATCGGCCTGGCCTTTTTCGGGACCTTCACGGCAATCTCGGGCGCGGTGCTGCTGGCGGGGCTGGCCTACATGCTGGGCGGCGCGTTTCTTGATGCCCGGAGCCATCGCCGCGCTGCCTGTGCCGCAGATCTGGAAAACGTCGAGGGTGCGGACCCCAACATGCCCTGGTGGCAGATCGTGGTGTTCCTGATCCTCGGGTTGGTTGGTCTGCCCTTGGGGGCCGACCTGCTGGTGGACAACGCATCGATCATCGCTGCCAGCTACGGGGTTAGCGACGGTGTCATCGGCCTGACACTGGTTGCGTTGGGCACATCGCTGCCGGAACTGGCGACCACGGTTATGGCGGCACTACGTAGACAGGCGGATGTGGCCCTAGGCAATGTGATCGGGTCGAACATCTTCAACCTGCTGGGGATCATCGGGATTGCCTCCTTGGTCGGCCCGATCCCCGTCGACCCCGAATTCCTGCAATTCGATCTCTGGGTGATGCTTGGTGCATCGCTGCTGCTGGTGCCATTCGTATTCTGGGGGCGTGATATCACCCGTCCCTGGGGCGTTGGCTTGACGGTGGCCTATCTGGGCTACATCACCATTATATTGGTCTGAGACGTCACAGCGGCAAAGGAGGTCACATGAAACGTGCGCTCGTTACAGGCGGGGGCAGGCGGTTGGGTCGTGCCATAGCGCTGGAGCTGGCAGGAGAGGGTTGCGACGTGGCCGTGCATTACGCCACGTCCCGCACCGAAGCCGAGGCGGTCGCGGAAGAGATTCGCACTCTTGGGCGTCTTGCCATCACATTGCAGGCCGATCTTCTGGACGAGTCGCAGGTCACGCCGCTGGTCGGACGCGCTGCCGCCGCGCTGGGTGGGCCGCTGACGGTGCTGATCAACAATGCCTCGATATTCGAGAACGACACGCTCGCGGACGCAACGCGCCTCAGCTGGGACCGGCACATGGAAAGCAATCTGCGCGCGCCCGTTGTCCTGACGCAGATGTTCGCGGCCCAGGTGCCCGACCCGGCGATGGATGCGCGCGGCGAGCCGGTGGCACAGGGGCTGGTTGTCAATATGATCGACCAGCGCGTGCTCAAGCTGACACCGCAATTCATGAGCTACACGATAGCCAAGATGGGCCTCTGGGCCTTTACCCGAACGGCAGCACAGGCGCTGGCGCCCCGGGTGCGCGTCAACGGAATCGGGCCGGGTCCGACCTTGCAGGCCAAGCATCAGTCCGAGCCCGAGTTTTCGGCGCAGCGGGCGGCCACTTTGCTGCGGCGCGGCGCTGATCCTGAGGATATCACGGGCGCACTGCGTTACCTGTTGGGCGCGCGGGCCGTCACAGGGCAGATTCTGGCTGTGGATGGTGGCCAGCACCTGGTCTGGCAGACGGCGGATGTGGTGGCGGGCGGGTGACGCAGGGTTAATCGAGAAAAGTTTTGCACCGGCCCGAGGAACGCAGGAAAGGTGTTAAGAAAATCTCTAATGTTATCAATAATTTGCGATGCTGTGTTTAAAATATAATGTAAAAACAACATGTTGTGCCGCTGCCTAAAAATTAGGCAAAGTAACGAAGCCAGCCATATACAACGAAAATATCAGCTTGGAACAAACTTACCCGCAGAGTTATCCACAGAAACCGTGGACAGGATTACCCTTGTGCCGGTCTCAGGAAGGTTGCAGCGCCCGAAGAGAATCATGAAGCGGTTTGCATGAGATCCCAGGCGCAGATCAGCCGCGAAACGCCCACGACATTGAAAGGGGAGGCTTTTGAACTTTCCCTGATTCAAGAACAGGGCAAAAGGCTTTACAATTGTTGTCATGACCGAAGAAACCCCGACCGAGCCCACCCTTACGGGTCACGAACTGATCCAGTCCTACCTGCGCACGCTGGGCACAGGGCCGGGTGTCTATCGCATGCTCGATGCCCAGGCGCGGGTGCTTTATGTCGGCAAAGCCCGCAACCTCAGGGCGCGGGTCAGCAGCTATTCGCGACCCACCGGGCATACCGGACGGATCGCGCGGATGATCGACGCGACTGCGGCGATGATGTTCCTGACCACTGCCACCGAGACCGAGGCGCTGCTGCTGGAGCAGAACCTGATCAAGCAGCTCAAGCCGAAATACAACGTATTGCTGCGCGACGATAAAAGCTTTCCCAACATCCTGGTGACCAAGGATCACGATTTCCCGATGATCAAGAAGCATCGCGGGGCCAAGCGGGAGAAGGGCACCTATTACGGCCCCTTCGCAAGTGCGGGGGCGGTCAACCGAACTCTGGCGCAGCTACTGCGCGTGTTCCAGTTGCGCAATTGCACCGATGCCGTGTTTGCAAGCCGCACGCGCCCCTGCCTGCAATACCAGATCAAACGCTGCACCGCGCCCTGCGTCGGATACATCTCCAAGGCGGAATACGCCGCGCAGGTCGGAGATGCCGAGCGGTACCTCAGCGGACGCTCGACCGAGATACAAGAGAAGCTGGCAGCCCAGATGCAGGAAGCGTCGGCCGAAATGGAGTTTGAGCGCGCTGCAGCCCTGCGCGACCGGATCAAGGCGCTGACCCAAGTACAGACAGCGCAGGGGATCAACCCGCGTACCGTGGACGAGGCGGACGTGATCGCGCTCCATCTGGAAAATGGTCAGGCCTGCGTGCAGGTGTTTTTCATCCGTGCGGGGCAGAACTGGGGCAACCGCGATTTCTATCCACGGGTGGGGCCGGATGTCGAAGAGGCCGAGGCGCTGGAGGCGTTTATCGGCCAGTTCTACGACACCAAGGAGCCGCCCAGACAGTTGATCCTGTCACATCCGATCGAAAACCCCGATCTGATGGCCGAGGCGCTGACCGGCAAACTGGGCCGCAAGGTCGAATTGCTGGTGCCTAAGCGGGGCGAAAAGGCCGAACTGGTGGATGGGGCGATGCGCAACGCCCGCGAAAGCCTGGCGCGCAAGATGGCCGAGAGCGCGACCCAGGCCAAGCTGCTGCGTGGCGTCGCCGACGCTTTTGGGTTGGACTCGCCGCCGCAGCGGATCGAAGTCTACGACAACTCTCATATCCAGGGCGCCTTTGCCGTGGGGGCGATGATCGTGGCGGGCCCCGAGGGGCTGATGAAAAACCAGTATCGTAAGTATAATATCCGTGGTGACGATCTGACCCCCGGCGATGATTTCGGCATGATGAAAGAAGTGCTGACTCGCCGGTTCAAGCGCCTGCTGAAAGACGACCCCGCGCGCGACAAGGGGCTGTGGCCCGACCTGCTGCTGATCGATGGCGGTGCGGGACAGGTCAGCGCGGTACAGCAGATCATGGACGAGATGGGCGTGGCAGACGTGCCGATGGTGGGCGTCGCCAAGGGTATCGACCGCGATCAGGGCAAGGAAGAATTCTACCGAACCGGCCAGCGCGTGATGGCGTTGCAACGCAATGATCCGGTGCTCTATTTTATCCAGCGCCTGCGCGACGAGGCGCACCGCTTTGCCATTGGCACGCACCGCGCGAAACGGGCCAAGGCCGTGGGCGCGACACCGCTTGACGACGTGCCCGGCGTGGGGGCCGCCCGCAAGCGCGCCCTGCTGGCGCATTTCGGATCGGCCAAGGCCGTGAGTCGCGCCAACCTTGCCGATCTCAAAGCGGTTGACGGTGTTTCGGCGGCTCTGGCGCAGCGGCTCTACGACTTTTTTCACGAGAAAGGCTGAGTGCCGGAATAAAGGTGCTTTCCTCTCTGTTTTCCAAATAAAAAACAGGCACGCGGTTGCAACGTTCCGGGCTTTAATCGCGTCAGCAACAAGGATAGACATAACACCATGAAATGGACCGTCCCGAATATGCTCACTTTGCTCCGCCTTCTGGCGGCGCCAGGGGTTGCGGTCATGTTCCTCTATTTTCAGCGCCCCTATGCCGACTGGTACGCGCTGCTGCTTTTCGTCACCGCGGCGGTCACCGACTGGTTCGATGGCTATCTCGCGCGCACATGGCGGCAGGAAACACGTCTTGGCGCGATGCTCGATCCGATCGCGGACAAGGCGATGGTGGTGATTGCGCTGATGGTGATAACGGGCTTTTCCGGAATGAATCCTTGGTTCCTGCTGCCGGCCACCGTCATCATGTTCCGCGAAGTTTTTGTATCGGGGCTGCGTGAATTCCTGGGTGACACGGCGGGCACGCTCAAGGTCACGAAGCTTGCCAAGTGGAAGACCACCTTGCAGATGGTCGCCATCGCCGTGTTGTTTACCACCGGCGTGTTCGAGCATAACATGCTCGACAGGACGCTTGGCATGGATACGGGGATGGTCGACGATATCATGGCCGGCCGAAGGGCCGATTATGTCGGGCTGATGTGGAATTACTACGCGGCGATGGTTGCGTGGTGGAGTGGGGTGCTGCTCCTGTGGCTGGCCGCTGCGCTGACGCTTGTCACCGGCTGGGACTACCTGATGAAGTCCTTGCCGTATCTCAAGGATGAAACCTGATGGACGTTCTCTATTTTGCATGGGTGCGCGAGAGGATCGGCCTGCCGCGCGAAACTGTAGAAACCGAGGCCGAAACCGTACAGGATCTGGTGAATGAATTGCGCCGCCGCGAGAGGCGCTATGATCTTGCGTTCTCCGACACCAGCGCGCTGCGCGTGGCGGTGGATCAGGAGTTGTGCGATTTCGACATGCCGCTCAAGGGCGCGCGCGAGGTGGCGTTCTTTCCGCCGATGACCGGGGGCTGAGCCTTGGATATCCGCGTGCAGGAAGCCGCTTTTGATCTCGGGGCAGAGGCGAATGCCTTTGTCGCGCGGCAACGCGGTGTGGGCGCGATCGTCACCTTTACTGGCATTGTTCGCGATCTTGACGATGCGCCGTTGCACCACATGCAGATCGAGCATTATCCCGGCATGACCGAAAAGGCGCTGAGCAAGATTGCCGAGGACGCCGCCGGGCGCTGGGCGCTGGGCGATATCCTGATCCTGCACCGCTATGGCCGGTTGGCCCCGGATGATGCGATCATGATGGTTGCGACCGCGTCCCGCCATCGCCGGGATGCTTTCGAGGCGGCGATGTTTCTGATGGATTTCCTCAAATCCCGCGCACCTTTCTGGAAGAAGGAAGAGACGGCGGAGGGGGCGGATTGGGTTGCGGCCAAGGCCGACGATGAGGCTGCGCTTAAGGACTGGACGTAAGGACTGAGCCCGTCCCACAGGTCTCTATTCTAGGCGCGCGTCGGACATGAGCGCGGGCTTGTGACGCTGGGTTACAACCGCGACGACTTGCCGCCGGGAGGGAACGCTGCAAAGCTTCGCGTTCGACCTAGTGCTGAGCAAGGCGGAGTGAGCCGATGAATGACATCATTTCAGAGTACGTGGCGCAGCTGACGCCAAAGGCGGCGGGCGCGATCCGGGGGACCGCCAAACTGGTCATCACAGGCGAAGGTGCCGTGATGCTGGACGAGACCGGCGCGCGCGCCGGGGACGAAGCGGCAGATGTCACGTTGCATGCCAGCGATGCGGTTTTCCGCGCGATCCTCTCTGGGGATCAAAACCCGGTGATGGCCTTCATGTCGGGCAAGCTGAAGGTCGATGGCAACACGCAGCGTGCGCTCAAGGTCAGCGCAATCCTGACCTCCTGACAGGTTTCTCGCCTCAAATGGGGTGCGGGCGAACCACTATCCACCTCAACTCTTTTCGCCTGACCCGTCCTTCATGGCCGACAGCATCAGCATCAGCGCATCGGACTGGTTGCGCGTCATGTATGTGCCCATGATCAGATCGAGCAGCACCTCGGGCTCACCGCGCAGACGCAGCACGTCCTCTGCGTTCATGCCGTGGGACAATTTGCAGCTGACCTCGGTATAAAAGGTTTCGTTGAGATACCTGGCCCAGCCCGAAATGCGGGGGGTTTCGGCGCTGACCAGCACCTCCTGCACGGCTTCACGCAGGCTGAGGTCGATCCCGTCGCACGGCATCGCCTGGGCCGCGCCCGCCAGCAGGAATGGTGCCGCGATGAGGGCCCTGATTGCATGTTTCATGTCTGAACCTCCGGTTTGGGGGTGCCGCCTTGCGGCACGTCGTTGCGTACCTGCGCCAGATACTCGGCAAAGAATTTTTCGATCGTGCCATGCGACTGAACGATCTTCGAATAATATGGGGTCGCCACGCGGGTAAGAAAACCGGCGGCCTCCAGGCATTCGATCACGCGCCGCCCTGTTTCCGGCGAGAATAACATGATCGTGAGCCGCTGGATGTCGGCCTGATCGAGGCCGGGCGTGGCCGAGAGCAGGTTTGCCTTCGCCTTGTGCACCTGGATCATGCTGAAAACCCCGCGTTTGAGGCGCGGCACCTCCAGCCCCATCAGTTTGCGCCGCTCGTCACTAGCGATCAGGTCGTTCAGCTGACGGTTGTGGCTCAGGATATAGGCCTCCAGCTTGTTGGGGTGGGCAATCAGGTCGAATGCGCTCAGCAAAAAGAAGAACTCGCTGAGTACAAACACATTCTCACTGCGCAGCTTTTGCAGCAGCAACGGATCACTATCGATGGAAGCGCGGCAAAGTTTGTTGTGGAAATCTGTTTTTGCCCGGCGCAAACTCTCAAGTGTGCATATGTCAGTTTGGTCCATCATCCTGCTACTCAGATAAGGGAAGGCGTCACGGAATGGAAATGCCAACTAGAAATTAGTCGACTTACTTAAAATCAGTTTAGCCCACCCACATTGAGTAGCAAGCGCGCATGGCCTATCTTTGGCTCACACGACACGCAACCCGAGCCAAAACGTAGAAGGGGACCAATACCATGTTCAAAGCCATTAAGTTTACCGCCGCCGCCGCTCTGATCGGGGTTGCAGGCGTTGCATTCGCCGACACGGCCAATCTTGACAGTTTTCGCGCGCTGAGCGCGGTCGAAGTGGCCGAAACCGAGATGATCGCCACGCTGAAACCGATCGCCGTGGCGGACGAGGCCAGCGCGGCCAAGGGCGTGCTGACCGCAGGCGACCGCATCGCGTTCGAGCTGAGCGGCGTTGAGGGGGCCAAGATCTACATCCTGAACATGGACAGCACCGGGACGATTCAGATGATCTATCCCAACAAATTCGTCGAAGGCGGCGAGGCGCAGACCGCAGATACGATGATGGTGCCCGCAGAAGGCGCGAATTATGAATTCGAAGTCAGCGGCGCAGGCGGGGCGGAAGTGGTCAAGGTGATCGCGATCGACGGCGAAAGCAGCGCGTTCGAGGCACTTGTCGCTTCGCTCTTCGACACTGAAAAGGCCTTTCCGCGTGCGATCCAACCCGCCGAGACGACCACCGATGCCCTGAGCGCATTCTTTGAATCCGCAGGCGACACGAAAATCCGGAACGCGACGTTGGAATATGTCATCGCCAAGTAACCGGGACCGGGCCACAGGAGGTATCGAAATGCCCAGCATTTCCAAAAACCGATACGCCGGGCGCGTCATGCAGGCGGCGACCCTCACGGTGCTGATGGTCGCAGGCCATGCGGCTAGCGCGGATGCGGGTTGCGACGATGTGCCGACTCTCATGACCGAAGCGGCGAACAAGGCGCAGATACATTGCGCGCTCAGCCGCGCGCGGGCCAGCTCATCGGCGCGGGCGATTTCGATCGTCGAGACCGAGCCAGAGTTGGACGCGGTAAGCTTTGCCATCAATTTCGAGTTTGGCAGCGCCGTTCTGACGCCCGCGTCGCAGGCGTTGCTAAGCAAGGTGGCCGAAGTGATCGCCGAGGATGAGGCGCTGCGCGAGTCCGCGTTTTTCATTGACGGGCATACCGATGCCGTGGGCGCGTCCCAGGACAATCAGGTTCTTGGGCAGGAGCGCGCAGCGGCAGCAGCGAGCTATTTGCTGTCCGATGTGGATTTTGCGCTCTCGCTCCGGGTTCGCAGCTTTGGTGAAGACCGATTGCTGGATCCCGCTGACCCCAATTCGGCTCGCAACCGGCGGGTCGAAATCACCCCTGTAGCAGTGGAGTAACCAACATGTCTGAGGTTCGGGAAAATCGGTGGCCCATGTGGCGAGATGGCAGGCTGGCGCTGTTGCTGGGAGCGGCGTTCCTGGTGCAGGGCTGCACGAATGCCATGCCGCAATACAGCGGGCCCAAGCCGCAGCCCGCCGATCAGGTGGTCGCCCCTGCGCCCACCCCCGGCCCGACGAAAAAAGCGGTTGCTACCACAACCAGAAAGGCGACGCCGAAAGTGACCAAGAGTGCCTCAGCCGTCCCGGCGCGTCAGGATCTGGCGCTGAATGTTCTCTACTACGTTCGCATCATGGTCCCCGCGGGCAGCGACTTGACCGTGCGCGCCGACGGTGCAGGGGGGGTGGCCCCTTCTGTCACATCGATCAAGACGAAAGGTGGACCGCCCTACGCGATGAGCATTCCGGTCAGCGCCGCGGCCGACGCCTATCCGATGACCATTGATGCCACGCTGAACTCGACCATCGGACATGTCTTGACCGGTACTGTCACGCTGGCGGAAAAAACCGACAAGCCGGTCGAAATTGTTCTGGCCCCCAAATCCGAGTAAGAAAGCGTATATTATGAAGAAATTTTTACTAAGAACACTTTGCTGCGGTGCGGTTGCCGTCGCACCGATGGCGGGTTCAGCAGCCTGTATCGACGCGTATATGACCGGGCTCAAGGAATTCGAACAGGGGCAGACCGTGTCCAAGCCCAGTTTCCGGGTGAATGAGTTGCTGGTGCTGTGCTTCACGCCCAATCAGTCGGGGTTCGTATCGGTTTTTGACGCGCCGATCGAGGGCGATTTTCAGCAACTCTACCCCAATGTACTGACCCACCCGGATGGCGAAACCTATGCTGAGGTCGAGGCGGGCAAGCAGTATTGCTTTGGCGGGCGCGACACGTTTCCGCTCTATCATCCGCCCGAGGAGGGCATCGGTGTCGGCAAGATCTCGATTACGCTGACCAGCCGCGAGGATTATCAGCTGGACGGTGACGACTATGCGATCCCGGGGCAGAAGGTCACCAAGTCGACCATGAACCTGCATCTGAGCAATCACCAGAAATCGCAGGCGAAATGTTCTGCCCGCGACGTGACTTACCTTGATTACCGCATCACGAATTGATCGGAGAAATTTATGAAAAAGCTGTTCAAAAACATTGTTGTAACGGCAACGCTCAGCCTAGGGATGGTCAGCGCGGTGATCGCGCAGACGCAGATGGAATGCGTCGATCCCAAGTCCGATCAACCGACCTTGCGGATCGTGAACGGCGATCGAGCCAAGGCAAGCGACTGGCCGTTTATCGTCGGGCTGTATCACACAGGCGCGAAAATTCAGTATTGCGGTGGATCTCTGATCAATCAGCAATGGGTGCTGACGGCGGCGCATTGCTGGGGTGAGGGTAACGAAGACCCCTCGGCGACGCTGGCCCTGCGTGCGGGTAGCGATGGTAAACTTGATCCGAAAGGCCGCAGCATATCCAAGCTGTTCGTGCATCCCGGTTACGATCCGAACGATGCCAACGTGCATGACATCGCGCTTTTGAAACTCAGCAGCCCGTTCGACATGCCGAACAGCCAGTTGGCAATCCTGCCGTCCAAAAAAGTCGAGGCCAAGCTGGCACCGACCAGGACATGCAGCGAGGTAGCCGGCTGGGGTGCGCTGGAATTCGGTGCCGATGGCGGCTCGAAATACCTGATGTCGGTTGATGTTCAGCAACTGCCCACCGATGTCTGCCGCGAAAGCTATGGTGGGCAGATCCGTCCGGGCGCCGGGCCGCATCTCTGCGCGGGTTACAAGGAAGGTGGCAAGGACAGCTGCCAGGGCGATAGCGGCGGGCCGCTGATCGTGCGCGACGGGCCGACGGGTTTCTTGCAGGTCGGTGTGGTCAGCTTTGGTCGCGGCTGCGCGTGGGAAGGGTTCCCGGGGGTTTATGCCCGGGTGTCGGACCACCGTGACTGGATTTTCCAGACGGTCGAAGCGAACTGAGCAAAGCGATGGATCGGATAAGGACATTTCTGTCGGCATGCACTCTGGCATTCGGCCTAGGTGCAGCAACAGCCGCCGCGGCCCAATGCGCCGGTCCCTATCAGTTCGACGTGGATGAGATGGACGACAGCGTCTTCAAGCAGGTGCTGGTCACCACGCGGGACGACATCGAGCGTTTCTTCGATTTTCGTTTCGATGCCTTCTGCATGGACGAGGAAGAATACGGCGCCTATTTCGACGTGCGGGAAAATACCCTGGTTGTCGGCACCGAGTTTTTTCTCGATGTGGCCAACCCGCCCGGCAATATCAACCGGGCGATCGCGGTCATCGCGCATGAGGCGGCGCATGCCTTTCAGACCAAGCATGGCCTTTTGAACATGCTGATCGAAACCAACCCGCACCGGGTCAAATGCATAGAGCTGCACGCCGATTTCCTGGCCGGAGGCTACATGGGGTGGCGCGCGCGACTCTACGACATCACGCTGTCGAACATGACCGAGATGTTTTATTCCTTGGGCGACAGCCAGACCGGCAGCGAAGGCCATCACGGATTGGGAGCCGAGCGGTTCTTGTCATTTCGGCAAGGATTCCAAACGGTAACGGACGATGAAATTACACTTTCAAGTATGGGGATTGCTTATGTTTCTCAAGCAAAATGCGATTAAAGCGAGAGCCACTGCGGCCTTGGCGCGGGCATTCGGGGCAATGGCATTGGGATTGATCTTGGGCGTGGCACCTGCACAGGCGCAGCAACTGAAGATGAATATCGGCTGTCCGACACTGGGCAGCGCCGATATCGGCAAATACACCATCGACGAGTTGAACAGGCTTTGCCACAACAACTCTGGCAGTTCCGGCACCAGCACGTCATCGCAAGGCTCGCAAATGGACTCTGCCGAGGGTGGTGCCGCGCTCAGCTGTGGCCAGCACAAGGCATTGGCCTTCAAGGCGCGTTTGAACCCCGGCTTTGTGGAGGGCCAGACCTCGCAGCAGGTGGTTGATAAATACTGCCAGAACAAACCCGACGACGCGCTGCCGGACGAAAGTTATGCCGGTGGCGATCAGGCAACCGGCTGGTTCCGGTTCGAGCGCGGTTATCACACGACCTACACCGGGGCCAAGGCCCGGATCTGCAAGAATTATTACTCCGGCGATGCCTATCTCGACAATGGTCGGATAGAGTTCACCTCTGGCGGCCACACCTGGCGAGGCACGATCAGTCAGAACTCTTACATTTCGATCACCCGCGACGGTGTGACCCCGCGGCCCAAAAACCACACCGTGATTTCCGGCCCGATGTTCAATGCCGAGCTATACAATGGCTACTGCGGCACGGGCTTTTTCCGCCTCTCAGCTCAATAGGTTCTCATGATCAATTTCGTAAAGAAGACATTCGGTGGCGCGGCATTGCTGGCGCTTCTGGCAGGCGGAGCAGCCGCGCAAGGCAACGAAGATGGCTGCCTTGCGCCAAGCGATATGCGCGACAAGGATGTGAAACGCCATGCTGCGGTTCTTGGCCCCGAAAGCGGGCTGTGTCTGTCGGATCTCGATTTCGAGGAAAACGGCCTGAAATGGCAGATCACCGTGATCGACAACACCAAACAGCCCAACGGGCCGACGATCTATCTGCTGCATGACAATGAGAACGCGGCATTCGACACGGCGATCTATTCCGTGCTGCGCTACGGCGGCAAGGTGATCGCGGTAGAGGCGGGCGACAGCCGTACCCACCAGAACCAGGACCCAAACCGCAATTTCGGCATGACCAAGAAGGCCACCGCCAGTTGCAAGGAAATGCGCAAACGCCCCGCGCCTTTGTTCACGCAGTTCCTGCTGGATCTGCGCAATCCGCGCATCAGTTTCTTTCTGACTTTGCACAACAACGCCAATGGCCATACCGGCAATGGCGGCAGTGGCGGCATCAGCGCGGCGCGCACCAGCGCAGTGATGTCCGGTTTCATGACCGAAGTGGCCAAGACCGACGAGGATGACGCGATCTTGCTGGCAGGCACCAAACCGTTCGAGCAGGAACGCCGCGCCAAGAGAGCCGCCGATTTTTTCCTGGAGCGCGGTGTTAACGTGATCTATGAGCACGTCATTCCCGAACGCAATGATTGCTCGTTCTCGAACTATGTCGTGCTCAACGGTCTGGGAGAGTATTTCAACATCGAGGCCGAGCATGGCCATCTGGATCAACAAAAGGCGATGCTGGACCTTTTGATGACGTTCCACCGTATCCGGGTGCGCAACAAATCCGTGCAGTAACACGCAGCGCGGCGATGCAACGTCGCGCTATCCTCGCATCAGGGCTGGCAGATCACCTGTCAGCCCGGCAGCTTCGCGGATCATGCCACGGCGCAGACCGGGCAGCGCATTGATCGCGCCCATCCCCAGATCGCGCCCCAGTCGTAACAGTGGGTTGTCGCTGGAAAACAGTCGGGTGCTGAAATCTGTCGCCAGCGCCAGCGTCTGGATGTCGAACCGCCGCCAGCGCTGATAACGCTCCAGAACGTCCTGCGCTGCGAAATCTTCGCCGCGTCTGCGGGCGTCGTCCAGAACCTGTGCCAAAGCGCCCACGTCGCGCAGCCCTGCGTTGAGACCCTGACCTGCCACCGGATGCAGCCCGTGCGCCGCATCGCCGACCAGCGCCACGCGCTCGGCAACGAGGTGATTGGCCAGGCTCAGGCCCAGCGGATAGCTGTAGCGCGGTCCCTTGATTGCGATCTCTCCCAGGAAATCGCCGAAACGCGGGCGCAGCACATGCAGGAATTCAGCATCGTCGAGTTCTGCGAAGCTGGCGGCAGTGGCGGTGGCTTCGCTCCAGACGATGGACGATACGTTGCCGGGCAGCGGCAGAATCGCCAGCGGTCCGGGCGGCATGAAGAACTGATGCGCGATCCCGTGATGCGGCAACTCGTGCTCGATGGCGCAGACCAGCGCCATCTGGCCATAATCCCACCCGGTGCGGCGGATGCCGGCGCGCTCTGCCGTGCCCGAGCGTCGCCCGTCCGAGCCGACCAGCAACCCGCCGCGCAGCACCTTGCCCGAGGCCAGCGTGACCTCGATGCCACCGGGTATCACCGTCTGCGCCGTGACCGCATCGCCCGAAATCTGCCGGATGTTCGGCTCTTCGCTGATCGCATCCAGAAACGCGCGGCGCAGGAACCGATCCTCGCACATGTGGCCCATCGGCCCTTCTTCGATCTCGCCATGATCGAAATGCAGGTAGAAGGGCGACAGCGGCCCGGTGCCCGCGCGCCCGTCGCTGACCTTGATCTCCAGCATCGGCTGCGCGTGGTTGGCGATACCGTCCCAAATGCCGATGGCGCGCAGCAAGCGAACCGAGGCAAGGGCGAGCGCATAGGCGCGGCCGTCAAACGCGGCGTTCTTGCGCGCAGGCTGTGGCAGGGCGTCGATCACCGTTACGTGCAGGCCTGTCTGCGCGAGGGCAAGAGCGAGGGCAGGGCCGTTCAGCCCGCCGCCAACAATCAGGATATCGCTGTCATATGTCATGCCCTTCAATATGGTGAGAGTTGCGGGATTGTCCATGCGCGCCACTGTCGCTACGTTTGCGCGAAATCGGACATTTGCAGGGGGCTGGAATGCAAGGCTGGCTACGGATGAGCGCGGCAGATCTGGGGCGCGGGATCGGCGCGGGCGAGATCGACGCGGTGGCATTGACAGAAACCTATCTGGCCGCGATCGACGGGCATGAACATGCCGCGCGCATCTACTCGGTCGTGACCCATGACCGCGCCCGCGCCGAAGCGCGCGCCGCAGCGGAACGCGCGCAGGCAGGCCAGCGGCGCGGCCCGCTGGACGGTGTGCCGATCAGTTGGAAGGATCTGGTTGACAGCGCCGGTGTGGCGACAGAGGCCGGATCACAACTGCTGGCGGGACGGGTGCCCGCGCGTGATGCCACCGTTCTGCGCAATGCCACGGCGGCTGGCCTTGTCTGTCTGGGCAAGACGCATATGAGCGAGCTGGCCTTTTCCGGCCTTGGCCTCAATCCGATGACGGCGACGCCGCCCTGTATCAACGACGCGGCTGCGGTGCCGGGGGGATCGTCCAGCGGGGCGGCCGCGAGCGTCGCCTTTGATCTTGCCGCCTGCGGGATCGGCAGTGACACGGGCGGTTCGGTCCGCATCCCGTCGGCCTGGAACGATCTGGTGGGGCTCAAGACCACAAGCGGGCGTCTGTCGGTGGAAGGCACCGTGCCGTTGGCGGCGAAATTTGACACGATCGGCCCGCTTTGCCGCACGGTCGAGGATGCCGCATTGATGCTGGCTGCGCTCGAAGGCGGGGCCGCGCCCGATTTGCGCGGGGTCGCATTGCAGGGCATGCGCTTTGCCGCATTGCAAACGGTGGTGATGGACGACATGCGCGAGGCACCATTGGCCGCCTACAATGATGTCGTGCAGCGGTTGCGCGACGCGGGCGCGCATATCACGCCACTGGAAGCGCCCGAGATCGCAGAGGCGATGCCGCTGTCAGGCATCCTCTTTACCGCCGAAGCCTATGGGACATGGGGCAAGATGATCGAGGCCGCACCGGACAAGATGTTCAGTGCGATCCGTGACCGGTTCCGCAGCGGTGCCGAATTTAGTGCGGCGGATTATGTTGCCGCCTGTCAGCGTCTGGATGAATTGCGTACCGAATGGGCCGCCCGCGTGGCGGGCTTTGACGCGGTGATCATGCCGACTGCGCCGATTCTGCCGCCCGATGCAAAGCGGTTGATGGAAGATGACGCATATTACATGACCGAAAACCTGCTGGCCTTGCGCAATACCCGTGTGGGCAATCTGATGGGGCTGAGTGCGGTCACGCTGCCCACCGGTGTGCCAAGCTGCGGCATCATGTTCTGCGGCACGCCATTTGGCGAAGAACGGCTGTTGCGCATCGCTCAGGCGGCGGAGATAGCGCTGGGATAACCCGTTGGATTTGAGTATTTTTACAAAGATGAAGCCCGATTTGCCAAAATGCCACAAATCGGGTGGGCAAAGGCGGTTTCGCTGGACCTGAGGGCTGAGTTTAGAGTAGTTTTGCCACAAGCGGGGCGTCAATGATCCCGAACCTTGAGGCAGTTTCAGATGTTTCCCGAGCGGTTTTCGAACCTTCCGGCCTATGCATTCCCGCGCCTGCGCGCCCTGTTGGACGTGGCAGAACCGGGCGGCGAAGTGCTGCATATGACGATCGGCGAGCCGAAACACGCCTTTCCACCTTGGATCACCGAGATCATCAGCCGTAACGCGGCCGAGTTTGGCCTGTATCCGCCCAATGACGGCACGCCCGAGTTGCAGGCTGCGATTTGCGGCTGGGTCACGCGGCGCTACGGCGTCACGCTTGATCCCGGCAGCCAGGTCATGGCGCTCAACGGGACGCGCGAGGGGCTCTACAATGCGATGATGGCGCTTTGCCCCGAAACCAAGGCGGGGGGAAAGCCCGTGGTTCTGGTGCCCAACCCGTTCTATCAGGTGTATATGGTGGCCGCGCTGTCGGTCGGGGCAGAGCCCGTCTTTGTGCCTGCCACACGGGAAACGGGGTATCTGCCGGATTTCACTGCATTGCCTGCCGATGTCCTGAACCGCGTCGCGGTGGCCTATCTGTGTTCGCCCAGCAATCCGCAGGGCGCGGTGGCGACGTCAGACTATTGGCAGGATCTGCTGGCTTTGGCGGAAAAATACGATTTCAGAGTCTTTGCCGACGAATGCTATAGCGAGATCTACCGCGACACGCCGCCCGAAGGGGCGCTGGCGGTGGCCGCGCGGATGCAGATCGACCCCGAGCGCGTGGTGGCGTTTCACAGCCTGTCCAAGCGGTCGAATTTGCCGGGGCTGCGCAGCGGATTTGTCGCGGGCGGAGCGGAGAGCATCCGGCGCATCAAGCAGCTGCGCGCCTATGCGGGCGCACCATTGCCGCTACCGTTGCAGCGGGTGGCCGAAGCGGTGTGGGCCGACGATGCGCATGTCGAAGAGAACCGGCGTCTTTACCGCGAGAAATACGACCGCGCCGATGAGATCATGCAGGGCGTTCCGGGTTATCGTGGGCCCGAGGCCGGGTTTTTTCTGTGGCTGCCGGTCGAAGACGGCGAGGCGGCGGCATTGCGTCTGTGGCGCGAGACCGGCGTGCGGGTTCTTCCGGGCGCCTATCTGAGCCGCGAAACCTCCGGGGGCAACCCGGGTCAGGCATACATTCGGGTGGCGATGGTGGCCCCAATAGACGAGATGACACGCGGGCTGACCAGCCTGCGGGCGTGTCTCTACACATAAGGTACGAGGGATTAAATGGCATATCAGACACGAGGACGCGACCCGCTGCTGGACAGCAATATGGCGCAGGCGATCGAGAAACGCGGCAAGGAATTGCTGGGTCTCGGGCTGCTGGCGCTCGCCGCTCTCGTTGCGATGATGTTTGCCACCTACAGCCCAGATGACCCATCGTGGCTGTCGGCCGTTGACGCGCCGGTGCATAACTGGCTGGGCCAGAGCGGGGCGACCATCGCCGCAACGCTGTTCATGGTTGTCGGCTGGGGCGCGTGGGGCGCGGCCATCGTGCTGGCGGCCTGGGGCGTACGTTTCGTACTGCATTGCGGTCAGGAGCGGGCGATCGGGCGGTTAATCTTTGCGCCGATCTGGATCGCGGTTTTGTCGCTCTACGCGGCCTCGCTGACGCCCGGCGCTGAATGGTATGCGACCCACAGCTTCGGGCTTGGCGGCATTTTCGGTGACACCGTCCTGGGCGCGGTCCTGGGTATTCTGCCCGTGAGCCTGGCGGTGGGGTTGAAGCTGCTGGCACTGGTATTGGGGGCCTCGATGCTGGCCTTGGGAGCGTTCGTGCTGGGGTTTGACCGGGCCGAGCTGATCCGCATTGCGCGGTTCCTGCTCGTGGGTCTGATCATGAGCTATTCGATGCTGCTGGACGCCCTCGGCCGGGGTGCCGAAGCTGCCCGCAATGCAGCTCAGGCCCGTCAGGAACGTCGCGCTGGCCGTGCCGAAGCGCAGGAGGCGGCGCGCGCGCCAGAGGTCAGCATCGTCGCCCCGCGTATGCGGCGCGGAACAGGTGCCGTGATCGACGAGCCCGACGTGCAGGACGAAATGCCGCTGCTCAAACCGGTGGAAAAGCAGGGCGGGCTGCTGTCGCGTATGCCGTCGCTTATCCGCAAGCCCGAGCCGCTGCCCGAGCCGGAACTGGTCGAGCCCAGGGTTGTTGCCGGTGCGCAGGATATGCCCGGCGAGGACCGGATCAAGGAAAAGATCGCCGACGTAATCAAGAACCGGGTGCGCAAGAGTACCGCCATCCACGTGGAATCCGTTGCGCCGCTGACCAAGGGGCGCGGGCGTGGGCCAGATCCTCTTGTGCTGAATACGGCGCGCCCGAATGCGGGCTTGCCGCCAGAGCCGCCATTGACCGCCGGATTGGCGCTGCCGCCCGAGCCGCCCTTGACTGCCATGCGCACCGAGATGCCGCAGGTCGATGCACCCGCTGCCGAACCGGCCCCCGCTGCTGTCTTGGACGATGACGAGGATTACGGCGCATACCAGGCCGAGCAGAGCATGCGAATCCCGGTGCCCGAGCCGCGCAAGGTGGTGCAGCATTCGGTGCGCAAGGCACCCGCACCGTCGAGCCGTGCCAAGGCCGAGGCGCAGCCAAAGCTGCAATTCGAGGAGACGACGAGCAGCGAGTTCGAATTGCCGCCGCTCAGCCTTTTGTCGAGCCCCGAGAACATCCAGCGGTATCACCTGAGTGATGACGCGCTGGAGGAAAATGCGCGGATGTTGGAAAACGTGCTGGATGATTATGGCGTCAAGGGCGATATCGTCAGCGTCCGCCCCGGCCCGGTCGTCACCATGTACGAGCTGGAGCCGGCGCCGGGCCTCAAGGCGTCCCGCGTGATCGGCCTGTCGGACGATATCGCACGGTCGATGTCGGCGCTCAGCGCACGGGTCAGCACCGTACCGGGGCGTACGGTTATCGGGATCGAACTGCCCAACGACAACCGCGAGATGGTCGCCCTGCGCGAGATCCTGTCCTCGCGTGATTTTGGCGACGGCAACCAGAAACTGCCGCTGGCGCTGGGCAAGGATATCGGCGGCGATCCCATGGTCGCCAACCTAGCCAAGATGCCGCACCTGCTGATTGCGGGGACCACCGGATCGGGTAAATCCGTGGCGATCAACACGATGATCCTCAGCCTGCTTTACAAGCTGACACCGGATGAATGCCGGATGATCATGATCGACCCCAAGATGCTGGAACTCAGCGTCTATGACGGCATTCCGCATTTGCTGAGCCCGGTCGTGACGGACCCCAAGAAGGCGGTGGTGGCCCTCAAGTGGACCGTCGCCGAGATGGAAGATCGCTATCGCAAGATGTCCAAGATGGGTGTGCGCAACATCGACGGCTATAACGGCCGTGTGGCGGACGCGCTGAGCAAGGGCGAAATGTTCAGCCGCACGGTGCAGACCGGGTTTGACGACGAGACCGGCGAACCAGTGTTCGAGACCGAAGAGTTTGCACCAGAGAAGATGCCCTATATCGTCGTCATCGTTGACGAGATGGCCGATCTGATGATGGTCGCCGGCAAGGAGATCGAGGCCTGCATCCAGCGTCTGGCCCAGATGGCACGGGCCAGCGGCATTCATATCATCATGGCAACGCAGCGCCCGTCGGTCGATGTCATCACCGGCACGATCAAGGCCAACTTCCCCACGCGGATCAGCTTTCAGGTCACGTCCAAAATCGACAGCCGCACCATTCTGGGCGAGATGGGTGCCGAGCAACTGCTGGGCATGGGCGACATGCTGTATATGGCGGGCGGTGCCAAGATCACACGTTGCCACGGGCCTTTCGTGAGCGACGAAGAGGTTGAGGAAGTCGTCAACCATCTCAAGGCTTACGGCCCGCCCAAATATCTTAGCGGCGTGGTTGAAGGCCCCGACGACGACAAGGCCAGCAGCATCGACGCCGTGCTGGGTCTCGGTGGCAATACGGATGGCGAGGATGCGCTCTATGATCAGGCGGTGCAGGTCGTGTTGAATGACCGCAAGGTCAGCACGTCCTACATCCAGCGCAAGCTGGCTATCGGATACAACAAGGCCGCGCGGCTGGTCGAGCAGATGGAGAGCGAGGGCCTCGTGGGTGCCGCCAACCATGTCGGCAAGCGAGAGATCCTGGTGCCGGAGCAATAAGCAAGGCTGGGTACAGGCGGCGACCTGCACCGCCCCGATCCATCGAGCCGTGGAAGCCCTGCGGCTCGATACGGCGCGCGGTCCGAGCGTTGAGCCAATTGCGGTTGCTGTTGCGGCGATTTGCCGAAAAATGCGCTTTGATATCGCATAACACGTGCCTTGGCCCTATTTAATGTGGGCAACAGGCATGTAAGGGCAGGTCACATTATGAAAATGGTTCAATCGCTTCTCGTTGGCGTATTTGCAGTGGCGATGGCATTGCCTGCAGCAGCGGAAAAGCTGTCGCTGGGAGAGCTGTCATCCTATCTCAACACGCTCAAGACCGCGACCGGCGCGTTTACCCAAATCAATGATGATGGCACGATCAGCACCGGCCGTATCCTGATCAAGCGTCCCGGCCGTGTCCGGTTCGAATACGACCCGCCTGACCAAACGCTGGTTGTGGCCAATGGCGACACGGTGGGTATCGTCGATCCAAAATCGAATCAGGGGACGCAGGCCTATCCGCTGCACCGCACACCGTTGTCGATCATCCTGGCACGCAACGTTGATTTGACGCGCGCCCGCATGGTGACGGGTCATTCAAGTGACGATACCACGACGACGGTGCGCGCGCAGGACCCCGAACATCCCGAATATGGCAATATCGAACTGGTCTTTACCGGTAGCCCGGTCGAGCTGCGTCAATGGGTGATCAATGACAGCAGCGGCAGCAGGACGACCGTTGTCCTGGGCGATCTGTCGCAGGGCATGCGCCTGAAGGATGAAAACTTTGTCATCCCCGGGCTGGCGACGGCGACGCAGATCGAGCGCTAGACCTTATTGGCGGTCAGTCTGGAGGTGCGTTGCGAGCACCCTCACAACGCCGAGGCGAAAACGGTCTCTGATCCGCCACCGTACTACCGGTGGCGGGTGTCCCTCAGAACAGCCCGCGCCGTCCACCACAGCTGCGCAGCTGTTGCTGATAGGTGGACGCGCGGTCATCCACGGATTGTGCAACACGCATCAGCCACGCCTTGTTGCGATAACTGCCGCGCGCAAAGCCGGTGCGCCCCTCGTGATAGGCCAGATACTGCTGCTTGGCATCATGGAGGGGGATGCCCAGCCGGTCACGGCTCTCGGCCATGTACCAACCCATGAAATCGGTCGCGTCGTGGATGTTGTCGCGCCGCGCCGAATGTTTGCGATTGGCCTGCACGTATTCTTTCCAGGTCCCGTCCAACGCCTGACTATAGCCATAGGCCGAGCTTTGCCGCCCCATGGGAATGACGCCCAGCGTGTATCGGAAGGGCGTGCGTGCGTCGCTGACGAACTTGCTCTCCTGATAGATTGTCGCCATCTGGACATGCATCGGCACGCCCCAGCGGCGTTCTGCCGCGCGGAAGGCGCGGGTGTAGTTCGGGCGCTCGCGCAAGATTGCACAGGCGTCGTCCATCGTATTGGGGGACGACCCATAACTGCCGCCACGACCACAGGCCGCAACGAGGAGTAACAATAGCGCTGCGCGAAGCTGTCTGCTCATCTGCCTCTCGCTCTTCTTTTTTGTCAAACTGTACCTGAATCCGGTGCGATGGGAAATCATGAATTTGCAAGGTCCGTCCCGGCGTGAATAACCCTTGCACTGCGCACCGCAGGCAGTGCGGCGTCCCGGGACTGTTACGGTAAGGTTCACAGACTGTTTCCCGCCGATTCCCGCATCGGGGTTGGACAAAACCCCCTTGAAACCTTTATGATCGCAGGTTAGGGGCTGCAACGTTATGATGAAAACACACGCGAAATATCATTTGGGCCAAGTCGTTCGGCACAAGAAACACCCGTTCCGCGGTGTTGTCTTTGACGTGGACCCGGAGTTTTCCAATACCGATGAATGGTATTCCTCGATTCCCGAGGAAAGCCGCCCGGTCAAGGAACAGCCATTTTATCATCTGCTGGCTGAAAACGACCAGAGCTACTATGTGGCTTACGTGAGCGAGCAGAACCTGGTCGCGGATTATTCCGGGCAGCCGGTAGAGCATCCCGATATCCCCGACCTTTTTGGCCCGTTCGAGGACGGCCTGTATCCGCTGCATTTCCAACTGAACTGATGTGGGCGGCGGGTCGAAACCCGCCACACGACAGTAGTTCACGCGGTTTCGGTTTCAAAACCCACCGACCCTGAGACATTTGATTTCGGGCAAGGGCTTCTGCGCTTTCCCTGATTCAGAAAAAACGCAGAAGGCTTTGATCAATACCCCAATGCGCAGCCATCTTTGCGGTGGTCGGATGCCCCCTCCAGCACGCCGTCCTCGCGGATCGCGATGGCCTGCGCGCCGCCGATAGCCGCGTCCGGGATCGCCACGGCATGCCCAAGGTCTTCCAGTTCACGGCGCACCGCCTCGGAATAACCCCGTTCGACATTCAGCTTGCCGCTATCGGCAAAGGCGCGCGGTGCATCAATCGCGCTTTGCGGATCCATCCCGAAGTCGCGCAGGTTCGACACGAAGCGGGCATGCCCGCAGGGCTGATAGCCGCCGCCCATCACCCCGAACGGCATGAGCACACGCCCGCGTTGGCGCAGGATGCCGGGAATGATCGTGTGCATCGGACGCTTGCCGCCTACCAGTTCGTTCGGGTGCCCCTCTTTCAACGAGAAGCCCGAACCGCGGTTCTGCAGCAGGATGCCGAATTTTTCCGATGCAATGCCGGATCCGAATCCGTGAAAGATCGAATAGATCAGCGATACCGCCATTCGGTCACGGTCCACCACGGTGATGTAGATGGTGTCGCGATGCACCTGCTCGGTCAGTGGCGCGGCCGCCGCGATCACACGGCGAGGATCGATCAGCGCGGCCAGAGATGCCGCCAGTTCCGGCGACAGCATCCGGTCCAGCTGTGACGTATGATCCGGGTCGGCGATGATGCGATTACGCGCATCATAGGCCAGTTTGGTGGCTTCTGCCTCGAGATGCACCCGCGCGGCCCCGTATGGGTCCAGGCCCGCGATGTCGAAATGGCTTAGGATGTTCAGCATCAGAATCGCTGTCGCGCCCTGTCCATTGGGTGGATGCTCGACCAGTTCGATACCGTTGTATTCGCCTGCAACCGGGGTTGCGGGCGTGCCCCGATGGGCCGCGAAATCCGCTTCGCTGTGCACACCGCCCAGTTCGCGCAGTGCGGCGACCATGTCTTCGGCCACTTCGCCCTCGTAGAATGCACTAGCGCCGTTGGCTGCGACGCGCCGCAGCACTTCGGCCTGACCGGGGGCACGAAACAGAGTACCGACCTGTGGCATGCCCTCGGGCATGAAATGGCGAGGCCCGTGGCCTTGCAGGGTCGGCCCGGCCCGGCCCCAATCGTCGATGACGCGCGGGGCCAAGGGCACGCCTTCCTCGGCGTAGTGAATTGCCGGCGCCAGAAGGGCATCGAGCCCCAGCTTTCCATGGTCGGCGGCGAGCGTGCAGAACGCCTCGATGGCGCCGGGGATGGTAACTGAGTGGGCGGCGTGGACCGGCATGGCCTCCAGCCCCTTGGCGCGCAGGTCAGCGGCGCGGGCCTGCGCGGGGGCGCGGCCAGAGCCGTTATAGGCCTGCACCTCGTTCGAACTGGGGGCATTCCACAGCACGAAGCAGTCACCACCGATCCCGGTCATCTGCGGCTCGCATATGCCCAGCAGGACAGCCCCGGCAATCGCGGCGTCCATTGCGTTCCCGCCTCGGCCCAGAATGTCGACCGCAACCCGCGCGGCAAGCGGATGCGAGGTGGCACAGATGCCGTTCGTGGCAAATACGGGGGAACGTCCAGGCAGGTGAAAATCGCGCATCGGGGCCTCATTGTGCGGGGTCTATACCGGACACTAGGACGCAGCGCGCCAATTGCCAATCGTGGCAGGGCGGAGATTTGCTTTCTGGGGGGGGGGACCTCGACACCGCGAACTGGGTGGGGGCTGTTAAACGCGGCGCCGAGGGAAGCCATATGCAGCTACAAGAAAGTGTATGATGCCGCACTCTGTCCGCAATGCGATCAGATATGGGCGAATCTACGGCAATCGCCAATTTGCCGGAAAATGATGTTCGGCGCGATCTGACCGCTTTCCGGGAGGTCAGCTTGGCGGGATGATCCGCTCACGCAGAGCTGGCACGCACAGTAAAGCCGAGGCGGTTCATGCCGCGAGAGCGGCTATAGTGCAGATCTTGCGTCAGTGACCGGATCATGTACCAGCCAAACCCGCCTTCGGGCAGGTCGGCACGTGGCACGTTCAGGGGTGGCCGCATTCCCTGTGGCAGCGCCAACCCCGGTAGAGGCGATCCGGCATCATGTATCTCGCAATGGATTCCTGCGCCAATCTGCGCGATTTCCACCCTGATCGAACCATGCGTCCCAGAGGCATGGGCGTGCTCGACCACGTTGTTCAGAGCCTCGGCCAGCGCGATCTCGACCGTGCCGCACAGATCATCCGCAATGCCGCAACGCACAAGATGGCGGCGCACCTGACCCAGGCTGTGCCGAACAGCAGTGTCCACGCTGTCCAGCGTGAAAGAAAGTGCTGCGTTGTCATCACCTTGGATTGAGCAACCTGTGGTCTGGAAATTCTCTGACGCCATGATCATTCATCCTGGCATTCCCATTTGATGTAGGCTTT
>NZ_JAPWHW010000016.1 GCF_028369135.1 Roseovarius sp. ZX-A-9
TCGAATTGGCAAACGCACTCGTCCAGCAAAACCGCAAATGGACACCGAAAACAGCTTGATCAAGACGGATACTCTAATCGCGGTCATGGATAGAGGGCCGCATCGTGGCTGGGGCGGATCTGGTTCATCGGGATCGAGCTGCCATCAGCCTGCACGATCCGCACATGCCGCCGCCGCATCAGGCGCGGCTCTGCCACGCCGACCGAATGAGCGATGGTCTCGACTTCCTTGATCACTGACTTGGCGTAATTTGCGACCTTTACATACTTGTCTTCGACCACCAGCCCGCGTTGCAGACGCGGGTCGTGAGTAGTGATACCGGTGGGGCAGGTGTTCTTGTTGCACTTGAGCGCCTGAATGCACCCCAGCGAGAACATGAACCCGCGTGCGGACGTCACGATATCGGCGCCTGCGCAGATCGCCCAAGCAATCTCGCTGGGGTTGACCAGCTTGCCGCTGGCGATGATGCGGATCCGGTCCTTCAGCCCGTGCCTGTCACGCAGATCGACCATGCGCGGCAGGGCGTCGCGAATGGGCATGCCAACCAGGTCCATCAACGGCATCGGCGCCGCACCGGTGCCGCCTTCGCCGCCATCGACGGTAATGAAATCCGGGGCGCTCACCTCACCTCGCTCTATGATCCGATCAAAGAATTCCTCCCACGCGTTCGACGCGCCCAGCACCACCTTGATACCGACGGGCCGCCCGGTCACGTCGCGGACATGCCCGATCAGGTCCAGCAGAGCGTCAAGATTATCCACCTCCGGGTAACGGTTGGGCGAAATACTGTCCTTTCCTTCGGGAATACCGCGGATTTGAGCGATCTCGGCGTTGACCTTCTCGCCCGGCAGGATACCGCCCTTGCCGGGTTTCGCGCCTTGCGCCAGCTTCAGCTCGATCATTTTCACATATGGGTTCTCACCCACTTCGCGCAGCTTTTCATCACTCAGGTTGCCGTCGTGATCGCGGACCCCGTATTTGGCCGTCCCGATCTGGTAGACGATGTCGCAACCACCCTTCAGATGGTAGGGCGACAGTCCCCCTTCGCCGGTGTTCAGCCAGATGCCTGCCTTGGCCGCACCGCGGCTCAGCGCCTCGACCGCCGGGCGCGAGATCGCACCATAGCTCATGCCAGAAATGTTGAAGATCGACTTTGCCACATAGGGAATCGCGGCATGCGGACCGATCTGCATCGGGTTGGTCGAACTGAACTGATCGTCAAGCGGTGGAAATGCGGCCGGAACGAAGATCGGCGTGCCCGGAATCGACAGGCTACGGGTCGATCCGAACGCGACGGTGTTACCAGCCCCCTTGGTGGCATTGCCCACCCAATCGCGCTGCGCCCTGTTGAACGGCATTTCCTCGCGGTCCATGGCAAAGAAATACTGGCGAAAAAATTCGCCCAGCGAGGTGAACAGATGCCGGAATCGCCCGATCACCGGATAGTTCCGCCGGATCGCGTCGCCGGTCTGCGTGCGGTCCAGAACGAACATGACGAAGACGATCAGAACAAGAAAGGCCAGCGCCATCACAACGCCGAGGGCCAGTAACTCCAGAAGTTTGAAGACGAAGATCATGGTGCGCTTTCCTTGGTCATGGCAACGGCCGTTAATCTCATGCGAGCCGCTTCTATCCCATATTTCGGGGCAGTACACTGGGGATCGCGGCCCGCATCAGAATGCGTCGAGGCATCGTCAGGTTGGCGGCGCTGATTGCCGTCTGTGGATCACTGCGTAGGGATGCCACCTTTGGGGACTGTGACGGGCGGCAGGATACGCTCGATCTGGTCGCGCAAATGTTCGTGCTGCGCGGGCAGCTTCAATTCCTGTCCCAGCTTCTCCATCGGCTCATCCGTGGCAAAGCCGGGCGGGTCGGTTGCAATTTCGAACAGCACGCCGCCGGGTTCGCGGAAGTAGATTGCGTTGAAATACTGCCGGTCGATCTGCGGTGTCACGTCAAAGCCCTGACTGCGCAGGGTTTCCTGCCAACCCCTTTGCACATCGTCATTTTCGGCGCGGAACGCGACATGGTGTATCGACCCCGCGCCCTGCCTACCGCTGGAGGCCGAATTCGACGTGATCAGATCAACGACCGACCCGCGCCCCTGCCCGGCGGCCAGAAACCGATAACGTGCCTCGCCGCCCTGCGATGCCTCGCCCGCGCTAGCGTAGCCGAACACATCCGTCAGAAGCCGCGCGGTGCGATCAGGAGTGTCGAGCCAAAGAGTGACGGAGTGGAAACCGTCATCGATGGGCGCGCCGTTCGTGCTCGTGCCCTGCGTCACCGCGCGGGCCGTCTCGGTCAATTCGATCCGCAGACCGTCGGGGTCAGTCACAGCGATCAACTGCTCGTCAAACCGCTCGAACGGGCCGTCGAAATCAACCGCAGCCTCGGTCAGCGCCGTCACCCATGCCTTCAGCCCGCCCTTTGGCACCGCATAGGCCACCGCGCTGGCCATGCCCGGCCCAGCGCGCCCCGGCCCGGCATCGACGAAGGGAAAGAACGTCAGGATACTGCCGGGTTCGGCCTTCTGGTTGCCATAATAGAGGTGATAGGTGCCTGGATCGTCAAAATTGACCGTCTTCTTCACCAACCGCTGCAGCAGCGTGCCGACGTAGAAATCGACATTTTTCTGCGGCGGGCCAGAGATGGCGGTGACGTGGTGCAGTCCGGGGATCGCATGTGTCATAACAGCGCCCTTTCTTGGATGAGGTTCAGGGATAGCGAACGCCGCCTTGCGCACGGCGCGGTTTGCCGATGTCTGCGGGCAGCGGGATAAAATCCGCCTCATCCCCCGGCACGGTGTCGAACCGGCCCTTGGCCCATTCTTCCTTTGCGGCCTCGATCCGCTCGGGGCGGGACGAGACGAAATTCCACCAGATATACCGCGGCGCACCCATCGGTGCGCCACCGAACAGCATGAAACGCGCCGTGGCATTGGCCTTGACCGTTATTGCATCACCCGGGCGCAGAATCAGAAGCTGACCCTTCTCGAAACGGTCGCCCGCGATCTCTATCTCGCCAGAGATGGTATATAGCGCACGTTCTTCGTAAGTGGCATCAATTGGCATGCTTCTGCCCGCCTGCAATTCGACATCTCCATAGAGGGCTTCTGACGCCGTCCTCAGGCCACTCTTCATGCCGAATGCCTCACCGGCGATGATGCGCGCCTTGATGCCGTCGCTGTCGACCAACGGCAACTCGTCTGACCCGTAGTGCAAGAAATCGGGTGCGGTTTCCTCCTCGGCCTCTGGCAGGGCCATCCATGTCTGCAGGCCGAACAGCCGCTGGCCGTTTTTCCATCTCTCCGCCGAGGTACGTTCGGAATGGACGATGCCCTGCCCCGCCTTCATCCAGTTCACTGCGCCGGGGCGGATGGTCTGCTCGGTGCCCAGCGAATCGCGGTGCAAGATCTCGCCCTCAAAAAGATAGGTCAGCGTGGCGAGGTTGATATGCGGATGCGGGCGCACGTCGATGCCTTGGTCCGTCAGAAATTCCGCCGGTCCCATCTGGTCGAAGAAGATGAAAGGCCCGACCATCTGACGTTTGACCGACGGCAATGCGCGCCGCACCTCCATCTCGCCCAGATCCACGGCGCGCGGCACGATCAGGGTTTCGATGGCGTTGACGGTGTCGCGGTCCCCCAGAACGGGATCGGGGCAGGGAGAATAACTCATTTCGATGTTCCTTTCGGGTCCGTCGGTTGAAGTCGCTTCATTATATGCGGTTTCGGGCACAAAGCCCCGCGTCATGACCGGTTTGGCGGGCGATCCAGATCCAAAACGGGTCCGTCGGGCACGATGCCATTGGGATTGATGGTGCCGTGGCTACGATAGTAGTGCTGCTTGATGTGGTCGAAATTCACCGTGTCGGCGACGCCCGGCCATTGATACAGCTCACGCGTATAGCCCCACAGGTTTTCGTAGTCTTTCAGCATTCTCAGATTGCATTTGAAATGCCCGTGATAGACGGAATCAAAGCGGATAAGCGTCGTGAACAGACGCCAGTCTGCTTCGGTGATCTGATCGCCCACCAGATAGCGTTGACGACCGAGCCTTTCCTCAAGCTCGTCCAGCGCGGCAAAGAGCTTGCGCACCTCTGCCTCGTAGACGGCCTGCTCGGTGGCAAAGCCCGCCTTGTAGACACCGTTATTAATCGCATCATAAGTAAAGGCGTTGATCTCGTCGATTTCCTCCAGCAGATCCGAGGGGGCGTAGTCGTCTTGCTTGGTAGCGATGCCGTCGAAGGCAGAATTCAGCATTCGGATGATCTCGGCGGATTCGTTGCTGACGATGGTTTCGCGCTTCAGATCCCACAGCACGGGCACGGTGACGCGGCCGCTATAGGCCGGATCGGCGCGCAGATAGACCTCGTACATGTATTTCGCATCACTTACGGGGTCGGGAATCACGCCGGGCCCCCGCTCAAAGGTCCAACCGTTTTCCCCCATAAAAGGATTGACGACCGAAACGCTGATCGCGTCCTCCAGCCCCTTTAGGGCACGCATGATCAGGGTGCGGTTGGCCCAGGGACACGCGAGCGAGACATAGAGATGATATCGCCCGGCCTCGGCCTTGAAGCCGTCACCGCCGGTCGGGCCGGCACTGCCGTCAGGTGTGATCCAGTTGCGAAACTGTGCATCTCTGCGCACGAACCGGCCCCCGGTGCTGGAGGTGTCGTACCACTGGTCATGCCAGGTTCCATCGACGAGAAGTCCCATTTTGAATTCATCCTTTCGGTAAAGAGCGGTTTGACAGAGTTGGCCGGGACCCGGTCAGGCATCGCCCGACAGCCCCGACCAGCTGTTCAGCTGGGGCCGGCTGCCCGAGCCATCAGGCCAGTTTGTCCGCAATCTCGACCAGACGCCGCGCTTGATGGCGGATGGCCGCCTTGGCATCGTCCGAGAAATCCTCACCCGCATTGTGGCTGTAGCCGTAGGGGTTGCCGCCGGTCTTGAAGATCACCTCGTCAGTAAATCCGGGCGCCACAACGATCCCGCCCCAGTGCATGACCGTGTTATAGAAGGAAACCAAGGTGGTTTCCTGCCCGCCATTGGCGTTTTGCGCGGATGTCATGGCCGAAACCGGCTTGTTCGCCAGCCCGCCCTTGGACCAGATACCGCCCAGCGTGTCGATAAAGGCGCGCATCTGGCTGGCCATGATGCCGAAACGGGTCGGGGCCGAAATGAGATAGGCGTTTGCCCATTCCATGTCTTCCACCGTGGCGTTGGGAATCTCGGCGGTCTTTTCGGTCTGTGCCTTCCAGGCATCCACACCGGTAACGACGTCATCGGGGGCAGTTTCCGGCGCTTTCAGCAACCGCACTTCCGCTCCAGCGTCCTTTGCTGCCTCCGCCGCGATGGTGGCCATCTGATGGTTGGTGCCGTAGCTGGAATAGTAGATTATGGCGAGTTTGGTGGACATTATCGTGATTCTCCATTCGGTTAGATTGAGTTTGGGGGTCAAACGTTGCCATTCGCCCGAGTGTTCCGCTGTGCATCAACGCAGCACGCCATCAGGACAAAGTGAAACAGTCCGTCGTTCTGGATAAGCATCCCGCGCCTCTTGGCTGATTGTTGTTGCTTGAGCCCGATATGGGCTACCAGACCATTGCCGTGAAGACGGATAATGTTGCATTCACTATTGCGATAAATGTAATAAACCTCATGGGCGAACTTGAATGCATTCGCGTCTTCCTGACCGTGGCCGAACAGCAGAGCTTTGCTGGCGCGGCGCGGCAGTTGGGAATGACCCCGGCATCGGTCACGCGCACCATCGCGGCGCTCGAGTCGCGCCTTGGCGTGCAATTGCTGGTGCGCACGACGCGGCAGGTCTCGCTTACGTCAGCGGGGGCGATTTATGCCGCGCGCGCGGCGCCGCTCGCCGATGGGTTGACCGAAGCGGCCAATGAAACCCGAGAGGCGCAGGGTATCATCTCGGGCCGCCTGCGGATCAGCGCGCCGCTGTCGTTGGGCGTCAAGGTTCTGCCAGCAGTTCTGTCGGAATTCGGTGCGCTGCACCCGCAGATGAATCTGGACGTCAGCCTGTCTGACGGCTTCGTTGACATCGTCGCGGAAGGTTTCGATCTGGCCATCCGTGTTTCTGGACCGCCGAATGAAAAATCCACGATCTGGCGCAAGATCTGCAAGGTTCCGCGCCTGTTGGTCGCCACACCTCAGTATCTGCGCGCGCATGGCACTCCGGAGCGCCCCGAAGACCTGGCCGACCACAGCTGTCTTGGCTATCATGACGATCTGCTTGACGAGGTCTGGCAACTTTCAAACGGCAAGTGTCGGCGCAGCCACAAGGCGCAAGGCCGACTTAGCACCAACAACGGTGATCTTCTGACGGGCCTGGTCCTGAACGGAGAGGGCATCGCCCTGCTTCCGCGCTTCATCATCGATGATGCCCTTGCCGCCGGGCGCATGACCGAGGTGCTGCCCGATTGGAAGTCGGCAGATATCTGGCTGACCCTGTATTACCCGCCCTACGATCAATTGCCGCTGCGCGTCGCAGCATTCTCGGATTTCTTCGAGGCGCATGTGAAAAAGATCGGTCTGCCGGGCGGAGAGTGAACCCCTTATGCAACGTCCGGTCTTCTTCCCCCGAAGCGTTTAGTGCGTTGCTTCTAACCAAGACCGTCTCCATCGCCTCGACGGGCCACGGCAGGATTCAGAGGAGCGGAAGCAGCAAGGCCGTTGTTGATTCTTGATGCGGGCATTAGTTTTTCAATGCGTACCCCACTGAAGCTCATACTGTTGCACCGCAAAATCAGGAGATACGGCCAATGGACAAGCTCTCCGTCATGCATGCCTTCCGCCGCATCGTCGAGCGCGGCAGCTTCGCGCGGGCAGCGGAAGATCTCGGGGTTTCGCCGGCGCTCCTCAGTCGTGAGGTCAAGCTGCTCGAAGAGAGTCTCGGCTGCACCTTGCTCACCCGCACCACGCGATCGATGTCGCTCACTGATGCCGGGCGCCTCTACTACGACGAGGCCACCGGCATTCTAGACGCGGTGAAGCAGATCGAAACCCGCATCCGCGACGGTGCGGGCGCGGTGCGTGGCCATCTCAATGTGAATGCCCCCAGTTCCTTCGGCCAGGCGGTCATCGCGCCGATCCTTCCGGATTTCCTCGATACCTATCCAGATCTCAGGTTCACACTGTCGCTCGACGACCGGGTGGTCGATATGGTCGAGGGCGGGTTCGACCTCTCGATCCGCATCCGCCCCACGATGCCGGACTCGGCGCTTGTCGCGCGCAAGATCGGCAAGATACAGCAACGCATTTTCGCGTCACCGGCTTATCTGGACCGGGCCGGCGTGCCAGAAACGCCCGACGACATCCCATCCCACAGGGTTATCGGCTTCCTGCTGGCTGATCACCTCAGCGCATGGAACCTTCAGGGCCCCTCTGGCACCAAAACCATCGCCCTCGATCCCCCCGTCAGGGTCGGAAACAGCCTCGTCCTGCGCGACCTTCTGATCGCGGGCCACGGCATCGGCACCTTGCCAGATTTCATTTCCAAACCGGCGGAAATGCGCGGTGAATTGGTGCGTGTCCTGCCAGAATGGGAATTGACGGCGCCGGAGGTCTTTGCAGTGACCGCCTCGCGCTTCGGCATGGACGCCAAGGTGACGGCATTTCTCGACCATCTTCGCAAGGCGCTCGGGCGCTGACATTCTTCAACAGGCGTAAAGAATGAAGTGACAGCGGGGCGGTTAATCCCCCGCGCCCGATCGGCGATCTTCTCAGGCATCGAAACCCCAATGCCCGAGAGGAAATCATGACCCGCGTTCTTGTTCTCTACTATTCCAGCTATGGCCATGTCCGCGACTTGGCACAGGCCGAAGCCGAAGGTGCCAGATCCGTGCCCGGCAGCCATGCCGATCTGCGCCGCGTTCCCGAAACCGTGCCCGACGACATCCGCGCCAAAGCCGGGTTCGCAACGGATGACACGCCACTGGCGGCGCCTGCCGACCTCGAGCATTATGACGCCATCATCCTCGGCACGCCGACGCGCTTCGGCATGATGGCCGGTCAGATGAAAACCTTTCTCGATCAGGCCGGCGGCCTCTGGGCACGCAACGCGCTGGTTGGCAAGGTCGGAGCGGTCTTTGCTTCGACCGGCTCGCAGCATGGCGGGCACGAGGCGACGCTGCTCTCGACCCAGATACCGCTTCAGCATTTCGGCATGCTGATTGCGGGCATGCCCTACACCTTCGCGGGCCAGACGACAGCCGAGGCCATCATCGGCGGTGCGCCCTATGGTGCCGGCACGATCGCGGGCACGGACGGTTCGCGCACGCCGACCGAGACCGACCTGGCAGGCGCACGTTTTCAAGGGGCGCGTGTCGCCCGGATCGCTGCGCGGCTGGCTGGTGCCGACCTGCAAGCGGAGGCGGCCTGATGCCAGCCCTCACAATCGACTTCTTCCACGACGTTGTCTGCTGCTGGTGCTTCAACATCTCCTCGCGGCTGCGGTCCCTCGCCGAGGAATTCGACCTCGACATCCGGCATCGGACCTTCGTACTGCAAGCCAGCCCTGCGGAAATGGCGGAGCGCTGGGGCACACCAGAAGCCGCCCGCGCGACGATCCTCGACCATTGGGCCGCCTGCAAACAGGTGAGCGACCGGCCCGCCCTCGTCAATATCGACGCCATGCGGTCCGCGCCGTTCGATTACCCGCACGGGATGATCGCGGCGCGAGGCTGCAAGGCGGCGGAACGGCTGGGCGGTCAGGCCGCCCACTGGGACATGTTCGACCGGCTTCAGCAGGCGCACCTATCTGAGGCGCGGAACGTCGCCGATACTGCCACGGTGCTGGACATCGCTCACGACCTTGGCCTCGACGCTGCAGCCTTCGCGGAGGTTTTCGACGATCCGGCAACCGCACGCGCGGTCAAGGCTGACCGTCAGCACGCAAGCGCGCTCCAGGTGCGCGCCGTCCCCACCCTGATCGTCCGCGAGACCGGCACCCGCCTTGTCAACGGACCACGCGAGGATCTCGCGGCGCAATTGCGCGCCGCGCGGCGCCTCGCAGCATGAAAGGATTTGCCATGATTAGGCTGTTTTCGACCTGCAAAGAACGCCGCGACCGTAAACTGAAAACCCTGCCGCACGACCTGCCGCCCCACATTATGCGCGACATCGGCCTGACACCCTGGCCCGAACGCCAACGTTTGCCCTTTCAACCGCTCTGGTGAGCGACCAAACCGCAGGAACCACCATGCCCGACACATTACCGACGCTTCACATGCTTTGCGGGAAGATTGCGGCTGGGAAATCCACCTTAGCGACCCGCCTCGCAGACCTCCCGCAAACGGTCCGGATCACCGAGGACGACTGGCTTAAGGCACTCTTCGCCGACGAACTGAACTCCTTGTCCGATTACAAGCGATGTTCCGCGCAACTCAGGCAGATCATGGCGCCCCACATTGCCGCTTTGTTGAATGCGAGGGTTTCGGTAGTGCTGGACTTTCCGGCCAACACCGTCGAACAGCGCCGCTGGATGCGCGGCGTTATTGAGATGTCCAAGGCCGCCCATTACCTCCACGTGCTGAATGTGCCGGACGACGTCTGCCTTGCGAGGCTGCGCAGACGTCGCCTGCAAGGCGATCACCCCTTCTCGGTGACCGAGGCCCAGTTTCGTCAATTCTCCCGTCACTTTTCGTCGCCGTCACCGGATGAGAGCTTCAATGTCATCTGGCACGAAGGCGGCGGATAGCCCGGCCAGAATTGCTAGTGCCGGCTCCGGCATAGGCACGAACGCCAGCTTCCTACTCCCAACGCCCGACCTAACGAGGCTCCTCATGACACGCACCACTGACATTTTCCTTACCGCGCTCGCCCCCGCGATCTGGGGCAGCACCTACCTCGTGACAACCGAAGCGCTGCCTGATGGCTACCCGGTCACCCTTGCCGCCCTGCGTGCGCTGCCAGCCGGTTTGCTGCTGCTCGCCGTCACGCGTTGCCTGCCCTCCCGTGCCTGGATCGGGCGGGCCTTCCTTCTTGGCAGTTTCAATTTCGCGCTCTTCTGGGTGTTGTTGTTCGTGGCCGCTTACCGGCTCCCCGGCGGGGTGGCGGCGACGCTGGGGGCGTTGCAGGCAATGATGGTCATCGTGATGGCGCGCGGCTGGCTGGGCACGCCGATCCGGGCGGGCGCAGTGGCAGCGGCGGCGACGGGGGTGATCGGAGTGGCGCTGCTGCTCATCGGCCCGGAGGCTGACCTTGATCCCATCGGCATCGCCGCAGGCCTTGGTGGGGCTGCGTCAATGGCGGCGGGCACCGTGCTCAGCCGAAAATGGCAGCCGCCGGTCTCGGTCCTCAGTTTCACCGCTTGGCAACTGACCGCCGGCGGCCTGATCCTGTTTCCTCTCGCACTGATCATCGAGCCGCCCTTGCCGCCACTTTCCGCGACCAATCTCGGCGGGCTTGTGTGGTTGGGCCTGATCGGCGCTGCGGCGACCTATGCGCTCTGGTTCAGGGGTGTGGCGCGGCTGGAGCCCGGCGCAGTTTCCATGCTCGGCATGATGAGCCCGGTGACGGCGGTGATCCTTGGCTGGATCTGGCTCGATCAGTCACTGTCGCCGATGCAGATTCTCGGAGCGGCGATCGTCCTCGGTTCGGTCTGGGCAGGACAGCGCACCAACCGGCCGAGGGGATCCGCTGCCCGCGTACCGCCGCTTGCCTCACGGGTGCGCCTTGATCCATCCTCTGAAACCGGCATGTTCGGGGCACACCGGTTTAAGCAAAGCTGAAAACATCAATCAGGAGAAGCTCCATGGCTCAACGTGATTTCACTGTTCGCGCCCTTGGCGAGATTGCCATCCGCTGCATTGATTTCGACGCAATGGTCGCGTTTTATCGCGATGTGATCGGGTTGGAGCCGTTCAATGATCCGGACAATGGCCGAATCGTTTTCTTTCGTATCGCTGACGGCTTTGGCGGCCATACCACCGTTTTGGCCCTGTTTCGCCACGACATCGAAGGCGCTGGCCACACCAAGGCAAGCGACGTACCCCCCGCGACCGGTCCGGGCTCCTCGCTCCATCATCTTGCGCTCAGCCTGCCATGGGACGAACAGGAAGCGGTCATCGCGTGGTACGAAAAACTCGGCCGGGAATATAGCGTTGAAACATTCGATTGGGTCGGTTGGCGTGGTGTCTTCACGTCCGATCCGGACGGCAACACTGTCGAACTCGTTGCAAAAGAACCGGATACTTGACCGACGAACTCTCCTTGGCAGGCTCAGCGAATGAAATGCATGCTGTGAACTATTCTACCATGAGCGGGATTTGAGCCTTCGCCCCGAACTCGGCCCCGACCAGACAAGCGCGCAAAGCCGGCTGGCATAGTCTGAGGCAGATTGTGGAGAATCTTTGAGGCTCAGAATACCAACATCCCCTTGGAAACATGAAGAATTGACTTTTTTTGGGGGGTATGGTGCCCAGGAGAGGACTCGAACCTCCACATCCTTGCGAATACTAGCACCTGAAGCTAGCGCGTCTACCATTCCGCCACCTGGGCAGGTGTCGTGAGCCGTGCATGTAGCCCCGGGGCGCGGTGGTGTCAACGGCATTTTGCCGCGCGGCGCAAATTGCCATAGCGCCTTGTCCAGAGCGCGCCTTGCGAGTAGGACTGAGGGCGGAAAATTCTTTGTCCAAAGGTCCGGAGGCTCGTTGATGTCCAAACTCGTCACCATCTACGGTGGATCAGGTTTTGTCGGGCGCTACATTGCGCGGCGGTTGGCCAAGGATGGCTGGCGTATTCGTGTCGCTGTGCGGCGACCGCACGAGGCGGGAATCGTCACTCCTTACGGCGTCGTCGGACAGGTTGCGCCGGCGCTGTGCAATATCCGTGATGACGACAGCGTGCGCTCTGTCATGCAAGGCGCGGATGTGGTGATCAACTGCGTCGGCACGTTCGACCGCAAGGGCAAGAACAATTTCGACGCCGTGCAAAACGAGGGCGCGGCACGTATCGCGCGGATCGCCGCCGAGACGGGCGTGACGCGCATGGTTCATATTTCAGCCATCGGCGCGGATGCAGAGGCGGACAGTGAATACGCCCGGTCCAAGGGCCGTGGCGAGGCCGCTGTATTGGAACATTTCCCCAGCGCCGTGATCCTGCGCCCGTCGGTGATCTTCGGGCCTGAGGATGCCTTCTTTAACCGGTTTGCCGGTTTGACCCGGCTGGGGCCGGTACTGCCTGTGGTCGGGGCCGGCACAAAGTTTCAGCCCGTCTATGTCGATGACGTGGCCGCCGCAGCCGTGATGGGTGCGTCGGGCAAGGCCGCGCCCGGCATCTACGAACTGGGTGGCCCGGACGTGAACACGTTCCGCGAGTTGATGGAGCAGATGTTGCATGTCATTCGGCGGCGTCGCATCGTGATGAACATCCCGTTCTGGATCGCATCGGTGATGGCGGGTGTGATGGAATTGGTGCAGACGGTTTCGTTGGGCCTTATCCCGCCGCAGATCACTCGCGATCAGGTGGCAACCCTGCGTCATGACAACGTGGTGAGCGACGGTGCAAAGGGGTTTGCCGATCTCGGGATCGAGCCGAGTGCGTTGGAGGCTGTTCTGCCCGATTATCTGTGGCGGTTCCGGCCCGCAGGTCAGTACGAGGCGATCAAGGAGTCGGCTGGCAACCTGCGCGCCTGAGATAATTTGCGTTTGATCTGAAACGGATATAGTGCGAGACGCATCGCATCGTTCGAACGCCGTGGCTGTTTTGGCAAGGATCAGGGCTGAGGGTTTGTGCCAAACGCAATGAAATTTCGGGAACTTTCTGATGTCTGACACCACTCTGGTCGCGGCCTTTCTGGGGCTGATCGAAGGGCTGACCGAGTTCATTCCGGTGTCATCCACGGGGCATCTGCTGTTGTTCGGGCATTTCCTGGGGTTCGACAGCCCCGGACGGACCTTTGAAGTTGTCATTCAACTAGGTGCTGTGCTGGCGATCCTGACGGTCTATTTTGGAAGACTGACGGGTGTTATGTGCGCGGCGCCGCATGATCCGGCGGCGCGTCGGTTCCTGTGGGCAGTGCTGGTCGCGTTCCTGCCGGCTGTGCTGGTTGGCGTGATGGCGCACGGTTTCATCAAGACAGTGCTCTTTGAATCGCCGATGCTGGTCGCCATGATGTTGATCATCGGCGGTGTTGTCCTGCTGTTTGTCGACCGCTACGCCCCTGATCCGCGGCATGATGATGCGATGGATCTGCCACTGGGCATCGCGTTCACGATCGGTCTGTTTCAATGTCTTGCGATGGTACCAGGCACCAGCCGCTCTGGCGCGACCATCGTCGGTGCGCTGCTGATGGGTGTCAGCAAACGGGCTGCCGCCGAGTTTTCCTTCTTCCTCTCGATCCCGACCATGGCGGGCGCCTTCGGCTATGACCTGTGGAAGAACCGCGATGTGCTGGACCTGAGTGCGATGGGGGATATCGCCATCGGCTTTGCGCTGGCTTTTGTCACGGCGGTGTTCGTCGTGAAGGGTGTTTTGAATTTCATCAGCCGCAATGGCTACGCCTTTTTCGGATGGTGGCGAATCATCGTGGGGGTTTGCGCGATGGGTATGATGTGGGCTGGGCTCTAAATAGGTATCACTTGTTTACTATTATTTTCGATCATTCGTTAACAATTTGGATTTCCCGGATTTATTTCTGAAGTTAGGTCACAACTGCTGACTTTTATTTCCGAACCGGACGTATTAGAACGGCGCATCAATGAAAGGTGCGCCCGTGGCCAATGATCCTATGCTGAAATTCGTAACCGTGCCCCGGGACATGCCGGAAAAGCGTGCCCCTGATCTACGGAGCCAGGATTTCCACGAGATTTACGCCGAGTACGCCGACGCCAAGGCGAAAGAGCAGGCGAGCCGGTGCAGCCAGTGCGGCGTGCCCTACTGCCAGACCCACTGTCCGCTGCACAACAACATCCCCGACTGGCTGCGCCTGACCGCCTCGGGGCGGCTGCAAGAGGCGTACGAGCTGAGCCAGGCAACGAATACCTTCCCCGAGATTTGCGGCCGCATCTGCCCGCAGGACCGGCTGTGCGAGGGCAACTGCGTGATCGAGCAGTCCGGCCACGGCACCGTGACCATCGGCGCCGTCGAGAAATACATCACCGACACCGCATGGGATCAGGGCTGGGTCCAGCCGATCGCGCCCATCAGCGAACGCCCCGAGAGCGTCGGCATCATCGGCGCAGGCCCCGGCGGGCTGGCGGCTGCGGATGTTCTGCGCCGCGCGGGCCTGCAGGTGACGGTCTATGACCGCTACGACCGGGGCGGCGGGCTGATGACCTACGGCATTCCGGGGTTCAAGCTGGAAAAGGACGTGGTGATCCGCCGCATCGAGCAGCTTGAGCAAGGCGGCGTCGAACTGAAGCTGAATTGCGAGGTTGGCACCGATATCTCTTTCGGTGCGATCCGGGGCAAGCATGACGCGGTGATCATCGCCACGGGCGTCTATAAATCACGCGAATTGCAGGGGCCGGGCGCAGGGGCCGCGGGCATCGTGCGGGCAATCGACTACCTGACTGCATCAAGCAAGCAGTGGTTTGGCGACGCGGTGCCAGAGATCGACAGCGGCGAGTTGAACGCCAGTGGCAAGCGCGTCGTCGTCATCGGCGGCGGCGATACGGCGATGGATTGCGTGCGCACCGCGATCCGGCAGGGAGCGACATCTGTAAAATGCCTCTACCGTCGCGATCGGGCGAACATGCCCGGCAGCCAGCGCGAAGTGAACAACGCCGAGGAAGAAGGCGTGATCTTTGAATGGTTGAGCGCGCCCAAGGGGTTCCTGGGCGATCCGATCACGGCGGTGAAGGTGCAGAAAATGCGCCTTGGTGCCCCCGATGCGACGGGCCGGCAAAGACCCGAAGAGATCGAGGGCGCCGAGTATGACGAGCCTGCCGATCTGGTGATCAAGGCCTTGGGCTTTGAGCCAGAGGACCTGCCGGGGCTGTGGGAGCAGCCAGAACTGGCAGTGACCCGCTGGGGCACGATCAAGGCCGAATTCACCTCTGGGCGCACCGAGATGGACGGCGTCTATGCGGTGGGCGACATCGTGCGCGGTGCCAGCCTTGTGGTCTGGGCTATCCGCGACGGGCGCGACACGGCAGCGGCGGTGTTGGCGGATATCGACGCCGCGGCGACAATGGCGGCGGAATAAGGCGGATCGGTATCACGTCGGTAAGACGTCGGTATTTGGACCGTATGAAAATCGGCGTGGCGGCAATGGCGGGTCAGCAAAGCTGACCCAAGCAGATCAAGGGACTGGCAGGCAATGGCGGAGAAAACCGGAAGATGCATGTGCGGCGCGGTAAGCTTTACCGCCCAGGGCACGCTCGACCGTTTCAACATTTGTGCTTGCGACATGTGCCGCCGGGTGACGGGATCGCAGTTCTTCAGTGTCTGGCTGCGGATGGATGACGTGGACATGACCGGTGCCGAGCATATTCGCACGCTGCAAAGCTCCGATTGGGCCGAACGCGCGTTTTGCGGAAAATGCGGATCGGCCCTGTGGTATCGGCCAACGGACAACTCCGACGGTGTCGGGCTGTCGCTGGGACTGTTTGACGATATCGCCGGGCTGGAGGCCGATAATCACTGGTACACGGACAAGGAAATTTGCCGGACCGTGAAATTGGCCCCCGCGCACACCATGACCGAGGCCGAGACTCATGCGCAATTCGGCGGCGGGGCGGTCTGATGCGGCAGCTGGCCCAGCGCCCGAAACAGACCCTGTGCGGACGCGTTCGTAACCTGCGTGGATTGCGCAGCGAGAGGATCGCCGCATGAGCATGTTGGGACGATGCCTGTGCGGCGCGGTGCAACTGCATGTGGCGCGACATTCGCAAGAAATGTCGGCCTGCCATTGCCGGATGTGCCGCCGCTGGGCGGGCGGTGCGATGCTGGGATTTCTGGCGCCGAAGGATGCGGTCGAGGTGACGGGGCCTGTCAGGCTCTATGTCAGTTCGCCGCTGGCCGAGCGCGCGTTTTGCGGCACCTGCGGATCGCAGCTCTGGCTGCGTGGAACCGGTGCGACGGAGGACGGCAATCTGGAGCTTTCGCCGGGCCTGTTCGACGATGGAGAGTTGCGCCTGGTGCGCGAAATTTACGCCGATGATCAGCCGCATGGGCTGGCCTTTGTCGGGGATCACACGCGGGTGAGCAAACAACAATACGAAGCGGACTGGCCGTCCGTGGATGAGGGAGACGAGATATGACCGAATACAACGCCGAGTGGGTCCGGGCCGAAGAAGCCAAGCGCAACTGGCTGGCCGAGAACGGCATGTATGCCCATGACGAGGAGCATTCATCCTGCGGGGTCGGTCTGGTGGTGTCGATCAACGGCAAGCCCAGCCGCAAGGTGGTGCAGGCGGGCATCGACGCGCTCAAGGCGATCTGGCACCGCGGCGCGGTCGATGCCGACGGCAAGACCGGCGATGGCGCGGGCATCCATGTGCAGATCGCCGTGCCGTTCTTCTATGATGCGATCCGGCGCACCGGGCACGAGCCGCACGAGGATCAACTGGTCGCCATCGGTCAGGTCTTTCTGCCGCGCACCGATTTTGGCGCGCAGGAAATGTGCCGTACCATCGTCGAGACCGAAGTGCTGCGCATGGGGCACACGATCTATGGCTGGCGGCATGTGCCGGTCGATATCACCTGCCTGGGCGAGAAGGCCAACGCGACCCGGCCCGAGATCGAGCAGATCATGATCTCGAACGCCAAGGGCATCGAGGAAGAGGCGTTTGAGCGCGAGCTTTACGTCATTCGCCGCCGGATCGAGAAAGCCGTCGTGGCGGCAGGGATTGCCGGGTTTTACATCGCGTCGCTCAGCTGTCGCAGCATCATCTACAAGGGCATGATGCTGGCCGAACAGGTGGCGGTGTTCTACCCCGATCTGATGGACGAGCGTTTCAAGTCCGCCTTTGCGATCTACCACCAGCGCTATTCCACCAACACCTTTCCGCAGTGGTGGCTGGCGCAGCCGTTCCGGATGCTGGCTCATAACGGCGAGATCAACACGCTGAAGGGCAACATGACCTGGATGAAGAGCCACGAGATCCGCATGGCGTCTTCGGCGTTCGGGGATCTGGCCGAGGATATCAAGCCGATCATCGCCGGAGGATCATCGGACAGTGCCGCGCTGGATGCGGTGTTCGAGGTGCTGGTGCGCGCGGGCCGCTCTGCCCCGATGGCCAAGACGATGCTGGTGCCCGAATCGTGGTCCAAGCAGGCCGAGGACCTGCCGCAGGCGTGGCGCGACATGTATTCCTACTGCAACTCGGTCATGGAGCCGTGGGACGGCCCCGCCGCCCTGGCGATGACCGATGGCCGCTGGGTCTGTGCGGGGCTGGACCGCAACGGGCTGCGGCCGATGCGCTATGTGGTGACAGGCGACGGGCTACTGATCGCGGGCAGCGAGGCGGGCATGGTGCCCATCGACGAGGCCAGCGTGCGCGAAAAGGGCGCGCTGGGGCCGGGTCAGATGCTGGCCGTGGACATGAAGGCGGGGCAGATGTTCCGCGACCACGAGATCAAGGACAAGCTGGCCGGCGCCCAGCCCTTTGGCGAATGGGTGGGCCGGATCAACGATCTGGAAGAGACCCTGAGCGTGGTCAGCGAAGAGCCGATGCATACCGGGGGCGACCTGCGCCGCCGCCAGATCGCGGCGGGCTATACCATCGAGGAGCTGGAACAGATCCTGGCACCGATGGGTGAGGACGGCAAAGAGGCGATTGCGTCGATGGGTGACGATACGCCCAGCGCGGTGCTGAGTGCCAAGTACCGCCCGCTGAGCCATTTCTTCCGGCAGAATTTCAGCCAGGTCACCAACCCGCCGATTGACAGTTTGCGCGAATACCGGGTGATGAGCCTCAAGACCCGGTTCGGCAACCTCAAGAACGTGCTGGACGAAAGCAGCGCGCAGACCGAGATCCTGGTGCTGGAAAGCCCGTTCATCGGCAACGCGCAATGGACCGTGCTGATGCAGCAGTTCAACGCCGACGTGACCGAGATCGACTGTACCTTTGCGCCCGGACCGGGTGCGTTGCAGGCCGGGCTGAAACGCATCCGCGCCGAAGCCGAGGATGCGGTGCGCTCTGGCGCGGGGCATCTGGTGCTGACCGATCAATACAGCAGCGCGGAGCGGATCGGCATGCCGATGATCCTCGCCACCTCCGCCGTGCACAGCCATCTGACGCGCAAGGGGCTGCGGACCTTCACCTCGCTCAACGTGCGGTCAGCCGAATGTATCGACCCGCATTACTTTGCCGTGCTGGTGGGCGCGGGTGCGACAGTGGTCAACGCCTACCTGGCCGAGGATTCGCTCGCCGACCGGATCGAACGGGGCCTGCTGGAAGGCACGCTGACCGAGGCCGTGGCGCGTTATCGCAAGGCGATTGACGCGGGCCTGTTGAAAATCATGTCGAAGATGGGGATTTCGGTGATTTCCTCCTATCGCGGGGGCCTCAATTTCGAGGCCATCGGCCTAAGTCGCGCGATGTGCGCCGAGTATTTCCCCGGTCTTGTAAGCCGGATCAGCGGTATCGGCGTCAGCGGTATCCAGACCAAGCTGGAAGAAGTGCATGCACGGGCCTACGGCGCGGCCGAGAACGTCCTGCCCATCGGCGGGTTTTACAAGGCGCGCAAATCGGGCGAGAGCCACGCCTGGGGCGCGCAGACCATGCATATGATGCAGACCGCCTGCAACACCGCCAGCTATGAGTTGTGGAAACGCTATAGCGCGGCGATGCAGGCCAATCCGCCCATTCACCTGCGCGATCTGATGGCGATCAAGCCGCTGGGCAATGCCGTGCCCATCGAAGAGGTCGAAAGCGTGACCGCGATCCGCAAGCGGTTCGTGACACCGGGGATGTCGCTGGGGGCCCTCAGCCCCGAGGCGCACAAGACGCTGAACGTGGCTATGAACCGTATCGGCGCACGCAGCGACAGTGGCGAAGGCGGCGAAGATCCGGCGCATTTCCTGCCCGAACCGAATGGCGACAACCCGTCGGCCAAGATCAAACAGGTCGCCTCGGGGCGGTTTGGTGTGACGGCGGAATACCTCAACCAATGCGAAGAACTGGAAATCAAGGTGGCGCAGGGTGCCAAGCCCGGCGAAGGCGGCCAGTTGCCCGGCATGAAGGTGACAGAGCTGATTGCGCGCCTGCGCCATGCGACACCCGGCGTGACGCTGATCAGCCCGCCGCCGCATCACGATATCTACAGTATCGAGGATCTGGCGCAGCTGATCTATGACCTCAAGCAGATCAACCCGCGTGCCAAGGTCACGGTCAAGCTGGTGGCGCAATCGGGCGTGGGCACGATTGCCGCTGGTGTGGCCAAGGCCAAGGCGGATGTGATCCTGATCTCGGGCCATAATGGCGGCACGGGGGCCTCGCCTGCGACCTCGATCAAATATGCGGGCCTGCCGTGGGAAATGGGCCTGACAGAGGCGCATCAGGTGCTCAGCATGAACAATCTGCGAGAGCGGGTGACGCTGCGCACCGATGGCGGGCTGCGCACCGGGCGCGATATTGTCATGGCGGCGATGATGGGGGCCGAGGAATACGGCATCGGCACCGCCGCGCTGATCGCCATGGGCTGCATCATGGTGCGCCAGTGCCAGAGCAATACCTGCCCCGTTGGGGTCTGCACGCAAGACCCGGTATTGCGCAACAAGTTCACCGGCAATGCCGACAAGGTGGTGAACCTCATTACCTTCTACGCGCAGGAGGTGCGCGAGGTGCTGGCCGGTATCGGCGCGCGTAGCCTCGATGACGTGATCGGCCGTGCCGACCTGCTGATGCAGGTCAGCCGGGGCAGCGCGCATCTGGACGATCTGGACCTCAATCCGATGCTGGTCACTGTCGATGGCACCAAGAACGTCCGCTATGACCGCTCCCGCCCGCGCAACGCGGTGCCGGACACGCTGGATGCGGAAATCGTGCGCGATGCGCAGCGGTTCCTTGAGGATGGCGAGAAGATCCAGCTGCATTACGCCATCCAGAACACCGACCGGACCGTGGGCACACGCCTGAGCAGCCATATCGTAAAGAAGTTCGGTATGCGCAATTCGCTGCAACCCGATCACCTGACGGTCAAGCTGTCGGGCAGTGCGGGCCAGTCCTTGGGCGCATTCGCGGCACCGGGGCTGAAGCTGGAAGTATCGGGCGACGCCAATGACTATGTCGGCAAGGGTCTGTCGGGAGGCACGATCGTCGTGCGCCCGCCGATGTCCAGCGGGCTGGAAGCGTCAGAGAACACCATCATCGGCAACACGGTGCTTTACGGCGCGACGGCGGGCTATCTCTTTGCCGCGGGCCGTGCCGGCGAACGCTTTGCCGTGCGCAACAGCGGCGCGCATGTGGTGATCGAGGGCTGCGGCAGCAACGGTTGCGAATACATGACCGGCGGTGTCGCCGTGATCCTTGGCCGGATCGGGGCGAATTTCGGGGCGGGCATGACCGGCGGAATGGCCTATCTGTATGATCCCGACGGGCGCGCCACGCATCTGATAAACATGGAAACACTGGTCACGTCCGCGGTAAGCCATCCGCATTGGCAGGCAGAGCTGCGCGCACTGGTAGAGCGGCACGCTGCCGAGACAGGCAGCCGCAAGGCGAGCGACATCCTGCAGCACTGGGATCTGGAGTTGCAGAATTTCATCCAGGTCTGCCCGATCGAGATGCTGAACAAACTGCCGCATCCGCTGGAGGACGCCGAGGTGGCGGTGCCTGCGGAATAGGTGCATTTCCCACGCGTCGGTGCAGGATTGAACATTCTGCGCCGACGCAGGTTATAAGCATGATTGATCCGTTCCCCGAGGCACCCAACCGGAAGGCACAGAAACGACCATGCCATTGACGCTGATTCCCTTTTGCGTGCCATTGGACACTGGCGAACGGGTGCGCATCCGCGAGATCACGCCCGCAGACCGCGACCTGCTGTTGGCGGGCTTCGCGCAATTGTCCGAAAGATCACGATATCTGAGGTTCCTGTCAGCGCATCCGAGCCTGAGCGAGGCCGAACTGGATACGTTCACCGCCACCGGTGACCATTCCCACGCCGCCATTGGGGCCGAACGGCAGGGCGCGGACTCGGTAGAGCCGCTGGGCAGCGCGCGCTATGTGCGCCTGAACCCCGAGAGCGATGCCGCCGAGATCGCATTGACCATCGTGGATCACGCGCAGGGGATCGGGCTGGGCCGCGCTCTTCTGGGCGCGCTCATGAGGCATGCGGTTGAAAACGGCATTCGCGAATTCGTCGCCCTCGTGCATCCCGAAAACACCGCGATGCGCGCTCTGCTGCGCCGACTTGGCGCGTGCGAGAATGGCTCGGATTTCGGGCAGGTCGAGATACGCGTGCCGCTCGGCCCGCCGCTCGACGAAGACGGAAATGCCTTGGTAGGCACCCTTGCGGATGCCTACCAGCGGGCCGAATTGGGCTAAGCCTGCGTGAAGGCCGGGCTTAGAAGCTCGCCTCGTAAAGCTGCTTCAGGTTGGCTTCGGTCAGTTTCACCGGGTTGCCACCGCAGCTGGGATCCTTGATCGCCTCGGCGACCAGTTCATCCACCCGCGCGGGATCGACGCCGAGGTCCTTCAGCGTCCGGGGAATGCCCAGCGCATCGTTGAAGTCCTGCACGAAGGCCCGGAACCCGTCGAAGCCACCTTCGATATCAAGATAGGCCGCCGCCGTGCGGAAGCGGTCGGCGATTACGGGGGCGTTGAGGTCCAGCACCGCAGGCATGCAGACCGCGTTGGTGGTGCCGTGGTGGGTGTGGAATACGGCGCCGATCGGGTGGCTCATCGCATGAATGGCGCCCAGCCCTTTCTGGAAGGCGGTGGCGCCCATCATCGCCGCAGACATCATCTGGGCGCGCGCCTCGATATCGCTGCCATTGGCGTAGGCGCGTGGCAGATAGTCCTTGACCAGCCGCATGCCCTCGAGCGCGATGCCCTGGCTCATCGGGTGGTAATGCGGGCTGCTAAACGCCTCGACGCAATGGGCGAAGGCGTCCAGACCGGTGCCCGCGGTGATGAATTTGGGCATGCCCACGGTCAGTTCGGGATCACAGATCACGACCGCTGGCAGCACCTTTGGGTGAAAGATGATCTTCTTCACATGGGTTTCGGAATTGGTGATCACGCTGGCGCGCCCCACTTCCGATCCTGTCCCTGCCGTTGTGGGCACCGCAACGATGGGCGCGATGGCATCCGCGTCGGCGCGCGTCCACCAATCGCCGACATCCTCGTAGTCCCAGACCGGGCGCGTCTGGCCGCACATGAAGGCGACCATCTTGCCCAGATCAAGGCCGGAACCGCCACCGAACGCGATCACACCGTCATGGCCACCGGCCTTGTAGGCCGCGACGCCTGCTTCGAGGTTCTTTTCATTCGGGTTGGGATCCACCTCGGAAAAGATGCCGCGCCCGAGGCCAGCCGCCTCCATGATATCCAGCGTGCCGATGGTGATCGGCAGATCGGCCAGCCCCTTGTCGGTGACAAGCAGCGGGCGTTTCATCCCGGCTTGCGCACAGGCGTCGGGCAGCTCGGCAATGCGGCCTGCGCCGAATTTGATGGCGGTCGGGTAGGACCAGTTTCCAGTGAGGCTCATTTTGTCACCTTCTTGAGATGGTAGGATTTCGGGCGCGTCAGGTTGTGATAGCCGATCACCGACAATCCACCCCCGCGGCCAGTGTTCTTGCAGCCGGTCCAGCACAGGCCGGGATCGAGGTAATCGGCGCGGTTCATGAAGACGGTGCCGGTTTCGATCCGGTCCCCGACAGATTGCGCACGCGCGACATCCGCCGTCCAGAGGCTGGCGGTGAGGCCGAATTCGCTGTCATTCATCAGCGCGATGGCTTCCTCGTCCGATGCCACCTTCATGATGCCGACAACCGGGCCAAAGCTTTCGTCGCGCATGACGCGCATCTCGTGCGTCACATCGGTCAGGATCTGCGGCGTCAGGTAGGCGCCGCCATCGTCTGCGTCAAAGGTTTCGATATGCGCCGTAGCGCCCGCGGCCAGTGCCTCGTCGATCTGCGCGCGCACTTCCTTTGCGAACCGCACATGCGCCATCGGCCCCAGCGTCGTTTCGGGGTCCAGCGGATTGCCCAGCTTGTAGCCGCGCACGATCGCCACTGCCTTTTCGACGAAGGCGTCATAGAGGCTTTCATGCACGTAGATGCGTTCGATCCCGCAGCAGCACTGGCCGGAGTTGTACATCGCGCCGTCAATCAGCGTGTCCACTGCCGCATCCAGATCCGCATCTTCCATCACATAGCCCGGATCCTTGCCGCCCAGTTCTGTGCTGACCGGGGTGAATGTGCCCGCCGCAGCGCGCTCCATCGCGCGCCCGCCGCCGACCGAACCGGTGAAATTGATGAAATCGAACGCGCCATCGGCAATCAGCGCAGATGTGGTGTCGTGATCCAGAAACACGTTCTGAAACACATCCTCCGGCACGCCTGCGGCGTGGAATGCACGCGCCATCCGCTCGCCCACCAGCAGGGTCTGCGTGGCATGTTTCAGGATGACACTGTTCCCGGCGATCAGCGCGGGTGCCACCGTGTTGATCGCAGTCATGTAGGGGTAATTCCACGGCGCCACGACAAAGACGACGCCATGCGGCACACGCTTGATATACCGTTTGAACGTCGCGTCTTCGCCCACTTCGATATCGGCAAGCGCGTCTTGGGCGATCTGGGCCATGTGGCCGGCGCGCTCCTTGAAGCCGCCGAATTCGCCACCGTAGCGCACGGGGCGCCCCATCATATGCGCCAGTTCCGGCACCACCTCGTCATTCATCGCGCCCACGGCCGCGACCCCGGCCATCACCAGCCGGGTCCGCTCTTCGAGCGGCCGCGCCGCCCATGCCGCCTGTGCGGCCCGCGCACGATCCGCGATCGCGCGGGCGCTCTTGACGCTTTCCACCTTCCGCGTGGCGAAAACCGATCCGTCAATCGGCGAAATACATTGCAGTTCCTGTGTCATTCCAATCCCATCAATCCAGACGCTTCATGTCGCATCTTCTGGCCATAAACATCCCCGCCGGGGGCACCTGCCCCGTCGGTACGCGCGCGGTTCAACAGCGTTCGAATCCGCGAGCAATCTCGTAATCCGTCACGATGCGGTCGAAATCCTCGATCTCGACTTCGGCGGCGCGGACATAGTGATCGACCACGTCGTCGCCCATCGCGGCGCGCAGCATTTCCGATCCCTTCAGCGTCTGGCGGGCATCGCGAAGGGTGCCGGGAATCATCCCCTCGTCACCGCTATAGGCGTCGCCCTTGAACGGCGGGGACAGTTCCAGTTTCTCTTCGATGCCAGCGATCCCGGCCGCGAGTTGCGCCGCCATCGCCAGGTAAGGGTTGATGTCCGACCCGCCCACGCGGCATTCGACGCGTACCGCCTTGGTCCCCTCGCCACACAGGCGGAAGCCGGCGGTACGGTTGTCCACCGACCAGATCGTGCGCGTCGGCGCGAATGTACCCGCCTGGAACCGCTTGTAGCTGTTGATGTAGGGGGCCAGGAAATAGGTGTAGTCGGGGGCGTATTTCAGCATGCCCGCCATGTAGTGTTTCATCACCTGCGACATGCCCAGATCCGCGTCCTTGTCGAAAAAGACGTTTTGCCCGTCCTGCCACAGCGACTGGTGCACATGGCTCGAGCTGCCGACGCGATCATGGTGCCATTTCGGCAGGAAGCTGGCCGCATGGCCCTGCTGCCAGGCGATTTCCTTGATCGCGTGTTTCGCGATGGTGTGATAATCCGCCGTATCCAGCGCGGCGGCATATTTGATGTTCAGTTCTTCCTGACCGGTTTCAGCCTCGCCCTTGGTGCATTCGATCGGCAGCCCGGCGTTCCACAGGTGGTTGCGGATCGGCCGCATCACGTGCTCTTCCTTGGTGGTCTGGAAGATGTGGTAATCCTCGTTATAGCCCGAGATCGGGTCCAGATCGCGGAAGCCGCTCTTGCGGATCTCGTCATAGCTTTTCTCGAACAGGAAAAACTCCAGTTCGGTCGCCATCATCGCCTCATAGCCCAGCGCCTCGAGCCGCTTGAGCTGTTTTTTCAGCATGGCGCGGGGAGAGTGCGGGACATCGGCATGGGTATGGTGATCCTGAACATCGCAGAGCACCATCGCGGTGCCTTCGAGCCAGGGCATCAGGCGGATCGTGCCGAGGTCGGGCTTCATGGTGAAATCGCCGTAGCCCTTTTCCCATGAAGTGCTGGCAAAACCATCCGGCGTGGTCATCTCCAGATCGGTGGCCAGCAGATAGTTGCAGCAGTGGGTTTCCGCATGAGCGCCATTGATGAAATGGCCGGCATGGAACCGTTTGCCCAACAGGCGACCCTGCATGTCCACAAAGCAGACGAGGACGGTATCGATCTCTCCTGCTTCGGTCTTTGCTTTCAATTCGTCGAAACTCAGGCTCATTTCTCGGTCCATTTCTTTCAAGCGGTGGCAAAATTCTTCGCGAAGAATTCTCGACCAGTTTTTTCGCGAAAAAACTGTCCCCCGGCGTTAAACCGGGGGACAGATCGGCTTAGCCGTAGCGGTAGGGCCGGCCGGCCTTGCGCATGTCAGCATTGTATTGCTTGAAGATCTGCACGACCTTGGCCTTGGTTTCGGACTCGGCCGCGATCTCGTCCCAGAACACTTGGGCCGCGTTCTCGACAGTTTCCCATTCGGCATCGGGGATCGAGGTCAGCTTCATCTTGTCGCCGTTTACGCGCAGGTTCGCCTCGCCACCCCAGTACCAGTGCTGGCGATAGTAGTGCGATTGCTCACAGCAGACCTGGAACAGCGTTTTCAGATCTTCGGGCAGTTCGTCCCAGCGGCTCTGGTTGGCAAAGAAGTGGCCGATCCACGCGCCCGAGATATTGTTGGTCAGGAAATAGTTGGTCACATCGGCCCAACCCACCGTGTAATCCTCGGTGATGCCCGACCATGCAACGCCGTCCAGTTCGCCGGTCTGCACGGCCACTTCGATATCTTCCCATGGCAGGGTGACCGGCACGACGCCGAACTGGCTCAGGAAGCGCCCTGCGGTCGGGAAGGTGAAGATGCGCTTGCCCTTGAGGTCTTCAAGGCTGTTGATCGGGTCCTTGGTCGCGAAATGGCAAGGGTCCCAGGACCCAGCGCTGATATGCTGCACGCCGACCTTGGCGTATTCCGCTTTCCAGATTTCATCCAGGCCGTACTGGTTGAACAGGACCGGCACATCGAGGCTGTAGCGGCAGCCAAAGGGGAAGTAACCGCCGAACACTGTCACTTCGGTCGGCGAGGCCATGCTGTCGTCGTCGGACTGCACCGCGTCGATCGTGCCGCGCTGCATGGCGCGGAAGAGTTCGCCAGTCGGCACCAGTTGGTCGGCATAGTACAGTTCGATCTGCATCCGATCGCCGGCGATCTTGTTGAACAGGTCGATGGCCGGTTTCGCCACATGTTCCGCCAGTGCGGCACCTGCATAGGTCTGCATGCGCCAAGTGATCGTCGATTGCGCGATGGCCGGGGTGGCTAGCGGGGCGGCGGCCGCGCCTGCGGCTGCGGCGGTCAGAAACTTGCGTCTTGTGGTCATTTCTTCTCTCCTTTTTGGTATGTCCGGCCCGTTGCGGGGCTCTTTTCAGGTTATTTTCCGTAGACGTAATCGGGCAGCCACAGTGCGATCTGTGGGAAGGTCATGATCAGCGCCAGTGCCGCGACCATCACCGCGACAAACGGGATGATCGAGATATAGATATCCTTCAGACTGATCTCTGGCGGCGCCATGGCCCGCATCAGGAACAGGTTATAGCCAAAGGGCGGGGTCATGTAGGCGATCTGAGTCGTGATGGTATAGAGCACACCATACCAGATCAAATCGAAGCCCAGCGCGCCCACCAGCGGCACATAGAGCGGTGCGACGATCACCAGCATCGCGGTATCGTCCAGGAAGGTGCCCATCAGGATGAAGCTGAGCTGCATCAGGATCAGGATCGTCCACGGGCTGAGGCCCAGCTTGGTGGTGAACAGATCCTCGATCGCCTTGACGGCACCCAGCCCGTCGAAGATCGCGCCAAAGCCCATGGCGGCGAGGATGATCCACATGAACATGCAGCTGATCGCAAGCGTGTTGCGCACCGAATTCTCGAACACCACGCGCGTCATCCGCCGCTTGAACACAGCGGCCATGAACGCCGCCATCGCGCCAAGCGCCGAGCTTTCGACCAGCGAGGTCCAGCCCTTGACGAAAGGCACCATCATCGTGGCAAAGATCACCAGCGGCAGGACACCGGCGCGCAGCAGGCGCAGTTTCTCGGCGGTGCCGATATTGCGTTCTTCCTCGGGCAGGACCGGGCCCAGTTCGGGCTGTATCCGGCAGCGCACATAGATGTAGATGATGAAGAGCACCGCCATCAGCAGCCCCGGGATCACCCCTGCCAGCCACAATTGGCCGACCGGCTGGCGCGCGATCATCGCGTAAAGCACCAGCACCACCGATGGCGGTACCAGAATCCCAAGACTCGATCCCGCCTGAATGACCCCCGTCACCATGATCTTGTCATAGCCGCGGCGCAAAAGCTCTGGCAGGGCGATGGTGGCGCCGATCGCCATACCAGCGACGGAAAGGCCGTTCATTGCCGAGATCAGCACCATCAGCCCGATCGTGCCGATCGCCAGCCCGCCCCGGACCGGACCCATCCAGACATGGAACATCTTGTAGAGATCATCGGCGATGCGACTCTCGCTCAGCACGTAGCCCATGAAGATGAACATCGGCAGGGTCAGCAGCGGATACCACTTCATCAGCTTCATCGCCGCCGAGAACGGCACATCGACCCCGCCCGTACCCCAGAGCAGCAGGCCCGCCGCCGCGCCGACAAAACCGATGGCGCCAAAGACCCGCTGACCAGTCAGCAGCATCAGCATCATGGCGCTGAACATCAGGATGGCAATCATTTCATAGGACATCAGATTTCCACCCCGCGAATGCGACCTATATCGCGGCAAAACTCGGCCAGTGACTGCAACAGCATCAGCGTGACCCCGAAGCAGAGCAACGTCTTGACCGGCCAGATATAGGGCCGCCATGCCGTCGAGCTACGTTCGAGAAAGCCAAGTTTTTCGCCGGCCGCTGCCGGCCCTTGGGTGATCAGCACCTTGAACAGGTCCCAGAAGAAACTGAACGGTTCGGTGCCGAAATAGCCCAGCGAATAAGCGGTCGATCCGACCGCGCCATAGAGCAGGACGCCGAGATAAAACAGCAGGAAGAACACGGTAAAGGCATCCATCCATGCCTTTTGCCGGGGCGTCCAGCCGCCGTAAAACAGGTCCATGCGCACATTCGATTGCAACTGGATCGAATAGGGGCCGCCCAGAACGTAATAGGCGACCATGACAAACTGCGCGGTTTCCAGCGTCCAGAGAGACGGGTTGAAGAAGGTCTTGGACACCGACGACCAGAGCAGGACGCCCACGAGGGCGAAAATCAGATACATCGCTATGCGTCCGATGAACCTGTTCATCCCGTCTATGACATGCACATAGCCGCAGATCAGCCTAGGCATGGGCAGACCCCTGTGACTGCAGACCCAGATGGATCAGCGCGGGGCGTATCAGGCCGAGCAGTTCTTCACCGATCTCGGCCACGGCTTCGGGCGTTTGCAGTAGATCGTTGCGCACTTCCAGCATCACATTGGGCAGGCCGTGGGCGATACCATGGATCTGCAACGAATGGGTGACACCATCATCGGGACCGTAGGGCTGGTTCCGTTCGACCAGCCGATGCGGCACCTTCAGAGAGGCGGCGAGCATCGCATCGGCCAGACGCGTGTCGGTGTCGTGCAGGATGCCGATCTCGGTCGGACGTTCCTTGCCATGGAAGAGCGGGGTGAAGCTGTGGACGGTGATCAGCGCGGTCGGCTGGGCGCGGTTCTTGCGGGCCTTGATCTCTGCCGTCACGGCTTCGCAAAATGGGGTATAGACCGATTGCACGCGCTCGGCCCGGTCGGCATCGCTGAGGCCGCGATTGCCGGGCACTTCGATTCGCTCGGATTGCTCGGACATGGCAGAGGGCGCCTCGGGCGGGCGATTGCAGTCATAGACCAGCCGGGAAACGGTGCAGGCAACGAGCGGCGCAGCAAGCGCCTCGGCCAGGTAGAGGCTGAGATCGAGCGCACCTGGATCCCAGGCCGCGTGGCTGACGCGATCCTCGGGGGACAGGCCCAGATCACCATAGCGCGCGGGAATGAGATTGGAGGCATGCTCGCAAACGAGGAGAACCGGACCGGAATCCGGGCCAGTCGCCCCCAAAAGTTGGGCTGCGCCGTCATTCGGTGCGTTTGTCATGCGTCCCCCCCACGTAACCCTACTGAATAAATCTTTTCACAACGGCAATTTTCTGTCAATATCATTCCAGAGACGGTCACGCGGGTTTGCCCCCACGTGATAGCGACCGCCTGAAAAGAGGAGCATCGGGGACCGCATTGCCGTGAGCACATCGTCCGACTCCAAGACCGGCAAGCCCGGTGCAACAGTGCGCGAGAAGATTCGCGCGCAATATGCCGCACTGACCCAGTCAGAGCGCAAGTTTGCCAATGCGTTGCTGGCCAATTACCCCGCTGCCGGGCTGGCCTCGATCACCATTGTCGCCGCCAGCGCGGATGTATCCACGCCGACCGTGGCGCGGATGGTGCAGAAGCTGGGCTACAAGGGGTATCCGCAGTTTCACCGGGCCCTGCTGCGCGAGCTGGAGGCGACAGTCTCCGGCCCGACGCAACGGCGTGCCAACTGGGCCAGCGAGGTGCCGGCGACGCATCTGTTGAACCGGTTTGTCACCGCCATCGGCCAGAATATCGAGCAGACCCTGTCGAATATCGACACCACCCAGTTTGACGAGGCGGTGCAGGTGCTGGCCGATACAGACCGGCGGCTCTACCTGGTGGGGGGGCGGATCACGCGGGCGCTGGCGGAATATGCCTTTACCCATTTTCAGGCCGTGCGACAGCGGATCACGCATATGACCTCGTCCTCGGCCACATGGCCGCATTACCTGCTGGACATGGAGGCGGGCGATGTCCTGCTGATGTTTGACGTGCGCCGCTATGAAACGAACCTGCAACGGCTGGCGGAACTGGCCGCAGAACGCGGCGTGCATGTGATCCTGATCACCGATCAATGGGCCAGCCCGGTGGCGACGGTGGCCAAACATACCTTTCATTGCTGGGTCGAAATCCCGTCTGCCTGGGACAGCAATATTTCGACCATGATGCTGCTGGAAACGCTGATTGCCGCCGTGCAGGAAGAGAACTGGCCGGAAACGCGCGCGCGTTACGAGCGGCTGGACGAGATTTTCGATGCCGCGCGGCTGTTCGGCAAATGAAGGGCCGACTGCTGTCCTGACCCCGCGTCGGGCCCCTACCCCGGCAACCCGCCTTCATCGATCAGGCTGGACAGCTTTTGCGCTGCGGCCTTCAGTTGCGGCACATGGGCCACTGCGTCACGCAGGGAAAGACGTGTTTCGGGCGCGTGAAACGACAGGGTCGATACCAGCCGGCCGTTGGATTCGAGAATCGGCACCGCGACGGCGATCATCCCATCCATGAACTCGGCATTATCGGTCGAATAGCCGCGCTTGCGGGTGATGCGGATTTCTTCCAGCAACGCGTCCGGGTCTGTGATCGTGGCGTCGGTCCGGGCCGTCAGCGCGCCGGAGGTGACATAGTTCCTCAGGTGCTTTTCATCCAGTTGGCTGAGATACATCTTGCCCGCGGCGGTGCAGTAGAAGGGAACCAGCGTGCCGACGGGCAACTGGATGCGCAGCGGCCATTTCGTCTCGACCCGGTCGAGATAGACCATTCCCTCGCGGTCGGGCAGCGCGATGTTGCAGGTTTCACCGATCGACTCGGCGATCTGGGTCAGGATCGCAACCCGCGCAGAGCGGATGCGCAGCGACGATAGCAGGCCGGTGGCCATCCAGCGCAGCCGCTGCCCCGGTGAATAGCCGCGCCCGTCGATCTCGCGCTGTATGAAACCCTCGGCTTCGAGCGTGGCAAAGAGCCGGTGAATGGTCGGCTTGGGAAGGCCCAGCGTCTGATTTACTTCGGTTGGCGTGACCGGGACGCCGGCGCGCGCCATTGCCTCCAGCACCAGCAGCGGACGCAGGTTGGTCGGGATCGCGCCGTCTTTGTCCTTGGCTTCGGTCATCGGGGCCTCGGTGGTTCGTGTTGGCTGGGCGCTGCGGCCCGGCACCATCATCCGGTCCGCCGCACGCGCAAATAGGTCAGACCATGTCTAACGCAAGCGCCGGATTTAGAAAACGCCCCATGAGAACAGCCAGTTCGGGGACGGCAGGGGTGTGTTACGTCACGTCTTTGCATCGCGGTAGCGCCAAGGTAGGGTCACTCCGGCCTGCGGTGCCGTTCTCCGGACGCAAACACTGGATGACTGTAGAGGATTGAGCAATGACCCGATGGATCTGGCCCGCCCTCCTGAGCGCCGCGCTCGCGCTGCCTGTCACGGCGCAGGACACCCCGGAGGCACAGACCGTTCTGAAGCCGGTCAAGCTGATGACGCTGCACATGGGATCGACCGGCACCTCGCGCAAATTCTTTGGCCATGTCGTCGCCCGGCAGACTGTCGATCTGGCGTTCCAGGTTTCCGGCCAGATCGAGACCTTTCCCGTGGTCGAGGGCGAAACCGTGCCGCAGGGCGCGTTGATCGCCCAGTTGGATCTTTCGACGTTCAAGCTGTCTCTGGATCAGGCCCGGCTGCGGCAGGAACAGACCGACCGGGTGGTTGAGCGTCTGGCAAAGATGAGCGACGCCACCGCCAGCCAAGTGCGCCGCGAAGATGCAGATACCGAAGCAGCGCTGGCACGCATTGCCGTCGAAAATGCCGAGTTCGCGCTTGAGCACGCCACCTTGTATGCCCCGTTCGACGCACTGGTGGCGGCGCGCGAAGTCGCCAATTACACGACAGTCAACGCCGGCACGCCGGTTGTCCGACTGCATGACATGTCCGAGCTGCGCATCGAAATCGACGTGCCCGAGGTGCTGTTTCAGCGCGCCGGTGCCGACCCCGATGTGACCGTGACCGCCCTGTTTCCGGCCAGTGATCAGGAGTTTCCGCTGGAAGTGCGCGAGTTCAACGCCGAGACATCGGAAATCGGGCAGACCTTCCGCCTGACCTTTGGCATGCCGCCGCCCAAGGGGCTGAACATCCTGCCGGGATCTTCGGCCACGATAACGGCCAAGATGAATTCCGCAGAGACGGGCATTTTCGTGCCATCTGCCGCAGTGGCCACCGCAGCCGACGGCGCGACATCGGTTCTGGTATTCGAGCCGGACGAAGGCGATACCGGGACGCTGCGCCGGGTGCCGGTCACCGTTTCGGCGGGGCCAAACGGGCGTTTCACGATCACCGGCGGCGTGGAGCCGGGCACCGAGATCGTCGTCGCGGGTGTCAACGTGCTGGAAGACGGGGCGCGCGTGCGCCGCTTCACCGGCTTCCCGAACTGAGGGGCCTGCAATGACCGTCGCCCGCGCCTCGATCGAGAAACCGCTGCTGACCTGGCTGCTGATCCTGGGGTGCCTGTTTGGTGGCATCTGGGGGTATCTGAACCTCGGGCGGCTGGAAGATCCGGCCTTTACGATCAAGGTCGCCGCGATTTCGACGCAGTATCCCGGCGCCTCGGCCGAACAGGTCGCGCGCGAAGTCAGCGAACCGCTGGAATCCGCGATCCAGAAGATGGGCGAAGTGGACAAGATTACCTCGGTCAACCAGCCGGGCCTGTCGTTGATAGAGGTAGAGATCAAGCCGACGATCAAGGGCCATGAACTGCCCGAGATATGGACCAAGCTGCGCGCCCGGATCAGCGATGCCGCCCGCAATCTGCCCGACGGGGTATCAGAACCACTGGTCAATGACAGTTTCGGGGATGTTTTCGGCATCTATTACGCGGTGAACGCCGAAGGCTACAGCGATGCCGAACGCTATGAGCTTTCGACCTTCCTGCGGCGCGAGTTGCTGGCAGTTGACGGGGTCGCGGATGTGGAGATCGGCGGACTGGCAGACGAGGCGGTTTTTGTCGAACCGGACCTCGGATTGACGGCCAATCAGGGGATTTCGCCGCAGGCACTGGTCAACGCGATTGCGACCGCGGATACGGTGGTGTCTGCGGGGTCGCTGGGCGATACGCGCATTCAGGCCCCCGACGGATCGGACAGCGTGACGGCGATTGCCGGGCTGACCGTGGGCGTCAGCGGCAAGGTCATCAACCTGACCGATGTGGCCGAGGTCAGCCGCGGACGGCAGGACGATCCGAAGCTGAAGGTGCGTTTCAACGGCGCAGAGGCGTTTACCCTCGGGATCGCGGGCCTGGCCAGCGAGAACATCGTCGAGGTCGGCAAACGGGTCGATGCGAAGCTGGCCGCGCTCGATGGGGAAATCCCGGCGGGAGTCAGCCTGAACCCGATCTACCAGCAACACGTCGTGGTCGACGAAGCCTCGAGCGAATTTCTCGTCAATCTGGCGATGTCGGTCATCATCGTGGTGGTGGTTCTGGCGATCTTCATGGGCTGGCGCGCGGCGGTGGTGGTCGGCTCGACCTTGCTGCTGACGGTGGTGGGTACGCTGTTTTTCATGGCGATCTTCTCCATCGAGATGGAGCGCATTTCGCTGGGCGCGCTGGTCATTGCGATGGGCATGCTGGTGGACAATGCCATCGTCGTCGCCGAGAGCATGCAGATCGCCATGCAACGCGGCAAGTCCTCTCGCGATGCGGTGGACGAGGTGGCGGGCAAGACGCAGACGCCGTTGCTGGGGGCCACGGTGATCGGCATCATGGCCTTTGCCGGTATCGGCCTGAGCCCGGATGCCACCGGCGAGTTTTTGTTCTCGCTGTTTGCAGTGATCGGCATTTCGCTGTTGCTGAGTTGGGCGCTGGCGCTGACGGTCACGCCGCTTCTGGGGCATTACTTCTTTCGTCAGGGCAAGGCCGGCGCGCATGACGCCTATGGCGGCTGGATGTTCCGCGCCTATGGTAGCGTGCTGCGCGGTGCGCTGCGGGTGCGCTGGCTGGTGGTGCTGGCGCTTTTCGCGGTAACGGTGTTCAGCTTCCTGGGGTTCAGCCAGATCAAGCAGCAGTTTTTCCCGAATTCAAACACGCCGCTGTTTTATGCACATTACAAGCTGCCGCAGGGCGCTGATATCGAGCGAACCTCGGAGGATCTGAGCCGCATCGAGGATTGGCTGCTGGCGCGCGAGGACGTGGTTTCGGTTGCCAGTTTCATCGGGCAAGGCGCGACGCGGTTCCTGCTGACCTATTCCGCCGAGAAGCCCAACCCGAGCTATGGCCACCTGATCATCCGCACCGAAACGCTGGAAGATATTCCGCCCCTGCGCGCGGCGCTTGATGCCTATGGACGCGATGCGTTCCCCGACGCCGAATTCCGCACCGAACGGCTGGTTTTCGGCCCCGGTGGCGGAGATCCGATCGCGGTACGGTTCTCTGGCAGCGATCCGGCGGTCCTGCGGCAACTGGGCGAGCAGGCGACAGAGCGGATGCAGGCTGCTTCGGACAACCTCGTGGACTTGCGCACCAACTGGCGCGAGCAGGAACTGGTGCTGAAGCCGGTCTATGCCACCGACCGGGCCCAGATGGCCGGCATCACCCGCGACGATGTGGCCACCACGTTGCGATTTGCCACCGACGGCATCCGGGGCGGGGTCTACCGTGAAGGTGATCGGCTGATCCCGATCATCGTCCGCCTGCCCAAGGATAACGGACTGGGGCTGGGTGATCTGGTGGTCTTTTCATCGGTCAGCAACAGTTTCGTCCCGATCGGGCAGGTCACGGACGGCTACGAGGTCGAGGTGCAGAATACGCTGGTGCATCGCCGCGACCGGCTGCTGACACTGACCGTGGGGGCAGATGTTCCGGCGGACAAAACCGCCGCCGAAGTGCATGCCGAAGTGCGCGAGACCATCGAAACCATGCCGATCCCGCTGGGCTACAAGATGGAATGGGGTGGCGAGTTCGAAAGCTCAGGCGATGCCAATGCCAGCCTTGGCAAGCAATTGCCGCTGAGCATTCTGGTGATGGTCCTGATCTCTGTCCTGCTGTTCAACGCATTGCGGCAACCGCTGGTCATCTGGCTGCTGGTGCCGATGTCGGTATGCGGCGTGGTGATCGGGCTGCTGGGCACCGGACTGCCGTTTACCTTTACCGCGCTTCTGGGTCTGTTGAGCCTGTCGGGCATGTTGCTGAAAAACGGCATCGTTCTGGTCGAGGAGATCGACATCGTGCGCCGCGAGGGTACGGCACTGCGCGAGGCGATCGTGACCGCCTGCACGTCGCGCCTGCGCCCCGTGATGCTGGCCGCGGCGACGACGATTCTTGGTATGGCGCCGCTGCTGGGGGATGCGTTCTTTGTCTCGATGGCAGTGACGATCATGGGCGGGCTGGCCTTTGCGTCAATCCTGACGCTGATCGCGGCCCCGGTGTTCTACTACATCCTCTTTGCCCGTTCGGAACGGGCAGAGATGCAGGCAAAGCCGGTGGTGGCCTGAAAACCACCACGCCGCAACATCACGCCTCAGCCCTGCGCGCCCCGTATCCGGATATGGGGCGTGAAATTGCTGACGTAGAAGCCGCGTAAGGCCAGATTCCCTGCATTCGATTGACCAACATCTGCCAAGGCGTTTCTTTTGACGCGGACGAATTCACCGATACCCCTGCCATTTTCCTTGCCCTTCTGCGCATCGCCGGGCAATCCTGCACGACAATGGAATTGGGTCCTTATCTTTTGCTTGCCACGCTCGAAGGCGCGGTAACGGCGGCGGTGCTGGCGCTGACCGCTGTCGGCCTCAGCCTGGTCTTTGGCGTGATGCGGGTGGTCAACATCGCGCATGGCGAGTTTTTCATGCTGGGCGCGGTCATCGCGTGGTACGTGGCGCAGATGATGGGCGGCCATCCCGCCATCGGCTTTGGCGCGGCGCTGATACTCGCGCCGCTGCTCGTGGGCATAATCGCGGTGGCGGTGGACATGACCATCCTCAAGCGGATCGATTATGACCCCGAGCGCACCATCGTCGCCACAATCGGGGTGCTTTACATCATCCAGCAACTGACGCTGATGGGCTACGGCCCCGAAGCGCGGCCCGTGGCACCGCCCTTCAACACGCGCCTTGCGATCCCGTGGTGGGAATTCAAGGATGGCAGCCTGCAGATGTACTGGCCCTGGGGGCTGAGCACCACAAGTTACAAGCTGGCGGTGATCTGTGCCGCGCCGGTGGTCCTGCTGGGTGTCTGGCTGATGATGGCACGGACCAAGATCGGCCTGCTGATGCGCGCCACGCAACAGGACCGCGACATGGCGCTGGCCTTTGGCATCCCGGTCGAGCGGGTCTATGCGCTGGTCTTTGGCATTGGTGCGGGGCTGGCGGCACTGGCGGCAGTGCTGATCGTGCCGATTCAGCAGGCGCATTACCTGATGGGGGCCGATCCACTGCTGTTGTCGTTCATCGTAGTGATCATCGGCGGGCTGGGCAGCCTGCCGGGCACCGTCGTGGCAGCGATCCTGATCGGGCTGAGTGACGGGATCATTTCGGTCTTCTTCTCCCCCACGCTGGCCAAGATCCTGGCGACGCTGCTGGTCGGTCTGGTGCTGGTTTTCCGCCCCAATGGCCTGTTCGGGACGCGCGGTTCATGAGTGCGGGACGGAAGATCGCCGTGCTGCATATCGGCCTACTGGTGCTGCTGTTCGCGCTGCAATTCGTGCTGCCCGCCTATCATCACGGCAATCTGGCGCGGATCATGGTGCTGGCCAGCTACGCGGTCGGCTATAATATCCTGTTTGGCTATACCGGCCTGCTGAGCCTGGGACATGCACTGTTTTTCGCGGCGGGCATGTACGGGATGGCGCTGACGGTGAACCATCTGGGCTGGACGCCCGCGCCGGCGCTGATCGCCGGGCTGGTGGCGGGGCTTGTCGTCTCGGCGGCGCTCGGGGTGCTGGCACTGCGCACGGCCGGCGTGGCGTTCATGATCGTGACGCTGATGTTCGCGCAGGCGGGCTACCTCACCATCCTCTATTTCGGCGAATGGACACGCGGCGATGAAGGCTTCGTGATCCAGCAGGCGCAGCGGATGCTGTGGGGGATCGACCTGAGCGATCCGGGCAATCGGTATTTTGCCGCGCTGACGCTTTTTGCGGTGTCGCTGATGGTCTGCCTCGTGCTGGTGCGCCACCCGTTCGGGCGAACGCTGGTGGCGATCCGCGAGAACGAGGAACGGGTGCGCATGCTAGGATATGACACTTTCGCGCACAAGCTGGGCGCGGTGGTGATCTCTGGCACGATATCGGCTGCGGCGGGGGCGTTTTACGGGCTGCTCTTTGGCTATGCCGGTGCCAGCTTTGCCAGCGTGCAATATTCGATCTTTCCATTGCTTTGGGTGCTGCTGGGTGGGGCCGGCACGGTGCTGGGGCCGTTCATCGGCACGCTTTTCATGTTCTACCTGATCGACCTCAGTTCGGGTGTCACCACGGCCTACATGCTGATTGCGGGCGTGGTGCTGGTATTGTTGACGCTATTCGCGCCGCAAGGGCTGGTGGGCGAATTGCGTCGCCGGGTCTGGCGGTGGCTGCCATGACTTTGCTGAGCACACGCGGACTGAGTAAGAGCTTTGCCGGTTTGCAGGCCGTCAGGAACGTGGATTTCGACCTGACCAAGGGCGAGGTGCGCGCGCTGATCGGGCCGAACGGCGCGGGCAAGACGACGCTGGTGGGGATGATCTGCGGGCGGATTTCTCCGTCGGCGGGGACTGTCCATTTCGACGGGCGCGACATAACTGCGCTGCCAGCGCACCGGCGGATCGGGCTGGGCATGGCCTACACATTCCAGATCACGTCGGTCTTTGCCGGGCTGGACGTGGCCGAGAACGTCGCACTTGCGGCGCGGCGGCGGCTGTCCGGCGATGCCGTGGCACCCGCGGTCGAGGCCGCGCTGATGCGCGTCGGCCTTGCGGATCGCGCCGAACAGGAGGCAGGCGATCTGAGCTACGGCCACCAGCGCCTGCTGGAGATCGCGATGGGTCTGGTGCAGGAGCCGCGTCTGCTGATCCTGGATGAACCGACGCAGGGGCTGGCCGAGGCCGAGATTGCCGCGTTCAAGACACTGATCCGCGAGCTGGCAGGCGCTACGACGATCCTGCTGATTGAACACAACATGAGCGTGGTGATGGAAACCGCAGACCGCGTGAGCGTGCTGAATTTCGGCGAGTTGCTGGCCGAAGGCACGCCCGATGAAATCCGTGCCGACGCCGATGTGCAGGCCGCCTATCTGGGGACCGGATGATGCTGGAACTGCACGGGATAGGCGCCGGATATGGCCGCGCGCAGGTGCTGCGGGACTTCAGCCTGCGGGTCGAGGCGGGCGAGATCCTGTGCCTGCTGGGCCGCAATGGCGCGGGCAAGACGACGACGATGCAGGCGATCATGGGCCTGTTGCCCCTGATGGCGGGCCGGATCACGCTGGACGGAACAGAGATCAGCGCACTGCCCGCACACAAGGTGCCACGTGCGGGCATCGGCTATATCCCGCAGGGGCGGCGGCTGTTTCCAAGCCTTACCGTGGCGCAAAATCTGGCTGTGGGCATGCAGACCCGCAACAGCCCCCCGGAAGTGCTGGAGGAGGTGCTGGACCTCTTCCCGCGCCTGCGCGAACGCATGGGGCAGCGCGCACAGACCCTTTCGGGCGGCGAACAGCAGATGCTGGCCACGGCCCGCGCCTTGTGTTTACAGCCCAAGGCGCTGCTGCTGGATGAACCGACCGAGGGGCTGCAACCCTCGATGATCGAAGCGATCCGGCAGGTGATCGTGAAGATGCGCAGCAAGGGCGTTGCAATCCTGCTGGTCGAGCAACGGGTCGATGCGGTGCTGTCGGTGGCGGACCGCGTGGCCTTCATCGAGAACGGGCGCAATGGCGAGACATTGCCCGCCGAAGCCCTGCGCGCCGATCATTCCATCGTGGATCGCTATGTTGGCGTGTGATGGCGGCTGTGGCCGGTCTCATTTGCCATCATGACGACCTGCGCAGTGGCAAAGTCACCGTCACCCGCAACCCGCCTTCCTGTCGGTTCTCAAGCGTGATCTGACCGCCATGTGCGACGATGATCGTCCGGGCGATGGACAGGCCCAGACCCGCGCCGCCGGTTTCAAGGCTGCGGCTGTCGTCGCCGCGCGTGAATGGCTCGAACATGGCATCCAGACGGTCGGGCGCAATACCTGGCCCGTTGTCGTCGATGGTGATGATGGCCTGCCGCTTGTCCTGCGCCAGTGTCACGGTTGCCGCATCGCCATAGCGCTTGGCGTTGTCGATAAGGTTCCCGATCGCCCGGCCAAGCCCGACACGGCGGCCCGTCACCTGCACATTCGGGGCGGCATTGCACGCCGCACCGCGATCCTCGCAAATCTGGGTCAGCAGGGCACCGATATCAATCGGCTCCATTTTCTCGGAATCCTGCCCATCCTTGGCATAGCTTATCAGCCCGTCGGCCATCACTGTCATCTCGTCCAGCGTGCGGACCATCGCGTCGCGCTGCTCTTCGTCATCGACCATTTCCGCGCGGATGCGCAGGCTTGTCATGGGTGTGCGCAGGTCATGCCCCACGGCCGCAAGCATCCGCATGCGTTGCGCATCGAATTGCGAGATTTCGACTTGCATGGCGTTGAATGCCTGCGCCGCCTTGCGCATTTCACGCGCCCCGCCTTCCGGAACGCGCGCGGCGCGGTCGCCGCGTCCGGCAGCCTCGGCGGCCCTCGAGAGCTGCTCAAGCGGTTTGGTCAGGTGGCGCGCAAGAGCGATGGACACGCCAAGCACGCAGAAAAGCGACAGGGCCAGAACAGTCAGAAACGGCCTGCCATCGACACGGCCGGGGCGTCGGGATGCGCCGCTGGTCACGACGTTGAGCCATTCGGTCTGCCCGTTTCTTGCGCTCAGCGGCATGGTGATGGCGATCACCCGATCCGTGCGAAAGCCGCCCCGGCGCTCGGGCGCATCGGGGGGAATCGGGCGGTCGATGATGGCAACATTCACGTCCTCGCGTTTCAGTGTCTCCATCAGCCCCTGCGCGATGTATCTCGACCGGCTGTCGGCGGCGGTTTCTGTCAGCAACGGGGCATCGTCCACCCTCACGCGGGCGAACCGGGTAGAGGCGTCTCGGGCAATCACCCGGCGGACCTGTGCGTTGACCGCTTCCATTGCCGGAATGAGGGCCGCGATCCGCTCGATCTCTCGGTCTTCGCTGGCCTGCCTGTCAAATCGCTGCTGCTGAAAGTTGAGAACAGCCAGCGCGATAAGGTTGGCAACAAGGATGGTCATCGCCAGAAGAAGAACGATACGCCCGGCCAATCCATCGGGGAAAAGTCGTTTGAGGCTCTGCATCATGGGGCCTCCGTCACATCCGCGACCAACCTGTAACCGCCGCCCCATTCCGTCACGAGAATTTGCGGGTTTTTCGGGTCGACTTCGATCTTGCGGCGCAAGCGGCTGATCTGGTTGTCGATGGCACGGTCATAGGCTTTCGCCTCGCGCCCGGCGGTCAGGTCAAGCAGGGTTGCTCGGCTGAGGACCGTGCGCGGCTGGTCAAGAAATATGCCAAGAAGGCGGTTCTCGGCGGTGGTCAGGTCGACGGTCTCGCCATCTTCGTGGCTGAGCGTCAGGCGGTCGGGGTCATGCACCCAGCAGGCAAATGCCCGGCGCCCGCTTGGCGGTGCGGAAATCTCGGCGGGCACACGGCGCAGGATCGCGCGGACCCGCGCCAGCAGCTCGCGCGGATTGAACGGCTTGACCAGATAATCATCAGCGCCAAGCTCCAGCCCGACGATACGATCTGTCTCATCCGCCATGGCGGTCAGCAACAACACCGGCGGGCCGTCATGGGCGACAAGCCAGCGACAGAGGCTGAGCCCGTCCTCGCCCGGCATCATGATGTCGAGCACGACGAGGTGAATGGCTGCCTCAGCCAGGATCTCTCGCGCCTCCGCCGCATGGGCGGCGAGCCTTGTGCGGAATCCTTGCTTGCGCAGATATTGGCCCAACGGCTCGCGAATGTCGCGAGCGTCGTCGACGATAAGGATCTGGGGCGCGATTGGGTCTGTCATGGCGTCTCTCCTTGGACGCATTCTCAGCGACCGTTGCAGTCAATAGCACCCTTTCTCCTTTGAAAATCAACCAACAGGCAGAACAATTCCTGCCTGAATTGTCGCAAGATGTATCAGACCCCGGTCCAGCGACAAACGGCGACAAACTGGCGTTGGCGCTGACAAACCTTTTTGCGCGATACCCCCTAAGTGAGGTTCACGAGGCAATCACTGCCCGACCAGAAACTCGAAAGGAAACGACATGACAAAATCCAGATTTCTCCCCGGCAGCTTTATCGTCGCAGCCGCTCTTCTGTCCGGCCTGACCGTTGCCACCGCGCAGAATGCGAATGACACAGCCCCCGTCGCGGCACAGGCAGCCGCCGACGCGCCCGATGGTAAACACGACGGTCATCGTGGCGAGCGTGGGCACCGCCGTGGCCATGGGCATCACGGCGAGCATGGCATGATGCGTCAGATCATGGAACGGGTCGATGCCAATAATGACCGCGCCGTGACGCAGGAAGAAGTGGACACGTTCCGCGCGTCGGTCGTGACCGATGCCGACAAATCCGGCGAGGGCAACATCTCTCTTGATGAGTTCGAGACGATCTACCTCGACCTGACCCGAGAGCGGATGGTAGACGCGTTTCAGAAACTCGACGCGGACGGTGACGGCGCAGTGACGCAGGCCGAGATGGACAAGCGTTTTGGTGATGTCGTCGAGCGGATGGACCGCAATGGCGACGGGAAGCTGGACCGCGAAGATCACAAGCGCCGTGGCCGAAAAGGCTAAGGCCATACCGGCAAGCGACGCAGCGGCGAGGGCAGACCTGCCCCCGCCGCAACACTGCGCCGCATGGTCGGCGATCAACCAGACAGGTTGAACCGGTCAGAGATGCGGCCGGAAAATCACAGGGGCTCTTGAATGCGTACCTTCGTCACCTTGATCATCGCAGCATTGATCCTGACCGGATCATATTTCATCGCCTTTGGTGTTCCGGCTTCTCTTGGGCCGGTTTCCGGGGTTGAAGGTGAGAGTGGCGAACAGACAAGCAATCCCGAACGCGGCGCGCGGGCCGGCCGCCCCGCTGGCGGGCAAAGAGGTGCCAGCGCAACGACGGTGGTCCTGACCCCGCTGGAAAGGCAACCTTACGAAGATGTCCTGCGCGCCATAGGAACTGCGAAAGCAGTGCGCAGCGCGGATGTGGTCGCGGATGCATCAGGCGAAGTGACCGAAATCAACCTGCCTGCGAATGGGGATGTTTCGGCGGGCGACGTTCTGGTGCAGCTTGATGCGCGGACCGAGGTGTTCAACCTTGAGATCGCGCAGACCGAATTCGAGCAGGCCCGTGACGTTACACAGCGCTACGAGCGTTTGCAGGCAACCGGAAACTCCACGGTAACCGAAGTCACATTATCCGAGGCCAGGGCCGCCCAGCGCCTGGCAGAAGCCAAGGTCGGGCTGGCGCAGACCGCGCTGGATGACCGGACCATACGCGCGCCAATCTCGGGCAAGCTGGGTCTGAGCGATGTGGAAATCGGCGACATCCTGTCCGTCGGCAGTACCATCGTGACCATCGACGATTCCGAGGCTTTGCTGGTCGAATTCGAGCTGCCAGAACGTTCCATCGGTTTGCTGGCCAAAGATCAGACCGTCCTTGCCAGCACCCCGACCTTCACAGGGCACGTTTTCGAGGGCGAGATCGTGTCCTTTGACAGCCGCATCGACAGCGTGACGCGCAGTGTGACGGTCAAGGCACGGATCGAGAACCCCGATGGCCTGCTATGGCCGGGCATGACATTTGCCGTGCGCATCATCCATGAAAGCGATCCGCTGGCGGTGTTGCCATCCACCGCAATCAGCTGGTCGCGCAACGGATCAAGCGTGTGGATCGACGACGGCGGCGTTGCCAAGCAGGTGCCGGCGACCATCCTGTTCCGGCGCAATGGCCGGGTTTGGATCGACGCGGATATTGCCACTGGCACCTTGGTTGTCTCCGAAGGAGCGCAGAAATTGCGCGCCGGATCACGCATCAAACCCGCGAACGCCCCGGCACAGGAGCCTGCAACGACACCGAACCGCGCGACGCCGGAAGTCGGGCAAGCCGAACCGAAACAACCAACCGCGACCGAGGCACCGACATGAGCACCGCTACCCCTCAGGCTGGCAAGTCCGGCCTTGCCAATCTCTTTGTCGCCCGCCCCTTGTTCGGCATCGTCATCAACCTGCTGATCCTGATCGCGGGGCTTGCCGCGCTTTCATCGGTGGACGTGCGCGAAATGCCGGATGTGGACCAGCCCGTGCTGTCGGTCCGGACCACTTACGAAGGCGCCGTTCCTGCCACCGTCGACCAGCAGGTCACGCAGGTGCTGGAGGATGCGCTGAGCGCCCTTGAGGGGCTGTCCTATATCGAATCAAGTTCCACGACCGGCTCGAGCCGCATCACCATCGACCTTTCCACGGGCACAGACGTCAACATCGCCGCGAACGAGGCGCGTGAAATCGTGTCCGCAACGCTGCGCCAGCTTCCCGAGGATATCGACGACCCGATTGTCACGAAAAGCGACAGCAACGCCGATGCCATCATCCGGCTGGCCATTCTGGGCGATGCCACCTTTGACGAGATGACACGGCTGGCCGAAGGCGTGATCTATGACCGCCTGTCACTGATCGACGGCATCGCCGAAGTCACCGTGCGTGGCAACCGCGCAAATGAATTTCGCGTTACGCTGGACATGCCCTCGCTGCTCAGCCGCGGGCTGACAGTATTCGACGTATCAGACGCATTGACGGCCCTGCGCGATGACACGCCGCTGGGCGATCTGGAATCATCGTCGCAGACCCTCGCCCTGCGCGTCGGTAACGCAGAGGTGACCGCCGACAGCGTTGGCCAGATCCCCATCAACGCGACGACCCGCGTGTCCGATGTCGCCTATGTTCAGGTGGTCCCAGAGGACAGGGATGTCTTTGCCCGCGTCAACGGCCAGCCTGCGATCGGGCTGGACATCAGCCGCCAGTCGGTCGGCAACACGCTGGAAATCTCAAAGGCGGTGCGCGCGGCGGTCGAAGAGCTGCGCGCCGATATGCCGGAGAATGTGGATATCATCATCACCTCGGATGACGGTGTGTTCATCGAAGGGTCGATCGACGAGGTGGTCAAATCCATCGGTATGGCCACCATTATCGTGATCGCGGTCATCTTTGCCTTTCTGCGCTCGCCCCGCGCAACGCTGATCCCCGCAGTCACCATCCCCGTGGCGCTGGTCGGCACTGTTGCCGCGATCTGGCTGACCGGGTTTTCCGTCAACACCATCAGCCTTTTGGCACTGGTTCTGGCCACCGGTATGGTCGTGGACGACGCCATCGTCGTGATCGAGAACATCGTGCGCAAGCGCAAACAGGGCATGGGGGCTTTCGCCGCAGCGGCCGCTGGCACGAACGAGGTGTTTTTCGCCGTCATCTCGACCACCGCAACGCTGGCCGCCGTCTTCATCCCCATTTCGTTTCTGCCCGGACAGGCGGGCGGCGTATTCAGCGAGTTCGGATTCGTTCTGGCCTTTGCCGTCACCCTGTCCTCGATCACGGCACTGACGCTGGCACCGGTGCTGGCCGCATTCCTGGACCCCGGCAAACCCGCCCCCAAGGCGACCGCCGCGCCCGCCAGGGCGGGGGCCATCGCGCGTGGTTTCGACTTCGTCATGGATCAGGCCATCCGGGCACCCCTGATCGTGCTGTCTGTTGCCATCGGGTTCGCCCTTATCGCAGTCGGCGCAGCAAGCACGTTATCGTCCAGCATCACGCCAGACGAGGATCGTGGGTTCTTTCTGATCCAGGCGCGCGGTGCATCCGATACCACGGTCGAGTACCTTGAGACGCAAATCGCGCAGGTCGAGGCTATCTTGGACCCTTACCGCGCAAACGGAGACGTCGAAGCCGTTCAGAGCATCATCGGTGTGGGCGGCGGCACCAGCGCCTTCATCATCGTGCGCCTGCCCGACTGGGCCGAGCGCGACCATAGCCAGCAAGAGATCATTGCCGAGGTCAGCAAGCAACTCAGCGATGTTCCCGGCGTTCAGGTCAATGCCCGCTCGACCAACAGCCTGAACATCCGTGGCGCGGGGCGCGGTCTGCAATTCGCGGTCACAGGCACCGATGTCGCGGCAATGACAGACGCTGCCGATACTCTGGTGGCCGCGATGGCGGGCGACGATACGTTCCTCAACCCACAGCTTTCCGAGGACAGCGTACAGGCGCAATACGAGCTGCGAGTGGACCCGGACATGGCCCGCGTGTTCGGCCTGAGCGAGGAAGAAATCGCCCAGACAGTCAGTGCCATGGTCCAGGGCAACGTCGCTGTTTCGGTGTTCGAGGATGATGTTGAAACCGACGTCAACGTGGTGCCCGGTGGCCCCCCGATCAACGATCCGTCAGACCTTGAGTCCATCTTCCTGCGTCTGCCGGGCGGTGAATATGTTCCGGTCTCGGCAGCAGCAACGCTCGAGCCGATTGTCAGCCAGTCGCAAATCAGCCGTCAGGCCGGATCGCTGGCCGTGTCGGTTCAATCCAACCTTGGCCAAGGTGTCGACCTTGGTGATGCAATGGCGCAACTGACCGCGATTGCCGATGACACGCTGCCGGACGGCATGGGGATCGTCTTTACCGGCGAAGCGGCAACACTGACGGACAGTGAGTCTGCCATGTATACGGTTTTTGGTGTGGCCTTCATCGTCGTTTTCCTGGTGCTGGCCGCCCAGTTCGAAAGCATCGCCAGCGCCGTCGTCATCATGCTGACAGTCCCCTTTGGGCTGGCCGCCGCGCTTCTGGCAATCTCCCTCTCGGGCGGATCGCTGAACTATTACAGCCAGATCGGTCTGGTGATGCTGATCGGTGTCATGGCCAAGAACGGCATCCTGATCGTTGAATTCGCAAACCAGTTGCGCGAGGCGGGTCAGGATATCGACAGCGCGATCCGCAACGCCCTGCGCCTGCGCATCCGGCCGGTGATGATGACGATGGTCTCGACCGTGTTTGGCGGCTTGCCGCTGATCCTGACATCCGGGGCCGGGGCCGAGGCGCGCATTGCGGTCGGCTGGGTGATCGTCGGCGGGCTTGGCTTTGCCACCGTCTTCACCCTGTTCCTGACGCCTGTGTTTTACCGCTGGATCGCGGTCTGGGGCGCCGCCCCCGGCATGGCGGCCAAGCGACTGAACCGCGAGAATGCCGCGATGCCCGCTCTCCTGCCCGAATAACGGGCAGGTCTCATTGGGTATGAAACGCGCCGGCGGCGGACGACCTCAACCATCGTCGCCCCCAGCCGGCGCGGCAAAGGTTTTTTGGAAAGATGAAACGCGCATCGGCCATTCATCTTTCCCATAAATACCTCCGCCGGAGGCCCCGCTCACCAAGATGCTCGCCGGGGCAGATGTAGTGTCCGGTCAGACCCGCTCGATTGCCAGCGCGATACCTTGCCCACCACCGATGCACATGGTGATCAGCGCCTTGCGCCCGCCAGTGCGCTCCAACTCATACATCGCCTTGATCGTCAGAATCGCGCCCGTCGCACCGACCGGATGGCCCAGCGCGATCGCGCCGCCATTAGGGTTCACGCGCGCCGGGTCAAGTCCAAGCGCCTTGTTCACCGCCAGCGCCTGCGACGCAAAGGCCTCGTTCGATTCGATCACGTCGAAATCGGACGCGCTCAGCCCGGTGCGCGCGAACAGCGCCTCGATGGCCGGGACCGGGCCGATGCCCATCACCTCGGGGCGCACACCGGCATGGGCATAGCCCAACACCCGCGCACGCGGCTTCAGACCCGCCAGTTGCGCGGCATCACCGCGCGCCATCACGATTGCTGCCGCACCATCATTGATGCCCGATGCATTGCCCGCCGTGACGGTGCCATCTTTCTGGAACGCGGTGCGCAGCCCGGCCAGCGCCTCTGCCGTCGTCTCCTTGGGGTGTTCATCGGTGTCGAAACTCACGGTATCGCGCCGCACCTTCACCTCGATCGGCGTGATCTGATCCTTGAAATGTCCCGCCTTGATCGCCGCCGCCGCACGGCGCTGGCTCTCCAGCGCAAAGGCGTCCTGCGCTTCGCGGCTGATGTCATGCTCTGCCGCGACATTCTCGGCGGTGACGCCCATATGGCCGGTGCCGAACGGACAGTTGAGCGCGCCCAGCATCATGTCGAGCGTCCGGACATCGCCCATCTTGGCGCCCCAGCGCTGATCGGGGATGATGAAGGGCGCGCGCGTCATGCTTTCGGCCCCGCCGGTCAGCGCATAGTCGCAATCGCCCAGCATCAGTGCCTGAATCCCCGAAACGATCGCCTGCGCGCCCGATCCGCACAGGCGGTTGACGTTCATCGCCGGCGTGGTCTCTGGGATGCCCGCCTCCATCGCCGCGACGCGGCTGAGATACATGTCGCGCGGCTCGGTGTTGATCACGTGGCCGAACACCACATGCCCGATCTGGCCACCCTCGACCCCGGACCGTTCCAGCGCGGACCGCGCCACATGCGCGCCCAGTTCGGTCGGTTTCACCCCCGCCAATGCACCGCCAAAAGTGCCGATGGCCGTCCGCGCGCCGCCCAGAATCACGATATCCGTCATGTTACGATCCCTTCTAATTTCTTGCCCGAATCCTATCGTGGATCGCCGCTGACAGGCAAACGCGACGTTCCCCCGCAATGGCCGGATCAGGGGCACAACGCCACCCGTCCCGCCGATGCGGGCCCTCAGTTGCCCTGCGCGGCCTCGGCTGCGTGGCGGATCGCGCGGATGTTGGCGCCATAAGGGGCCGGGTTCTGCACACTGCCGCCCGTGAACACCGCAGACCCCGCCACCAGCACATCGGCCCCCGCCGCCACCATCAGCGGCGCCGTTTCGCGCGTGATACCACCGTCGATCTCGATATGAATGGGCCGGTCGCCGATCATCTCGCGCAACGTGCGCACCTTTTCGATCTGGCTGTGAATGAATTTCTGCCCGCCAAAACCGGGGTTGACGGTCATCACGCAGACCAGGTCGATCATGTCCAGCAGATGCGCCACATCATCCAGCCCCGTACCGGGGTTCAGCGCCAGACCGGCCTTGCAGCCCGTCCCGCGAATGGCCTGCAACGTGCGGTGGATGTGCGGCCCGGCCTCCAGATGCGCGGTCAGGACATCCGCGCCCGCATCGGCGAAGGCCTCGATATAGGGATCGACCGGCGCGATCATCAGATGCACGTCCATCACCGTCTTGATATGCGCGCGGATCGCCTTGACCAGCGGGGGGCCAAACGTGATGTTCGGCACGAAATGCCCGTCCATGACGTCGACATGCACCCAGTCACAGCCCTCGGCCTCGATCGCCTCGATCTCCTGACCGAAATTGGCGAAATCAGCCGACAGGATCGACGGTGCGATTTTGATGGAACGGTCAAGGGACATCTGCTGGCTCCTGCGTGGGGGGATTGCCTTGCTACTTGCGGGCCAGCCTGCGCAACGTCAAGAGCCGGGTGCGGGAATTGATCACCAAACTGCTTTGTGCGACCCTGCGCCATTGGCACAACCGGAAAAGAGGGTAGCGCGCATGTTGGGGATGATGATGCACCGGCCCTTGCGGATCATCGATATCCTGACCCACGCCGCAGAGGTCACGCCGCATGAGGGGATCGTATCAGCCACGCCCACAGGCCGACACCGCCAGACCTACCCGGATGCGCTGGTACGCGCGGCGCAACTGGCGCATGCCTTGGTGGCTCAAGATGTCCGCCAGGGGGACAGGATCGCGACGCTGGCATGGAATTCCCACCGTCATTTCGAGCTTTATTTCGCCATCTCCGGCATGGGCGCGGTCTGTCACACGATCAATCCGCGCCTGTCGGACGAACAGCTGGTCTATATCCTCAACCACGCGAAGGACCGGATCCTGTTTCTGGAGCCGGAATTTGCTCCGCGCATCGCAAGGCTAAGGGATCAGATCCCCCCCGAAATGACCTGCATCGCGTTGTCGGAAACTGCAAATCAGGCTGAAACAGAAACTGATCTTCCCCTTTACGACGCGCTTATCGCCGGGCAGCCCACCACCTATGACTGGCCCGACCTGCCAGAGGATACCGCCGCCGCGCTCTGCTATACCTCCGGCACCACTGGCGCACCAAAAGGCGCGCTCTTTTCTCAGCGCTCCACCGTGCTGCACGCGATGATGGTGCCGCTCAGCCAGACCAGCAGCTTTCGCGCCGGGTGCTGCGCAATGCCCATCGTGCCTATGTTTCATGCCAATGCCTGGGGCCTGCCCTATGCCGCACCGCTCATGGGCATGACGCTGGTGATGCCCGGCGCGGCGCTCGACGGGGCCAGCCTCTGGGCGTTGATGGAGGCCGAGCAGGTCCATACCGCCTGGGGCGTGCCCACCGTTTGGGCGGGCCTCTTGCCTGAGATCGAGCGGCGCGGCCGCCCACCCGCAGGCTTTGCCGATCTGGTTGTCGGCGGTGCCGCCATGCCGCATTCGCTGGCATTGGCCTATGAGCGTCACGGAATCCCCGTCAGCCGCTGCTGGGGCCTGACCGAGATGAGCCCCGTCGGCGGGCGCGGCACCCCCGGCCCGGATGTCGCGGCACTGGATCTGACCGCGCGCATGGCCGCCCAGACCAATGCCGGGCAGCGTTGTTTCGGCGTGGATTTCAAGGTGACCGGCGAAGGCGGCGTGCGCCTGCCCCATGACGGGCAGACCACCGGAGAGCTCTATGTGCGCGGCAACAGCGTCATTTCAGGCTATTTTGACAACCCTGCCGCCAGTGCGGCCGCCTTCGATGCCGATGGATGGTTCGCCACCGGCGATATCGCTTCTGTCGATGCTCAGGGCCGGCTGACTGTGCATGACCGGGCCAAGGATCTGGTAAAATCGGGCGGTGAATGGATCAGTTCAATCGACCTTGAAAATGCCGCGACCGCCCATCCCGGCATTTCCAGTTGCGCCGTTATCGCCATGCCGCACCCCAAATGGGGTGAACGGCCCATCCTGATCGCCGTCGCCGCCACCAATCCACCGCCCGATCTGGCGGCGATCCACGAAACGATGGCGCCGCATTTCGCGAAATGGCAACTGCCCGACGATGTGATCTATCTTGACGCTCTGCCGCTCACCGCGACCGGCAAAGTGTCGAAACTGACCCTCCGACAACAGCTCACCGATTACCTGCTGCCCGATCTGCGCGAGCCAACCCAATGACCGATGCGCCCGCCATTTCCCGCTGGTTCAAGGTGGATCAGAGCCGCATTGATGCCTTTGCAGATGCCACCGATGATTGGCAATTCATCCATACCGATCCTGACCGGGCGGCGCAGACTCCCTTTAGCGGCACCATCGCGCACGGGTTCCTCAGCTTGTCACTGCTGTCGGCGATGTATTACGACGCGCTGCCCTTTCCGCCAGAGGTGACGCGCAGCGTGAATTACGGCTTTGACAAGCTGCGCTTTCTCTCGCCGGTGCGCGCAGGCGCCCGGGTGCGCGGCGTGTTCCGCCTGATCAAATCGGACGACGCCACGCCGGGGCAGGTATCGAACACATGGTCCGTGCGGGTCGAGATCGAGGGCACCGACAAGCCCGCCCTCATCGCCCGCTGGCTGACCCGATACTATACCGATACCCCGACAGATTGACGCGAAAAAACCTGAAACAGCGCTGCGCAAACCACGCGGCCCGGTACCAACCGGCCTGACAGGGCCCGACCGCAACAAGAGGCGACTGACATGACAGACGAACTGGACCCCAGACTGATCGAGGAACCCTATCCCCTTCAGAAACATCTGAACATGCGCATGACCGCCTGGCGCAAGGATTATGCCCGCATCGAGATACCACTCACGCATCAGCTGATGAACCGGCAGGGCCTGCCGCATGGCGGCATCCACGCAACCTTGCTGGACTCCGCGATGGGCTATGCCGGATGCTACACCGGCGACCCGGATCGGCAGCAAATGGCGCTCACCCTGTCGATGACCGTGAACTATCTGGCGCAGGCCAATGGCGAGATCCTGATCACCGAAGGCTGGCGCACCGGCGGCGGACGCAAGACCTACTTTGCCGAAGGCCGCGTGACGGATCACACGGGCACCGTCATTGCCACCTCTACCGGAGTTTTCCGGTACCGCAGCGGCGGGTAGGCCGGGCTTCATCCCGGCGCCCACCCGATACCGATATGATACCGACGCGATACCGATGTCGCTTTTTCAGCGCTTTGCCCTTGACCTTCCAGCAACTGGAAGCCCTATCTCCGCTCTGAAAGGGGTCGAAGATGAGCGAAACACTGACCATTCGAATCGGCGAAATGACCTGCGCGGGCTGCGCGGGCCGGGCCGAACGCGCGCTGAACGCAGTCCCCGGAATCGGTGGCGCGACGGTAAATTTTGCCACCCGCACCGCGAGCGTCGATCCGGGTACCGCCCAGCCACCTGCCCTCGCGGAGGCGCTGGCGCAGGCCGGCTATCCGGCGGAGCAATCGCAGGCTGACTTGATGGTATCGGGCCTCACCTGCGCTTCTTGCGTCGGGCGGGCCGAGGCCGCTTTGCGCGCCGTGCCCGGTGTGCTGGAAGCGCATGTAAACCTGGCCACACGGCAGGCCAGAATCACCTATCTGGCAGGCGTGACAGACGCGACACATCTGGCAAGCGCCCTGACCGCTGCAGGCTACCCGGCAGAGCCGGTTTCAGGTGAAACAGAGCCTGATATTGATCGCCACGACGCTGAAATTACCCAGACGAAACGCGCCGCACTCATCGCCGCCGCGTTGACCTTGCCAGTATTCGTGATCGAGATGGGCGGTCACGTCTTCCCCGCTTTCCACGCGGCGATTCATCAAACTGTCGGCATGACCGCCTCCTGGGCGTTTCAGTTCGTGCTGATCACGCTGGTCCTGCTCTGGCCGGGTCGGGTGTTCTTTCAAAAGGGCCTGCCTGCCCTGCTGCGCGGCGCCCCCGAGATGAACAGCCTCGTCGCCCTCGGCACGCTCAGCGCCTGGGGCTATAGCTGTGTCGCGCTCTTTGCCCCCGGATTGCTGCCCGCAGGCGCGGCAGCCGTCTATTTCGAGGCCGCAGGCGTCATCGTGACGCTGATCCTCGTCGGGCGCTGGATGGAGGCCCGCGCGCGCGGTCGCACCGGTGCCGCGATCGAACACCTCATCGGGCTGCAACCCGACACCGTCCGCGTCCTGCGAGGCGACACGATCCAGTCGGTCCCGCTCGCTTCAGTTGTTGTCGGCGATGTGATCGAAACCCGCCCCGGCGAACGAATCGCGGTGGATGGCGAGGTGATCGAGGGCGAGAGCCACGTAGACGAAAGCATGATCACCGGCGAGCCGATGCCGGTGGCCAAAGCGCCCGGCGTACAGGTCATCGGTGGCACCACCAACTCTGCCGGAGTGCTGCGGATCCGGGCAGGCGCGGTTGGTCAGGCCACCGTGCTGGCCCGCATCGTCGAAATGGTCCAGCAGGCGCAGGGTGCAAAGCTGCCGATCCAGGCCGTGGCAGACCGCGTCGTGCGCGTCTTTGTCCCTATCGTCATGGGGATTGCTGTGGTCACGGTTTTGGTCTGGCTCGCGTTTGGCCCTTCACCCTCGCTCAGCCATGCGCTGGTCGCGGGCGTTTCGGTACTGATCATCGCCTGCCCCTGCGCGATGGGTCTGGCCACACCAACGTCGATCATGGTCGGCACCGGACGTGCGGCAGAACTGGGCGTACTCTTTCGCCGGGGCGAGGCGCTGGAGCGCTTGGCAGAGGTCAAAACGGTCGCTTTCGACAAGACCGGAACATTGACCCTCGGACAACCCCGAGTGGTGGATGTGGCACTGGCACCGGGCCATGACCGCGAGGAGGTTCTGCGCCACGCCGCAGCGATCGAGGCGCAATCGGAACATCCATTGGCCCGCGCGATCGAGACAGCGGCAGAGAGTCTGACCCTGCCGCGTGCGACACAGGTTAAGGCCCATGCCGGCACCGGGATCACCGCCGATATCGAAGGCCGCGCGGTGATTATCGGCAATCGAGGGATGATGACGAAACATGGCATCGACACCGATGTGCTGGACGCCGAAATCACCGCAATGGCGGCGAAGGGTCAAACCTTGGTTTTCGTCTCTATTGCAGGCCAAATTGCCGCTGCAATCGGCATTTCGGATACGGTCAAACCCACCAGCGCCCGCGCCATCGCCGCAATGCACCGCGCCGGGTTGCACACCGTGATGATCACCGGGGATAGTGCCGACGCCGCCGGGGTGATCGCGCGGGAACTGGGCATCGACGATGTGATCGCCGAGGTGCTGCCCGAGGGCAAGCGCGACGCGATCCGGGCCTTGCGCGCAAAACACGGCCCGGTCGCCTTTGTCGGCGACGGGATCAATGATGCGCCAGCACTGGCAGAGGCCGATATCGGCATCGCCGTCGGCACCGGCACCGATATCGCGATCGAGGCCGCCGACGTGGTGCTGATCTCGGGCGATCTGGTCGGCGCGGTCACGGCGCGGCACGTCTCGGAACGCACAATGGCGAACATCCGGCAGAACCTGTTCTGGGCCTTCGCCTATAATGCGGCGCTGATCCCGGTAGCCGCCGGGGTACTCTACCCCGTATCCGGGCTGTTGTTGTCGCCGATGCTGGCGGCGGGGGCGATGGCCATGTCGTCGGTCTTTGTGGTCAGCAATGCGCTGCGCCTGCGGCGGCTGCGGCGCCCGATTGAAAGCGAGGTGACAGCATGAACATCGGAGACGCCGCCGCGCGTACCGGCCTGCCACCCAAGACGATCCGCTATTACGAAGAGATCGGCCTGATTCGGCCCGCCAGAGGCAATAGCGGCTACCGCGACTTTAGCGACGCCGACGTCCACAAGCTGGCGTTTCTGGGGCGCGCCCGCGCGCTGGGGTTTTCGATAGAGGATTGCCGCACATTGCTTGGGCTCTACGAGGACGAAAGCCGTTCATCGGCAGATGTAAAGCGGCTGGCGCGCAGCCATCTGGCCCAGATAGAGGACAAGATTGCCGCGCTACAATCCATGCGGGCGACGCTGTCGCATCTGGTTGACGCCTGCGCCGGGGACGAACGGCCCGATTGCCCGATCCTGCGGGATCTGGCCGAGGGCTGAGGGCCGCGCGTGACCCGCTAGAACTCGCGCCCGGCCTTGCGCTCGCCCCATAGCATCGTGGCATTGGCCCCCACATAGGCCAAAGGCGCGGGCGGCAGGCGGCGTGGCGCAGGCTGCGCCATCACTTCGTCCAACAACGGCGTATGATGCCCCGAGGCCAGTTCGGCCGTCAGCATCCCGTGCAACGTTCCCTTGGCTGTGCCCAGACCGTTCTGGCAACATGCCGAGAATAGCCCCTCGTCCACCTCGCCCAACGCCGGCACGTTGTTCCAGCTAAGACACAGCCGCCCACCCCAGCGGTATTGCATCGCCACATCGCCAAGCATGCTGAACCGTGCGGCAAAGGCTTGATCATGGTCGCGTCCTACGCGTGCGATACGTCGGTCAGACACTTCCATGGACGGGTCCATCGTAAACCGGTTGCGGATGATGATTCGATCTCCGCCAATGCCGGAAATCCGCCGCACGGTGGTGCCCATCGGGTGCGCGGGCGTAATGCCCCAGCGCGGATCACCGCCCAGCGCCGCACTTTCGGCCGCGGTCAAGGCACGGGTCATCGACGCATAGGTAAAAACATGCAGCAATTGCTGCTTGAAATGGCCGAAACTGTTCACATGCCCGTTGACCGCCAAGATAACCCGAGGCGCGCTGACCGACCCACCCGGCGTTCTGGCCAACCAGGTGCCGCGACGCGTGAGCTGGATCACGGGGCTATTCTCGAATATCTGCACCCCTTGCGCATTCAGACCTGAGCCAACCCCCCGCACGAACATCGCGGGATGAATCATCACCGTCCCCGGCGTAAAGAGACCGCTGCAATAATAGGATGTGCCGGTCATCTCCTGCATCTGCGCGGCATCAAGCATTTCATGCGCCTCGCCCATCGCGGTCAGGTGCTGCGCGTAGTCAAGGTTATGCTGATGCCCCGAGGGTGAGGCGGCGCCGTTCACCTTGCCTGTGGTTGCAAATGCCTCGTCGCCCAGCGCGTATTCCGCCGCCATGTCTGCGGCAAAACCGATACCGGCACGATTGGCCCGCGTCTGCGCTGCGTCGCGCTCCAACGCTCCACCGTAATCCTCGGACGCCAGATCATGCGGCAGGTCGATCATAAAGCCCGAATTGCGCCCGGCGGGGCCCGTTCCTATGCGCGTCGCCTCCAGCACCACGATCCGGTCGCCAGGGTGCAGTTGCTTCAGCCTGCGCGCTGCCGCCAGACCGGCAAAACCGGCACCGATCACCAACCAATCGGCAGAGATGGCCTCTTCCAGCCTCTGGGCAGGGGCGGGTGCGGGCAAAAGCGCGTTCCAGCCGGATTTACCCGGATCACGCGGCAGTCGGGTCACTTTCATGGCAGGCTCAACTGTGCGGTGCGGCCACCGTCGATGGCATAGACCTGCCCGGTAACGAAGCTGGCGGCGTCCGATGCCAGCCAGCAGATCAGCTGTGCCACCTCTTCGGGCCCACCGGTACGGCGCAGGGGGTGAATGCCCCCGATCTGGGCCCGAAACGCCGCCGGATCGGGCTGACCGTCAATGAACGCCTCATTCAAATCGGTGTCGATCCAGCCCGGTGCCACGGCATTGCAGCGCACCCCGTCCGGCCCGTGATCAACCGCCACGGCGCGGGTCAGCCCATGCAGCCCGGCCTTGGACGCGCCATAGGCCGGATGGCGCGGGTTCGATCCCAGCCCCTCGATAGAGCCGACATTGACGATCGCACCGCGCGTAGCCCGCAACAGCGGCATGGCGTGACGGATCAACAGGAAGGGCGCGGTCAGGTTCACATGCAATTGCATGTGCCAATCATCCAGAGATGTTTCCTCGACGGTCCCTTCGCGCATGACGCCCGCATTGTTGATCAGGATATCGAGCTGTCCGGCAGCCTCGCGAACCGTGCCTATCACGCGCTCTGGCATCTCAGGGTCGGCGAAATCGGCTGAAACAGTCTCGAATTCTGACACACCGCGCTGCGCCGTGAATACCCGTGCGCCGCCCTCTGCCAGCATCCGCGCCGTGGCCTGCCCCATGCCGCTGGACGCCCCTGTGACCAGCGCCACCTTGCCCGCGAACACGCTCATCCCACCGGTTTCCCGCCATTGACCGGGACCAGCGCGCCACACATGTAACGCGCCGCATCAGAAGCAAGGAAAAGGATCACATCGGCAATATCCTCGGGTTCCGCGATTCGCCCCAGCGGCACGGTGGCATTCAGCGTGGCGACCGCCGCATCCGGATCCAGCCCGCGTATGGCAAACCCGGTGCGCAACATCGCGGTGTTCACCTCGTTCGGGCAGACCGCATTCACCCGAATACCCTGATGCGCATGGTCGCGGCCCAGACATTCCGTAAGCGACGCAATCGCCGCCTTGGACATCACGTACAAAGGATGATTCGGCCCCGGATGCAGCCCCCAGCAAGACGCGGTATTGACGATGGCACCACCCCCCGCCGCCGCCATGATCGGGATCACCGCCCGCGCAATGCGAAACGGCGCCTCGACATTCACGCCCATGGTCAGGGCATAGTCGTCATCCGTCGCCGTGGTGATATCGCCGCGTGTGATGACGCCTGCGTTGTTGCACAGGATATCGACCCCACCCAGCGCCTCTGCCACGCGGCCCGGCAGCGCATCACAGAACGCGCCATCCAGCAGATCACCGTCGAAATGCGCATCCGCGTCCAGCCCGCTGGTATCGCGATCCGTCACCGCAACGTGCGCGCCCTCGGCCCGCAAGCCATGCACGATGGCTTGCCCGATCCCGCCTGCCGCACCTGTGACCAGTGCCGTCTTGCCTTCAAACCGCATCTCTTACACCTCGAACCGGGGCGCGGTACTGGTCAGCGACCAGACTTGTGCACTCGCCATCGTGCTGGGGCTGTTCCGCACCGGCAGTTCAGTCTGGTAGATCTGGATGCTGGCGATCGTCATCGGCCTAAAGGTCCTGGTTGAGGGCGTCAGCCGCCGGGATTTCACGTTCGCGCCGGGCGATATAGTCACGCAGCGCCTCGTCCACGCCTGCGTCCAGTTTCGGCTCTTCATAGGCGTTCAGCAAGTCGCGGGTGTAGTTGATCGCCCGCTCTGTGATCTCGACGCTGCCCTCGGCCTGCCACTGCTCGATCGAGTTGTTGTCGAACAGATCCGGCATGAAAAACGCGCGCTGGAAATTCTCCAGCGTGTGCGCGTGGCCCAGATAATGCCCCCCCGGCCCGATATCGGCGACCGCCGCCAACGCCTCGTCGAAATCATCCCAACGGATGCCCTCGGCCATGCGGTAGGCCATGGCGCATTGCTCGGCATCCACGACGAACTTGGCCATGCTGCAATGCATTCCCGCCTCGTTCCAGCCGGCGGCGTGCCACATGTAGTTGGTGCCTGCCATCTGCAACGCCATGAGTGTGGTCGCACTCTCATAACCGGCTTGCGCGTCAAAGGTCTTGGCCCCGCCCAGCGCGGTCGAGGATCGCCAAGGCACGCCGTAGAACCGCGCCATCTGGCCGATCATCAGGTTCATCAGGCTGATTTCCGGCGTACCCGCCATCGGCGCACCTGATTTCATGCTGACCGTGCTGAGGTAATGGCCGTAGATCGCCGGACATCCCTTGCGCACCACCTGCGTATAGGCCAGCGCGCTCAGCGCCTCGGCATTAAGCTGCGCCACAGTCGGCGCGACGGATGCGGGCGTATTGGCCCCGCCCAGCACGAAGGGGCTGCACAGCACAGGCTGGTTACGCTTGCAGAACGCGCGCATCGCGCCCAGCATCGTCTCGTCCCACACCAGCGGCGAGTTGCCGTTGCAATTGCCGGTGCAGACGGGATGCGTCTCCAGATACTCTTCGCCAAACAGGATCGCGCACATTTCCATCACGTCTTCGGCGTTCTTCGGGCTGGTGGTCATGCCCATGAACGTCTTGTCCGAGTGTTTCATGGATGAATAGGTGATGCGCAGATGCCGCTGGCTGATCGGGTGGTCGTAAGGCTCCACGATATGATGCGCAGAGCTGTGCATCGCAGGCAGCATATGCGCCAGCTTGTGAAAGTTGCTGAGGTCTTCCATCAGCGGATTGCGCCGCACATTGTCGAGGTCGCGCAAAAACGGCGCACCGGTCATCGGCACAAAGATTGCGTGATCGCGGCCAAAGGGCAGATTATTGGCCGGGTTGCGGGCGTGATAGGTGAACGTTTCGGGGATCGTCGCGATCAACTCGCGTACCAGCCCGCGATCCAGGTAAACCGTGTCGCCCACCACCTTGGCCCCAACACGCCGCCAATCCGCCAGCGCGATTTCGTCGCGAAAGACAACACCGACATTTTCGAGAATATGCATCGAAGCGGCATCGATCCGCTCGATCTGCCCCTCGTCCATCGGCTCGGTCAGGGGGAGTCCGCGTTTGAGGGACGGTAGCATCTTGAAATCATGCGCCTGACGGATCGCCTTTCGCGCACCACGCCCCCGGCGTGTAGTTCCAACAGCAGCGGTACTCATTTGTCGCCTCCCATGCTCGCGGCGATCCGATCCAGAAGTGAGGGCAGGTCTGCAAACGCGCCCTGCCCTTCCAGACCGTCAACCATTTGTCGGTTCAATGTATTTGGCGTCGCGAGTCCCCATTTTTCCTCCACCAGCCTGCCAGCGGACTCAAAGCTGCCATGGCTCAGGAATCCGCCCACGAGCGCCGCGAGGTAGGTCTCGGCCGAATCCCCGTCGCCGGTTCTTGGCCCCAGCCAATTCGCGCCACCCTCCAACAGGCCCAGCACCGCCGACACTAGTGACGATGCGGCAAAGAAGTGCGTCAGGGCATCAGCGTCTGTTTGTGGCAGCACGGGATTGTCTGCGCCAAAGAGTGCCTGCAAGGCCGCCGGGTTGCCGACGACAGGCAGCGGACAGCCACCGTGCTCTACAAAAGCATACGGAATTGTTGCCGATATGTCGGTCGCTGGCGCACAGGCCCGATGCAGGTCATCCAGGCTGATCCCGGCCATGACCGAGATCACGCTATGATCAGGCCGCCATTCCAGCGTCGTCGAGACCGATTCCCAAACGGACGGGCGAAGGCAAAGGAATACGATCTCTGACCTCTCCAGAACCTGCTGGTTCGGCGCCACCTGGATACCGAGCCCGGCACCAACCAGTTCCGCTGCGGTTTCCGCGCTCCGCTCTGATACGGTGACGCGGTGGCCGGATCGCGCCAGCGCCCGCGCCATCGGCGCCGCGATATGCCCGGTGCCGATAAAACCTACACGACTCATCCCACGTTGTCTCCCTCTGCTGGATCGGTCAGATCGATCCAGATGGTTTTGATCTCGGTGAACTGGTCATGGGCTTGCGCGCCGTTGTCGCGTCCGCCGAACCCTGATTGCTTGTACCCGCCAAACGGGGTCGAGATGTCGCCCTCGCCGTAGCAATTGACCGTCACGGTCCCGGCGCGGATGTCACGCGCGGCGCGGATCGCGGTCCGCGTGTTGGCGGTGAACACGGCCGCCGCAAGGCCATATGCCGTGTCATTGGCCAATGCGATTGCCTCTTCGGTGCTGGCCACTTCGATGACCGACAGGATCGGCCCGAAGATCTCTTCGCGCGCCCGCTCGTCATCTCCGGAGACCTCATAGACCGTCGGCACGATGAAATTGCCGTCCACCGTCCCGCCAATCACTGCCTCGCCCTTGAGGTAGCTCGATACCTTGCGGCAGTGCTCGGCATCGATCAGCGCACCCAGATGGTTGGCCGGGTCGAGCGGATCGCCTGTCTTCCAGTCGCGGATGCGGGCCACGATCCGTTCCATCAGCGGCGCCTTGACGTCGCGGTGAACGATCAGACGCGAGGTGGCGCTGCAATTCTCGCCCATGTTCCAGAATGCGGCATTGACCACATGACCGGCCACATGATCGAGGTTCTCGGCATCGGCCAGCACCACGGCAGGGTTCTTGCCGCCGCATTCCAGCACGATCTTCTTCATGTTGCTGTCCGCCGCATAGCGCAGGAAGCGTTTTCCGGTCTCGGTCGAGCCGGTAAAGCTGACCATATCCACGTCCATATGCAGGCCCAGCGGTTCGCCGACCGACGGCCCGTCACCGGGCAACACCTGCAACACGCCGCGCGGCACGCCCGCCATATGCGCCAGCTCGGCAATGCGCAGCGCGGTCAGCGTCGTCTGCTCGGCCGGCTTCACGATCACCGAATTGCCAGCGGCCAGTGCCGGCCCGATCTTCCAAGCCAGCATCAACATCGGAAAATTCCACGGCAGCACCGCAGCGACCACGCCGATCGGCTCTCGGACGATCATCGCGATGGCATCGTCGCCTGTTGGGGCGGCCTGGTCATAGATTTTGTCAACCAGCTCGGCATGCCATTTGATCGTATGGATCGTCTCGGGCACGTCGATGCCGACGCAATCGCGGATGGGCTTGCCGCTATCAAGGCTCTCCATCACGGCCAGTTCGTTCTGTCGGCGGGTGATCAGCTTGCACAGCTTTATCAAAACATCCTTGCGCTCTGACGGGTGCAGGCGCGACCAGTCACCGCGATCAAACGCTTCGCGGGCACGCGAAACGGCCAGGTCCACGTCCTCGGGTCCGGCGGTGCTGATTCGGGTCAGCACATCGCCCGTTGCCGGGTTCACCGTCTCCATCATCGGCCCCGTTCCCTTGCGGAACTTGCCGTCGATAAACGGCGCGGCAGGCAGGTCGATCTCGGCGGCGATGGCGGCATATTCCGCGCGGGTCAAAAGCTCGGTCATTGCGCCTCTCCTTCGATACGCTTGATGGCGGTGTTCATGGTGCGGATCACCTCTTCCAAGGCGCGTTTGTCATCCTTGTTCAGCGGGTGCAGTGGGCGGCGCGGCGGCCCGGCGGGAATGCCGCGCACCGTCAAACCATGCTTGATGCACTGGATGAATTTGCCACCCTGCTCCAGTACCCGCATCAGCGGAAGCATGGCGGACATGATGGCGCGGCCCTTCGTGAAATCCCCTTCGATTGCGCAGGCGCGGTAGAGCGCGATATGTGCCTCTGGGGCAAAGTTAGAGCCTGCACAGACCCAGAACCGCGCACCCCATGCGAAGAATTCCAGCGCCTGATCGTCCATGCCGCAGCCAAGGCCGATATGCGGGTAATCTCGCGCCAACAGGTGCAGGCGGTCGATGTCACCACTGCTTTCCTTGATGCCGCAGAAATTGGCTGACCGGCCCAAACGGTCCAGGCATTCCTCGTCCATCGTCACGCCCATCCGGCCCGGATAGTTGTAGAGCATCACCGGCAGGTTCGCAGCGCGGTCGATGGCCAGACAGTGCAACGCCAGTTCACGGCCCGTCGGGCACGAATAGGGCGGCGTGGCAATCAGCAGCGCATCGGCGCCGATCTCCTTGGCGGCCTTGGCATAGGCGATGCTGTTCTCGGTCTGCATATCACCGGTGCCCGCGATCATCGGAACCCGGCCATTGATCAGCTGGTGAACCCGCTCGAACAGCCACAGGCGAGTCTCGGCGGACTGGGCGTAATATTCGCCGGTCGTACCGGCCACGATGATCCCGTGAACGCCCGCCCCGATCAGCATTTCGACGGTCTGCGCCAGCGCCTCTTCGTTGATGGTGAAATCATCATGATAGGGCGTCACGATGGGGGTGTAGATCCCTTCAAACTGCACGGGCTTGATCCTTTTGCGATGGCATGTCGAACGGTAGCGGGTCGGGCTTCACGAACTGCTCCAGCCGGTCGCGCGACAGATCCCAGTGTTGCAGGGTCAGTTCGACCGCGCGTTCTCCGTCCTGCGCCTCGATCGCGTCAATCATCTGGTCGTGATGCACGCAGGCGGTCTTGACCCGCTGTTTCTCATCCGCCGATTTCGCGCGGTAAAAAGTCTGGCTGAGGCGCGTGTGGTCAATCAGCATGCGCTGCAACGCGGGCATCAGGTAGGGATTATGGGCCATCTCGCCGATCTCCTCGTGAAAGCGGTGGTTGAGCATTGCCGCGCGGCTGACATCGCCTGTCGAGGTAGCAGCGCGAAAGCCGTCCTGCGTGGCACGCAACGATTCGATCTGCTCGGGCCGCCGGTTCTCTGCCGCGAGGCGCGCGACATTGGCATAGATCAGCGGTGCGGTCTGAAAGAACATGCGCATCACGCCAAGGTCCATCGACGTGACCTTCGGGCCGCGATTGGGCTCGGTGCGCAGATACCCCGCCCCGCTCAGGCGCTGAAACACCTCGCGCATCGGCGTGCGCGAGATCCCGTAGGCTTCGCACAGCGCTGCCTCATCCAGGTCAGCGCCGGGCACGATCTGCTGCATCAATATGCGCATCCGCAGGTCTTCCAGGCAGGCAGTTTTCTTGTCCATGGGCATGCGATCTCCACCAATCGTACACAGAATGTATACGAAATGTATTTCTTGTCCAGATGATTCGCATCATCTTTGCGTAGCCGATCCGGGTTGACACCGGACTGGCAGGCATCCAACGCTGCGGCGCATGATGGATTTGCGCCCGGTGGGATATGTTATCGGCCTGACGGTCATGGCGCTGGGGCTGGCGATGGTGTTCCCGCTGGTGCTCGACATCGCCGAACAGCGCGGTGAATGGACCGTCTTTGCCGAGTCCTCGATCCTGACCGTGCTGACAGGCGGCCTCGTGGCGCTGACCTGCCGCAACGGCGTGCAATCCGGGCTGACCATTCAGCAGACCTTCCTTCTGACCACCGGCGTCTGGGTCGTGCTGCCGCTCTTTGGTGCGCTTCCCTTCATGCTGGGCGAGAGCGAACTGCGCTTCGTAGATGCTTTTTTCGAAGCCATGTCGGGCCTCACCACCACCGGCGCCAGCGTGATAAGCGGTCTGGACACCCTGCCTCGGGGCTTGCTGCTGTGGCGCGGAATCATGCAGTGGCTGGGCGGGATCGGGATCATTATCGTCGCGATGGTGTTCCTGCCGGAACTGCGGGTCGGCGGCATGCAGATCTTCAAGGCCGAAGCCTTTGACACCTTTGGCAAGATCCTGCCGCGCGCAGGCGAAATCGCATCTCGCATCTCGGTCATTTACCTTGCGCTGACGATGCTGTGCGTTGCGGCATATCTGTGGTCCGGCATGCACGTCTTTGACGCTACCGTACACGCGATGACCACCATCGCGACCGGGGGCATGTCGAATTACGATTCATCATTCGGCGCGCTCAACCCGGCCAGTGAGTATGTCGCATCCGTCTTCATGGCCCTGGCAGCCCTGCCATTCGTGCGCTTCGTGCAGATGACAACAGGCACGGCCCGCCCGCTGCTGACTGACCCGCAGGTCCGGGCCTTTTTGATGACCATCTTCGTGATCGTCATGGGCCTGACATTGTGGCGTTTCGTTCAGGCCGGGGACCCCAGCGAACGCGTCTTTCGCGAGGTCCTGTTCAACACCATCTCGATCATGACCGGAACCGGCTTTGCCAGCGAAAATTACATGACATGGGGTCCGCTGCCCATCGCCGTTATCTTCTTTACCGGCTTGATCGGCGGCTGCGCCGGTTCGACCGCATGCTCGATCAAGGTGTTCCGCTACCAACTGCTTTTTGCCTCGATTCGCGTCCAGATGAGCCGCATCCGATCCCCGCACGGCATATTCACACCGCGCTATGCCGGGCGTCCGGTGGATGACGAAGTGCTGAATTCGGTGATGTCGTTCTTTGTCTTTTTCGTCGTCTCGCTCGGGGTCATCTCGGTGTTGCTGGCCTTTACAGGGCTCGACTTCATCACGTCGATCTCTGGCGCCGCGACCGCGCTGGCCAATATCGGGCCGGGATTGGGTGATACCATCGGACCGGCGGGCAATTTCGCCCCGCTCAACGATACCGCCAAATGGATTCTGAGCGCCAGCATGCTGATCGGTCGGCTAGAACTGCTCGCGGTTTATGCTATCTTCACCATCAACTTCTGGAGGTCCTGATGACTGCACCTGTTCAAACCCGCCCTTTGGGGGCGCAAATCTCGCACATGCTGAAATCGCGCGGCGTTGACACGATCTTTGGCATCCCTGGTGTGCATAACCAGGAAATGTACCGCGGCATCGAAGAGGCCGGCATCCGCCATATCCTCGCCCGGCACGAACAGGGCGCAGGGTTCATGGCCGATGGCTATGCCCGCGCCAGCGGACGGCCCGGCGTGTGCTACGTGATCACCGGCCCCGGCCTGTGCAATACGATGACACCGCTGGGGCAGGCCTATTCCGACAGCGTGTCGGTACTGGCCATCTCCTCATGCCTTGACGAGACAGCCGCGACCCGCGGCCAGTTGCACCAGATGCTGGATCAGGAGATCGCCGGCGGGACAGTCTGCGACTGGTCGGCAACGGCTCACTCCGCCGATGCGGCCTACGCGCTCATCGACCGCGCACTGGCCGAATTCCAGAGCGTTCGAAAGCGGTCCAAGCATATCCAGGTGCCCATCGCCCTGCTCGAAGGCAATGCGCCCCCGGCATCGGACCCGGCCCCCGAACCCGTCACCCTTGCCGAACAATCGCTGCCCCCGAACATCGCGGCACAGATCGCAGCGGCCAAACGCCCGCTATTCGTGCTCGGCGGCGGCGCGGTCGGCAATCCCGACACCACGCGCAAGGTGCTGGCACAGTTGCAAGCGGCCAGCTTTACCACCTATGCCGGGCGCGGCATCGCCGGGCTGGACGACCCGCTGCATTTCGGTGCCTATCTTGGCCGCCCCGAGAGCGAGAGCGTCATTGCCGGTGCCGACCTGGTGATTGCCGTGGGCACCGAGCTGTCCGAAATCGACCTGTGGCGCGCCGAGCTGGGCCATGTCGGTGACTTCATCCGCGTCGACATCGACCCCGAAATGCTCGCTCAACAGAGCGGCGGGGGCAAACTGCTGATGAACAGCGTTTCCTTCTTCACCGGGCTTGCTGCCGCACTCGAAGGGCACGTAGCCCGGACAAGCTGGACCGCGAAAGAGGTCAAGGCCGCCCGCGCCCGCTGGCGCGCCGAATCAGATTCCGAACGCCCCGGCATCGCGCCCATCTGCGACGTACTGCGCGAGGTGATGCCCGAGGACACGATGTATTTCTCGGACATGACCCAGTTTGCCTATACCGGCAAGGAAGTGTGGGACATGGCCCGCCCCGGCCACTGGCACCACCCCTACGGCTTTGGCACGCTGGGCTATGCCCTGCCTGCCGGGATCGGCGGGGCTACGGCCCGGCCCGGCCTGCCCACGGTGATCATCGCCGGGGATTACGGGTTCCAGTACACGGTGCAGGAACTGGGCACCGCCGTGGAACTGGGCCAGCCCCTGCCGATCCTGCTGTGGGACAATGGCAAGCTGAAAGAGATCGAGGACAGCATGGTGCGCGCGCAGATCGCGCCCAATTCGGTGATCGCCCATAACCCCGATTTCTGCGCACTGGCCAAGGCCTATGGCGCATATGCCGAAGCACCCAAATCCCACTCGGAGCTAAAAAGGGCGGTGACAGCCGCCTTCAAGGCCGATGGCCCGACCCTGATCTACATGACCGCCGCCATGACCGCTGATTGACCCGACCCGGCTGGGCGCGCGCTGGAATTCTCTGAAAGTTCTACGCCGCTCAGCCGATGCGCCCGCGTGGGCCATCGCCCACCTGGCCGCGATGCAGCAACAGGTGGTCCAGGATCACGCAGGCCATCATGGCCTCGCCCACCGGCACCGCGCGGATACCGACGCAGGGATCGTGGCGGCCCTTGGTGATCACCTCGGTCGCGCTGCCGTCCATCCGGATCGACTTGCGCGGGCTCAGGATCGACGAGGTCGGCTTGACCGCGAAGCGCACCACCACGTCCTGCCCGGTGGATATCCCGCCCAGGATGCCGCCCGCATGGTTGCTGCTGTATTCCGGCCCGTCCGGCCCCATGAAAATCTCGTCCGCGTTCTCGGTGCCCTTCAACTCTGCCGCCGCCATGCCTTCGCCGATCTCCACGCCCTTGACCGCGTTGATCGACATGCAGGCCGCCGCCAGATCGGTATCGAGCTTGGCATAGACCGGCGCACCAAGGCCCGCAGGCACGCCGCGCGCCACCACTTCGACCACGGCACCAACCGAGTCGTGTTCCTTGCGCAGCTTTTGCAGATACTTCTCCCAGTCCGGCGCGGCCTTGGCGTCGGGCAGCCAGAAATCGTTGGTATCGATCGCATCCCAGTCAAACCGCTCGCGGTCCAGCACCATCTCGCCCATGCGGGTCATGTAGCCCTTGATCTCTACCTTTGGCGCCAGCACGCCCAGCACCGCGCGCGCAATCCCGCCCGCCGCGACCCGCGCTGCCGTTTCACGCGCCGAACTGCGCCCCCCGCCGCGATAGTCGCGCAGCCCGTATTTCTGGTGATAGGTGATATCCGCATGGCCGGGCCGGAACGTGTTGGCGATATCGCCGTAATCGCGGCTGCGCTGATCAGTGTTCTCGATCATCAGCTGAATGGGCGTGCCGGTTGTCTGCCCTTCGAACACACCCGACAGGATGCGCACGGCATCCGGCTCGTTGCGCTGGGTCATGTTCTTGTTCTGGCCGGGCCGCCGCCTTTCCAGCCAGTGCTGCAACATCGCCTCGTCCACCGTCACGCCGGGCGGGCAACCATCCACAGTCGCCCCCAACGCGGGCCCGTGGCTTTCGCCCCAGGTGGTGACACGAAAGAGATGTCCGAATGTGTTGAGGCTCATGGCGCGGCTCCTTTGCCGCTTGGGTCTAGCGGGGCCACGCACGCGCCTCAAGCGGAATTGAATATGGCACCCCCGGTCCGGCCCCACCAATGTGGGCACCCTCCCAAGAGTCTTGAGTGGGCGGCTCTTTGGGACAACTGGGCTTTCTCCCTGTGTGAACCAATGTCAGCTTCGCCCAAAACACGCCGAGAATATTTTCACCAGCCCGCTAAAGTAGCGATCCTCTGGTGTATTGTTCTCGGGGCTAGGGGAGGGTCGGTCGTGATTCCATTTAACGTAGGTCTGGTGCTGCTTCCCAAGAAATCAGCGCTTTTTCAGCACCTCAACGCTCGTCTGCGCTGTGTCGGCAGATGTCTCGGCGCTTTGCTCCTTGGCTGCGTCTTGGCGGGCTGCTTGCCAAACTCCAAGCCTTTCACCAGTTCGGAGAACGTCTTTACCGCCGAGCAGATGAGGCCACTTGCCGATCTCTATTCTGGCAAGGCGTTTGCTGCCGATATCCGGAGAACGTCGTTCGGTGGTTATGTTGCTATCATCAAGATCAACGGCAACGCTTGGGTCGCGGCGCGGCAGAATCTCAGTAACGTCGAGTTTCGCGCTATAGAAAGCTATCATGAAACCCGCCTCCTGGGGGGGCGAACCATTATCCTGATCAACCATCGGGAAGCCGACGACCCTGAATGGCTGAAAGGGCCGAGCGACGGCTCGTTTGAATACGTGCCCATAAACATGGCCGAAGATGGGAAATGGTCGCTTCTGCTCCCTGATCCTTCTAGCGAGACCGAGGTCAAGTCCCGCCGCAGTCTTTACAGGGCGGCTTTGAAAGTACTCGAAACAGGAAAGGTAGGACAGCGCATCAACCTTAGGCAGGTGTCAGACGCGAGGTTTCAAATCTATTTGAGCGAAGTTGTGCGCAGCCTCGGTGCCGCCATGGGTGCCGAAGCCGGTCAGAGCTGCGAACAGGGCTTCGCCATGCAATCAAATTCGCGAGGCAACTGGCGCGCGCAAAGCATGGTATGGATGGGCGGAGCCGCCCACACTGCCTTTCACTCGTCAAAGACGCGTGAGGTCACTCCCGGTACGGGAACCAAGACAAAATATGAGCACACGTCGGAGAGGTCACACAACGCGGTCCGCTTTACCACGCTTGGCCATGACCCTGCGACGCCGCGCCGGTCAGCACCTATCACAGACCTGTTTCTTGAATTCCCCCATATCGTGTCTACCGACCCGGCCAACCCAATGCCCAAGATCATCGATATCATCCGCGGAGATGTTGAGGCAGAAATTCAGCTTGAGTTGAATGGCGAGCCCTTCGCGTCCGTTCCTATGAGGTCGTCGGTGACGGACTTCGAAACCCCACTTGGTGCAGATTACTTCGAAGTCGGAATCAGATTTCTGGGGATGTTCAGCGAGGAAAAGTTTGGGAAGCTCTTCGAGCGTTTATATGATGCTGCCAGCCAACCTGATGCGACGCTCACATATCGGGCGGTGTTTGGCGATGGGCGCGCGACGCCGACCTACGCAACAGACCTCGAAGGCTTTGACAAGGTGGATGCACGCGCCGACCGTGATGGGCGTCGCTTGCGCGAGTTGTGCGTGCAGCAATGAAAGCGCGACACGCACAAGTGCAATAACAGAGACTGCTTGGCCGGTTACCCGAAGTAGCGGGCCGGTGGTCCGGCCCGCCAGTTCCGGTTCAGCCGCCCAAAAGGCTCTGTGGTGCGACCGTGTCGATCCCCAACGCCTCGCCGACCGCCGCGTAGGTCAGTTGCCCGGCGTGTACGTTCAGCCCGTTCAGCAAGTTGGGGTCATCCGCACAGGCCTTTTTCCAGCCCTTGTCCGCCAGCGCCAGCATGAACGGCATCGTCGCATTGCCCAGCGCGATGGTCGAAGTGCGCGCAACAGCTCCCGGCATGTTGGCCACGCAATAGTGGATGATCCCGCCGACCTCGTAGATCGGGTCCTGGTGGGTCGTCGCCTTGGACGTCTCGAAACAGCCGCCCTGGTCAATCGCCACATCCACCAGCACGGAGCCGGGCCGCATCTGGCCCAGTTGCGCGCGGCTGATCAGCCTTGGCGCTGCCGCCCCGGGGACCAGAACGGCCCCGATCACCATGTCCATACGGCCCAGCAGTTCCTCGATGGCGCCCTTGTCGGAATATTGCGTCGTCAGGCGGCCCATGAACACGTCGTCAAGATATGACAGGCGCGGCACCGACCGGTCCAGCACGGTGACATTCGCCCCCATCCCCACGGCAACACGGGCCGCGGCGGTGCCGACAACCCCGCCACCGATGATCGCCACATTGGCCGGACGCACGCCCGGCACGCCGCCCATCAGGACGCCACTGCCGCCATTGGCCTTTTGCAGCGCCCACGCCCCGCTCTGGGGGGCCAGACGCCCGGCGACTTCGGACATCGGCGCCAGGAGCGGCAGACCGCCGCGATTGTCCGTGACCGTCTCGTAGGCGATGGCGGTACAGCCGCTGTCCAGCAGATCGCGGGTTTGGGCCGGGTCCGGCGCAAGATGCAGATAGGTAAAGAGCAACTGACCTTCGCGCAGCATCTTGCGTTCGCCCGGCTGCGGTTCCTTGACCTTCACGATCATGTCAGCACTGGCAAAGATCTCCTCTGCGCTGGTGCTGATCGTAGCCCCGGCGGCAGTGTAATCATCGTCGGTAAAGCCCGCACCATCCCCGGCCCCCGCCTGGATGATTACGTCATGGCCACGACTGACCGCCTCGCGCGCCGCGTTCGGTGTCATGCCGACGCGGTATTCCTGCGGCTTGACCTCGGTTGGGCATCCGATCTTCATATGTATTCCTCCTCCTGATTATAAACAGAATGCCGCAGGCGGCGCGCAAAGGGATGCGAAAAACCTCTCGCCTTTCGGGGGGTTCTTCGAATATTCTTCGCAGATCAGCCAGTATTGCAGCAAAGGCTTGCACACCATGTCCATAGACTCGACCGATCGCCGCATTCTGACAGTCCTGCAGCGACAGGGCCGCATTTCGAATGCCGATCTGGCGGAAAAGGTGAACCTTTCGGCCAGCGCCTGCCACCGCCGCGTGCACCGGCTTGAGGCCGAAGGCTACATCGCCGGATATGTGGCGCTGCTGGATGCCCGCAAGATGAACGTGCCCGCGACCGTGTTCGTCGAAATCACGCTGTCCACGCAGGCCGAAGACGTGCTGGAGGCGTTCGAAAAGGCCGTAGCCCGCATCCCCGACGTGCTGGAATGCCATCTGACCGCAGGCACCGCCGACTACATCATCAAGGTCGTCGCCGAAGACACCGAAGATTTCGCCCGCATCCACCGTCAGCATCTGGCGCGCCTGCCAGGCGTCGCCAAGATGCAGTCAAGCTTTGCCTTGCGCACCGTGTGCAAGACTACGGCATTGCCGGTCTGATGCGTCAAATCACCCCCATTGCCCGCATCGCTTCCGCGACACGCACGAAGCCTGCGATATTCGCGCCAAGAACGTAATCCCCCGGCGCGCCATACTCCTCGGCCGTCTCGTTGCAGGCGTCGTGGATGTTGATCATGATTTCTTCCAACCGGCTTTCGGTCTTGGCAAAGCTCCAGCTGTCACGGCTGGCATTCTGCTGCATTTCCAGCGCCGATGTCGCGACACCGCCAGCATTGGCTGCCTTGCCCGGCGCAAACAGGGTTCCCGCCTGTTTGAACATCTGTACCGCTTCAGGCGTGCAGGGCATGTTTGCCCCCTCGGCCACGGCGATCACGCCGTTCTCGATCAAGGTCTTGGCATCGCCACCGTGCAATTCGTTCTGGGTTGCGCAGGGCAAGGCAATGTCACAGGGGACGTCCCAGATCGACCCAGCTTTGACATAGCTGCACCCATCCCCTTTCAGGGCGACATATTCAGAGATGCGGCCACGCTTGACCTCTTTGATCTGCTTGATCAGATCCAGATCAATGCCGTTCTCGTCGACGACATATCCACCTGAATCCGAACAGGCGATCACTTTGCCACCAAGCGACAACACCTTTTCCATCGCGTAGATCGCCACGTTCCCCGACCCCGACACCACGCAACGCTTGCCATCGAAATCGGTGCCTTTCAGCGCCAGCATCGAGCGCACGAAAAACACGGTGCCAAAGCCCGTCGCCTCTTTGCGCGCCCGAGAGCCGCCATAGACCAAGCCCTTGCCGGTCAACACGCCCGCCTCGAAACGATTGTTGAGGCGTTTGTACATCCCGAACATATAGCCGATCTCGCGCGCGCCGACGCCGATATCACCGGCGGGAACGTCGACATATTCCCCAATATGGCGATGCAGCTCGATCATGAAGGACTGGCAGAAGCGCATGATTTCGCGATCAGAACGCCCCTTGGGATCGAAATCCGACCCACCTTTGCCGCCGCCGATGGGCATGCCCGTCAGCGCGTTCTTGAACGTCTGCTCAAACCCCAGGAACTTGATAATCCCGACATTCACCGAGGGGTGAAACCGGATACCCCCCTTGTAGGGGCCAAGCGCCGAGTTGAACTGCACCCGGAAGCCACGGTTGATTTGCACCTCGTTGTTGTCATCAATCCACGGGACGCGAAAAATGATCTGCCGCTCGGGCTCGCAGATCCGCTCGATCAGCGCATCTGCCGAGTATTCCGGGTTTCTGGCAATGACACGCCCCAGGCTCTCAAGCACTTCGCGCGCAGCCTGATGGAATTCAGGCTCACCCGCATTGCGGTGCACAACGGTCGCAAGGATGGATTGGAGTTTTTCATCTACAGTGTTCAAAATCGACTCTTTCGCTAGAGCGTTTCGCGAGCAGGTCGGGCCACGGATCAAGCGCGAAACACCTGGAATAGTCTTAGGCTTTGCCACTTTTTACCGCGTGGTCCGACTCAGTTTCGGAACGAAACGCGTTCTTTACCTGTGCGAAAAATACCTGGGAACAGTCGGAATACAATGGAAAGCAGTGCGACTTGTGCGCGCAGGGGTAAAAAACCATTCCTGCCATGAAAAAATCAAGAGCTGCCAGCACCCCGTTGGGCCAAATCACAACGCCCTCATCCACCCCCGGAAAAGCAAAAAGGCCCCGGCGTTTCCACCGGGGCCCCTGATCACTTGGCGAAAAGTTTCGCTCAGTCGTCGGATTTCTCCGCCGAGATTTCTTCGCCAGTTTCCTGATCGACCACTTTCATCGACAGACGGACCTTGCCGCGATCATCGAAGCCCAGCAGTTTGACCTTCACTTCCTGGCCTTCCTTCAGAACGTCTGAAGGATGGTTCAGGCGACGGTTTTCGATCTGGGACACGTGCACCAGGCCGTCGCGCTTGCCAAAGAAGTTCACGAAAGCGCCGAAATCGACGATCTTCACCACGGTCCCCGTATAGACCTTGCCTTCTTCCGGCTCGGCCACGATCGAGTGGATCATGTCATAGGCTTTCTTGATCGAATCGCCATTGGGCGACGCGATCTTGATGATGCCTTCGTCGTTGATATCGACCTTGGCGCCCGACACTTCGACGATCTCGCGGATGACCTTGCCACCCGATCCGATGACCTCACGGATTTTGTCCGTGGGGATCTGCATCGTCTCGATACGGGGTGCGTGGATCGAGAAGTCTTGCGCGCCGGTCAGCGCCTTGTTCATCTCGCCCAGGATGTGCATCCGGCCAGCCTTGGCCTGTTCCAGTGCCTGTTTCATGATCTCGGGCGTGATACCCGCGACCTTGATATCCATCTGCAGCGAAGTGATGCCGTTCTCGGTGCCCGCAACCTTGAAATCCATGTCGCCGAGGTGATCCTCGTCGCCCAGAATGTCGGTCAGGATCGCGAATTCGCCATCATCTTCCAGGATCAGACCCATTGCCACACCGGCAACAGCCGTTTTCAGCGGCACGCCCGCATCCATCATCGACAGAGATGCACCGCAGACCGACGCCATCGAAGACGAGCCGTTGGATTCGGTGATCTCACTGACCAGACGGATGGTGTACGGGAAATCTGTCGCAGCCGGCAGAACCGCCTGCAATGCCCGCCAAGCCAGCTTGCCGTGACCGATTTCGCGGCGACCCGGAGGGCCCACGCGACCCGCTTCACCAACCGAATAGGGAGGGAAGTTGTAGTGCAACAGGAAGTTGGATTTGAAGTTGCCATGCAGCGCGTCGATGAATTGCTCATCATCACCGGTGCCCAGCGTGGTCACGACCAGACCCTGCGTTTCACCGCGTGTGAACAGCGCCGAACCGTGGGTCCGGGGCAGCAGGCCGGTTTCGCAAACGATATCGCGCACCTTGTCCAATGGACGGCCATCAATCCGCTTGCCCGTTTTCACCACGTCGCCACGCAGAACGGTCGCTTCGAGCTTCTTCAGAGCCGCGCCGAGGTTCGGATCTTCAAGCTGCTCTTCGGTCAACGCTTCCTTGATCGCCGTCTTGGCGTCAGCAACGGCTGTCGTGCGTTCCTGCTTGTCGGTGATTGCGTAGGCCGCGCGCACCTTCTCTTCGCCAACCGCTTTCACGGCTTCGTACAGCTCAGAGTAATCCGGCGGCGTGAAGTCGAACGGCTCTTTCGCCGCCGATTCGGCCAGATCGATGATCAGGTCGATCACCGGCTGGATCTGCTCGTGCGCGAATGTGACCGCGCCCAGCATTTCGTCCTCGTTCAGCTCGTAAGCTTCGGATTCCACCATCATCACGGCGTCTTTGGTGCCTGCAACAACCAGGTCAAGCCGCTGCTCGGGGTTGTTCTTCAGCTCGTGCATGTCGTCGACGGTCGGGTTCAGGATGTACTCGCCACCCTCGTAACCGACGCGGCACGCCGCGATCGGGCCGCGGAACGGTGCGCCCGAGATTGTCAGCGCGGCAGATGCCGCGATCATCGCAACCATGTCGGGATCGTTGACCAGATCGTGGCTGAGCACGGTGCACATCACCAGTGTCTCGTGCTTGAACCCGGGTACGAACAGCGGGCGGATCGGACGGTCGATCAGACGCGCGGTCAGCGTCTCTTTTTCCGTCGGGCGCGCCTCGCGCTTGAAGAAGCCACCAGGCACCTTGCCCGCAGCATAGTATTTCTCTTGGTAGTGAACCGTCAGCGGGAAGAAATCCAGGCCCGGCTTTGGTTGTTTGGCAAAGGTCACGTTGGCCATGACGCTGGTTTCGCCCAGCGTGGCAATAACGGAACCGTCTGCCTGACGGGCAACCTTCCCCGTTTCGAGTGTCAGCGTTTCTTCGCCCCACTCGATTGATTTTTTAACTTCGTTGAACATCTATCGTTTCCTGTCTGGAGGCACTCCGGGCCCCTGCCCGGTCCTCCGTTTCAATGGCGGCCCCATTGCCGCCGACCCCAATCAATGTCTCATGCGCCCGGGATCAAAGGCATCACGTCTCAGATGCGGGGGCAATACAGGAGTTTTGAGCCTTTGGAAAGCGGCGATGCTGTTAGCAAGACCAACCGGCCTGTCAGTGTTGCCGTACCGTACTGGCCAACGCCGCAGGATCCGGCGTATGAAAAACCATGAGCAGCAAACGCATCCTGTTGATCCACACCGGCGGCACCATCGGAATGACTCGCACCGATCACGGTTTTGCCCCCCGCGATGGCGTGGTCGAGGACGAAATGGCCCGCCTGCTGGCCAGCGCGCATGCCGGGCTCAGCCTCAAGCTGCTGCGCCTTGATCCGCTGATCGACAGCGCCAATGCCACGCCGCGCGACTGGAACCGGATCACCGCCGCCATTGCCGAGCAGCACGAGAAATACGACGGATTCCTGATCACCCACGGCACCGATACGCTGGCCTATTGCGCCGCCGCCCTCACCTTTGCGTTGGAGGGGCTGAACAAGCCGGTGATCCTGACCGGCTCCATGCTGCCACTGACCGAGCCGGGCAGCGACGGGCACCGCAATCTTGACGACGCGCTGACAGCCCTCGGCACGGCGGCTCCCGGCGTTCAAGTCCAGTTTGCCGGGCGGCTGATGCACGGCGCGCGCCTGCGGAAGACGCATTCGCATTCCTTCGACGCTTTTGCTGCCGAGCCAACCAATGCACCACCCCTGCGCCCCGGTGCGGCGCTGATCCGCCATGAATACCCATGCCGCGATTGTGCCGTGCTGCCCGTCGCACCCGGCGGGTCGGGCACCGTGCTGTCGCACGCGGCCGCCCAATGTGACGGGATCGTGCTGCGCTGCTTCGGATCAGGCACCGTGCCGAACACGCCAGCAATGGAACAGGCGCTGCGCACCGCAATGGATCGCGCCATCCCGATCATCGCCGTCAGTCAATGCCCCGAAGGCGGCATTGCGCTTGGGATCTATGCGGCGGGCGCGATCCTCTCGCGCCACGGCGTCGTGGACGGGCATGACATGACGGTGGAAGCGGCCTATGCGAAACTGCTTCTGGCGCTCGGTCAGGGCGGGGACATAACCGCGCAGCGAGCTTTCCTCGCCACACCGCTCTGCGGTGAAGTCAGCGCCGCACCGCCTGCCTGACTGCCAGCAGCGTGCCGAAACCGGACGCGGCAATCACGCACAACCCGGTCAGCGCCACCGCATCGGGCCAGTCACCAAAGACCAGCACCCCCACGGCTGTCGCTGCGATCAACTGCGAATAGATCAGCGGCGCAATCACCGTCGCACTGGCAATGCGGTTCGCAAACACCAGGATGTAGTTGCCCGCGGCCGACCCCAAGGCGCTCAACAGCACCAGCCCCGCGGCGGGCCACCCGGCCTCGGACCAGGTCGCCGTCGCACCAAGGGGCGTCAACACCGCCGCGCCGATGATCAGTTGCGAAACCAGCAGAAACCGGGGCCGGTAATGCCCGGCCACGGCCCGCGTCATCGTCAGGTAAGCCCCGTAAAAACACCCCGCCAACAGCGCCAGCGCGATCCCCGGCGTCGCGCCAAAGCCCGGCTTGACCACCAGCATGACGCCCGCAAACCCCAACAGCAGCAGCACCGTGCGCAGCGGCGATATCCGCTCGCCCAAAAACACCACCGCCAGCAGATAAGACACCACCGGCCCGATGAAAAACGCACCGAACACATCCGCGATCGGTTCAGTCCGCAGGGCGGTGAGGATGCAGCAGATCCCGCCAACGATGAAAAGCGCCCGCAGTACCACCTTCCAGTCCAGAAAATGCACCAGCTCCGCCCGTTTCAGCCCGCTGAACGGTAACAACAGCACCGCCCCCAGCGCAAAGCGCGACCACGCAACAAAGACCGGGCTGGCCCCGCCCCCGGTCAGCAGCTTGCCCGCCGTATCGCCGAACACCACAAGGCTGGTGGCGACAAAGACCATGGCGGCCACCTGTAGGAGCGATGCAAGTGGCATGGAACGAACCCCTGGCGGTACTGACGCAGCGCACGAGCAGTGAAGGCAGGTTTGCCCCCGTTACATCGCTTGGTCAGATACGAAAACGCCCGCTCTGTTCAGAACGGGCGTTTGAAAATTCAGTGATATCCCGCAGCTTAGCGGCGGATACCCAGACGCTTGATCAGGTCCTGATAACGCGCTTCATCCTTGGATTTGGTGTAATCCAGCAGTTTCCGGCGCAGGGCGACCATCTTCAGAAGTCCACGACGACCGTGGTTGTCCTTCTTGTGGGTCTTGAAATGCTCTGTCAGCGTGGTGATTCGCGAGGTCAGAATGGCAACCTGAACTTCGGGCGAACCGGTGTCGCCTTCCTTGGTTGCGAATTCTTTCATGATCCGTGCTTTTTCTTCGGCAGTGATCGACATCGGGGTCTCCTTCATGTCAAGGGTTCTGGGCACAAGCCGGGATGTCGTCCAGCAGGGTCCTTGGAGTATACGCCGCGCAAAAGGCCCGACGATCTGGCGCGTATAGGCCAGTTACCCCTCGAAGAAAAGCGGAAATCAGATCAGGCCGCAGCACCTGGCCAGTCCAGCACGCTCTGCCCCATCAGGGTCACATGCGCCAGTGTCAGACCGGGCGCATTATGCACCGCCGCGACGGGCGTACCATTCAGCAGGACATGCTTCAGGCCGGGCGTATCAGCGTCCGATTCGATTCCCACTTCCGGTTCGAAATCCTCCAGATCGTCAAAGATGATCATCAGCGTATCCTCGGCCAGCGAGAAATCCAGAACCTCGGGCTGATGCTCCGCCGTGGCCCAGGCGCCGATGGCGACCGTATCGGCACCTTCGCCAGTCGTCACGATATCGTCTGCGCCCGCGACGATCATGTCGGCGCCGCCACCACCGTTCAGGTAATCCGCCCCGCTGGCATCCTCCCATTCGTCGGTGTCGGGATCATCTGCCAGCCCGATGATCGTATCATCACCCCATCCACCAAACAGCGTATCCTGCCCCGCGCCACCGGTCAGCACATCATCGCCCAGCCCGCCATGCAGCGCATCCGCACCGGCGCCGCCGAACAGCGTATCGTCACCGTCTTGGCCCACCAGCAGATCACCGTTGCCATGCAGCGTATCATCACCTGCACCGCCCAGAAGCTGATCCTGCCCGTCGCCCCCATGCAGGCTGTCATCGCCCGCGTCACCAGCCAGACTGTCCTGACCCGACCCGCCATAAAGCGCATCGTTGCCGTCGCCGCCGCTGATCAGATCATCACCGCCATACCCGTTCTGCCAATCGGCGGCATCGGTCCCCGGCATGACATCATCACCGGCACCGCCCATCGTGATCCTCTGACCGGATGGCACGTCCTGCCCCGAGGCATCCTCCGGATCGGCAGGGTCAGGATCATCGACCTCGGCGCCTTCACCCGATTCCAACGCCGTATCCGGCACGTTTTCGCCATCAACCGCAGTGGCAATGTCGAGGATACTCTGCCCGCTTGCAGCGGCCATATCCTCCGCCTCTGATGGTACACCGTCTTCGGCGGTTTCCACCTCTTCCGTGTCGGCGTCTTCTTCCTCGGACATGCCGAGAAAGGCCATCGACCCGACTGCCATCATATCCAAAAGACCCGCCAATAGCAGCATAGCACCTACTCACACTTACCCGAGCCAAGTGTGCCGCCAGCCCCCCCGCGCCGGTCAAACGAGTCGTGATCTATTGGTTAATCGCCCGGCATCCAGAGCTGCGGCTGCTGGCTATAGCTGATGTAAAGCGGATGCCGCGGGTGGCCCGCCTTGGTCAGGCCCAGATGATACACCGCGCGCCCGGTGCCCTGCAGCAATGCCGCCACCTGCGGGCCGCGCTCCAGATGTGCGCCATGAGTGCCCCATCCGGCGATGATCTGATCGGCCCAGATACAGCCCTCGGCGATGGCCGCGTCATTGTCCGGCCCGACCGGATCGGTGGCAGCGCGCATCAGGCGCGGGTCAGTGTCGCGCCAGGCAAAGATATTGGTCACACGGAACCCGCCAAGCCCCAACGCCCGCGCGCGCCGTTCGCAGCGCTCCACGGTGGGATCATTCTGTAGCTCGGTCGCGGTTGACGGGTTCAGCATGATGAAAAGCGCGCGCCGCCCATCCTCTTGCCAGATACGGGTCAACTGGTAGCGATACCGCTCGCAGGGCGAATATGTCGCCGTCGACTGGGCGTCGCCCTTGAGATGTGTGCGCTCGATCATGGCTTGCTTTTGCCGCCCCTTACCCCGCGATGCAAGCGGGCCGGACCCGGCGCTCAGGCCTGGGAGTCATCCCGTGGTGCCGCAAAGACCCGGCTGGGATGCAGCGAACCGGCCTTGTAGATCCCCACGGCCACGGCCTGCCCGTCCAGCGATGCCCAGCATTCGTCGCCATATTCGGCGTCGCCCGGATGCACCATGCCGGGATTGCCGTTGCGCAGCTTCGCGGCCCCCTCGGGCGTGCAGCGCAGCTCGGGCAACTCGCTCAGCCCGATTTCCAGTGGCATCAGATGCGCGTCCAGCGCCGGATCCTGCGCCAGCGCCTCTATTTCTGCCAGCGTGATGCCATCCTCGACGTCGAAAGGCCCGGACCACAGACGCCGCAGCCACGTCACATGCCCGTAACAGCCCAGCGCAGCACCCAGATCGCGCGCAATGGCGCGCACATAGCCACCCTTGCCACAGGTCATCTCCAGCACGGCGGTATCGGCATCGGGGCGGTCTATCAGCAACAGTTCCTCGACCCAGAGCGGCCGGGCGGCAATCTCGACCTCCTCGCCGTCACGGGCCAGCTTGTAGGCGCGTTGACCGTCGATCTTGACCGCCGAGAACTTGGGCGGCACCTGCATGATATCGCCGACAAAGGGGCTCAGCGCCTCCTTGATCTCGTCATCCGTCGGCCGCGCGTCGCTCTTCGCGATCACCTCACCCTCGGCATCGTCGGTATTGGTGGCCTGTCCGAACCGCACGGCAAAGCGGTAGGCTTTCAGCGCATCGGTGACGAATGGCACGGTCTTGGTCGCCTCGCCCAGCGCCACGGCCAACACGCCGGTTGCATCGGGATCAAGCGTGCCCGCATGGCCCGCCTTTTTCGCCTGCAACGCCCAGCGCACCTTGTTCACCACAGCGGTCGATGTCGGGCCGGCGGGCTTGTCCACCAACAACCAGCCGGAAATGTCGCGACCTTTGCGTTTGCGTGCCATCATGCCGCCCTTTCGCCCTGTGACAGAGGGTGGCGAGCTATCTTACGCAGGCAATCCTGTCAATCGCGCTAGCGCGGTACGACCGTGCCGACAATCGGACCCATCGGGAAACCCGCATCTATACGCCCCAGGTCAGGGGCATGGAGCCGCGAGATATTGCCATCGAAATAAAGCGCCTGGGGCAGCCCCAGATGATCGCGAAACAGCCGCGCGAACGCATGAAAATTCACCGGGCTCTGCGAAATCGCGAAAACCGCGCGCTTGCCATCCGCCGAAGTGCCGACACCATTGCGAATATACAGGCTGTCACTCTTTGCCAGGAAACGCGGGTGCAGCTCACCGTCGATCACCAGCATCGGCCCCGATTGACTGGCATAGTTGCAATCCGGCGCGTCACGCGTGAAACGCAGCGTCTCGATCACCTCGGCCCGCCCATCACCAATGCAGAACACCCCGTTGGGCAACAGGCCGAAATTCCCCGGCCCGGCGCTGGTGATCACTTTCGAGCGCGCCTCGCCGCCTTCCGCATAATACCCCACCGGGCTACGGTCCGGGTGGTACATGCCGGCATTCATCGCGAACCCCAGCCGCAGGCCCTCGGATTCCAGCTGCGCGTCGACATTACCAAAACTGCCCAGCGGCACGCCCGCGCCGTCATTCAGAAACAGCCGCAGATCCTCGGTGGTCATATCCACCTCGCAGATCGCGTAACCCGCTCCATCGAAAATCAAATCTCGGCAATCCGCCGCCGCCAGCGGGCCCGCGGCCAGCACCAAGGCCAGCCAGATCCCGCGCAGCGCGCTCATTCGTCCAGGTCGCGCCGCACAGTCTCCTGCGCAAACAAACGGCGCGTCTCATCCATCTGGTCAAACGTGGTATCCAGCCGGAACCGAAGGTCAGGCGCATATTTCAGCGCCAGCTTCTTGCCGATGACATGGCGCAGCTCGCCCTTGTTGCGCGCCAGCAGCTCGACGATCTCGTCCTGCCCCTTGCCGCCCAGCGGCAGCACATAGGCGGTCGCGATCTTCAGATCGGCCGACATGCGAACCTCCCCCACCGTCACCGACAGGCGGTTGAGATCGGGGTCGTGGACATCGCCGCGCGCCAGCACATCCGACAGCGCGCGTCGAATCAGCTCGCCCACCCGCAATTGCCGCTGCGACGGACCGGGCCCATCATGAAACTTGTTCTTTGCCATATTCTGCATTTAAGCGGTCCGACAGGTTTTGCCAAGCGACCATCACCACACCTTCAACCAGCCTTGCGCGCCATGACGCATCTTCTGGCCGAAAATATCCCCGGGAGTTTGAGCGGCAGCACCCCACATCGCAAAAAACCAGCCAGCACGGCGCAGCCGCTCGATCAGCGAAACCCGCACCAAAGCACTGCGAAGTCGGTGATTGTCTGTCGGCCACGTCACACGCTAAGTAGGGCGGACCAACACAAGGAGAGCGCATCATGTCCCAGGGACCAGGCATTGTCGTGACCGGCGCATCGGGCCGCATGGGTCAGATGCTGATCCGCACCATTCAGGACAGCCCGCGCGCGCATCTCATTGCCGCGCTGGAACGCCCCGGCCATGACTGGATCGGGCAGGATCTGGGCCGCGCCATGGGTGGCGGCGAAAATGGCATCACCGTCACCGATGACCCGCTGGAGGCGTTCGCGCGTGCGCAGGCCATCGTGGATTTCACCACCCCCTCCGCCACGGTCGCCTTTGCCGACCTCGCCGCACAGGCGCGCGCCGTGCATGTGATCGGCACCACCGGGCTCGACACGTCCGATCTGACCCGCCTCAAGGCCGCCGCGCGCCATGCGGTGATCGTGCGGGCCGGCAACATGAGCCTCGGGGTGAACCTGCTGACGCAACTCACCCGTCAGGTCGCCGCCGCGCTCGACGAAGACTACGACATCGAAATCATCGAGGCGCACCACAACCAGAAAGTCGACGCACCTTCCGGCACCGCCCTGATGCTGGGCGAAGCCGCCGCCGAGGGGCGCGGCGTATCACTCGACGCCACGTCGGACCGTGGCCGCGACGGGATCACCGGCAAACGCCGCCGCGGTGATATCGGGTTTTCCGCCATTCGCGGCGGCGATATCGTGGGCGAACATGACGTGATGTTTGCCGCCGCCGGGGAACGGATCATCCTGCGCCATGTGGCCTCTGACCGCGCCGTCTTCGCGCGCGGCGCGCTCAAGGCGGCTCTCTGGGGTCAGGGACGGGAGCCGGGCGAATATGATATGCTCGACGTGCTCGGCATGAAACAGAGCTGAGCCGCGGCCCCCATTCCTCATTCAGGACAGCTGACATGCCCCGGAAACGCCGCATCGCCGGATCCATCCTGTTCTGGCTGCTGCTGTGTTCCGGCGCGGCATGGGCCGCAACCGCCCTTTGGATTCACCTGGAGGGCACGGCCCGCGTGGTCGTCCTGCTGACGCTGGCTGTCGCACTGATCGCGGCGATTTTCGCGCGATGGCGCGCGCGGCCACTGGGATGGGTGGTGCTGGCGATCACGGCACTGGCGGTGGCGGGCTGGTACCAGACGATCGTGCCGCGCGCCGACCGGGACTGGGCCATCGACGTGCAGCGCGGCGTCAAGGCAGAGGTGTCCGGCGATACCGTCACCCTCAGCGACATCCGCGATTTCGAATGGATCACCAAGGACAGCGCCCAGGAACGCTGGACCAGCGGCACCTACGATTTGCAGACGCTACAGAGCGTCGACATGCTGACATCCGTCTGGGACAACCCCGATATCGCACATGTGCTGGTCAGCTTCGGCTTTGAGGATGCCGAACATGTCGTCTTCTCGGTCGAGATCCGGCGCGAGGCGGGCGAAGTCTTCAACGAGATCGGTGGATTCTTTCACCAGTTCGAACTGGTGCTGATTGCCGCCACCGAACGCGACATCGTCAAACTGCGCACCAATCACCGCGGCGAACAGGTCAGCCTCTATGCCATCGATCTGACGCCCGAACAGCGGCGCAAATTCTTCATGGCCTATGTGGCGCTGGCCCAGCGGCTGGAAGAACGCCCAGAATTCTACAACACGCTGACGGCAAACTGCACGACGGTGGTTTACCAGCTCGCCACAGCCGTCAACCCGGACCTGCCGCTTGACTGGCGGCTCGTCATGTCCGGCCGTCTGCCCGAGTTTATCGAAGAGCTTGGTCTTCTGGCCGGCAACGGTTCGCTGGCGGATCGCCGCACCGCCGCCCTGATCACGCCGCGCGCGCAGGCAGCCGCAAAAGGGGCCAATTTTTCCGAAGTGATCCGGGGTAAATAGCGCTCAGATTGCGCTACAATACGGCCTTAGTTACCGACGCAATAACGCGCGCCGCCGTAAAGAACCGGCGCGTGTTTCGGGCACCTTCCGCGCGCCTCTTGCTGTGGCGTCGCAGCCGCCGGGCGGCTTTCGCGGCCCAGCTTCTTGTCGGCACATTCATTGATCCATGCGGCATCCGCGGCACTTACGTTCCGGTCGGGAAGGATCCGAAAGACGCTGTCGCCCCCCCACGGGTAGGCGACATAGACCACTTCCATCTTTGCCCAGCCCGGCGAGCCAAGCTCATATTTGCAATCAACGATGGCGCGATGCTGGTCGGTCGCCGACAAATAGCGGTTCGCCTTGGGCAAGTCCCCGGCGTGAGCCATCTGCAGTGAAAGGAAAACCGCGCAACCCGCAATTGCGGCTTTGGCCAATGAATACATGAAGCTTTCCTCTACTGGTTCCGTACTGACATACCGACCCGACCTTCGTTTCCAAAGCAACCGGCACTCATAAGTTGCACCCTAGGCTGATTCTCGCAGCCTCATGAAGACCATACATTCAAAAAACATGGCATACCATGTCACTGCCAGGTTATCTGACGTGGATTGCGATATGGTTGAAACCGGACACTCTCGCTGCCAGCGAAATCTTTCCATTCGACTGAAAGTGCAATCGCGCAAAGCTGACCACAAGAACATCGGATAGCCCACCTGCGCCAGAGGCAATCGTTCCGATCGACCAGCGGCCAATCATGCACCAACTTTCAAATTGGCCCGCTCAGAGGGGGCTGCTCACTGACATTGCCATCTCTGCGGCAACCGGTCGCAAAAACCTAAAACCACCCCCCCCGCTGCGACCGATTTCATCCACGTTTCAGCCTTGCTGCACCTGTGCGAGGACCGTATCGAATATCAACTTACCAAGCTCGGGGAAAACATCCGGCTTATCCTCGCATACAGTCTTCCCTTGCGTCATCAAGGCCGCGATCAGCGGGTTTCCCTCTGGCATGGCAATACGGATGAGGTCGTGCTTGAAGTAGGAGGCACGCGGATCCCCGGTCCAGGAATTTTTGCCGGCCTTGCTCCAGATTGCCACATCCTTGGGAGTGCCGCCACCAAGGAAGTCGTCAACCTGATAGTGCAGGCTTTCGGACTTGGCCCCTACGCGCTCGCGACTGAGGGTGTTTTGAGCACGCTCGCGCGCGGCAGGTCCAAGGGGGATGTCGCCCGCAAAAATCTCGTAAAAGAGCCGCGCCGAAGCGAGGGGGGTGAGGGCGTTCAGATTCTCGCCCTCAGCGCCCGCATATTGCGCCTCGCGTCCGTATCGCGTGTCGTCCATCAACTTTTGCGTGATGTTGCACGCTTGGAATTCCGACCATTCAAGACCGCTGAAAAATCGGTTCAGCGCCTCGCGTCGGTCGATCCACGCAGCCAGATCCGCATCATCCAGTAGCGTGTTGCCCGTTGTTCCGGTCACAAGGTCGATGACGTAATTGGTCGCAGTATTGGAAGACCATGCGATCATGTCATGCAGCGCGCGGTCCAGTTCGGCATGTGGTTGGAGCTGGCCTTTCTCCAAAGCGTGCAGCGTGTGGACGAGGTGAAACGCCTTGACCAAGCTGCACGGGTAGCAGCGCCAATCGCCGCGATGGGCAAATCCGCGTGCTCCCCCCGGCGCCTCCTCGACCAAGACCAAGCCGAACCTGTCTCGCGTCAGGCCGTCCTCACCATAGCGGCTCTCGAACTCATCCACGAGCCGTGTTCCCACGTGTTGCCAAATCTCTGTCTGCTCAAAAAACATCGGGTTTCCACTTCTCCTGGTCATTCTATTGGTGCCTTCCAGCATCGCACCATGCCACCTCTCACAGCGCGCAACACTTGCGGCTGGTTGCACTTCTCTTCTGCCAAAGGGCAACGCCCGGCAAAGCGGCATCCGTCGGGCAAGTTGAAAGGGTCGGGCATCTCGCCATCCATCGGCATGCGCTCGCGTTGCGTTCGGTCAATACGCGGTACGGCGGCGATGAGGCCCTTGGTGTAGGGGTGCAGGGGCGCTTCAAAGAGCGACGCGGTCTCCTGCAATTCCACAACCTCGCCCAGATACATCACCGCCACCCGGTCGCACAGATGCGCGATCACCTGCATGTCATGCGAGATGAAGACGATGGTGATGCCGTCGTTCTTTTTCAATTGTTCGAAGAGGTTGATGATATTCGCCTGAACTGACGCATCCAGCGCCGAGACGGGCTCGTCTGCAACGAGTATCTCGGGCCTTGGGCAAAGGGCGCGCGCGATGGAGGCGCGCTGGCGCTGGCCGCCCGAGAGCGCGTAGGGATACTTCTCGGCCACATCTGCGGGAAGACCAACCTTTTGCAGGCCCGCGGCCACCTCGCGCGCGCAGTCGGCACGGGTCGTTTTCGGGCGGTACCGAGTGATTGCCTCAGACAGAAGTGCGCCGATCGTCATGCGCGGATTCAGCGACGAGTAGGGATCCTGAAAAACCATCTGAATCCGCCCTTCGGGGTCAGGGCCCTGCATGGACGCGCCTTTCAGAGCGACATCGCCCTCGGTGCAGGGATACAGGCCGACCATAAGGCGTGCGAGCGTACTCTTGCCGCAGCCGCTTTCGCCCACGATCCCGAGGGTCTCGCCGCGTTGCACCGAGAGGTCGACGCCGCGCACCGCCTTCAGCGCCAGTGGCGGGCGACGCATGACAAGATCGAGCAACCCGCGGCGGGAGACGAAACTGCGCGAAACAGACCTGGCTTCCAGAATGCTCATGTTCCTCGCTCCAATATGCAGGCATCGAGATGACCAGGCGTGCTGCCCTCGCGCGGCGCAAGCGCCGGGCGGGCGGCCCGGCACGCGTCATGCGCATGGGCACAGCGAGGGGCAAAGCGGCATCCCGGCGGTGGCGCAATCAGGCTGGGCGGGATCCCTTCGATAGGCGTCAGGCTCCGCCCCCGCATTGCCGCTGAGGGAAGTGCCGCCAAGAGCGCGCGGGTGTAGGGATGGGCCGCACCCTGCAGCACTTGGTCGGTAGAGCCAGTTTCGACGATCTGGCCGCCGTACATCACCGCCACGCGGTCGCAGACCTCGGCGACCACCCCAAGATCATGGGTCACGAGAATGATCGCCGTGCCGGTACGGTCGCGGCGCTCAAGAAGCAGGCGCAGAATCTGATCTTGCACGGTCACGTCCAGCGCGGTCGTGGGCTCGTCGGCGATGATGAGCGGCGGCTGCAGCGCCAGCGCCATGGCGATGACGACGCGCTGGCGCAATCCACCCGACAGTTCGTGTGGATAGGCCATAAGGCGTCGCTCGGGCGAGGTCACCTTGACGTCCCGCAAGAGCTCCAGGGCGCGCTGCCCGGCCTCCTTCCGGCTGGCCTTGGAGTGGCGCATCACGATTTCCGCGATCTGCCGCCCGACACGCATAGTCGGGTTCAGCGCGGTCAGCGGATCCTGAAAGATGAACGAGACCTTGCTGCCGCGGACATCCCCCATCCGCTTCTCGGGTAGCGCGACCAGATCACCGACGCCATCCAGCGTGATGCTGCCCCCGGCGATGCGCGCATCGGCACCGCCGAAGAGCTTGAGGATCGACCGGCAGGTAGCCGATTTTCCGCAGCCGCTCTCTCCGACAATTCCGAAAATCTCGCCAGGTTCGATGTCGAAGCTGACGTCATCCACAGCGCGGGCGATACCGCGGCGGCCGTGAAACTCGGTCTTGAGGCTCTGCACGGACAAAAGAGGCATGGCTTATCCTTCCGGCTTGAGGGCGGTCGACAAGCCCTCACCCACGAGCGAGAAGCCGATGCCGACCCAGGCCAGGGCGAGTCCGGGAAACAGCGTCATCCAAGGCGCTTCCCGCATGTAGTCGATGCTCTCGACGATCAGCAGGCCCCATTCCGGCGCGGGCGGCTGCACCCCGAGACCGAAGAACGACAGCGCCGCGATGGCCTGCACGGTCAGCACCACGTCTGACATGGAATAGACCAGCGCCGGGGTGATCGTGTTGGGCATTATGTGCCGAAAGAGGATGCGTGGGCGACTGTAGCGCAGTACGCGTGCCGCCTCGACATATTCCAGCCTCGCCGTCACCAAGGTCTCGCCGCGCACGATACGGGCATAACCGATCCAGTTGACGAGGAAAAAAGCGATGTAGAGGTTCGTTTCGCTTGGCCCGAGGACGCCCACGATGGCCAAGACCAACACGTAGAAGGGGAATGCCCAAGCAATATCGGTTAGCCGCATGAGAGCCGAGTCGACCGCGCCGCCGAAATACCCGGCAACAAGTCCGATAACCACACCGATGGCCGCTGGGCCGAAGACGCAGATCAGGGCCAACCGCAGATCGTAGACGGCGCCCGCAATCACCCGGGTAAAGACATCGCGCCCGAAATTGTCGGTACCGAACCAATGTTCGGCAGAGGGCGGACGCAGGGCTGCGCCGAAGTTCAACTGGAAGGGATTGTGCGGCGACAGGATCGGCGTAAGCAGCACTGCGATCGAAAGGACCAGCAGCATCGCCAGCCCGACGAGACCCGATCTGTTGCGACAGAACTTGTAGAGGAATGTCATCCGCGCCCCCTCAGTCCAGCGACACGCGGGGATCCGCGATGGAATAGGCGATGTCGGTCAGAAGGTTCACCAGAACCACGAGCATCGCGAAGATGACGGTCAGACCCCGGATTACCGGGAAATCCCGCGAAACAATGGCGTCGATCAAAAGGCTGCCGAGGCCGGGAACCGAGAAGATCTTCTCGACAACCACCGTGCTGCCAATGATCCAACCGATCCGTACACCGACGATCGAGATGGTCGAGATCAGGCTGTTACGAAGGATATGCCTCGTGAACACCTGAACGCGGGACAGCCCCTTGGCGCGGGCCGTGTCCACGTAATCTGCTGACATGGTTTCGATCAGCGTCGCCCGGAGGCTTTGCTGGATCAGCGCGGCGGTCGACAATCCTACCACCAGCGACGGTAGGAACAGGCGATGCAAATTCTGCACCAGCCCGTCGCCTATGCCCCCCGTGGGGAAGAGGCCAAGGCCCAGCGACAGCCATAGGATGAAGAGAAAACAGAGCCAGAATGGAGGGAGCGCGATCACGAAGACGAAAAGCTGCCGGATGGCGAGATCGACCATGCCACCGCGTCTGAGCGCCGCGAGAATGGCGAAGGGCATGGCGATCAACAGGGCCAGTACCGTGGAATAGGCAACGATGGCGAGCGTGAAGGGAAGCCGCTCAAGCACCAGCGTCGAAACCGGCAGCTTGTGAAACAGCGACGTGCCGAACGAGCCGGTGATGCAGTCGCGCAGGAACAGCAGGTATTGCCGCCACATCGGCTGATCGAGGCCCCATTGGCGGCGCATCGCATCCATTTCCTCGGCGCTGGCGCGGGTGCCCATCGCGCGCTCGACCGGATCGCCGGGCACGACCTGCAAAAGCAAAAAGCCCAGCAGTGTGATCCCGATCAGCACTGGGATCAGCATGAGGAGGCGTTGAAGGATGGATCGCAGCATCGGGCGGGCCTGCTCGGAATCTAAAGGTCAATGAATGGTAGGGCCGGGCATAAGGAGCCCGGCCCTACCGCATGTCGCTGCACTCAGTCGGTGAACTTCACGTCCTCGAGGCGGAAATTTGACGTCGGCAGGATCTCGAAGCCTTCGACATTGGCGCGTGTCGCCCAGGCCGAGGCGGGGTGATAGAGGAAGATGTAGGGCGCCCCATCATGCAGTAGCTGCACCATCTCGCCGAACATCTCACCGCGTGCCTCGCCGTTCTCGGTCACACGTTCTTTCTGGTATAGCTCGTTCAGGCGCTCGCTTTTCCACTCAGTGTGGTAGGCGTTGGCCCGCTCGGGATTAACCGCCAGAAAGCCGATCAACTGGTCGGGATCGATGGTATCAGAGGTGGCGAAGGATACGGCCATCTCGTAATTCCCGGCTTTGGTCGTCTCCCAGTGGGTGCCACCTTCGACCATCTGGATATTCAGCTTGACGCCGAGCGGCTGCATCATTGCCTGAAGCGCGACCGCCACGTTACGGTGCGCGGCCATTCCGGAGTTGACCAGAAGCTCGGCCTCGAATCCGTCGCCCAACCCGGCCTCATCCAAAAGCGCCTTGGCCTTTTCCAGATCGTAAGCGTAGGGCTCTAGGCTCTCGTCGGCATAGCGCATGGGCGGCATCGCACTGGCGGCAATTTTGCCAGCGCCGTAAAGAATGCCCTCGATCAGCGCCTTCTTGTCGACAGCCATGTTCAGAGCGCGGCGCACCTTTTCATCGTCGAAGGGCGCCTTTGTGGTGTTCAGTAGTACGAAATCCGAGCGGTAAGGCACCGCACTGCCAACGACGATACCCTCCTTGGTTCTCAGCTTCTCGATCTGGTTCAGGGGCGGGTCGATGATTGCGTCGACTTCCCCGGCCTCCAGCTTGATCGTGCGTGCCGATCCCTCGGTTACGATGTTGAGCTCGACATTCTCGATGAACGGCTTTCCCTCCTGCCAATAATGCGGGTTCTCCTCGAGCGCGATCTGCGAGCCGCGGGTCCATTCCGCCAGCGCATAGGGTCCGGAGCCGACCGGATCGACAAAGAACGCATCGCCCTGCGCCTCGACCAGTTTCTTGGGCAGGATCGCGCCTGAAAACATGGCAAGGTTGTTCAGTGCGGGTGTGAATGGCTTGTCGAGCATCAACTTGATCTCGTGCTCGCCGGTGATCTCGTAGCCGGTGATCGGGCGGAAGAAGCCGGCCCAGCTCGATTGCTCGGACGCCGCGCGCTCCAGCGAGAACTGCACGTCCTCGGCCGTAACCGGTGTGCCGTCCGAGAATTTGGCCTCGCGCAGCTTAAAGGTCAGCGTGAGCCCGTCCTCGGACACCTCCCAGGACTCGGCGAGGCCCGGCTCCAGGTCGGTTCCATCCTTGCTGGGGCGGATAAGCGTGTCGTAGATCAGCAGTTGCGTCCAGATCGACGCGTTGTCGCTGGTGGCAATGGGATCCAGCGATACCGGATCGACGCCCATCGCTACACGCAATGTCTCGGCGCTAAGCATTCCGGCGGACAGCATCATGCAGCCGGAGGCAAGCAAGGCTCTCATAGATCTGTTCATGTTATTTCTCCCTGAACGGCAATCATTTCATTGGACCAACCAGCAGCCCTTTCGCGCGGAGCGCACCAGTCAGGTAAACGATAGACCTGAGATCGGCACCATGTATAATGATAAAGACACGCCACTTTATCATCAGGGTAATAATGAATTTCCGCGAACTGGAGCTCTTCGGCACTTTGATGCGCGTCGGGACCACCATCGAAACCGCCCGCGTATTGGGTATTTCCCAGCCTGGTGTGAGCGCGCAGATCAAGCGCCTGGAAGGGCGGCTGGGCTTTGCACTCTTTCGCCGCGCTGGCAACCGGCTGGAGCCGACGGCCGAGGCCTCGGCGTTGTTCGAGGAGGCGATGCCAATGTTCGCGACCCATCTCAAGCTGCTGGACCGGGCCGAGACTCTGCGCCAGTCCGCCGCCAGCCCATTGTCGATTTCGGCCACCCCTGCGGTTGTCGAGGGATTTCTCGCACCGCGGTTGAAGCTGGCCGGCTACGATGGCTGGCGTAATCGCATCCGCCTGAATGTCAGCAACCCGGAAGAGGACGTGCGCATCGGGCGCGCCGAGTTAGGCCTGCAGATGGCCGTGCCCGCCAAGTCGCATTTTCAGGCCGCCGTGCTACGGCAGGTCGCGCTTATCGCGGTCGTGCGCAGTGACAGCCCTCTGGCTGCGCGTGCGACCGTAACGCTGGTCGACCTCGCGCGTGAAAAATTGGTCTGCTATGACCCCAATTGGTCGCCCATGGGTGCAGCCATCCAGCGCGCTTATCGGGGACAAGGTCTGCCGTTCGAGTTGGCTTGCGACGTGCCATTCTGCTCGACGGTCTGCCCACTGGTCGAATCCTGCGGCGGGGTCGGGATCGTGGATGAATTCACGGGCGCCCGGCACAGGAATACGAATCTCAAGATCATTGAGATCACGGACTTGCCACCTGTCGCTCTGGTGGCGTTCCATCGCCGAAACGAGCCGATGCGCGCCGTGGCCCATGATCTACTCTCATCTCTTGTGGACAACACATTCGCGACTTGAGCGTGCTCAAGTCCTTGCTGGCCAAGCGCCTGCAATGAGACAGCAAGATTACCCAGCGCATGCAGTGAATCCGTTTTGTACTGAAAAAATCAGGGACTACGTTGTGGGGTAGCCAAGCCGGTTCTCAAACACGGCCCGATTGCGAGGCAGTTCTGAACAACTGACCTAAGGCAAACCGGTTCACACAGAGACGAGTGGCCTCCCGGCCGACAACGACATCGCGCTCGGCAACCAGCTCCTCGATATCGACCGTGCTGAGCGCAAACCGACTCTCACGCGACGCGCCCGCGACCCTGCACATGCGCCTCCAGTGCGGCCAGCCCTTCGTCGAGCCCCGTGCGGCCAAACCCGATGCGGAAGCGGTCCGTTGGCGTCTCGCCCAGATCAGAGCGGTAGATCGTGCTCGGCAACACCAGAACGCCGCTCTGCTCCACCAGCGCGCGGGCAAAGGCATCGACACCATCGGCGCCGAGGTACCGCGGATACCCCATGCAGGATCCGTCCGGGCGGGTGAACTCGAACAGGTCAGGATATCGGGCAAAGAACGCCTCCCATTTCGGCAGGTTCTCATCGACGATGGCACAATTGCGCGCCAGCAACCGGTCACGCACCTTGAGCGCAATCCGCGCCAGCCGTTCGCTGGGCCCGGAATTGCAGATCGACAAGTAATGCTTCAGCCGCTCCATCCGCGCCAGAACCTCGCGATCCTGGCAGGCGATCCAGCCGATGCGCAAACCCGGCAGCCCATAGGATTTCGACATCACGCCAAGGCTCAGGCCGCGCTCGTATTCATCCGCGATGAACGGCAGATGCGCGGCATCGGACGGCCCCAGTCCGTTGAAAATCTCGTCATGCAATATCCAGATGCCATGCGCGCGACACAGCTCGATCAGCGCGCGATACCGATCCAGCGGCAGGATCGCGCCGGTGGGATTATGCGGAAAGTTGATCGTGACCAGCCGCGTGTTGGGCCGGATCGCGGCGCGCACCCGGTCAATATCCAGCGACCAGCCATCATCGGGATCAAGCGGCACGCCGGTCGCGTCGCAGATCGCCAGCGGCATGGTCTCGTGCGACTGGTAATTCGGCGTGACCACGATGGCGTGATCGTCCTTGTCCAGCAGCACGGTGTTGGCGGCGAATATCCCCTCGCTCGCCCCGGCAAAGCACAGGATATCGTCGGCGCTGCGCGCAGAATAGGTGCCCGCGATCTCGGCGCGCAGGTCGAGCGCACCCCAGGTTTCGGTGTAACCGAGCCACATATTCTCGAACTCGGCACGATCCGCCGGGTCCGCCATCACCAACAGGTCGCGCAGTGAAATACTCTGCGCATCCGAGGCCGTGAGGTGATGCCGCGCGGTAAATTCCCATTTGGCAAAATGCGTCTCAAGCCGGAAATCTGGCAAACTCGTCATGGCTTCGTCCTTTGCATCCACATGGCAGGGTTCGGATCACGCTGATCCCGGCCACCCGGCCCCAGGCGGCCAACGTCGGTGAACATGCGCCGAAAGTAAACCGATGCAGCCCGCGGCAATGCGCAACGGGCATTGAAATTCCGGCGCCATTGGCGGCATAGAGGAAGCGTGCCCATCCCGGAACCAGAGGAACCACATCATGTTGGACCCGCGCAAGATCACCGACAGCTTTGCCGTTTCACCCCAGATCGAAGTCGAAGACATGCCCGCCATCGCCGCGGCAGGCTATCGCTCGATCCTGTGCAACCGGCCCGATAACGAGGAAATCGGGCAATGTGCCAGCGATGCGATCAAAACCGCAGCAGAAGCCGCCGGGCTGGCCTACCGCGCGGTGCCCATCACCTCGGGGCAGGTCAGCGAGACCGACCTGGCCGATTTTCGCGCGGCGCTGGAAGAGTTGCCGGCACCCGTCTTGGCCTATTGCCGCACCGGCACACGCTGCACCATGCTGTGGAGCATCGCGAATATCGGTGAGATGCCACCCGCGAAGATCGTCGAGGCGGCGGCAGATGCGGGATATGACATGTCCGGCCTTGTCGCGCAGATGACCCGGAGCTAAGGCAGATGGCCCTCTGGTTGGCCCACGGACCGGACGCTGGCGGCGTTCGCCTTTGCCTGCTCGATGGCCAAATCCTGCAGGAACAGAGCCTGTTTTCAGATCCCTCTGCGGCGTTGAACGCGGACAGCGCGCAGGGCCGTGCCACGGTGCCGATCAACGGCACCACTCCACAGGCCGTGCCCGTGCGCGTCCTGCCCGAGGCCGCCGACGCGGTGCCGACCGTTACGCAAGAAACCCCGCCCGACGCGCTGAGCGGTTGGGCACGTCTGCGGATCGCGGGCGTGCTCGCCATCCGCCCGAACTGGGACGGTGTGGTAGTCGATGTCACAGACCAGACAACCCATTGGATCCATGTCAGCGCCGATGAGATCGTCAGCTTTCAGGGCTTTGCTACCGGCCGGCTGATCGTCGCGATGGGCGGCGCCGCAGACGCCAGCGCCGATGCGGCAGATCAGACTCTATCCCGGCCCGAAAAGCTTGCAGCACACCTGCATTCAGCCTCGCTCGGCGGCGACGCGCGGGCGCTCACCGGTCACCTGATCGGGGCCGAGATCGCCGCGGCAAAACCTTACTGGCTGGGCCAACAAGTGATCGTGCTGTCAGATTCGCGTAACCTCGCCCAGATCCTGCAATCCCAGGGCGCCGTGGCCGAAACCGCCTCGCCGCAGGATATGCTCGCGCGGGGTCTGGCGGCGCTTGCCGATGCCGCCGGATATTCATACTGACGCGCGCATCTCTGGCCCGGAAGGGCCCAAGGCCCCGCGTAGCGCTGCTTGCCAACAACACCGGCGCATGACACCCTGATGCGAAGTCGACTGCCGGAAAAAATAACATGCAAACCCAGAGTCCTACAGAGCAGGTGCACCTGCCGCAGACCATGGCGGCGCGCAACGAAGGCATGCCGCTGGACCTTGCCTGGCTGCGCAGCCTTCAGGCCAACACTTCTGCGATCGAACGGCGCGTCGCCACGTTGCCCGGGCGGCGCAGCATCAAGAAGGATCACCAAGCGGCGTGGCTGTGCCGTGCCATCGCCTGTATCGACCTCACCACGCTGGCGGGCGATGATACCGCAGGCCGGGTGCGGCGGTTATGCGCCAAGGCACGCCAGCCGGTGCGCGCCGATCTGCTGACTGCGCTGGGCATGGAGGGGCTGCATGTCGGCGCTGTCTGTGTCTATCACGACATGATCGCCCCGGCGGTCGAGGCGCTGGCAGGCAGCGGCATCCCCGTCGCCGCCGTCTCCACCGGGTTTCCCGCAGGCCTCACGCCCTTGCCGCTGCGCCTGGCCGAGATCGAGGCGAGCGTGGCCGCAGGCGCAGCCGAGATCGACATCGTGATTTCACGCCGCCACGTGCTGACCGGCGACTGGCAATCGCTCCACGATGAAATGGCAGCCTTTCGCGCAGCCTGTGGCGCGGCACACATCAAGGCGATCCTGGCCACCGGAGAGCTGGGGACCCTGCGCAACGTGGCACGCGCCAGCCTGGTGTGCATGATGGCCGGCGCCGATTTCATCAAGACTTCGACAGGCAAGGAGCCGGTTAATGCTACCCTGCCGGTCACGCTGGTGATGTTGCGCATGATTAGAGACTATTACAGCCAAACAGGCGTCAAAGTGGGCTATAAACCCGCCGGGGGAATATCCAAGGCAAAGGACGCGCTGGTCTATCTCAGCCTGATCAAGGAAGAGCTGGGAAATGACTGGCTCGACCCTGCCCTGTTCCGGTTTGGCGCGTCGTCGCTGCTTGGCGATATCGAACGGCAATTGGAACATCACGTCAGCGGGGCCTATTCGGCGGGGTGGCGGCATGCGATGGGCTAAGTGGATGAGGCAAGTGATATGAGCGTCAGGGATATCTACCAGAGCATGGACTACGGCCCGGCCCCTGAAAGCGCGGCAGAGGCACTGGCATGGCTGGTGGATCAGGGCAGCCGCTTCGGCCATTTCATCGACGGCGCATTCACCGATCCGGGGAACGGCCTCAGCTCGCACAATCCGGCCACGGGCGAGGTACTGGCGACCCTGACACAGGGCACACAGGCCGATGTGGACGCCGCCGTGCACGCGGCCCGCCGGGCGCAACCGGGCTGGGCTCGGCTGGGCGGGCATGGCCGGGCGCGACACCTCTATGCGCTGGCGCGGTTGATCCAGAAAAACGCCCGGCTTTTTGCCGTGCTCGAAACACTGGATAACGGCAAACCCATCCGCGAGAGCCGCGATATCGACGTGCCACTGGTGCACCGGCATTTCTATTTCCACGCGGGCATGGCGCAATTGATGGAGGCCGAATTGCCCGGCCAGGTGCCGCTGGGCGTCTGTGGGCAGATCGTACCGTGGAACTTCCCGCTGCTGATGCTGGCGTGGAAGGTCGCCCCGGCGATTGCGATGGGCAACACCGTGGTGCTGAAACCAGCCGAATACACCTCGCTGACCGCTTTGCTGTTTGCCGATATCTGCCGGATGGCGGGCCTGCCCGAGGGTGTGGTTAACATCGTCACCGGCGACGGCGCGGTGGGCGAAATGATCACCGCGCACGCAGGAATAGACAAGATCGCCTTTACCGGATCGACCACGGTGGGGCGGCGTATCCGCGAGGTCACGGCAGGCAGTGGCAAGGCGCTGACGCTCGAGTTGGGCGGAAAGAGTGCCTATATAGTGTTTGACGACGCCGATCTAGATAGCGCAGTCGAAGGGCTGGTGGATGCCATCTGGTTCAATCAGGGCCAGGTCTGTTGCGCCGGTTCGCGCCTGCTGGTGCAAGAGGGCGTGGCAGAGCGGTTTTACACGAAACTGACCGCACGCATGGACAAGCTGCGCATCGGCAATCCGCTGGACAAGTCGATCGACATCGGCGCGATGGTCGATCCCGTGCAGGTCGCGCGGATCACTGAAATGGTCGAAGGATCAACTGCAGGCGTGCGGCACATCGCAAATGTGAGCCTGCCCGAAGCCGGGGCCTACTATCCACCGACACTCATCACCGGGCTAGCCCCATCGGATGTACTGATGCAGGAAGAGATCTTTGGCCCGGTTCTGGTCGGGACAACCTTTCGCACCCCCGCCGAGGCGATCGAGATCGCGAATAACACCCGCTACGGGCTGGCCGGTTCGGTCTGGTCCGAGAATCTGAACCTCGCGCTTGATATCGCGCCGAAACTTGCGGCGGGCGTGGTCTGGGTGAACGGCGCCAACATGTTCGACGCGGCAGCCGGTTTCGGCGGCGTCCGCGAGAGCGGTTTCGGGCGCGAAGGCGGCTGGGAAGGCTTGCGCACCTACACCAAACCGGCAGGCAAGGCCAAAGCGCTGAAACCTGTCGCGGCTTTTGCCGGAGATGGCGGTGGCGTGCCGGGGATCGACCGGACGACCAAGCTCTATATCGGCGGCAGGCAGACACGGCCCGACGGGGGCTATTCGCGCAGCGTCTTTGGCAAGACCGGCAAACTGCTGGGCCAGGTGCCGGTGGCCAATCGCAAGGACCTGCGCAACGCCGTCGAAGCGGCGCGTGGTGCTGCGGGCTGGGCCAGATCGAGCGGTCACGGACGCGCGCAGATCCTCTATTACATGGCCGAGAACCTGTCGGCGCGCGCGGATGAATTTGCTGACCGGATCAACGCGATGACCGGCAAACGGCAAGGCGCGAAAGAGGTCGAGGCGAGCATTTCGCGTCTATTCACCTATGCGGCCTGGGCCGACAAATATGACGGGCGGGTGCACGGCGTGCCGATCCGAGGCGTTGCGATGGCAATGCATCAGCCCGTGGGCATCATCGGCGCGTTCTGCGCGGACGAATCACCGTTGCTGGGCATGCTCTCGGTGGTCGGCCCGGTCATGGCGATGGGCAATCGCTGCGTGGTGGTGGCCAGCGAGCCGTTTCCGTTGGCAGCGCTGGATTTCGTGCAAATACTGGAGACATCCGACGTGCCCGGCGGCGTGGTGAATGTGCTGACCGGGTGCCACGCGGATCTGGCCCCGCATCTGGCGGCACATGGCGACGTCGATGCGGTCTGGAGTTTTTCGTCGAGCGAGATCTCGAGCGAGATCGAGCGGGCCAGCGCCGGCAACCTCAAGCGGACCTGGGTGAACAACGGCCATGCCCGCGCCTGGATGGGGGCGGCGGGCGAGGGGCATGAGTTTCTTCAGGCGGCAACCGAAGTCCAGAATATCTGGATCCCTTACGGGGAGTGAGCCTGATCCAGAGGAATGCGCCTTGCGGCGCATGCTGGTCAGTGGATTGGTGACCGGGGCAGGCGGCGCTCACAATGCTCGAACCAGTATCCCTGTTGCCCCGGTGTTTTGAGTATTTTTGGCAAAATGAAGGAACGGGTCAGTTCAGGGTGGAATTGAGGCCCTCGGGCTTGCCGACCACGACAAAGGTCAGTTGATCGGGCTTCAGCAATTCGCGCGCCACACGGTTGATCTGTTCCAGCGTGACCGCGTTGACCCGGTCATTGCGGGTGGCGATGTAGTCGGTCGGCAAGCCTTCCATCTGCATCATCACGGCAATATTGGCGATCGGTGCATTGCCGTCAAAGCGTAGCGGATAGGCGCCAGTCATGAAGGTCTTGGCATCCTGCAGTTCCTTGGCCGTCACGCCGTCCGTGGCGATGCGGGCCCATTCAGCACGGATCACCTCGATCGCTTCGGCGATGCGGTCATTTGCCGAGGCAACGCTGCCCATCCAGACCTGCGCGCCATCCTTGTCCACCAGGTAGGAATAGACGCCGTAAGTCAGCCCGCGCTTTTCGCGCACCTCGGTCATCAGGCGGCTTTCGAATCCACCACCGCCGAGGATCTCGTTCAGCAGGTAGGCGGCAAAGAAATCCGGATCGTCGCGGTCGATGCCGGGTTGGGCGAAGGTGGCGACCGATTGCGGCGTGTCATAGTCCACCACCTGGATACCACCAGGCAGGTGCACCGTTGCCGGGCCCGGCAGCGGCGCGCCGGATTCCGGCAGCCCCTCCAGCAGGGTATCGACCAGCGCGCTGAGTTCTTCGGCCGTGATGTCGCCCACGGCGCTGACATAGAGCCGGTCGCGGGTCATCGAAGCGGCATGGGCTGCGACGATATCATCGCGGGTCAGGGCCGTGACGCTGTCCACCGTGCCATTCCTGGAGCTGCCGTAGGGATGATCTCCGTAAACCAGCGCATCAAAGGCTTGCCCCGCGATGGCGCGAGGATCCTTCAGGTCAGAGCGGATGATCGACAGGACCTGCCCGCGCACCCTGTCGATGGAGGGCTGATCAAAGCGCGGCAGCACGATGCTCTGGCGCAGAAGATCGATGGCGGCATCGCGATTCTCGGTCAGAACGCGCGCCGAGATGGCGATACTGTCATCATAGGCGCTGTAGCTGAAAGACGCGGCCAGTTCCTCTGCCCTCCGGGCAAATTCGCGGCTGTCGATGTCGCCGGTGCCCTCTTCGAGCAGGGAAACCATCAGGCTGGTCGCGCCGCGCTTGCCGGGCGCATCCAGCGACGCGCCACCGCGAAAGCGCAATTCGAGCGCAACAAAGGGGATCGCATGTTCTTCGACCAGCCAGACATCGATGCCGCCCGGCGTGGTCAGTTCCTGCACCTCGATTTCAGCGCGCAGCGGCAGGGTGGCAAACAGCGTCAGCAGAGCTGCCAGGGCAAGGCGTATCATTGGGTCACCTCCGGGGCGGTCAGATAGCCTGTGACCGCGTTCTTGCGTTGAAACAGTTTGCGAGCGGCTGCCATGATCTGGTCAGACGTGGTGGCCTGCAGGATATCTGGCCAGGCCTGCACATCCTCGATCGTCAGCCCCTGGGTCAGGGCGCTGCCATAGCGATTGGCCAGCGTGTTCACGTCGTCGCGGGCATAGATCTGCGCCGCGCGCAGGCCCATCTTGATGCGCTCCAGTTGTTCTTCGTCGATGCCGGTTTCCAGGAACTCGGCGATGACCCGGTCCATCGCGGCTTCGGCCTCGGGCAGGCTGACGCCAGCGACCGGGACAACGACCATATCAAACGTGGTATCGTCGAGCGATGTCGCACCGTACCAGGCTTGGGACTGGACCGCGATCTGCTCATCGAATTGCAGCTTTTCCGCCATCACCGAAGTGATGCCACCGCCGAGTATTTCGGCCAGAAGCGACAGTGCCGCCGCCTCCTCTTGCGCGCCGCTGTCACGCTCGGGCGCAAGGTAGGACCGCGAGACATAGGGCTGCGCCACACGCGGATCCTCGAAGATCAGGCGGCGTTCGGCCATCTGGCGCGGCTCTTGCGGGCGGATACGCTCTGGCAGGTCCGGATTGGCGGGGATCACGCCGTAGTAGGTTTCGGCCAGCGCGCGCACATCATCCGGATAGACATCGCCGGCGACCACCAGGATCGCGTTGTTGGGCGAATAGTAGGTGCTGTAGAAACTCTTGGCCTTCTGCAGGTCAAGCTCGCGCATCTCGTGCTGCCAGCCGATGATCGGCACGCCGTAGCGGTGGTTCAGATACTGCGCCGCATTGCGCTGTTCGCGGAATAATGCGCCGGGGTTGTTCTCGATCCGTTGGTTGCGCTCTTCGATGATCACGTCGCGCTCGGTGGCGATGTCCTCCGGCCCGATCTTCAGGTTGACCATCCTGTCGCTCTCCATCCGCATCATCAGCTCCAGCCGGTCGGCGGCGACGCGCTGAAAATAGGCGGTGTAGTCGTAGCTGGTAAAGGCGTTGTCATTGCCGCCATTGCGCGACACCGTGGCCGAAAACTCGCCCGGTGCCATCGTGTCGGTGCCCTTGAACAGCAGATGTTCCAGGAAATGCGCCACGCCGGAATTGCCGGGTTGCTCGTCCGCCGATCCGGCGCGGTACCAGACCATGTGAACCACCACCGGCGCGCGGTGGTCCTCAATCACGACCACATCCATGCCGTTATCCAGCGTGAAGCTGGTAACCTGATCATCGGCAACCGCAGCCAGCGGCGCACAGAGCAGTGACAGCAGGATCATCAGACGTGTCATCGGGGGTAGGCGCATACGGGCTGTCTCCATGCGGTTGGCTGAGCGGTGGGCCGGTTTGGCACTTGTCATAGATACGCACGAGAAACGGGCATTCAAGCGCGCTGACGATCCTGTGAGCAAAGTGGCTTGGATCTCGTGGCGTTCGGGGGAAACGCCCGGCCAGCCCGGAAGCCGCGCTTCATGTCCCTTTCAGGTTCTAGGCATCCGGTGCGCGGTGCGGTCCTGCGACGGCTCGTTTTAGCTTGGCGGTGGTGCCGACGGGACGGCAACGCCCATCCGGCGCAGACGACGCTGTTCGGCCTGGCTGTCCAGCCACTGGCGCTTGTAGGCGTCGGTATAATCGTCATTGGGACCGATATTGAGGATGTTCACCCGGCCATGACGGCGGCGCACTTCCAGATCTTCCTCCGCCAGTGTCTGACGGATGTTGCCTGCCACACCGTAGCGGCGCGTGCGGTTCAACAGCGCCCCATCGGCAGCACCGACGCCGGTCACCGCCAGCGCACCGGGGTTGCCGCCCAGCGCTGCGATGCCATCGGCCTCGGGGTTGGGATCGACAAGGTTGCTGCCGCCGGGCGTGGGCGCGGGCAACGCGCTATAGCTTTCGGGGGCCTGCAGCGGCTTGGTCGGCAGAACAGCGAACTCATCCGGGCCATTGCCGGTCTTCTTGATCTTGGCCAGCTGCACATCATCGTCTTTGCGGCCACAGGCCGTCAGCGCCATTGCCACGGCCAACACCAAAATCACGCTGCGCGATAGGATCATCGTGCCTCTCCTGAACAAGTTGCCAGAGGTTTAGCGCAAAGCCGGGCCAACGTCACGAGGGCTTTTTCACCGGCGGTTTTCTGGAGGGCGAAAAGATCACCATGCCGACGGCACCGGCGAAAACCGCGATATCGGCAACGTTGAACGCATATGGGTTATCAATGCCGCAACAGCTGAGGTTGAGAAAGTCCGCCACCGCCCCGTAAAGCAGCCGGTCAATCACATTGCCCAGCGCGCCGCCGACCAGCAGACCGGCGGCAACACTTTGCCACTTGCCGCCGGGTTCGCTGCTGACCCACCACAGGACGGCCACCGAAATGGCCAGCGCCACAGCGACAAGAATCCAGCGCACTGCGTCCGAATCGTTCGCCAGCAGGCCGAAATTGACCCCGTAATTCCACGCCATCCGCAGGTTGAGGAAAGGTGGCCAGACCTCAAGCGCGCCCAGCGTGCGCAGGCTCATGGCATGCACGACGATGTATTTCGTGATCTGATCGATCAGGAAGGTCCAGAAACCAACCCAGAAAACCAATTTCATTGCCTGCACCTCTTGCCCGTGTGACGGGGTCATTTTTCTGCCTGGTATCACGAACAACACACACCCGGAAACGACCCCGATCAGTGCCGGAAATGCCGCATTCCTGTCAGCACCATCGCCAGCCCGGCCTCGTCGGCGGCGGCGATCACATCATCGTCGCGCATCGACCCTCCCGGCTGGATCACGGCGGTCGCCCCGGCCTCGGCAGCCGTCAGCAACCCGTCGGAGAACGGAAAGAACGCATCTGACGCCACGACAGACCCTTGGGTCAGCGGCGCATCCAGCCCCAGCGCCTCGGCCATGTCCTGGGATTTGCGCGCGGCGATGCGGCAGCTGTCCACGCGGCTCATCTGTCCTGCACCGACGCCAACCGTAGCGCCGTCCTTCACATAGACGATCGCGTTGGATTTGACGTGTTTCGCGACGCGCCAGGCAAACAGAAGATCGGCCATTTCCGCATCCGTGGGGGCGCGTTTCGTCACCACCCGCAGATCCTCCGCCGAAACATGGCCGTTATCCTTGTCCTGAAACAGGTAACCGCCCGAAACCTGCCGGATCGTCTGTGCCGCCGCTCGCGGATCGGCCATCGCCTCGGTCACGAGCAGGCGTAGGTTCTTCTTCTTTGCAAAAATGCTTACCGCATCGTCATCCGCTCCGGGCGCGATCACGACTTCGGTAAAGATCTGCGCGATCTCTTCGGCCGTCGCCCCGTCAAGCGGCTGGTTGAGCGCAATGATTCCGCCAAAGGCCGACGTGCGGTCACAATCAAAGGCGCGCTTATACGCCTCTTTCAGCGTCCCGGCACGCGCAACACCGCAGGGATTGGCGTGCTTGATGATCGCACAGGCCGGGCCATCGTCGGCGGCAAACTCGCTGGCCAGCTCGAACGCGGCATCGGTGTCGTTGATGTTGTTGTAGCTCAGTTCCTTGCCCTGCAACTGCCGCGCGGTGGCAACACCGGGCCGGGCCGAACCGTCAGTGTAGAACGCAGCCTGCTGGTGCGGGTTTTCGCCATAGCGCAATTCCTGCGCCAGCGTCCCCGCCACGGCCCGGCGGCGCGGCGCGTCCACGCCGATGGCAGAGGCCAGCCAGGTCGAAACAGCCGCATCATAGGCAGCCGTGCGCGCATAGGCCTTCTGGGCCATGTCCTTCCGAAACTTCAGGCAGGTCGCGCCATCGTGCTGGGCCATCTCGGCCAGCAGGGCTTCGTAATCCTCGACATCGACCACAGTGGTGACGAACCCGTGGTTCTTGGCCGCGGCCCGAATCATCGCAGGCCCGCCGATATCAATGTTCTCGATGCAGGTGTCATAGTCCGCACCCGCGGCCACAGTGGCCTCGAACGGGTAGAGGTTGACCACCAGCAGGTCGATTGCGCCGATGTCGTGCTCTTCCATCGCCGCCAGATGGTCATCATTGTCGCGCAGCGCCAGCAGCCCGCCATGCACCTTCGGGTGCAGGGTTTTCACCCGCCCGTCCATCATCTCGGGGAAGCCCGTCACATCGGCGACATCGCGCACATTCAGCCCCGCATCGCGCAACGCCTTGGCGCTGCCTCCGGTGCTCAGAAGTTCCACCCCCTGACCTGCGAGCGCACGGCCCAGTTCAATGAGGCCGGACTTGTCCGATACGGACAGAAGGGCGCGACGAATTGGTGTGACTTGGGTCATCGGGCAGCAGCTCCTCGGGGTCAGTGATATGCCGTCCGCATAAAGGGTTTTGCGCTGAACCTGAATGGCAGAAATGGCCTATTCACCGATATAATCGCTGGTTTTGCCCATCTTCGACCCTCCTCGCCGCGTCAATGCCCCGATCAGCGAAAACGCATCCGCGTCAGGCCTCGTCTTCGGGATCGGTATAGTCGCCCGTATAAGTGCCCCCGTCCGCCAGATCACGGATACTGACCGGCGTGTCCTGGGCCTTGGACAGCGACCAGCGGACTCGCGTGGCATGCTCCATCGCGCGCCCCGACAGGACAATCTGCCTGGTCGCCCGCGGCTTGAGTCGCCCGCGCTCCAAGTAGACACTGGGCTCCAGCGCGATCTGGGCCCGCGCATCGTGGCGGAACACCCAGATTTCACCAGAGCGCAGCGCGATCGAGACCGCCTGCCCCCCCATGTCCAGCTCCGCGTCCGCATCGGGATGCAGGTGAAAGTGGATCTGAAATTTGATCCCCGCCAGCTTGGTGGCATCCAGCGCCTTGTCGAACCGGCGCTTGTCTGCGTCCTCCAGCGCCAGCATCATGTCTTCGCCGGCAATGCCACGCCCGTCGAATGTCATTTCGAGGGTGCGCGCATGCATCAGGCCATAGCGGGCAATATACCCGTCATGCCCCCCTTCAAAGCGCAGCCCGTCGGTCGCACGGCTGATCTGGATCGGCACATTCTTCGCCCCGCCCACCAGCCATTCCTCCTGCGGGCCATCCGGCCCCAGACGCGCGCTTGATTCGGCGGCGATCACCAGGGTGGAATGCGAAGGCGTCGCCCGCCCGGCACGGCGCCAATCAGGGCCGAATGTATCGCCCGAGCCGCAATTGACGATCAATGGCCGCCGCCCCGATGTCAGCTCGAAGGCGAGCGTTGACGCATGCGCATTGACCGAGGCCGCGCCCTTTGGCGGCGGGCTGGCGTCGATGATGAGCGAGGTGCGCCCGGCGCTGAGCCGTGCATATCCCATCGCCAACCCGTCAGGCGCCCGGCTCTTGATGCCACTATTGGCCAGCGCGTTATCCAGCCGCCCTTCCAGCCCCCTGCCACCACCATGAAACCGGGCCAGACCGCCATCAGCATGGCGCAGGGTGCGCAGGATCGGCGCGATCCGCTCGATCGCCAGCCAATGTGACTCGCCCGGGCTTCGCCCCGCGTCGCTCAGTGCGGTCGCGGCCCATGTCAGCAGGGTGAACACCTCCAGCAGTTCCTCGGGGTTACGGGTCGGCAGCAGCCCGTCGCCGGAAAAGCGCATGTCGCATTCGCGCGCCAGCGCCAGGGTGGCGCGGCCGACATTGTCCTGCATGCCCTCCAGCGCCAGCCCGGCATAGATCAGACCGGTGAGCGCCTCGAACCGCGGCAGACCGGGCTGTGCCGCCTCCCACCTCTTGCCCAGAAACAGCGTCTGTTGCCCCAACGAGCGATAGAATGCATCCGAGGCGGCTTTGTCCGGCCCCCGCAATACAAACAGCGCGTGGTTGATCCAGCGAATCAGCCGCCGCCCGGTCAGGTCGGACGTCCATCCCGGACCGCGCCCATTGCCGTAACGGTCAATCCATCCCCAGATCCAGTCCTGCGCCGCTTGCCGCGCCGGTCCGTCGCCCACGGCGGCCAGATCGTCGAGCCAGGCAAACCCGTGCAGTTCGGCCTCGAATGCTTGGTCAGGGATTCGGATATCCCAGATCTGCGTATCGGGCTCATTCACCAGATGCCCGGCAAACAGGAAATTTCCCGCGCACAATTGTCGCCCCCGGGCAAAGCTGCCGATGGTGCGCGGCTCGGGTGAGGACACGAATGCCGTGGCCGGACGTGCCCAGGATGCACGCCGCGCCTGCACGCGGTTCATCAGCCGTGTCCACCGCGCGCCAATTGTGTCGATTAATGCCATAGCCTCGCCTCTAGCGGCGCTCTTCGCGGCACCTCTTGTCGGCAATATACCGCGCAGCAGGCCCCAAGTCACCGGCCTAAATGGGCGCCGGGCGGTCAGCCGCGCAGCAGCGCCATGTAGAACCCGTCCATGCCGCCCTGATCTGCCCAATAATCGGGGCGCAGGCGCAATCCGCCCTCTTCCGTGACCCATGCTGGATCGACACCCGGACGCATAAGGGCCTCACGGTCGACGCGCAGCTGCGGATGCCGCGCCAGCGCCTCTTCGACCTGGCATTCACCCTCGTCGGGCAGCAACGAGCAGGTGCAGAACATCAGCCGCCCGCCGGGTTTCAGCAGCGTGATCGCGTGATCCAGCATCGTCGCTTGCAGCGCGATAAGACTGCCGATCTCGGCCCCGTCGCGAGCATGCGGCAGATCGGCATGGCGCCGGATCGTACCCGTCGCCGAACAGGGCGCATCCAGCAGGATCGCATCATATGGCCCGCCCTTATGCTCCAGCGCATCGCCGGTCACGCAGGTCGCACTCAGGCCCGTGCGCGCAAGGTTCTGCGCCACGCGGGCCATCCGCGTTTCTGACAGGTCGAGCGCGGTAACATCTGCCCCAGTAGCGGCCAGTTGCAGCGTCTTGCCGCCGGGCGCCGCGCAGAGATCCAGCACCGCCTCTCCGGCCTGCGCATTCAGGATTTTCGCAGGCAAGGCGGCGGCAGCATCCTGCACCCACCAATCGCCGGCATCGAACCCGGGCAGCGCGCTGACCTGCCCCGCCTGCGTCAGCCGGACAGAGCCGGTGGGCAGCAGCGTGCCGCCCGTCGCATCGGCCACCGACTGCGCATCGCCCTTGGCCGTCAGATCAACCGGCGCGCCGGCAAAATGCGCCGCCTCGAACCCCGCCACGGTGGCGCTGCCATAGGCTTCGCTCAACGGCCCGCGCAACCATTTCGGCAAATGCGGAATGCGCAGGTTGGCCCAGCCCGTCGGGGCCTCAGCCGCCATCTTGCGCAGCACCGCGTTGATCAGCCCCTTGAGCGTGCCATATCGCTTGTGCCCCGCGATCAGGTTCACCGCGTCATTCACCACCCCATGCGCGTCACCGCCCATGCCCAGCTCGACCGTGCCCAGCCGCAGGATATTGAGCACATGAAGCGGCGGCGGTTTGCGCAGATGTTTTTTCAGCAACCGGTCAGCACGTTCCAGCCCGCGCAGCGTGTCTGTTGCCAGCCGTTGCGCACGGGCGCGGTCCGCCGGTTCCAACCGGTCCAGCGCACCGCCCGCCAGCAATTCGGACATCAGCCGCCCCTCGCCAAGGATCTGGTTCAGCAGATCGACCGCGCAGGCGCGGGCCGAGGGTGGGGTGTCATTGCGTCTGGGGCGGGGTCCGGTGGGCATTGCATATCCTTGCCGAGAGGTATCGAGCGCGTATATCAAGGGGGTGAGAGCAGCGAAAGGCCCACCATGACCCAGGACAAACCGGATCTGCCACCAGAAGCGCAACGCGCCCTCGCCGAGGCCGACGCCAGACGCAAGGCCGCCGCCGACGCGCCCGACCTGCCGCCAGAGCTGGGCGGCCGCAAGGGACCAGAGCCGGTACGCTTCGGTGATTGGGAGCGTAAAGGCATCGCCGTCGATTTCTGATACCCCCACCGGACCTTGACGCGCGCCCCGCTCTGGCGCACCTATACATCACGACAGGGGCGTCCGCGCATGTGGGCTGAGAAGTACCCTTTGAACCTGACCCGGATCATACCGGCGGAGGAAGTCGTGGGGTGCCTAGCTGCAATTGTCGCAGATGACCCTGCCTCACCTCCGCCCCTTGGAGGCGAAAATGGAAGAAATCGGCACTAACCTGGCTAAAATGCGCGACAACGCGCCGCTCGTGCAGAACATCACCAATTATGTCGCAATGAACATCATGGCCAATGTCATGCTGGCCGCAGGCGCGTCACCCGCGATGGTACACGCCCGCGAAGAGGCAGCCGAATTCGCCGCGATTGCCCAGGCGCTGAGCGTCAATATCGGGACGCTCGACGCCGATTGGGTCTGCGCGATGGAGGAATCGGCAGGCGTAATGACCGCCGCGGGCAAGCCCTGGGTGCTCGATCCTGTCGCTGTGGGGGCCACGTCACTGCGGCGCGATGCCGGCGCGCGGCTTCTGGCGCTACGGCCCACGGTGATTCGCGGCAACGCATCCGAAGTGCTGTCACTGGCCGGGGCCGATGCCACCGGGCGCGGCGTCGATGCATCCGACGGGGTCAATGCTGCCGAGGCAGCGGCGCGGGATCTGGCCGCGCGCACCGGCGGTGTCGTCGCCGTGACCGGCCCGGTTGACTACGTGACCGACGGCACGACCGGCTGGCGCATCGCCAACGGCGCGCCGGTCATGCCGCAGGTAACGGCGCTGGGCTGTTCGCTCACCGGGATCGTGGCCGCGTTTGCGGTGGGTCAACCGGCGCTGCCCGCCACGGTCGCCGCGCTGGCCTATTACGGTCTGGCTGGCGAACAGGCCGCCGCCCAAAGCACCGGGCCGGGCAGCTTTCAGCCTGCCTTCCTCGACGCGCTGGCCGCGATGACGCCAGAGGCCCTGACAGCAGGTGCACGGGTGACACGGGCATGATCTCGGGCATCTATTTCGTGACCGACGCAGCGGCAGAGGCACCGGTTACGGCACAGGCTCTGGCCGCCGCGCGTGCCGGAGTGCGCTGGGTCCAGTTGCGGGACAAACACGCCAGCGATTCAGCAATGATCGCGCTGGCCCGCGATCTGCGCCGCGTGCTGCGGCCCCTTGGGGCCCGGCTTATCGTCAATGACCGGATCGACGTGGCCATCGAGGCCCGCGCCGATGGGCTGCATATCGGCCAAAGCGACGGTGATCCGCGCGCCATCCGCGCCCGGATCGGCCCGCAGATGATCCTCGGGCTGTCGGTCGACAAAACAGACCAAATAGACTCTATCCCCGCCGATTCTGTCGATTATCTGGGTGTCGGCCCGGTACGCGCGACTGCCAGCAAGCCAGATCATGCTCCCCCCATCGGATTCGGCGGGTTGCAACAGACGGCGACGGCCTCAACACTGCCCGTGGTGGCGATTGGCGGGCTGATAGCAGCAGATGCCGCAGCGGTCAGTGCGGCGGGCGCGCACGGCATGGCAGTCGTTTCGGCGATCTCCCGCGCCCCGGACATGGAACATGCGGCCCGCACGCTGGTAAATGAATGGAGCAAGACGTGATTCCCAATATCCTCAGTATCGCTGGTTCGGACCCATCCGGCGGGGCCGGCATTCAGGCAGATATCAAGGCGATCTCGGCCAATGGCGGCTACGCGATGGCGGCAATCACCGGGCTGACCGTGCAGAACACGCGTGGCGTGACGCGGGTCAGCCTGACCGCGCCTGATCTGGTTCGCGACCAGATCGCAGCGATTCGTGCCGACATTCACATCGATGCGGTCAAGATCGGCATGCTGGGCGACGCCGCAATCATCAAGGCGGTGGCCGAGGCGTTGACCGGCGTGACAGCACCCATCGTGCTCGACCCGGTGATGGTGGCCAAAGGCGGTGACCGCCTGCTGGAGGCTGCTGCGATGGCAGCTCTGCGCGACCGACTCTTGCCAATGGCAGCGGTAATCACCCCCAACCTGCCCGAAGCCGCCGACCTCCTGGGCCAGCCAGAGGCAAGGGACCGCGCCGAAATGCAGGCCCAGGCTGCCGCATTGCTTTCTCTTGGGCCAAAGACGGTATTGCTGAAAGGCGGTCACCTGTCGGGCGGGGAGAGCCCCGATTTGTTGCTTCAGGCAGGCGACAGCGCGTGGCTCGAAGGCACGCGAATCGCCTCCGGCAATACCCACGGCACCGGCTGTACCTTGTCCTCGGCGCTGGCGACGCTGATCGCGTCAGGTTTTGACGTTGAAGAGGCCGCACGCCGCGCCAAGACCTATGTCACAGGCGCGATCGCCGGGGCGAATCAGCTGCGCGTCGGCACCGGCCACGGCCCGACGCATCATTTCCACGCATTGTGGCACGCGCCTGACTAGGCCGGGCTAGGCGGCACGGGCAGACAGATTAACCATGCCTTAACCAGCCGTGCGGCATTCTCCCGCTATGGCTCAGTTTTCACATTTTGCCGAAGCCCCCCTGCCGCTCTTCAGCGGTGACGAGGCCGTTGCGGCAGATATTCCGCCCGGTAAGCAACCCTCCTACATCCGCGATCACCGCGCCCGCCTGCGTGACCGGTTCCGCAATGGTGGGGCGCAGGCCATGCCAGATTACGAAATGCTGGAACTGGTCCTGTTTCGCGCCATCCCGCGCCGGGATGTGAAACCCTTGGCGCGGCTCATGCTGGACACTTTCGGTGATTTCAACGGTGCCATTTCCGCACCGCCCGCCTGGCTCGCGAAGGTGCCCGGCGTTGGGGAAGCGGTGATCACCGAGCTCAAGATCGTAGAGGCCGCCAGTCAGCGTCTGGCCCGCGCCCGAGTCATGCAAAGACAGGTGATCTCATCCTGGGATGCGTTGCTGGACTACTGCCACGCCACCATGGCCCATCGCGGGACAGAACAGTTTCGCCTGTTCCTCCTTGATACCAAGAACACCCTGATCGCGGACGAAGAACAAGCCAGCGGAACCGTCGATCATGTCCCGGTCTACCCGCGCGAAGTGGTCAAGCGGGCGCTGGAACTGAATGCCTCGGCGCTGATCCTGGTCCACAACCACCCCTCCGGCGATCCGACACCATCGCAGAGCGACATCGACATGACCCGCCAGATTGCCGACGCGGCACAGGTGATGGGCATCACGCTGCACGACCATCTGATCACCGGAAAATCCTGCGAGTTGAGCTTTCGCAGCGAAGGGTATCTCTGACCGACCGGATACCGACGCAATACCGACGTGATACCGATCAGCGCCTCAGCGGACCCAGATTTCGACCCGCCGATTGGCACGGCGACCCCATTCGCTGTCATCGCAGGCCATCGGCATCGCCTCGCCAAAGGCCTCCAGATCAAGCTGCAGCCGCGATGTATTCAGCGTCTCGGCCCGGCGCAGCACAGCGTCACGCACAGCCGTCGCGCGTCGTAACGCGATCTGCTGATTGATCTCCGCCGACCCCTCGCCATCGCTGAACCCGACAAAGACCAGCCGCCGCCCGTCGTAATATCCGCTCTCCAACGCTCGCGCCAATTGCGCCACGTTAGAGCGCGACTGCGCATCAAGCCGCACCGACCCAGGCTGAAAGCGGAACGTCGTGCTCAGACGTTTCAGCGGCGCCAGCGTGCGGACCATGCGCTGCAATTCTTCCAACGAGATCTCATCGCCCGCGCGCATCACCGCATTGGCAAACCTGTCACCCTGCGCATCGATCTCGATTTCTTCGGGCAGTTGATCGACAAAGCCCGCACGCCGCACCACCAACTGCGCCGCCGGATCACGGGTAAATGACAGGAATTCACGCACCAGCTTGGGAAAGCGGCGCGCAGGCAGGTAAAGGAACATCGGCGCAGACAACGGATAATCCTCGGTTTTGACCGCCCGACGCGTTGCCCGCATGGAAAATCCGCACGCGCCTTTCAGTGCCAATTCGAACGTCAGTCCCTTTTCCGAACGGCTGCCGACGCCCAACGCAAAGGGATCGCGCGCCACTGCCGCCGCCAGTTCCACCCCGTCCCCGTGCCGGATCGCCCCCGGCAGCAGGCCCGCCGCACGTCCGCCCGTCATCTGGTCTTCGGTCGCCTGCCCCAACCCACTGCGTGGGTCATGCAAGTGCACCGCAATCGGGGCATCGGGCCCGCCCAGCTCTGCCCAGTTGTCAATCTCACCGGTCAATACCTGCGCCAGCTGCGGCGTCGTGATGGTGGTCACGTTGTTCTCGGCTGCCACCAGTGGCACCAGTGCATCAAGCGCCAGAACACGGCTGCGCCGAGCGTCGGTCAGATCTCCCAGGCCGGAATCGCGACCACGCCGGACCTCGTCGGGCCGGGCCTCGCGCAAGGACATCACCACATCGGCCTCGTCGGCCAGCAAGTCGGCGAACGCTTCGTCAGTATTGGTGAGGTGAAAAAAGAACCGCCCCCGCACCGCACCGCTGTCGCGGTCCGTCAGGGTATAGACCGTACGCCGGTCATCCTCGGTGTGGCGCGACGCTTCCAACCCGCTCTTCAACGCAAAGGCCTCTATCAGCGCGGGCATGAGAACCCGGCCAATTGTCGGCGCCCCGGATAACCGCAATTCGGCGACGTAGTCTGACAGGCTGGGACAACCCGGCCCGGCGCACAGCACGCCCGAGCCATCTACCGTCAACTCGCCATAGATAGTGTCGACCCGGTAGAATTCACCGTCAAAGCCCAGCAAATCGCCCGAGATTTCCACCTCGCCATCACGCGACGTCAGCGTGACGTCCTGCGCCAGAGCACAAAGCGCGCCACCAAAAAGAAAAAGTGCGGCGACAATCGCCGCACGCACAAAAGTCATTGATGTACCCTCGGTCGTTGCGAATTAGTTCTGCGCGATCTTCAGGTCATTCAACAGGTTTTTCAACAACAGAAAGTCACCGACGGCGTTACATTCCGGCATTGCGAGGGTCAGTGTCTGGACCTTGAGCCCGCCATCCTGCTGCAACTGGATAGATTGTGCCTCGACATCGCGCCCGCAATTGTCCTGTGTGACCTGCGCCTCGACCTGCAGTTGAACGTCACCAGCGCGAGCGGCGATACTGCTGGGAAAAGTGTAGATTTCGGCCTGATAGGCATGCGGCAGATCGCTTGCACCCAGCCGGGTCAGAAACCCACCCTCACCGCCAACCGCCTGGCTCAAATCATGTGGCGCTTCGGCCCATACATGCCCCGCATCGCCGTAGTCGGCGCCGTATTCCATCGCATGAATCTGCAGGCCGCTGTCACCCTCCCACTGCACCGCGACGCGGTCATAATATTCAAGAGCATCTACCGATGCATTGGCCACCGCGCCCTCGCCGTTCGGAAAGGCCACGATAAAGACCGCCTCAGTGCTGAGCGCGGGTACCACCATTTCGCTGATACCGCTTTCGTCCGTCACTCCGGTAATCATCAGGCCGTTATGATGCAGGGTGAACCGCTCGTTCGGCATGCAAGGAACATCGAGCGCCAGCGCGACCATCGCCCCGGCAGAGGCTTCGGCGGACAGCGCATAGTCACAGCCAAAGACCGGCGCGGGTTCCTCGCTGGGCATGGTCGTGATCGGCTCTACCGCGGCAGAGGCCAGCGTGACGGGCTGCGCGGGCAATGCCGCCGCCTTCAGGATCGCTTCGGGCGCGATCGGCAGTGCCGAGGTCAAGGTGACCGCACTGATATCCAACTCATCGGCAGAGTCCTCCAGGTCAGCGGCGGACATCCCGTCTTGTTTATCCAGCGACGTTCCCGTGTTGCTGGGCGCCTGCGGAATGGAACGTGCTTGGGCGGGGGCCGGATTTCCGTTGGCCTGAATGAAATATCCGAGCGCCAGCGCGGCTGCCAATGTGGCGCATCCGCTTGCGATCAACTTGATCTTGGGCATTGCTATCTTGGGCATGTTCAGGTCTCCCTCACCGAGAATTTCGGTTGCGGAAAGTAATCTAGGGAGACAAAGCGGCAGGCATGTGACCCCGAAACGGAGTCATTTAGGCCAGAATGCGGCATCTTGCGCGAATTTTAGAGACCGCAGAACGGCTGGCGCCCAAGGTCAAACCTTAGGCCAGCCGCCCATGACAATGCTTGAATTTCTTGCCCGATCCACAGGGACAAGCTGCATTTCGACCGGGATTGCCCCAAGTCGACGGATCGTTCTCGTCAAATCCCGGTGCAGCGTCTTGCTTCGCTGGCGAGCTGTCGTCTGAGGTTTGGGCCGCGGCAGATTGAGCCTCCAGCGCCGCTTGTTGCTGCGCCATCTGTTCCATGATCGCCTGACGGTCTTCATCCGTCATAGGGCGCACCTGCGACAATTGCTGCGTCACGGTATGGCGCAGACTGTCCAGCATCGTCTCGAAGAGTTGGAACGCCTCGTTCTTGTATTCGTTAAGAGGATCGCGTTGCGCATACCCACGGAACCCGACAACGCTGCGCAGATGCTCCAACGTCAGCAGATGTTCGCGCCATTTCGTGTCGATGGTCTGCAGCAGGATCTGCTTTTCCACCAGCCGCATGTTGGCAGGGCCGAACTGCGCCGCTTTCTGCGCCATCATCTCGTTCGCGGCTTTCTCGATCCGTTCCGAGATATCCTCGTCGTCGACGCCTTCTTCTTCGGCCCAAGACTGAACCGGCAGATCCATGTTGAGCTGCTCCAGAAGGGCCTCGTGCAGCCCGGTCATATCCCACTGTTCGGCGTAGGATTTGGGCGGCATGTACTGGTCCACCAAGTCGTCAATGACCTCGTTTCGCATATCCTTGACGATTTCGCTGAGGTCCGAAGCCCGCATGATATCAAGCCGCTGCTTGAAGATCACCTTGCGCTGCTCGTTCATCACGTCGTCAAATTTCAGCAATTGCTTACGAATGTCGAAGTTGCGGCCCTCGACCTTGGCTTGGGCGCGTTCCAGCGACTTGTTCACCCAAGGGTGAATGATCGCCTCGTCCTCTTTCATGCCCAATCCTGACAGCACCTTTTCCAACCGTTCAGAGCCGAAAATGCGCATCAGATCGTCATCGAGCGACAGGAAAAACGCCGACATACCCGGGTCGCCCTGGCGGCCCGACCGACCGCGCAACTGGTTGTCGATCCGACGGCTTTCGTGCCGTTCGGTCGCCAAAACAAACAGGCCGCCTGCGTCGATCACCGCCTGTTCGTCGGCGGCGTGCTCGGCTTCGATCCGGGCCCGAATTTCCTCTGGGTCGCCATCGGGATCAGCGGCGATCGCCTCGAGCACCTTCTGCTCGACATTGCCGCCCAGCTTGATGTCAGTACCCCGACCGGCCATGTTGGTCGCGATCGTGACACCACCCAGTTTGCCCGCATCGCCGACGATCTGCGCTTCCTTCTCGTGCTGACGCGCGTTCAGGACGTTATGCGGGATACCCGCCTGCGTCAGAAGCTGGCTAAGGATCTCGGATTTTTCGATGGATGTGGTGCCGACCAGCGTCGGCTGGCCTTTCGCATGGGCTTCCTCGATCGCCTTGATCACCGCCTTGTATTTTTCGGCAGTGGTCCGGTAGACCGCGTCGTCCTTGTCGATCCGCGCAATGGGCCGGTTGGTCGGCACTTCGACCACGCCAAGACCGTAGATTTCGGCAAATTCCTCGGCCTCGGTAGCGGCTGTACCGGTCATGCCGGCCAGCTTGTCATAGAGCCGGAAATAGTTCTGGAAGGTCACCTGCGCCAGCGTCACGTTCTCTGGCTTGATTTCACAGCCTTCCTTGGCCTCGATGGCCTGGTGCAGCCCGTCGCTCAAGCGTCGCCCGGCCATCATCCGGCCAGTGAATTCGTCGACCAGCACCACCTCGTTGTCACGAACCATGTAGTCCTTGTCCTTGGTGAACATCTTGTGCGCACGCAGGCTCTGGTTGACATGGTGCACGATGGTCGTGCTCTCGGGATCATAGAGCGACTGGTCCTCGGGCAGAATGCCACGTTCAACCAGCAGGTTTTCGAGAAACTCGTTGCCTTCGTCGGTAAAGGTCACATTGCGCGCTTTTTCATCCAGCTTGTAATGCGACTCGTCCAGTTCGGGAATCAGCGCATCGATCGCGACATACAGATCGCTGCGGTCCTGCGAAGGGCCCGAGATGATCAATGGCGTGCGCGCCTCGTCAATCAGGATCGAATCGACCTCGTCGACGATGGCATAGTTGTGGCCGCGCTGGCTCATGTCATCGAGATCGGATTTCATGTTGTCGCGCAGATAGTCGAAACCCAGCTCGTTGTTGGTGGCGTAGGTCACATCGCAGGCATAAGCGGCGCGCTTCTCGCCGCTGGGCTGTTCCGGATAGACAACGCCCGTGGTCATGCCCAGGGCAGAGAACACGTTTGACATCCACTCGGCGTCCCGCTTGGCGAGGTAATCGTTCACCGTGACGATATGCACGCCCTTGCCGGTCAGCGCATTGAGATATGCGGGAAATGTGGCGACCAGCGTTTTGCCTTCGCCGGTCTTCATTTCCGAAATATTGCCCTGATGTAGAAAAATCCCGCCCATCAACTGCACGTCAAAGGCCCGCAGCCCAAGCGCACGGCGCGCGCCCTCGCGGCAGTTGGCGAATGCTTCGGGCAGCAGCGCATCCAATGATTCACCAGCCAGCGCCCGTTGACGCAGCTCTGCCGTTTTTTCGATCAGGCCCTCATCGCTGAGCTGTTCGATCTCGGACTCCAGTGCGTTGATCTTCTCGACCAACGGCCGCGTCGCTTTTACCTTGCGATCGTTCGGAGTGCCGAAAACCTTGCGCGCGACAGTTCCTAAACCCAGCATATTCAATCCGTTCCGGTGATTTGACGTCTTGTGAATGGCAATGACTTGCCCCTCTACCATTGCGCGCCTACAACGTGGCACATAGCAGCGGGAATGCCTTGATCCTAAGGCGATGTAAGGTCCTGCTGGCAGAGTGTCAACGTCGCGCACCCACGCGGCCCGAGTGCCTTAGCAAGGCAAAGGAAGCCCCCTCATGTTCAACCGCCTCACTGCGATCTTCGCCGCAACCCTGCTGGCCGCCACACCTCTGACTCTGCCTGCCTGGGCAGATCAAGACACCGAAGGCGCGCCAACGGCCGAAACTGTCGTCGCCACGGTGAACGGGACAGATATCACACTGGGTCACATGATCGTTCTGCGCGCTGGCCTGCCCGAACAGTTCGCGCAACTGCCGGCAGAGGTTCTCTACCGGGGTATTCTGGACCAACTGGTGCAACAGACCCTGCTGCAACAGAAGATGACCGCCGAAGTTTCGCTGGCCGGACGGCTGGCGCTGGAAAACGAAGGCCGCGCCATCGCGGCAAGCGAAGAGATCGCACGCATTACCGGCAACGCGCTGAGTGATGCGGCAATCAAGGACGCCTTTGAGGCGAAATACCTCAACGCCCCGGAAGAGACCGAGTACAAGGCGGCGCATATCCTCGTGGAAACCGAGGAAGAAGCTGCGGCACTGGTCGCCCAGCTGAAGGACGGCGCGGATTTCGCCGAGCTGGCCAAGGAACATTCAACCGGCCCCTCCGGTCCGAGCGGTGGTGAACTGGGTTGGTTCAGCGCCGGCATGATGGTCGAGCCGTTTCAGGACGCCGTGGAAGCCTTGGAAGCAGGCGGCATATCTGATCCTGTGCAGACCCAGTTCGGTTGGCACGTGATCCGCCTGAACGAGACCCGAATCAAGGATCGTCCCGATCTGGAAGAGGTCCGCCCGGAATTGGAAGAAGAGTTGCAACAGGCCGCCATGACCGCCCATCTCGAACAACTTTTGGCCGATGCCGAGATTGATCGCACGGCGGGCGATGCCCTAGATCCTTCCGTCCTGAACCAATTCGACCTGCTGGAAGAGTAACACTGATGGCCAAGATCACATCTGTCTCGCCGCTGGCACCGGCGGCCTTTCCCGAACTTCCCGTGATCAACGGCGTGCGTTTCGCCACTGTCGCGGCCGGGGTGCGCTACGCCGGGCGCACCGATGTCATGCTGGCCGAACTAGCCCCCGGCACGACGGTGGCAGGCGCCTTTACCCGCTCGGCCACCCGCGCGGCGCCGGTGCTCGATTGTCAGGCCAAAATCGGCACGCATAGCGACGCCGGCGCCGCGATTATCGTGAATTCGGGCAACGCCAACGCCTTTACCGGGCGCAATGGGATCGAGGCGACCCACGCGGTAACCTCTGCGGTTGCCGCCACGCTGGGGCTACCGGAATTGCGTGTTTTTTCCTCTTCGACCGGCGTGATCGGTGAACCGCTGCCACACGAACGTATCACCGCCAAACTTGAAGAATTAAAAGCGGCACTTGATCCCGGCGGAATCGCTGCGGCGGCGCAGGCGATCATGACCACGGACACCTTTGCCAAAGGGTCCACGACCGATGTGACAATCAATGGCAAAACGGTCCGCATCGCGGGCATCGCCAAGGGGTCGGGCATGATCGCGCCCGATATGGCGACGATGCTTGTCTATATCTTTACCGACGCCAAGGCCGATCTTTCAGTGCTGCAATCCATGGTTTCGGCCCTGAACGCCAAGACCTTCAATTGCATCACCGTCGACAGCGATACATCCACTTCAGACGCGTTGCTTGTGGCCGCAACGGGCACATCCGGCGTCGAAGTGACCGAGGAATCGGTAGGTTTCATGGAAGGCCTGCGGCGCGTCATGCTCGACCTTGCACACCAAGTAGTCCGCGACGGCGAAGGGGCAACCAAGTTCGTCGAAGTGTTCGTGACCGGCGCATATAGTGACGACGACGCCAATACCCACGCAAAATCGATCGCCAACTCGCCACTGGTCAAAACCGCAATCGCGGGCGAGGACCCCAATTGGGGCCGGGTGGTCATGGCGGTGGGCAAGTCGGGCGCGCGTGCCGACCGCGACGCGCTATCGATCTGGTTCGGGCCACATCTGGTTGCGGACAAGGGATGGGTCAGTCCCGAGTATTCCGAAGAGGCAGCCGCTGCCTACATGAAGAACCAGGATCTGGTTATCCATGTCGATCTCGGCCTCGGTGGTGGTACCGCGCGTGTCTGGACCTGCGATCTGACGCACGGATATATCGAGATCAACGCCGACTATCGGTCGTGATGTTTCTTTGGATACGTTGCGCCAAAGCCATCGGAGCGCATGAATGAAAACCGTGCTCGTCTCTGCCGTCGCCCTGATCGATGTTGATGGTCGCGTCCTGCTGGCCCAGCGTCCCGAAGGCAAATCCATGGCCGGGCTGTGGGAGTTTCCTGGCGGCAAGGTCGAGCCGGGCGAAACGCCCGAGATGGCGCTGGTCCGCGAGCTGCAGGAAGAGCTTGGAATCGACACTTGGGCCAGTTGCCTGGCGCCCCTGACCTTTGCCAGCCACAGCTACGATGATTTTCACCTGTTGATGCCGCTCTTTGCGTGCCGAAAGTGGCAAGGAACGCCGCAAAGCCGGGAAGGTCAGGCTCTGAAATGGGTTCGTGCACACAACCTCAGGGACTATCCCATGCCCGCCGCTGACGTCCCTCTTGTTCCGATTTTGCGCGACTGGCTGTGAATGCCTTGCGCGACATTCCGCGCGTTGGCACCGAAAATACACGTTAAGCGCGAAAAGTGCACTTCCTCTTTCCAGAGATTAAGTTATGATTAACCAAGGGTCTGTTAAACCATAGTATCTGGTGTGTTTGTCTAAAATCTTCAATGTTACGTCCGTATCGGGGGGATATGACATGCTACAAACGATTCGACTGGGTAGTTGCGTTCTGGTTCAAGGCATTTTTGTACGCCTGCTTCCTGATGGGCGCGTGCAGGTTCGCGATGGCGACCGGATTTATTCCGGCCGACCCGTATCAAAGGCCGCCGCCTGAACTGATTTTCCGTATCGCACGACGCGATGAGGGGCAGACCGCTGGTCATGCCCCTTTTTTTATGGCCAATCGCTCCTTCGCCCCGCCGGATGCTCCCAAACGAAAAGGGGGCACAGCCATCGGCCATGCCCCTCGATACTCTCCGCGTCGCTGTGGACGCACGAAACGCTTTAGTCGAGCGAGCGTTCGACCTCTTCGCGTTCAAAGATCTCGATCACGTCATTCGGACGGACATCCTCGTAGTTCTCGAACGCCATGCCGCATTCCTGACCGGACTGCACTTCGGCAACCTCATCCTTGAAGCGCTTGAGCGTCTTCAGCGTACCTTCGTGGATCACCACGTCGTCCCGCAGCAGGCGCACCCCGGCAGAGCGGCGTGCAACGCCCTCGGTCACAAGACAACCAGCAACGCGACCGACGCCCGTGACCTTGAACACTTCCTTGATCTGGGCATAACCGATGAACTTCTCGCGGATCTCCGCACCCAAAAGGCCAGATGCCGCCGCTTTCACATCGTTCACCAGATCGTAGATGATCGAGTAATAGCGAATCTCGACGCCCTTCTGGTTCGCACTCTGCCGCGCAGGCGCGTTGGCCCGCACGTTAAAGCCCAGAACCGGCGCGCCGGATGCTTCTGCCAGACCGATATCGCTCTCGGTGATGGCACCGACACCCGAGTGCAACACGCGCACGCGCACCTCGTCGTTGCCGATCTTTTCCATCGCCTGCGCGATTGCCTCGGCGCTACCTTGCACGTCGGATTTCACCAGGATCGGCATCTCGACGACATTTTCGCTTTCCTTGGCCTGCGCCATCAGCTGATCCAGCGTCACCGCTGCACCTGCCACCGCGCGGCGCTCTTTCGAGGCTTTCTCGCGGTATTCAGCGATTTCGCGCGCCTGCGCCTCGGTCTCGACGACGTTCAGAACATCGCCCGCCTCGGGCGTGCCATTGATGCCCAGCACTTCGACCGGGACCGATGGTCCGGCTTCCTTGATGCGCTCGCCGTGATCGTTGATCAGCGCGCGCACCTTGCCGTACTGTTCGCCCACGACAAAGATATCGCCCTGACGCAGCGTGCCCTTCTGAACCAGAACCGTGGCAACCGGGCCGCGACCCACGTCAAGCTGCGCCTCGATCACTGCACCTTCGGCGGCCCGGTCCGGGTTCGCCTTCAGTTCGAGAATCTCGGCCTGAAGCGCGATCGCCTCCAGCAATTCATCAAGGCCCTGGCCGGTCTTGGCGCTGACTTCGACATCCTGCACGTCACCCGACATCGCTTCGACGACGACTTCGTGTTGCAGCAGATCTGTGCGCACCTTCTGCGGATCCGCAGCGGGTTTGTCGATCTTGTTGATCGCCACGATCATCGGCACCTTGGCCGCCTTGGCGTGATTGATCGCCTCGATGGTCTGCGGCATGACCGCATCATCCGCAGCGACCACCAGAACAACGATATCCGTCACCTGGGCACCACGTGCCCGCATCGACGTAAACGCCGCGTGGCCGGGTGTGTCGAGGAACGACAGGATCGCACCGCTTTCGGTCTTCACCTGATAGGCGCCGATATGCTGGGTGATCCCGCCAGCTTCGCCAGCGACGACCTTGGCATCGCGGATCGCGTCGAGCAGCGACGTCTTGCCGTGGTCCACGTGGCCCATGATGGTGATGACGGGCGGACGCGGTTTCAGATCTTCGGGCTTGTCCTGGATCTGGTCGATCACGTCTTCGACGTCAGAGTCGGACACACGCACGACGCGGTGGCCGAATTCCTCGATGATCAGTTCGGCGGTATCGGCGTCGATCGCCTCGTTCTGCGTGACCATCATGCCGTTGCTCATCAACGCTTTGATCACGTCGCCGACGCGTTCCGCCATACGAATGGCAAGCTCGGACACTACGATAGTTTCGGGCAACTGGACGTCGCGCACGATCTTTTCGCGCTCTTGAGTTCCGCCCATCGCCTTCTGACGCGCGCGCTCTTGCTTGCGCTTCATTGCGGCCATGGATTTCTGACGGCCACCTTCGCCACCCGAAAGCGCCTGGTTCAGCGTCAGCTTGCCGGACCGGCGGCTGTCGCCACCCATGCCCTTGCCCTTGGCGGGACGCTGATCGCGGTCACGGTCATGCTTGCGCGCAGGCGCTGCATCTGGCCGGTTCATCGGCGCGCCACGACCAGTGGGAGCCTCTGACGGAGTCGGCGGGGTCGGTGCGGCGGCGGTCTGCTTGGCGGCCTCGGCTTCGCGCTTGGCGCGTGCCTCTTCTTCGGCCTTGGCTTTCAGCGCCTCTTCGCGCTCGCGCTCTTCGCGTTCCTTGGCCTCTGCCTCTTCGCGGCGGCGCATGCGCTCTTCTTCACGCGATTTCTCTTCGGCTGCGCGTCGGGCGGCCTCTTCGGACTCACGTGCCTTGGCGGCAACGAGAGCCTTCATCCGGCGCTCCAGCTCGGCATCCGAAATGCCTGCGGGACGCCGCGAAGGGTCACTCGCAGGGGCCGGTTTGGGGGATCCTGTCGCACCGGGCGCAGCACCAGGCTTGGGCACCACAACACGTTTGCGCTTGGTTTCCACCACGACGTTCTTGGTCCGGCCATGGCTGAAGCTCTGCTTCACGTTCCCCGCACGGGGACCGCCACGCACACCCAAAGTTTTCTTTCCGTCGTTGTCGCTCATCTGGTCTTCTTTCCTTTCCGATGGCCGCTGCCATCGTCCGAGACGCGCAGGCCTTTCAGCCTTGCCGCCTCCTCTACAACACGTTGCGCCAAACCACCAGCATGCAGTGCCGCATGAATGGTGGTTTGGCGCCCAAAGGCCTGACCCAGCTCATCCGCTGTCAGCCATCCTATGAATGAGCCGCCATACGGCGTGCTCAGCTTTGATTTTCCACGTTCGGATCCGTCGCTGGCCTGAAGCAGCACTTCGGCCTCTTCCTTGGCCAGCCAGTCCTTGACCTTTTCGTAGCCTGCAACGGCATGCCCGCCCTTGCGGCAAAGGCTGATCAGTTCGACCACCCGGCGCGCCAGCATCCCCTCGACCAGCGTCGGCAGGTCCTGCGGTACAGTGACCGCCTGACGGGCCGCACGGGCGAAAAGACCCTTGGTCGCCGCCTTTTCCAGCGCGGCAGGGTCGCACGCGACCCAGATCCCGCGGCCGGGAAGCTTGTGTGCCAAATCAGGCACAATACCACCATCGGGACCGACCACAAAACGCACCAATCCGTACTTCGGTTGCACCTCGCCCGTGGCGATGCATTTCCGCTCTGGACCGTCGTTTCGGTCTTTGGGTTGCCCAGCGCGCCCCATCAGGTTCAATCGAGGCCTGAGATCAGGCCTCGCTCTCCTCGGTAGTGGCGTCTTCTTCGGTTTCGTCCGCCTCGGCCTCCAAATCGGCGGGATCGACCCAGCCCAGCAGGATCCGCGCGGTCATCACCATATCTTGCGCTTCTTCCAGAGACATATCGAACGGCTCCAGAATGCCCTCGTCCTTGGTGCGCTCACCATCCGTAACGGTCCAGCCACCGGCGAGTTCCCAGTCAGCGCAGGTCGCGAAGTCCTCCAGCGTCTTCACACCATCCTTGGCCAGCGCCAGAATCATCTGGGGTGTCAGCCCTTCGAAATCAACCAGACTGTCTTCGACACCCAGACTCCGCGCCTCATCCAGCGCGGCCTTGGCCTGCGCCTCGAGAATGTCGCGCGCCCGTGCCTGAAGCTCGTTGGCGGTGTCTTCGTCGACGCCGTCAATCACCAGCAGCTCGCCTTGCTCGACATAGGCAACTTCTTCGAGGCTGGTAAAGCCTTCGGACACCAGCAACTGCGCAAAGAATTCGTCCAGATCGAGCGTCTCCATGAAGAGCCCGGTACGTTCCTCGAACTCCTTCTGGCGGCGCTCGCTATCCTCGGCCTCTGTCATGATGTCGATATCGAGACCGGTCAGCTGGCTGGCCAGACGCACGTTCTGACCACGGCGGCCAATCGCGAGGCTCAGTTGATCCTCGGGAACGACGACATCGATCTTGCCTGCTTCCTCGTCCAGAACCACCTTGCTGACCTCGGCGGGCTGCAATGCGTTCACCAGGAAGGTCGGCTGGTCTTCGTTCCACGGGATGATGTCGATCTTTTCACCCTGAAGCTCGTTCACCACGGCCTGAACACGGCTGCCGCGCATACCGACGCAGGCGCCAACCGGATCAATCGAGTTGTCATAAGAGATAACAGCGATTTTGGCACGGCTGCCGGGATCACGGGCAACGGCCTTGATCTCGATGATGCCATCATAGATTTCCGGCACTTCCATCTTGAACAGCTCGGCCATGAACTCGGGCGCGGTACGGCTGAGGAAAATCTGCGGGCCGCGGGCCTCGCGGCGCACGTCCTTGATATAGCAGCGGATGCGGTCGTTCGGGCGGTACGCCTCGCGGCCGATCTTCTCATTGCGGCGCAGGATCGCTTCGCCACGGCCCACATCGACGATGACGTTGCCGTATTCTTCGCGCTTGACCTGACCGTTGATGATCGTACCGGCGCGGTCCTTGAATTCTTCGTACTGACGGTCACGCTCGGCTTCGCGAACCTTCTGCAGGATAACCTGCTTGGCGCTCTGCGCGGCAATGCGGCCCATTTCGACGGGCGGCACTTCCTCGACCAGCGTATCGCCGATCTGCGGGTTTTCCATGTACTGTTTGGCCTGCTCCACGGTGAACTCGGCTTGATAGTTTTCCAGCTCATCGTCCGCGACCACGGTGCGCACGCGTGTAAAAGTGGCACGACCCGTCTTGCGGTCGATGTTCACCCGGATGTCCATCTCGGCGCCGTAGCGCGACTTGGCCGCCCGGGCGAGGCTTTCTTCCATTGCCTCGACCACCAGAACGGGATCAATCATCTTTTCACGGGCCACGGCCTCGGCAGTTTGCAGCAGCTCCAGCTGGTTTGCGGAAGTAATTGCCATGGTCTCAGTCCTCCTCGGAACCGGTTTCGGTCTCTATTTCGTCGTAATCATCTTCGTTGATCGTGCCCGCCGCCTTGCGCTGGCGCAGCATTTCCTTGATCAACTCATCGGTCAGGACCAGCTTGGCGTCAGCCAGCCAGTCAAATTCCAGCCCGATGGTGCCTTCCTCGACATTGATCAACACCTCGGTGCCCTCGACGCCCGCCAAGATCCCCTTGAACCGCTTGCGGCCGTCGATCATCTCGTTGGTTTCGATCTTGGCTTCGTAGCCTTCAAACATCTCGAAATGCTTGAGCATCGTCAGGGGCCGGTCGATGCCCGGGCTGCTGACCTCCAGCGTATAAGGGTCGGTCAGCGGGTCCTCGACATCCAGCGTGGCGCTGACAGCGGTCGAAATCCGCGCGCAATCATCAACCTCGATACCACCCTCGGGCCGTTCCGCCATGATCTGGAGCGTATGGTATTTGCTGCCCATCAGACGCACGCGCACCAGATCGAACCCCATGTCCGCCAGGACGGGGGTGATGATCTCGGCCATGCGGCGGTCAATCGCCGCCTTTGCAATCAAATCGTTGGTCATGAGTTTCCGGCAGTCTTCCAAGCACAAAAAAACGGGCTCGCGGCCCGTCAAGATATCCGGTGGAGCCTTTCGGAGTGGACCCGATAAGCGCCGCTGTTGAAGGGGATATACGCGGGCGATGCTGAGTCTGCAAGGGGTATCCGTGGCAAAAGGCCCAACAGTCGGAACTTGGGCCGCCTCGCGGCATTCAGTTCAGCCCTGTTCAGGCATCCCTACAGCCCGCAGCGCGAGCGCCTCCACCAGTGAATGCTGCGCCAGCATCACCCAGAATTACCCTGTGACCATCCCGTCCATTACCCGCACCAACTCGGCGCTGATCCCCGGCTCTGACAGGGCATGTCCGGCGAGCGGGATCATCTTCAGCGTGGCATTGGGCCAGGCAAGTGCCAGCGCATGCGCCGTCTCCGGCGGGCAGATCATGTCGTAGCGCCCCTGCACGATCGTGCCCGGAACATCGGCCAGACGGTGCATGTTGGCCAAAATCCAGCCGTCATGCTCCAGAAAGCCACTATTGATGAAATAGTGATTCTCCAGCCGCGCGAAGGCCCGCGCATATTCTGCCGGGCTGTCACTGCCCTGCCCCGAGGAATGCACCGAAGCCAGCGCATTTTCCCAAGCCGACCATGCCTTTGCATGGGTTGTTTCGACACGCGCATCACCGGAAAACAGCCGTTGGTGATAGGCCTTGATCAGATCGCCGTGCTCATCCTCCGGGATCAGCCCGGCAAAACGCGCCCATGTATCGGGCCAGAACCGTCCCGCGCCGCCGCCATAGAACCAGTCCAGCTCGCGCTGCGTCATGGTGAAAACTCCGCGCAGCACCAGATTCGCGCAGGTTTCGGGGTGGGTGATGCCGTAAATCAGTGCCAGCGTCGCACCCCAGCTGCCACCGAACACGATCCAGCGGTCGATGCCCAGATCGATGCGGATACGCTCGATATCCGCAACCAGATGCCAGGTGGTGTTCGCCTCGACACTGGCATGCGGTCGCGACCGTCCACACCCGCGCTGGTCAAACAGGATCACCCGGTAACGCTCGGGATCGAAATAGCGCCGCATCGCCGGGCTGCACCCGCCCCCCGGCCCGCCATGCAGCACCACAACCGGCTCGCCATCCGGGCGTCCCGATTGCTCTACATAGATCTGGTGGCCATCGCCCACATCCAGCATACGCCGGTCAAACGGTTCGATCGGCGGGTAGAGATATTGCAGTGCGCTTTTTTGGCCCGAGATTTTATCCATGATCATCCTATATAAGGCAGCAGGGACAATTGAGCACATGGAGACCAGAATGCAAGCCGCGCCATCCACGATTGACGAGGGCGAAGTTGCCAAGTTCGAAGCGATGGCCGCCGAATGGTGGGATCCGAACGGCAAGTTCAAGCCGCTGCATATGCTTAATCCGTGCCGTTTGGACTACATCACATCCCAGATCGCGGCAGAATTCGACCGCGACCTGAAGACAGACAAACCCTTTGCAGGACTGCGCATTCTTGACATCGGCTGCGGCGGCGGGCTGCTGGCCGAACCGATGGCGCGTCTTGGCGCTGATGTGGTGGGCGCGGACGCAGCAGAGGGCAATATTCCGGTGGCGCAGGTGCACGCTGAACAATCCGGGCTCGATATCGATTATCGCCACACCACGGCCGAGGCGCTGGCCGAAGCAGGTGAGGCGTTCGATGCAGTGCTGAACATGGAAGTGATCGAACATGTCGCTTCGCCGCCCCAATACCTGACTGCCTGCCGCCAGTTGCTGAAGCCCGGCGGACTGCACCTCTGCTCAACCCTCAACCGAAATGCCAAGAGCTATGTCGTGGCCATCATCGGTGCCGAACATGTGATGCGCTGGTTGCCCCGGGGCACGCATGACTGGTCGAAATTCATCACGCCTGACGAGTTGTTTGAACTGTTGCGCGAGGCCGGTCTTGATCCGGTGGACCGCAAGGGGTTCGTGTTCAACCCGATCACATGGAGCTGGTCATTGTCGGAGCGCGACCTGAGCGTGAATTATGTCACGGCGAGTGTGAAGCGTCAGGACTCGTGAAGCCGACGATTCGGCATCGGCAGATCCGGGCGGCATTGCCAACTTATTTGCACCCGCCCGAATGCGGCCTGACCCAAGCCCGTCAGGCCGTCATTTCAAGCGCGTAGATTTGCCAAAGATCGAAGGCATCAGTTCTGGCGTGGCGGTATGAGGTG
>NZ_JAPWHW010000017.1 GCF_028369135.1 Roseovarius sp. ZX-A-9
GACTGACGCGGGGTTGCGCGCAGGAGACCGAACCGGATTAGGGGATTGTCAGTCGAAGTAAGGACCCAGAAGACAGAGAGATACGGGGAGCCCATGCCAGACCATGTCTCCTTGCCAATCGGGACTGTTAGACCCAAAGCCCAGCACACCGCTAGCGGCCTAAGTGGCTATCACCAGCTCTCACCCCTGCCCGCGCCTGCCGAGAAATCCAGGGCCCTACCGCGATGGGTTATCGATACCGGGAAATCCAGGACACGGACCGCACCAACGGCTGCTTTCGATCTCGACGTACTGTCGCTCAGCGAGCTGAAGAAAATGCAGAATGACGTCGCCAAAGCGATTGCCACATTCGAGGATCGGCACAAGGTGGAAGCCCGCGCCAAGGTGGAAGCTTTCGCCCGGGAACTCGGCTACTCCCTAGCCTACGGCGACCCCGAACAGCGCACCGACTCCAGCGGTCGCCGCCATGGCGAGTGCACCCCAGAGCGTGACCCTTGCAGCACCTCGAATAACACCAGCACCGCCAGCAGAAGCGCCTAATCCACCAAGAACCGCGAGGCCGAGGATCGTCGACACGGCGACCAAGAAAACGATCCGTGCATCCGGGACGACCAGTGCGACGATCAAGGGCAGCACCGCACCCACGGCGAAGGTCAGCGCCGACACCAAGGCGGCCTGGATCGGGCGGGCTGTCACGGTCTCGGAGATGCCAAGCTCGTCGCGGGCATGCGATCCGAGCGCGTCACGTTCGGTCAGTTGCACGGCCACCTTTTCGGCAAGGTCTCGGTCCAGCCCTCGCTCGACATAGATTTGGGTAAGTTCTTCGAGTTCGGCCTCGGGTGTTTCCGCCAGTTCGAGGGTCTCGCGCGCAAGGTCAGCGTTTTCCGCGTCAGTCTGGGAACTGACCGAGACGTATTCGCCTGCCGCCATGGACATCGCGCCGGCCACGAGGCCAGCCAGCCCCGCTATCAGGACCTCCGGCTTTCCCGATCCTGCTGCGGCGACGCCGACCACGAGGCTTGCCGTCGACACCAGCCCGTCGTTCGCGCCGAGAACGGCGGCCCGCAGCCAGCCGATGCGATGCACCATGTGGATTTCGGAATGCGAGAGGCGGCTCATGGCGTGGCTCCTTGCGCGATGTCATCCTGCCCGGAGGAGACAGCCTTTGGTTTCGGAATAGTGGGTTCATGGGGCGCGATGCGCAGCGCGCGGAGGGCGTTCAGGATCACTGCAACGTCGATGACCTCCTGCAGGAGCGCCCCCTGCACCGGAGTGAGATAGCCGAAAGCCGCCGCGATCATGCCCATGACCGAAAGGCCGATCCCGGCGACAACGCTTTCGACAGCGATGCGGCGCGCGCCGCGCGCGATCTCGATCCCTAGCCCGAGCCGGTCGATACGGTCGACAAGCAGCACGACATCCGCCGCCTCCGCCGATGCTGCGGCCCCGCGTGCGCCCATCGCGACACCCACATCGGCCGCCGCAAGCGCGGGCGCGTCGTTCACGCCGTCGCCCACCATCATGACGGGCCCGTGCTTGCGCTCGCTGAGGACGAGCAGGACCTTCTGGTCCGGCGTCAGCCCGGCCCTCAGACCGTCGAGCCCAAGCCCCTCGGTGACACGCTCGGCCACGTCGGCGCGGTCTCCGGTCGCGAGCAGGATCCGCGCGATCCCCTCGCGGCGCAGGCCTTCCAGCATGGCGCCCGCGCCGTCGCGCAACGGGTCGGACATCACCAGATACCCCGCCAGGTGACCGTCCACTGCCACAGCGACCAGGACCGATCCTGCGCCTTTGGCGGGGTGATCGTCTCCCATTCGCCCAACGCGGGACACAACGAAACCGTCGCCGCCGACGATCACGCTGTGGCCCTCGACATGACCCGCGACCCCTTCACCCGGAAACTCGGCAACCTCGGATGGCACGGGCAACGAGAAGCCCCGCGCCTTCGCGGCCGCAACGATGGCCTGCGCGACAGGGTGCTTGGAGGCCTGATCGAGCGCGGCAGCGAAGCGCAGGATGTCGCCCTCGGCCATGCCGTCATGGCTGTCGATCGAGACGATTTGCGGCCGGCCGTCCGTCAGCGTGCCGGTCTTGTCGAGGATCAGCGTGCGGATGCGCGCCATCGTCTCGAGCGGTCCCGCGCCTTTGATCAGCACCCCGAAATGCGCCGCGCGCGACAGGCCTGCGACCAGCGCGACCGGCACGGCCAGGATCAGGGGACATGGCGTTGCGACGACGAGCACGGCGACGGCCCGGATCGGATCGCCCGTGAACCACCAGGCAGCGAAGGCAATGCTGACCGTGACCGCCAGAAACCCCAGCGACCAACGGTCGGCCAGCCGCGACATCGGCGCCTTGGAGGCCTGCGCCTCTTCCACCAGCCGGACGATCCCGGCATAGGTGCTGTCCTTGGCCTCGTGAGTTGCGATCAGGTCGAAGGCTTCGCCCGCATTGGTCGATCCGCTCATGGCCTCGGCGCCGTAACGGAGCCGGACGGGCAGGGATTCCCCCGTCAGCGCCGAGGTGTCGACGAAGGCCGTCTCTGAGCTCAAGGTGCCATCCACCGGCACCACGTCGCCCTGCCGGATCAGAAGGCGGTCGCCGGGCGCAATTTCGTTCAGCGGCACTTCCTCCAGCCCGCCATTCCGGTGTCTTGTCGCGGTCCGGGGCACACGGGACAGCAGGTCGTGCATTTCACGGCGGGCACGCCCTTCCGCGAAAGCTTCGAGGAAGGTGCCGCCGGAATACATTACGGCGACCACCGCCGCGGCGAGGGTCTCGCCGAAGACGAGCGCCGCCGACATGGAGAGCGCGGCGACAATATCGAGGCCCACTTCGCCGGAACGCAGGCTGCGCAGGATCTCGACCACGAGCGCGGCGAGCGCGGGAACGACGCCCGCGATCCAGACCGCGTTCGCGACGTCGGGTTCGCCGGAAAAGTAGAAGGCAAGTCCCGCAATCAGGCCGGTCGCGGCAATGAGCAGGATAGCGGTCTTGAAGCGGTCGGTCCGTGTCGTTTCCATGCGGCTCATCTCCCCTCGGCTGAGGCGATTGCCGCTGGCTCTTCGGAAAATAGTCGTCCGACTCCCACGCCCCTTACGTTGACAACATCATCGCGCAAGAGGAACAGGGCGTCGAGGCCGCTTTGTTTTGCGAGCGTCGCGCCTTTGACCGGCCCAAGCACCATGAGGGCCGTCGCCCAGGCATCTGCCTCTGCACAGCTGCGGGCCACGACCGTGATGGAGGCCGGCGACGCGATCAGCGGCGCTCCCCGCCTCGGGTCCATCGTGTGCGACAGGCGGCGCCCCTGCACCTCGACCCAGTGACGGTAGTCGCCCGAGGTCGCGACGGCGGCATCCTGAAGCGCGAGGATCGAATGCGGCGTCCGGCGCTCGGCGTCCGGCGCCTCGACCGCGATGGTCCAGGCTTCACCGTCCGGCCTGAGGCCCATTGCACGCATCTCGCCATCGATCCCGACGAGTCCGTCGGATATGCCTTGATTGCGGAGGATTTCGGCCAGTCGATCCACGCCGTAGCCCTTGGCGATGCCATTCAGGTCCAGCGCGATGGGTGCGGCCTTGCGCACGTGTTCGCCGTTGATCTCGAGCACGTCATGCGCCGGGCGGCGCGAGGCGGCCATCGCGGTGCGGATGCCATCCGGCGCGGCGGCCTCCGGTCCGAAGCCCCAGGCCATCACCGCGTCGCCCATGCCGATGTCGAAGGCTCCGCCAGAGGCGCGGCCAATTTCCAGGCCGAGGCGTAGCACCTCGAGCAATCGTGCAGGAACAGCGATCCATTCACCGATCGGTGCCGCGTTGAGCCGCATAAGGTCGCTGTCCGGCTTCCAGGTCGACATCTGTCCGTCCACCTCATCCACGGCCGCCTGCAATGCCGAGCGGACCGGCCCCGGGTCGAAACCGGGGTCCGCGAATAACAGCGCCGACCACCTCGTGCCCATCGTCGGCCCGTTCAGCGCGATGCGCGCCCGCTCAGTAGACATCTTCGACATACCGCCCCTCCGCCTTCAGGACTGCTGGTGTCAGCCCGGCCGGCGCGAGGATCTCGGCCAGCGCCTCGGCCACGCCGGCGGCCATGTCTCGTCCGCCGCAGACCATCACGCGCGCCCCATTGCGGATGAGCTCCGCGACCTGAGTGGCCTCGCTGCGCAGCGCGTCCTGGACGTAATGGGGACGCGCCCCGCGCGAGACGGCCGTGACCAGCCGGCTTACACGCCCTTCGTCCTGCCATCCGGGGAACTCCTCGCCGTAGAAGAAATCGCTGTCGGGATGGCGCATGCCGAAGAACAGGTGGATCGGCCTGCGGCGCGTATTGCCGCGCACAAAGCCCGCTAGCGGCCCGATGCCGGTCCCCGCGCCGATCAGGATCAGGGGCGCCCGGCTTCGGCCCGGACGGAAGCCGGGGTTGGGGCGCAGGAAGGCGCTCACCGTGTCGCCAGGTTCCAGCGCTGTGAGCTGACCCGAGCAGAGCCCGCCGGGATGCTTCTTGACCACGATCTCGATGAAGCCGTCGCGGCGCCCAGAGGCGAGCGAATAGAGCCGCGGGACGGTCCCGCCTTCGGGCAGAATGCCGATCAGGTCACCCGTCTGGAACCGTGCGAACCCGCCCCCGAGCAGCCGTTGCCCGAGCGAGACGCGGGGAAACGCGAAGCGGAGGATGGCGGTCGGGGCCTGCACCTCGGCGCCGTAGTCGCGGCGCGAGACGAGGGTCAGCGTGGTCGTTTGCGGCTGGACCGGCTGGTGCGTCAGTTCGAGTTCGATCCCGAGAGCGTCTCCGAGCGCCCCGCCCCAGCGCGCGAAATCCTGCGGCGATTGCCGGTCGATTGTGTCGAGCGGCAGAAGCTCGGGCCAGCCCTTCGCCTCTGCCGCAGTCGCGACGGACTTGGCGAAGGCGCAATAGGCCGGAAAGCTGCGGTCGCCGAAGCCGAGCACTGCCAGAGGAATGTCCGGCGCGCGGTCGGTCGCGTTCAGCCGGTCGAGAAAGCCCTTCGCCGAGGCCGGCGCCGCGCCGTCGCCATAGGTCGCGGCCAGCAGGATGATCCGCCGGGCGTTGGTGTAGCGCTCAGGGCCGAAGCCCGACATCGGGCCGACATGGACGCTCTGCCCGGCTTTCGTCAGCGCGGCGTGCAGCGTCGCGGCAAAGCCCCAGGTGCTGCCGCCCTCGCTGCCGACAAGCAAGATCGTCTCGGCGCGTCCGGCGGGCTGGTTGCCCCGGATGCGTGGTCGCCCGGGCCGCCCGGCGAGCCAGACCAGCACGCCGGTCGCGCCCATGGCCGGCACGCCGAGCGCCATGAGCCCCAGCACGAGCCCCAGCGTCGCCGCACCCTGTCCGGTGTGCAGCATGTAGATGGTCTCCGAGACGCGCTCCCACCCGGTCAGGTCGGCCCAGGCCAGCAGCGCCCCGTCGCCCTGATCGAGATATCCGGTGCCCCGGTCGGTCTTGAGCGTGAATACGTCTGTTGCGTCGCCGGGATAGGGAAAGCTCAGCTCGCGCAACTCGGCGACCGGCGTTCGCCGAAGCGTGGGCATCCGGCCCGGAGCGAAGCCGGTCTCCCCACTGACCTCGGCAGGGGCGACCGGCAGGACGCCTCCGTCCGGCAGGAGATCGAAGGTAGACGCCGTCATCCAAAGCGCGGTCGTGGAGGACAGGACGAGGCCGACAACGGCGATGCGTGCGATCTCGGCGTGCAGCCGCCCGGCAAGCGGTCCGCGCAAGGGTGAAAACCAGCGTCGCCAGCCGCCCACCCGCCGCGCGACCAGCGTCGCGCCGGAGAGCGAGAGGATCAGCATCGCGGCCGCCCCTGCGGCCATGGCGATGCGGCCGCCGTCCCCGAGGAACAGCGAGCGGTGCAGGTTGGTGAGCCAGCGTTCGGCCTGGTTCGGGTCGGCCGAGGCTACGCCCTCACCCGTCGCCGGGTTGATTACGGCGGCACCCGGCGCGCCCTGATCGAACCAGTAGGCAGTGATCCGACCGGAGGGCGACCGGCGGATCTGCTCGACGCCCGGATAGACGGCCTGGATGCGGTCCGCGAGAGCGGCTACGGTCAGTCCGGCTTCCGCCTGCGGCGCGGCGATGCGCTCGGCCGCAGGGAAGACCGACAGTGCCGCGCCGCTCAGGCCCAGGATGGTGACGAGCGCAAGGGCCAGAAGACCCGGCCAGCGATGGAGTGCACGGATCATGGCCCCACCCTTCACATGTCGTAGGCGAAGCTGGCGATGTACCGGCGCCCGCGCACCGGCGTGCCCGCGCCGTCGGTCGTGAGCGGTACGGCCACCTCGTTCGGACTGTCGCGCATGTCCTCGACGGCCGCGTCGATGTGGAGCGTGTAGCCCGCATCAAAGAGCGCGTCGGCGAGGTCGAGCGTGATCTCGAGCGTGCGGCCCGCGCCGACGCTGGCGCCGGTGATTCCGTTCACCTGCGCGGTGTCGCCGCCGGTGGCGCGGTACCAATCGCTGAGGTGCTCGTAGTACTTGGACTTGCCGCCAGCCATCCAGAGACTGCCGACATAGGCGCCCGAGGTGTCGGTGACGTAGAGCGCGAGATAGGCCCCGTCGCCGCCGTAATTGTTGAGGGTCGTGGTGAGCGTCACCGGCCGCGCCATGGCGAGGCCGGGGAGCGTCAGCGCGGTGGTGAGCGCGAGCGTTGCGAGAAGCGATTTCATCGGGTTGATCCTTGTTCGGAGAGGAGCTTGAGAGCGGTTCAGTTCACCTGAACCTGCGGCGGGGTGCCGTTCCCGAAGAGGCCGTTCTGCGGAGGGGCGACCGTGCCGGCGGGCGCGGGATTGCGGGCGCCGCCACGGTCGTCGTCCTCATCCTCGTAATCCATCTCGACGATCTGCAACGTCGCCGGATCGAGCTTCACCTCGATCTCCCGGCCATCCTGATCTCGGCCCTCGATCTCGTAGCAGCCATCGTCGATCTCGAAGTCGCGCACGGTCCAGCCGTTTTGCTCAGCCAGCTGCATCACGGCCTCGCGCGGCTGCCACTGGTCACGGGGCACGCGGCACTCGTCGTCGTCGGCCAGGGCGGCGCCAGCGGGCAACAGGGCGATCAGGGCGAAGGCGGTCAGGGTCTTCTTCATGGCAGGGTCTCCTTGTCATCTGCTGAGGACAATCTGGAGACAGGACCTGAGGCCTTCCTGACGCGTCGGCGATTCCCGCTTCAGCTTGCCGTCAGGAAAATGGCCCCGCCGATGAGGGCGGGGCCAAAAAGGTGCGAGCGCAGGCCACAGGGCTGACATGGCGATGCGCCCTGCCCCGCGGTTAAGCGAATTCGAACTGCTCGAAACGGACACGGCGAGGCGTTTGGCCTTGCGCCTTCAAGCCCTTCAGGACCCCGTCCTTCAGGCCGGTTGGGCCACAGAACCACAGATCGGCTTGCCGGACTGCGAAAGGGGTGGCGCTGATCAGCCGCTCAGCCGTGAGCCTGCCATCGCGCGCCGTGACGAACACCTCGAAACTGAACCTCGGGTTGCGGGCAACCGCAGCGCGCAGCGTCTCTACGCCAATCGCTTCATCTTGTGTCGGAACGCAGTAGATGAGGTGAATGTCGCGACTCTCCGCCTCTGTCAGGCTTTCCGCCCAGGCGAGGAACGGCGTGATACCGATGCCGCCGGCAAGCCATATTTGGCGCGCACCGCCCTTGCGGAAATTGAACCGTCCATATGGCCCTTCGACCTGCACACGCGTTCCGGTCCGCAAGATGGCGGGCAGGCTTCGTGTCCAGCCACCCAAGCCCCGGATGGAGAACGTCAGGGTGCCGTCAGGGCGCGGGGCGCTGGCGATCGTGAAGGGGTGCGGCTCGGACAGTCCCGCCTCTGGCGCGCGGAAGAAGGCGAATTGCCCCGGCCGCCACCGCATGGCCCGCCCCTCGGGGCGGAGGGTCAAGGTGGTCGTGTCACCGGTCTGCCTGATCTGGCTGACGGTGAAGTCTCTACGCCGTAGGTGCGGAGCGAGCAACTCGGTGAAGATCCAGGCGACCACTCCGGCGATGCCGAAAGCATTCAGCACCAACATGAATGTCGGGTCTACCCCAGCAGGCATGTCGACAAAAAACTGGTGAAACACCACGATTGCAAAAAGGGCTCCCATGAAACGATGGCTGAACCGCCAGAGCTGATAGGGAATCTCGAGCCCGATGAAGGGCAATCTCCGGAACCAGCTGACAGCGACTAGGGCGAGAAGTGCGTTGAAGGCAAGTTCGCCCGCCTCTTCACCTAGGTCCCCAAGGGAGGTTTCACGCACCAAACGCTCGAAATCCGGCTCTATCTGCTGGTGCAGTATCATCAGGACCATCGCGGAAATGCCGAGCCATTTGTGGACCCGGTACATTCGATCGAGACCGCCGAACAATGGTTCCACCAGTGGCGGCCGTGCGGCGAGGATCAAGGTCTGTGCCATCGCGACAACTGCCGCGGCCCCGACGGCAATACCAAATGCTGCATCCGCACCATAAGGCGCATAGGTGTTCATCCCGAACAGAGCCGCCAGCAGGCATGGCAGCGCCACCAGCACCGGGCCCGTCAGGGCCAGAGGAGAGTTGAGGGAAAGCCGAGGGAGTGTGGGAAGGCCCGGCGCAGAGACATTACCATCACGATGCGCCGTATCAGTCATCGTCGCGTCTCTCGTGATCGCGGTCGCGACGATCATCATCGTCGTCCTCAAACTCGAACTCGATTACTTCCAACGTCGCCGGGTGGACCGTCACCTCGATCGCACGCCCTTGGGCATCCCGGCCGTCAATTTCGTAGCAGCCATCGTCGATCTTGATGCGGCGCACCGCCCAGCCATTTTCCTCGGCAAGACGGGCAACCGCGTCGCGCGGCTGCCAATCAGCCATCGGAACGAAGCAGTCGTCGTCAGCCAGCGCCGCGCCGGCCGGGAAGACCGCGAGAAAGCCGATAATTGTCAATGTCTTCTTCATGGGGCACACTCCTAGTGGCTCGCCTCTTGATGCACTTCATGCGCTGCGAAACTGACGACAGCCTGAACGGGCGCGACCCACAGGCTTCAGCTTCGTGTCAGCCAGACGGATCATGCAGGGACATCAGACAAGAACGGGTACGACCATGCGCATATTGCTGATCGAAGACGACACGACCCTCGGCGCTGCCGTGCGCGACCAGATCGCAGCCGATGGCCAGTCAGTGGATTGGGTTACGCGGTTGGATGCGGCAAGCGATGCCATGGCTGCTACGTCCTACGACTTAATCCTGCTCGACCTGATGCTGCCGGACGGGCGTGGCATCGGGTTCCTCAAGGTTTTGCGCACGCGGGGCGACGTGACGCCGGTCATCATTCTTACCGCACTCGACCAAGTGTCGGACCGCATCGAAGGCCTCAACGCGGGCGCAGACGACTACCTTGTGAAGCCTTTCGACCTGTCGGAACTGTCGGCGCGGATCGGATCGGTCGCGCGGCGCTACAGCGGCAACCCCAACCCGATCCTGACCCACGGACCGCTCGACATCGACCTTGCTGCGCGCAGCGTCCATCGGGATGGCAGACATGTGCCGCTGACGGCGCGGGAATGGGCGCTCTTCGAAGCCTTCCTCGCGCGCCCCGGGCAGCTCCTGTCCAAGGCGCAGTTGGAGGAGAAGCTCTACGCCTTCGACGCCGAGGTCGAGAGCAACACCATCGAGGTCCATGTCAGCCGCCTGCGGAAGAAACTGGGGAGCGCAATCATCGAAACCGAGCGCGGCATGGGCTACCGCCTGGGCAGGCCATGAGGTGGCCCGCAAGCCTTCAGGCGCGGCTCGGCCTATCCGTGGGGCTGGTGCTGACGGTGCTGTGGCTGCTGGCTGCGACGGTGACGGCCGTGATCGTCCGGGCCGAAATGGACGAGGTCTTCGACAGCGCGCTCCGTGAGACAGCGGAGCGGATCCTGCCGCTGGCAGTAACCGACATCGTCGGGCGGGAAGATCAGGGTGTGACCCAGCGGCTCGCCCCGATCCGTGCGCACGACGAGTTCTTCACCTATCTCGTGCGCGATGCCGAAGGCCGCATCCTGCTGCAATCGCATGCGGCGGACCCCACCGTGTTCCCCTCCTATGACGGGCCCGGGTTTCGCCAGACCGCGACGCACCGTCTCTACAGCGACGCGGCGCTTCAGGACACGATCCGCATCACAGTGGCCGAGCCGCTGGCCCACCGCATGTCGGTGGCTCGCGAAATCCAGATGGGTCTCGGCCTGCCCTTGCTGATCGTGCTTCCAGTGGCCTTGATCGCGATCATCCTGGCAGTTCGCTTCAGCCTTGATCCTCTGCGCCGGTTCCGCGCGCGGCTGGAAGCACGTGGCGCTCGCGACCTTTCGCAGGTTCCTCACGAGGGGCTTCCAACTGAAATCGGCCCGTTGGCTGATACGCTGAACAGCCTGCTGGCCAGATTACGTGAGGCGTTCGAGGCCGAGCGAAGCTTCGCCGCGAACGCCGCTCACGAGTTGCGCACACCACTCGCGGGAGCGATCGCGCAGGCGCAGAGGCTCAGGTCGGAAACCAAGGACCGAGCGGCTGCACAACGTGCGACCGACATCGAGGAGACGCTGAAAAGGCTGACGCGACGCACAGAACGCATGATGCAACTCGCGCGGGCAGAAGGCGGGCGATTGAGGATGGACAAAAGCTCGGATCTGAGGGGCGTTGCGAGAATTGTGGTGGACGATATTGGCCGCACGGGCACGCCAGATCGTATCAGGCTAAATCTTCCCGACATGGCTGTCATGTCAGATCTTGATCCCGACGCCTTCGCCATTCTGTGCCGGAACCTCGTGGAAAACGCTCTTCGTCATGGGGGACAGACTACCCCGGTCGACGTCACGCTGACCGCATCTGGCCAGTTCACCGTGGCAAATGACGGCCCTGTCGTGCCAGGCGAAACACTCGACCGGCTGACAGCGCGTTTCGAGCGGGCCTCTGCCACCTCCGACGGCAGCGGCCTGGGTCTTGCCATCGTCGCCGCAATCGCAGAGCGGATCAGCAGCCGCCTTGTCCTTCAATCGCCGCGGCCGGGCCGGACCACAGGTTTTCAAGTATCGCTCAGGTTGCCGATAGACGACAGCGAGTGACAGCGACATCCACTTTGGTTCCCAAAGGGTCAAATGCAGCCTTGGGATCAAGATCATCAGGGCCTGGCCTGGCGCGTCGGTTACCGTGCTATGCAGCGTCACGCTCGGAAAGGCAGCGCACAGCGCCAGCAGCCTGTTCGGAATGGACCCCGCGCTGATGAACGTCATGTAACCAGCGCTCACCATGAGGGTGACCGCTGTTTCCAGCATATAGGGATGGTCGACGAAAAGGCTTCCCGAACATGGTAGAAGCAGACTGTCGGAAGCGATTGTTAGCCGACTGACTATCCCCGGTCACGGGGGCATTACTAGGCCCAGGTGCACACCTGTGCCACGCCTGGGCCCTCGGGAAGTGAGGCCGAAGCTTCACCCGAACGGGTCGTATTCCGAGACGATCACGACCTCGTCGCCGTCGATTTCATCGGCGGGGACGGCACCATAGGTTCCATCACCTGCCTGGAAGACGACGATCGAGACCATGAGCGTGGCGGCGAGGGAAGCGGCGAAGGCGTGAGCATCTTTGCGGGACATCTGTTTGGCTCCTGTCTTGGAGGCGGAGGACCATCCCCCGCGCGACAGGACCCCGCAGGCCCGAAGACTGGCTGACATCACCGGGTGCGTTCGGCTCGTCCGAATCCACCCGGCGGCACGGGTTCGCCCGTAGTCCGACCCCTCGCGGGTTGATCTCGAAGACAGGATTCGGGGCAAGGAAGGGAATGGCGAGCGGGGGATGGTGCGACCGCTGACTGGAGCCGTATGTTCCACTGGTGCTTTCGCTGCCAGCCTCCCGGGCAGGCTCTTGGATGACGATCCCTTTCCGTATTGGAATGGATCCTATGGTGCCCCGCGATCTCGCGGGACAGGGGCGTCATGGATGAGAGGCCCGCTCTTGGGCGGGCCCCTTGGGTTCTACATAGGCTCAGGCGGCAAGCTCCGCGTCCCCTGCCCTACCGGCGTCTTCTTCGCCGACAATCTCCAGCCGCGCGTTGCGATAGCCTTCTCTGGCGATCCAGAGTTCGGCAGCCGTGACGGACTCGGCCAGGTGGAGCAGCTCCGTGCAGCCGCCGAAATCCAGCACGACGCGCACCTGTCCGGGCTTCGGCTCCTCAGCCACTTCGAATGTCAACGCACTGTCAGCCGAATGAGTCCGCATGATGGTGACAAGAATGACCCCGTCCGAAGAGAAGTTCCCCTCGTGCAGCGTGAACGACGCCGGCGCCGTCCAGGTCGGATAGGGTCGCGGCGGCTCCTTCTTGACGAGACGGCCGACGCCGTTCGAGCGCTCCCAGGCCGCGAGCTTCTTTGTGAACCGGGCGGGCGGTTTCGTTGTGCTATCGGTGTAGCGAATGAGCGCGCCCAGGGGCGCGGTTTCGAGAATGGTGGTTGGAGACATGATTCCTCATCCTGAATGCGTCATTTTGCATTCATCTTATTGATATTGTTGTATTTTATGTGATTGAGCGCGGGTTTCCCCGCCCTCGGATGGAGCGGATCACTCCGCGGCCATCATCGACGCATCATCACCCGGCAGGTCAGCGGTGAGGAAGGCGGGCAGATCGACATCCTCGGACAACTCGGTGTCGGGAACGTCACCAGACGCCCCCTGCCCTTCTTCACCTTCGAGTGCCGCCAGATCGTGACGGCGAAGCACCTCCGGCAACCAGCCGCTGCCCTTCAGAAGGCGCTCGGCCTCGGTCGCCATCTCGGCCTTCTTCAGGTGATCGAGGAGCTGCGCCGTCCCCTCCCCTTTTGCCTCGCGCACGGCTTCAAGGATCCGGGCCTTGGGCACGCGGTTCAGGTAGGTATCGGCCGTCGGCTCCCAGCCAGCCTCGACCATATCGAGATCGACTGCCTGTGCAAGCAAGTCGGCCTGCGCCATCCGTCGGGTCAGACCACTGGCGGAGATACCGGCACCGTAGGGGTTCACCTTCTCGTGGAGCGCGTTGATCCCGAAGCTAAGGCAATGCGCGAGCAAGGACAGCCGGCTCACCTGATCGAGGGAGGTCAGGTATTCCCAGAGAGCGGCATCGTCGCCAAGCGGAAGGTCGGCCTCCCACTCCGCGTGGCGATCGTCCACCAGCTTGGCAACCACGCTGTCCTTCAGATCGCTGGCCTGCGCCGACATGTAGACGTGACGCACCGATGCCTCGCAGCACCCGCCTGAAGCGCTCGACATCCGGAAAGTGTCGTTGACGAGCTTCAGGAGCAGCAGCGTCAGCGCGATGTCGGGAGAACGCCCGACAGCTTCGCGCAATGCCAAGGTGCGGTACGCCGTCAGCTCCATGACCAGCCGCTCGGGCAAGGGCTTCAAGGCACCATCGTCTTCTTCGTCCGACAGACCCGCCCCGAGCGCTTGACCAGCAGAGGTGATCACCGTGCCATGGCCGATACCATCCACGTTGCTCGTCGCCGAAAGCTCAGCGCCCTGCCTGTCTGCCGCCTGTTCACCGCTGTGGACGTCGGCCTCTGTCCGAGGTTCATCCTCCGGCCGCACAAAGCCCCGATAGACGGAAAGCTCGCCAGAGCGATCAAGCGTCACAAAGGCCCCTGCCCGCGCGATCTCCTCCGCGTCGAAGATCAGCGGCCGCGTCTCGAGCTTCTCCATCGCGACTTCGAGTTCGCCAAGGCGGGCGTCGGTCTCTTCAGGGAATTCGTCCTGGCCCTCGTACTCCTCTTCGAACGCCCGGTATTCGGCGAGCAGCTTGGCATGGGCCGCGCCTTCGTCATCCGACATCGGCGCCGGATTACCGTTGAGCCGTCGCAGGCCGTGGCTGTAGCCATAGGGCAGGTCGAGCGAGACCTCGATCCATTTCCAACCTTCGGTCGCGATGGCTTCGGCTTCAGCCTGAAGCTTCTCGCTGACCAGGCGATCGAGCAGGGCAGGGTCTTCCAGCCATCCGCCGTCGTCGCCCTGGAAGAGGTCGTGCAACATGGTGCCGCCCGCCGCCTCGTAGGCCTCGACGCCGACAAAGACGGCGCGCCGGTCAGAGGCCCGCACGGAGGTTTCCGTCAGCATGCGCCGGATCTGATAGGGCTCCTTGTTCCAGGACGACTTGATCGCCTCCCAGACCTGAATCTGACGCTCGTGGTCCGGATTGACCGTGAAGGCCATCAGCTGCTCCAGCGTCATTTCATCCTCGGCATAGAGCTCGAGCAGGGCAGGGGCCACGGCGGCGAGTTTCAGGCGCTGTTTCACCACCTGCGGCGTGACGAAGAAGGCGGCTGCGATCTCTTCATCGCCTTGACCCTTCTCCCGAAGCGCCACGAAGGCGCGGAACTGGTCGAGCGGATGCAGGGCTGCGCGCTGCATGTTCTCAGCGAGCGAGTCGTCTTCGGCGAGGATCGCGGAAGTGGCATCCCGCACGATGCAGGGAATGGGCGTGGTCTTGGCCAAGCGTTTCTGCTTCACCAGGAGAGACAGGGCCTGGAAGCGCCGACCGCCAGCGGGGATTTCGAACTTGCCGGTCTCGGAACCATCATCCGCCAGAACGGGTCGAACGCTCAGGCTCTGCAGCAACCCGCGGCGGGCGATGTCTTCGGCCAGTTCCTCGATGGAGATGCCGGCCTTGATGCGCCGGACGTTGGACTGGCTCAGCACGAGTTTGTCGAAGGGAATGTCCCGGGACGGGGACAGGGTGACTTTCTGGGCAGATTTCGCCATCAGATCTTCTCCGCGACGGGCGCCGGAAGCCACTCTCCCGATCTCACTTCCCGTCACCCCTTTCACAGCCCATCTCTACCTCTCGACATGTCCACCGCGGTGGACATCACGCAGTTGCTGCCCCAGAACGAGAAAGCCTTTCCAACAACAGTGATGGGTTGAAGTCAGTTTCTCTGCGACCGAGCGTGATGCTGTGGAAATACGCTCCAAAGTCTCGGATGCGATTGCTCATCTGGAGAATTATGAAGATGGCGCATGATGCTTTTTGAGAGCCTATCTTCTTAGCAGCCTTTTCGAAGGTGCTTTCGTGGATTCCCATCATTGGAGCGAGCGTTCTCGCGTGGCTTTCGACATCGTGCCAGTTCCTAAGTGAGTTCGTTGCGAACGATGTAGCCTGGTCACAAACGGTTGTGAGCGTTTGCAGGGGAGGTGTTTGGCTGTTGGTCCCGCTTTCTAAATCTTTTTGTTCTTTTTTAGACTTAGAATGGTGGCGGACAGTTTGCCCGTCATTGGCGGGCAGTTTCATTGTTTCTGGTGCGTCCACCGCGGTGGACATCTGTTTGCATTGAGCCTCCAGTTCGCCGAGCAAAGTACGATACTCCGCGATCGAGAGCTTCCTCCGAAGAACTCGGCGTACCTGATGAGTGAGTTCGTTCTCGGGGTCAGCTTCGTCGATCTGAGCAAGTTTGGTTAGGATTTGCTTTCGCAAAAACACGCGATCCCGACGAGCGTTTTCCATCGCTTGGGCTGTCGCAAGTAGTTCGCCGGCACGCGCGAGCAACGGAGCCAGCGACAAGCCATAGCTAATGGACTGACCTTCGGAGGACTTCACTCGGTATCTCTTGCGATTTGGGCTGTCGTGGCGCTTCATGAAACCGAGTTCAACAAAGCGATCGATGTGCCTACGGAGGGTTCGTTCATCGATCCCGCCGACTCGACGGCAGATCTCGTCGTTGGAAGCGAAGACTGTGTCTCCATGCCCAGGCTTGAGAAAGCTCAGCATCGCTTGGAGCGTTTGAACATGTCCTGGACGGAGACCGAACAGGCTGCGAGTATCTCTGAGCGCGCGGAAGACTGCCCAGATGTCGGTTTCAGGTGTTGACGTGGCGGGGGTGCCCTTGCCGACGCCAAAGGTCTGAACGGAAAGCTTTGTGAATGCCATGTTTGTTGAACGACGACCGTTGCGGCCCACAGCTTCCCCGGCTCTTCCCGCTGTTATTGGCGAGAAAAGGCAACAAAAAGACGTCCACCGAATCGGTGACTCTTGACCGGTATGTCGGAGATTGCTACATCACAGGTGCTAATCAGATGATGAGGGCTCTCCGGGGGAAACCTTGGGGGGCTCTTTTCTTTTTGGTCTTCGCCTTTCTCCTCTGCTCGTGTTTTTGGTTATGACCGGGGATCAGCTCCCCGAGCCTCTCTCATTCTGCCATTGTTCAAAAAGCTGTCGCAGCGTGGTTTCCGCGCGCTCTTCGAGCCATTGGCCGAATTCCGGGTTGTCCTTGCGGGTGATCTTGATAGCGATCGACTTGCCATCGACTGAAAGTGTGCCGACAGGGCTACCACTATTGTCCTTTACCACGGTCGTTTGGCCACGGGCGCTTTGGTCGGCTGCGCCACGCGCCTTGCTGGAGCAAGCAACATAGACGGCTTGAAACTTGTCCGAGCTTGGAGTGGTGTCAGGCAGAGAGGCAAGTGTCTCACGCGCAATGTCGACAAGCGGAACCTTCTCTGAAAGTGCAGCAAGATCACCCCATTGGCGTCGACCTACGCCATGAGCCGGGCCGATAAGCCGGACAAGTTCGTCAGGCAGCTGCTCGATGACTACACGATGGTTCGACACACCTTGCCGGGTGAGGCCTAGGGCGTCCTGAATGACGCCAGGCTTGTAACCGGCCTCCTGCATCTCTTTGATAAAAAGAGATTTTTCAATGAAGGACGGATCCAGCCGCAGGTTGTTTTCCTGACCTTGCGCGATCAGAGAAGCATCATCATCGAGCGTTCGAACGATCGCTTTGACGGTTCCACCAACTCTTCGAATGGCTGCAAGTCTGCGACGCCCGTAGATGATGCGGTATCGATCCGGTTGGTCAGAGGGGCGAACCATGATCGGCACTTGCTGACCATGCTTGCGAATGCTTTCGGCGAGATCTTCAATGCTACTATCTTCCAGGATCAGGCGATCCCGGAGGCCATCCATATCGATCCGGTCGGGTTCGATATCTCGGATTGAGTTGGCAGTGATTTCCCGGAGAGAGTCCCGCAATCCGCCAACCGAGCCAGGTAGCTTCGAGGATTTGACCGGGGCAGGGGAGGGGGCTGCCGACTCTTTCTCGTCTTTCGGTGGCTGGTTGAAGATATTTCGAGCCATCAGCGACGCCCCCATGCCATTTGGATTGTCTGCTCCAGCTCATCGGCAACGCTGTTCACGCTGGTCAAAGCCCGATCAATGGTCTTCCGAATGAGCTGGCTCGGGTCTACCTCATAGATGGTTTGCTGAGTCATGCCGGCGTCAGAAATGGCTGTCGACTTCAGCATCGGTTCAGTCATGACTTGGCCCGCAAGGATTGAACGTAGGTACCCGGCCATTTGCGTTTGTGGTCCGTCCGACGGCTCGTAGCGTGTGATCAGGAACTTTACGAAGTCCCAAGTGACATGTCGTCCAATCGCCTCTTCGACGGCTTTGACCGTTTCCGAAGCGAGTTTGAGGAACTGGCTCATCGAAGCGATGTCGAGCATGCCGGGGACGACCGTCACAAGTAAGCCCGTGGACGCTGCCAATGCTGTCAATGTCAGGAAGCCCAACTGCGGAGGGCAATCGATCAGCACGATGTCATAGTCTGAGTCGACTTCCTCTAGCGCCAGAGCAAGACGCTCTGCAAAAATCGGCTGAACCCTGCGCGCAAGGGCATTCGCTGTCTCGGTTTCGTACTCGGACAACATCAAGCCAGCCGGGACCATGTCGAGCTTGTGGAAGTATGTTTTCTGGATGACCTCCGAGAGCGGAACCTGATCATCGTATCTCAATGCGTCGTAGATTGTGCCGCCTTCGGCGAATTCGAGCTCAGGCCGGAAGCCGAAAAATGTCGTCAAACTGGCCTGCGGGTCGAGGTCCAGAACAAGCACGCGGTAGCCACGCAGGGCATACCTGTGTGCCAAATGGATTGTCGCTGTTGTCTTCGAGCTGCCGCCTTTGAAATTCACGACCGAAATGACCTGAAGACGGTCACCGTCTCGGCGGCCAGGTCTGTACGCGTCAGCATTTTTGCCTGTCCGCGCCAAAATGTTGCGGAGGTCGTCAACTTCTTCGGCCGTGTAGAACCTATGACCGCGACCGTCAGTGTGAACTTCTGGGAAGCTGCCATCTTTGTGGCGGTTGCGCAGGTTCGACGTACTAACGCGCAGCAACTCGGCGACCTCGGTCGAGCTGAAGCGGCGCAAGGACTTGCGTTCTTCTGGCTCGAACGCAACTTTCATCTGCCGGTCAAGCGACTCAGCAAGACTGTCTGCGAATGCTCCGATGTCAGAAGAGCCTATGCCTTGCGCGTAGCCCGTATTTCGATCATCCATGTTCTGCCGCCTCTCATGGCCTTTGCTAAGGCTCTTTGTCGTTCTGACGGTTAAAGCCACGTCTGACGCGTTTTGCCGTCAGAATGGAAATGCCACGAACATCTGAGTCCGGCAAGAAGAATCTAGATGTAGTGCAAAAGTTATCCACAGCACCAATTTGGCCGCGCGGGGCCCGCGCTATATAACGCATTGATTCCTAACGATAAAGGCCGCGTCTGGCGAAGCCGATACCCTTCGAGATATTTTCTGCTCGCGCGAACTAACCCCAAGGCTTTGTTGGATATTTACGTGGTTTTCGTCCAGTTGAGGCGATGATTCTGTAAGATTTTGGCCGAGTGACAGGAGTAGTTTGCCGACCATCGCCGCCTACAAAAGGCCGAGACGCTCTGCCCGCTCCAGCAGCATTCTGACTGAGGAAGGCTGCCAGCTGGTGCGACCGCGTGGGGTGCGCTCACGCATGGATTCCAGTCGGTCGCAGATTGCCTGCAAGGTGATCTCGGGGTCAGCACCTTTGATTGCGGCGACAATCGCAGGCAGGCGATCGTCGGTTTCGCGACGACCGGCGCGCCCAAGCACTTCAGCCGGCAGGAATCCGTCCGCCACGTATGCCTTCACGGCGCGGAGCAGGCGGCTTTGCGTCCAGCGCCGATCATGGGGCAGGGGGCCATTGATGATCCGCAGCACGTCTTCCCAAGCCATATCGGGGCGCAGGCGGCGCACATGGGGCACCCAATCCTGCGCGGTCTCGTTGAGGCGCTCCATGTAGCCATCCTGCCGCGCCAGCCGTACCTTGCGCAGCGCTTCAGGGTCCTTGGCGCGAAGACCTGGGTTGCCGCCGACGCGGCCCTTTGAGCGTGCCGAGGCAAGTCCGGCTTTGGTACGCTCGCGGATCAGAGCGCGTTCGAACTCAGCCGCAGCGCCCAGAACCTGCAACGTGAACTTGCCCTGGGGCGAGGCAGTGTCGATCGGGTCCTGGAGCGAGCGGAAGAACGCCCCCTTGCCCTCCAGTCTTTCGATCACCTCAAGCAAGTGCGACAGAGACCGCGCAAGCCGGTCGATCCGCACGACGACCAGCGTGTCGCCCTTGCCAATCCGCTCCAGCACACGTGCAAGCACCGGCCGCGCCCGATTGCCACCTGAGGCGTGCTCTTCAAAGATCTCTGCGCAACCCGCAGATTGAAGGGCCTCGGACTGGGGCAGGGGGGTTTGATCCTCTGTGGATACGCGCGCATAGCCTATCAGGGGCATGGAAAAGAGCCGTTTGCAATTTAAGATATCGCTAATAAACGACCGTTTGTAAACGAATGCAAGTAGGTGCTCTCTCGTCGCGCTCGTCCAAAAACCCTTGGTTTCCTTGCGCTGAACGCGATCTGAGAGGTTTCACCGGCAGTCGCGCGCGCATACTATATAAAGAGCGAAGGCAACCGCCACAAAATCACTTGGGTAATGTGCAAAAGAACAGTATTTTGCACATATGAAGACCCAAGCATCCGCCTTGACTGATGATTTCAATGACCCCCTCATCCCCATCGAGGAGGATGAAGAGGCTCACGAAGAGGATCTCTGGTTTCTGCCGGGACCATTCGAAGAAGAACCAGATGATTTGCCTCCCGGGCCGCGTGCAGAACCGCCGGACTCTGCCGTCATCGAAGACTGGGCAAAGGCAGAAGGCGTTCACGCTGCGCGACTGGCAAGAGTGGCTGGACGCCTGGGTGCTCTGGATGACAGGCTGCTGCGTGGCCCGGAAGGCTGGCGGCATCGCCTCGCTCTTATCGAGGCAGCGGACCTTAGCTGGTTCGCAGGGGATCGGGTGAGTTCTGATCGTCTGGCGCTTTGGATATCGATGCGGCTGTCAGGTGCACAGGATGACCCAAATGCACTGGCAAGAGTTGGATGGGCTGTTCGGCGTCTGACAGGCGGTCCCGGACCGAAGGCTGACTTGGCCGCCTTCCTGGATCGCCGCGATCCCGAGAACATTGAAGGCAGCGCTGAGCGTTTCGAAGATCGCGCGGGCGGATGGTTGGACGTAATGGCTGCAGCAGCCGAGCTCCACCCAATCACGCGGGCTTGCATGGGCTTTCATCTCTGGAACCTGGCCGGCCTCGGACAGCACGGCGGCCAGATGGAAGCCGCCGTCACCTCGTCCCGGATCGCGGCCAGCGATGGAAGTGGCGCCATCTTCGCACCGCTCGCCATGGGCGGGGCAGGGGGGCTGCGTGGTTCGGGCTTGCCGCCCGAACGTTTGGCCCGCTGGCTGGATGGGATGAACAGCGCAATTCTAACGGCGATGCGCCATCTAGATGGTACCCAAACATGGAGTTTTCGGGCGGAAGGAGCCATGTCTCAGCTTTCGGGCAGAACTCCGGCCGCTCTTCGGTCTGTGTTGACAGATTGGACTTTGGTGTCGGCCCCGATGGCGGAGGCCCTAACAGGCGCAAGTCGCGCGGCTGTTCAAAGGAACCTCGCATGGATGGAAGAGCGAGGCCTGATCCGAGAAGTGACGCAACAAGGGCGATTCAGAATGTGGCGGATCAAGGACTAGACCTTTGTGATCAGATCCAGCGACAGGGACCTTCTCGGTTCATTGAGGGAGGAGCGCTTGACGCCAATACTTACGTTCATCGATGCGGCCAAAGGGTCGTGGTTTGAACATCGACCTAAGTGTTTTGGTCAGAATCGCACTGTGTGATCCGGCAACGAGCTAAGGCAGGCTTTCGAAAAGATCCGGTGTGTCCTCGTCGCGCCGCCTGCTCAGACCCTCGCCAAGATGCAGGCAAGGGTGCTTAATTCGTGTCAGGCCTTTGCCACCCTCAAAATGGACCCACCCTCCTCTGGGCATGCCAACGCTTACGATCAGCGCCCCGCATATTGGACAAGTCCGCCTGAACGATGCGCCCCTCTTGCTTTCACGATCGCCCCGAACTGCCCAACCGCCGCGGACGGATACCGTGCGCCCTGACGACAGACGGCGGGTGTGAACGAGTGAACCGAGATGTCCATCGCTGCGCCAAAGCCTTCCCGCGAACAATCGACAACATTGCCGTGCAGGTCTTCCTTCGGACAATAGGCGACCGAGTGCAGGACGAAATCAAGCTGCCCCCAAGAGGAGGCAATGGCCTCGAACAGCGCATCCATGTCCGCGTCGGCTGTGACATCCAGCGGCATGAAGATTTCAGCGTCCAGCGCCTCGGCGACCGGTTGCACAAAGGGTCGCGCCCTTTCATTGAGGTAGGTAACTGCAAGTTCGGCCCCCTCCCGATGGAAAGCGCGCGCGCAGCCGCTGGCGATCGAATGTTCGTTTGCGATCCCGACCACGAGACCGCGTTTTCCGTCAAGCAAGCCCATCTCTGTTCTTCTCTTTGTTGTGCGGCAGGTGTCTATTTCTGATGAACGTAGGTTCCCGGCGCGTCGGCCAGGGCATTGCCCATGGCGGGCGGGGGGACAGGCTTGCCTGACCGTTCTTCAAGCCAGGACACCCATTCCAGCCACCACGAGCCATCCTTCTTCGGTGTTTGTGCGGCCCAGCTTTCGGGATCGACATAGCGGTCATCATGGCGTGTCGTGGCAATCTGATAGCTGCGGTTCTTGTGGCCGGGCTCCGAAACAATGCCGGCATTGTGCCCACCGCTGGTCAGCACGAAAGTCAGATCGGTATCGAGATAGAGATGCATCTTGTAGACCGATGGCCAGGGCGCCACGTGGTCCTTGACCGTGCCGACGGAAAACACCGGAACCCGGATGTCGGTCACCGAAATCGGACGTCCCTCGACGACGAAGCGCCCTTCGGTCAACTCGTTGTTCAGATAGAGCGACCGGAGGTATTCCGAATGCATCCGGAACGGCATCCGCGTGCCGTCCGCGTTCCAAGCCAGAAGGTCGAACATCGCCGGTTCGTCGCCCATCAGGTAGCTGTGAAGGATCCGCGACCAGACCAGATCCACGGAATTGATCATCTGGAAGGCCCCGGACATCTGCGTGGTGTCGAGATATCCCTGATCCCACATCATGTCTTCGAGGAAGGTCAATTGGCTTTCGTTGATGAACAGCTGCAACTCGCCCGGCTCGGTAAAGTCGATCTGCGAGGCGAAATAGCTCAGCGATGCGAACGGATCGCCGCCGTCGCGGCCGATGGCGGCGGCGGCGATGGACAGCAGCGTGCCGCCGAGGCAGTAGCCGACGCCGTGGATTTTCTGATCCGGCACAATGCCCTGCACCGCGCCGATTGCATCCATGACGCCCATCTTGCGGTAGTCGTCGAGCCCCAGATCGCGATCCTCGGCACCCGGATTGCGCCATGAGATCATGAAGACCGTATAGCCCTGGTCGACCAGGAACTTCACCATCGAGTTTTCGGGCGAGAGGTCGAGGATGTAGTATTTCATGATCCACGCCGGTACGATCAGGATGGGTTCCGGTCTGACCTTGTCAGTGGTCGGCGTGTATTGAATGAGCTCAATCAGATGGTTGCGATAGACCACTTTGCCGGGCGTCACGGCAACCTCGTGGCCGGGCCGGTAGGCTTCGGCCCCGGCTGGTGGCTTGTCGTTTTGCAGGCGGTCCAGATCGTCGAGCCAGTTCTGAAAGCCGCGCACCAGGTTCTGCCCGCCGTCCTCCAGGGTCTTTTCCTGCACTTCCGGATTGGTCAGAAAATAGTTCGACGGCGAAAACACATCGAGGAACTGCCGGGTTGCGAATTCCATGACGTTTTCGTGTTGTCTGGTGACGCCGCGTACGCCTGTTGTCGCGTTGTGCCACCATTGCTGATTGAGAAGGAAGGACTGGTAGAACAGGTTGTAAGGCCATTTCTGCCAGGCGTCCCCGCGGAACCTCCGGTCTTGCGGCAATGGCTCGATACAGGGAGCGGTTTCATCGCTGTTGACGGCGCACGTCGCCGCATAGCGTGCAAGCCGCATCCACTTTCGAAACGCCTTCTCCGACAATTCGAACTGCTTTCCGGGAGATGTTGCCAGATGCGCCAACCAGTCCAGATAGGCACCGGCGAGTGCCGCGGGCGACAGACCCATTGTAAATTTGCCCATCCGGGCTTTCAGCGCGCGATCCAAAAACTCAGGCAGATCGGTATCCGGAAATGGCTTATTGCCAGCTTCCTGTTTCGGCGAATCCAGAGGATCAGAGAAACCAAGTATTTTTCCGCCCGACCCGGCCTTGGCGCTAATCTCGTGGGGCATATTGGCGGCTTTGGGTATTGCATGGCCCATCGCTTGGCACCTTCTGTATGGTCCGCGCCGGTTTAGCGATGCCCGTTTAACGATCATTGATTTCGATCAAATCGCCAAAGTTGAATCGGCGTTAGACGCTGGATTGTTCGTTTCAAGGTAGGCACGAAACCCTGCCGACGCATCCGACAGTTTGGCATATCGGTCATGTAAATACTGCAATGCAGCATGTGTTTACGCGGCGTTGCAGCAAGACTAAGTTCAGGAAGCCTTGCTGATTTCACGGGTGCCGAGATGAGGAGAAGACCAATGCAATGGAAACGCTATGGCACAGTTGCTGTCATCCTCAGCGTGCTTTTGGGCGGTGCATACATATTCTGGTTGGACAGCCAAACCGCAGAGCTCCCGGTCGGCATCGTCCGCTCGAACGGGCGGATTGAGGCAGAGCGTATCGATGTGGCGGCCAAGCTTCCGGGGCGTATCGCCGAGGTTCGCGTTTCCGAGGGCCAGTGGGTCGAGGCGGGAGATCTGGTGGCGATTATGGACACCGCCGAGATCGACGCCCAGTTGCGCCAGGCCAAGGCCGCCGTCGCCCAGGCAGAGCAGCAGAAACTGCAAACCGAGGCCCTGCTGAACCAACGCCTGTCCGAACAGGAATTCGCACAGGCGGAATTTGCCCGCGCCGAGCAACTTGCGGCAAAGGGTCATGCGCCACAGGAGCTAGTCGATCAAAGAAAATCCGCCCTGACAACCGCAGATGCCGGAGTGGCCGCCGCCCGAGCAGGCATCGACCTTGCAACTGCCACGATTGCGTCGGCCGAGGCAACAGTTGAGCGACTGCAAAGCATCCGGGCCGATGCAGCTCTGGTGGCTCCGCACGATGGGCGAGTTCAATACACCCTCGCCAAAGCCGGGGAAGTCGTCGGCGCCGGCGGCAGGGTCGTGACGCTGACTGATCTGACCGACATCTACATGACGATCTTTCTTCCCGCGCGCGACGCTGGCCTGCTGGCCATCGGGGCTGAGGCGCGGATTGTCCTTGACCCAATTCCCGACTACGTGATCCCGGCCCAGGCTACTTTTGTCGCCAGCACCGCCCAGTTCACCCCGAAATCGGTGGAAACCGCCGATGAACGCGACCAGTTGATGTTCCGAGTGAAGCTGACTATCCCGGCGGAGTTGTTGGAAGAATACCAGGAACAGGCGAAGGCGGGCGTGGCGGGTGTCGGCTATGTGCGCGTCGACGATACCGTCGATTGGCCCGATGCCCTTCAGGTGAAGTTGCCGCAATGACACCCCCGCCGGTCGCCAGCCTGTCATCTGTGACGCACCGCTATGGCGAAACTTCGGCCCTGTCCGACGTCACGCTGGATATCCCGGCGGGCTGCATGGCGGGGCTGATCGGCCCGGACGGGGTTGGGAAATCCACCTTGCTGGCGTTGATCGCCGGCGTGCGCAAACTGCAAACCGGCGGCGCGACCGTGCTGGGCGGCGACATCACCGCGCGTGACCATCTCAGGGCTTGTAACCATCGCATCGCCTACATGCCGCAGGGTCTGGGCCGGAACCTTTACCCGACGCTTTCGGTCTATGAAAACCTGGATTTTTTCGGCAGACTCTTTGGCCAGTCGGAAGCCGAACGCCGCACCCGCATCACCAATTTGTTGGCTGCCACCGGGCTTGACCCATTCCCGGACCGGCCCGCAGGCAAGCTGTCCGGCGGGATGAAGCAGAAACTCTCGCTCTGCTCGGCCCTGATCCATGATCCAGACCTGGTGATCCTTGACGAACCGACCACCGGCGTCGATCCGCTGTCGCGCCAGCAGTTCTGGGATCTGATCGACCATATCCGCGAAGAACGCCCGGCGATGAGCGTGATCGTGGCCACCGCATATATGGAAGAGGCGGAGCGCTTTGACTGGCTTGCAGCAATGAATGCGGGAGAGGTGATCTCGACGGGATTGCCGACCGAGATCCGAAACGCTGCCGGGCAACCGACACTGGAAAAGGCCTTCATCGCTATGCTGCCCGAGGCGGACCGGCAGGGCCACCGCATAGTCGAAGTACCGCCGCGCCAACCTGTCAGCGGCCCACCTGCCATCGAGGCGAAAGGCCTGACCTGCCACTTCGGCGATTTCACCGCGGTCGATCACGTCGAATTCCAGATCGAGCCGGGTGAGATCTTCGGATTCCTCGGCTCCAACGGCTGCGGCAAGACCACCACCATGAAGATGCTGACCGGACTACAGAAGGCCAGCGAAGGCAAGGCGCTTCTGTTCGGTGAGGCGCTGAATCCGGACGACATGGCGACCCGGCAGCGGGTCGGCTACATGTCGCAGGCCTTTTCGCTCTATGGTGAATTGACCGTCCGCCAGAACCTTGAGCTTCATGCACGGCTCTACCAGTTGCCGATCGAGACCCGCGCAGAGCGGGTCGCACAGATGCTGCATGATTTCGATCTGGCCGAGGACGCGGACAAACGGCCGGACGGCCTGCCGCTGGGCATCCGTCAGCGCCTTCAGCTTGCCGTCGCGGTGATCCACGCGCCGGAGGTTTTGATCTTGGACGAACCTACCTCGGGCGTCGATCCGGTCGCGCGGGACGGGTTTTGGCAGCATCTGATCAAACTGTCGCGCGACGAGGGCGTGACAATTTTCGTCTCGACCCATTTCATGAACGAGGCGGAGCGATGCGATCGCATCTCATTGATGCATGCGGGAAAGGTCTTGGCGATCGGTACGCCTGCGGAACTGGCCCGCAGCAAAGGCACCGATGACCTCGAAGAAGCATTTGTGGGATATCTGCGCGAAGCGGCAGGCGATGCTGGCGGCACCGCATCCCAGAGACCAGCAACCAAGTTGCCGGAAAGGCAGCAAAAACCAGATCGCCTCTTCGACATTGCCCGGCTTTGGGCCTTCGCGCGCCGCGAGTCGATCGAGATTTTGCGTGATCCGATGCGCCTTGCCTTCGCATTTTTGGGCCCGGTCATCCTGATGCTCACTTTCGGCTACGGGATATCATTCGACGTGCAAGACCTGCCCTTTGCGGTTTTCGATCGTGATCAGAGCGCCGAAAGCCGGGAACTGATGGAGAGCTTCTCCGGCTCACCCTACTTCGCTGAAAGGCCGGCAGCGGCCAGTGTGATCGAGCTTGATGCCCGCATGAAAACCTCCGAATTTGTTGTCGCGGTCGAGGTGCCGCCAGGGTTCGGAAAATCCCTGCTGCGCGGTGACCAACCCGAAGTCCGCGTTGCCGTTGACGGTGCCATGCCGTTCCGGGCGGAAACGACGCGCGGTTATCTGCAAGGGCTCGCAGCATCCTACATGTCCGATCAGATCGAGCGGCTTTATGGCCATGCCTTCGATCCGTCCGCAGCCTCTGTTGAAACCCGGTTTCGCTACAATCAAGCGTTCAAGAGCGTCTTCGCGATGATCCCTTCGGTCATCATGCTGATGCTGGTTTTGATCCCGGCGATGATGGCGGCGATGGGGGTCGTGCGGGAAAAGGAAACCGGTTCGATCGCCAATTTCCGCTCGACGCCGGTGACGCGAACCGAGTTCATTCTGGGCAAACAGCTGCCGTATGTCGTGATTGCCATGCTCAGCTTTGCCTCGCTGATCATCGTCTCCTATGGCGTCTTCGGCGTAGTGGTCAAAGGCTCTGTCCTGGCGCTCCTTGTCGGCACATTGCTTTACGTGCTGGCGACAACGGGCTTTGGTGTGCTGGTCTCGACATTTACGCGCACGCAAGTAGCGGCAACCTTTGCCGCCGCCGTTATCTCGATCATTCCGGCCGTCAATTTCTCGGGCCTACTGGTGCCGGTGTCCTCGCTTTCGGGCGGCGGCCGGTTGATCGGGCTGGCCTTCCCATCGTCCTGGTATCAGCAGATCAGCGTCGGCACCTTCACCAAAGGCCTCGGATTGCCGGAGCTCTGGCTCAACCACGCCGCTCTGGCGGGCTTTGTGGCGTTGTTCATCGCGGTGTCAGTCCTTGCCTTGAACAAGCAGGAGGCATGACATGTGGCAATGGCTTACCAATGTCTTTCGGCTTGGCCTCAAGGAACTCAACAGCCTACGCGCCGATCCCGTGCTGATTCTGCTGATCGTCTATGTGTTCAGCTTCGCCGTCTATTCGGTGGCGACCGGCGCCAAGCTTGAGGTCTCGAACGCCTCCGTCGCCTATGTGGACCAGGACCGTTCGGCACTGACGGGGCGCATTTTGGGCGCGATCCTACCACCCGAATTCAATCCGCCACAGGAGATCTCGGCCGACGAGATCGAAAGCGTGATGAACAGCGGCAAGTTCGTGTTTGTCCTTTCCTTTCCGCCCAGTTTCGAGGCTGACGTTCTGAACGGCCTCAAGCCTCAGGTGCAGCTTAACGTCGATGCCACCGCAATGGCGCAGGCCGGTAACGGTTCGGTGTTCCTTCAGCAGATTATCCGCGCCGAAGTCGTCAAGTTCGTTTCCGGCGACGACACCGCAACGACACTGCCGATCGACCTGGTCGTCAGGACAAAGTTCAATCCGAACCTGAATTCCGTCTGGTTTTCATCCGTGATGCAGATCATCAACAACATCACCATCCTGTCCGTGCTTTTGACCGGCGCCGCGCTGATCCGCGAGCGCGAACACGGCACGATCGAACATTTGCTGGTGATGCCGGTCACCCCGTCCGAGATCATGGTCGCCAAGATATGGGCCAATGGCCTTGCGATCGTTGTCGCTGCCATCCTGTCGCTCTGGATCGTCGTGCAGACCGTGCTGGAGGTTCCGATCGCGGGGTCGATCCCGCTCTTCGTATCCGGGGCGGTGCTTTATCTTGCCTCGGTCACGGGGCTCGGTATCCTGCTGGCCACCTTCACCACGTCGATGCCGCAATTCGGTCTGTTGTCGCTCCCGGTTCTCGTGATCATGAATCTCCTGTCCGGCAGCACGACGCCGATGGAGAGCATGCCGGTCTGGCTTCAGAACGTCATGCAGTTGTCACCGTCGACACATTTCGTGGCGTTTTCGCAAGCCATTCTCTATCGCGGAGCGGGACTGGACATCGTTTGGCCCGACATGGCGGTCATGGTCGCGCTCGGCGCCGTCTTCTTCTTCATCGCACTCAAGCGTTTCAGGGTGACCATGGCCACAGTTCACTAAATCCACCTGACTGATCCGGAGAACAAGGTCCGGAACTCCAATGGGCGCTCCGAGCGAAGGCGGATTTCGAAAATTTCAAAACGGCAACCAACCAGAGAAAGGTAAAGCCATGAAAACACTAACACAGATCACGCTGGTAGCTTTGGCACTTGCAGTCGCCGGATGCACCGAACCCGGGCACTACTCTGTCAGTGGTGAAGAATGCGGCCCGAATGATCCGGTTCTTGAACTGGATGCGAATGACTGCGGTGTACCGGGCATATAGGCAGATGTCGCGTGGCCCTTAATTCGGCTCTGCCTCACTTTGTGTGGTCAAACGGTAGCATTCTTGCCCGCAACAATTCTGGGCCGGCCCGACCGTACATGGCGCGTTTGAGGGTTTTCAGGCGGTTGATCTGACCTTCCGCCTGGCCGTTGCTCCAAGGCATCTCAATCGCGTTTTTGACCGCATCGAAGTCCCGGTTCAATGTGCGGGCAAAGCGCACGATCGGCACCAACTCGGTTTCGATTGCGTCGTCGATCCATGCAGGGAGCGGGCCTGCGTCGCGCCCACGCATGATACCGTTGAACCGCATGGCGAGGCTGCGCATCGATACGAAGGCGGGAGAGCGGGTCTTGAGAGCATCGACTTTACGCGCCTGATCCGAGGTGAGCTTGCCGCGCGGTTTGATGCACAGCGCGGCCGCGATGACCGGGGAGATCGCGTGCCCCGTTTCCGGGTCCCGAACCGGCTCCAGGATCTTGTGTTCTACCTTGGGATCGCTCGCTTGCTGTTCGGCTCTGCGCCAACCCGCCAGCAGCCGCTGCAAATGCGACTGGCTCCCCTCGTAACCACGCTCTTGGATCAGACTGAAAAGGGCGCTGCCAGTTCGAATGCCCTCCTTCCAGCTTTGGCTCAGGAACTCTTCAAAATACCATGGCGAACTCGGCTTCAAAGCGGCCCGCCTGCGGTCCGGTGGTGTTTCGAACTGCAGCCATTTCGCGATGCTGCGACGCGGAAACCCTGTTCGCCGCCCGATCTCGCTGCAGGAAAGTCCCTGATTTCGGAGCGCATGGATGGTGGTGAAAATCTCTTCCCGGGACGTCCTGTGCGCAAGGCGGGACTTCAGAAGGCTTCCGGCTGCGGTGATGTTGTCGGCGTCGGACAGCAGCGCCCTGCCGGTGGCACGGCCGTGAAGGTTCATCTGCTCCTCGATGGCCTGCCGCAGGTTATGCACGATATGGAACCGGTCGGCGACCTGCTTTGCCTGCGGTGCCCCTTGCCGGGCAGCCTTGGCGTAGAGACCGCACCGATCTCTGCTGATCACTTCCACCTCGGGGTGTCGCTTTAGCCAGTTGGTGCAGGTGACGACATCTCGATCCTCGAGGATGTCGATGACCACGCGACGCTCCAGATCCACGATGATCGTGCCGTAGGTTTGCGATTTCCGCCAGCTCCAATCGTCGATCCCGATGATTGTCGGCGCCTCGGTGGTGCCTTGAGCACACCTTTTCAGCTGCCTGAGCACCGTGTCATCGCTGACCCCAAGGCCCAAACGATGCAACAACCGCTCCGCAGGCCGTCCGCCTATCGCATGCCCAAGATGGCCGACAATCTCCCCTACACGCGAAGTACGACGTGCAAATGGACGCGCAATCGAGCTGATCTGGTCCGAGAAAGTCCGGCGCGGGCAAGCAGGCGCCAAACATCGCCAACGGCAAACTGCGAGATCAACCGTTACCGCGTCTCCATGCGCGGGATAATCCTGCAGCCACCGACGCCGCCAGCCATGACGTCGGCGTGAATGCAATCCACAGTCTGGGCAAATGCCGTTGGGTGCCAAGACGCCAGATACAATCCACCCGCCGGATTCACTTCGTTCAACGCTTTGAACTGCAACATCGCTGCCCGGCGACCAGTGCTTCTTCGAACTCACAACTATCCCTCCTGAATTTTCCAGTTTCAGGATAGTTGCGCCACACAAAGTGAGGCAGAGCCCGATAAGTTGATAAGGAGCCGGTTCGCGGACTTCATCAGGGCCAGCGGCATAAGGGCCGCGAAAACAGGCCGGACAAATGACCGCTACGCAAAAAGATCACGAACACAAAAGAAAACTCTTGCAAAACAGGGGCTGTCCACAAATGGCAATCCCGGCCAATGTGTTGAGTCTAGGTTGGGTCCTTAGTCGGTCCGACCGAATTTGCGCATCAGTCCTGCGAGCGCGGCCAGCGAAGCGATCAAACTGCCGTAACTGATTACAACGACTTTGAGCCCTAACAATGGCACCAAAAGCCCGGCTATCACGACCGGCAAACCGAATGCCAGGTAGCTGATACAGAATAGCGCTGCGAAAGTTTCTCCTCTGACATCCTCGGGCACCAGCGGAATAATCGAGCGGATGAAGCCATAAAAGCAGGTGCCAAAACCCGCCCCCACAACGGCGAGCGCACTAAGGTAGAGCACTAAGTTTTCGTATTGAATTCCAAACAAGGTGGCGAGGGTTCCCATTGCGAGCGCTGCGGTGCCGAACAAAATGACCTCACGAGCAGAGTAGTTGCGCGCAATAAAACAAGCCAGCGCACCAACCCCAGCCAGCAGTGCGACCACGAACCCTTGGACGATCACATTTTGAATACCAAAAACCTGTGAGATGATGAGCGCGCCAAGCGACAGATACAGCCCCCCTGTGGCCCAGCCCGCGAATAGCGCCGGAGCGCCACGCCAGAAGGTGCCCCTGACTTCGATCGGGAGGCCAACGCGAGGCTTCAGCGCCTGCAACAAGCCTTCATGCCGTGGCGATGTTTCGGGCAAGCCCCATGTGGCCAGCGCCAGCACCAGGCTGGCCACGGCAATCCCGGTGAATATATCAAATTTTGGCTCGGTAAGGTACTCCATCGCGAAGCCGGATATCAAGGCCCCCAGGGCCAGCCCGACGAGGGGGATGACTGAATTACAGATCGCCGCGATGCCCTTGAATTCAGGGGGTTCAAGATCCGTAATCGCAGCCGACAGCGTAGACAACAGAAGGCCGCATGCTACGCCCTGTACTACTCGAGCCAATAACAACGCAGACACAGAACCTGACAATTCGAATCCGGCGGCGGAAACAGCGAGAAGCACGAACCCCATCGACAGAACAGGGCGTCGCCCGACATGATCCGAGATTGATCCGGCCACTAACAGTGTCGCAAGAAGGGCAATTGCGTAGATTGCGAATATCTCCGACACGACCAAAGACGAAAAACCAAGTTGCTGCTGCAAGAGCGGATAAAAAGGGGACGGCGCGCTCGCGCTCGCCATCATCAGAGCGCTTCCGGTAAGCACGATTGCGAAACCAGCGCGCTCTCTAGCCTTGGGTGACATCACAATCGTGGTCATTTTGGAATGCAGTCCTTCAGGAGGGTTCGAAGTTTATCGAACCTTTCTCTAGTTTCTTTCTGCGGAAGGTTCAAGTATATTCGAACCATGAGTATCTTACCCGACACTGCCAGCCCCGATCTTGCGCACCCGCAGGAACAGGAGCTGCAACTGACGCAGGTCTTGTTCGCACTCAGCGATCCGGGCCGGTTGGACATCGTGCGTCAGCTCCGCGACGGCCCGGTCGAAATGGCAAACTGCAATTTAATGGACCCGGAAGTGGCGAAATCCACCAAGTCGCACCTGTTCAAAGTGTTGCGCGAAGCAGGTGTGATCCGGAATATCCCCAAGGGGCGAGGTCGCCTGCTTTCACTGCGAAGAGATGCGCTTGACCGTCGCTTTCCTGGTTTGCTGGAAGCAGTGCTGAACGCAAACTAAGGGCGTGCCGCATCGATTTGCGTATGCATTGCTTGTTTTTCTGGGCTGGATGTCAAAGCTGCTAACTGGTGTGCATGCTGGCTAGCGCCTTTCCCGCTCCGTTTCACAGCGCCGCTCACAGCCCTGTGATTAGAAAAAGCTACGCCACCCATAGACGACCGGTCTAATGAGACTATATCTGGGATCATGGAACAGAAAAACGACACCCGCTCACAGATATTGACCACAGGACGCCGCCTGACAGCCAAGCAGGGCTACACAGGTGTCGGCCTGAGTGCGCTCTTGAAAGAGGCCGGCGTTCCGAAGGGGTCGTTCTATCACTATTTCGCCTCCAAGGAAGCTTATGGCTGTGCGCTGCTGAATGATTTTATGACGGAGTATGGCACACGCCTGAACGCGTCGCTTGCGCATCCGGACATGGATGCACGGTCTCGGTTTCTGACCTATTTCGAAGAGTGGCGGAAAAAACAGATCAGCCCCAACCTCGAAGACCGGTGCTTGGTCGTCAAACTGTCCGCAGAGGTTGCTGACCTCTCGGAGAACATGAGCAATATCTTGCAGAAAAGTGTGTCCGAAATCGTCGCGCGCCTGACGGAGACCCTTGAACAGGGAACGGACGATGGCACGATCGCCGCGCTTGAAGACCCCCGCTCCACGGCAGAAATGATCTACCACATGTGGCTTGGAGCCAGCCTCGTCGCGAGCCTCTCGCACAGTGAAGCCCCGCTCAATTCCGCTATGAATGCCACAAAGGTGCTCGTTCCAGGACCATAACCCCAAAAATTTTGACACATCGATAGACGACCAGTCTATTCGCGAAAGGAAGCTCATGAAAATCTTCTACAAAACCACCGCAACGGCAACAGGGGGCCGCTCGGGAACCGCCGCCCTCAACGATGGCAGCTTTTCAGTCCAGATGGTTCGCCCGGACAGTGGCGAGGCGGGGGTGAACCCCGAGCAGTTGTTCGCGCTTGGCTATGCGGCCTGTTTTGATAGCGCGATGGAAATGACCGCAAAACAACTCAAGCTTGATGCCAAAGCGGCATCAACGTCGGTTGAGGTGGGCATCGGCCAACGCGCCGAGGGCGGATACGGACTTGATCTCGACATTACCGCACATCTGCCGGGCATGACCCGCGAGGATGGTGAAAGACTTGTCGAAGCGACGCACCAGGTCTGCCCATACTCCAACGCCACACGCGGAAACGTTGACGTGCGCCTGCACATTGAAACTGAAGGAAACTGAGCCCATGAACAATTTTGACTTTCGCAATCCGACACATATCATATTTGGCAAGGGCCGTATTGCGGATCTAAAGGATCAGGTTCCGGCTGAGGCAAAGGTGCTGATCCTCTATGGTGGAGGCAGCGCGGAGAAAACAGGCGTCCTTGGTCAGGTGCGTGCGGCACTTGCGGGCCGGACCTTGGTCGAATTTGGCGGCATTGAGCCCAATCCGCGCTTCGCCACTGCGCTGAAAGCTGTCGAGGTGATTGGCCAAGAAGGGATCACCTTCCTGTTGGCTGTCGGCGGTGGTTCCGTTATTGACGCCACCAAATTTATCGCGGCGGCGGCCAAATATGATGGCGACGCCTGGGACATCCTGACATCTCGCGGGTCGGTCATCACGCAAGCGCTGCCCTTTGGCACCGTGTTGACCTTGCCCGCCACCGGTTCGGAGATGAACTCTGGCGCTGTGATCACCAATCCCGAGAAGGGCGCTAAGCTTCCGTTTGGTAGCCCACATTGCTACCCGGTTTTCTCGGTGCTGGACCCCGAGGTCACTTACACGCTGCCGCCCCGTCAAATCGCGAACGGCGTGGCCGACGCGTTTGTTCACATCATCGAACAATATCTGACCTATCCATCCGCCGCGCGCGTTCAGGACGGTTTTGCCGAAACCCTGCTACGCACCCTGATCGAGCTTGGGCCCAAAGCCCTTGAAACGCCGGAGGACTATGACGTTCGCGCCAACCTGATGTGGACAGCAACGCTGGCCCTGAATGGCCTGATCGGCGCAGGTGTCCCGCAGGACTGGGCAAGCCATATGATCGGACATGAGATTACCGCGCTCAATGACACCGACCACGCCCGCACACTGGCTGTCGTGTTGCCGTCACTGATGAACGACCAACGTGGCCCCAAACGCGAGAAACTGCTGCAATATGCTGCCAATGTTTGGGACATCCGCGAGGGATCTGATGATGCGCGGATTGATGCCGTGATCGAGGCAACACGCGGGTTCTTTGAACAGATGGGCATCAAAACCCGACTCGGCGATTACGCAATTGCTGCACCTGAAATTGATCTTATCGTCGCCGCCTTGAAGGATCACGGCATGACCGCCCTTGGCGAACAAAATGCCATCACCCCCGAAGATGCCCGCCGCATTCTTGAAACAGCCTTGTAGGAGATGATGACCATGGCACAGACTGAAACAGTAAACCGCCAGCTTGTGTTGGCGGAACGCCCCAAAGGCGAACCGACCAAGGACACGCTTCGCTTGGTCGAAGGGGACGTCCCCTCCCCCGGTGCTGGGCAGATGCTTCTGCGCACCGAATATCTGTCGCTGGACCCTTATATGCGGGGGCGCATGAGCGATGCGCCATCTTACGCCGCGCCGGTGGAAATTGATGGCGTGATGGAGGGCGGCACAGTGGCTCAGGTCGTCACCTCAAAGGTTGATGGCTTTGCGCCGGGCGACTGGGTGCTCAGCTTCAATGGCTGGCAGGATTACGCGCTGTCGGATGGCACGCGGATCACGAATCTGGGCACCTCGCCTGCACACCCGTCTTGGGCGCTCGGTATCATGGGTATGCCCGGATTTACCGCTTGGGCGGGTCTGACGCAAATTGGCGCGCCAAAGCCGGGCGAAACCATCGCCGTGGCGGCCGCAACCGGCCCTGTCGGGGCCACTGTGGGCCAGATCGGCAAGATCCTTGGCTGCCGCGTGGTCGGCATCGCGGGCGGGCCAGAGAAATGCGCCTATGCGGTCAATGAGTTGGGTTTTGATGCCTGTATCGATCACAAGGCAGATGACTTTGCCGAACAGCTTGCAAAGGCCAGTCCCGATGGCATCGATGTCTATTTCGAAAATGTCGGCGGCAAGGTCCTCGACGGGGTCATCCCGCTGTTGAATCCAAACTCACGGGTGCCGGTCTGCGGATTGATCTCTCAGTATAATGCGACTGACTTGCCCAAAGGACCGGACCGGATGAATTGGCTTATGGGTCAAATCCTGCGCAAGAAGATCAAGGTGCAGGGCTTCATCATCTTTGACGACTTCGGCCACCTCTACCCGGATTTTGCCAAAGACATGGGGGCGTGGATCGAAAGCGGCCAAATCAAGTACCGCGAAGAGATCATCGACGGTTTGGAAAATGCGCTCGAAGCCTTCATTGGCCTGCTGAATGGCGAAAACTTTGGCAAGCGCGTGATCCGCGTCGGCCAGAAAAAATAGGAAAATAACATGAAAATTCTGATGGTACTGACATCCCACGACACACTCGGGGACACAGGCAAGAAAACCGGCTTCTGGCTGGAGGAGTTTGCGGCCCCCTATTACGTCTTCAAGGACGCCGGAGCAGACATTATACTGGCCTCGCCCAAAGGGGGACAGCCGCCGATTGATCCGTCCAGCGACAGCGCTGACGCACAGACCGACGACACCCGTCGGTTCAAAGACGATCCAGAGACGCAAAAGCATCTTGCGACGACGCTGAAGCTTTCGGATGTAACCGAAGACGGGTTCGACGCCATCTTCTATCCGGGCGGCCACGGCCCTTTGTGGGATCTGGCCGAAAGCGCGGACAGCAAACGCCTGATCGAGGCCTTCGCCGCCGCCGACTTGCCTGTCGGCGCAGTTTGCCACGCCCCCGCCGTGTTCCGCCACACCCAAGGCGCGGACGGCAAACCGCTGGTGTCTGGCCGCCGGGTGACGGGTTTTACCAACACCGAAGAAGAGGCCGTCGGCCTTACCGATGTTGTGCCGTTCTTGGTGGAAGACATGCTGAAAGCCAATGGTGGCCAGTATGAAAAAGGGGCGGATTGGGCCAGCTTCGTGCTGTGTGACGGAAAACTCGTCACCGGCCAGAACCCCGCCTCATCCGCCACCGCCGCGCAAGAGATCCTCGGGCTGCTGAAGTAGGAGAAAAACGATGGTCGACCTGATCCTGCACCACTATGAAGCCTCTCCCTATTCCGAAAAAATCAGAACTTTGATGGGCTTCAAGGGGCTGTCATGGTCATCGGTCATCGTGCCTCCTATTGCGCCAAAGGCTGATCTGCTGGCCTTGACGGGTGGCTACAGGCGGGCCCCAGTGCTTCAGATCGGGGCGGATATCTACTGTGATTCCGCCCTGATCGCCGCCGAGCTTGACCAGCGGTTTCCGGCGCGCGCCCTTGCCCCGAACACTGTGGGCACAGCAACCCCGTTGCTCGACAATTGGGCGGACCGCATTTTGTTCTGGCAAGTGGTTCGTTACAGCATGGGTCTGTGCGCTGATGCCGTTCCCCCAGCCCTGATCCATGACCGCGAGGCGTTTTGGGATCACAAGATTGATCTGGACGGCCTGAAAGTGGATGTCGGCTATCATCGCGGCCAAATTACAACAGGGCTTGGTTGGCTTGAGAACCTGCTGGGTAGCGCCGATTTCTTTGCCGGGGACACGCCCGCGCTGACTGATCTGGCACTCTATCATGTGGTTTGGTTTTTTGCCAAAGCTGACACAGCCGCCAGCGGCAGCGGTCTATCGCTGTTCCCGGCATTGTCGGCATGGATGGCGCGCATTGCGGAGTTCGGTCACGGCACACGAACCGAATTGGCGCCTGCTGAAGCGATCAACATCGCGCTTTCGGCGCCCCCCGCCCCCCTTCCAGAAACGGGAGCTGCACATCCCGCGATAGGCGCGCCGGTACAGGTTCTGGTCGATGAATTCGGCACGGAAGTCATCGACGGTACGCTGGCCCATATCGACGACACCCGCATCATTCTGCATCGGGACACGCCACAGGTGGGAACGGTTGCCGTGCATTTCCCGCGACACGGCTATCCGCTTCGTACAACTCTAATCCAAGGGAAAGACACATGAAAATACTAAGTCTGTGTGGTCGATTTAACGCCATACTGGTGACCGCTGCGGCCTTGCTTGCCGCATCATTCATTGCTCTCCCAATCCAGGCCGAAATCTCAGCCCAAGCCAATATTGAGATTGAGGCCACCTCGGATATGTTTGGCTGCATTTATGATTTCCCCAAAGTGCGCAACACCTTCCTGTTCCATTCCGACCCAGAAAAGCTCAAGGAAGCCATCCGTATTTTTACCGACCGCGTGCCTGATATCGAATACCCGGTCGGCACGGTGATGCAGCTTGTCCCGTTTGAAGCGATGATCAAACACTCGAGCGCAGACTACCCGGACAGCAATGGCTGGGAATTTCTTGCCCTCGACGTGACGGCGGAGAGCACGACGATTACCAGCCGGGGCGATCACGCGGTCAACTTTGAGGGGCGTGAGTGCCTGAGCTGCCACGCTGCTGGCTTTGAGTACGATTTCGTTTGCGAGAAAGAGCACGGCTGCGAGCCACTGTCTATCGACGACGAAGAGATTGCTGCTTTTCAGGCCGCTGATCCTCGTTGCACACAACCCTAATTCAAGGAGAAAACACATGAAAACGCGTAATCTGGGTGGCGGACTGGGATCCGTATCAGCCATTGGGCTTGGCTGCATGGGCATGTCCGAATTCTACGGCCCGACCAACCGCGATCAATCCTATGAAACGCTGGACCGTGCGCTTGAATTGGGTGTCACGTTCTACGATACCGCCGATACCTACGGTATCGGCGCGAATGAAACCTTGTTGTCGGATTTCGTCCGGCAAAACCGGGACAACGTCACGCTGGCGACCAAGTTCGCAATCATCCGATCCGACGATCCGGCCGTACGACACATCGACAGCAGCCCGGCCTACATGAAACAGGCGGTCGAGGCGTCGCTGAAACGTCTGGGGATTGATCAGATCGACCTCTATTACGCGCATCGCCTTGATGGGGTGACCCCGATCGAGGACACGGTCGGAGCGATGGCCGATCTTATCAAAGAAGGTAAGATCAGGGGGATCGGGTTAAGCGAAATCTCCGCACAAACTTTGCGTCGGGCAAATGCGGTGCACCCGGTTGCGGCGGTTCAGACAGAGTATTCGCTGTGGTCGCGAGACCCAGAGGCAGAGATGCTGGCCACGTGCGCCGAATTGGGTACGGCTTTTGTACCCTACAGCCCGCTTGGGCGCGGCTTTCTGACCGGCAAGGTCACCACACTAAGCGACCTGGCTGATGATGATTTCCGGCACACCCAGCCGCGCTTTGCCGATGGAAATCTGGATCAGAATCTGAACTTGCTGGAGCAATACCGTGCCATCGCCGACAGCGCCGGATGCTCGCCTGCGCAACTGGCGCTCGCATGGGTCTTGGCCCAAGGCGATCATATTGTTCCGATCCCGGGCACCAAACGGCGCACCTATCTTGAAGACAATATTGGGGCCGCCGATGTCACACTAACCGAGGACATTCTCACCCGCCTCGACACCTTGTTCCCACGCGGCGCTGCCGCTGGCGACCGTTACACGGAACAAGGGATGCAGATGACCAATCTGTAGATCGGAAACCCTGCATTGCAAGCTCGATTGGCGGCGCAGCGCCTTTAACCTAAGCCCTGCGCCGCCGCCACAAATTCGCCCCCAAAACGACCGGATCAGGCGTTGGCCACATCCGACACGCCCAAAGCAACCGGCCCACCCCTTTGTCCCAAATTCACTCTCCTGCCAGTGTCGCGTAGCCCTTAATTGCGAGACGGAAAATTAAACAAAATCAATGGCCAAGCGTTGCCCTTAAATGTGATATTTTGCCTTTAAATCCGAGATTTTTGCCGCTAAAGGTGAGACGGGGCTCACAGGGCTGGTCGATCAGTGGCGAAGCAATACGATAGTGAAGAAGCTGAGGTTATCGGCGCAGAGGATCAGCGTCGAGCAATGGTCCTGCGCCCATTGGTTCAGGTCTATCTCTCTGGGACCGGCAGCTTGGAAAGCGGGATCCGTGATGCAGTCTGGGAACTCGGGGTAAGCCGTGCGACGGTCTGGCGGTGGATCCGGCGGCTTGCCGAAGGGGGCGGTCGGACCAGTGCGATTGTTCCTCGGAAACGTGGCCGACCGTCAGGAACCGTGATGGTGTCTGACGAGGTTGAAGCGATCATCGAAGATCACCTCACGCGATACTACTTGCGGCGAGAGCGTTCCAGCTTGGCGCGGGTTGTGAGCGAAATCCGCAATGCTTGCGGTGAGCGAGGGTTTCAGCGGCCCACGCGTCGGACAGTTCAGCGGCGACTTGATGCAATTGATGCGCGCGAAGTCATCAAAGCGCGCGAGGGTGCGAAGGCTGCGCGGCAGCGCTTCGCGCCGGTGACGGGAAAGAACAAGGCAGAACTGCCGCTGGACGTCGTGCAGATCGATCACACGCCGGCAGATATTATCCTCGTCGACAGTTTCGAGCGCAAACCGATCGGCCGACCTTGGGTGACATTGGCAATCGATGTGGCCAGCCGCATGGTGACGGGCTACCATGTGAGCTTCGAGGCACCGTCTCGTTTGTCAGTGGCCTTGTGCCTTACGCGGGCCGTTGCTCCCAAGGCAGAACTGCTGACCGACCTTGATTGCGCCGTTCCGTGGCCTGCGCAGGGCAAGCCGCACAGCATTCACGTCGACAATGGTCGCGATTTCCGGTCGCAGGCCTTTCAGTCGGCATGTGCTGAATGGGGGATCAATCTGGTCTACCGACCGCCGGGAAGTCCGCACTTTGGTGGGCATGTCGAGCGGCTGATCGGGACCATGATGGGTGCGGTGCATCTCCTGCCGGGAACAACGCAGTCGTCGGTCGCGGCCAAGGGCGGCTATGATGCGGAAGCCATGGCGGCGATGACCTTAGGCGAGTTCGATCGATGGTTTGCCTTGGAAATCTGCCGCTACAACAACAGCATTCATTCGAGCCTCGGCTGCACGCCTGTCGCCAAATGGGAAGCGCTTGCCGGGGAATTGTCCGGCGACATCCCCTTTGACATGGAGGCATTTCGGGTGAGTTTCCTGCCAAGTGAGCAGCGGCAGGTTCGGCGGGACGGTATCCATCTGTTCGACCTGCGCTACTGGTCAGACGCTCTGGCTGGCTATATCGGTCGCCGGGACGGAAAGGTGGTTGTCCGCTACGATCCCCGCGACCTCTCGGCCGTCTGGGTCGAACTGGATGGCGGCAGATGCGTCGAGGCCCGGTACCGAAATCTGGAAATTCCACCAGTGTCGCTCTGGGAATACCGCGAAGCCATGCAAAAAGCACGGGCCATGGGAAAGGTGGGCACGAATGAGTTGGTGCTCGCCGAACTGATCCGGCAGCAACGCCAGATCGAAGGCGAAAGCCGACTTCTGACCAAAGCAGAACGCCGTTCCCGTGAAAGGAAATCCGCACTGAACGGCGCGGCTGTCGATGATCAAGCATCCGAGGGGCTGCGACCGGTCGACACGAGTGATACATCGCGCCCCATGTTCAAGGTGGAGCGCTGGTGAATTGAGGGCAGAAACAGAAGAAGACGGACGCATCGCCCTCATTCAATCGGACATCTGGATCGGCTTTCCGCGCGCGGAACAAGTGCTGGCCCGGTTACAGGGGCTCATTGAAATGCCAAGGCAAACCCGCATGCCTGGCCTTCTGGTGCACGGAGCCTCAGGCATCGGCAAGACGATGATCGCTCGCAACCTGTCGCGCCGCTACGCGCCGGAATACGATCCGGAGTCTGGCATTACCCACACTCCGTTGCTTCTGCTGCAGGCGCCGCCCGCCCCGGACGAGCGGCGTTTCTATCTCCACATCCTTGCGGCCCTCGGCGCCCCTTCGTCGACGCTGAGCCTGAAGGCCCAGAGTGTTGCATCGTTGGAAGTCCGGGTCGTGGGCCTTCTGCGCGACCTCGGGCTGCGGATGATCATGATCGACGAAGTTCACAACCTTCTGGCGGGCACACACCGGGAACAGCGCAGGTTCCTCAATGTTCTAAGGTACCTCAGCAACGAACTGGAAGCATCACTGGTCTGCTTCGGTGTCAGTGAAGCAGTCGATGCCATTCGAGGTGATGTCCAACTGGCCCGGCGGCTCGATGAACATCACCTGCCGAACTGGCGCGATGATGCCGAGTTCTCGGACATGATCCAGACCTTGATCGCAGCGATGCCGCTTGCGAAAAAGTCCAACCTGAAAGTCCGGTCGCTCAAGCAGATATTGGCACTGACCGGCGGCGTGACTTCGCGCATCTTTGCCTTGGTCAAGGACCTGTCCATCGACGCGATCGTCACCGGCGAGGAGTGCATCACCGATGAATCCATCGCCAAATGGACACCGGTCTGGTCACGCCACGCGAACGCCCAACGACGGCTCGAGAAGTCGGGGGTGTGACGTGTCGCCCACTACCGAAGACGGTTGCGCCGTTACCGGATGAGTTGCTTTCGGGTTGGTTGTCGCGACTGGCTGCTTCCAATCACTGTGAGGTTTCGGAACTTCTGACACATCTTGAAATCGACGCGCGGCACGTTGCGGCCCTCGACTATGATATCGATGTAGTGGCTGTGGATAGGATTTCCATTGCGGGGCGCATAGATCCTGTGTGCGTGCCATCCATGACCTTTGCGGCGATATCGGAAGCAGATATGCGGTTGATCGCGCAGGTGCCGTTCCAGGCTTGTCCGGCCTGCGCTGTTTGCGGCCTTTCGCTCAAACACTGGCGAATGGCATGGGCGTTCGATTGCCAACTTTGCGGTACTCGGCTTCTTCCGCTGCACGTCGGACAGAAGGGCGAAGCAGTTTCAAAGAGGCTTGTTGATCGAGCCCGGAAAGGGGCAGGGGTATTGGAACGCGCCGCTGTGTCCGGTGGTGCGCGTCAACTTCGCCGAACCTTGCGGGCGGTCACTTTCGCAATGGGGTTGCAAGCCCTTCGCGGAGATCCGGCCTTCGCGCTACAAAGCCCCAGACCGAACGTAAGGCTCTTCTGCCTCGCCGCCATTGCTGCCGCCCAATCACGTCCTCTGGCAAAGGCCGCATTGTTCAGCATGGGCGTCGACGACTATGCGCGGGTTGCCTTGCTCCGCACCTACGACAAGGAGCACCGCCTACTTGCAACCATCGACAAGATAGCACAGCAAATGCGGAAACGTACCAACCTGCCAGACCTTGCGTCTCGCATTTAACGGCAAGAAATGTCGGCAAACGCGCCGCGTCTCGGATTTAACGGCAACGCGACAATGGGCGTGATCCGCGTCGCATGAGCAGAGGAGCAAGCAGATTGAAATCGATTGAGATTGGATGTCGGCCAAACCGGCGCAAGGTTCTTGCTGCCGTCCTCGGTAGCGGCTTAGCCACGGTGTTGCCAAGGCTTGTGCAGGCTGCAGTCGATGGTGATCCAGCGGCTCTGGCCTTTGATGGTGATACCATCCTGCTGGCAGATCGAGGGTTGTTCGTCAGTGACGATGCCGGCCAGACTTGGACCGCGGCAGAGACACTGGGGAACGTGCTGTCGCTGGCGACCCATCGCGACCGGCCCGGCCGTGTGGTTGCGGGGTTGGCCGAGGGCGGTGTCAGCATTTCCGAAGACGGGGGCGCTTCGTGGCGTATCTTTGAAGCTAGGCTGCCTGACGGAGAAATCACTGCCGTTGCTATCGCCTCGCGGAACCCGGACATGATCTATGCCTCGCTTCGCGGCGACGGGTTGTGGAAGAGCGAAGACGCCGGTGCAACCTGGTCGCTCGCCATGGACCGCCCCTGGCTCGACGACGCAGAGCGGGAACTTCTTTCTCTGGCTTCGGTCGAGCTTGAGACCGGCATGGGCGGGATCTGGATCTATGCGGGCACCGAGGTTGGCCTAACGCGGGTGCCCGATTGCTTTTGTCGCTGGCAGGACGTGCAGCCAGGCAATGCGATGGACGCATTGGTTGCGGGTGAAGCCCCACCGTCCGAAGCGCCATTGCCAGGAGGTGAACCGATCCTGTCGCTGGCCAGTGCCCCCTCGGCGCCGGAAGTGATGTATGCCGCGCTGCGTTCGGGCCTCTGGGCATCGCAGGACGGCGGAGTCATCTGGCAAAAGCGGGCGAGCAAAGCTGCGACCGCTGTTGCGGTTCATCCAAGAGACGAGACCTACATCGCTGCCCTGTTGGGCGGCATCTTGAAAATCAGCCGTGACGGCGGCGCAACCTGGATCGAAACAGGAGAACGATGATGGAGAAAATGATGCAGAGAAGAAACGCGCTTGGTCTGATTGGCAGCGGCATTGTCGGAATGGTGGGCCTGACCACATCGGCCTGGGCGCAAGCGACCGGCGATGTGGCGCCCGGTCTGGCGGGCAGCGAAAGGCAGATCACCATCTGGCGCGATCCGGGCTGCGGCTGCTGTGATGCCTATGGGGATTATCTCGAAGAACACGGCTTTACCGTAACGCGTGTGGATGACCGCGACTTCGACAAACGCTCGGTCGAAGTCGGTGTGCCCGCCCAGGGCATCGGCTGCCACTTGGCCGAGATCGACGGCTACTATGTCAGCGGTCTCGTCCCCGTCGACATCATCGAGCGGCTGCTGGAAACCCGTCCGGCGATAACGGGTATCACCTTGCCGGGAATGCCCGCGAACGCACCGGGCATGGCTGCGGTCAAGTCAGGCACGCTCAGGACCTACGCCTTTGGCCCGGAAGGAATCTCAATCTATGCCGATGAATAAGGGGCCGAAAGATCGATCGGCGAAGTGTACGGTCAGGCGGTCAGTGCACCTCGCTGCCCTAGTGTCCGCGCTCGCGACCACCGGCGTTGTGGTGCTGGCCCAATCGGAACCGGTTGACCCGCGTGTCGAGGGACTGACGTTTTTGGGAGAGCCCGTGCTTGCATCCCAGGTCATGGCAGGGCAACAGCTTTATGCGGACAACTGCGCCAGTTGCCATGGTGCCAGCCTCGAGGGTCAGCCCGATTGGCGTCGCCGTCTTGACACAGGAAGAATGCCGGCCCCGCCGCATGATGACTCAGGCCACACTTGGCACCATTCAGACCGCATGCTTTTTCAGATCACTAAAGGCGGGGTCGGGGCCGTCGTGCCGGGATACGAGAGCGACATGCCGGCCTTCGGAGAGGATCTGACAGACGCAGAGATCGCGGCTATCCTCGTCTACATCAAGAGCACCTGGCCTGAGCGACAACGTGAGTTCCAAGCCGAAGTTTCGGCCAATGACACGGGCGGGTGAAGATCGACAGGGTGTCAGGATAGTATCTTTCGACCAAAACCGATCCACCGGGGGACCAATTCGGCAAATCTGTCCTACTCCGCCCCCTGACTCCCGCTTTACCACGCTAATTCGGACCTGACCTGGTTGGCCGTTAACCCGCCCGCAAGGCAAGCATGTGCTACCAGGGTCGCGTGCATGCGTTCACGAAAATTTGCCCTTGAACCTCTAGCCACTAGAAGTCCTATCTATTCAAGGAGAACATATACCGTTCTTGCCATCAATCGTCGGCGGGAACCGAAAGGGTACGAAATGCTGACAAGACGACACTTCATTCAAACGACAACAGCGCTCTTTTCGGCGACTGTGGCCAACCCTGTGTTTGCCGATAGCTGGCCCACCGAAGCGCAGAAGGCTGAATGGGACGCGCAAGTCAGCCCGCCCGGCTTCGATCCGGCCACGTCAAACCCTTGGGGACTACACCCACGTTTCTTGCCTCAGCGTGTGGACGCGAAGGACGGCCTCGTGCCAGGAGACATCCATGTCGATGCGGTTGCGCGATATCTCTACCACATTGAGGAGGGTGGAACCGCGATGCGCTACGGCGTGGCGATCGCGCGGGGCAACCTCTACGAGCCAGGTGTTTATAACATCAAGCGCAAGGTCAGGTGGCCGCACTGGACGCCGACACAGAACATGATCGAGCGGGATCCTGAAAACGCAAGATGGGCCGACGGGATGGAACCCGGCCCTCAAAACGCCTTGGGATCGCGGGCGCTCTATCTCTATGTCGGAGATCGCGACACCTATCTTCGGATACACGGCACACCCTATCCGAGAAGCATCGGCGGTCGCGCGAGTTCGGGTTGCGTGCGGATGGTTATGGCACACATCAACGAGCTCTATCCGAACGTCGAGATTGGATCGACAGCACATCTTTATTCGGCTGAGGACAGTGTTACCGCGAGAAGTTGAATGAGGTAATTAGCTTTGAGCGAAATGATGTGACGTGCGGGTCGTCGTCACGCTTCCCGCGCGACGCAGATCGGATTGCCGTTCACCGTGCGCAGCGGCAACAAGGTCGTTTCAACGGGGCCGCTGTGTTCGTACCAGTAGCACCCGTCTTCCGGCACCAAGCGCGCGGTTGCAACATCCTGATCCGGGGCAGCCATTGCAATCACAGCTTCGGGAACGTTGCCCGGCTGGTCTGCCGAGTCGCCCGATCCAGTCGGCTGGATTGCGCACCCGGCCGTAAGCGACAGCGCCACTGCAAACATTATTTTTTGCTTCAGCATCAAAACCCGCATCAAGCTTCCTTTCGTGTCTGTTTTTTCTTTGCATCGGCTTTTCATGCCTCAAGGCGTGATGGAGCCGGTCGCCGCATCCTCTAGCAATAAAACAAACTGAAATACCACCGTATTTTGCTCTTGAAGCTCTAGCTACTGTAGGGGCTATGTCATGGTAAAGCACCCGAATCCAGAGGTCCATTCATGCCGCCCGACACCCATCGTCACGACCACGATCACGCCGAAGATGCCCAGACAAGCGGCGGCAGCTGCTGCGGGAGCGCCGGAACGTGCGGCGACATCGTTCCGGCGACCCCCGCGCCAGCGGGCGGGCGCAGTTTTCAGGTGTCCGGCCTCGATTGCGCCGAGGAGGTAGCAATCCTGAACAAGGTGGTCGGCCCGAAGATCGGCGGGGCCGAGCATCTCGCGTTCGACGTGATCAATGGGCGGATGACTATTCTCGACAGCGCCAAGAGTTTATCGGACGGCGAAATTGCAGAACTGGTCGCAAGCACCGGCATGACCGCCAAGCCTTGGGATGCCGAGAACGCGTCGGTCGACCAGGCGGCCCATCTTGCAAGACAGCGGCTGTTTACGGCGCTCAGTGGAGGCTTCTGGGCCGCGGGATTTCTGTGGCACATCATCGAGACCGGCATGGGCGGGGCGCTCGGCCTCTTCGCGGGTCACGGCGAAGCGCCGATGCCACTGGTCGAGGCAGGGCTGTTCGCGGTTGCGATCCTGTTCGGTGTCTGGCTCGTGGCACCCAAGGCATGGTCGTCCGCTCGGCGGCTGTCGCCCGACATGAACCTGCTCATGGTGGTCGCCGTGGCCGGTGCCATCGGGCTTGGCGAATTTTTCGAGGCGGCGACAGTCGCGTTCTTCTTTTCGCTCTCGCTCTACCTCGAAAGCTGGAGCGTCGGGCGTGCGAGGAATGCGGTTTCAGCTCTGCTCGACCTCGCGCCGCCGACGGCAAGAGTTCTTCATGATGACGGCTCGGAAGCGGACGTTCCGGCTTCTGCGGTTGCTATCAACGCACGTTTCATCGTGCGCGGCGGAGACCGCATCCCATTGGATGGTGAGGTTGTCGATGGGGCAGGGGCCGTCGATCAGGCGCCGATCACCGGAGAGAGTGCGCTGGTCCCAAAGGAACGGGGCGACGAAGTCTATGCCGGTACGATCAACGGCGAAGGCACACTGACGGTGCGCGCCACGAAGGCCGCCTCGGACACCGTGTTGGCCAAGATTATCCGCATGGTCGGCGACGCCCATGCCCGCCGCGCGCCGGTGGAGCAGTGGGTGGCGAAATTCGCCCGCATCTATACGCCTATCGTCATGGCTCTCGCCATTGCAATTGCCCTGCTGCCGCCGCTCATTTTCGGGGGGGCCTGGGATTATTGGTTCTACAATGCACTCGTGCTGCTGGTGATCGCTTGCCCATGCGCTCTGGTCATCTCGACACCGGTCTCCATCGTCGCTGCACTCACCGCCTCAGCGCGGGCCGGGGTGCTGATCAAGGGCGGTGCATATGTTGAGGCACCGGGCAAGACCACTGCACTGGCCATGGACAAGACCGGCACGATCACCATGGGCGAGCCCGAGGTGGCGGCGGTGCATCCGCTGGGCAAAGCATCGGCGCAAGATCTGATGACCCTCGCCGCTGGGCTGGAGGCACGTTCCTCGCATCCCTTGGCGCGCGCCATTCTTGCGCGGGCAGAAGCCGACGGCATCAAGGTATCCGCCGCGGAAGATACCCGAACCGTTCCGGGCAGGGGACTTGAAGGACGCACAGACGGCCGGTCGATCTGGCTGGGGTCGGACCGGTTTGCCGAGGAGAAGGGTTTCGGCGACGCCATTCCGAAGGATTTGCGCGACCGCATCGAAGGGGCTGGCAGCACCCTTGTTGCCGTGGGCGACGACACCGGTGTCACCGGCATCTTGGAATTGCGCGACCGTATCCGCCCGGATGCCAAAGGCATCGTGGCGCAGCTTCACGCGCAGGGTGTGAAGACCATCGTCATGCTGACCGGTGATAACGAGCGGACAGCGCGCGCTGTTGCAGCCGAGGTCGGCATCGACGAGGTCCGTGCCGAGCTTCTGCCCGAAGACAAGGTGACTGCCATCGAAGAACTGGTCGAAACGCATGACATGGTGGCCATGATCGGCGACGGGGTCAACGACGCCCCGGCCATGGCGCGCGCGCATTACGCCATCGCAATGGGTGCCGTTGGTTCGGACGCGGCAATCGAGACGGCGGATATAGCCCTGATGACCGACGATCTCGGCAAGGTGCCTTGGCTGATCGGTCATTCGCGCCGGACAATGTCGATCATTCATCAGAACATCGGTATTTCCTTGGCGACCAAGGGCGTTTTCGTTGTCGCTACCGCGTTCGGACTGGCATCGATGTGGGGCGCGATTGCAGCCGACGTAGGAGTGTCATTGCTGGTGGTGGCCAATGCCCTGCGCCTGCTGAACAGCCAAGAGGCCAAGGCGCCGCCGTCCGGCGGTGAGCAGGTTGGCCCACAGATGGCAAAGGCCGCGCTTGCCCACGGACATTGATCACGCAGCATTTGCAAGGTAACGTAATGTCCATAACAGACCTCACGAAAGAGGCATCGAGCAGTGAAAACCATCCGATTTCCCCGCCGCGCCGTCCTGTTGGGCGGGCTGGTAGCGTTTCTGTCCGGGTGTGCCAGCAAGTTCCGCAGCTATGACGGACCCGAAGTCACCCGTGTTCGGCTTTACAAGGGACAGCGCTTGCTTGTTCTCGACGGAGCCGATCGCGTCTTGCAAACCTATCCGGTCGGGCTGGGTTTCGCTCCTGAGGGTCACAAACAATTCGAGGGGGATGGCCGGACTCCGGAAGGAGTTTACACAATCGACAGGCGAAACCCCAACAGCACCTACCATCTTTCGATTGGCATCTCTTATCCGAACGAGGCCGACATCGCCTTTGCCGAAGCGCAGGGCCTTTCCCCCGGCGGCGACATCTTCATCCATGGTGGCCCACGCCCCGGCATCGACCCGACAAATGTCCGCGACTGGACAGCTGGCTGCATCGCGGTCACGGATCGGGAGATCGAGGACATCTATGCAATGGTGAAGGACGGGACACCTATCCACATCTTTGCATGACGGTCTTTCTCATGCGGCGGTAGTGAGCCGTCGCATTGGCGCCATTGCCCAGCTCCACGAAGCCAAGATGAGCGCCAACAGCATCCAGTCCCCGAAGCTCGCGTAGAGTGTCGGCGGTCGCGCGGAGGGCAGGCTAGCGTCGATGATGCCCGTTTCGCCGGTATCGAGCCGCGCAACGATCTCTCCGCTCGCGTCGATGACCGCAGAGATGCCCGTATTCGCGGCTCGGATGACTGGAAGGCCTTCCTCTACGGCGCGCATACGTGCGGAAGCCAGATGCTGCTCGGGTCCGATGCTGGTGCCAAACCAGGCATCGTTTGTCGCGTTGAAAATCCAGTCCGGCCGGAACAGGTCGTCGACCACATGCCCTGGGAAGATGATCTCATAGCAGATCGCCACGGCGACCAGCGGCACACCCGGAAGCGCAAGCGTTCTCGGGCCCGGTCCGGGCGTAAAATCGCCCAGACCCGCCGTGAGCCGCTCGATGGGCAACCAGCCGCGGAATGGCACATATTCGCCGAAGGGCACGAGATGGTGTTTCGCGTATCCGGTCAGGATCTCGCCGGTCTCGTCAAATGCCTGGACCGTGTTGAAATATCGGGTGCCATCCTCGCTCGGTACACGGTCCGGCACACCGGTAAGCAGCACTCTGCCGTCTGGTAGCGCTGCGGCAATGCGGGCCCGTGCCTCCGTATCCTCATCGAGGAAACCCGGAAAGGCGGTTTCCGGCCAGAGAAGCACGTCGAAATCGCCGGGCCGGGTTGAAAGCTCAAGATAGCGCGCGAAGGTCGCCTCGCGGTTCTCGGGAGCCCATTTCTCCTCTTGTGGAATGTTGCCCTGGACGATGCGCAGGTCGACACCGGGTGGCTGTTGTGCATCCGACTGGAGGCGCAGCGTGCCGACAGCCCACATCGTCGCGATTCCGGCCAGCGCCATGAGCGAGATGGTCAATCGTTGCCGCCCGGACGCCATAGCAGCCGCGCCAGGGAGTACCGCGACGAACACGGTGAGAAAGCTTAGCCCATAGCTTCCGACCCAGGCGGCGGTCTGGCGAAGGGCGGCGTAGTCTACAAGTGCGTAACCGGCCAGGTTCCAGGGAAACCCTGTCAGAACGTGACCACGCAACCACTCGGCCACGGTCCAGGAGGTCGCGAACAGGAGGCAGGCCAAGAGACTGCCCATGGCTCCGCGCCGCGCGATTTCGGCAAAAAGCGCAGCGGCAATGGCTGGGAAAATCGCGAGACCTGCGGACAATCCCGCGACCGCCGGAATCGCCATCGTCCCAAACCGCTCGGCCTCGACGTAGAAACTTTCCGCGATCCACCAAATCCCGAAACCGAACTGGCCGAGACCAAACGCCCAGCCGACGAGGAAAGCGCGCCCGAAGGAGAGATCGCGAAGCCCGACAAACAACGCGGAATAGGCAACGGGAACGAGCAGGAGAATCGAAAGAGGCGGGAAAGTCAGAACGGTCATCGCCCCGGCGGCGAAACCAAGCGTCATCCGCGAAAGCAAACGGTGGCGCAGAGCGATGCGGTTCAGAATTTCCGGCTTCACGACTTGATCGAACGCCGCGCGCTGATCCATGGCGCGGCGAGCAAGAGCCCCACGCCACTGACGACAAATACATCGGCCAAGTTGAAGGCAGGCCAATGTGTTGTGCCAATGTAGAAATCGAGAAAGTCTGTTACAGCCCGATACCGCACACGATCGATGACATTGCCCAGGGCTCCGCCAATGATCGCACCGTAGGCAAGCGTTTCCACCGCATTGTCGGCGCGAAACAGCATAACCCCCAGCCAAACACAGATGGCAAGAGCGAAAGCGATGAGGCTCCACCACGGCGCGCCGCCCAACATCCCGAAAGTCACGCCGTCATTACGATAAAAGACGAGGTTGAATCCCGGAAACACGGGAATTCCGGCGCTTAAAGTGACGGCATTCGCAACGACAATGGCTTTGGTGATCTGATCGATCGCGAACGCAGCAAGTGCTGCGAAGACGCCGATCATCGGAGATACCTTGTTTAGTGACATTGCCTCATCCCAACCAGACATCAAGGAACAGCATCAGAACGAGCCCGACTGCGAGACCGAGCGTCGCCCTGTTCTGATGGCCGCTGCGATGGGTTTCGGGGATGATTTCGTGGCTAATGACGTAGAGCATTGCGCCCGCGGCAAAGGCCAGACCCCATGGAAGCAGCGGTTCCGACAGTGTGATGATGCCGGCCCCGAGCAAACCGCCAATCGGCTCGATCATGCCCGTCAGCGCCGCGATGCCCCAGGCGCGCAGCTTCGGATATCCCTCGCCCAGCAGAGATACAGCGACGGCCAATCCTTCGGGCGCATTCTGAAGCCCGATGCCGATGGCGAGCGGCAGACCGCCCTCCATACCTCCGGATCCGAAGCCGACCCCAACCGCAAGGCCTTCGGGGAAGTTGTGGATCGTGATTGCGATGATGAACAGCCAGACCCGCCGCAAAGACGCCGCTTCGGGCCCTTCGCGTCCCGTCTTGAAGTGCTCGTGCGGCAGCTTTTCGTTCATCAGGGCGACAGCCCCCATGCCCAGAAGAATCGAAACGCATACGATGGCCGCAGGCATCGCGCCGTTTTCGAACATCGGCTCCGCCGCATCCAATGCCGGGATGATCAGCGAAAAGAAAGAAGCGGCGAGCATCACACCGGCAGCGAAGCCGAGCGACAGATCGCGTGTGGCCCGAGACGGGATGCGCCCGAACAGCACGGGAACTGCTCCGACTGCTGTGAGCGATCCGGCGGCAAGACTTCCGAGAAAGCCGAGCATTATCGGAGACAGATTTTCCATGGGCGGGCCAGATTATCCTTCGGCGTAGCTCGAAAAGACTTCCGTCGACCCGTCCTTGCGGATGAGGAAGACATCATAGGCCTCGCGGTCGTCTTCTGGCCCCATGCCGGGCGAGCCATAGGGCATCCCCGGAACAGCGAGGCCGACGGCGTCCGGGCGCTCCTCGAGAAGGCGGCGGATGTCAGCGGCCGGTACATGGCCCTCGATCACGTAGCCGTCAATGAGCGCGGTGTGGCAGGAGACCATGCGCTGCGGCACGCCGTTGTCTAGCTTGAAGCGCACGAGAAGCCCGCCGAACATGTCCTGGCCGGTCGGCACAAACCCGTTCTCTTCGAGATGTTTCATCCACGAGAGGCAGCAGCCGCATCCGTTGGTCTTGCGGACGTCGATCGCCGTTGCCTCTGCGAGGGCCTGGGCCGCTGGGAACAGGGCGAGCGTGATGGCAAGAACTTGTGTCATGCGTTTCATGGGTCAGAGCCTTTCGGTTGTCGTTTTGGCAATCTCGCTGCCGAGGTTTTCATTCAGAAGCGCCCGCGCCTCGGCCAGACGCGAGAGCGCGGCGGTATCATCCGCATCGCTCTCGGCCGCTTCGGCGAGCCGGTCGTCAGAGAGGGGGTCAGTCGGGCGCCCATCCACGAGCACCTCATAGTGCAGGTTCGGACCTGTCGCCGTGCCAGTCGCGCCGACGCGGCCGATCACGTCTCCCGCCGCAACGCGTTGGCCTTGTGCCAAGTCTTCCGGCACGGCGCTCAGATGCGCGTAGCGCGTCATGGTGTCGGAGCCGTGCAAGATTTCGACCACGCGACCATATCCGCCGCGCCAGCCGATGAAATTGACCCGCCCCGGTGCCGTCGCTTGAACCGGTGTCCCACGTGCCGCTGCAAAATCGACGCCGGTGTGCATCCGGACGTTGCCAAAGACCGGATGCGTGCGGCGTCCGAACACCGAGCTGAGGCGCGCACCCTCTACCGGCTGTGCGAAGACGCGCAGCACCTCGCCATCGACGTAGATCGTCGCCTGACCGCTGCCGTCGTCCGGCCATACGATCTCGTAAAGCGAACCGCCGATCTCCAGTGCGGCGAAGGCGAGTTCGGGCTGTCCGATCCTGTCCTCTCCGACCCGCGCCTCACGCCAGAGAAGCCTTAGTGTTTCGCCACCGGCCATCTCGCGGCGGAAATCCACGGTCCCACCCAGCATCTGCGCAAGGTCCACGGAAAAACGGGCGGGTATGCCGGCTTCGTCGAGTGCCGCGAAGATCGAGCTGTCGATCATGGCTTCGCCGGCAAGGGTTACGATTTCCGGATCCGGAGCCACGACCTGCGTGGACATCTGCTCGCCGAAAACCACCTCGATCCGAACCCCGTCCTCGACGGCGAGTGAGACGGTGCGGGGGCTGCCGTCCACGGTCGAAGCGACAGTGACCGAGTGCCCCGGCCGCAGCCGTCGCAGATCGTATTCCGCACCAAGCGCGAGGGCAACTTCGGCTCTGTCAGGTGCCGCAAGACCGGCCTCTGACAGCAAGAAATCGAGCGTTTCGCCCGGAGCAATGTCGCGCGACCACGTCGACAGGGGTGGCTCGATCGCTTGCACCGGCCTGTCGGCAAACGCGGCCTGCAGAAGGGGCAGCGGGCTGAGGTCGGGTGCATCGTCTGCCCATGCCGCCGCGGGCAGCGTCACGGGGATGTCAACGTTCTGGGGGGCTTCAGGACCTTGGGGCATCCAGCTACCTGCCTGGGCAAGTTCCGGCGGCACGGGTTCTTTCGACATGGAATCAGAGATGGCGATAGCCGCTCCCGAAACCGTCCCCGCAATTGCGACACAAGCCGCCAAAGTTCTGAGCCTCATGTCGCCCCCTCCATTTCTTCTTCCAGCGCGCGGCGGATCTTCGGCACCGCGAATTCTTTGGGCTCGTGATAGTCGATCATGGTGACGAATCGCCCAGAGGCTGCGAACAGGAAGACGCTCGCGGTGTGGTTCATCGTGTAATCGCCGCTCTCCGCCGGTACTCGCTCGTAGGTGGCGCGGAAGCCGTCCGCGACGCGCGCTATCTGCTCTTCCGGTCCCGTCCAGCCGCGGATCGCCGGATGGAAGTAGCCGACATATTCGGCCATCGTTTCGACAGTGTCGCGCTCGGGATCGACCGTGATGAAAACCACGTTCATCTCGTCGGCCTCGTCTCCCAGATCGTCGAGCCATCCCGAAATGTCAGAAAGCGTGGTCGGGCAGACATCGGGACAGTAGGTGAAGCCGAAGAACGCCATCGTCGGGCGACCGATCAGGGTTTCCGGCCCGACCGCGTTGCCCTCATGATCCGTCAGACGGAAATCCATCTCGGTCAGGGCCACAGGCCGCTGCCCGACAGGTTCGGGTCCACCGGGTCCATCGACCTGCCACCAACCGACGAAGAGCATCAGGGCGACCGCCCCGACACCAGCCGCGCCGTACCCCAGGACCGCCCGTCGCCGCATCAGTCCTCTGGCCCCCGCGCGGCGATTCCGAGGATCGGCACCTTGACCGTCACTTCGCCTCCGTCGTCGAAAAGCAGGGTCAGCGGAAAGGTGTCCCCTTCCGTCATCGGTTCTTGTAGCCGCATCAGCATTGCGTGCAGGCCCCCCGGTTCGAGCGCGACGCTCTCGCCCGGGGCGATCGCGATCTCCCCCGCCGGGCTCATGGAGCTCACACCTTCGGCATTGGTCTTCGTCTCGTGGATTTCGGGCATCATCGCGAGCGGTGTTGTAAGGCCGATCAGCGTCACCGGCTCGTCGCCAGTGTTGCGGATCGTCATGTAAGCGGCCCCGGGACGGTTCATCCCGATGGAGGCGCGGGACCACGCGTTCTCGACGACAACATCCTCGGGTCCGGCCAGCGCGGGCACCGAGAGCCCTCCAAGGGTCAAAAGCGCGGCCAGTGTGCCAGTCAAAATATACTTTTTCATCGTTCTGATCCTGCCCTTTCCATTCAGCTTTGCGCGGCAGCGACTTCGGCGGCCACCAGACGACGCAACTCTGCCTCCCCGAATGGATCGAGCGGCTTGCCGTTCACAAAGAATGTGGGCGTCTGGCGAATTCCCACGGCCTCGACGTCAGCACGATCCTGGTTAAGGATCGCCACGACACCGGGTGCCAGCATTTGCGTGCGCGCGGCTTCGGCATCGAGTCCGGCCGTGGCGGCGATCTGAAGGATCAGGCCAGGCGCCGGGGCACCGTGCGACGCCCATCTCGGCTGTTCCCGCAGAACGGCCTCGAGCACCGGCACGTAAACGTCCTGCATGCGCGCCGCTTCGAGCACGCGGATGGCTTCCTCGGATGCCGCGCCGTGGAAGGGCGTGTAGCGGATCACGACGCGGACAGCTTCCCCATGCTCGGCCATGATGTCCTTCACGATGGGATGAAAGGCGCGACAGGCCTCGCAGGCCGGATCGAAGAATTCGACGATCGTGACGGGCGCATCCGCAGGCCCGAGGATGGGCGAGTAGGGGCGGATCATCGCCTCCGCAAGTTCCGGAGCAACGGGCTCCGCTTCGGCCACTGGGCCGGGGCGGATTGCAAACCAGGTGGCTCCGCCGAAACCGGCGGCGCCGAGGGCAAGAACGGACAGGATCAGGCCGCGTCGATTCATGTTCGTGTGTCCTTCAATGAAAGGGCCGACAGCGCCCCGATCAGCGCGAAGGCGGCGAGCGCCATCAGCGGGATAGGGATGCCGAAGACCAGTTGGTTGTCATCGGTGCAAGAGGGGCCGGTGGCCGTGCAGGGCTGGACGCGTTCGGGAACAAGACCGACGTACAGCCCCATGTGCCAGAGGGCGATTGCGCCGCCGCCAAGCGCCAATGCGATGCCGTAGCGCCCCACGCGGCCGTCCCGCCACCAAAGGCCGAGCCCGAGGACAATGGCCAAGGGGAACATGAAGGCGCGCTGGAACCAGCACAGCACACAGGGCGTCTGCCCCAGCACCTCGCCGACAAAAAGCACGGCAAGCGAGGCGACGAGCGCGATGATCCACGCCAGCCCGAGGGCTGTTTCTCCGGACATACGGTTCATGTCGGTCAGAACCTCTCTTCCAGATCGGCGAGTATCTCTTCGGCGGAGGTGCCGTAGGGCCACGAGTCGGCGAAGCCCGCGTCGGGATCGAAGAGGAACAAATGCGACGTGTGGCCCATCGTGTAACCATCCGGCGCCGCAGCCTCTTCGACGCGTTCAAAGAAGATCGGAAACGTCTCGGATGTGGCGGCGATCTGTTCCGGCGTGCCGGTCAGACCGATGATGCCCGCATCGAACAGCGGGACGTATTCGGCGAGTGCGGCGGGCGTGTCCCGTTCGGGGTCGATGGTGATGAAAATCGGCTGGACCTTGGCGGCATCGTCGCCCAGACCGTCCATCACCGCCGCGACCTCGGATAGGGTCGTCGGGCAGACGTCGGGGCAGTTGGTAAAGCCGAAAAAAACCAGCATCCAGCGCCCCGCAAAGTCCTCCTCGGTTCGAACCATACCCTGGTGGTCCGTCAGTTCGAACTCAGCGAAAAAAGGCGGTTCGGCGTCGGTTCGGGCGCTATCGGCACGATAATCGGACCATAGCAAAAGCCATATGAAGGCAAGCGCTGCCACGCCTGCCAAAACCCAAAGAAACTTCTGTGCCGATGTAAGGGACAATCCTGTTCGCCTGATTTTGATTCTTATTGCCTGTGCGGATACATCCTCTAGCTGCTAGAGGTTCAAGCACGAAATCATGGTATAGCTTGAACTCACGCGTCTGTGAAACCGACACTTGTTTATTCCGACGGCAAAACCTACACAAACTGTATCTTTTTCATGGAGGCGAAAATGCTCACGATCGGTACTCTGTCAAAGAAGACTGGCACGAAGGTGCAGACCATCCGGTACTACGAACAGATTGGGCTCATGCCCGAACCTGGCAGGACCGAAGGCGGGCAGAGGCGCTACGACAATGCACAGCTCGACCGGCTGTCCTTCATCCGCCATTCGCGACAACTCGGTTTCTCGCTCGATGCGATCCGCGAGCTGCTCGACCTCAGCGACCATCCCAACCGGCCCTGTGATGAGGCTGATGCCATCGCGCGTCGCCAGCTCAAACAGGTGGAGCAGCGCATGGCCCGCCTGAAGGCGCTGCGCACGGAACTGAAACGCATGGTTCACGAATGCAGCGGCGGGCGGACGGGAGATTGCAAGGTGCTTGAGGTGTTGCGGGACCATTCGGAATGCTTGACCGAACACGAGGAAATCGGGGCCTGAAGGAATTCAGCCAACATTCCGGCTGGAACGCAGATCTGCCGCAGAAGTTAATGTGTCGTACAACACAAGCTGGAACCACAAAATGGCCGCTAGACAAGATTCAATGGAGAGACGGACGCTTTGGATCGTTCTGGCGCTCAATATCGGTTTGGCCGTGGCTTTTTTCGCAACAGGCGCCTTCGGCGACTCAAGTGCCCTGATCGCCAACGGGCTCGATAACCTCTCCGACAGCTTCGTCTACGCGATCAGCCTTTTCGCTTTGTCCCGATCCGCCAAATGGAAACGCGGGGCGGCGAACGTTTCCGGCGGGCTGCTGATCCTGTTCGCTGCAGGCATCCTCTACGATGCGTGGCGCCGCTACATCGGTGGGTCAGATCCGCTCGGGACGATCATGATTGCAATGGCCCTGATCGCGGCGGCTATCAACGCAGTCTGCGTTTGGCTGCTCGCTAAGCTCAAAAATCCAAACGTCAATATCCGCGCGGCCAACACCTTCAGTTACAACGATTTCGCCGCGAACCTCGGGATCGTCGTGGCCGGTGGCCTCGTCGCTTGGCTAGGAACCAACTGGCCGGACCTTGTCGTCGGTGTGATCGTCGCCGGGATCGCGGCCTGGGGCGGTATCGACATCCTGCGCGACGCACACGGCGAACACCACAAAGCGGTTCACACGGACAAATAGTTGCGGGAGATTCTTTCTGAAAGAAAGGATTGAAGCTATAGTGACTATAGCAATTAGTCTTGTTCCAAGACGATTCGAGGAGCGACCCGTTGCAGATGATCGACCCCCTACTTGTACCCACCAAACTACTGGATTTTGATGCCGCGCCTCTTGCGCGTCTAATTGAGAACCGCAGCTGGCGCGGCTTATCCGAATACGATCGGATCGGAGCTGCCTATGATTTCGTTCGGAATGAAATCGCGTTCGGATACAATCGAGCTGACGACATCCCCGCATCCGAAGTGCTTTCCGACGGCTATGGGCAGTGCAATACCAAAAGCACGCTCTTGATGGCGCTGCTGCGTGGTGTCGGCATTCGTTGCCGGTTGCATGGGTTTACGATCCACAAAGGCTTGCAGCGCGGTGTTGTCCCTGAGCTGGTGTATCCGCTTGCTCCGCAGGAAATTCTCCACTCATGGGTCGAGATCGAATTTCAAGGTGCCTGGATCAACCTTGAAGGCTTCATCCTGGATGACGCTTTCCTCGATGTCCTGCAAACGTCATTCTCGGACACAGAAAGTCTCTGCGGTTATGGCGCGGGCACGGATTGCCTTGGCGCGCCTCCCGTCGCCTGGAACGGAGAAGATACCTACATTCAGAAAACCGGCATCGTGCAGGATTTCGGCGTGTTTGATACGCCGGACGCCTTCTATTTTTCCCATGAGCAATCCTTTGGATGGCTGCGTGGTGCCCTTTACCGTCATATCATACGCCACTGGATGAATGCGCGCGTTCGTGGTTTCCGCAGCGACCGCCTCAAGACTGACCGACGCGCGACACACGCGCATGAGGAGCCTGCCAATGCCACATGACCACGGGCACGCGCATATCGATCCGGATTCTGGCGATCGGCGGGTTGCCATCGCGATCTGGGCGAACGGGCTTCTTACCGTTGCGCAAATCGTCGGGGGCATATTGTCGGGCAGCCTGGCACTGATCGCCGATGCGCTGCACAACTTTTCCGATATGGCCTCGCTTGTCATTGCCTTTGCCGCACGCAAGATCGCGCGCCGCCCGGCCGATGAGCGCATGACCTTCGGCTATGGCCGGGTCGAAATCGTCGCGGCCCTGATCAACTACACCACCCTCATCGTGATCGGCTTCTATCTGATCTACGAAGGTGGCATGCGCATGATTGATCCACCCGAAGTCATGGGGTGGACCGTCGTCATTCTCGGTGGAATCGCGCTTGTGGTCGACACGCTGACCGCAATGCTGACCTATTCGATGCAGAAGGGGAGCGTGAACATCCGTGCGCTTTTTCTCCACAACCTTTCGGATGCGCTTGCTTCGGTCGCGGTTATCGTCGCTGGGTCGCTGATCATCCTTTACGACATGCGTTGGGTCGATCCTGCCATCACCATCGGCATCGCGACCTACATCCTGTATCTGTCTTTCACTGAAATAGGCGGCCCAATCCGAACCCTGATGCTCGGGAGCCCGCCGGACATCGACAACGAGGCCGTCGTCGAAGCGATGCGGAAAGTCGAAGGCGTCGCCGACGTCCACCACGTCCATCTCTGGCAAATGCAAGAGCACGAGGCTGCGCTCGACTGTCATGTCGTCGTGGCAGCCGAGGGATGGTCGAAGATCGAAGAGATCAAGAGCGCGATCAAGGAGCGGCTGAAGGAAGAATTCGGCATCAGCCATTCCAGCCTCGAATTCGAGCACGAGGATCGCGCTCATCAGAACGCCGATCTCTACGGTCACGGCAACGCAAGTGAAAAGGAGAAGACCAATGTTCAAGGAAACGCTGACCGAGCGTGATGATGTCATCGGGCTCGTCTGCGAAGGCAAGTTGACGGAGACAGAATTCAAGTAAATGCACGCGCTGCTTCATGAGCGTCTTGGAACAACCGATAATCCGGGTCTGGTTCTCGACCTTACAAGTTTCGAGGGCTACGAAGAGCCTTCGGCGATGCTAGAAGATCTGAAGGTCGACACCGCCCACGCGAACGATTTCGGTCGCATAGCGGTTGTCGGAGAACGCAGATGGATGGAATGGGGCGCACGGGTGGTCAACCTATTGACGGGCTCCGAGATGCAGTGGTTCGAATCCAGCGATACCGAGTCCGCAATTGCGTGGGCGCGTGACGGGTAGCCAGCGATTCTGCAAGAAAAGGACTCTGGCCTGGAAATTGACATCACATCAGATGCTTCACGATTAATGGAGGAACGGAACGATCTAAATGTAGTCAGCAACATTTGTCTGCTCGGATGAAACAATCCGATGCAGTTTGATGTCGACTTTAGGCTGCATAATAAGTCCCTACGCGCTGAATTCTTCGAAATTTAACATAAACTTCACTATCGGAACTTGACATCTGTAGCGGGGCTTTCATGGACTCCAAGTCCGAGCAAGCGAAGCTACCGGGATATCTCCCCTTCCAGCACCGCTCGTCCGTGCACCGCCAAGGTTGCTGAAAACCTCTGGCACCCAAACTTGCGGATCACATCGAGTACCCGCGCTTCGTAGGCAGCGTGTCCGATCAAGCGACACAAGTCGGACGCGTGGAACTGGCGGTTCGCAGTTGGTGCGGCTTGCATCTGTCTCAGCAATTCGCGCTCTTTGGGATCCGTTATTGGTCTCGCGGGCGGCTTGACCGCGGGACGAGTTGGAGTTCCCCACGAATTTCGCCATCGGCGCATGAAGCCAAGCAGGAAGCCGGCCGGCACCCTGCCGTTGCCTCGGGATCGGTTGAAGGCGAGGAAGCGATCCCAGATGACCTGGGTGTCGATGTTCCAGCAGGGCAACGCGGCCTTCGCCGCTTTGATGAGCTCTGCCCAACTGGTCTGAAAAACGTTCGAACTCTCGGTGATTTCGATCAGCCCTGAGAAGATAGTTTTGTTATTATTATCTCTAGATAGTGATGTGTCGCCTTCACCTGACACGAGATCATGGGTTTCAATCTCCTCATCGAAGGCGGAAAACCGAAAGATCCAGGGCGCGAACTTGCCATTCGGCTTCGCCCGCTCGAGCTGCAACTCCGAAGCCTCAAGTTCGTTCAGAAGAACCGTAAGATACTGCCGTGAGACACCCATCTTCTCCGCCAGGGCCGAGAGGGTGAAGGCTGCCGTTCCGCGCGACAAACCGTTGTAGCCATCCTTCCAGGCGATGGCGTCGAGGATGAGGGTGGCAAGCTTGTGCGCTGCAACAGAGAGATTTGTCTGCGTGATCCGTCGCAGGATCAGGCCGGTCGTAGGTTCCATGGTCGAGGTCTCCTTGGAGATCCGACGCCATGTCGTGAGACAACAACATTCTTGCCAGCAAAACAACTTTGCTGGTTGCAGGTGTTTTGGCGGTGCGCTAGGAAACTCTTGTTCACGGAGTTTTCTAGCACGGCGTCAGGCTTCACGGTCTGGCGTCGTCTCCTTTTCGGGGGTCTTGCACAGCCTTCCGTGCGGGGTTGAGATGACGCGCACGGCAAAACCGCGCGCAGATTTTGTCAGTAGCGAACTTCTTCAGAACCATAGTTCCCGGCGTGATCACGCCAGTCGACGAAGACGGAACGGTAAAAGTAGCTGCCACATCCATTCGGGATGCTCAGGCCGGATGCGGCTGGCACCTGGCCCACGGTGGATCTTGTCCATCGGTAGTCGCCCTGCACGCCGTAGGACCCCAATCGCGTCGAGTCGCTGCGATTGCAGTCGCCATCTCGGTTTTCATGCTGGCGGTACTGGATGTGATAAACGCGAATGCTGCGCACGAAATCAAAGGCGTCGCCCGAGATGTCGATGTCGGCTTGCTCATCCGCTTGGACGCGGACAAGGGGCATAGGAGTGGATTCCTGCGGTTCGGGCGGATCGCGGAACGTGATGTCATAAAGGCGTTCCATAGGCGACATCGGGTTGGGATCGTTGAACGACACACCCATCGGACACCGCCAGATTTGCAAGGGCGGCTCGATCGGCCATGGCGTGATCCGCCGAATGAAGACCGCTCTAGCATGTGCGCAGGGCGCGGAGGCAGGCCAGCCCCCCGCAAGGCAGAGGAGGATTGCACAGTCCACCTGATAGGCCTGAGCCGGACCGGACGAGGCCATTAGTCCGGATATGCTTATTGCCGTGGCTGTTGCCACGCTGTGGATCACGTGCTTCATGATGCCGACTCCATCTATAATGGTGCAGCGATACGAAACAACATTAATGATAGCAAGGGGATTTGATTGCTAGTGGCGTGCAACAGTCAGCTTGTGTCGCTTGACGGCTTCCGAGTTCTGACGCCGGTGTGGGCTTTTGTGGTGTAGTAAAAGCGGCCAAAATTGCAGCCTTGTTTCATGTTGGCTGCCAAACAAACATCTGTAACAAAATACAAATATGGCGTTCCAATGCGGCCACGAAAGCGGTCACGGAAGACTGGACCGCAAGAGTCCGTCAAACGGCGTGTCGTAGCGCTCATGGTCTCGGGAGGGGCAGTATCGGGAAACTGACGCGCTTGGTTCCCCGGATGGAATCCGGAAACAGAAGGGCGGGGCGAAGCAACGACCCAGTGTTGAGGCCTATGTTGGGACCGAACATGCGCTTGAAGATTTATGGCAGAATCTGATACGATTGAGCATGGATAGGAGAGTCTGATGCCAAACGTCCACCTTACCGAACCGATGCAGAAATACGTGCAGGCGCAGATCGAGTCCGGCGCCTACGCCAATCTGAGCGAAGTCGTGCGCGCCGGCGTCAGGATGCTGATGGAGCGGGATGGCGCCCGGCAGTTCTATGCGCTCAAGGCCGACCTAGAGGAGGCAGCCACCCTGGCCGAAAATGGGGATTTCGCCGAGTTCGATGTTCAAGCGTTCGAACCGGATGCGTTTGATCGCTGACCCGCATGACCATTCGACTTTCCGGTCGGGCCAGGTCCGACCTTGAAGAGATCCGTGCCTACACCGTCGAGACCTGGGGTAGGGACCAATGGCTCGTCTATTACCGCCAGTTGGTCACCGCCTTCGAGCAAATCACCGGGGATCCCGACCGGGGTCGGGACAGGAGTCTCTTCGTCCCGGGGATGCGATCCGTCAACTGCCAGCGTCACGTTATCTTCTACAAGCGGCTCGATGCGGCGGATGGCGCGGCAGTCATCCTGCGCATCGTGCACCAGCGCCGCAACATGCCCGCCCTGGTCTACTACGAGGATCTCGACGGCGGTTAAGCCCATGCGTTTGCTCAGTCCAATAGCTCGACTAGTCTTCCATAGTCTTCACTGACCTCGCGCGCCTCCTGAAGCGCGCGGGCGCGCTCGGCATCAAGACAGCGGAAGTACTCCTGGATGTCGGCGATGTAGCTCTCGAAATCAGCACGCAGCAGATCGGCATAGGCACGCATGTCTTCTTGCGACTGAGGCAAGAACGGTCGTTCGGGAGGCACGCAATCTGCTGCCGCGGCTATCGGCATGCTTCCAAGCAGGAACGCGAACAGCAACGGTGCGTTGCGCGCAATAAACAAGCGCAGGGCAAAACTCCTTTGCCGCCTTTAAGATTATCATTCTGTCGGCTATCACCGTTATCGGAGCAAGGCGAACTTCGTCAACACGTTATTATTGTCTTGCTATCACTAATGTTGTTTTGTATCGCTCACGGTGTTGCGACCCCGTGGGCCTGATACTGCACCCAGGCAGAACAAGGACCCAAGGGAAGGCCATGATAGAAGAAGCCCCGAATGTGGTTACAGAAGACGGACTGCGCGGCTTGCTCGCCGAGGGCTACCTCATTGAGGTGGTCTGCAAGGAGAGAGCAGAGAAGCGCCATAACAGCTGGTACGGCTCGTGGGTCATCCGCGCCGTCGCCACTGATGAGCGTGACGATAAGATGCTCGTCACCAGCCGAAGCGTCCTCAAGCTCCGCGACTTCAAAACCATCGTTGGCCTTGTCAGTTTCCTGGCCGACATGGGCTGTACGACCGCTAGCATCCCACTTGAAGAAGGTGGCCGCGAGCGCCACGCCGCGCCGCCGGTCAAAGGCAGCTGACCGCGCGACTGCGCTCGTCGTTGCTTTGGGTACAGGCGTTTGTTCCGCGCCCCCGGCCCTGGCCGACGGTTTCATCTTTTCGGTTGGCCCAGACGGCCAATTGATTTCCACTTCTCAAGAGGCAAACGAGCGTCTTTTTCTCTTCGCAGAACCTCGCGTTCCTGACCCAACGAGCGAGACAGCGATCCCGGCTCGATTTGCCGCCCACGCCACTCCAGAAATCCTCCATGCGATCGAGACCACGGCGCTACGGTATGCCGGGCATGGTGCGCTGCGTCGCGCAGGGCTTTCAGTCACTGATTGGGCGCTCCTTTACCGGGCCAATATCGAAGTCGAGAGCGCATACAATCCGGCTGCACGTAGCCCTGTCGGTGCCATAGGCCTTGGCCAGCTTATGCCGGATACCGCCCGCGATCTCGGCGTCGACCCACATGACATTGCGCAGAACCTCGACGGATCAGCCCGCTACTTGCTGATGATGCTCGACCAGTTCGGCGAGGGCTCTCTGGCCCTTGCGGCGTACAACGCTGGCCCTGAGGCGGTCACACGCCACGGCGGCATCCCCCCCTTTCGAGAAACCCAAGGGCATGTGGCCCGTGTGACTGCCGTGTTTGAGCGGCTCAGAGGAGATCTTTCATGACATCGAGGAAACGTCAAAGCGTGCTCCGCACGCGGGCGATCACCGCGTCCGGCGCGATGGCCCTTATAGTGCTGGCGGGTCCAGCGCTTGCGCAGAGCATTGACCTCTCGCCGGTGCAGACCCTGCTTCAAGGCATTGTCGATGCGATCACCGGTCCCTTGGGGATCGTGATCGGAACGCTTGCGCTGATCGGGGTGTTCCTTTCCTGGCTCTTTGGCATCCTCGACTTTCGTCAGGCGCTCTGGGTCGTGGTTGCAATCGCCGGCATCGCCGCAGCACCCACCATCGTCGCTGCCATCTGGACCACCTGAGCTCCATCCATGGCTGACCAGTCCCGCGTGTTCATCGGTCTTCTCAGGCCACCCAAGCTGATGGGCTTGCCGATCATGTACGCAATGGTCTGGCTCTTCGGCTCGACGCTTCTGTTCCTCTGGGTGCAGAGCTGGGTGGTGGCTGTGTTCGCGGGGCTGGCCTGGCCGGCGCTTTGGAAAGCCGCGGACTGGGATCCGAACTTCCTCGATGTCCTGGTGATCACCCTGCAGGAAACCCCGCCCACGACGAACCGCAAGCTGCACGGAGGCGACAGCTATGCCCCGTGATGGAATTGCCGATGAGGTTGAGAACGCCATCGATCCGCTGACCGCGCTACCCGCATGGGTCAAGGGCGAGAAGCGGCTCTCAATGATGCTGCCTTATGTGAGCCTCGTGAACGACCGAACGATCCGGACACGCGGCAACGAGCTGATGCAATGCATCCGCCTCGAAGGGGTGAACAGCACCACGAGCGAGGACGGGCATCTCGACCGGATCGGAGGGTTGCTGGCTGGCATCGTCGCGCAGGTCGGGACCGAGTTCTCATTCTACCTGCACAAGGTCTCGAAAGCGGTCGACGTGACCCTGCCGCCCATTCCGGGTGAGGGGTTTTCTGCCGCCGTCGACAAACGATGGCACGCGCATCTCGGCCGCGCGGGCTTGCGCGACAAGACGCTGACCCTGACGGTGCTGAAGCGACCTGAGACCGGCAGCCGCTTGCCGTTAGGACTTGGGGCGTCTCGCTCGCGACATGCGGCCGACACCACCCGCCGCTTGCGCAAGCTCGACGAGGTCGTGGGGTTTCTGCTGTCCTCCTTCGACGAGTTGAAGCCCCGCTTGATGGCCGCCAGCAGCGGCAAGCTTCTGGGCTTCCTCGGTTCACTCAACACAGGCGAGGAGCACCCGCTCTTCCCCCGGTCGCGCCTCGGTGTGATCGCCGAGGACGTCGCAAATACCCGCGTCACCTTCCGCGGCACGACCATCGCACTCTCGGACGGTGCCGTCGGCGACAAGCTCGGGGCGATCTTTGCGGTGAAGAACTACCCCGCCAAGACCGATAGCCTGATGCTCGACGAGTTGAACTTGCCCGTCGACATGGTGGTCACGCACTCTTTTGTGCCGATCAACGCCAACATCATGGCGGGCCGGATCAAGCGGCAGCTGCGGCTAATGCAGGCCGCCAATGACGGAGCCGTCAGTCTCGCCCAGGAACTGGAACTCGCGCAGGACGATCTGGAATCCAAACGCCTGATCTTCGGCGAGCACCACATGACCGTGGCCGTCTATGCCCGCACCCAGACGGCGCTTGACGATATCGCGGCCGAAATCCGCAACATCTCCGCCACTTCCGGGATCAACCTGATCTCGGAAGCCTTCGGGGCGCGGGCGCATTTCATGGCGCAGCATCCCGGGAACACAGGGGCGCGCAGCCGCAAGGCCGCAATCACGAACCACAACTTCGCCGATCTCGCTACCTTCCACCGCACCCCGCTCGGAAAGACAGGGCGGGAAGTCCCCTGGGGCGTGCCGATCACGCTCTTTCCGACACCCGAGCGCAGTGGTTTTCGCTTCAACTTCCACGAACAGGGCGCGCCGGATCGCGAGCCCACGGGAGGCCACACGCTGATCCTCGGCCGTCCCGGCTCCGGCAAATCCGTCCTGGCGGCTTTCCTGATGACCATGGCACGGCGGGCAGGTGCGCGGGTCTTTGTATTCGACTATCGCGCGGGCATGGAGATGGCCGTCCGCGCGCTCGGCGGCAGCTATTCGACCGTGCGGGCCGGACGGCCCACGGGCCTCAATCCGCTCCAGACCGAGATCGACGCCCGCGGGCAGGCCTGGCTTGCCGACTGGCTTGCAAGTCTTCTCGAACGCCGCGACCGGCCTCTGACCCCGGTGCAGACCAACCGACTGCAGGAGGTCGTACGCCAGAACGCGAGCGCAGGACATGCGGGCCTACGGAACTGGTCGGATTTCGCCTCGCTGCTGGTCTCGACCGATGACGAGGGCGATCTCTTCGAGCGTATGCAGGAATGGACCGCCGAGGGTCGCTACGGCTGGATCTTCGGGGCCAATGCCGAGGACAGTTTCAGCATCGATGGAGACGTCGCGGGCTTTGACCTCACCGGCATCCTCGATTCCGAGAGCGAGCGGGAACGCATGGCGGTCCTGTCCTACCTCTTCCGCCGGGTCGAGCGGGTGATCGAGGACCGCAAGCCCACCATCATCGTCATCGACGAGGCATGGAAAGCCCTCGACAACGCCTACTTCGCGGAGCGACTCAGCAACTGGCTGGTGACCGCCCGCAAGCAGAACGCCGTCGTCGTGATGATGACGCAATATGCCAGCCAGCTCGAGCGCACGCGCACCGGCAAGACCATCGTGGAAGCGGTGCCGACGCAGGTGCTCTTGCCCAATATTCGTGCTTCCGCCGCTGACTACGCGATGCTCGGCCTGACCGAGAAAGAGCTCGACGTGCTTCTGGGCGTCGGCTCGGCCTCGCGGCTCGCGCTTGTACGCGACGACCGTGGTTCCGTCGTGATCGATGCCGATCTCAGCGCGCTCGGCCCGCTCGTGACCATCCTTGGCGGAATGGAGAAGGGCGAAGCGCTTGTCGGCGCCGATTATCGCGAACGTCCTGATTTCTGGAGAGTGACATGACCCGTACCATCATTCGCAGCGTCGCGCTGCTCGGGCTCGGCCTGACCCTGACAGCCTGTGCGCAGCATAACCCCCCGCAAGCCAACTGCTTCAATTTTCGCGAGGCTCCTGCGCAGGCAGGAACCGCCACCGCCACGATCTCGACCATGGGGGCGGAGGTCACGCGCCGCGACACGGCCTGCGATTTCGTCCTCTTGGGGGCGGGCGGCTGAGCCAATGCGGACCTGGCTTCCTCTCTCGATGATCGGCTTTGCACTGGCAGGTCCCACGGCGGGGCCAGCGGTCGCCCAAGGCGTGCCGACCTTCGATCCGCGCCTCTTCGCAGAGCGGCAGGCCATCCTTGAGCAGACCGATCGGGACCTGACACTGCAGCAGGGCCGGCTAAGCCGCGAGGAGGAACTGGCCGAAATCGAGCGCCAGCAACTCGCCTCCCTCGAAGGGCTGATGGATGCCATGTCGCTTGGCGCTGGAGACGTGGCCGGAACCGTGGCGGGGCTCGAGGCGGGGCAGGGGGCGGTAGACGACGTCGAAAGCGCCGCCGCCAGTCTTTATGCGCCCGAGGACACCAATCCAGCGGCAGCGCGGATGTTCGGCGATGCCAGGGAGGGGATCGAGGAGCTGATCATCCGCGCAGCACGCGACACCCATAGTCTGTCCGGGGTCGGCCGCGCAGGTCTTTCGCTCGTGCAATGGCGCTGTCTCTTGCAGGCGCTGATCTGGCAGGAAAGTCGTTTCCAGATCGGGGCACGCTCACCCGTGGGGGCCTTCGGACTTACCCAGATCATGCCCGGTACCGCGGGCGATCTCGGGATCTACCCGGCCTATTACGACGATCCCTATCTGCAGGTCACCGGCGGTGCGCGATACCTCGCACAAATGCTGAACATGTTCGATGGCAACATTATCCATGCGCTAGCCGCCTATAACGCCGGTCCTGGCAATGTGCAGGATTATGGCGGTGTGCCGCCTTTCGCGGAAACCCAGCATTATGTCGTGGTGATCCCGCAGCAGTACAACAGCTACCTCGCGGCTGTAGGCGGCATCGATGCGCTCGGCACCATCGACCCTGTGCTCCTCGCCAACGCGAGTTTCAGCCTCTCGGCCCACGGCGCAGGGGTCTATGGCGACTATTCGCTGGTCTCGGTCCGTGCCGCCGCCCTGCGGGTTCAGGACATCATCACCCGCATTGGTGAGACCGAGGATCTCCACGAGGCCATCGCGCTCAACACCTATGCCCGGGCCGAACTGGCCCGGCTGGTAGCAATCCGGACCCGGATCAAGGCCGCCCGAACCGAGCCACTCAGTGCCGAGCAGATCGCCTTGGCGGCAGCGCAAGCTGCCGAACGGCAATACATGGATTTTAGTCAGGAGGATTTGCGTTGAACCTGCGCCTGCCCCGTTCCCTTTTCGCCGGTAGCATCGCTCTCGCGCTTGCCCTCAATGTCACCGGACCTGTCGCGGCACAGGGTGTGCCCACGGTGGACACTCAGAACATTGCTCAGGAAATCCGCCAGCTTCAACAGATGCTGCAGGATTTCGGGATCCAGACCGATCTTCTGGACAATGCGTTGGAGCAACTGGACATGCTGCAAAGCCAACTCGATCAGCTGAACGAGATGTATGCCTCGCTCACCGGGCCGCGCAGCATCCTCGGACTTGCCATGGGCGGGGACCTCGATACCTTGCTTGAGGCCAACTTCGAAGACATCCCCGGCCTGATCCGAGGCATCCAGGCGGGCGATTGGAGCGCGCTCATCGGGCCCAATGCCGGGCCCATGCGCACGCAGATGGAACAGGCGCTGGCAAGCGCCGGGTTCGACGAGGATTCACTCCGCGAGATCGCCACCAGCGGCAATCCGGGCGCCGAAGGCGTGGCCACGCGGGCAACCACAGGTGCTGTGATGTCGGCGGCGGCGCAGAACAGCCACGCAGAGGCGGAACAGTCTCTCGAACGGGTGGAACGTCTGGTCGAGATGATCCCGGACATGGAGGATCTCAAAGCCTCGATGGATCATAACACCCGCGTCACGGCGGAACTCGCCATCGCCATGACCCGGATGTGGGAGCTGGAAGCGATCCAAACCCTAGGCGCAGGCAATGCAGGCGTGGTTGACGCCGCCACCGTTGCCGAAGAACGCCGCTACATGGACTTCACCTTGCCGGACCTTGAGCCATGAGTAGGGCAGGGGTGATGACTGCGCGCGAGCTCGTGGAAGAGGAACTTGTCTACGGTGCCCTGCGCCGGGAACAGCTTTGGCGGATGATCGGCATTTCCGGGGCAGGCTTCGGCGTATTCGGCTGTTTGACGGCTGCGGCTGTCGCGCTGATGGTCGAGACGCCGCCTCCCGTGGTTGTGCCCTACGATCCCGCGACCGGGATGGCGCTCCCCAATGCCACGGTTGAAACCGTGTCGCTCGCCGAACGGCCTGCCGTGATCGAAGCGCAAATCTACCGCTACATTTTCGACCGCGAAACCTACAACCAGCTCGACAACGATCTTCGTGTCCGCCGTGTCCTGGCACAGTCTTCCGGATCGGCCGAGGCCAGCATGCGCGCGATGTGGACATCGGGGCAGGACAGCTATCCGCCGACGCGTTACGGGGCTGCGGCCGAGATGGCTGTCGAGATCGCATCGATCACCCTTATTGGCGATAACCGCGCCCAGGTGCGGCTCAGAAAGCGCCTGACCAGCCCTCAGGGGGTACAGGATGGATCGTTCACTGCCACGTTGATGTTCGAATTCCGGCCCGAGCGGACCCGCGCGATCGACGATGTCTGGCAAAACCCTTTCGGTTTCACCGTCACCCAATATGCCATCCGATCGGAACGTTCCGAATGACTAGCACTCCAATCTTTACCTTGTTGGCCGCCAGTTTTCTCACGTTCGCGGGATCGACTGCCTTGGCCGAGACCACGCCCCGCCCAGGTTCTCATGACAACCGCGTGCGCGTAGCGACCTGGACTGAAGGCCAGGTTTACCGTGTCGTCACGACTCTGACCCGCGTCACCACGGTCGAATTCGGTGAGGGTGAAACCATCCGTTCGATCATCGCCGGCGATACGGTCGGATTTCAATTCGACGGTGTCCCGGGTGGCCGTGCCTTCGCCATCAAGCCAACAGCATCTGGCGTCGCCACCAACATCACCGTCTACACCAACCGCCGCTCCTACTACTTCCACGTCGTCGAAGCCCGGGAGACGCCGCATTATGTCGTGCAGTTCCGCTATCCTGAAAACCGCGTGCAACCCACCAGGGCGGTTGCGGCCGATGCGCCGAACGCGAACTATGCGGTCAGTGCCCGAGAAGAGTTCACGCCGACGGCCATCTGGGATGATGGTACCTTCACGTATTTCCGGTTCGCACGGAATGCGCCGGTGCCCGCCATCTTCCGATATTCGAACGGCAGGGAACGCGCGGTGAACAGCCAGGCATTGAGTGACGGCGTCATCCGCGTGTCCGGCGTCAACCGGCAATGGGTCCTTCGCCTTGGCGAAGAGGTGATTTGCGTCCAGGACGCAGGACAGGCCACATCATGACCGAAGGTACGGAAGACCTCGCCGCGCGCCTCGCGGCTCTCGAAGGTTCGACAGGCAAAGCGAAGGCAAACAAGCGGCCTGCACCGCTTGCCGCGATCCTTGGAGTCGTCGGCATCGCCGCAGCAGGTGGTCTGGCGTGGGCTGCCCTACAGCCGTCGGCAGAAGCACCAATGGCGACCGCCGCGCCGGAAGAGTTTCAGAGCAGCGGCCCCGGATTCGGAGATCTGGCGCCGATTTCTGCCCCGGAGCCCAGCCAAGCCCCGCCTGCGGACACAGGTCCGAGCGAGTCGGAACTCGCGCTGATGGAAAGTCTTGCGACATTGAGAGCGGAACTCGAGGAACTGCGCGCAAGACCGGCCGAGGCCGCGGATAGCGGGGCGGAGCAGGCGATTGCGGACCTGACGGCGCAAATTGCCACCTTACAGGAAGCATCCGCCGAGGCTCAGCGTGCCCTCGAGCGGCAGCTGACCGAGCGGGACCGCGAATTGGATCAGCTCCGCATGGACTTGGAACTTGCACGGCTTGCACCACCAGAGCCGACCTCATTGGGACCAAGTGAAGAAGAATTGCGGCTGGCCGAACTCGAAAGGCGGCGCGCAGCCGAAGCTGAGGCCCGCGCAGAGCGTATCGCGTCTCCTATGATCGCGTTCTCCGGGATGGGCGCGGGTGCGGATAGGGAGAACACGCTGGAAGCCGCACGTTTGAATGCAGATGAAGCCTTTGTTCGTTCGGGCGCACAACCTGCGCAGGTGACACGTGCCGAAGTGATCGCGAACCCATCGAACACGGTTGTTCAGGGCACCATGATTCAGGCTGTCACAGAGACGGCTCTCGACAGCACACTGCCCGGCGCGATCCGCGCCATCGTCTCGGAAGACCTCCATTCGTTCGATGGAACCCGTATCCTGATCCCGCGCGGCGCGCGGCTGATCGGGCGCTACCGCTCCGATGTCGCACTTGCCCAATCGCGCGTCATGGTGGCATGGGACCGGATCATCTTGCCCGACAATCAGACTGTGCAGATCAGCGCCTTCGGTGGAGACGAACTTGGCCGTACTGGCACCACCGGGTTTGTCGACACCCGTTTCGCGCAACGCTTCGGCTCCGCCGCGCTGATCTCCTTGATCGGCGCTCTGCCTGCGGCTGCAGCGGGTCAAATCGACAGCGAGGCGGCGGCCGATGTTGCGAGTGATGTCGGCACCGACCTGCGCGATAGCACGCAAAGCGTGATGCAGGACTATCTGGCGATCCGGCCAGTGATACATGTCGATCAGGGTACACGGATCACGGTCATGGTTGATCGTGACCTCGAGATTTTTTGACATGGCTGCAAGTTATCTGGAAGCGTCGCTCGACCGTTTCGGCCCCGAGGTCCTGCGCGACGACACGATCGAGATCTGCATCAATCCCGACGGACAAGTCTGGGGCGAATTCCAGGGCGATCACTTCATGCGAGGTCTCGGCAGCCCGCTGAGCCAGACCGAGATCAAGGACCTCGGCAACCAGATCGCCTCGGCCGCCTCGACGACGCTCAGCACCAAGAAGCCCATTGTCTCGGTCTCGATCCTATATCGAGATCGCCCGATCCGCGCGCAGGTGATCCAGCCGCCGGCAGTCGAGGGCGGGTTTTCAATATCGTTGCGGTTCTTCTCCTCTCTGCCGCTGGAGGCAATACGGCTCGGCTTCCTCTTTGGAAAGGAGCGCAGCCTCGAAGGTCTGCGGCGCGAACGAAACGCCGCGCTGCGCAATGTGGTTGCCTCCGGCGACATCGACGCCGCACTGCGCTTCTGCGTCGAGAACAAGCTCAACATGATCGTTTCGGGCGGTACATCGACCGGCAAGACGGTCGCGGCGCGCAAGATCCTTTCGCTGATCCCGCCCGAGGAGCGGATCATCACCATTGAGGAGGCGGCAGAACTGCGCCCCGAGCAGCCCAATGCCGTGACGCTGATCGCTGACCGGGATACCGACGCCCGCAGCGCTGATGTGCTACTGGCCTCGACCTTGCGCATGCGGCCCGACCGGATCGTGTTGGGCGAGGTCCGCGGCCGCGAGGCGATGACCTTTCTCGAGGCGATCAACACCGGCCACGGTGGATCGCTGACCACACTGCATGCCGAGACCCCACAACTTGCTGTTCGCCGCCTCGCCATCGCCGCCCTGAAAACCGATGTGCCGATGACCTACGCCGACATGATCGATTACATCGAAGGCTCGATCGATGTGATCATTCAGGCAGGCCGCCATGAAGGCGCGCGCGGAATCACCGAGTTCTTCCTCCCAGGTCAAACCAGAGATTTGAACCTCGACATGGTCGACGGCAGAGGCAACAAGAGCCCCTCCGTTGCCGCTGAGTAAAAAAGGAACCCCCCAGATGCGAAAACCAATTCTCGCACTCATGCTTGCCGCCTTGGCGGGCCCCCTTGTGGCGCAGACTTCGCCTCAGGTCTCAAACGATCTCACAGTCGATATGTCGCCTCAACAATACCGGATCTGCAACGAACGTCCGGCGCGCCCGACCTGGATGGACGAAATCGACCCGCGGGACGCCTACAAGGCTCGAACCATGATGCGGCTCTATGAATTGCGTTCTTGGCAGGCGATCAAGTCATCAGGCGATTGTGGCTGTGAAATCCGCTTCCCACCATGGGATGCTGCCTCGGCGGAATATGAAGAACGTTTTGCGACAAGTACTCAGGCGGAACATACTGAAGCTCGGTTAGCCCTCAGGGACCAACAAAACCAGATCGCCCGTGAAGTGCAGGATATCTGCGAAGCGCAAGGGTCCTGGTAGTGGGTGTCGTCAGTTGGATGGTCGGAACCGCAGACGCGTTCCTTGTCGATGCGGCCGAATCCCAGTTCGGGGCTGTGGCAGGCAATGTCGGCGCGATCGTCCTGCTGATGGCCACTCTTTCGTTGATCGGCGTCTGCATCAACATGGCCTTCCAATTCCGCAGCATGGATGGGGCCAGCTTCTTTTGGTACCTGATAAAGCTGATGTTGATAGGGCTCTTCGCCTTCAACTGGGCCAACTTCAACGCGGTCGCGAATGCCATCATCGGCGGGCTCGACTATGTCGCTGGAGCCCTGATTTCTTCGGTCGGCGGTGGAGGGGCGGGGGCCACATACTTCGCGGCCGAGTTCGATGATCTCATTTCAGAGTTCAGCCAATACTTGAACGCCATCGGCAGCAACCTGAACTGGATGACAGGTGCGATCTTGGGCGGCATAGGGCTCGTTCTGTTGAGCCTTCTTGGCTTCATGACCGGCATCGTGCTCATATTCGCCAAGATGATGCTGACCCTCATGCTCGGCCTTGCTCCGATCATGATCGCACTGTCGCTCTTCGACGCGACCAAGGACTTCTTCCACAGGTGGGTCTCGACGACGGTCAGCTATGCCTTCTACCCCATCGTCATCGCCGCCATGTTCTCGACCGTGGTCGGCATGGCGAATTCGCTGCTGGCCCAGCTCGGCGACCCGAACTCAGCCACAAACATCGGCTCGCTGGTGCCGTTCTTCGTGATGGTGTTCCTGGCCAAGGGCTTCGTTGCGGCAACGCCCCTGATTGTGCGGGGGATCTCTGGAAACCTGATGGTGGCTGCGGCACCAGCTGTGGTCTCTGGCTCGGCCGGGATCATGAGGGGGATCCTCAATACCGACGGCGTGAAGGGCAGGGCGCGGATTGGCGCGCTCACGACAGGTGAAGTGATTGGGCGGGGGGCGGTGCAGGCTCCCGCTGCTGTGCGGAGCGCTGCTGTGACGGCCAGCGCGCAGGTGGTCAGGATGGCCGAGAGGGCGAAAAGGCTGGGGCGGTGAAGCACAGCGCGACTGAGCAACGGCTGATGATCCAGCTAGAGACCTGCTGCCTCGTAGCGCGTGTACACCTCGGTGCTGCCGTCATGAAGGATGAGGAACACGTCGTAAGCCTCGCGTTCGCTCTCCGGCCCCATGCCGGGGGAACCGTAGGGCATGCCCGGAACGGCCAGACCCACGGCGCTGGGACGCTCGGCCAGCAGCCGCCGGATATCAGCGGCCGGCACATGGCCCTCGATCATGTAGCCCTCGACTTGGCCGGTGTGACAGGAGACCATCTCTTGCGGGATGCCATTGTCGGACTTGTAGCGCATCAGCATCGTGCCCATGCTCGCCTCGGTCGTGACGGTGAAGCCATCACCCTCCAGGATCTCGATCCAGGCCGAGCAGCAGCCGCAATTCGGGTCCTTCAGGACGTGTATCGACGGTCCTCCGGATTGCGCCAGCGACAGTTGGGGGAGCCCTGCAAGAAGGGCCGCGCTGCCGATCAGCAGGCCGCGTCGGGTGAGGGTGTCTTGTGTCATGTCGTTCTCCATGGGTTGAAGTCAGGTGCGCTCAGAGGTCGATCCGCCTGAGCCGCAGCGCATTGGTGATGACCGAGACCGACGAGAGGCTCATCGCCGCCGCCGCGATCATCGGCGAGAGCAGGAGGCCGGTCAGGGGATAGAGCACCCCCGCGGCGACGGGCACGCCTGCGGCGTTGTAGACGAAGGCGAAGAACAGGTTCTGCTTGATGTTCCTGAGCGTCGCGACGGCCAGTTTCCGCGCGCGGACAAGCCCCACGAGATCGCCGCGCATGAGCGTGATCCCGGCACTTTCCACGGCCACGTCGGCGCCGGTGCTCATGGCGATGCCGACGTCCGCGGCCGCGAGCGCAGGAGCGTCGTTCACGCCATCACCGGCCATGGCGACCGACTTGCCCTTGGCGCGCAGTTCCTCGACCAGCTTCTGCTTGTCCTCCGGCAGGACGCCGGCGCGGACCTCGTCGATGCCGAGCTTTGAGGCCACCGCCTCGGCCGTTCGCCGGTTGTCGCCGGTGGCCATGATGACGGTGAGACCCAGCGCGTGCAGATCGCGGATCGCCGCTTCGGTCGTCTCCTTGATCGGGTCCGCCACGGCGACGATCCCGGCGAGCGTGCCATCCACGGCGACGAACATCGCTGTCTTGCCGTCCGCGCGCAGCGTGTCGGCCTCTGCCTCGGCCTCGTCCGTCGACAGCCCGAGATCGGTCATCATCGCCGCATTGCCGAGCGCGACCCTGCGTCCCCCGACAGTGCCGTGGACCCCTTTGCCGGTGACCGCCTCGAAGTCCTCCGCAGTCTCGAGCGACAGGCTGCGGTCCTTCGCCCCGGCCACGATCGCTTCGGCGAGCGGATGCTCCGACCCGCGCTCGAGCGCAGCGGCAAGGCCGAGTACCTCCGCCTCGTCGCCATGAAGCGCCACCACATCGGTCAGTCGCGGCTTGCCCTCGGTCAACGTGCCGGTCTTGTCGACGATCACCGTATCGACCCGCGCCATGCGTTCCAGCGCCTCGGCATCCTTGATCAAGACGCCCGCCTGCGCGCCCCGGCCGGCGGCCGTGGTGATGGAGATCGGCGTGGCGAGCCCCAGTGCGCAGGGGCAGGCGATGATCAGGACCGAAACGGCCGAGGCGATCGCGAAGGCCAGCGCCGGTTCGGGCCCGGCCCAGAGCCAGACGCCGAAGGCGATGATGGCTATCACAACGACGGTCGGCACGAAAACCGAGGAGACCTTGTCCGCGAGTCCCTGGATCGGCGCCCGCGACCGCCGCGCCCCGGCGACCATCTCTACGATCTGCGACAGCACCGTGTCAGCGCCCACCTGCGTCGCGCGCACCGCCAGCGTGCCGTTCTTGTTGATCGTGCCGCCGGTGACGCGGTCGCCCTCGACTTTCTCCACCGGGACCGGTTCGCCCGTGATCATGCTCTCGTCGACCGACGACCGGCCCTCGACCACCTCGCCGTCCACCGGCACGCTGTCTCCGGGCCGGACCCTCAGAAGGTCGCCCTCGACGATGTTCTCGAGCGGTGCGTCGTATTCCGACCCGTCTGCCAAAATGCGCCGCGCGGTCTTGGGCGCGAGGTCCAGAAGCGCGCGGATCGCGTCGCCCGTCCGCTCCCGCGCGCGTAGCTCCAGCACCTGACCGACGAAGATAAGCGCCACGATGACAACGGCCGCCTCGTAGTACGTACCGACGCCGTGGCCCATCCGGTATTCGGCCGGGAACACGCCCGGCGCGAAGGTCGCGACCAGCGAGTAGAGATAGGCCGCGCCGACGCCGAGCGAGATCAGCGTCCACATGTTCGGCGAGACATTGCGGATCGAGTCGATCCCGCGCCGGAAGAACGGCAGCGCGGCCCAGAGGATCACCGGGGTCGCCAGCACGAACTCAGCATAGACCGAGAGGCGGTGCCCCATCCACCCACGCACGTCTAGCCCGACGAGTTCGCCCATGGTGATGATGATGAGCGGCACCGCCGCCGCCGCCGAGATCCACATGCGTCGCGTGAAATCGACGAGCTCGTGACTCGGTTCGTCCGAAGGCACCATGGGTTCCAGCGCCATGCCGCAGATCGGGCAGCTCCCCGGCTCGTCACGCACGATCTCGGGGTGCATCGGGCAGGTGTATTGCGTGCCGGGCTGGGCCTTCTGTCCGGCCTTCTTCGCGTTGCCGGAGGCGTAGAAGTACGGATCGGCGTCGAACTTCTCCTGGCACCCGGCGGAGCAGAAGTGGAACGTCTCGCCGCCGTAGTCGCGCGTCCGCGCGCCCTCCTTGATCTCGACCTGCATCCCGCAGACTGGGTCGGTCGCGGTCTTTGCGCCGGTTTTGGTGTCGGAGGTAGCGTGATGGTGATGATGGTTGGCCATGGATTGATGTCCTTTCTGTCCCGGTGTGCGGCCTCCAGTCGTTGGAAGGTCAAGAGGTGGGCTCGTGTCTTTCTTCTTGTGCGGAATGGTGGCTGCCATGCGCCGGTTCGTGCGATGGCGGGTTGAGCGCGAGGAAGATGCGCTCGAACAGGAAAACGGCGGTCATGCCGGCGATCGCGATGACGACGATCAGCGGGTCGCTCTGCCATTTGAGCGCGGCGAAGGCCGCAAGGACCACCGCGTCCAGTCCGATCGCCGTCAGCAGGACCCATCCATGCGCGCCGATCTCCTCCCGCAGAGTCCGCCAGACACCCCAGTGGATCAGGATGTCCATCACGAGGTAGAAAAAGGCGCCAAGCGAGGCGATCCGGCTGAGGTCGAAGAAGATCGTCAGCGCGCTGGCGATCACCACCGTATAGACGAGCGTATGGTCGCGGATCGTGCCCGGCATACCGAAATGGCTGTGCGGGATCAGCTTCATGTCGGTCAGCATGGCCAGCATCCGCGACACAGCGAAGATGCTGGCGATCACGCCCGAGGCGGTCGCGACCAGTGCGAGCGCGACTGTCAGGTAGAAGCCGATCCGCCCGAGGGCGGGCTCGGCCGCTTCGGCGAGCGCGTAGTCCTTTGCCGCCACGATCCGATCGAGCGGCAGGCTGGCGCCGACGGCGAAGGCGACGAGAAGGTAGACGACGACACAGATCGCGATGGATATGATGATCGCTCGCCCGACGTTGCGGTGCGGGTCGGTGACCTCGGCGCCGCTGTTGGTGATCGTCGTGAAGCCCTTGAAGGCCAGGATCGCGAGCGCCACCGAGGCAAGGAAGCCCGCAACCGCACCGCCATCCGCGCCTTCCGCCGCCTCGAAAGAGAAGCCGCCGGCCCAGAGCGCGGCAATGCCGAAGGCCGCGATGCCGCCCACCTTGAGGACCGCCATGAGCTGCGACAGAAGACCCACGGAGCGGTTGCCTGCCGCATTCACGAGGTAGGCGAAGACGATGAGGCCCACGCCGATGGCAGGGACCAGCCAGCCCTCGGGCTTCAGATCGAGCCCCCGCAGGAGGTAGGTCGCAAATGTCCGCGCCACGAGGCTTTCGTTGATGACCATCGACAGCGCCATCAGCAGCGCGGCACCGGCCGCGACCGTCGTCGGACCGTAGGCCTTGGTCAGGATCATCCCGATCCCGCCCGCAGACGGCCAGGCGTTGGACATCTTGACGTAGGTATAGGCGCTGAATCCCGTCACCACGGCGCCAGCGACGAAGGCAAGGGGGAACAAGGGACCCGCAAGTTCTGCAATCTGCCCGGTCAGTGCGAGAATGCCCGCTCCGATCATCACGCCGGTTCCCATTGCCACTGTGTCGAAGAGCGACAGGCTGTTCTTCTGATACTGCTGGGCCATCACTTCTTCCTTTCTGCCTTCCCTCGCGTCGCGGCCCAGATCAGCGGCAGCCCGGTCACGAGGCCGAGACCGAGGACCGCCCATGTGGCCCGGCCAAGGTCACCGCTCACCGCCTCGCCGCCGAAATGCGCCAGCAGGAAGCTCGCCGGGATGATGCCGGCCAGTGTCGCCAGTGCGAAGCGCCAGGCATGCAGGCGGCTGAGCCCGGCGGCGTAGCTGATCATGTCGAAGGACACGAAGGGCATGAGACGGCTGGCGAACACCGTCGCCGTCAGGGCGGTCTGGGACCCCAGAAGCCCGGCATCGATCCTGTCCCCGAAGACGCGGCGGACCACGTCGTGCCCCAGAACCCGCGCAAGGCCGAAGGCGATCAACGCGCCAAGCTCGGCGCCGATCACGACCTGAACCGTGCCCCAGACATGTCCGTAGGCCGCACCCGCCGCCAGCGCGATCGGTGCGCTCGGGATCGGGCTGGCCACGACCGCGATTGTCATGAGCGTGACGACCAGCATCGGCCCCCAGAGACCCGCGCGCGCGACCAGCGCCTCCAGTCGCTCGGGCTCGAACCAGTCCCGGACCTCGGCAAGGGCCGAAGGCGCGATGAACCACACCCCGAGCAGGACGATCCCGAGGATCGCCAGACCAGTGAGAATGCCGGCGCGTAGGCTCATCTCAAACCGCCGCGACGGCCTTCGCCAGCAGGTCGCGGACCTGGCCTGCAACGGCGTGCAGCTCGGCGTTCTCGATGGCCTGCATGGACGCGACCGGGTCGATGGCGCCGACCTCCACGCCGCCCTCGACCTCCCGCAGGATGACGTTGCAGGGCAGCATTGCGCCCACCCGCGGCTCGATCCCGATGGCCTGCCAGGCCATCTTCGGGTTACAGGCGCCGAGGATGCGATAGGCCGGCATGTCGACGTCGAGCTTCTTTTTCATAGTCGCCTTGACGTCGATCTCGGTCAGAACGCCAAAACCGTGATCCGCCAGCGCCTCTCGCGCCCGAGCGTCGACGTCGTCGATACTTGCGTCGGGGATCATGCGATTGATTGTGTAGGTCATCGCGAAATCCTTTCTCCTATTTCCGAAGATATTTGATCAGCGCTGCTATGGCCAAAACCAGCAGCACAAGGATCAGCAGGCCGAACAGCCAGCCAAACCCCATACCCCAACTCATTCCGGCGCCCATGTCGTTCCAGTTCATGATGTCGTCCTCCTGTTTTCCGGGCTGCGAGAGGCCCGTCTCTGCGGATCTCGCGAGAAGGTTGTGGAGCGCGCCAACGCAGCAATCGGGACGTCGGGGCGCTCGAAGCGAACGCCCCGCCTGCGGTCAGACCGAAGCCGATACCGCGAACTCGGTCATCATGCCGGTCGCCAGGTGCGGCATGTGATGGCAATGGAGCATCCAGCGCGCGGCTTCGCCCGCGTCCAGCGCCAAGTCCACCATCGACATCGGCGGCACGTAGACCGTGTCGCGCAAGGCGCCTGCCACGCGGCGTCCGTTCAACCCGACGACCTGGAACACGTGGCCGTGCAGATGCATCGGGTGCCCCATCATCGACATGTTGTGAAAGGAGAGCACAACCCGCTCGCCTCTGCGCGCCGTGACCGGCTGGTGCTGGCCCCAGACGGCGCCGTTGATCGTCCAGACATAGGGCTGCATCGAGCCGCCCAGCATCAGCATCTGGCTGCGATCCACGGGGCGCTCCGGCAGGGCGTCCACCGCGATCAGCCGTGCTTCCTGCGCAAGATCGGTGTCGAACGCGGGCGCTTCAGCCTCCGCCACGGCATCGACGCGCCGCACCTCGGCACCGGGCGTGGCGAGGATCAGACCGGTGCGCTCCCTCGCCCCCTCGCGCAGCGCGAGGATCGGCCAGGCTCCGTTTTCGTTCGGCAGGTCGATCTCGAGATCGAGCCTCTGTCCCATGGCGAGCCCGAAACGGTTGCCGGAAAGCGGCTGCACCGCGTGACCGTCCGCCGCGACGAGGCGCGCCCCGGCCGCCCCGGTATCGATCCAGAACACCGTGGCCGCCGCGGCGTTGATGACGCGGAGCCGGATGCGACCGCCGCGCTCGACCTGCACCACGTCGGGGTCAGATAGCGTGCGATCGTTGGCGAGATAGGCGTCCCAGTCGTAGTCGTTCAGGTCCATGGCCATGCCGCCCATCTGGCCGCCCATGCCCATCATCCCGCCCATACCCGGCATCTGGTCCATTGGCATGCCGCCCATCGCGCCGTGATCCATGCCCGGCATGGCGCCCATGCCGCCCATGGGCGTCCCCTGCATGGGTTGAGCACCGCCGTGATGCGCGTGTGCGCCGTGGCCGCCGCCCGCGTGACCGCCGCTTATCTCGGCCAGAACCTCTTCCGGGGACTTGAACGAGAAGTCGTGCAGGAACATCACGACCTCCTGCCGGTCGGCGGCGACATCCTCGGCCGAGCGCACGATCAGCGGCGCGGCGAGCAGCTGCATCTCCTGGGTTGGCACATGGCTGTGCATCCAGTGCGTGCCGGGCCGCGCCTCGAAGTCGTAGGATCGGGTCTCGCCCGGCGCGAGCAGGGGCATCGGCATGTCGGGCACGCCGTCCTGCGCGTTGGGCGGGATCTGCCCATGCCAGTGTATGATCGTGCCGACGTCGAGATCGTTGGTCAGATCGACCCGGAACCGCTGTCCGGGATCGAGCACCAGTCCCTGGCCGCCGGAACCGGCAAGGCCGAAGACCGAAGCCGCGCGTCCGTCGATGTCGAGCGTGCGCGTGGCCGCGGCTAGGCGAAGTGAGTCAGGGGTTTGCGCAAGGGCAAACCGGGGCATGTGCGCAACTGCAACGGCGGCCGCGCTTGCGGCAAGAAAACCGCGTCGTGAAAGGGTGTTCATGGTCGTCTCCTCGGGACATTCCGTCCCGTACAAAAATGCCTATGGGGACGCCGCGGGCGTCGGCCCGGGCGCTATCAGAGGAGACGGAGCTTGGGAGGTCGTTCGTTCAGTCCTGGCATATGGCTGACGTGGACGGCCCCGGCGGGAGAGTCGTGGTCCGCGGGCTCGAAGGCGTGTCCGGTCTCCACCCCCGGCATCGCCAGGAAAACCGACAGACCTGTACAAACAAACTCGCAAATGGAGGCGTCGGTCGCTCCACAATGCTGGTTGCCGTCACAGGATGGATGAGCGTCGCCGGACGCGTGCATCATCGCACCAAGATGATCCGTATGGTCCAGCTGCATACCGCCCATTCGCGTAGCATGGGCTGCGCCGATCGTCGTAACCACGGCGATCGAGATTATGGCAAGCATGGAGAGGACTCGGGCGAACATGCCAGAAAGATAGACATTGCTCGCAAAAATGTCCAGTGCCGCCGGCGATACGTCTCTGGCTGATTCGGCCTCAGCGTGAAGGCGATAAATTACTAAAGCGATCGGGACCGAACACTTGAGAAGAGGCGTCCGAATAGCGGTGGCAGGTGTGACCGCTGGCGGCATTGTGATTGCGGGCTGGCACTATCGCATTGCTTCAACCAGCGGTATCGCCTCGGTAGAGGTCGTCTCGCAAGGACGGCAGATCTATTCCGATCAATGCGCCGCATGCCACGGAACGGATCTCGAAGGCCAGCCCGACTGGCGCTCCCCGCTTCCGTCTGGCCGATTGCCCGCACCGCCGCATGACGCCAGCGGCCACACCTGGCACCATCCCGACGACGTTTTGTTCCGCATCGTGAAAGAAGGCACGGCCGCGATTGTCGGTGGCGGCTACGAGAGTGACATGCCGGGCTTCGCCGACGTGCTGAGCGATCCGGAAATTCGCGCGGTGCTGGCCTACATCAAGAGCACATGGCCAGAGCGCGAGCGGAACTATCAAGAAAGCATGTCACAGGGAAACTAGATGCTCCAAGTAGAGCTGATGCGGGGCATGGTCACAACGTCAGTGGTAGGCGGAGCGTTTAGGGAAGCGATTCAGAAACAATAGTTTAACGTGGAGTTGGTTGGATATCGGGTCCATCCCGTCCTGCGGTCGCCAAGCAAATCGTTGTTGCAGGGAAACCTCGGATTTTTCTGGCAGATTGGACCGACTTCGCAACGACCTGTGACGGCGATGTGCGATCCGTGTGCACGTCTCTGGGAGCCAGCATAATACCGCCAGAGAGGCGGCGGCCATTAGTCATCCATGCGCTTCAATGATCGCCCGCGTCGTTTGCACTGCCGCTGCCAGTTCTGATCTGCCTGCATGGTTGAGACCCATTCCTGCGAGATCGAGCGACAGCTGTCCCTGGCCACCTCCGCTTGCAGCAGCACGAGCCGCGCGGCCGCGGGCCTTCGCTGCGCTGACAGGGTCAGTTTTCGATGCGTTAGGCGCATTGTGGCCGACTTCCCGCGGTCCCGCAGCCGCCCGCACTTCCTGCAGTTCTTGCTTCAACCTCTCCACCGTTTCCCGGGTCTCAGACATCTGCCGATCCCGCCGCAGCCCGTCCTCGTCCGGATACGGGAAACTCCCCGACTGCCCGGCGTGCAGCACTTTCAAAGCCGGGTCCTCGAAATACTTCACCCTTCTTGCCCGGATCGGCATCTGCGCGTCGATCACGAGGATGACCTCGTCGAGGTCCATGCGTCGGGCCTCATCCTCGGTCAGGAGCGGGGTATCTTCTGTCCTCTCCGAGACGCTGCGCCCTTCGAATGGATTGCGTCCAACAGCACGGGAGCGGGTCACCACACGCTTGGTGGTCTTGCCGACAGCCTGGCTCAATTCCTCGATGGTCTTCTGCTCGGACGGGGTGAGGTAGAGCTTTACCCCGGCGCCGCCCTGCAGCGACCTGCGGGTGTTTTCACCATAGATCTCGTCCAGCGCGGGGATGGTCTGGGTCACGATGGCGAGGTTGCCGCCGAAGGAACGCAGCGTTTTGATGCTCTCGGCGACGATTGGCATTTTCCCGAGCCGGTCAAACTCGTCGAGCATGATCATCACCGGCCAGGGCTCGTCATCGCCGGGTTCCTGTGCTTGCAGCGAGGCAATCAGGTCCGAAAAGAAGAGGCGGATCAGCGGGGCAAGCGGGCGGATCATCTCGGATTCGACCACAAGATAGATCGCATGCGGGCGGCGGCGGATGTCCCGGAACGAGAAGTCAGAGGTCGCGGTGGCCGCGTCGATCGCGCGGTTGTCCCAAGTGTCGAGACCCGATGTCATCAAGAGGGAGAGGTAGGACGTGAGGGTGTCGTTGTTGGTCGAAGCCATGCGCTCAAAGATCAGTTTGGCCGAGGTGTTCTTCACCTCCTGCGAACGCTTCAGGTATTCCTTCTGCTTGTCGCCCCCCGAGGCTGTGATGCGATAGATCTCGCCGATGGTCGGCACGCCGCGCTCGAAGGCCAGAAGACCTGACGCTACGAAGAGGTCGATACCCCCGGCCAAAAGCCCGCTCAGCTTTTCATTGTCGGTTTGCAGGAAGAGCTTGGCGGTGAGTTTCAACTCCATCTGCTGCCGGTCGGGGTTGGTCATGGCAGCAATGCGCGCCAGCGGATTATAGCGATGTGTCGGTCGGTCCCAGTCGGTCGGCGCGAAGCGGAAAACCTTGTCCCCCATGCTGGCGCGGAAGCGCGAGGTCTCGCGGAAGTTCTCGCCTTTCACGTCGAGCACCACGGCGGAGCCCTTGTAGGTCAGCAGGTTCGGGATCACGAACCCCACGCCCTTGCCCCGGCCTGTCGGCGCCACGATCAGCGCGTGGGGGAATGTTTTTGAGACTAGGAACGGGCGCTTGGATTTCGGGGAGCCGAGCTTGCCCAGAAGGAAGCCGCCGCCGGGCTTGGCAAAGAAACCGTTCCTCTTCATCTCGCTGCGAGTCTGCCAATGCGTCGTCCCGAAGCGGGTCAATGCATCCCCCAGAAGCGTGACGCTCAGCATCAGCGATGCCAGGCCGAAGCCGCCCAGGATGAGGTTCACCCAGAGGAAGTCTTTCGGTGCAAACTGAGATAGACCCCGATATTCGCGGGCAAGCAGGGTGACGTCGAAATGCGTGGGTGAAAGCCCATAGCGGAACATGACAAAGCCGGTCGCCACAACATAGCCCATGGCGAGGCCGACCAGCACGAGGCTCAACACACCGATGGCGATCTTGCCTTTATCCATGGGTGATCCCCTTCTCGCCATCTGCCGCAGCGCGGCGTGCGCGCTGCGCCTCTATCTGTTCTTCCGCCAATGCATCGAGAACGCGCTCCATGGCCGGGCCATGCGCAGTGACTTCGCTGCTCTGGAGATAGGTCTTGGCAAGTTCCAGCTGGCGCAGCGGATCCTCGGTGAATTTGTCCAGGACGTCCGCGTTACCGGCCCGCAGTGCGTCGATTGCGTCGGGGCTTAGCCGTTCGTTGACCTGCCGGACGATGTCATGTCGCTCTGCCTCGGATATCGGATCCCCGGCGTCGACGTTTCGCAAAAAGGCCATGACGGTTGGCGCTGTCTCTTCCAGAAACCGGCGCTCGGCGTAGTCTTGTCGCGCCTGGTCCTCGATCTCGAAACTGCGTTCGCTGATATAGGCACGCGAGGCGCCGAGCGAACGAAGGTGATTGATTTCGTCCTGGACGGCCTGCCCGAACTCGTCATCCGGCATCTCCGTGCGATAGCGGGCGAGGGTGCGGAGCTCTTCGGTGATCGGACCGAGATGATCCGAAGGATCCCGCAAGGAGAGGTCCATGTCGCCAGCATGAAGCGTGCGGTCCTGCTCCGATACCGCATATTGCGGCGGCATTCGACTGTCAGTCATCTGTTCCCAAGCCATCGAGGCCAATTCGGCATGTTGCGGAGATCTCTGCGCATAGGCGTCGAACGCGACGCGGGCCTCTTCAACCTCCACGGCGCCGGCCCGCCTTACAGACGGGTCGTCGGAGAACGGATGATCGAAATCCGTCCGGCGGAACTGCGCCACCAGCGCTCTGAACGCCTGCCGCTCCGATGGGGCAAAGATGTCGGACCCATCTTGCGCGAGATCACTCCCAGGTGTCGTCAACCGCTCATCAAGCGCTGCCTCAGCGTTATCCACCTCGTCGACCTCGGTTGGCGCACGCAGGACGCGTACATCGGTCAGAACATCGCCCAACCGAACATGCGTGGCTTCCAGCCGGTCGAGCGCTTCTTCCCGGTCCGCAGATTTCTCCAGATCAAGGCCACCTTCTTTGGCAATCGCCTGAAGATCCTGTGCCAGCCACTGGCGTTCCAATGTGGCATTGCCTGCCCCCTCCCGCAGCCGCGCGGCGACAGCCTCGGCATCGATGCCCGTGCCTTGCAACGCCTCGGCCAGCTTTGGTGCCACCTCTCCATCGTCAAGACGCGCGAGGTGTTCTTCACTTAAGTTCGGCCTTGCATAGATGCCGTCCCGGGATGGGGCATCGACCAGGGCGGCGGAGCGATCCCCGAGCGGGTTCAAATGCGCGACCGAGGCCAGAACGTCGGTCAGCTTGCGCTCGATCACCGGCCTCTCGGCCGCCGGCGCCCTGTCGATCGCCGCCTCGATCTGGCGAATGTTCTGAGAAAACTCGGTGATCAGCGTGTCGAACGCTGCTTCGTCTTGGGACATGTAGATGGCTCCGTCAGATTGAATCTGACCGCCACTGGCAAGGATGGTGCTGGCCCTCTCGAGCGCCTCGGACACGTCTTCGAAATTAGAACGGGACGCTTCCGCCGCGAGCCCGCGATAGATCAAAGCGTTGTGCCGGACGGTTTCCAGTGCGGCCGCCAAGTCAGCACCGGTTCTCTGGCGCTCGACTGGGGGACGACCTTCGTCGCGGGCCATGTAGATTTCATCGATCTCGGCGCGGTAGGTCGTGACGCCGCGATCCAGACGACGCGTCGCCTCAAGGCGGATCCCATGAACCCGGGCCGCCTCGACCATCGCCTCGCGAAAGGCATCGTAGTTGAAGTGATGATCCTTCCCGAGAAAGAACATTTCGCCATCCTTGCTGCGGCGGTTCAGAACGATATGCGCATGTGGATGCGCGCGATCTTGGTGTATTGCAGCAATATAGTCGAATTGCGATCCCTCACCTTGAAAGAATTTCTCGCAGACGGCCTGGGTGATATCGCGCACCTCTTCACCACTGGTCCCAACCGGGAATGCCATCAGCAGATGCGACGTATGGCCAAGCTTGGGGCTGTAGCGCTCGTTCCACTGGTTCTCGAACCGCCGCGCCACTCGGTTGATCTCGGCTTCCGAGAGTTGCTTCTTCCCGTCATGGGTGCCGCGGCTGTCGAGGATATGGGTCGACTTCGTCGTGAGATATGTGAGCTGCGCCCGTAGCTGCGCCCCGGTGTGGCAGCCCCCTTTCGAGATGGCCTTGAAGATCGCTGGCGAATAGCCGCGCGCGGCCCGAACCATCTGCGCGCCCCTGGAAAGCCCCTGCCAGAATCCCGAAACTCGGCTCCAGCCGCGGTCAAATAGCGCCGGGTCGATGCCACGGACCCGGTCACTCCGCTCCATTCTCATTCCTCTCGGCGAGGTCCGCCAGGGCAGAGCTGATCTCAAGGTCCAGCACGCTGCGCCTCGCACGCGACATCTCCTGAACCTGGTCGGCCAGATCGAAGACCAGACCTGCAAGGGCGCGGACGTCACGGTGACTTGAGGCCGGGTAGGACAGTCTCTCGCCCCGCACCTTGGCCTCGTTCAGACGTCGCGCGATCTGGTTCACGTTGTTGCCGACCCGGTTGAGCGCGGCGCCGAGGCTGCGCAACTCGTCACACATCTCGTCGTCGGGCAGGAAGACACCTTCGGCCGCCAGCATCAGGCGGCGCATGGCATCCGAGCGGTGCGCAATCCCGCGCCGCGACAGCGCCGCGTCGAACCGGCGCAGGTCGTCGTCCGAGACCCGGATCCCCACAACCCGCGATCGGCTGCAGTTCGCTGTCTGACGCTCACCCCAGTGGTTCACCACGTTGTAGATCGTCTTAAGGCTAACATCGTAGTGGGCGGCCAACGACGCCGCGGAGGCGCCGTTCCGGCGGTCCTGGGCGATGGTCGATCGCTCGATCTCTGACAGTCTGCGGCGGCGGGGCATTTTGAAGTTAACGTTCCTATTTCTTGCCAACTTCGTACAAGCCCGCCGACTCCCAACGCAAGTGGAGTCGGCCATAAGGGCTTGTACTCAATGTAGAAAATCGCCCTGCAGGGGCGATTCCCCGTCCTTAGTCAAATGGATCGCGCTTCGCGCTCATTGCACCACGCGATGCGGTCCCCGCATCGCGCATCGCGTCTTTTGCACCCCGTCTCTTGCACCCCGCAAGACGGGTTTTGCTGCGTGCTGACCGTCTCGCGTCACCTGCAGAACGCCATACGCGAGGCTGCCTCCCGTCGTCTGGAGCGCGCTATCCGTCACCTGCATTCCGTCCGCAGTACATCGCCGAGCGCATCCCGACATTTGGAGGGTGTGTGGTGCCCCGCGACGAATGCTGAAGGCGCCACGGCAGACGTCGCACGTTCATCGCACAACGCCGCCCGCTGCATGCCAAACGCGGGTCGCATCCCGACTTCTGCTTGACCCTTCCGCCTCATGCGTTTAGCGACATTTTTGCATTATCGTTGCGATTCACTATTTTTGCGGAGGATCAGAATGCCGAACGAAAATCTTGTGGTGATCGCAGCAATGGCCCGGAAAGGGGGCAGTGGAAAAACGACGCTTTCGCGCGCCTTGATCAGCGCCGCGATCGCCGCCGGACGCAGAGTGATGTTGATCGACACGGACAGCACGAGAGTACTCGGGGCCTGGCATGCTCGGGCGGAAACCGGTGGGCTGAGTTCGCCGCTTCTCTGCTCGGCCACCGTCGAAAGCGTGGCGGGTGTCGAGGATCGGATCGATCAGGTCTACATGGCAGGCACGGCAGACTTCATCTTCATCGATACCGCAGGGGTCGGTGCCGAATGGTCAGACGGCATTGCGGTGCTTGCGGACCACATTGTGACGCCCGTCATGCTGTCGACGTCTGATTTCGATGTCGGCGCACAGACTGCCGATTGGTATGAGAAGCTGAAATCCCGTGTTGACGACCCCTCCAGCCTTCCGCGCCACCACGTCGTCCTCAACATGGTTGACCCGAAAACGACCCGTGCTGACGCCGCCCTGATTGAAGAAGCGCTCACCCGTTTTCCGGTGATTGAGACCGTCATGATGCGGCGGAACACTTACAAGGAGATGGACCAGAAGGGGCTTCTCCACGCCTTGGCGCTGGAAAAGCAATCCGATCCAAACCCTCTGATGCGTCCACATGTACGTCATGTCGTCGAGGCGCTCGAGGAGGCAACGGACATTCTCAACAACATTCTTGCTGCGTGAGGACAGTCGATTGCGCAAGAAGATCCCGACCATCACCAGGCCCGACCCAGCCTACGCCGCGACCCTGCAACAGGGTGACCCCGAGGTTCACGGGAAGGAAGATGAGGCACAGGTCACAGCAACAAAGACAGGCACCCCAGTCGCTGACGTTGGCGCTGATCGGCACGAGTCGGAGCGTGCGCCGGAAAGTGCCGTGGCGCTGCACCAAGTCACCGCGGAAAGCTCTGACCCGCATACCAGCCTGAGAGCTCCCGTATCGGCGCGCGCTTTGAGCCCGACCCGGAAGATCGACATCAGGGTCAACGCACTCGAACGACAGGAAGCTGCGCTAGAAACTTGTGGTGTTGACCCAGCACATGTGGTGCGTGCCGCCCTGCGCCGTGCAGTCAAAGGCTGGCAACTGTCGCCGGTCTTCGCGCCAATTGCTGAGGAGCGGCGCACTCGAAACACGCAGTGGCAGGCCCGTACATCTCTGGCAGTAGATGCGGCCAGCCTGGGTGTCCTCCTCCGGGACCACGACCCCCTCGACGTCTTGAGTAAATGGGCTCTGATCCGCGGCCAAGTGGAACCACGCATATGGGGCGAGATCGACAAAATCTTGGAAGAAATTGCGGTTCGCGCTGCATCGCCGCATGAGCAGCACACACCGTAAGAGACCTATCTAAAAAGATAACTTGCATTTCGCCGGTGGATTTTCGCCCACCGGCGGAAGCTCGCCTTGCAGTTGCGGAAAGCGTGGCGCTAATGAGCGTCATATAGAATTTCAGACCTCAGTGGTGATGAGTTACGAGGTCCATTTTGGAGGAACGCATTATGAACACGAAGCCCCGCCTGACTGGCGAACCGATCATGCGCATCCTCTGCAAGACATCTGAAAATCTGGTTGGCTACCTTTACCAATGGAACAATGGTGACGTGCAGCCTGCCTGGTTCGACGGCGCCATGGCGGACGTTCGCTATGAACCATTCATTCAAGCGCCGGAACAGAACCCTGTCGATCCGAAGATCCCCAGATCGCGTCAGCAAGATCTGACGCACCTTGAAAAGGCCTAGCTCAAGATCTCGCGTCGGTTTGTGGGTCACCCCATCCCGCAGGTCCTTTGAGCGATAGAGTTGACTTCTATGCCTCAGAAGTGATCTAAATATGAGTTATAGGAAGGATGTCTATAACTCATGGCTTGGAACTGGACGCTGCCCGATTGGCCGGATTTCCGGTATGACGCCTCCGCTCTGGAGCCGTTTGAGCAGACGTTTCTGCTGTCGTCCGGAGAAATCCTCGGCGCGGTCCATCATGTCAGCCAGCCGGAGCGCGAGCAACTCCGCATCGAACTGCTCAGCGAGGAAGCGATGCAGACGAGCGCCATCGAGGGTGAAATCCTCGATAGGCTCAGTGTGCAATCTTCGCTGCGCCGCCATCTGGGCCTCGATCCAGACAGCTACCCTGCCAAACCGCGCGAACAGGGCGTCGCGGAAATGATGGTCGACGTCTATTCCAGTTTTGCAGAGCCGCTAACCCATGAGACACTGTACCGCTGGCATCGGATGCTCCTGTCCCATGACCGTCGGTTGGAAACCATTGGGGCCTACCGACAACACGCCGAGGCGATGCAAATCGTTTCCGGCCGACTTGACCGGCCCACGATCCATTTCGAAGCGCCGCCTTCAGAGCGGGTCATGCCTGAGATGGAGCGATACGCGGATTGGTTCAACAAGACCGGGCCGGGGGGAGCAGAGCCGCTTCCAGCGCTGACGCGCGCAGGGCTAAGCCACCTCTATTTCGAGAGCGTCCACCCATTCGAAGACGGCAACGGTCGCTTGGGTCGCGCCCTCGCTGAAAAGTCGCTGGCGCAGAACATTGGCCAGCCGACCCTCATCTCGCTCGCCTTCACCATCGAGAAGGAGCGCAAGGGATACTACGATCAGCTCGAGCAGCATCAAAAAACGCTCGACGTGACCGATTGGCTCGTCTGGTTCGCAGAAGTTGTCTTGAAGGCCCAACAGGCAACACTCGACCGCGTAGGCTTCTTCATCAGCAAGGCACACTTCTATGATCGGCACAGAGACCACTTGAACGAACGCCAGGCCAAGGCCATCGCTCGCATGTTTCGGGAAGGCCCCGGCGGGTTCAAAGGCGGCCTCAGCGCCGACAACTATCTCAAGATCACCGGAACTTCACGCGCAACCGCAACCCGCGATCTGCAGGACCTGGTCGAGAAGGGTGCGCTCAGCCGGACCGGTGAGCGACGCCATACGAGGTACTGGCTAATACTCTCAGAAACAACGACATCGCAGCTGTCGGCGAAACCCGAAAGAACACAGATCGAGCTGAACAAGGCACTGGATCTGAAGTCCCCTTAAAGCATCCGCTTGCCAACTGTGGATCAGGTTGAAAAGGGGCCGTCCAAGCAAATGTGATTGAATTCTTTAATGGAAGAATGGAAGATAAGTCATTATCCGCGAGGAGATGCCCAATGGGTGATGATGCCGCGAAACTTTCGAACCTAAATTTGAAGATCACCGAGGATGAGCGGTGGGCCTTCAAGGAGCTCTGTGTCCGGCACCGGATGAGTCAGGTCGACGGCTTCCGTTTGGCAGCACGATTATTGGAACAGCACCTTGAGACGAAAACGAATAACAGTGAAGGCGCATAGATGAACACCCAGACGACGAACACCTCTCTCGCCGATTTCATCTGGAAGAACGCCGACGACCTCTGGGGGAACTTCAAGCACGTCGATTTCGGTAAGGTAATCCTGCCCTTCACCCTGTTGCGCCGCCTGGAATGCGTGCTGGAACCGACTCGGGACCAGGTGCGCGAAACCGTCAAGACCATGAAGGAGAGCCCGATTGACTTGGGCGTGATCCTCCGGACCCAGACCGGTTACCCGTTCTACAACACCTCGAACTACGACCTGCGCAGCCTCGGCGCGTCCCGGACCCGCCAGAACCTCGAGGATTACATCGCCTCCTTCTCCGACAACGCCCGGGTCATCTTCGAACAGTTCGACTTCGCGAACACGCTGGCCCGGATGGACAAGGCCGGGGTCCTCTACAAGATCTGCCAGAACTTCGCCGCCATCGACCTCCACCCCGACGCGGTTCCGGAACGGGTGATGTCCAACGTCTACGAACACCTGATCCGGCGCTTCGGCGCCGAGGTGAACGAAGCGGCCGAAGACTTCATGACCCCGCGCGATGTCGTCCATCTGGCCATCGAGCTGCTGCTCGACCCGGACGACCAGATGTTCATTGACAACCCCGGCCTGATCCGGACCCTCTATGACCCCACCTGCGGCACTGGCGGCTTCCTGTCGGATGGGATGGAACATGTGAACGCCCTGCGCGACCGGTACTCGGTCGCCCCGGTCATCGTTCCCTACGGGCAGGAACTGGAGCCGGAGACCCACGCGGTCTGCCTCGCCTCGATGCTCCTCAAGACCGTCGAGTCCGATCCCGGCCGAGACCTGTCGAAGAACATCAAGCTGGGCAGCACCCTGTCCGACGACAAGCTCGCGAACGAGCGGTTCCATTACTGCGTCTCGAATCCCCCTTTCGGCAAGAAGTGGGAGATGGATCAGGCCGCCGTGGTCCGGGAGCATCAGGAGAAGGGGTGCGAGGGCCGGTTCGGCCCCAAGCTGCCACGCGTCAGCGACGGGTCAATGCTGTTCCTTCTCCACCTCCTCAGCAAGCTGGAGGCGCCGGAGCGCGGCGGCGGGCGGGCGGCGATCGTCTTGTCCGGCTCGCCGCTCTTCAACGGGAACGCCGGTCAGGGCGAATCCGAAATCCGGCGCTACCTGCTCGAGGAGGACGTGGTCGAGGCGATCATCGCGCTTCCGACCGAGATATTCTTTCGCACCGGGATCGGCACCTACATCTGGCTTCTGTCCAACAAGAAGCCCGCCCACCGTAAGGGTCGGGTCCAGCTGATCGACGCGACCGCGCTGTTCGAGCCGATGCGCAAGAGCGAGGGCAACAAACGCCGAAAGGTCGGGGACGACCAGATCCGGCAAATCGTCCAGATGTATGCCGACTTCGCCGAGACGAAGGAGAGCCGTTTGTTCGACAGCCGCGACTTCGGCTATCGCCGGGTCAAGGTCCTGCGCCCGCTGCGCAAGAAGATCGTGATCTCGGCCGAGGGGCTGGCGGCGCTGGCGGACGAAACCGCCTGGGGCAAGCTGACCCCGGACCAGCAGGCCGGCTGGACCGCACTGTTCAAGGGGATGATGGGCGAGACGCAGGGCTGGGGCTGGATCGACACCTGGGCGAAGAACGCGGCGAAGCGGGACACAGGGCTGGGGAAGGTGAACGCGGCGCTGATCAAGGCGTTTCAGAAGGCGTTCGGCGTGCGGGAACCGGACCTCGAACCGATCCTCGACAAGAAGGGCGAGGTCATCCCCGATGACGACCTGACGGATTTCGAGAACATCCCCCTCGGCACCGACATCCGGGACTACATGGCGCAGGAGGTGCTGCCCCATGCGCATGACGCCTATGTGGATGAGACGTTCCGCGATGAATACGACGGCCAGGTGGGCGTCGTGGGGTACGAGATCAACTTCAACCGCTACTTCTATGAATACCAGCCGCCCCGCGATCTGGAGGAAATCGACGCCGAGCTGAAGGCGGTCGAGGCGGGAATCGCGGCGGTGCTGGCGGAGGTGACGGAATGACGCGTACTGCGGCCAGCCTTGCGACCGGTCCATTTGGTCAGAATTGGCCGTCAGTAGCGGTGAAGCACCTCGCGGTTTTCCAGAGCGGCTCAGCGATCGACGGCGAGGAGATTGAGGATTTCGGGACGTACCCAGTGTATGGGGGTAACGGCCTGCGGGGCTACACGGAACGATTCACGCACAAGGGCGAGTTCGTTCTTGTCGGACGACAAGGCGCGTTGTGTGGAAACATCAACTATGCGGAAGGACGTTTCTGGGCGTCGGAGCACGCGTTGGTCGGTCATCCGCGACGAATGTTCGATAGACAGTGGTTCGGTGAGGCCCTCAGAACGGCCAACCTAGGTCAGTTTTCGACCGCTGCGGCGCAACCGGGTATCGCCGCAGAGGTTGTGAACAACCTTCGGATTCCCGTTCCCCCTGTTGAAATCCAGCGGCTCATCGCCCGCTTCCTGGAGCGCGAGACAGGCCGGATTGACGGCCTGATCGAGAAGAAGACCCGGTTCATCGCGCTGCTGAAGGAAAAGCGGGCGGCTATGATCACCCATGCGGTGACCAAGGGCATCGACCCGGACGCACCGATGAAGGACTCGGGCGTGGACTGGCTGGGCCGCGTGCCCGCCCGTTGGGATGTGCTGCGCATCGCGGCCCTGTTCCGCGAGGTCTCGCGCCCGGCGGACCCGGCCCTGCCGGTGCTGTCCGTGTCCATCCACGACGGTGTGACGGACGGCGAACTGGCCGATGAGGACCGGGACCGGAAGGTCGCCCTGAGCGAGGACCGGACCAAGTATCAGGGCGTCGCGCCCGGTGATCTGGTCTACAACATGATGCGCGCGTGGCAGGGCGCGTTCGGGGCGGTCACGGTCAAAGGGTTGGTCAGCCCGGCCTATGTGGTCGCTGCTCCTGTCACTACGTTCCGGACCAAGTTCATCGAACACCTTCTCCATACGAAGAGCGCCGCCGAAGAAATCCGCCGGTTCTCGCGCGGCATCGCGGATTTCCGGATGCGGCTTTACTGGGATCACTTCCGGGCGCTGAAGGTCTGCCTGCCGCCGCTGGACGAACAGGACCGCATCCTGTCGGAGATCGACGCGGAAACCGCCCGCATCGATGGCCTAATCACCCTGACCGAGCGTAGCATCGACCTCCTTCGCGAGAAGCGTTCGGCGCTGATCACCGCCGCCGTGACCGGGAAGATTGACGTGAGGGCGGCGGCATGACTTTTGGCGCGGACCGGTCGGTTTCTTATTGCTTTGGTAGGATTCCTGCCCTATCTAATGTCTCAACAAGACCCGCCACGCCTCGGACGGAACCTCGGTTTCGCACTGCGCACCCCGGCGGGTTACTTGTTTTCAGGGTATCGCTTTCGCGGCACGGGGGTGCCGCATGAAGTTTGAAAAACCCGCCGTTTCCGTCCCGGACCAGATCGAACTCCTCAAACGTCGCGGCATGATTGTCGGCGACGAAGCCCAGGCACAGCATTACCTCAGCTTCATCTCCTACTACAGGCTGCGGGCCTACTGGCTGCCCTTCGAGGTGCCCGCCGCGAACAACGGCGATCACGCCTTTCGTGACGCGACAACCTTCGAGGATGTGCTGACACTCTACATCTTCGACCGTGAATTGCGGCTCTTGGTCCTGGACGCTATCGAACGGGTCGAGGTAGCCCTGCGCGCGCAATGGGCACATCACATGGCGATGACCTATGGGCCCCATGGCTATCTCGAACAGGGCAACTATGCCCACATCGGGCGTCATGCCTCTGCCGTTGCCGAGTTGAACAAGGAATTCAGCCGCTCGCGCGACACCTTCGCGACCCACTATCGCGACAAATACACCTCGCCGAAGCTGCCGCCGGTCTGGATGGCGGCAGAGGTCATGTCGTTCGGTCTACTTTCGAAATTCTACAGCGATCTGAAGTTGCGCGGCGATAGAAACGCCATTGCAGCCCCCTTGGCGCTGGACGAAAGGGTCGTCACGTCTTTCGCCCACCATATCAGCCACGTGCGCAACATATGCGCCCACCACGGCAGGCTGTGGAACAAGCGCTTCACAGTGAAGATGACTGTTCCGAAATACCCCGCCAAGCTGCCCGTTGCGATGCGGGATGCCGATCCGCGCTATCTGCACAACACTCTGGTGATGCTCGATTACCTTTTGGCCCTGATCGCACCGGGCAATGAATGGAAACAGCGGCTTGTTGCGCTGATCGACGGCTGCCCGTTGGCCGGTCCTGCGAGTATGGGCTTTCCGGCGGATTGGCGCGCCAGAGCGGTATGGAAGATATGAGAATGCCGTTTTCAACCCGATCAGAGCTCGGAATATTTTGGAAAGAGGTGGCCCTATGACCGCACGCGAAACCTTCGGGCGGACCATCCAGCTTTTCCTGGTCGACGGGAAGCCCACGGGCCTGCGCAAGGCCACGATCCACGGCTGGACAGGCCTTTTGTTCGTCAGCGGAGCCTCGGCCTTCGGCGATTTGACAGCGCGGTCCGAGGTTGACCGGACCGGGGTCTACATCCTGTCCGGCCCAGACCCGGACAAGCCCGGCGTGACGCGGGTTTATATCGGGTCGGGAAACTCCGTCTCCGAACGGATCGAACAGAGCGCGAAGAAGCGCGACTTCTGGGAAACCGCGATCACCGTCACCACCAGCGACGACGACCTGTCCAAGGGACATGCCGAATACCTCGAGGCGCGGCTGATCCGCCTGACCGCGCAGGCGGGCCGGGTGACGCTGGATAACGGGACCCAGCCCGACACCGACCGCCGCCGCCTGCCCGAGGCGGATGTCGCGAACATGGAACAGTTCCTGTCGAACCTGAAGATCATCCTGCCGGTGATCGGGCTTGATATGCTCAAGCCCCAGCCCCGGGCCGTGACGCAGGTCGAGAAACCCGCCGAAGACCGGACCGCCGAAGAGGTTCATTTCGAGATCCGTCACAAGAGCGGCGTTCAGGCGACCGCCGTCGAAGAAGACGGGGAGTTTGTCGTGCTGGAAGGTTCCGAGGCCCTGATCGGGACCGGATATGTTCAGCAGAGCTACGGCGGGCTGAAGGACAAGATGATCGCCGAGGGCGTCCTGATCCCGCACGCGGAGGACAGGATGCGTTTCGCGAGGCCTTGGCCGTTCAGCAGCCCCTCGGCCGCGGCGGCTGTCGTGCTGGACCGGAACAGCAACGGACGGCTTGAGTGGAAGGTCCGGGGTTCGAAGCTGAATTATCACGAGTGGCAGCAGGCGCAGGCCGGCGGTACGGAGGTGACGGAATGAGCGACCTGCATCACGAGAAGCACCTCGAGTCCTATATCGTCCAAAAGCTCGCAGCCGCAGGCTGGCTGATCGGCGCCTCCGACGCGTTTGATGCCGACCGCGCCATGTACCCGGAGGATCTGGAGGCCTGGCTGCGCGCCACCCAGCCCCAGAAATGGAATCGGCTTCAGGCGATGAACGGCGACAAGACCCTTACAGTGGTCATGGACCGGCTGGAGACCGCGCTGGAGAAACAGGGAATGGTACAGACCCTGCGCCGGGGCTTCTCGGTCGCTGGTGCCGGTCACATCGACCTGTCCGAGGCGGCCCCGGAGGACCAGCGCAACGAGAAGGTCCTGCACCGCTACGCGTCGAACCGGCTGCGGGTCGTGCCGCAGCTGAAATATCACCCGGGCCGCGAGCTTGCCATAGACCTCGGCCTGTTCCTGAACGGCCTGCCGCTGGCGACGGTCGAGCTGAAGACGGATTTCACCCAGTCGGTCGAACACGCGAAGGCCCAGTACCGGCGCGACCGCTTGCCCGTAGACCCGGTCACGAAACGCAAGCATCCGCTTCTGACGCAGCATCGCGGCGCGGTTGTCCATTTCGCGATGTCCGACAGCGAGATCTGGATGACCACCAAGCTTGCGGGGGAGGACACCTTCTTCCTTCCCTTCAACAAGGGGAATGACGGTCGGGCCGGTAACGCGGCCCGGGCCGATGGGGAGTACCCAGTCGCCTACTTCTGGGAGGAAATCTGCCAGCCGGACGCGTTCCTGCGGATCTTCCACAGCTTCGTCTATGTCGAGAAGAAGAACGTGGTCGACTTGAAGGGGAACTGGTCGGTCAAAGAGACCCTGATCTTCCCCCGGTTCCACCAGTTCGACGCGGTCAACAAGATGATCGCAGACGCGAAGGTGAAGGGGCCGGGGCACCCCTACCTGTGCGAGCACAGCGCCGGGTCCGGAAAAACCTCGACCATCGCATGGACGGCGCATGACCTGGTGAAGCTGCGCCGGGACGACGGGACTCCGATCTTCGACACGGTGATCATCGTAACAGACCGGAACGTTCTGGACGGACAGCTGCAGGACGCTGTCCAGCAGATCGACCACCAGAAGGGGCTGATCGCGGCGATCGATAGGGAGACGTCGTCGAAGTCGAAGAGCGAGCAGCTCAGCGAGGCAATGCTGAAGGGCACACCCATCATCGTGGTAACCATCCAGACCTTCCCCTTCGCGATGGAGGCGATCCTGACCGAAAAGTCCCTCCGGGACCGGAACTTTGCGGTGATCATCGACGAGGCGCATAATTCCCAGACTGGAAACACGGCGTCGAAACTGCAGGCAACGCTGGCCCTATCAGCCAAGCATGATATGTCGGAGATGACGGTCGAGGACATCCTTCTGGAGGTCCAGCGGTCCCGGAAGCGGCCAGCGAACGTGTCCCATTTCGCCTTCACCGCGACCCCAAAACACTCGACCATGATGCTCTTCGGGCGCCCGGCGGACCCGACGAGGCCCGCCGCGGACGACAATCTCCCGGCCTCGTTCCACAAATACGAGATGCGCCAGGCGATCGAGGAAGGATTCATCCTCGACGTGCTTCGCGGCTACGTCCCCTACAAGACGGCCTTCAACCTCGGGCAGGCGATCGTCGAGGAGAAGCGGGTCGACGGGAAGGCGGCGAAACGGGCCTTGGCGAAGTGGATGACGCTGCACCCGACCAACGTCACACAGAAGGTCCGGTTCATCATCGAACACTTCTCGAAGAACGTGGCCCACCTGCTGGACGGGAAAGCAAAGGCCATGGTGGTCACCAGCTCCCGGGCCTCCGCAGTCCGGTACAAGCGGGCGTTCGACGCCTTCATCGCCGCGAACCCGGAATACGGGAACATCAGGACCCTCGTCGCCTTTTCGGGCAAACTGACCGGGCGAGAGGTCATGCACCCGAATGACGACTTGTTGCAGGGGGATGCATTCGTCGTTGAGGAGGATGCGGAGTTTACCGAAGCGAACATGAACCCGAACGCGGGCGGCAAGGACCTGCGCCACGTCTTCGACCGGCCGGAATACCGGGTCATGCTGGTGGCGAACAAGTTCCAGACCGGATTCGACCAGCCGAAGCTAGTCGCAATGTATGTAGACAAGAAGATCGCGAACGCGGTCGAGATCGTCCAGACCTTCTCCCGTCTGAACCGGACCTTTCCCGGGAAGGACCAGACCTTCATCATCGACTTCATCAACGACCCGGAAGTGGTACGGGCCGCCTTCGCCCAGTATGACCGAGGCGCCAAGATCGAGGAGGTGCAGGACCTCAACGTCGTCTATGACCTGAAGGAGTTCCTCGACGATCAGGGGGTCTATGACGAGACACACGTCTTCGACTTCCAGAAGGCCCGGTTTCGGACAGCAACGGCCGCCGCCAGCGGCACGGATGACGAGGCGGCGCACAAGGCGATGTACGCCGCGACGCAGGAACCGACCGACGCCTATAACCATCGGCTCACGGAGCTTCGAAACCGCGCCTCAGAGGCTGAGAACGCCTGGCAGAAGGCGAAGGCGACCGGGAACGAAGACGGGATGAAACGCGCCGATCATGAGCGCGAACAGGTCGAGACAGCGATCGTGTCGCTGACGGATTTCAAGGCAGGCCTAGCCCGGTTCGGACGCCTTTACGCCTATGTCGCGCAGTTGGTCGATCTCGGCGATCCGGACCTTGAGGTCTTCGCGGCCTTCTCGAAACTGCTCGCGAACCGACTGGATGGGGTTCCAGCGTCCGAGATCGACCTGCACGGAATCGCGCTGACCGGCTATGACATCGTGGAGCGAGAGGAGGCTAGCAACGGCGAGGATGAGGAGCCCCCCACCCTCGACCCCATAAAGGGCGGCGGCGGCGGGGGACGGCCCGGTGCCCTACCGGTCTACATGCAGGAGCTCATCGAACGCCTGAACAGCCTCTTTGGGGAGGCCACCCCGATCGAGGACCAGGTCGCCTTCGTGAACCAGGTTGCAGCGATTACCCGCCAGAACCCGGTTGTGATGGCTCAGATCGATAATAACAGTAAGGATCAAGCGATGAAGGGGAACCTCCCCGGCGCGGTGCAGGCGGCAGTGGTCCGGGCAATGTCTTCGCATAGTGCGCTCGCCACGCTTCTCCTTAGCAAGGATCGCCAGGCCCTTCCTATCCTCGAAGGGGTGATCTACGAGATACTAAAGCGGGGCGAGGCGTTGGACCTCACTTCCAATTGATCCAGCAGAACTCTAAATGCGATGAGAAAATGGCTGCGTCCAAGATCGATCACTGAACGTAACCCCGCCGCTTCTTCACCGCTGCCAGCTTCATCAACGCGGTGATGGCGTTGCCTTCATCAGGGTGCGTCTCGACCATCATCTGCCCTCGAAACCCGATACGGCCCCATTCCCGCACAAGGCATGCGCCGCCAAACAGGTCCGGCTGAACGCTCATTCGATAGAAGCGCCGCATGTTGAGAGACGGGTCGATCCGCTTGAGATCGACCGTCGTCGGGAACACTTCCATTTGCCGCGATATGTCGAACATGTTGTTGACGCCTCTCTCCAAACCACAATATCAAGCGCTCTTCGACGTTTCCACTATGTTCTATCCCGAAAAGAAAGAGGGGGCTCACGCCCCCTTCTCGAACTTCATGACCGGGATGCCCAGCTTTTTGGCCTTGTCGGCGAGGTTTTCCTGGATACCGGTTCCGGGGAAGACGAGGACCCCGACCGGGAGCACATCCAGCATCGCGTCGTTGCGCTTGAAGGGCGCGGCCTTGGCGTGCTTGGTCCAGTCGGGCTTGAAGGCCACCTGCGTCACGCCCCGGGCTTCGGCCCATTTGGCGGCGATGAGCTCTGCGCCCTTCGGGCTGCCACCGTGCAGGAGGACCATGTCGGGATACTTGGTCCGGACCTGGTCGAGCTTGCCCCAGATCAGGCGGTGATCGTTGAAATCGGTCCCGCCGGTGAGGGCGACCTTGGGGCCAGCGGGCAACATCACCTCGGTCTCGGCGCGGCGCTTGGCGGCCAGGAAATCGCGGCTGTCGATCAGGGCGGCGGTCATGTGCTGGCGGTTCACCATCGAGCCGGTGCGGGGGCGCCAGGTCGATCCCGTGTGCTGAACAAACTCGGATGCGGCGTGATCGCGCATCATGTCCATGCAGTTCCGCCGTTCGACGAGGGTCAGGCCTTCGGCCGTCAGGCGCTCGAGCTCGACGGATTTCACCTCCGAGCCGTCCTGCTCGCGTTGGAGGCGGCGCTGCGCCTGTTCGTTCTCATCGAGCGACCGCTCGATCCGGGCCGTGGCGCGGTGGAAAAGGTTGACCTGGCCCCAGAGCACCTCTTCGAGATCGGGTTCCATACGGGTGTCTTCCAGGGTCGCGACGAGGGCGTCGAAGATGTCGGCGACGGCGACCGCGAGGCGCTGCCCATCGGGCATCGGGCGCGGATCGGGCTCGTCGAAGGGGCGGTAGCCATACAGCTGCAGCTCGTCGAGCGCATGGGCGGTCTGGGATGCGCTATGGGCGGGTTCATACGCGTCGTCGTGGGTATGGATCGTCATCGGTTTCTTGCCTCCGGGCCTGTCTCGTCCGCGCGTCATCCCGCGCGGCCTTCATGGGCAGACCCGAGCCGTCGGGGCGGTTGCCCCTTCACCCCGGCTTCACCGGGGCCGGAACAGCGTGGAGGAGGTCGGCAGGGAAGCTATTTGTCTCGCGATGCAAAGGCGGCTTTGCCGCCGGCGGAAATAGGTTCCCTGCCGACCTTGCAGGGGCAACCGCTTTGACGGCCTGCCCATCTCTTGAAGGCCGCGCAGGGCTGACGGGTGGATGCGCAAGGCCCTGGATGGGGTGAGGACGACGATCCAGAGCCACGACGGGATGCAGCCCCCTGCCCCGCACTCCCAGCCCCCCACCTGCGCGATGCAGCTCAGCTGGGCAGGCGATGCCGATCCTCTGGCCCGATCTGACCTGCCAGATGCTGGCGCAGCGCGTCCTTGCCGTTCGCCCGAAGATCATCATTGAAATCCCCGAGCCGCGGTTCCAGCACCCGCACGCGCACCCCGACCTCGGAGGCTCTGGCGCTCAACTTCTCTGCCGCGCGCTGCCCGGCCGGATCGCGATCGATCGCGACGTAAAGGCGCTTGAGCCCCTCCGGCAACAGGACCGCCCCGAGGTGACCCGAAGAGAGTGCCGCCCAGACGGGCAGACCTGGGATTGCCTCGGACAGGGACAGCATGGTCTCGATGCCTTCGCCGACGACGAGGATGTCATCGTGCGGGGTGAGCCTGACAGCATTGCAGAGGAGGTGACCCATAGCCCGACGCTGTGGATTCACTGCCGCCTTCCCCTGTCCGTCAGGCGCCAGCCAGGTGCGATGCACGCCCTGCACGGCCCCTGCCCCATCGGTGACCGCCGCGATTATCGCAGGTCTGGGGATGCTCCGGGTCTGCCCCTCTTCCCGATGCCAGCACTTCGGGTGGAAGCGTAAGGCGCCGTTCGCCCCGAATTGGGTGATGCCTCGGGAACGGAGGTAGGTCTCAGCAAGCGTGCCTGTGATCGGGTTCGAGGCAGCAAACAAGCGCGCCGCCGCGGGAGTGCCACCGGGCGCCTTGGCCTTCCTCGGCTCTTGCCTATCCGGGGCGACCGGCTGCGGACGGCCAAGATGCGCTCGGGCCTCGGCGAGAAGGTCGGGGAAGCGCGTGATCCCCGTCCGGGCGCGGATGATGTCCAGGAGATCGCCATGCTCGCCTGTGGCCCCATCCGTAAACTTGCCCGCTGCTCCTGGTCCCGACGCCGGGCCCGTCAATCGCACGAAGAGCGACCGGCCGGGGTTGTTCTGCAGATCGCCGACGATCCAGTAGGATCCTTCCCGCCGTCCGGCGGGAAGGTAGGCACGACAGACGCCTTCGGCATTTTCTGCCAGATCGCGCACGAGGTCTTCGGTCTCGGAATACATGGGTCAACAACCTCCGCGATCATGTAGCCTTGCGACAGGACAACGTGCAAGCAGACGATCCAGTATCGCGACGCCATCGGCGTCGGTCGGGCAGAACAGCCGAAGCTTCCAACTGATGATCTCCGAGAAGAAGCCATCGGCCTTGAGCCGATCCTTGGCTGCCTCCGAGAAGCCCGACAGTTCGATCCGGTTCGCGCCCATGACGCGCGAGCGGTGCAATTCCATCCCTTCGGACAGGCGCACCACGGTCTTGCCCTCCAGAACGAGGGCATGGACCTGCGCCGCCGAGAGCTTCGGCGCGTCTTTGGCCAGCGTGGTCGCGACCCAAGCGGGCGAGACGCGGCGGCCGATGATGCGTTGCCCGTCATCGGTCTGCAGGCGGTAGACGCGGGTTTCATCCTGGGGAAGCTGCTTCCAGATCGGCAGCAGCAGGCCTGCCACGATGTGCAGCGTGGCTTCGGAGAACTCCGGCACCTCGGCCAGTTCCGCGGTCCAGGCGGCGGAGAAGGCCGCGCGGTCGGCCTCGAGCCAGCGGGTGTCCTCCATGATCTTTGCCGGGACTGTGCTGGCATCGGTCGGGCGGATCAGGCGCAGGCGCGGCTCGATGGTCCCATCTTCCAGCATGTGACTGGTGGCGGGAACCTGCACGGCAGCCCGGCCCGAGCGGCTGTTGACCAGAAGCCGCGCCTGCGGGTCATCCAGCCATTCGAGCGCATCGGCCAGCGAGGTAGGCGTGTTGCGGCGCTTTTCCGCGATGGTCAGCAGCTGGGTTTTCGCGCCGGAGCCCGGATGGGTGTAGATGACCTGTACGTCGGTCACCCGGAAGCTCTCAGCACGGAGTGTCTCGAGCCCGAGATCATAGACCCCGGCGGCGATGGCGCCCTCAATTCGCTGATCGAGCAGCTCCTCGAAACCCGCGAACAGCACGGCCTGCATGTCGATCGTCAGCGCCAGCAGGCGATTGAGGAAGGTCGTGATCGGCGGCAGGTCATCCTTCAGCCCGTTATCATCGGTCAGGCTGAGCCCGGTCGCATCCTCGAAAGCCCCGAGCGAACATCCGGCCAGATCGCCGCGATAGATACGGCGGTAAAGCTGGCGCAGGGCGTCGCGGGCGTAGGGCGACTCGAGGTTGTCTTCGGGCCGGAACAGCCCTTGCCCGCCCGTCTGGCGCTGGCCGCGCGTTATAGCGCCAAGCGTGTCGAGACGTCGCGCGATGGTCGACAGGAACCGCTTCTCCGCTTTGACATCGGTGGCCACCGGCCGGAACAGCGGCGGCTGCGCCTGGTTGGTCCGGTTGGTGCGTCCGAGGCCCTGAATCGCCGAGTCTGCCTTCCAGCCGGGTTCCAAGAGGTAGTGGACCCGCAGGCGTTGGTTCTTCGCCCCGAGATCGGCGTGATAGCTGCGCCCGGTGCCGCCGGCATCCGAGAAGATCAGGATACGCTTTTCGTCATCCATGAAGGCTTGGGTTTCCGCGAGGTTCGCGGCTCCGGCCCGGTTCTCCACCACGAGCCGTGCCGAATGCCCTTCGCCCTTCCGCACGATGCGCCGCGAGCGCCCTGTGACTTCGGCCACGAGATCCGTGCCGAAGCGCTGGACGATCTGGTCGAGTGCACCCGGCACCGGCGGAAGCGAAGCCAGTTTCTCGATCAGCGCGTCACGACGCCGGACGGCTTCGCGGCACTCCACCGGTTGGCCGTCGCGCGTGACGGGGCGCGACGAGAGGTTGCCCTCGCTGTCGGTGAAAGGCTCGTAGAGCTGCACCGGGAAGGAATGGGCGAGGTAGTCCAGAACGTATTCCCTGGGTGTGATGTCACAACGGATATCATTCCATTCGTCGGTTGGGATCTCCGACAGGCGGCGTTCCATCAGCGCCTCACCCGTCGAGACGATCTGGATGACCGCCGCGTGGCCCGCAGCCAGATCGTCATCGATGGATGCGATCAGCGTGGGGGTCTTCATCGAGGTGAGCAAATGGCCGAAGAAGCGCTGTTTGGCGCTCTCGAAGGCTGACCGCGCTGCGGATTTCGCCTGGCGGTTCAGCGTGCCCGACCCGCTCGGCCCGTCGGCCGCGCCGGTAATGTTCGCCGCCTCCAGCGCCGCGGTCAGGTTGTTGTGGATGATGGCGAAGGCCCCGGCATAGGCATCATAAATGCCACGCTGCTCGGGGCTGAGAACATGTTCCAGCATCTCGTATTCGACACCGTCATAGGACAGCGACCGCGCCGTGTAGAGACCAAGCGCCCGGAGGTCGCGGGCCAAAACCTCCATCGCCGCGACACCGCCAGCCTCAATGGCTTCCACGAATTCCGACCGGGTCTGAAAGGGGAAATCCTCCCCGCCCCAGAGACCGAGACGCTGAGCATAAGCGAGATTGTGGACCGTCGTCGCGCCCGTGGCCGAGACATAGACCACGCGGGCGTTGGGCAGCTTGTGCTGCAGGCGCAGGCCCGCCCTGCCCTGCTGCGAGGCCATGGTATCACCCCGCTCGCCTTTGCCCCCGGCAGCATTCGCCATGGCATGGCTTTCGTCGAAGAGGATCACCCCGTCGAAATCCGCCCCGAGCCAGTCGACGATCTGGTCGACGCGGGATTTCTTCGATCCGCGCTCTTCGGAGCGCAAGGTCGCGTAGGTGGTGAAGAGAATGCCCTCGGTCAGAGGGATGTCGCGGCCTTGGGCAAAGCGCGAGAGCGGCGTCACCAAAAGCCGCTCCTGGCCAAGGGCCGACCAGTCGCGCTGCGCATCCTCTAGGAGTTTGTCACTCTTCGATATCCAGAGCGCCTTGCGTCTTCCTCGGGCCCAGTTGTCGAGCAGTATCCCGGCAGACTGCCGGCCTTTGCCCGCGCCGGTGCCATCGCCGAGGAAGAAACCCCGGCGGAAGCGGTCGGCGTCAACGGCATCGTCCGGTGCAGCGGAGACCACGTCTCCGGTCTCATCGACGGTCCAAGACCCAGTGAGATGCGCGCCATGCGCCTCCCCCGCGTAGATAACGGTCTCGAGCTGCGCGTCGGACAGCAGGCCGTCGCGCAGGACGGCCGGGGGTAGCTTGGGGCGGTACGTGGGTTTCGGAGGTGCGACAGAGGCCATGGCCGCCGATTGCACAAGCTTGGTCGGGTGCGATGCGGCGTCTGGGATGTCGATAGCCTGCAGACGGAAGGTCTCGTAGATCGCGTCGGACAGCCGTGCGGCGTCTTCTTCCTCGGCGGCGTCGCGGAGAGCATAGTCCAGTTCCTCGGCCTCAATCGGCGTTTCGGGTTTCGCCATTTGAGCCGCAGAGGTCGCGCGCGATCGGCTGGTGGTTGTGTGAGTGGCGCGGGCAGGACTTCCCGGGAAGAGGGAAGAATGGAACAGACCCGCATTTACTGCCTGTTCCAGTTCGAGGCGCGGCGGAACCTCTGCAGTGACCCGCGACATCAGATGCGCCACGTCCGGAGACAGGGGCTGGCGCAGGTCGGCGGTGATGCCGCCCGGCTCGCCGCCGCAGCATTTATCGAAGACAGAAATCCGCGTCTCGAAGCTGGTGCCGTGCTTGGCGAAAGCGGCGCCCGACACCGCGCCGGTGAAGACGAGATGGGCGGTCTCGGTCAGACGGCCGAAGGTCTCGGCCCAGGCAGGCGCAACCGGCGCGAAACCGGCTCCGGTGATGGCGACGAGCCGTCCGCCGGGGGCCAGACGCGCGAGGGCCGAGCGCAGATGCCGGGCCGTCGCCTCGGTCGACCGACCATCGACATTGGCTTGGGCCGAGAAGGGCGGGTTCATCATGATGACGCTCGGGCTTGAGCAGGCATCGAGATGATCGTCGATCTGCGCGGCATCGAACCGGGTGACCGGTCGGGCCGGGAACAGCAGGCGCAGAAGATCGGCGCGGGTGTCCGCCAACTCGTTCAGCGCGAGGCTGCCGCCCGCGATCTCTGCGAGGATCGCCAGAAGCCCGGTCCCGGCGGACGGCTCCAAGACCAAATCGCGGGGCGTGATCTGTGCTGCCGCCAGTGCCGCGAGCCCCATGGGCAAGGGCGTCGAGAATTGCTGAAAGCGCTCCATCTCTTCCGACCGCCGGGTGTGCGTGGGCAAAAGGCCCGCCACCTTGGCGAGGATGGGCAACAGCGCCGCAGGCGAGCCGGCCCGGGCCAGCAGCGCACGACCGAATTTCCGCAAGAACAGAACCAGCGCCACCTCGCCGGCCTCATAGGCGAGCTTCCAGTCCCAGGCACCGGTCGCATCGGAACCGCCAAAGGCACGCTCCATCTCGAAGCGCAGGCGCAGCGCGTCGATCTGAAGCCCTTGCGCCAGATCGGGCTGCAGCGCTTCGGCAACAGCAACGATCGCAGGGGCGGGATTTGCTGCCAACGAGACAATGGGCGCAGGCAAGGACGCCTGCGCAACAGGGGCAAGATGGGTCATCGGGAAACTCCGGAATGAAGGACAGGATCAGGCCCGTACACCCTCTCTCGGGCAGCCTCGGACCTGATCTTTCCCGGCCCCTCTCTCCCTCTCGCACCAAGGTGTTCCCGACGCTTGGCTTGATTTTGTTCTTGTTATGTTCTATGTTCAGAGCCAAGCCAGAATGGGGGTTCCACCATGGAAAGCACCAAGCACGCCCTGCCCGTAACGCCCAAGCAGATCGCCTATGCGCGGTCGCTCGTCCTGCGCAACCGGACGCTCCTGCCCTGGGAAGTTCAGCAAGACCGGAGATCTTTGAGCGGTTGGATCGAGGCTCAGGCCCGGCTGAAGCCGGTATCGGACATGGACCGTCTGCCGACCTCGAAGCAGGTAGCCTTCGCGGAGAAGCTTGCCCGGATCAAACGGCGCGCCGTTCCGGAGGAATGTTTCCGTGACAAGGGGCTCATGTCGAAATGGATCGACGGGAACAAGTGATCCCGGCACTGGCTAGCTCCGGCCTTCCGGAGCTTCTGCCATACCGTGGCTTGGCAAACCGAGCGTAGTTGCCAACCTGTAGATTGGCAGATTGGACCTTCGGGACGTCAGCCTCGGTCAAACTCCTGTCCGAAGGACACCGAAGGGCCAAGGTCTGGTCGCGGCGGCACACCAGGAGGTACACCACTGCGACCTTCGGCAACCACTGCAAGTCGTTGCCGTCTTTCGACCCAGCGCCTTCAGATCTCCCTCCACGTGGGACTAGTCCATAAATTCTTTGGAAATGGTGAGATTGGAGCGTCCACAACGCTGGAAAAGCAACCTCATCGAAGAAAACTATAGTGGTCTTTTGGGGCAGAGACGTCGCCGTGTGCCAGTCTCATGTCTTCGGACCCCGCCAAACAGGCGCTTGCGCCGCAACGCGTCAGCCGACGGCCGTAAGCGAGTAGTGCGGTGTCCCATCCCAAACAAGATCCCAAGACGCGCCAGGCCGGACGTTCTGGATGGCGTGGGGCTCGAAGCAGACGAGGCAATTCCCGCCCGGCGCGGGAGCCCGAACTGAGGGGTAGATCAGGCCACGCGATCCAGCCCGGCGCAGATGCTGGGCGAGGCTTTGGCCCTCGGGATATCCGACAGCCGGATCCGGATGCAGTGCGGGATGGCCCGGCTCGTCGGTCATGTCATCGAAGACGCCGATGAAATCCGCCAGCAATTCCACATAGCGGGCGCTGTCATGGAAACTGCCGGTAAAGCCGAGTTCGCGTGTTCGGTGCCAGGCCACTTCGCTGACGGACACCATGACATCCCATGCGCAATACCAGGCGCCGCGCTCCTCGGTGTTGAAGCGGTTTCCGCCGGCGCGGGTATAGGTGAAGGCGGCGTTGACATGGCTGTCGCCGTAGATGCGCAGATCTTGGCTCCGGCGCTGCCAGGCAAGCTCGCGCGGGTCCAGATGGGGATTGCGGCCACGTTCCGCCAGAAGACGACCGCTGGTCAGGCCCTCGATCTCTGCCAGGATCTCCATCTCGTCATCGGAATCGACGAGACCGCGCAGCGACGGTGGCTTGTGGTAAGTGGCGGGCAGGAGACGAACGAGACCGCGATCGGAAATCTCGGTCTGCTTCATGCCCCACCACGCAACGCATCAAGATAGGTCCGAACCGCGAGGATCTGCGGCAAACCCCCGTCGATGGCGGTGTCGACTGGTCGGCTTCCACCAAAGAGCGGCCCCTTGTTCGGTCGGGTGAACCAGCTTTTTGCCAGAGGCTCCGAGAAGTAGAGTTCGAGCGACTTGAAGATGCCAATTACAGCGCTGAGCCGCAGCAGTTGGTCCTTGGTGAGCTCTCCGGCGAAATCCGGCTTCTTGGCGCGCTTCCACGTGCTCTCTGACATGTCGGCAAGGCCAGCCGCTTCCTTGAGACTGAGACCCCAAGCATCGGCCACGCGTGCATAAGCTTTCAACGCGACGGCGTTGATCTGTGCGGGTTCCCGGATTTTCTCTGCAACGTACATGGCGTCCTCCATTGGCTTCAATATAGTCCATATGGACTTACTGTAAAGATCAAATGAACCTTACGCTTTGATCTCTGTTACCCGAACCGCCGCCCTCCTTCCGTGAACGTATACGCGTTGACGATGATCCCCTCCTCGATGGCCTGGTCTGAGGTGAGGTGGTCGTATTCGGCTTCAAGCTGGCGGTAGAGCCAGCGGGCCAGATCACGCAGCGCCTCGGTCACGACTTCTTCCGCATCCTCGGTCGGCGGCTGCCAGGTCGCGCTGTCCCGCGTGATGTCCACCGACATGGTGTATTCATGGTAGTAGCGGCCACGGTGGCTGGCCTCGGCGGCGAGTTGGTAGAAGTTCCGCCGCTGGATAGCCTGCAGCCGGTCGGCGATGCCGTGCAACGTCGCGTCCTTGGGCGCGTAGTCCCGAATGCGCGCGGCGGCGCCCTTGACGTGGGACCAGTAGCCTTCGAACGAAGCTCCATCACCCTGGCTCCAGAAGCCGGAGAACCAGATGCAGGGCTTGGCCCGTGTCCCGCCACTCATCAGGCGGACGGAGGTGGCTTTCAGGCGGATGCCGAGGAGCTCGCAGACCCGCTCGAAATCCTCATAGACCGCGTCCCACCAATCGTCATGGGGACCAAGCTCGCGATACCAGCTGCGCGCCTTCTCCTTGGCGGCATCCGAGAGTTCGGGGAACTGGTAGACGGTGGTGCAGATCACCTCAGGCATCGATATCCTCCCCGTTCAGCGCAGCGACCAACCATTCTTGCGTGCTGGACCAGCAGATGGATTTGCGAGCGCCGAGATCGATGGCATGCGCGCCACCGCCGAAGGCGTCGAGGCGCGGTCGGGAGCAGGTCAGAGCATACTGGAATCCCCAAAGGCCGGTGAGGTCGAGGTCTTCGGCGAGGCGCAGCACAAAGCGGATGACGGCTTCGACATCGCCGTGCTCGTCGTCATGGATCCAGAGGGTGCTGCCCTCGGACGCGTCCTGGCGCGCGAGGTCGAAGCCCGCGACCTCCGGGTCGTCAGCGTCCTGATCCGCAGCGCGGAGTTCCTGAAACAGCGCGAGCGCGCGGGCGGCCTTTTCGGGTGTGCCGACGTCGAGCAGGCATGAGAAATGGGTGAAGTAATCCGCCATGGGAACCTCCTGAATGGGGAAGACCCGGCCAAGAGGCCGGGTACTGAATCGGGATGAAGGGTCGGCCGGGAGCGATCAGCCGATCGACGTGTCGTTTGCCGCCTTTCGTGCGGCATGCGCGCAGAGCATCTGCCGGTAGAAACGCTTGCGCGCGGTCCGGAGGCCGCAAACAGCGCGCGTGTCGGGGTGCAGCGCCCGGACCGCCGCGCGGACCACTGCCAGTGGCGAAGCGGTCGGCGGCAAGCCAAGACTTAGATAAGTGGGATCGGTCATGTCACGTGACCTCGACCACGGGCGAGACGAGATGCGGATCGACCTGTGCCTCGATCCGTTCGGTCCGACCCATCCAAGGCTGGGGCCGAATGGCCTTCACCCAATCGGCGAAGCTCGGGATGAAGCCGAGGTCCTCCTTAACATGCTGCTCGCCGACCCAGCGGGTCGGGATGACGCGCCCGGTCGACAGCATGAGGGTCGGGCCGAAAATCGTCTCGGCCATGAAGATGCCCTCCGCATGGTGGCGCAGCGCCCGGTGCCGAAAGTCGGCTGTGATCTCCTTGCTCTGGTCGAACCAGGAATGCACGGCGAGGTAGTCGTCGACCGTGCCGCCCCATTTCTTCACCGAGGACAGGGCGTGGTGATAGGGATGTGCCATCGTCGCCTCCTCACAATTCATGGGTGTAGAGTTCGGACGAGGTGAAGCGCTCGTTGAACTCGAGGTGGATGGAACGAGCGCTCGCATCGAAGCAGAACTCGCCGTAAGCCCCGTCGTTGTTTTCCCAACCGCCATGGGTATCAGAAAGGAAGTCGTAGGCCAGTTGCTCAACGACATCTTCGAGCGAAAGCGCCCGCATCTCGACCTCCGGGTCGTCCCAGGTCAATGCGGCATAGGCGATCGCGGTCTTGGGGAAAGCAACCTCGGTCTCGCCAGCGTAGGCTTCGATGCTTTCAACCTGGCCGCTATCGCCATAGCCGTCAAAGCTCACGGTCACATGGGTGATGCCCGCGGCAGTCAGGCCATCGAAGAGGCGCTCCTTGTTGGCTGGACGCAAAGCTGCGATCCGCGCGTCACGCTCGGCCTGCCGGGCCAGCACGGCGGCGAAATCAATCCTGGACGGCGCCATCGGCGCGGCCAGGGTGGGTTCGATCTTGGACATTGGAAACTCCGAAATGAGGGAAAGGATCTGAACCCCGAGGCTCTCTCTCGTCCTCCTAGGCTCACATCCTCCCCTGCCCTTCTCTGACTCTCGGGCGTCACGCCGCGATCTGCAGGGCGCGAGACGCGAAGACACGCCAGAGCGGATCGACAAGACGGGCATCGAGAACGTCGGCGTGGTGCCGCAGCCGTCGCGCGAGGCTATGTTCATGCCACTCGGCCGCCCGCATGGCCTGCGCGCGGGTCTGGCTGGCCTCGGACACGACGGCGCGGGCTTCGGCGGCATCCGAGACCGGGTGGCACCATGCGACCCCGCCATCATTGGTAGCCCCGGCCAGAACGAGGCGGCCCTCCCGATCGAGGATTGCCAGGATGCGCGGAGCGTCTTCAGGTGTGATATCTTCGGCGTGAACGATTGCCCCCTGCATGGCGTCGGCCAGCGTTGCAAACCGCTCCAGTACCTTGGGGTGTGCCTGCCCGGACATGAGAGCCGCGGGCGCATGGCAAGCCGTCGTGAGCGCAAACGGCAAGTCTTGATCTGCAAGAACGGTCAGGAAGCTCGGCGGCAAACCTGTTTTCTGCGTTTCCGGCTGAGTTTGGAGAGGAAGGTCGAACATGGGCATATCTCCGACGGTGCGGAGAGCCTCTCTCCCCGCTTCAAACCGTCAAAGACCAAACCGCCCCCTCGGACTCTCTGTCGCTGATCGGGCCGATCATTTCGGCGTTGGTAAATCGCCCCATCGAACCCGCAAGTAGCGCCCTTCGCGCTTTGGAAGATCTTTTCGGTCGATCATGCGACCCGAGACCTGAAAATCCTCGTTGATCTTTACAACCAAGAGCTTGTTGAAATGCCCATTGGTATCGACCACAACCACATCCTTTGTCTTGAATGGCGTAATGGTTTTGACCTCGACATGATCATTGCCAAGTCTTCCGTCAGCACCCTGGGCGTAGGTCTTGTTCAGCTTGATACCGTACGTGATAGCACCGAACAGCTCACCGATATCGCCGTAGACAGAGAGGTGAAGGCCGGTCTCGAGGTGATAGCTTTCCGCGAGGGACAGGAGATCCTCAAAATATGGGATCATAGACCGGATCGCGTTCGGGTATTTAGCGCCCCACTCCTTGTAGCGAAGCTGCTCGTCGACTTCCGACCAGGTAACCCATTCGCCGTCATCATAAAATGCACGATCTGACCAATCGATTTCTTCCATGCGCGTACTTCCAATACCTAAACATGTCGGGCACGGTAGCAGATCGATGAAACAGGGACGAGACCGGAGGCGATATCGCCTCCGGTCGCCACCTCAACCAACGCGGTCGAGAAGCTTCTTGGCGCGCCCTTCCATATCAAGGCGGGCATCCTGCTGGGTCTTGTCGCGCGCAAGCCGCGTGATGCCCTGCACAAAATCGAAGATGCTCTCGGGCGGGCGGCCTTCCTCCATCAGAACCTTCTCGATGATCTTGCCGGATTCGGCTTTCGAGAAACCGCGCTTCCGCAGGAAATCGGCACGGTCCTCATCGCTGCGCGCCACGACCTGCTGTCGAGCTGCCCGGATCCCGTTCACGAACCCCTGCGGCGAGGAATTGGCAAACCGCGTCAGCGCCGGCGCCGCCTCATGTGCGAAGCGCGACGCTGCGTATTTCGAGTGACGGATCTTGATCTCCTGGAAATCCTCGACGCCCCAGAGGTTGCGGTTCTGGCACACCGCCCGCAGATAGAAGCTCGCCATGCCGAGGGTCTTCGCGCCCACCTCGGAATTCCAGCAATAGAAGCCCCGGAAATAGAGATCGGGGGAGCCGTCCGCCAGCTTGCCCGCCTCGATCGGGTTGCGATCATCGACCAGGAACAGGAAGACATCGCGGTCCGAAGCGTAAAGCGTGGTCGTATCGCGGCTGATTTCGACATCGGGGTTGTAGACCCCGGTCGACCAATCCAGCACACCCGGTACCTTCCAGCGCGTATCGCCCGTGCCATTGCCCGCGATGCGCTGAACCGCCTCGACAAGCTCGAAGTCATGGATGCGGCCGTAGTCGGGACCGGTCACGGCGCGCAGTTCCGTGCGGCCATCCTCGGTCTCGAAGGTCTTCACCTGCTCGGCGCGGTGGTTGGTCAAACCGTATTGCAGGTTGATCCCCGCCAGAGGCGCGGGAAGCTGCCGCAGGTAGGATGCCGGGGCACCGACGATGCTGGCAAGCTGGCCGAAGGCCCAGTGCGTGGGTGCGACCGGCTCATGCGCTTTCGGCAGGACCAAGTCGAGCCGCTCTGCACTGTCGCGCGCTGCCTCGACACGGATGTCGGCGGTTTGCACCACCCGGCTGCGGCTGCGCTCAGAGCGACCCTTCACATTGGCCCAGAGATCGTCGAGCGACAGGTACCGCTCGTCATCCGGCCTGTTGAACCATTCGGACGACACCCGCCCATTCCGATCACCCCGGCTCACATCCACTTTCCAGCCACCAGCCCGCGTCGGCTGTACCGCATCCAGAACTTCCACAACGCCCATCGGCATTCCTCCGCGACAGGTGCCGGGAGCCACTCTCCCAGCCCTCAACCTGTCACCGGGAAACCGGCCAACCTCAAACTCTCTCGGGCAAACGGCGCTAAGTCGGATGCGCCGCACGCCCGCAACTCGCTGGTGTTGACCTGCGTTCAAAAATGGCAGAGGTTAAACAAGGCCTTTCTCGCAGGCCGGTGTGCCCGCCACGCGAAGCTTTGCAGCGATCTTGATTTCGAACAGCAGACCTCATGCCATCGGCGGGTCTGATTAGCAGCGGGCACCTAGTCAGATCCAGCTTGGACATGGATCATGACAGAGAACGATCAACTTAAGACATTGAAACTTCTGGCAAAGCGATACGCTAGAGCGACGGGGCAGCCGCAGCACGTGGCGCTCGACTTTGTTGCTGCTCGATTGGGCTTTCCTCATTGGAACGCATTGACGGTCAGCGCAAAAGGAGAGTGGGCCCCATCCGAAGCACAAGTCGCCGCGATAAAGGCCTTCGTGCAACGGATCACGTCCTACGAGGGTACGACCTTTGACCATATCTTCGGGGGGCTCGACGCCATCACTCGAGGCGAAGTACGAGGGCATCCATACGAGTTGAGCACGATGCTTGGCGACGTTCGTATGGAAGGTGACAGCTGGCGCATAGTGCTGCCAGAAAACCCTTCGGCTGCCCCTCGTGTCGAGATCGACATCAAGCATGCCCAGACCAGCCCGATGAACGATCGCGTGCTACGTGAAGAAGCCATCGGGATTGCGAGGGAATTGATGCAGAGCGTCAAGGCGCGGCGATTTGCCGATTGGCCACGGCGCGCCACAAAGCCGGATGCGGAAGGAAATGTGCGGCACCCGTTCTTGGAGATGGAGGAATCGAACCTCTGGTACTGCCTTCACTGCAACTCAGAGATCACCGGCCCACAGATCGCTGGAAACCAATGGCACTGCCCCAGCTGCGGCGCATCACCAATCAACATTTTTCCAGAAGCCTTCTGGCTGGAACCGACCGATGAAAAACCAGTGCCAGTCCAATCCCGCGCCGAAAGGCAAGAGATTGAACCCATCGTGTCAATTATAGATCCGCGGCCAAGGCTTGACCTCGACAGTGACCAGGTGACCCATTTGATCCGGGCTGCCCTTTTCGAGGATGCGACCAATGCAAGCGAGCGCATGGGAGCGAGTCTGGCCGAAATCTGGGTTGATGACGATCTCGACGTGGTTGTTTCCTTCGAGGATCACTACTGGCCCGAGGACAAGGAGCCGACCGCTGCGATCGAAGTGGCCGCACTGCTTGGGATCGAGATTGAGTTGGAAGTTACTTGGTCGGATCCGTTGTTCGCATGGCCCGGTTTGGGCACCGTGACCCAGAGCACGGCCGATTATACGCGGTTGATGCTCGACACGTATCTCAGTCACGGCGCGACCATAACCAAAGACGAAATCTAGCTCGTGCGCACGTTGAACAATTAGGCGCATTCAAGGCGCTCAGCACCGGAAGGCAAGCGTGGGTGCCTTTTCCAGTGGCCCGAAAAGACTTTAGCCCGGCGGTCTAACCCGCCGGGCTCGAGGGGAGACCCCGTTCCTCAGAACGGGATCTCGTCGTCGCGGTCGACCAGCTCGGGGTTTTCGTTCTCGGCCGACTTCGGGCGGCTCAGGAAGTCGACCTTCTCGGCGATGATCTCGCAACCGTAGCGGTCGTTCCCCATGCTGTCGATCCACTTGGTGTAGTGGATGCGACCGTGGACGAGGACCTTCATGCCCTTTTCGCAATGCTCAGCGACCGTCTTGCCGAGACCGTTGAAGCAGGTGATGCGGTGCCATTCGGTGTCCATGACACGGTAGCCGTTCTCGTCGCGCATCACACGGCCTTCCGAGAGGCGGGGGCGCGAGGTGGCGAGGCTGAAGTTGGTGATCTTGGTGCCGCTCTGGGTGGTGCGGACTTCGGGGGTCTGACCGATGTTGCCGGCGAGGATGACGATGTTCTGCATGATAAGCTCCTGTTTTTCCTGTCTTCGGGACCGTCCCTTCGACAAGACCCTGAAAAAGCCCGTCGGGTGACGCGTGCACGGTGGACAGCATGGACACCGGACACCCCCAGAGGACCGGGGTGGAGCGGGCAGGACGCCAAAGGCGTCCAACACGGCCCGGACTGACGCGGGGTTGCGCGCAGGAGACCGAACCGGATTAGGGGATTGTCAGTCGAAGTAAGGA